>NZ_BOMV01000034.1 GCF_016862375.1 Paractinoplanes rishiriensis | reverse complement strand
GCTGTCGAACGTGGCCCGGCACGCCCGGGCCGGCAGTGCCCGGGTGACGGTGCGGGTCGGCGACGGCGAGGTGCTGCTCAGCGTCGAGGACGACGGGGTCGGCACCGACCCGGCGATGGCCCGCGGCGGCGTGGTCAACATGGGTGAGCGGGCGCACGACCTGGGCGGCACGTTCGAGCTGGGCCCGGCCGCCGACGGCTCCGGCACGCTGGTGACCTGGCGCGCACCCCTGGCCACCTGAAACCCGGGACTTTCGGCCCTGCTCGGCCACCCCGGTGCGGACGCATCGTGGAGGCATGACAGTTCTCGAGCAGGCCGCCCGCGCCGCCCAGCACGCCCCGTCGGTCTTCAACACCCAGCCGTGGAGCTGGCGGATCGAGGGCGACGTGATGGAGCTGGCCGCAGACCCGGAGCGCCGGGTGGACAGCATCGACGCCGAGGGCCGGTTGCTGCTGCTGAGCTGCGGCGCCGCGCTGCACCACGCCCGCGTCACGCTGGCCTCGGCCGGCCGGGCCGCCACGGTCGAGCGCCTGCCCGACCCGGCCCGGCCACACCTGCTCGCCCGGATCACGCTGGGCCCCGCGGTACCGGTGGACCCCGAGGCCCAGCGGCTGGCCGACGCGATCACCCGACGGCGCACCGACCGGCGCGCCTTCGACGACCGGCCGGTCGGCGAGGACGAGCTGTCCGAGCTGCGCCGCCTCGTCGAGCGCGAGGGCGCGTACCTGCACACCGTGCGCTCCGACCAGATGGGCGCCCTCGCGGTCTCGGCCGACCTGGCCGGCGCCGCCGAGCTGGACGACCCGGCCTACCGCGCCGACCTGCACCACTGGACCGACCGGCCGGACTTCATCGGCGACGGCGTGCCCGCCGCGACCGCGGTGCAGCCCGAGCCGCGCCGGGTGCCGCTGCGCGACTACGCCCCGGACGGCACCGCGGGCCTGACCGCCGGCGCCGGGCACGACCGGGGCGCCGCATACGTGGTCCTGTTCGGCACCGGCGACCACCCGGCCGACCTGCTCAGCGGCGGCGAGGCGTTGTCCGCGCTGCTGCTGCGCGCCACCTCCGACGGCCTGGCCACCGCGCCGCTCAGCGACGCGGTCGAGGTCGCCTGGCCCCGGCAGCTGCTCCGCGGCCTGCTGGCCGGCGTCGGCGAGCCGTTCCTGGTGGTCCGGATCGGGCACCTGCCGGCCGGCACCCCGCTGCCGCCCCCGGCGCCGCGCCGCGACCCGCGCGACGTCATCACCATCACGTACTGAAATCGGGATCGAACCAGGGAGGCCGTCGTGACCGGCTATGACGAGGCGGACCTGCGGCTCGCGGCCGCGGCCGGCGTCCGCGCGCCGTCACTGCACAACAGCCAGCCGTGGCTGTTCCGGCTGCGCGACGGCGCAATCGAGGTCCTGCTCGACCCGCACCGGCAGCTCCCCGTCGCCGACCGCGCCGGTTGGGCCGCCCGGCTGGCCGGGGGCGCCGCCGCGTTCCAGGCCCGGCTCGCCCTGACCGCCGGTGGCCGGCCGCCCGCCGTACACCTGCTGCCCGCACCCGACGTCGTGGCCCGGCTGACCCCCGCGGCTGGGAGGCCGCCCACCTATGCCGAGCAGGACCTGTACGCGGCCGTCCCGCGCCGGCACAGCAACCGCACCCCGTTCCGGCCCGAACCGGTGCCCGCCGCGGTCCGCGCCCGGCTGATCGACGCCGCCCGCAGCGAGGCCGCCTGGCTCGACCTGCTGGTCGGGATGACCGCCCTCAGCGGGTTCGCCGAGATCGCCCAGAGCGCCGACCGGGTGCTCCGCCGGGACGCCCGCTACCAGGCCGAGATGGTCACCTGGACGCACGCCGACGCGGCCCCCGACGGCGTGCCCAGCCAGGCCGGCGCCCCGGTCGGCGAGCCGCAGGACCTGCTGCCGCAACGCCTGTTCAGCGACCGGCAGCGGGCCCCCGGCCGGGACTACGAACCGGAGCCGCTGATCGGCATCCTGGGCGTGTCCGGCGACCGGCCGCTCGACCAGGTGGTGGCCGGCCAGGCGCTGGCCAAGGTGCTGCTCACCGCGACCGCGGCGGGCCTGGACACGTCGATGATCAGCCAGCCGATCGAGGTGCCGGCGGCCCGCGACCAGCTCCGCCGTTCGCTGAGCCGGACCGGCTTCCCGCAGCTCACCATCCGCTTCGGCTACGGCACGCCGGGACACCCGACGCCCCGCCGCGCCGTCGGCGACGTGCTGGTCGGCGAGCAGGTCCCGGTGAGTCCGGGGGTGTAGCGACCCCGCCTGGTGGGTATGCGAATCCGGACAAAGCATCAATGCTCGGAGGTCCGGACATGCTGTTCACCCTGATCAAGCGGTACGCCATCGCCGCCATCGCGATCCCGCTGGCCGCGGCCGGGGCGCGCAAGCTCAGCCAGCGCATCGAGGCGAAGCGCGGCCCGAGCCGCGGTACCCGGCTGCTGACCCGCGGCGCGGACACGCTGCAGGGCACGTTCGGCCGCAACAAGAAGAAGAGCCGGTTCGCCCTGAGCCGGTAAACCCTCGCGCCGGCCGCCGCCGCGTGCTGGGATGCCCAGCATGGAACTCTTCAGCGAGCGGCGGTCGGCGGAGGTGGTCGCGGCCAGCTTCGCCCAGACGCCCGACCCGCGGCTGCGCGAGGTGATGGGCGCGCTGGTCCGGCACCTGCACGCGCTCGTCAAGGAGGTCGAGCTCACCGAGCCGGAGTGGGCCGCGGCGATCGACTTCCTCACCCGCACCGGCCAGGCTTGCGACACCGTCCGGCAGGAGTTCATCCTGCTCTCCGACGTGCTCGGGGTGTCCATGCTGGTCGAGTCGATCAACCATCGCACCGGCGGCACCGCGACCGAGTCCACGGTGCTGGGCCCGTTCCACGTGGTCGAGTCGCCGCCCCGCGCCCTGGGCGACACCATCGCGCTGGACGGCAAGGGCACCCCGTGCCTGGTGTCCGGGCGGGTCACCGGCCCGGACGGCGAGCCGGTCCCGGGCGCGCAGGTCGACGTGTGGCAGGCCAACGACGACGGCTTCTACGACGTCCAGCAGCCGGATGTCCAACCGGCCCGGAACCTGCGCGGGCTGTTCACGGCGGACGCGGACGGCCGGTACTGGTTCACCTCGGTGGTGCCGCGCTACTACCCGATCCCCGCGGACGGTCCGGTGGGCCAGTTGCTCGGGGCCACCGGACGGCACCCGTACCGGCCGGCCCACCTGCACTTCATCGTCTCCGCGCCGGGGTTCCGGCCGGTGACCACGCACGTGTTCGTGGCGGACAGCCCGTACCTGGACTCGGATGCGGTCTTCGGGGTCAAGGACAGCCTGGTGCGCGAGGTGCCTGAGGTGGACGACCCGGAACGGGCGGCGGCCGCCGGGCTGGCCAGCCCCTTCCGCGATCTGAGTTTCGACCTCAGCCTGCTGCGCGACGAATGACCGGCGAACTCTGGCGGGCGGACGCCACCGACCTGGCCGCCCAGCTGCGCCGCCGCGAGGTGTCGGCACGCGAGGTGGTGGCCGCGCACCTGGACCGGATCGCCGCGGTGAACCCGCGGGTCAACGCCATCGTCACGCTCGATCCGGACGGGGCGCTGCGGGCCGCCGCCGAGGCCGACGAACGACTCGCCGCGGGCGCCGAGGCCGGGCTGCTGCACGGCCTGCCGATCGCGTTCAAGGACACCCACCTCACCCGCGGGATGCGGACCACCTTCGGCTCCCCGCTCTACGCCGAGCACGTCCCGGACCGGGACACGCTGTGCGTGACGCGGATCGAGCGGGCCGGAGCGATCCGGATCGGCAAGACCAACGTGCCCGAGTTCGCGGCCGGCTCGCACACCTTCAACCCGGTCTTCGGCGCCACCCGCAACCCGTACGACCTGGACCGTTCGGCCGGCGGCAGCAGCGGCGGCGCGGCGGCCGCGCTCGCCACCGGGATGCAGCCGATCGCCGACGGCAGCGACATGGGCGGCTCGCTGCGCAACCCGGCGTCGTTCTGCAACGTGACCGGTTTCCGCCCGACCCCGGGCCGGGTGCCGGTGTGGCCCGCCGACGCGCCGTGGGACACGCTGGCCACGCCCGGCCCGCTGGCCCGCACGGTCGCCGACGTGGCGCTGCTGCTCTCGGTGATGGCCGGTCCGGACCCGCGCTCCCCCATCGCCCTGGACGCGCCGTTCCACGCCGATCTGGACCGCGACCTCACCGGGCTGCGGATCGGGTATTCGCCCACTCTCGGCGGCCTGCCCGTCGACCCCGAGGTGCTCGCGGTGCTGGCCGCGGCCGAGCCGGTGTTCACCGGCATGGGCTGCCACGTCGAGGAGGCCGGACCCGACCTGTCCGAGGCCGGGTTCGTGTTCCGGACGCTGCGCGCGCATCAGTTCGCCAACGGGTTCGGCGCCGACTACGACGCCCACCCGGCCGCCTTCAAGGCCACCCTGGCCGGCAACATCGAGGACGGCCGCCGGCTCACCCGCGACGACCTCTCCCGGGCCGAGCAGGCGCGGGCCCGGGTCTGGCAGGCCGGGCTGGACTTCTTCGACCGGTACGACGCGCTGCTCGCCCCGGTCAGCCAGGTGCCGCCGTTCCCGGTCGGCTGGGAGTACCCGTACCGGGTGGCCGGCGAGCCGCAGCACACCTATCTGGACTGGATGCGCTCCTGCTACCTGGTCACCGTGCTGGGCGCACCGGCCCTGTCCGTGCCGGCCGGCTTCACCCCGGCGGGCCTGCCGGTCGGCCTCCAGATCGTCACCCGGCCCCGGTCGGATCTGCTGACCCTGCAGATCGGCGCGGCGTTCGAGGCTGCCACCCGGCACGGCCGGCGGTGGCCGGATCCGGCACGAACAGCACCAGCAGCGGGACGACGATGCTGAACCCGATGATCAGGTACGGGTAGATCGCCAGCGCCGCGGCCGGCAGCACCACGAGCTTGAAGCTGTCGATGGCGGCGTGCAGTATGCCCGGCGCCCACAGGGTGCCGCCGCCCAGCACGTAGAGCTTGCTGAACGCGATCGACGTGACGGCCGCGACGATCATCGCGCCGCCGCCGACCACCGGGCCCGAGGCGAGCACGATCGGGATGTGGGTGACCGCGATCAGGGGCATGGTCAACGCCACCGCCGGCCAGAACCGGCGGCCCTCGGCGAGCCGGCGGAACGCGTACCCGCGCCAGACCATCTCCTCGGCCAGCCCGTGCAGCGTGAAGACGCCGATCAGGGCCCACGGCCAGTCCGCCACCAGCGGGATCGTGGCGCCGCTGAGCGCGGCGGTCACCGGGAACACGAGGACCACCAGCAGCGAGACCACCGCCGCGGCCAGCAGCGAGCGGCCGGTCGGCCGGCCCAGGCCCAGCGCGCGTACCGCCTCGCGGACCGGGGTGCGGTACAGCAGCACCGAGACGGCCACCGAGGCCACCAGCACCGCGGCCAGGACCACCGGCCCCCAGCGCGCGGACGGGTCGAGCGCGGCGGTGCCGGCCAGCACCGCCCACAGCACCACGAATCCGATCAGGAATCTCATCGGGCCAGCTTCCGGCCGCGTGCACCACGTTCGAATCAGTGAAGACACCGGTTGTCAGATGTGACAGTTTCCGCGGTACCGGCCGGCACCCGGCTTGTCACCGATGACGAAGACAGCGGTGTCGATGCCCTGACAGCCTGTCCGCGGTGGGCGACAACCGCCCGCCGAGCATCGGAGAGGAGGTGTCGCCATGCGCGTGAAACTGCTGCGTGGGCTCACCGCGGGTGCCCTGGTGATCGCGGTGGCAGTGGCCGGGGCCGCCCGGCCGGCGGCCGCCAAAGCCCCGCCGCCGGCCCGCGGCGACGTGAGCATCATGGCCTTCGACTGGGTCAGCGCGATCGTTGCGGTGGCCAGTGCGGCGCTCAACAGCGGCGGCGGTTCGTCGTCCGGCCTGGACGCCGCGGTCCGCGAGATCATCGCCGCGGTCGAGGCGTCCGAACGCAACATTCTCGACCAGATCGACCGGCTGGCCAGCGCCGAGGTCAAGGCCTGCGCCCGCACCCACACCATCGAGTTCAGCGACCTCGACAACATGAGCCGGACCGTGCTGCAGCTGTGGGCGCAGAGCGCCACCAGCTGCGCGGCACAGGCCACCGCGTTCGTGGAGGCCGTGCAGACCAAGGCGCACGTCGACGCGATCGGCTTCGCGGTCGCCCAGATCTTCGCGATCGCGATCGCCGCCCGTGCCCGGGCCGGGCTGATCAACGGCATCGACCTGCTGGTGCGCGACCAGATCCGCAGCTACGAGACGCTCGTGGTCAAGCTCCAGCCGGCCTGCGACGAGCAGCGCTGGACCGAGTACGACGACCGGGGCCGGCCGGTGCTCACCGAGATCCACTACACCTGCACGGCGTACAACGGCGACGTCGGGCACGACTACGAGGCGTACCACCTGGGACGGATGATCCACGGCCCGCTGAACCGGGCCGCGGTGGACGCCGACGCCACCCGCAACACCAGCCGCCGGATCGCGATGGACGCTTTGCCGCAACTGCGCACCCTGCCCGTGTAATCTGACGAGGCCCCATCCACAGTGGTCACTGCCTCGAAGTGGCTGCGACGGGAGGAGCCGCATCGATGAGTGCACTGTTCAACGCGTTGCGCGAGCGGGTCGAGGTCAACGCGCGGCGCGCGGTCACCACGTTCACCAGCGAGGTCGGTGAATACCAGGCGATGCCGGCCGGCGCCGCCGCCCCGCTCGGCATGTTCGACTTCGCGGTCTTCATCCGGCGCCGGTCGCTCGACCTCGCCGCGGCCGAGCAGCCGCTCACCGGGCCGGACCTGGCCGGCATCGCCGCGGTCGGCCGGCAGCGCGCCGAGATCGGGCTCTCGGTGCCCTCCCAGCAGCAGGTGCTCGGCCTGCACACGGCGATGATGGTGCGCGAGGTGCACGACCTGGCCCGCCCCGAGGACGTCACCGACCTGCTGCGGATCGTCGGCTGGCTGGGTGCGCAGGGCGTCCGCGCGCGGAGCGCCTACCTGCGCGGCTACACCCACGGCGTGGGCACCGCACGGGTGCTGTCCACCCGCCTGGAGCTCCTGGCCCGCGCGTTGCTGGCGGACGAGCCGGTGGAACCGTTCGTCACCGGCCTGCAGCGCTGCCGGCAGTACCACCTCACGGTCCTGCGCACGGCCCGGCGGGTGCCGCCGGAGACCCAGGGCGAGGTGGTGGCGGCGCTGGCCGCCGACCGGATACCGGTGACCTGGCTCGCCGCCGACGAGGCGGTCGTGCTGACACCCGCCACCGACCCGCCACCGACGATCATCGACCGGGTACGCCGCGCCACGGCGCTGATCGGCGGCCCGTGCGGGATCGGCTGCGCCGAGGGGCCGGTGGGCGGGTTGTCCGAGACGCTCGCCTGGGCCCGGGAGGCGAGCCGGGTGGCGCCGCCGCAGGACCGGCCGGACCGGCTGCCCGGGATCGCCGACCTGTTCGTCGAGATGGCGCTGGCGCGCTCCCCGGCGGTCGACGGGTGGCTGCGCGCCTACGCCAAGGCGCTCGCCACCGGCCCGGACCTGGTGGCCACCCTGCGCGCCTACTACGCCAGCGACATGAACCGGGCCACCACCGCCGCGGCGTTGCACATCCACCCGCGCACGCTGGACTACCGGCTGCGCCGGGTGCGCGACGTCACCGGGGTCGACCCCGGTTCCACCGCCGGCGTCCGGCTGCTGAGTGCGACGGTAGCGCGGACGCTTGCCGTGCAGCACTACGCCGATTGACAAACCGCGCGGCCGGTTTGCGTCCCGTTCACGAAGACACCCGCGGCGCGGCACCGCGAGACTCCGGCCATGCGAAGACTTCGACAGGGCATGGTGGCGGCGACGCTCGCGCTAGCCATGCTCCTCACCGGCACCGCACCACCGGCCCGCGCCGCCGACGGGGCGGCCGACAAGGTCATCGACCTGGCGCTGCTCGCCTGGAACATCTACAAGGCGGGCTCCATCACCCCCGATCAGGCCGTGCAGTTCGTCCGCCTGCTGACCGGCGCGATCACCGAGACCGAGAACGCGGTGATCGGCCACATCGACGGCCTCGAGGCCCGCGAGGTGATGGGGCACCTGCGCGGGGTGTCGTACGCCCTGGCCGACTACGAGGTCACCCGGGAGAACGAGGTCTGGCTGGCGCAGTACGTGCGGCTGGAACTCGCCGGTCAGGCGGCCAACGCCTATGAGAAGTACTACGGGGTCAGCAGCGACAAGGCGAAGGACCAGATCGCCCTGGCCGGGCAGAGCCTCTACTCGACCCTGCTGACGCTGACTACCGACGCCGGCCTCAACGCGGCCAAGGCCAAGGCACAGGCCGACTACCACAAGCTCATCGGCGACGTCGTGAAGGACCTGGAACCGAAGTGCACCTCCGTCCCGGTGCACGGCACCGCCCCGCCCCGGTACGTGCACCAGTGCACAGCGGCCAACGACGAGAAGAGCACCAAGGTCACCGAGACCCGGGAACTCAGCGCGGCCGAGCTGGACGACCTCAAGGCCGAGGCCGCCAAGGACTCCGGGTGGCTGGTGGCCAGGCGCACCCTCCAAGAACTGGGACAGTAGGAGACCGTCATGCGCAGACAACTGCGGAACTGCCTGATCGCCGCCGGCCTGTCCGTCGCGACGGTGCTGCCGACCACCACTCCCGCGTCGGCGGTGGTCGTGGTCGACTGGACCAGCCTCGCCATCGCGGCCGCTGGGCACCTGCTCTCCGGCGGCGGCTCCGACGACGCCGCGCTGCAGGCGGCCGTGGACCGGATCATCGCCGCGGTCGAGGACGCGAAGAACGACATCATCGCCCACACCGACCGGATCGCCGCGGCCGACGTGCAGGCCTGCGCGCGGCAGCACACCATCGAGTTCACCGACATCGACACCATGAGCCGGACCGTGCTGCAGCTGTGGGCGCAGAGCGCGACCGGTTGCGCCACGCTGGCCACCGCGTACGCCACCGCGGTGCAGACCCCGCAGGCGGTCGACGACATCGGCCGCGTCCTGCCGGCCCTGTTCGCGATCGTGATCGCCGCCCGCGGCCGGGCCGGTCTGGTCAACGGCATCAGCCTCGTCGTCCAGGACCAGATCCGCTCCTACGAGACGGTGGTCGCGAAGCTCACCCCCACGGACTGCGTGAAGAAGGGCAACAAGGAACCCGGCACGCCGCGCGAGAAATGGTGGGAATGCACCGCCTACAACGACGACTGGGGTCAGTCCACGTGGGTCTACGCCCCGGCCGAGCCGGTCCGCGCGCAGGCCGAGAACGCGGCCACCCGCAACACCAGCCGGCCACCTCTGTTGGCGGCGCTTCCCCAGCTCCGCGCCCTGGGAGCCTGACCACCGGCCCGCCGGAACGTCAGTCCTGCGGGGTGAGCAGAACGATCGGGATCACCCGCTCGGTCTTCCGGGCGTACTCCTCGTACAGCGGGAAGATGCGGGCCATCTGCGGCCAGAGCGCCTCGCGTTCGGCCGGGGAGGCGACCCGGGCCCGGGCGGTGAACCGGCGGGTGCCGGCCTGCACCCCGGCGCTCGGGTCCTCCTCGAGGTTTTTGAACCACGCCGGGTGCTGGTCGGCGCCGCCCTTGGAGGCGACGACAACGAAGTCGTCGCCCGAGGTGCCGTAGATCAGGCAGGTGCGGCGCGCCTGGCCGGACCGGCGTCCGGTGGTGGCGAGCACCAGGGTGTGCACGCCGTTCGACTCGTGTCCCTCGGTGCCGCCCGAGGCCAGGTATGTGCGGGTGTGCTCGGCCACCCAGTCCCAGGTGGAGTCGGTGGCGCGGTCGAGATCGTCGGCGACGGCCATGACGGCGGTCCTTTCGGTTCGGTACGCGGCCCTCCGTGGGCCGCTTCTACCCCTGGGACGGAACCGGCCGCACGTTCTCGACATCCCGGGTCAGACGCCCGCCCGATTGTGCCGCTTGGCGCGGTACATCGCCATGTCGGCGTCGCGCATCAGGCCGCCGCCGGTGGTGCGGCGGTCGCCGGAGCGGACCGTGGCGGTGCCGACGCTCATGCCGCAGCGCACCCGCTGGCCGCCGGCCTCGAGCGGCTCGTTTCCGGCCTCGGTCAGCGCGCCGGCCAGCGCCGCGGCGCCGCGGTCGTCCAGGCCCTCGATCAGCATCACGAACTCGTCGCCGCCGAGCCGGGCCAGCGTGTCGCCGGGCCGAAGGCGCCGCTCCAGCCGCCGGGCGGTGGCGACCAGGACTTCGTCGCCGGCCGCGTGGCCGAGCGAGTCGTTGATCTCCTTGAACCCGTCCAGGTCGATGAGCAGCAGGGCCGCACCGGCCTCGCCCTCGCGCACCCGGTCCAGCGTGCGGGTCAGGCGCTCGTCGAAGTGGGCGCGGTTGGCCAGCCCGGTGAGCGGGTCGGTGAACGCGCGCCGGGTCAGCTCGTCCTGGAGTTCCCGGTTCGCCGACACGTCGCGCAGGCTCAGCACCGCGGCGCCCAGTTCCGGGTCCTCGCTCTGTGCCGCGCCGATCGCCTCGACGTACAGGTAGGAGCCGTCGTCGCGGCGCAGCATCATCTCGCACCGGGACGGGGCCTGGTCGGGGGCCTGGATCAGGGCGCGCAGCCAGTCACCGGCCAGCCGCACGTGGTCCGGGTGCACCAGGCGGTCGAGCCGGTCCGGTTCGTAGCCGAGCAGGCCGCGCACCGACGGGCCGGTGTAGCGCACGGTGCCGTCGGCCTCCACCCCGAGGATCGCGTCCGAGGCGTTGCGCAACAGGATGTCGGTGCGCCGTTCGGCGGTGCGCCGCAGGTCGTCCTGGTGCCAGCGGTTGGCCGCGGTCCGGGCGCTGAACGCCACCACGGCGGCCAGCAGCAGCGTCATGCCGATGGTGAAGGACAGCCCGGGCGGGTTCGGCCCGACCTGCAACGCGGCGTAACCGGTGAGGCCGACCGCGCCCAGTGCGATCACCCAGCGTGGTGGGTACAGGGCCGCCGCGGTCTTGATGATCAGCAACGCGCCGGGCAGGTAGAGAGCCTCGCCCCGGGCGTCCACCCGGCTGAAGGCCAGGAGCACCGGAATTTCCAAGATCCACCACAAGATCAAGGCTTCCCGTACGCCGGGCCGGCGCACCAGGCGGGCCCAGGGCAGACGGGTGATGGCCGCCTGGAGCAGGGCGGCGGCGAAGCACGGCCAGGCCCACCACTTCAGCATCGGCTCCCAGTCGGCCGCGATGCGCAGGCAGCCGAACAGCGTGATGCCGACCGCCACCCAGCCGCCGACCTGGATCTGCCGGGACCAGTACTCGGCGTCGTGGTCGTCCTCGACCGGGCGCAGCCGGGCCGCCGCCGACAACCGCCGGCTCAGCGCGCTCACTCGTACGCCTCGCGGACCATCACGGTGATCTCGTCGGCCGTGCCCGGCCGGGCGAACAGGTAGCCCTGCCCGTACGTGCAGCCCAGATCGGACAGGATCGACTTCTGGTCGGCGTGCTCGATGCCCTCGGCCACGGTCTGCAGGCGCAGCGCCCGGCCCAGGCCCACCACGGCCTCGGCCAGGGTGGCGTCCTCGGCGTTCGCGGTGATGCCGTCGATGAACGCCTTGTCGATCTTGAGAATGTCGATCGGGAACCGGCGGAGGTAGGACAGCGACGAGTAGCCGGTGCCGAAGTCGTCGATCGCGATCCGGACGCCCATCGCGCGCAGCTCGTTGAGGGTGACCACGGTGGCGTCCACGTCGTGCATGAGCAGCGACTCGGTGATCTCCAGGACCACCCGCTCGGGCGCGATGCCGGTGTCGTGCAGCACCTCGCGGACCGTGTCGAGCAGGCCCGGCTCCTGGAACTGCCGGGCCGACAGGTTGATGCTGACCCGGATCCGGTCGGCAGCCGGGATCTCCCGGTGCCAGGCCGCGACCTGGCTGCAGGCGACCCGCAGCACCCGGGCGCCGATCGGGACGATCAGGCCGGTGCGCTCGGTGTGCGCGATGAACTCGTTGGGGCCGAGCAGTCCACGGGTCGGGTGCTGCCACCGGACCAGCGCCTCCACCCCGATCAGCCGGCCCGAGGGCAGGTCGACGATGGGCTGGTAGTTGACCACGAACTCGTCGTTCTCGACAGCCCGTTCCAGCTCGGCGCGGGTCTCGGCCTCGGCGACCGCGTCCGCGTACATGGACTCCTCGAAGACGGCTACCCGGTCCCGGCCGGTGGCCTTGGCCGCGTACATGGCCAGGTCGGCGTCGCGCAGCAGTTCCTCGGCGGCGTCGCCGTCGCCCACCTCGCCGGCCTTCACGGTGGCGATGCCGACGCTCGCGCTGCCGACCAGCTCGGTGTTGCCGATCCGGACCGGGAGCTTGACCGCCTCCAGCAGTCGCTGCGCCATGGCGTGCAGTTCCATGTCGTCGAGGCCCTCGACCAGCACGGCGAACTCGTCGCCGCCGAGCCGGGCGAGCGTGTCGGACGGGCGCACCACCTCGGCCATGTGGCGGGCCACGGCGCGCAGGAAGTCGTCGCCGGCCATGTGCCCGAGCGTGTCGTTGACCTTCTTGAAGTCGTCCAGATCGACCAGCAGCAGCGACACCCGGCCGGCCTCGCGCAGGTGGCGGCGTACCGCCGTCTCGGCCCGGTCGCGCAGCAGCGAGCGGTTCGGCAGGCCGGTGACCGGGTCCTCGAACGCCTGCCGGGTCAGCTCGCTGCGCAGCGCCTTCTGGGTGCTCACGTCGCGGATCGTCAGGATGATGGCCCCGATGTCCGGATCGTCGAGGTGGTTGGTTCCGGTGACCTCGGTGTCGATGTAGTGGCCGTCGGCGTGCTTGGTGCGCGACTCCAGGCGGACCGTGTGGCCGGGGCCGCCGGCGCTCAGCTTCGCCACCCACTCGCGCACCAGGTCCAGCTCGTCCGGGTGGGTCATGGCGGCCAGGTCCTCGACGCTGAGGTTGGCGTTGCCGTGGCCGAGGATCCGGTGCACCGACGCGCTGACGTACTGCACCCGGTCGCCGGCGATGGCCAGCACCGCGTCCGAGCCGTTCTCCAGCAGGGCCGCGGCCCGGCGCTCGGCGGCGTCGCGCTGCGCCTGCTGGAGCCGCCGGTTGTGGGCGGTCCGGGCGCAGAGGCCGATCACCACGGCCATGACGGCGACCACCGACAGACCCAGGGTCATGTTGGCCATCGGGCGGACCGCGGCCAGCGTCAGATAGCCGGCCAGCGCCACAGCGCCGATGGCCAGGCTGGCCCGGGCTCCGGTGGTGCTGGCCGCGGCGACCGTGATCACCATGGCGCCGGTCGGGAACATGATCTCGGCGTCCGGATCGACCAGGCAGTACAGGAACAGGCAACCGATCGCGGACGCGTAGTTCACGGCCAGCACCGGCATGGTCCATCGGCTCGCGGCCAGCCGGTTCCACGGCAACCGGGTGGCGGCCGCCAGGCCGGCCACCGCGGCACCGAGCGGAATCAGGGCCCAGCGGTACGAGTCCGGCCAGGCCAGCTCGCACCGGATCAAACCCATAGCGCTGAGCGCGGCGAACACCCACAGGTTCAGGTGCACCTGCCGGGCCATATGCCCGGCAACGCGCGCTTCAGAGTCCGCCCACCGCATCACGCCCAGAGAGATCGGCCACACAGCCGCACTCCTGAGGACTGCGGCGACGCGAATGCAACCGTCGAGCACCCGCCTGGACCGCACCGCACACAATGGACGGATGGGACACGTCTTCGTCAGCTACTCGCGCCGGCAGTTCTACGCCGCGCGCCAGCTGACGGCCGGCCTGGCCGCCGCCGGGCTGGACCCGTGGTTCGACGTCGAGCGCCTGGTGCCCGGCACGGATTGGGACGCCGCGCTCAACCGGGCGGTCGACGACGCCGAGGCGCTGGTGCTGGTGGCCTCGAAGGACGCGCTGGCCTCGGCGTACGTGGAACGGGAATGGCGCCGGGCCCGGGACGGCGGCATCCCGGTGGTGGTGGCGGTGGTCCGGGGCACGCCCCTGCCGCCGGACCTGGCAGCGGCGCCCCGGGTCGAGCTGCGCCGCCGGTTCGCCGCCGGCACCCGGCGGCTGGCCGGTGTGCTGCGCGGCGACGATCCGCCCCCGGCGCGGCGCTGGAGTCGCTGGCCGGCCGCCGTACTGCTGGTGGCCACCGCCCTGGCCGCCAACGTGCTGGCCGCCCTGGGCCTGGTCACCGTGGCCGCGCTCGACCTCGACCTGCCGGTACCGCCCGCGCACGTGCTGGCGACCACCGCGATGGCGCTGGCCGGCCTGTTCTACGCGGGCTGGCTGCTGCGCCCGCTGACCGGCTTCCTGACCGCGTGCGCCCGTTTTGTCACGCTGTCCGTCCCGCTGTACGGCGCTGTCCCGCTACTGTTCGTCGTCTGGGGCGGCTACGCGTCGCTCATCTCGGCCGTCAACCACGGCAGCTCGGTGATCAACCAGCTCTCGATCAGCGGCGACCGGACCGAACCGTACGTGCTGGTGCTGTTGCCTTTGTTGCTCTTGAATGTGACGGCCCTGCTCCTGCTGCACCGCTCCGCCACGGTGCTGCGCTGGCTGCCACCCGGCGAGGGCCCGCACCGCCTGCTGGCCCGCCTGGACGCCACGGATCACCTGACCGCACCGGCCGCACCGGCCACGCCCCGCTCGGTGCAGGTCGAGCACGCCCCTGCCGACGCGCTGATCGCCGCCGAGGTGGCATCGGCCTTTCGCACGGCCGGCGTCGAGGTTGTGGCCGAGGACGCCGATCTGCGTCTGGTCCTGGTCAGCAACGCCATCGGCTGGACCCATCTGGCGCCCGCGCTGCGCGGCGGCCGGGCGATCGCGGTGCTGGCCTGCGGGGTGCGGCTGCCGGCCGAGGCCGAGGAACTGCACCGCTTCCAGTGGCTGGACTTCCGGGACGGCCGCACCGACCGGTTGCGCGCCTTCGCCGCATCGCTGACCGCCGGCGCCGGCCGGGTGCCGCTGCCGCCGGTCCCCCGCGCCGCGGACGCTTTCGACGCACCCCGGCCCGCCAAGATCGTGCTGGAGTGCCTGGCGGCGGCCGGCGCGGTGTTCGCGCTGTCGGCGGCCTTCACGGCCGGCCTGGCGGTGCCGAAGGAGGAACGGGTCCACACGACCGAACGCCCGACGGTGCCGAACCCGCCGCTGCCCTACACCCGCCCCCCGTGGCACCAGTTGCTGAGCTGCCCGCCGGGCGGCGGCCTGCTCGACGTCCCACTGCCGACGAGGCCGGTGCCGACGTTCTCCATGCCCCCGCTCAAGCTGCCGCTCCCGACCCGCCCGCTCCCGACCCGCCCGCTCGCAGCCCAGCCCCCCGCGGTCAGCCCGCCCGCAGCCCGCCCGCCCGCAGCCCAGCCGCCCGCAGCCCAGCCGCCCGCAGCCCAGCCGCCCGCAGCCCAGCCACCCGCAGCCCGCCCGCCCGCAGCCCAGCCACCCGCAGTCCAGCCGCCCGCAGTCCAGCCGCCCGCAGTCCAGCCGCCCGCAGCCCAGCCGGTGTCACTGCCCCGGGCGACAAATCCCCCGCCGCCCACTCTGCCGGATAAATCGGATTTGTCGCCAGATACTGCGTCGACCTCGCCCTCACCTCGGGCGGGCGGATGCCGGTTTGTCGCGCCCGCTCTGACGCCGGCCTCGCCGCGACCCAACTTTATCGAGAACCCCGACTTTCCCGCGCTGCCGGACACCGCCGACACCGTGCTGCGCTGGCGGGCCTGGCTGGCCGCCGCCATGGCCGTCCTCGCCCTGACCATTGCCTACCGGCTGGGCCGGCGGGAGCTGCGCCGGGATACCTTCCAGAACGGCATGTTCGCCCTGTTCGGGATGGCGGCGGCCTGGGCCCTGATGGGCGTCACCGAACTCACCCCGCTACGCCTCGTCTACTACGCCGCCATCTGGATCGCCGCCGCTGTGGCCCTCGGCAAGCACGGCACCGTCGTCCTGGAGTGGCTGCCCGACAACCACCGGCGCGACCGGAGATTGCTGCGGTCCGCGCCGGCGGCGCTGTTGCCGCCGACGCTGCCCACTGTCGTTCTGCTGCTCGCCGTCTGGTACGCCGGCGGTGTCGTACTTTAGGCAAACCGTGGAAGCTCTAGCGGGCTCCGGCGTTCGCCTGGACCAGGGCCGGCACCCGCCACGTCGGGTCGATCCGGGTGTGCAGGGTCGGGGTCCAGCCGACGTCCGAGCTCAGGTCCGGGTCGTGCACCGCGTTGTACTCGGCCAGGGCGTCCACCGGGCGGCCGTTCAGCAACGTGCCGGTGGCGTGGATGGCGGTGCCGCCGAACGCGGTGATGATCTGGGACGCCGGGAAGGTGCGGTCGAGGCGGAACGCGTTGTTCTCGGCGTACAGCTTGGACTGGACGCCGACGCCCCACGAGTAGAGGAAGCCGGAGTCGGCGGTCGAGCGGTACAGGTTGTTGTAGACGTGCACCTGGCCGAAGCGGACCCGCGGGCCGCGCTGGACGAGGTTGGTGAGTTCGCTGTGGTGCATGGTGATGCGCAGCTTGCCGATGTCGCCGGTGGCGGTGTCGCCGTTGCCCCACAGCAGCGACTTGTCGTGGCCGGTGAACCTGCTCCACGACACGGTGACCAGGTCGCTGCCGCGGACGATGTCGAGCAGGCCGTCGTGGCGCAGCAGGTGCTGGCCGAACACGATCGGCTCGGCCGCGTCGGGGCTGTCGCCGTCGTTGATCGTCACGTGGTCGATCCACACGTGCCGGGAACGGCTCACCACCAGGTTGTCCCACTCGGTCTTCCAGGCGTCGCCGTTCCAGCCGGGGAAGCAGGTGTACGCGTCGCGCAGCGTCAGGTGGCGCACGATCACGTTCTCCGCCGACTCGATGTCGATCTGCGCGCCGGTGATGGCCGCGCCGGGGCGGCCGATCAGGGTGGTGTTCGAGCCGACCGTGATCTTCACGCGCTTGCCCTGGTTGGCGTTCGACGCCAGGCGGGCCGTCTCGAGCGGGCCGGTCGGCGCGCCGGTCCACACCGCCGGATCATAGGTTCGCACGTACGCGTCGAAGTCGTAGCCGTCGGCGGCGTAGTCGGCGCAACCGAGCGGCTGGCCGTTCTCGTCGACGTTGGCGTTGAAGCGGCCCGCCACGATCACGATCTTGGGCTGGGTACCGGCCACCGCGGCGGCCAGTTCGTTGCGGTTGCGCACCACGAACACGTTCTCGCGGGTCGCGGCCGAGCCGCCGGTGACGCCGCCCTCGGCGGAGCCCCAGCCGTCGTTCGGGCCCAGGATCTCCCGGCCGACGTCCCGGCCGCCACCGGCGGTGGCCGGTCCGGCGAGTGGAGTGGCCGCGAGCGCGGCCACGGTGAGGACGAGCAGAGCTTTCTTCAGCACCGCGGTGCCGCCTCTCGGTTCAGATGGGATCGCAGCCCGGCTACCACGTCGCGGGCCAGGTCGGCGACCAGGCCGCCGAAGCGGAGCGCTCCTTCGGCGTTCAGATGGGTCATGTCGGTGCCGTCCGGCGAGAACCCGGCGCAGCCGTCCTCGCCGAGCGCGACGCACAGCGCGGTGCTGGCCGCGTGGAGGTCGACGAGCGGCACCCGCAACTCGGCCGCGACGCGCCGGGTGGCATGCGCGTACGGGCCCAGAGTGTCGTGCAGTTCGCCGCCGGAGAAGGTGCGCCGGGTCAGCGACGTCACCAGCACCGGGGAACGGCCGCGGGCGCGCACGTCGGACACGTACCCGGCCATGTTGGCGGCGAACGACGTGTCCGGGTCGGTCTCCCGGTCCGGGCCCTTGCCCGGCTGGTCGTTGTGGCCGAACTGCAGGAAGACGTAGTCGGCCGGGACCGCGAGCGCCGCGGTCCACCAGCCTTCGTCGCGGTAGCTCTTCGAACTGCGACCGCCTTGGGCGTGGTTGTGGCATTCCACGGTGGGTGCCAGCCGGGCCCGGAAGCCAGGGCCCCAGCCGGCGTCGTCGGTCACCGTCGAGTCACCGACGAGCAGAATGCGCATTTTTGTCGAGGTTCCGTTCGGGTCGAGCGGTGGGCGTGCCGCACTTTGTTACAGACTTTTACCTAACCCGGGGCCGGCCAGTCAAGTCCGTCAATCAATGTGGTGCGCGGTCTTGACCTGCTGGGCCTCGGCAAGGAAGGGTCTGCGGGGGCAAGAACCGGTAGGGCGTGCCGGACGCAACCAAAACAAGTCGAGGGATTGCGCATGCACGCCTCACGAATACTGGCGGCCGTCCTCGCCGCCACCGTCCTGCTCGTGCCGGCAACGGCCAGCGCCGCGGAGGCCGCGCCACCCGGCTGGACCGACGGCCCGGTCGGGTTCGCCGCGGTCGCCGGCAACGGCGTCGAGACCACCACCGGCGGCGCCGGCGGCAAGGTTGTCACGGTCAGCACGCTGGCCGACCTCAAGGCGTCCGCGATCGCGGCGGAGCCGCTGGTGATCCGGGTGCGCGGCTCGATCTCGGTCACGCCGTTCGGCGACATGATCCCGGTCGGCTCGGACAAGACCATCATCGGCGCCGGGCCGGGTGCGGAGCTGGTCGGCGGCGGCTTCTACCTGAACCAGGTGCACAACGTCATCGTCCGCAACCTGACCATCCGGGACTCGTACCTGGCCGGCGACTGGGACGGCAAGGACTCCACCAACGACAACGACGGCCTGCGGATCGACACCTCGCACCACGTGTGGATCGACCACGTCAAGATCGAGCGGGTCGGCGACGGCGCGATCGACCTGCGCAAGGACAGCGACTACGTGACGTTGTCCTGGAGCGTCATCGGCGACTCGAACAAGGCGCTGGGCATCGGCTGGACCGCCAACGTGCTCACCAAGTTCACCGCGCACCACAACTGGATCCGCAACACGTTCCAGCGCAACTGGAGCGTGGACAACACCGCGGCCGCGCACTTCTACAACAACTACCTGCAGAACATCGGCCACTACGGCACGATGAGCCGCAACGCTGCCAAGGTGGTCGTCGAGAACAGCTACTTCGAGCGGGTCGTCGACCCGCTGATCGCCAAGGACCCGGCGTCCGAACTGGTCGAGCGGGGCAACATCTTCAGCGGTACGTCCGGCCGGCGCGACGCGGTCGGGGCGGCGTTCGACCCGGCGGCCGCGTACGCGTACCAGGCCGACCCGGCCGCCGCGGTGCCGGCGCTGATCCGCGCGCAGGCCGGCCCGCAGCCGGCCCGCAGCAAGCCGCTGGGCCGCGTCATCACGGTGGCGCTGGACGGCACCGGCGACTACGCCAGCCTGATGGCCGCGCTCGGCGCCACCCGGGACCGCCGGGGCCCGGTCACCATCGTGGTCAAGCCCGGCCACTACCGCGAGATCGTGAAGGTCTGGCAGGACATGTCCGGCGTCACCATCGTGGGCGCCGGCAGGACGCCGGCCGACGTGGTGGTCGACTACGACCTGGCCGCCGGCGCCGAGAAGTTCTACGGCGGCACCTGGGGCTCGGCCGGCAGTCCGACGTTCTCGGTGCTCGGCGACGACGTCACGGTCCGCAACCTCACCCTGCTGAACTCGTACGACGAGACCGTCACGCCGAGCCAGGCGCTGGCCGTGCGCACGGTCGGCGACCGGGCCATCTTCGACGGCACCCGGTTCGTGGCCGACCAGGACACGTTCAAGCCGGACAGCCCGAACCGGGACGTGGTCAGCCGGGTCTACCTGCACGACTGCTACGTCGAGGGCGACGTGGACTTCATCTACGGCCGGGGCACCGCGGTGTTCGAGGACTGCGAGATCTTCTCGAGCGACCGGGGCACGCCGGCCAACAACGGCTACGTCACCGCCGCCAGCACCAGCGACGACAACCCGCACGGCTTCCTGTTCACCCGCAGCCGGTTCACCAGCGACGCCGCCGCGGACAGCGTGCACCTGGGCCGGCCGTGGCACCCGGGCGGCGACGTCCGGGCGATCGCCCAGGTGGTCATCCGGGACTCGCACCTGGGCGCGCACATCAAGACGGCGCCGTGGACCGAGATGGGCGGCTTCCCGTGGCAGGAGGCGCGGTTCTTCGAGTACCGGAACACCGGGCCGGGAGCCGCCGTGAACGAGAACCGTCCGCAGCTGACCCCGGCCCAGGCCCGCGACTTCACCCGCGAGGACTACCTGTCGGGTGACGACGACTGGCAGCCCTGGAGGTATTGCCGGTAGTTCGGCACGCCGCCCGGCTCATGGCCGGGCGGCGTCACCCCCGCGATGTCACCGGACCGGTCCATAAAATCCGAACCGCCGCCACCGGTCGAAATCACGCCCGCATACTCCGGAAGAGCGTGATCACCGATCATCGGGGGCAGATGTGAGCAGTCAAGTCGGGGCCGGGCCAAAGGTCGCCGAACCGCTGGCCCGGAGTACCTCCGGAGTCCTCAGCTGGGAGAACGATCCGGGGGTGCCGCCCACGACGCGCAGGCCGATTCTGCGGCCCGAGCCGGAGCTGGGGCGCACCCCGTTGCCGGTGGGTATCCGCGGGCCGCAACTGCCGGACGGCGGCCAGCCGGGCACCGTCGAATTCCGGTACTGGAATCTGGCCGAGGTGCTCCGGCGCACGGCGGACTTCTGGGGTCCGCTGCTTGCCCCGGGCACGAAATGGCAGTCCCAGGTCGGGCCGGCGCTGCTCGCCACGCTCGATGCCGGCGACAACCTCAACGCCTTCTACGACCGCGAGGGCGTCTCGTTCTGGCATCACACCACCAACGGAATCACCGTGTACTCCGGGGAGAGCCCCGATGTGGTTGCCCACGAAGTCGGGCATGCCGTGCTGGACGCCATCCGGCCTCAGCTGTGGAGTGTGGCGAGTGCCGAGACCGACGGCTTTCACGAGTCGTTCGGTGACATCAGCGCCATTCTCACGCACCTCACGCTGCCGACCATGCGCACCGCGGTGATCGCCGAGACGAGCGGGCGGGTGTCCGGGTCGTCTCAGGTGTCCCGGCTGGCCGAGCAGATGGCGTGGGCCATCCGCCAGCGACGGCCCGCGAGTGTGGAGGCGGACTGCATGCGGAACGCCGCCAACAACTTCTTCTATCAGAACCCGCTGACCCTGCCGACCGAGGCGCCCGCCGCCGCCCTTTCCCGGGAGTCGCATTCCTTCTCGAGGGTCTTCACCGGCGCTTTCTTCCGCGCGCTCGGTGGCATCTTCCAGGATCAGGATTCGCAGGGTCCCGATGCGCTGCTGGAGGCGGCACGGATCGCGGGGCAACTTCTCGTGGCCGCGGTGACCACCGCACCGATTGTTCCGGCCTACTACGCGCAACTGGCCGCCCACCTGATCGCCGAGGACCGGGTGGCGCATGACGGGCGGTACGGCAATTCACTGCGCCGCGCGTTCATCAGGCACGGCATCCTCTCCCCGCGGGAGGCGGCCGGCCTCGAGGAAGGGGATCTCGACGGACGCAGTGTCGGGCTTTTCGGGGACGCGGAGGAACCCGAGTTGACTGCGCACAGCGTGGATGGTGCGGAATTCGGGCTCGATCGGCCGCTGTCGTTCATCCTGCCCGCCAACAGGACCAGATTCGCGGTGGCCGGCGCGGCGCCCGAGGCCGGCTCGGCCGACGCGAGCCCTCCGGACCTGGTCGGCAACTCGTACGTCGAGGACCTTTTCCGCCGCGACCAGGTGGCCACGCCGGCCCAGGAGCACACCGAGGGGCCGCACCCCCGGCACTACACCCACAAGATCATCGAGAACGGCGACGAATTCCGTCTCGAACGCCGGTTGTTCGCCTGCGGTGCCCGGGTATGACCTGACGATGGAAAACACCGAAGGTGACGACGCCGCCCTTCGCGAGGAGGCCGAAAAGCGCCGGTACACAGCGGATCTGATCGAACGCGGTGAAGCGGTACCGGAGGGGACGGAGCTGCCGCCGGGCGCCACCCACCAGACAACGACCGACGAACAGGGCAGAACCGTCGTGATCCGTAAGCGGTTCTCCGCAGGCTGACCGCAACACGCCGCCCGGCCATGAGCCGGACGGCGTATTGCGCGCCCACTAGCAGCCGACGCGCTGCGAGGAGAGCACGACGTCGTCGATCCACAGGTCGAACTGACCCGGCGTCGTGCCGCCCTGGTACAGCTGCCAGCCGATCTTGACGGTGTTCACGGTGGGCAGCACGAACGGCACCTGGTTGCCGCCGTGCGAGTCGGTCGAGGCGGTCAGCTCCGGGTTGGCCACCCCGTCGATCCAGACGGCGACCTGGTTGCCGTTGCCGTCCATCTGCCACTCGAAGCACTGCCAGGTGTCCTCGCTGACCGGCGCCGACTCGCGCCAGTTGGTCCAGTCACCGGTCGGGCCGCCGTCCGCGCCGATCCCCCACAGGTTCTTGCCGAGGTTCGGCACATACTGGCCGCCGATCGGCCGGACGACCTCGCTGCTGCCCGAGCCGGTGGCCTCGACCAGGGTGTAGTGCGCCCAGTCCGGCGCGGTCGGGAACGCGTCGACGCGCAGCCGGATCCGGCCGAAGAACCGGTTGCCGGGCGCGGCGAAGTCGTCCACCTTGAGGAACGCCCGCCCGTTGTCGAGGGTCCGCACGTGCAACACGTTGGTGCGCCGCTGCCGCTCGACGGTGAGCGTCCCGTTCCGGGTGTCGATGCCCCAGTCCAGGCTGCTCGCCCCGCCGGTTGGCAGGCGGTCGAAGTTCTCGCAGAACAGCACGCCCGGGCGGTTACACCCGGACGCTCCGGCCTGGGCCGGCGCCGCCGCGGCGGCCACGCCGAGCGTGGCCACCACGGAGGCGGCGGCGGACAGGACCTTCCAGCGATTCATCAATGGTCTCCTTGGTAGTTACGACCATCGATGTATACGCCATGACTCACGGTGTTTCCAGGTTCACCACCCGCGCGTCGCCGGCCCGCGACACCAGCCGGTGGCCGCCGGCCGGGATCGTCTCGATCCGCCACTGCGTGCCGTCCAGGGCGCGACCGGTCCGGCCGTTGACGATCCGGTAGAAGCCGTCCGCCACGTGCCGGAACTGCCAGGTCTGGCAGTCGCCGCCGCGGTACGGGCGGTTCGCCGCGGTCCGGCCGCAGCCGTCCAGCACGAGCCGCCCGCCCTGGTCGGCGAGCAGCACCTCGCCAACCGGCTGGACGCGGAACTGCTGGCAGGCGGCGCCGGACGGAGCCATGGTCTGCACCGCCGTCCCCGCTCCCCCGCAGTCGGCGCCCTGCAACACCTTGCCGTTGAGCCGGCTCTCCACGGTGTGCCAGCCGGCGACGGCCGGTAGGAACCGGAACTGCTGGCAGTTGTTGTTGAGCCAGCCCCACTGGGCGACCCGGGCACCGTCGGCGTCGATGCAGGCGGCCACCTCGGCGACCTTGTTGCTGTGTTTGTTGCCGAGGCTGACCCAGCCGTCGCCGCGCTCGTCCGGGCGCCACTGCTCGCACGGCCCGCCGGTGGGCGCTTCGAGGCGGATGTCGGCGCCCTCGTAGCCGCAGGTGGAGTTCGAGACCACGCTGCCGTCGGCCCGGTTCACCAGGGTCACGTACGCGGGACCGTGGCCCACCGCGCGGCTGCCGGACAGCGGATCGCGGAGCGACGGCCAGCCCCGGGACCACGAGATCGGCCGCACCGAGAGCTTGGGCAGCGCCTCGTCGTAGAGGTCGTAGTAATGGTGTGCGAAGTAGTCGTTTCCGATCACGTCGCCGCCGCCGGTGCCGCGGAACTCGTGGTAGCCGCGCAGCAACTCGGTGCCGCCGCCGGACAGCATCGGCACCCCGGCCCGGTCCAGGTAGGGGCCGGTCAACGACGACGAGCGGCCGACCGCCACCCGGTAGTCGCTGTTGACGCCGCGGCAGCAGAAGTCGAAGCTCACGAACAGGTAGTAGTAGCCGCCGCGCTTCACGATCGCGGGGTTCTCGATCGAGGCGCCGCCGCGCGAGGCCAGCGAGTACAGCGTGGTGTCGGCCGGGTCCGGCTTGCCGGTGCGCCGGTCCAGCTTGCGCATCTTGATGCCGTCCCAGAACGAGCCGAACGCGAGCCACGCCTGGCCGCCGTCGAGCACCACCTCGGGGTCGATGGCGTTGAAGTTGTCCGGCGTCGACGACCGCAGCACCAGTCCCTGGTCCACCCAGCGGTAGCGCGGGCTGGCCGGGTCGAGCGTGTCGTTGGTGGCCAGGCCGATCACCGAGTTGTTGGTGCCGAACGACGAGGCCGCGTAGTACAGGTGGTATTTGCCGCCGAAATACGTGATGTCCGGCGCCCAGAAGTCGCCCGGCGTGACCCCGAGTTCCGCGGTGATCCAGGCCGGCGCGGTGCTGAACACGACGCCCAGGTCGGTCCAGTTCCTGAGGTCGGCCGACCGGCGCATCGGCAGGTAGGTGCGGGTGGCGATGTCGCCGGTGATGAAGCTGTAGTAGTACCGGCCCTGCTTGATGATCGTCGGGTCGTGGGCGATCGGGTCCTCGGCGATGCGGCCCGGCGGCGGCACGGGTGCGGCCTGGGCCGGTGGGGCGACAGCGAAAGAACCAGCAATCAGCACAAATACGGCCAGCGCGCGGCCGGCGACTCTCCACATGCCACGGATGGTGGTCGATCCGATCGGCCCGGACAAGCGCCCCGGCGTGGCAGGATGCGGAAACGGACCGAAAGGCTGGTGGCGCCATGGCCGACCCGACGCGAACGGCATACCGGACCTGCCCGCTCTGCGAGGCAGCCTGCGGACTCGAGCTGACCGTGACCGGCGACCGGATCACCGCGGCCCGCGGCGACCGTGAGCATGTCTTCAGCCACGGCTTCGTGTGCCCCAAGGGCGCCACGTTCGGGCAGCTCACCGCCGATCCCGACCGGCTGCGGCGGCCGCTCGTGCGACGCGCGGGCCGGCTCGAGGAGGCGAGCTGGGACGAGGCGTTCGCGGCCGTCGAGGCGGGGCTGCGGCCGATCGCCGCGGAGCACGGGCCGGACGCGATCGCGCTCTACCTGGGCAACCCGAACGTGCACACGATGGCCGGCGGGCTCTACGTGTCGCCGCTGGTGCGCACGCTCGGCAGCCGCAACGTGTTCACCGCGAGCACCGTCGACCAGATGCCCAAGCACGTGTCCTGCGGGTTCATGTTCGGGCACCCGCTGACCATCCCGGTGCCCGACGTCGACCGCACCGACCTGTTGCTGATCCTGGGCGCCAACCCGTGGGAGTCGAACGGGAGCCTGGCCACCGCGGCCGACCTGCCCGGGCGGCTGAAGGCGATCCAGGCCCGCGGCGGCCGGTTCGTGGTGGTCGACCCGCGCCGCACCCGGACCGCCGAGGCCGCCGACGAGCACCTGTTCATCCGGCCCGGCACGGACGCGTACCTGCTGTTCGGCATCGTGCACACGCTGTTCGAGGAGGGGCTCGTCGACCTCGGCGCGCTGGCGGGCCACGTGACCGGGCTGGCCGGCGTACGGGATCTGGCTCTTGACTTTGCGCCGGAGGCGATGGCAGTCGTGTGTGCGGTGCCGGCCGACCGGATCCGCGGGCTGGCGCGCGAATTGGCCGCCGCCGGGAGTGCCGCGGTGTACGGGCGGATCGGCACCTGCACGGTCGAGTTCGGCACCCTGACCAGCTGGCTGGTGGACGTGGTCAACGTGCTCACCGGCAACCTGGACCGGCCCGGCGGCGTCATGTTCCCGGAGGCGGCGCACGTGCGGGCGCGCACCCGGGCCGGCGGCAAGGGCTTCCGCACCGGCCGCTGGCACAGCCGGGTGCGCGGGCTGCCCGAGGTGCGCGGCGAGTTGCCGGTGGCGGCGCTGGCCGACGAGATCGAGACCGGCGGCGAGGGGCAGGTGCGGGCGCTGCTCACGGTGGCCGGCAACCCGGTGCTGTCCACCCCGAACAGCGACCGGCTGGACCGCGCGCTGGCCGGGCTCGGGTTCATGGTGAGCGTCGACCCGTACCTGAACGAGACCACCCGGCACGCCGACGTGGTGCTGCCGCCGGCCGACGTGGCCCGCAAGGGACATTACGACTTCGCGTTCCTGGCCCTGGCGGTGCGCAACTTCGCCGCCTACTCGCCGCCGGTGCTGCCACCCGACCCGGACGGCGGCATGGACGAGTGCGACATCCTGGCCCGGCTCATCCTGATCCTGTCCGGCCGTGGCGCCGGTACGGATCCGGCGGTGCTCCACGATCATCTGCTCGACCAGGCGCTGCAACGGGCCGGCGGTGAGGTGGCGGAGCTGCGGGAGAAGGTCACCGGCGACCATCCGGCGGAGCGCCTGCTCGACGTCGCGCTGCGCACCGGCGCGTACGGCCTCACTCTGGACGAGCTGCGCGCCCACCCGCACGGCATCGATCTGGGACCGCTGCGGCCCCGGATCCCGGAGGTGCTGCAGACGCCGAGCGGCACGGTGGAGCTGTGCCCGGCGCCGATCGCGGCGGACGTCGAGCGGCTGCGCGCCGGCCTGGACCGGCGGCGCGACGGCTTCGTCCTGATCGGACGGCGGCACCTGCGGTCGAACAACAGCTGGATGCACAACGTGCCGGCGCTGGTGAAGGGCCGCGACCGGTGCACGCTCCAGATCCACCCGGACGACGCGGCCAAGCTGGGCATCGGCACGGGCGGCACGGCCCGGGTCACGTCCCGGGTGGGCGAGCTGACCGCGCCCGTGGAGATCACCGAGACCGTCATGCCCGGCGTGGTGAGCCTGCCGCACGGCTGGGGACACGACCGGCCGGGCACCCGGATGACCGTGGCGGCCGCGAATCCGGGCGTCAACAGCAACGTGCTCACCGACGAGACCAGTGTGGATCCGTTGTCCGGCAATGCCGTGCTCAACGGTATTCCGGTAGAGGTTACCGCCGCGTAGCGTTATCGAACGTCGTCGATTACCGGGGAGTAACCCCCCGGTAATCCGTCGTCGATGGACTACCAGCGAACAACCTTCGTCGAGGGGAACCCATGCGTTCTGTCCTGCTGCGCGGCCTCACACTCACGGTCGCCGCAACCACGCTCACCGCCGGCCTGGCCGTCTCCACCGCCACGAGCGCCGCGGCCGCGCCCCGAACCGCCGTCACCGCCCAGGCACTGCCGTCCCACGAGACCTGGCTGTCCGAGGTCGAGGCGGTGACCGACCAGGCCGCCGCCTATCTGGACAACCGCCTGCCGGACACCCGGGTGCGGGCCGCCGTCGTGCTGGACATCGACAACACCGCACTGCAGAGCAAATATCAGCCGTACGACGCGACGCCCGGCGTCCTGGCCCTGGCCCAGCAGGCCCGCTGCGACGGTGCCGCGATCTTCTTCGTGACCGCCCGCCCGGAGATCCTGGAGTGGGTCACCGAGATCAACCTGGACGCGGTCGGCTACGAGTGGGCCGGCATCTACACCCGGCCGACGCTCAACTTCGACGACAACCAGACGCTGAAGACCAAGGCCCGCACCGACATCGAGCGCCGCGGCTACACGATCGTCGCGAACGTCGGCAACAGCGCCACCGACCTGGGCGGCGGCCACGCCGAGCGCACCTTCAAGCTGCCCGACTACGACGGCCAGCTGGACTGAGCATGTTCCCCGGCGCGGTTCCGCTAAGCTACGCATCGCTACCGTTCGATGTCCGTACGCCGCCGGAACCGCGCGGGGGGAAGTGTGAGGTTTCGCATCCTGGGGCCGCTCCGGGTGGACGGCGGGACGGGCGAGGTGGCGCTCAGCGGCCGTAAGCAGCGCACCATCCTCGCCTTGCTGGTGGCCAACGCACCCGCGGTGGTGTCCTGGGAGCACCTGTTCGAGGCGGTGTGGGACGACGACCCGCCGCCGACCGCGCGCCGGCAGATCCAGAACTGCGTGGCGGCGCTGCGCCGCCTGGTGCCCGGCGACAACTTCATCGTCACCGAGGGTCCGGGCTACCGCCTCGCCGCGGGCGAGGACGAGGTGGACGTACGCCTGTTCGCCCGGCACCTGGCGCGCGCGCACGAGCTGACGGCCGCCGGCCGGTCCGCGGACGCCGCGGCCGAATACCGGTCGGCGCTGCGGCTGTGGCGCGGTCCGGCCCTGTTCGGCCTCGCCGGCCGGATGGTCGAGGCGGTCGCGACCGGACTGAACGACCAGCGCCTCGCGGCCGTCGAGGAGTGCGCCGACCTGGAACTGGCGCTGGGCCGGCAGGCGTCGCTGCTGCCCGAGCTCACCGCGCTGGTCGAGGCCAACCCGCTGCGCGAACGGCTGGTCGGTCAGCTCATGCTGGCCCTGTTCCGGTCCGGCCGGCAGGCCGACGCCATGCAGACCTACCACCGGCTGCGCTCGGTGCTGGCCGACGAGCTGGGCGTCGACCCGGGCGCGGCGTTGCAGCGCGTCTACACCGAACTGCTGACCAGCGGCCCGGAACCGGCGCCGAGCCGCGAGCCGGGCCCGTGCCACCTGCCCCGCGCAGTCCCCGACTTCGTCGGCCGGTCGGCGACGCTGACCAGCCTGCTGGCGGCCGCCGGCACGCCGACCGTGGTGTCGATCGCGGGCATGGCCGGCGTCGGCAAGACGGCCCTGGCCGTGCACCTGGCGCACCGGCTGATCGACCGGTACCCGGACGGGCAGCTGCACGCCGAGCTGCACGGGCACGCCGATCGCGCGCCGGCCGACCCGGGCACCGTGCTCGGCGTGCTGCTGCGCCAGCTGGGCGTGCCGGCCACCCGGGTGCCGGAGTCGGCCGACGACCGGGCCGCGCTGTGGCGCACCGAGCTGGCCGGCCGGCGGATGCTGGTGCTGCTCGACAACGCGGCCGGCAGCCGACAGGTCGCGCCGCTGCTGGCCGGGGCCGCCGGCACGCTGGTGATCGTGACGAGCCGGCGCCTGCTGGCCGGTCTGGACGGGGTGCGGTCGGTGTCGCTCGGCGCGCTGCCCGAGAACGAGTCGGCCGAGCTGCTGCGCCGGATCGTCGGTGCCCGGGCCGCCGAGGAACCGGAGGCGACCGCGGAGCTGGCCCGGCTGTGCGGTCACCTGCCGCTGGCCCTGCGGCTGGCCGCGGCCCGGCTGGTGCGCCGCTCCGCGTGGCGGGTCGCCGACCTGGCCGAACGGCTCCGCGAGGCGCCGGCCCGGCTCGGTCAGCTGGCCGCCGAGGACCGCGCGGTCAGTGCCGCCCTCGACCTGTCCTACCAGCAGCTCGACGACCCGGTCCGGCGGATGTTCCGGGCGCTCGGCGGGCACGGCCGGCACGGTTTCGACC
The DNA here is from genome assembly GCF_016862375.1 of Paractinoplanes rishiriensis. Taxonomy (GTDB): domain Bacteria; phylum Actinomycetota; class Actinomycetes; order Mycobacteriales; family Micromonosporaceae; genus Actinoplanes; species Actinoplanes rishiriensis. Next base: position 170,035 of record NZ_BOMV01000034.1, on the reverse strand, counting down.
GGCACGCTGCGGCCGCGCTGGCCGGCATGGACGTGACCTCGGCCGACGAGCTGCTCGACGACCTGGTCGACGCATACCTGCTGGAGACACCGGCGGCCGGCTGGTACCGGCTGCACGACCTGGTGCACGACTACGCGGCGCAGCTGCTGGCCGGTGACCCGCCGGCGGACCTGGCCGCGGCCGAGCACCGGCTGATCGCGCACTACCTGCACGCGGCCGCGGCGGCGACCGCGCACTTCGAACGCCCGGCGGTCCGCACCGCGCTGACCCTGGACGACCCGCCGCCGGCCGGGCCCGCGTTCCCCGACACCGGACGCGCGGTCACCTGGCTGGACCGGAACTGGCGCTCCGCGCTGGCCGCGGCCGGGCTGGCCGAGCGCCGGGGACTCGACACGTACACCTGGCGGATCGCTCGCGCGCTGTGGCCGTACCTCTACCGCAACGGCCACAGCGCCGAACTGGTGGACAGCCACACCCGGGCGCTGGCGGCGGCGCACCGGCTCGGTGACGACACCGCCGAGGCCGCCATCCACAGCTGCCTCGCGGCCGGCTACGCCAACCTGCGGCGGTACGACGACACCGAGCGGCACCTGCGGGAGCGGTTCGCCGCGCTGCGCCGGACCGGCGACCACCGCGGCATCGTCACGGCGCTGAACAACCTGGCCATGCTGCAGCTGTACGCGGCCGGGCAGCCGCAGCAGGCGGTGGCCAGCCTGCTCGAGGCCCGCGAGCTGGCCGAGAGCATCGGCGCCGAGCACGAGACCTACCTGTGCGCCCGGACACTCGGGATGACGTACCGGATACTCGGCCGGCACGACGACGCCCGGGCCCAGCTGCACCTGGCGCTCGACGGCTTCGCCCGGGTCGGCGAGAAGGCCTGGACCAGCCTGATCCTGGGCGAGCTGGGCGGGGTGCACGCGGATGCCGGCGACCACGCCACCGCGCTGCCGCTGCTCCAGCGGGCGATGGCGATGAAACAGGCCGAGGGCAACCGTGGCGGGACCGCCACGGTGCTGAGCACGCTCGGCGAGATCTACGGCTTGCAGGGCCACGCCGACGAGGCGTTCGAGTACCACCGGCAGGCGCTGGACCTGGTGGCGGACGAACACCACTCGGCGCCGTCGGTGCTCAACCACTACGGCCGGACCCTGGCCCGGCACGGCGACCGGGGCGAGGCGCTGGCCGCCCACCGGCGGGCCCTCGACCTGCTCGGGCCGGTGCACAACCGGTACGAGCGGGCGCACGCGCACGCCGGCATGGCGGGCGCGCTGCGCGACACCGACCCGGCCGCGGCGTACCGGCACCTCCGGCAGGCATTGGAGATCTTCACCGACATGGGCGTGCCGGAGGCCGCCTCGCTGCGGCAGTCGTTCGCGGGCCTGGCCGCGCTCGAGACGGCGTGACTTCGCCGCCGCCCGGGTCGGCGGCATCCTGTTCGGCGGCGCCCGGCTCGGAACCATCCGGCCGGAACGGCGTCGAAGCTGGCATGCGAACTTTCTGGCGGATCACGGCCTGCGGGCTTCTGCTGCTCGGCGGCTGCGCCTCGGTGTCCTTCCCATCCCCGCCCTCGTCCGCCTCGGCCTCCTGGCGCGAGATGACCGGATCACCGCTCAGCCCGCGTGAACAGACGTTGGGCCTGTGGACCGGCAGTGAGGTGCTGCTGATCGGCGGCAGCGACGACAAGCCGTGCCCGCCGAACGCGGACTGCCCGCCCGATCCCACCCCGCTGACCGACGGCGCCGCGCTCAACCCGGCAACCGGCACCTGGCGCAAGATCGCCGACACGCCGGTCGGGTTCACCTTCGCCCAGGGCGTCGTGGTCGCCGGGACGGCGTACGTGCGGCCGCCCTACCCGAAGCAGGACGTCCTGCTCGCGTACCGGATCGACCAGGACCGGTGGGAACGCCGTTCCGTGCCGTTCGACCCGGAGCTCCCCTACCACCTGGTCGCCGCCGGCGACCGCCTGGTCGCCGTGCTGACCAGCGACGAGAACGGGACCGCCCCGGACTACCTGTTCGAGGCGGGACGCTGGACGCCGCTGCCGGACGACCCGCTCGGCCGGGCCTTCGGCCGGATGATGGTCTGGGACGGCCGCGAGATGGTGCTGTTCGACCACGAGCTGATCCCCAACCCGGGCGCGGAGGGTCCGTCGGTGGTCCGGGCGGCGGCGCTCGACCTGGCCACGGGAAAGTGGCGGACCCTGCCGGCCTCGCAGATCCTGTCCAGCGAGCCCTGGTTCGTGTCGGACGGCAAGCTGGTCAACCCGATCCTGGGCGGCGCCGACGGCGGCGAGGTCGGCAACTGGGGCCGGACCTACCCGGACGGCGGCATCCTGGACCCGTCGACCGGGACGTGGTCGGCGCTGCCGGCGCCGCCGTTCGAGGGCGCCCGGTCGGCCGGCGGCTACGGCCCGGCGTCCGCCGCCTACCTCGGCATCGACGGCCTGGTCCTCAACGCGGCCACCGGCAAGTGGGAGGAGCTGCCGCTGCTGCCCGGCGCCGACCCCGGCGGTCACACCGTGGTGGCGGCCGGCACCGGCCTCGTGGTGTTCGGCGGCGCGATCTCCCGCGACAAACTGACCGGCAAGACCTGGTACTGGTCGCCCGCCTAGGGCGTTTCACCAAAGGAGGGATCGGTGAACGAGACCGGCTTGCCGGTGGCGCGGGCGTAGGCGATCTCCCGGCTCGTGGACTCGCCGATATACCCGCCTGGGTTGACGACCAGAACTCGATCAGCCAGGTCGATCTTGCGGAGGTGGAGGGCGTCCAGCGCGGTCTTCTGCTCGTTGGTGAGCAACTCGTCTGCTTCGTGCTCCTCGGCGCGCCGGAAGACGCCCGGCGCCACGACGATGACACCTGCGAAGGTCAGATCACGGTTTGCCGCGCTCATCTCGTCCACGAAGCGGGTAGACCCACAGATGCAGACGATCTCAGGGCGGTCGGGCACGTCAGTCCTCCGGGTCGAACGGGAACCCTCGCGTGGGCATCCCGACCCTAGGCGTTCAGCTGCCAGATCGAGAAGTTCAGGGCGGTCGCGAAGGTCACCCAGGCCCAGTACGGCAGCAGCAGCGCCGCGGCGACCCGGTGCACCCGCCAGAACAGCAGCACGGTCACGCCGATCAGCAGCCACAGCGCCACGATGTCGGCGAACGCCAGCCCGTACCGGCCGGCGCCGAAGAACAGCGGAGTCCAGATCGCGTTCAGCACGAGCTGGGCGGCGTACCACCACAGCGGCGTGGTGAAACCCACCCGGCGCCAGACCAGCCAGCCGGACACCGCGATCATCGCGTAGAGCACCGTCCAGACCGGGCCGAACACCGCGGACGGCGGCGCCCAGGACGGCTGCTCCAGCCCGGCGTACTCGGCGGTGGTGCCGCGCACGCCCAGGCCGCCGATCGCCGCGGCGACGAAGACCGCGAACGCGAAGACGGCCAGGGCCCACCAGCGGTGGTGCGAGCGAGTCATGCGGTTACCTTTGCCCCGGTCGGGCCGGGGCAAACGGTCACCAGCGGTGCGCGACGTCGACCACGATCCGGCTGTGCGTGCCCGGGCCGGCCAGCAGGAAGACCCGGAACGGCAGCCGGGCCCGGACGCCGACCGCGAACGTGGTGTAGCCCTCGAACGAGCCGCCGAAGACGACGTCGCGCAGGGTGTCGTAGCGCAGCACGTTCGCCACGTGCTCGCCGACGCGCGCGTCGAACGTGGCGCTGTGGTTGTCGTCGTACGCGGGCGCCCGGAGGGTCACCCCGAGGTGGGCACCGCCGGCCGTGTACGGGACCAGGTCGACGCCCTCGCCGTCGGTGAGGACCTCGGTGCTGTACCGCACCGCGTAGCCCTGCGCCGAGCCGCCGAACTCGAAGACCACCCGGTCCCAGCATTCGTGCCGGCCGGTTTCGGCGGTGAGCAGCGGGGCGGTGCTCATCGGGGCCGCGGACTTGTCGCCGCTCCCCCAGGTGATGCCGCAATAGGGGGCCGCAGCCGCCGCCACCGGGGCGGGGGTTCCACACGCGACGAGCGCGAGCCCGAGGGTGATGGTGAGCAGGGTTCTGCCGATTGAGACACGCATCTCGCACCTCCTGGCCCTAGACGCTAGAAGCGCAGGTCAAGGGCGGTGCACAGGGCGCCGATTCGGAAACGAACGGACGGGATGGCGGTTTCCCACCATCCCGTCCGGCCCGGTTCAGCAGTACGTGCTCTGCTTGCCGATCACCTTGTACGGGCAGTCGGCCACCTCGGCCAGCAACAGGGCTGCCTCCCGGTTGCGCGAGGTCTCCCGGTTGATCACGCTGGCCGGCGGGTAGAAGCCGCCGCCCGACGCGCTGCCCGGGTACAACTCGAACGTGTACGCGAAGATCTTGTGGGTGCCCCACAGCCAGTCGAGCGAGTCCCCGTCGGTGATGTACAGGTCGCTGGACTGCTCCGGCGTGTAGCCGTTGGTCGCCGCCATCTGCCGGCCGAACGTCGAGAACACGTTGTACTGGTCCGCGGTCATCCCGGTCGTGGTGTTGGCCGTGGTGTGCCCGAACGGCCACAGCACCAGCTGCGAGTAGCTGTGGAAGTCGATGGCCGCCTTGATCTGCTGCACGCCGCCGACGACCCGGCTGTTCACGAAGTCCCGGATCGCCCGGGTCTCCGGCGCCGAGAACGCCGACGGACCGCGGTAGGTCGCCGACGAGGTGGTGCCGGACGAGCCGCCGCAGCAGCCCCAGCGGTAGCCGTAGTTACGGTTCAGGTCGGTGCCCACGTTCGACGAGCCGCTGTTCGGCTGCCGGTTCTTGCGCCACGACCGGTAGCTGCCGGTCGCGATGTCGTACTCGGAGCCGTCCGGGTTGACCTGCGGGATGATCCAGATCTCCCGGCTGTCCACGATGCTCTTGACCCGGCTGTCGGTCGCGTAGCTGCCGGTGAACAGCTTCAGCAGGTAGATCGACTGCTCCACGGTGAGGTGCTCGCGGGCGTGGTGCCCGGCGTCGTACAGCACCTCGGGTTCGGCCTCGTCGGTGGCCACGTTGTCGGAGATCTTCACGCCCACGATGTCCCGGCCCTCGTGCGAGCGCCCCACGGAAATCTTGCGGGCGATCGACGGATACGCCGCGACGGCCTGGTTCACCGCCGTGACCATCTCGCTGTAGTTGTGGAACGCCGCGTCGGCCGGCGGGAAGTCCAGCGTGGTCAGCACCGGCTGCACCGTGAAGCCGAGCCGCTGCAGCGACCGGACCTCGGCGCTGGTCGCGGTGATCGTGGCGATGCCGTGCTCGACACCGTCGATCGCCACGCCGGTGCGGGCGATCGCGTTCCGCTTCGCCAGGCTGCGTACGTCGAGCACCTCATACTGGCCGGCGGTCTGCTCGCCGGCGGGCGCGGCGCTGGCCGTCCCGGTGCCGGTGAGCCCGGCGGTCGCGGCGAGCAGCAGGACGGCGAGGGCCACGGTGGTGCGTCGTCTCATGAACGACCTCCGCAGAAGGGGGGATGTTGGTGCTACCACCCCACCACCCGCCGTGTTTCGAGAGCAATCAATTCGGCCATGCCAATGGATACCTCATTTCGGTGTGATGAGCCTCCCCGGTTCAGTCGATTCCCGGCATTGCGGTGCTCCGCTTCCATGGATTCAAGGCCTTGGCGGTACGCGTGCATCGATGGCTGCGGAATGCGCTGTTCGTGGTGGCGGCGGTGGCCGGCTCCGCCTGGACCGGTCCGGGACGGTCGGCCACGATTCGCGCTGCCGGCACGGGGCGAGGCTCTCGCCCACATGCGGATCGCGGCGGAGGCGCGCACCTGCGCCTGGAGCCCTTGCGGGCGGCTGCTCGCCGTGGGCGGCCACGCCGGCCTTCACCTGTTCGAGTTCCGCGTCCCCGGTCAGTCCAGCACGTGACCCAGATACCTCTCCGGCCGCGCCAGGAACCGCCGGAAGTGATCCACCACCGCAAGCTCCCCCCACTCCCGCCGCCGAATCCCTTCCTCCCCCAGTTCCAGCACCGCCGCCCCCGGCAACGCCGTCAAAACCGGCGAGTGAGTAGCCACCACCACCTGCGCACCCGCCGCGGCCAGCTCCGACAACCGTGTCATCAGCCGGAGCGTCGACGTGAACGACAGCGCCGACTCCGGCTCGTCCAGCAGGTAGAACCCCGGCCGCCGGAATTTGCGTTCCAGTAAAGCCAGGAAACCCTCGCCGTGGCTGCGGTCGTGCAGGTCCTGGTCCGGCGACTCGGGCAGATCCTCCAGGTAGGTGTAGAGCCCGTGGGTGGTCTCCGCCCGCAGGAAGTACGCGTTCGTGGGCCGGCCGGGCGTGCGCACCAGCCGCAGCACGCCGCCCAGCGGTGACTCGGTCGGGCGGGTGCGGTGCATGGCGCCGCGGGAGCCGCCCTCCGGGTTGAGGCCGTACGCCTGCGCCAGTCCCTCGATCAGCGTCGACTTGCCGGAGCCGTTCTCGCCCACCAGGAATGTCACGCCGGCCGGTAGATCGAGTCCCGTGCCGAGCACCGTCCGGATCGCCGGAATGCGCGCCCACCAGGCACTGTCGTCCCACTCGGCGGCCGGGTCGCGCTCGATCCGGCGTACCGGCCGGGCGCCGGCGGTCCTCGCGCTACTCCGCACTTCCACGCCGCCGAACATACGCTCTACTCATGCGCAGACTTCTCGCCGGCGCTGTCTCGATCGGCCTCGCCGCCGGAGCGATACCGGCCGCGGGCGCGGGCAGCGACTATGCCGTCCTCGTCTTCACCAAGACCACAGGGTACCGACACGAGTCGATCCCGGCCGGCGTGCAGGCCATCCGCGACCTGGGCGCCGCGCACGGGTTCACGGTCACCGAGGCGCCGGACGCGAGCGCGTTCACGGCGGACAACCTGGCGCGCTACCGGGCCGTGGTCTTCCTCAGCACCAGCGGCGATGTGCTCGACGTGCACCAGCAGGCGGCCTTCGAGGCGTACATCCGCACAGGGGGTGGTTTTGTGGGTGTTCATGCGGCCGCCGACACGGAGTATGACTGGCCGTTCTACGGACGGCTGGTCGGTGCCTGGTTCGCCGGGCATCCCGAGATCCAGCGGGCCGACGCGCACGTGACGAACCGGGCGCATCCGGCCACCGCGCACCTGCCGCGCGTCTGGACCCGCACCGACGAGCTGTACAACTACCGCACCAACCCGCGCAGCGCCGTCCAGGTGCTGGCCACGCTCGACGAGAGCTCCTACACCGGCGGCACGATGGGCGCCGACCACCCGATCGCGTGGTGCCACACCGTCGACCGGGGGCGCGCGTTCTACACCGGATTCGGGCACACCGCCGCGTCGTACACGGAACCGGATTTTCGCTCTCACCTGCTCGGCGGCATCAGATATGCGGCCGCCCGCGCGCACGCGGACTGCCGGCCCGAGACCGGCTATGCCGCGCTCACCGACGGCTGGCGGCAGGCCGGACCGGGCAGTTTCACCATCACTGACGGCACCTTCAGCTCGGTGGGTGGCATGGGTCTTTTATGGTACGCGACCAGGCCGTTCACCGATTACGCGGTGAAAGCGGACTGGCGCGTCACCGACGACAGCAACTCGGGCATCTTCGTCGGCTTCCCCGATCCGGGCGACGACCCGTGGGTCGCGGTCAACCAGGGTTACGAGATACAGATCGACGCCAGCGACGCCCCGGACCGGACCACCGGCGCGATCTACGGCTTCCAGGCGGCCGACCGGGCGGCCCGGGACGCGGTGCTGAACCCGCCCGGCGAGTGGAACACGTTCGAGATCCGGGTCGAGGGCCCGCGTCTGCGGGTCTACCTCAACGGCGTACTGATCAACGACTTCACCGGCACCGACCCGGCCCGCGGCCTGGACGGCCACCTCGGCCTGCAGAACCACGGCCCCGCCGACCAGGTCGCCTTCCGCAACATCCGGGTCGCCGAACTGCCCGCCTGCGGCCGCCGATGACCGCGCTCCGGCACCGCGTAGACGCCGCACTGAACACCTTCCTGGACCGCCAGGGCCCGAAGTGGCCGGACGGCGCCCTCGACACGGTCCGCAGCTTCGTGCTGGCCGGCGGCAAGCGCCTGCGCCCGGCGTTCTGCTACTGGGGCTGGCGGGCCGCCGGCGGCGAGGACTGCCCCGAGGTGGTGACCGCGGCCGCCGCGCTGGAGATGTTCCACGCGTTCGCCCTGATCCACGACGACATCATCGACAGCAGCGACCGCCGCCGCGGCGAACCCTCCCTGCACCGCCGCTTCGCCGACGTGCACACCCGCCAGGCGTGGCGCGGCGACCCGGCCGCCTTCGGCCGCAACACCGCCCTGCTGTGCGGCGACCTGTGCGCCGCGTGGGCCGAGCAGATGTTCCACGAGTGCGGCCTGCCCGCCGGCCGTATCCAGGCCGCCTACGGCACGTTCGCCCGGATGCGCACCGAGGTGATCGGCGGCCAGTACCTGGACCTGGTCTCCGGCGCAGGCGACGGCTCGGTGGCCGGAGCCCTGACCGTGATCCGCATGAAGGCCGCCCGCTACACGGTGACGAGGCCACTCCAGATAGGCGCGAGGCTGGCCGGCGGCTCCCCCGCCCTGGACGCCGCGTTCACCGCCTTCGGCGACCCGCTGGGCGACGCTTTCCAACTGCGCGACGACATCCTGGGCGTCTTCGGCGACCCCGCAACCACCGGCAAATCCACCCTGGACGACCTGCGCGAGGGCAAACCCACGGTGATGATGGCCCTGACCCGCGAGGCCGCCACCCCCGCACAGAAGGCCCGCCTGGAAGCCCTGTTCGGCGACCCCACCCTGGACCGTACCGGAGCCGACGAACTGCGCACCATCATCGTCGCCACCGGAGCCCTCTCCCAAACCGAACACATGATCGCCACCCGCGCCGAGGCGGCCCGAGCCGCCCTGGCCGAGATCCCGCTACTCCCTCCCGTCCGAGAGGCCCTGTCCGCCCTGGCCGCAGCCGCAGTAAGCCGCGAGCACTGACCGGCCCAGCCCCGCCGCACCGCGCCCCGCCCCGGCCCGGCAACGCCCGGACGCATTCGATCCGACCCGGCGAAATCAGCCTACCCGCCATTCACCACCCAGTCAGAGGACCGAAATTCGACCGCGCGAATCACATTCTACGTGCTGTCGAATACCGCCACCCAAAGACACCAGTTCGACAAGATCGCAGAAAAGCGCGCCCAGCTTCCCGATCTCGTCGATTACCCGCCATCCAGAGACACCAGATCAGCAGGATCGAGGCTGGAGCGGCGAGCCCGAGCCATCGCGCGCCTGAAACGCTGCCCCGCACCACCCACCCACCCGCGCGCCGAGGAATGATGTCGAATTCGCGACCGCACCGAACAACAATTCAACAATATCGAGAACTGGAAACACCCACCGGGCGCCACTTAAGACGAATTGCACTCTCGATCAAATCGGGCATTCAGGCGGGGCCGGAGCTGCCCCGCAAGCGGCTCTTAAGCACCTTGCCCGACGCCGTCCGGGGCAATTCCGTTGCGAACACCACCGACTTCGGGATTTTGTAGCGGGCGATCCGGCCATCCAGGAAGGCCAGCAAACCCGAAGAATCCGGCGAGCAGCCCGGCCGTGGGACCACCACCGCGCATCCCACCTCGCCCCAGCGCTCGTCCGGCACCCCGTACACCGCGCACTCCGCCACCTCGGGATGCTCGAACAGGGCGCTCTCCACCTCGGCCGGATACACGTTTTCGCCGCCCGAGATGAACATGTCGGAGACCCGGTCGCGCACGTACAGGCAGCCATCCGGATCGGCCACCGCGATGTCGCCGGTCCGCAGCCAGCCGTCGCCGTCCAGGACTGCGGCCGTGTCGGCGGGCCGGTTCCAGTAGCCGGCCATCACGTTCGGCCCCTGCACCAGGATTTCACCGGGCGCATCTGAGGGAGCCGCCGAACCGTCCACCGCCACCCGCCGCACGTCTGTGAAGAAGGCCGGCGTCCCCGCGGAACCCGCCTTCGCCGCGCTCTGGTCCGCGCGCAGGAACAGCACCCCGGGCGCCGCCTCGGTCAGCCCGTACCCCTGCATGAACGTGAGCCCGCGCCGCTGATAGATCTCGATCAGGGGTGCCGGCACCGGCGCTCCCCCGCAGATCAGCGACCGCACCGACGACAGATCCGCGCTGGACCAGCCCGGTGAGCGGGCGATCGCCGCGAACATCGCCGGCACCCCGAACAGGTACGTCACCCGATGCCGGGCGATCAGCGTCAGCGTCTCGGCCGGGTCGAACGCCGGGACCAGCACCAGCGTTCCGCCCTTGCAGAACGTCGGCAGCACGGTCTGGTTGAGCGCCGCCACGTGGAACATCGGCGCACTCACCAGCGTCACCTCGCTGCTGGTCAGGTCCACGTCGAGCAGCAGGTTGACGGTGTTCCAGGCCAGGTTGTCGTGGGTGAGCATGACGCCCTTGGGCCGCCCGGTGGTCCCCGACGTGTAAAGGATCATCGCCGTCGAGGAGGGCCCGACCGGCGAGTCCAGCGGCGTCGCCGGGGCGTCCGCCGCGAAACCGTGCGGCAGCAGGGTTACCGGCGCGGCGAGCTGCGCCACCACCGCCTCGTGGGAGGGCGCCCACACCAGCACCGACGCGCCACTGTCGGCGAGGATGAAGTCGAGTTCCGGCGCGGCCAGCCGGGTGTTCAGCGGCACGAAGATCGCACCCAGCAGGCCCGCGCCGAACATCACCTCGAGGAAGGCCGGGTGGTTCGGTCCCAGGTAGGCGACCCGCGATCCGGCGCGCACCCCGTGGGCGGCCAGCGCGTGGGCAACCCGCAAAGACCTTTCCAGCATTTCCTGGTACGTGTATGAGCGCTCGCCCTGGATGACGGCAACCCGGTCCGGCGACATCCGCGCCCGGCGCAGCGGCCAGGATCCGAGACCCCAGTTGTGCACGACTACCGCCCCTTCCGCCAGGACGTGAGCGCGGGCACCACGCCGCGCGGCAGGTAGAGCACCACCAGCACCAGGACCAGCGCATACACAGCGTAGGACAACACTGCCGGTGCGTAGCCGGGCATGCCGGGCTGGGTGCCGAGGTGGTTGAGCACCTGCACCAGCAGGACCACCGCGGTGGCGCCGAGCACCGGGCCGAAAGTGGTGCCCAGGCCGCCGACCACGGCCATCACCACGTACTCAATGGACAGCAGCACCGGGAACGAGCCGGGCGCCAGGTAGCCGACGTAGTACGCGTAGATGCCGCCGGCCAGGCCCGCGAACGCCGCCGACAGTGCGAACACGGTCAGCCGGTAGCGGCCGACCGGCACGCCGCTGGCCGCCGCCGCGATCTCGCCCGTGGCCAGGGCTCGCAGGCCACGACCGGAGCGGGAGGCCACCAGGTTCGCGGTGATCAGCATGACCAGGACCAGAGCACCCCAGGCCAGGTACGCGTAACCGACGTCGCCGGCGAGTTCGTGGCCGCCCACGGACAGCCGCGGAATGCCCTGCAGGCCGATCGCGCCGCCGGCCCAGTCCCCCTGGGACAGCAGCGAGAGCAGGATCAGCTGTACGGCCAGCGTGGCGAAGGCCAGGTGGTGGCCGCGCAGGCGCAGCAGCGGCGCCCCGATCAGGGCCGCGGCCAGCGCGGCGACCAGCGGCGCCAGGGCGAGCCCGAGCAGGGTCGGCACGCCGTGCACCGCGAGCAGCCCGGCCGTGTAGGCGCCGATCGCCAGGAACGCGGCCTGACCGAGGGTGACCTGCCCGGCGTACCCCATCAGCAGTGAGACCCCGACGGTGACCGTGGCCGCCACGCCGAGCAGGATGAAAACGGCCAGCTGGCTGCGGCTCAGCAGCGGCGGCACCGCGATGGCCGCCACCAGCACGAACCCGATGGGGGCGACTCGGCGAAGCATCAGGCCACCCTTCCGGCGCGCCCGGCCTGGGCCACCATCACCGCGAGCATCAGCACCAGCGCCACCTCGAGCCGGAACGCGCCGCCGCCGAGACCGGAGATCACCGTCTGCGCGACGCCGAGCAGCAGGCCGCCGGCCAGGGTCACCGCCGGCCGGGTCAGGCCGCCCAGGATGGCCGCCGCGAAGCCGTTCACGATCAGCACCACGTCGCTGTCGAACGTCACCTGCTGCACCGGGGTCACCAGCACGCCGGCCAGCGCGCCGAAGGCTCCGCCGAGCGCGAACGCGATCAGCCCCATCCGCCGCACGTCGATGCCGACCACCCGGGCGGCGTACGGGTTCATGGCGCACGCGGACAGCGCCTTGCCCAGGTCGGTGCGCGCGAAGAACAGCGCGGCCAGCAGGAACACCGGGATCGTGACACCGATGATCAGCAGATAGTGGGTCTGCACCGGGGTGCCGGCGATCTCGATCGAGCCGGCCAGCCCCGGGAAGGACCGTGGCTGATCACCCCAGATCAAAACCTCGACGGCGTACGCGAGGACGCCGAGCCCGAGCGTGACGATGAGCGAGGTCCGCGGGTCCGTGCCGGGCCGCCCGATGGCGACCAGGCCCACCCCGGCGCCGATCGCGGCCAGTGCCAGCACCGCGGTCACCTCGGCCAGCCCGTGCGGCAGCCCGGCCGACAGCAGCGACCCGGCCAGCATGGCGCCGAGCACCGCGAACGCGCCCTGGGCGAAGTTGACCACGTTGGTGACCCGGTAGATGACCACCAGCCCGATGCCGACCAGCGCGAAGCCGGCACCGACGCCGAGCCCGGTGACCACGTAGCCGAGCATCAGGCCGCCCCGCCCAGGTAGGCGGCCATCACCCGGTGGTCGCGGTCCAGGCCGGCACCCTCGGCCACCACCCGGCCCGCCTCCAGCACGTAGGCGCGGCCGCACAGGTGCAGCGCGAGCCGGGCGTTCTGCTCGATCAGCAGGACCGCGAGACCCTGCTCCCGGTTGAGCTCGGCCAGGTGCCGCACCAGGTCGTCGACCACCACCGGCGCGAGGCCCAGCGACAGCTCGTCGACGACCAGGATCGTCGGCCGCGCCATCAGCGCCCGGCCGACCGCGACCATCTGCTGCTGGCCGCCGGAGAGCCGGCCGGCCTTCTGCCCGCGCACCCGTTGCAGGCCGGGCAGCAGCTCGTAGACGGCGGTGGTGTCCCGTCCGCGCCGCCCGTTGCGCCAGCCGCCGAGCCGCAGGTTGTCGTCGACGCTGAGGTCGCCGAACACCTCCCGCCCCTCGGGCACCTGCGCCAGCCGGCCGCTCACCGACACCGTGCCCGCGGCCGGCCGCACCAGCCCGGACACGGTCTTGACCAGCGTGGTCTTCCCGGCCCCGTTCGGCCCGACGAGCGCGACCATCTCGCCCGCACCCACCGTGAGGCTGACCCCGTCGAGTGCCGTCGCGGCCCCGTAGCGCACGACCAGATCGTGGATCTCCAGGACTGTGGTCATACCCGCGCCTCGCTGCCCAGGTACGCCTCGATCACCCGCGGGTCGGCGCGGATCTCGCCGGCCGTCCCCTCCGCGATCACCTCGCCCAGGTCCAGCACCGTGATCCGGTCGGCCAGGCGGGTGACCAGGGCGACGTCGTGCTCGACCAGGATGATCGACAGGCCGTCCGCGCGCAGCGCGGTGACCAGGTCGGCGAGCGCGGCCCGTTCCGGCGCGCGCAGGCCGGAGGCCGGCTCGTCGAGCAGCAGCAGGCGCGGCCGGGCGCACAGCGCGCGGGCCAGCTGGAGGGCGCGCTGCTGGCCGAGTGGCAGGGTTTCGGCGGCGCGTTCCGCCCAGCCGGTCAGGCCGACCCGGTCGAGGCACTCGTCGGCGCGGTCCCGGATCTCGCGCTCCTCGCGGCGGTGCGCGGGCAGCCGCAGCGCCCCGGCCACAAAGCCGGCCCGGGTGGTGGCGTGCGCGCCGACCATCACGTTCTCCCGGGCGGTCAGGCCCGGGAAGATCCGGGCGCCCTGGAACACCACCGCGACGCCGAGCCGGGCCCGGCGGTGCGGCGGCAGCCGGTCGATCCGGCGGCCGGCCAGCGTCACCGTGCCGCGGTCGGCGCGCAACTGGCCGCCGATCAGGTTGAACAGCGTGGACTTGCCGGCGCCGTTGGGTCCGATGAGGCCGCGCAGCTCGCCGTCCGCGAGGTCGAGCGCGACGTCGCGGACGGCGTAGACGCCGCCGAACGAGCGGGTCGTCCCGCGCAGGCTGAGCAGCGGCGCCACGTCAGTTCCCGGTCAGGCCGGCAAGCTGCTTCTGGGTCTCGGCGGTGGGCACGAACGCACCCTTGGTGACCGTGTTGACCGCGATGAACTCCGCCTTGAGGCCACTGTGATCGGTGGCCGAGTACGCATATCTGCCGTTCGGCGTGGTCAGGCCGAGCCCTTCGAGCGCGTCGCGGACCTTGTCCCGGTCCGTGCCGCCGGCCTTCTCCAGGGCCGCGACCAGCAGCTTCACGCCACTCCAGCCGTCCTGGGCGAACTGCGGCGGCGGGTAGCCGTACTTTCCCTGGAACGCCGTGGTCAGCTCGTCGACGGCCTGCTTCTGCGGCCCGGCCGGCAGGTACGAGCCGACCACGCCGATCGAACTGGCCACCGTCACGCCCTCGGCCGCCGTCCCGGCCGGATCGAGGAACAGCTTGCTGGCCTGCGCGCCGGTGAGCATCAGCGGGAGCGGCCGGCCGGTGGCCGCATACTGCTTGGTCAGCGCGACCGCGGGCGCCCCGGTGGCCCAGACGGTCAGCGCCTGCGCGCCCGCCGACCGCGCGCCGGCGAAGACCGCGCCGAACTCGGTCGCGGTGGTCTCGAACTTCACCTCGGCGACCAGCGTGATCCCGTACTGGCCGGCCTTGGCCTGCATGCCCTTGTAGCCGGCCACCGCGTACGAGCTGCGGGTGTCGTAGGCGACGGCAACCTTGGTCTGCCCGGCCGCCTGGTAGTGCTGGAGGATCCGGTCCGCGTAGGTGGCCGAGGTGGCCGGGACCACGAAGACGTACGGGTGCACGGGGTTGATCTGCTCATCGGCGGGAGTGAGCGAGACGTAGGGGATCCGCTCCCGGTCGACCAGCGGGATGGTGGCGAGGGCGGAGTTCGAGAACGGCGACCCGATGATCGCGACCGAGTCGTTCTTGAGGTCGTTGAAGGCGAGCACGGACTGGTCCGGTTGGCTCTTGTCGTCGCGGACGGTGAGCTGGACCTGCCGGCCGAGGACGCCGCCGGCCTGGTTGATCCGCTCCACGGCGAGCTCGACGGACTTCTTGTTCTCGCTGCCCAGCGGCGAATAGTTGCCGGTCAGCGACACGATCTGCCCGATGCGGAGGGGTTCGGACCCGGTGCCGGACCCTTCGTCGGAGCCGCACCCGGCGGCGGTCATGGTGAGGGCGAGGACGGCGAGGAACGGCACAGAACGACGCACGAGTACCTCCGTGTACGCAGTGCGGTGTGTGGCCGGAGCTGTCACCGAAGTTAGGCTTGTCCGTCACGGCCGTCAATATTTCGCCGAATATTGCGGCACCGTCCGCGTAGCCGAAGTTCCCCCGGCGAGCCAAGCCCCCGTGACTGGCTCGCCGGGGACGTTCGTCAGGCCGGGATCGCGGTGGGCAGGCGCGTCGCCATCAGGAAGGACGCCGCGGCCGGCGGGATCGCCACGATCAGGCAGCCCGGTCGCCGGGTCACCTCGGCGGTCACCCCGACCAGGCGGGCGGCCCGCACCAGCACCGCGGCCATCTCCTGGTCGCCGAGGCTCACCCCGATCATGTCGGCGCGCCGGCGCCGGCCGCCGGCCAGCAGCGCGGCCCGCCAGGCGGCGTGCGCCAGGGTGGCCCGCTGGGCGTGCCGCAGCGCGGAGGCGCCCAGCGTCTCGGCCTGCAGCAGCACCAGCCGGCCCTGCCGCCAGGCGGTGCCCAGCATCCGGTCGGCCGGGATCCGCTGCGGGTCGGGCAGCACTACCCGCTGGAGGTGGTACTGGCGCCGGCCGCCCCCGGAGAGTTGCTCCTGGGTGGCGTCGTAGCCGAGCGCCGTGAGCAGCCAGGTCAGCCGGGTCGCGGCGGGCGGCTGGTCGAATTCGGCGGCGCCGGTGGTGGGCGTAGGCGGTTCCGCGCGGCGCCGGCCGGCCGCGCTGACGTCCGCGCAGTGCAGCAGGCACGCCGCTTCGAAGGCCGCGGGCAGCGCCCGGGCGAGTACGACGGTGCGGGCCGGAGCGTGGTTCATCGTCGGTTCCCCTTCCCCACGGGTAACCCACACCGTCGCCGATCGGACCGTTCGGCGGGTACACCCGGGGCCCGGACTTGAGGGAAACTTGCGCGGACCGCGTCCGGCCTGCTTAGGGAAAACGGTGACCCTCCACCCACGACGACGACGGGTGCGCAGCGCGGCCCTCGTCGCTCTGGTGATGCTGCTGGCCGTCACCGGGTGTGTCGACGGCCGGGAACCCTCCCGGCAGATCCGCATCGCGACCGGCAGCCCCACCGCCGTCTACTACGCGGTCGGCACCGCGTTCGCCCACGTCATCGAGCAGGAACTGCCCGGCACCGACGCGAGCGTGCTGTCCACCGCGGCCTCGGCCGAGAACGTCCAGCTGATCAACCGAGGCGCCGCCGAGATCGGGTTCACCCAGGCCGACGTGCTGATCATCGAGGACCAGTCGGTGACCGGCCTGGTCGCGCTGGCCCGGGTCTACGACGACCTGCTGCACCTGGTGGTCCCCGCGGACAGCCCGATCCGGACGCTGACCGACCTGCGCGGCAAGCGGGTGTCGGTGGGTGCCCGCGGCTCCGGCACGGTGGTCACGGTGGGCCGGCTGCTGACCGTGGCCGGCCTGTTCGGGCCCGGCGTGCTCGACCGGCGCGAACTCAGCCTGGACGACTCGGTGCGGGCGCTGAACAGCGGCGAGATCGACGCCTTCTTCTTCTCCGGCGGGCTGCCGGTGGCTGGCATCCAGCAGCTCACCAAGCTGGGCGCCTTCCGGATCGTCGACCTGTCCCGGTGGGCGGCCGACATGCGCAGCCGGTACAGCGACGTGTACGTGGTGCGCGACGTGCCCACCTCGGCCTACCAGATGCCGGCCGTGGCCACCATCGCGGTGCCCAACCTGCTGGTGGTGTCGGCCGAGATGGACGACGACCTGGCGTATGACCTGACCAGGCTGCTGCTGGAGCGGCGCGACGCGCTGGCCGCCGCTCATCCGGCGGCCGAACGGCTCGACCTGCGGGCGGCGATCGCCACGCTGCCGGTGCCGCTGCATACGGGCGCGGCCCGGTATTACCGCTCGGTCAAACCGTAACGCGGTCGGCGGTGAGCTGAGCCGGCGCGGCCGGGAACCAGACGCGGGCCGCGAGGCCGCCCGCCGCGCTCGCCGGCTCCAGGGTCAAGCAGCCGCCGGACGCCTCCACCAGCACCGCGACGATCGACAGGCCGAGCCCGGCGCCGTCCACATTCTGCGCGGTCGGCGCCCGCCAGAACCGTTCGGTGGCCAGGGCACACTGCTCGACGCTCAGGCCCGGACCGTCGTCCCGGACGGTCACCTCGACCCCACCGTCGCGGGCCGCGACGCACACCTCGACCCGGCCGCCGGCCGGGGTGAACTTGAGCGCGTTGTCGAGCAGGGCGTCCAGCGCCTGGTCGAGCGCGGTCGCCACCAGCCGGGCCGGCATCGGCCGGTCCGGCAGGTCGGTGCTCAGGGCGATCCCGCGCCGCGCGGTCAGCGGGGTCCAGGCGTCGGCGCGCTCGCGGGCCAGCGCCGCGGCGTCCACCACCACGACCTGGTGCTTGCCGCGTTCGGCCCGGGCCAGCGCGAGCAGGCCGTTCAACACGTCGGCCAGCCGGTCGGTCTCGGCCAGCGCACCCTCGTGGTCGTCGCGCAGGTCGCCCTCCGGCAGCCGGCTGCCCAGGTCTTCGATGCGCAGCCGCAGCACGGTGAGCGGGGTGCGCAACTGGTGACTGGCGTGCGCCACGAACGAGCGCTGCCGCTCCATGGCTGTCGCCACCGCGTCGGCCATCTCGTTGAAGCTCGCCGACAGCCGGCGTAACTCGGGTGGGCCGAGGCCGGGCGGCACCCGGGCACCGTCGTCGCCGGCCGCGATCTCGTGCGCGGCTCCGTCGAGCGTGGTCACCGGGCGCAGCACCCAGCCGGCCAGCCGGTGCGCCGCGGTCAGGCAGGCGGCCACCGCGACCACCCCGACCAGGGTCAGGATCAGCCAGTCGGCGACCACGGCGCGGCGGTTGCGGTCGGTCGGCGAGGCGGTCAGCACCACCCCGAGCACCGCGCCGCCGTCGTTGACCGGCGCCGCCACCACCAGCGGATCCTGCTGCCACGGCCAGAGCGTCTCGGGGGTGGCCACCTGGCGGCCGGCCAGCGCGACCCGGATCGCCGCGGCGGTCACGTCCGGGTCGGGCACCGGGCTGCCGAATTCGCTGAGCACCTGCTGGTCCTGGTCGACCAGCAGCACGCCGATGCCGTACAGCTCGTGATAGCGGCGCAGCTCGTCGGTGAGGGCGGCGCGCTCGCCGCTGCGGATGGCCGGCGCCGCGAGCGACGCGAAGCGGGTGGCGTCGGCGAGCCGGTCGGCCACCGCCCGCTCGGTCTCCCGGTTGGTCAGCGCGACCGCGAGCGGCACCTCGAGGGCGACCAGCACCATGCACAGCAAGAGGAGGTACGTGCTCACCAGCCGCCTGCGCACGACCGCCCCCTGCCACCGATCAACCGGTGTGCAAACGGTAGCCCACGCCGCGCACCGTCTGCACCAGCTCGGGCCGCCCGAGCTTGGCGCGCAGCGCGGCCACGTGGACCTCCAGGGTGTGCTTGCCGGACCAGGTGGTCTGCCAGACGTCCAGCATGATCCGCTCGCGGGTCAGCGCGGCGCCGGGCTGCCGGGCCAGCGAGGCGAGGATGTCGAACTCCTTGCGGGTCAGCGCGACCGGCTCGCCGTCCAGCCGGACCGTGCGGGCGCCGTGGTCGATGCGCAGCGGGCCGACCTCGACCACGTCGCCGGCCGGCCGGGAGTGCCGCACGCTGCGCCGCAGCAGCGCCTCGATCCGGGCCTCCAGCTCGGCCATCGAGAACGGCTTGACCACGTAGTCGTCGGCGCCGATGCGCAGGCCGGCCACCCGGTCGCGTTCCTCGGCCCGGGCGGTCACCGCGATGATGCCCAGCTGGTCGCTGCGGGCCCGCAGGGTGCGGCACACGTCGAGGCCGTCGCCGTCGGGCAGGTTCAGGTCGAGCAGGACGAGGTCGCACGGCGCGGCCTCGAGCGCCGCGGTCGCGGTGGCCGCGTGCTCCACGTCGTACCCCCGTCTTTGCAGCATCGAGACCATGACCGTGGCCACCCGGAGGTCGTCCTCCACGAGCAGAATCCGCACGCCGCACAGTAACCCATGGTGCTGAATACGAAGGTGTTGACAGCTCGTTGCACGCATGTGAAGAATTCAGCTTCACCACTGGTTTGTTAACGTTAACAACCAGGCCGCCGGAAAGGTCCGCCCCCCAGTGACCAGAACCCGCAGATACGGTGCCGCTCTCCTCCTCGCCGGCGTCACCGCAGCCGCCTCCGTCGTCCTCGCACCCACCGCCGCGCACGCCGCGGGGCCCGCGCCGCACTACGTGATGACGGCGTTCACCAACAGCAGCGAATCGAACATGTACGTCTACACGTCATCCGACGCGACCTCGTGGAACCTGGTCCGCAGCAACGCCTACACCCCGCCGAGCGGCCTGGTGCGCGACCCCAGCGTGCTGCGGCACACCGACGGCTACTACTACCTCGTCTACACCACGAACTGGACCGGCAACACGATCGGCTTCGCCCGCAGCGCCGACTACGTGACCTGGACCTTCCTGCGCAACGTCACGGTCGGGCTGAACGGCTCGACCGGCAGCACCTGGGCGCCCGAGTGGTTCCGGGACTCCGACGGCAGCGTGCACGTGATCTTCTCGGCGTCGACCACCGGCACCGCGGGACAGTTCCGGCCGTACCGGATCACCGCGACCGACAGCGCGCTGTCCGCCTGGAGTTCCCCGGCGCTGCTCGGCATCCCGGCCAACTACATCGACAGCCACGTGGTCAAGCTCGGCTCGACCTACCACAACTTCCTCAAGAACGAGACCACCAAGTACATCGAGCACGCCACCGCGACCTCGCTGACCGGGCCGTGGACGTTCACCGGCACCGGCAACTGGGCCGGCTGGGGCTCGGGTCTCGAGGGTCCCGCGGTCACCCAGCTGCCGAACGGGAACTGGCGGCTCTACTTCGACCAGTACGGCGCGGGCCGCTACTACTACGCCGACAGCAGCAACCTGAACACGTTCGGCGCCAAGGTCGAGCTGGGCAGCGGCCTGTCCGGCAGCGCACGGCACTTCACGGTGCTGCGCGAGAACGCCGGTGACACGTACGCCGTGCCCACCGGCAACCGGTCGTTCCGGTCGGCGAACTTCCCGGACCGCTACGTGCGGCACCGCAACAGCCTCGGCTACGTCGAGGTGGTGAGCAGCACCAGCGCCGCCGCCGCCCGCCAGGACGCCACGTTCACCGTGGTGGCCGGGCTGGCCAACGCGAACTGCTACTCGTTCCGGTCGGTCAACTTCACCAACTCGTACCTGCGCCACGCGAACATGCGGGTCGGCCTGGCCGCGAACGACAACTCGGCCATCTTCCGCGGTGACGCCACATTCTGCGGCCGCACCGGGCTGGCCGGCGGCTCCACGGTTTCCTTCGAGTCGTACAACCACCCGGGCCGGTACCTGCGGCACTACAACTACGAGCTGCGGATCGACCTGCGCGAAAACAGCTCCACGTTCAACTCGGACGCCTCCTTCACCGTCGCCTCCCCGCTTGCCTGAAAGGCCTGAACCCATGCGTTTCCGCCGCGCCTGGCTCCTCGCCGGGACACTCGTCTCGGCGCTCGTCGCCAGTCTGCTGTTCATCCCGCCGGCCGCCGCCTCACCCGCCGTCTCGTACACGAACTCGCTGGTCAGCCAGCGGGCCGACACACACATCTACAAGCACACCGACGGCTACTACTACATGACCGCGACGGTGCCGGAGTACGACCGGCTGGTGCTACGCCGGTCCACCACGCTGCAGGGCCTGTCCAGCGCCGCCGAGACGGTGATCTGGCGTAAGCACTCCAGCGGCATCATGGGCGCGCACATCTGGGCGCCGGAGATCCACTTCATCGACGGCAAGTGGTACGTGTACTTCGCCGCCGGCGCCACCAACAACATCTGGGCGATCCGGATGTACGTGCTGGAGGGCACCGGATCAAACCCGCTGACCGCCACCTGGACCGAGCGGGGCCAGATCAGGACCGCCTGGGAGACGTTCTCGCTGGACGCCTCGACCTTCGTGGCCAACGGCGTGCGCTACCTGATCTGGGCCCAGTCCGAGCCGGGCATCGCCACCAACTCCAACATCTACATCGCCCGGATGACCAACCCGTGGACGATCACCGGCACCCCGGTCCGGCTCGCGGTGCCGACCCTCGACTGGGAGATGCGCGGTGGCGTCAAGGTCAACGAGGGCCCGATCGTCATCCAGCGCAACAACCGGATCTTCATGACGTATTCGGCGAGCGCCACCGACGCCAACTACTGCCTCGGCCTGCTCACCGCGAGCAGCACCGCCAACCTGCTCAGCGCGTCCTCCTGGACCAAGACCCCGACGCCGGTCTTCGTCAGCAACGCGAACACCGGCCAGTGGGGCCCCGGGCACAACTCGTTCACCGTCTCCGAGGACGGCCAGAGCGACATCCTGGTCTACCACGACCGCAGCTACCAGAACATCAGCGGCGACCCGCTGAAGGACCCGAACCGGCGCACCCGGATCCAGAAGCTGTACTGGAACGCCGACGGCACCCCGAACTTCGGCATCCCGGTCCCCGACGGCGCGCACCCGGTGCGGCTCAAGTCGTACAACTACCCGACCCAGTTCATCCGGCACTGGGAGTACCGGGCCCGGCTGGAGGCCAACGTGGCCACCCTGGCCGACTCGCAGTTCAAGATCGTCACCGGCCTCAACGGCGGCGGCAGCGTCTCGCTGGAGTCGACCAACTTCCCCGGCTACTACCTGCGCCACAAGAACAACGAGATGTGGGTCGAGCGCAACGACAACACCGCGCTGTTCCGCGCCGACGCCAGCTTCATGCGCCGGGCCGGCCTGGCCTCCAGCTCCGCGGTCTCGTTCGAGTCGGTCAACTTCGCCGGCCGCTACATCCGGCACGCCAGCAACCTGGTGCAGCTACAGGCCGTATCGGACGACGTGGGCCGCGCCGACGCCACCTTCATCCTCGAATAAGCCCGTCGGCAACGGGGCGCCCGCCGCGGGCGCCCCGTTGCGTCTCGTCCCTACGCTGAGGGCGGCGAACCTCACCGAAGGGCTGCACCCGCGATGGCGCAACCGAAAAGGCGTTCCCGTCCACACGTCGTGACCAACCGGGCCGAGGTCCCGCGCCCGGTGGAGGAGCCCGCACCCCCGGCCCCGGCCGGCCGGGTCAGCACCCGGGAGGTGCTGGCGGTCGGCTCGGCGCTGCTCCTGCTGCTGTTCCTCATCAAGATCTACGGCGTCGCGCACTACTCGCTGACCACCACGACCGGGCTGCTGGCCGCGACGCCGGTGCAGGTGGCGCTCGGCACCGTGACCATCTACGCCTACTACGTGCTGCCGGCGGTGGCGCTGGGCGCCGTCTGGTTCGCGGTCCGGTACCGGGCGCGCATCCAGCCGGCGCTGTGGCCGCTGGTCATCATCGTCGTGGTGGTGACGGCGCTGGCGTCGCCCTTCACCTACCTGAAACGCGGGCTGGCCGTGGTGCTGCTCGCGATCGGCGTGGAGATGGTGGTCCGGCGCTACCGGCGCCGGTGGGCCCGGTCCACCGACGAACAGGTGGTGCGACGCCGGCAGACGCTGGCCGGCTGGCAGGGCCTGTCCGTCGTGTACCTGGGCACGGCCGCGCTGGCGTTCCAGTTCATGCACAGCCTGGACGCACCGTGGGTGTCGGCGCAGGCGTTCCTGCTCAACACGCCCGCGGTTTCCTACACCCAGCGGATGACCGACGACCGCAACCAGCTGCGGGTGGTGCCGGAGAGCCGGTTCGTCGGCTATCCGATCGCCGAGACCGAGGAGTGGGTGACGGTGCTGCACGCCGACACCCGCTACCTCATGCGCATCCCGCAGTCCGCCGTCGACACCCGGCTGACCTGCCACCACGAGGACGACCAGCTGGCCGGCGGCCGCCCGCTGCTGGAGGCGGTGCAGGGCAACGACTACAACTCCCCCAACCTGGACTGCCGCAAGGTCCTGCAATACCTGGAACGCAAGGTCCCCGGCCAGCCGCTGCCGGTGTGGAACTAATCGCGGAACCCGCCGCCGCCGTTGACGGTCCACACCTGGCCGCTCACCCAGGACGCGTCGTCGCTGAGCAGGTAGCAGATGGTCGCGGCCAGGTCGTCCGGCTGGCCCAGCCGGGGCACGGTCACCGCGGCCAGCATCCGGGCCTGGAACTCGGCGCTCATCGTGGCCAGCGCGGTCTCGCTGAGCACCGCGCCGGGGCTGACGCTGTTGGCGCGGACTCCGTCCTTGCCGTAGGCACTGGCGATGTGCCGGGTGAGTGCGTTGATGCCGGCTTTCGAGGCCGCGTACGCGGGGCGCACCGGCTCGCCGGCCCACGACGCCGCGGACGACGTGTTCACCACGGCACCGCCGCCGGCCGCGATCAGGTGCGGGATCGCGTGCTTGCCGACCAGGGCGAAGCCGAGCAGGTTGGCCCGCAGCGTCTGCTCCCAGACCGCCACGTCGAGGTCCACCAGTGCCGTGTCGTTGCCGAGCGTGCCGGGCGACAGGTCGGCGGCCACGTTGGCCACCCCGTCCAGGCCGCCGAGGTGCTCGACGGCGGCTGCCACCAGCGCGGCTACCGAATCGGCGTCGGCCAGGTCGAACCGGGCCACGCCGGCATCGGTTCGCTCGGCTGTCCCGCGTACCCCCTCCTCGTTGATGTCGCCCAGAAAGAGCCGGACGCCCTCCTCGGCCAGGCGGGCGGCCGTGGCCGCGCCGATGCCGGTTGCCGCACCGGCCACCAGAATGCGCTTTCCTCGCAGTCCTCGCATGACGGTCCTCGATTCTCTGAAACGATCCATTTACTCGCCGGAAACCGTTGACCAGAGAACCTGGTCGATACAAACTCTGCGGCAAGCGCTTTCCTAGGCGCCCTCGAACCGCCATGTAATCCTCGACGAGGAGAACCCCGAGATGCGTCCTCGTAATACACGCTTACCGAAGGCATGCCTCGCCGTGGCATGCGTCGGCGCCCTGCTGGCCACCGGGCCGGCAGCCAGCGCCGCACCGGCGCCCGAGTTCGGCGGCCGGCACGGCATCGAACTCGAGAAGCTCGACCGCGGCCTGGTCGCCACCGGCACCAGCGAGGGCACGTTCCTCAGCTGGCGGCTGCTCAAGCACGAGGCCACCGGGTCCTCGGCCACCGGGCTGACCGGCGCGAACTTCAACGTCTACCGGGACGGCAAGAAGATCGCCACGGTCACCGACAGCACCAACTACCTGGACAAGAGCGGCACCGCCGGCGCGAAGTACCGGGTCACCTCGGTGGTCCGCGGCCGCGAGGTCACCCGCAGCGCCTCGGTGACCGCCTGGGCCGCCGCGGGGCACTACGACCTGCCGCTGAAGAAGCCCGCGGACGGCGTCACCCCGGTCGGCGAGGCGTACACATATTCGGCCAACGACATGAGCGTCGGCGACGTGGACGGCGACGGCCAGTACGAATACATCGTCAAGTGGGACCCGTCGAACGCCAAGGACGTCTCCCAGGTGGGCTACACCGGCAACGTGTACATCGACACGTACCGCCTGGACGGAACCCTGCTGCACCGCATCGACCTGGGCGTCAACGTGCGGGCCGGCGCGCACTACACGCAGTTCCTGGTCTACGACTTCGACGGCGACGGCCGCTCGGAGATGATGTTCAAGACCGCGCCCGGCACCAAGATCACCAGGTACGCGAAGAGCGGCAAGGTGGTGTCCGAGAAGTTCATCACGCTGCCCCGGGCGGACGTGAAGGCCGGCGTCAAGCACGCCGACGACTACCGGCTCAGCGCGGCCGGCTACTACGAACACGTGGTCGAGATGTTCCTCGGCTGGGACAAGCACCCCGAGGTGGTGGCCGGCCGCTGGCCCAAGACCATCGAGGAGGCCTTCGGCATCGCGCCGCAGTACCAGTACCCGCTGAGCCGCACCGACGCCGCGGCGCTCACCGACTACTTCATGGACGTGTACGCGCCAGCCCGCAGCGCCCGCAACGTCCTGCGCAACTTCCAGGGCTTCATCGTGGACGGGCCGGAGTACCTGAGCGTCTTCGACGGCGCCTCCGGCCGCGAGTTGCAGACCATCAACTACAAGCCCGGCCGGCACGACGACGGCCTCATGTGGGGCGACTACGCGATGGCCCGGATCGAGCCCGGCAACCGGGTCGACCGGTTCCTGTCCGGCGTGGCCTACCTCGACGGCCGCAACCCGTCGGCGATCTTCGCCCGCGGCTACTACACCCGCACCACGCTGGTCGCGTACCGCTGGAACGGGCACCGCCTGGTCGAGAACTGGTTCGTGGACAGCGGCTGGACGCCGATGACCAACCCGTTCAACGACGGCCCGCACGGCCGGGACGGCACCAGCCCGGAGTGGGGCACCATCACCACCCAGGGCGACCACTCGCTGAGCGTCGCCGACGTGGACGCGGACGGCCGCCAGGAGATCGTGTACGGCAGCGCCACCCTGGACGACGACGGCAGCCTGCTCTACTCCTCGTTCGCCACGATGCCCGAGGGCAGCGCCACCCCGGGCCAGTCGGCACGGCTCGGCCACGGCGACGCCATGCACGTCACCGACATCGACCCGGACCGCCCGGGCCTGGAGATCTTCACGTCGCACGAGGGCGGCACCTACGCCCCGTACGGCATGGCCATGCGCGACGCCCGCACCGGCGAGGTGCTGTTCGGCACCTACTCGGGCCGGGACACCGGCCGCGCCATGGTCGGCGACGTGCTGCCGGAGCACCGCGGCATCGAGTCCTGGGCGAGCATGCCCGGCGGCTCCGAGGCGCTCGGCCTGCACACCGCCAAGGGCGAGGTGGTGACCACCACGATCCCCGGCACCAACCAGAGCATCCGCTGGGCGGCCGACCTGACCACGCAGATCCTCAACGGCGCGCTCGAGGTCACCCCGACCATCGACGACTGGAAGCGGGGCAACCTGCTGATCGCCGAGGGCACCCGCAGCAACAACGGCACCAAGGGCAATGCGGGCCTGATCGCCGACATCTTCGGCGACTGGCGCGAAGAACTGCTGGTGCGAACCGCGGACTCGTCCGCGATCCGGATCTACCTGAGCACCGAGGTGACCGCGCACAAGCTGTACACGCTGATGCACGACCCGCAGTACCGGGTCGAGGTGGCGCGGCAGCAGACCACGTACAACCAGCCGTCGTACCCGAGCTTCTACCTGGCGACGGACACCGACTGGGCGCGCGTGCCACTGCGTTAGAAAGCGACGGGGGCCGTATCCGTCCGGATGCGGCCCCCTGACCTTGGCCTTAGGCTCGCCAGTGAAGAGAGTGACCTGCGTCACTGGCGAGGAGGGGCCGATGTCCACCACCGAGGGAGCACCCGACACCCGCAGCGACGTCGAGCGCCGGCTGCTCGGCGGCGGCACCTACCGCAGCCTCGGCGAGCAACAGCTTTCGCCGGCCGAGGAACGCTTCGAGCGCGGCCGCCGCACGGTCGGGTTGTTCCTCGCCCCCGTAATCACGCTGATCTTCCTGGCCCTGCCGCTCAGCATCCCGCCCAGCCAGCAGGTCCTCGGCGGCCTGCTGATCGGCGTCATCGTGCTGTGGGTGACCGAGGCGGTGCCGATCCCGATCGGCGGCCTGATCGGCGTGGCGCTCATCGTGATCTTCGGCGTGGCGCCGGCCGACGACGTGCTCGAACCGTTCGGCTCGTCGACCGTCTTCACGTTCATCGGCGCGTTCATCCTCGCCCAGGCCATGCTCAAGCACGGCGTCGCGCGCCGGTTCGCGTTCCGGATCCTGTCCCTGCCCGGCGTCGGCAAGTCGACCACCCGGGTGATCGTCGCGTTCGGCGTCATCACCTGCCTGCTCTCGGCGTTCGTCTCCAACACCGCGACGGTCGCCATGCTGCTGCCCACCGCGCTCGGCATCCTCGTGGTGATCGCCCGGATGATGCAGGACCGCGGCCTGGTGGCCGAGGGCTTCGATCCGACGCGGCTGCGGGTGGGTGCGGCGCTGATGTTGATGCTGGCGTACGGTGCCAGCGTCGGTGGCCTGCTGACGCCGGTCGGCAGCCCGCCCAACCTGATCGGCCGCGGCCTGATCGAGGAGGCCACCGGGGAGCGGATCTCGTTCGCCCAGTGGATGGCCATGGCGGCCCCGATCTGCCTGGGCATGTTCGTCGTCCTGGCGCTGATCCTGCTGCTGCTCAACAAGCCCGAGATCCGCCGGATCGAGGGTGTCGAACAGTACGTGGCGGCAGAGCGCGCCAAGCTCGGCAAGTTCTCCCCCGCCGAGCGCAACACCGTGATCGCCTTCGCCGTCACGGTCACCCTGTGGATCTTTCCCGGCATCGTCGCCCTGATCGCCGGCACCGACTCCGGCGTCTACGAGACGATCAGCGACCGCCTCGACGAGGGTGTCGTGGCGGTGTTCGGCGCGGCCCTGCTGTTCCTGCTGCCCACCTCGTGGCGGGACCGGGAGTTCACGCTGAACTGGAGCGACGCGGCCCGCATCGACTGGGGCACCATCATCCTGTTCGGCACCGGCATCATCTTCGGCTCGCTGCTGGCCGACACCGGCCTGGCCGAGACGATCGGCACCTCCAGCGCCGAGGCCCTCGGCCTGAGCAGCGTCTTCCTGATCACCGCGTTCGCCGTGGTCCTGGCCATCCTGGTGTCGGAGACCACGAGCAACACCGCGTCGGCCGCCGTGGTGGTGCCGATCATCATCCCGATCGCGGTGGCGGCCGGCATCAACCCGCTGGTCCCGGCGCTGGCCGCCACGTTCGCGGCATCGTTCGGCTTCATGCTCCCGGTCTCCACACCTCAGAATGCGATCGTGTACGGGTCCGGCGTCGTACCGATCACCACGATGATCCGGTCCGGGGCGTCCTTCGACGTGCTGGGCGCGATCCTCATCCTGCTGCTGTTGCCGCTCATGGTGGCCG
Source organism: Paractinoplanes rishiriensis (assembly GCF_016862375.1). GTDB lineage: Bacteria > Actinomycetota > Actinomycetes > Mycobacteriales > Micromonosporaceae > Actinoplanes > Actinoplanes rishiriensis. Next base: position 141,939 of record NZ_BOMV01000034.1, on the reverse strand, counting down.
CCGTCGGGCTGGGCTGAGCCGATGCAGCGGATCGCGGTGCTGCCCGGCGACGGCATCGGCACGGAGGTGACCGCGGCCGCCCGCACCGTCCTCGACGCGGTCACCCGCCGGCACGGCATCGAGCTGGCCTACGACGACTTCGACTGGTCCTGCCGGCGGTACCTGGAGCACGGCGCGATGATGCCGGACGGCGGCCTGGAGCAGTTGCGGCCCTACGACGCCATCCTGCTCGGGGCGGTCGGCTGGCCGGGCGTACCGGACCACGTGTCGCTGTGGGGCCTGCTCATCCCGATCCGCCGCACCTTCCGCCAGTACGTGAACCTGCGGCCGATCCGGGTCTTCGAGGGTGTCGGGTCGCCGCTGCGCGACGCCGGAGCCGTCGACTTCGTCGTGGTGCGGGAAAACGTCGAGGGCGAGTACAGCGAGATCGGCGGCCGGTTCAACCGCGGTTTCCCGGACGAGATGGCGGTGCAGGAGTCGGTCTTCACCCGGGCCGGGGTAAGCCGGATCGCGGACTACGCGCTCACCCTCGCCCGCGGCCGCCGCTCGTACCTGACCTGGGCCACCAAGTCGAACGGCATCGTGCACACCATGCCGTTCTGGGACGAGGTGCTGGCCGAGCGCGCCGCGGCCTTCCCGGACGTGCGCACCGACCGGGAGCACATCGACGCGCTCGCCGCCAAGCTGGTGCTGCAGCCGGGCCGGTTCGACGTGATCGTGGCGTCCAACCTCTTCGGTGACATCCTCAGCGACCTGGCCGCCGCGGTGGCCGGCAGTATCGGCATCGCCCCGTCGGCCAACCTGGACCCGACCCGGACCTTCCCGTCGATGTTCGAGCCGGTGCACGGTTCGGCGCCGGACATCGCCGGCCAGGGTCTGGCCAACCCGGTCGGTGCCATCTGGTCAGCCGCCCTGATGCTGGAACATCTGGGGCACCCGGCCGCGGCCGCTGACGTGCTGCGGGCCGTGGAACGGTCGCTGGCCGACCCGGCCGGCCGCACACGTGACCTGGGCGGCGAGGCGGACACGGCGGCTGCGGTACGGGCCGTCGTGGGCCACCTTTCCGGAAGCTGATCGTTTCCTTTCGTTCGCGGATGAGTGTGTTCCGGCGCTGTTCACAACTGTTCCGGATCCATTACCAATGTGTTACCCCCAGCCATCGCCGGTGGTCGATGGTCATCGGCGGGGCACCCGCAGGAAAGGACGACGATCATGAGAGCCAGGCCGATCCTGTCGCTCGGGATTGCGGTAATGGTTGCCGTCGGTGTGGTGGCGGTCGCCGGCACGCCCGCCCAGGCGGCACCGGTCACCGTGACCAACGGCACCCAGTTCACCGACACGAGCGGCGGCGTCGTGCACGCGCACGGCGGCGGCGTCCTCCAGGTCGGCAGCTACTACTACTGGTTCGGCGAGAACCGGAACAGCAACGACACCTTCCGGGCCGTGTCGGTCTATCGCTCCACGGACCTCAAGACCTGGGAATTCCGCAACAACGTGCTCACCCAGTCGTCCGCGAGCGACCTGGGCAGCGCCAAGATCGAACGGCCGAAGGTGATCTACAACGCCTCGACCGGGCGCTACGTGATGTGGATGCACAAGGAGAACGCCAGCGACTACGGCGAGGCGCGCGCGGCCGTGGCGTCGTCGGCGACGGTCGACGGCGCGTACACCTATCACGGCAGCTTCCGGCCGCAGAACTCGTACATGTCGCGGGACATCACGCTGTACAACGACGGCGGCACGGCATACATGATCTCGGCGGCCGACGAGAACTACGACCTGATGATCTACCGGCTGACCAGCGACTACCTGAACGTCGCGAGCGTGGTCGGCAACTTCTGGGACGGCGGGCACCGGGAGGCGCCGGCCCTGTTCAAGCGGGGCAGCACCTACTTCATGCTGACCTCGGGCGCCACCGGCTGGAGCCCCAACCAGGCCAAGTACGCGACCGCGTCGAGCATCTCCGGCCCGTGGACCGGATGGACCAACGTCGGCGACGGCACCACCTTCGGCTCGCAGCCCACCTACGTGCTGCCGATCCAGGGCTCGAACGGCACCAGTTACCTTTACATGGGCGACCGCTGGGCCGGCGCGTGGAGCGGGCCGGTCAACGACTCGTCCTACGTCTGGCTGCCGATCTCGTTCCCGAGCAACACCAGCATGAGCCTGACCTGGTACCCGTCGATCACGATCGACACCGCGGCCGGCACGGTCACCGGCAACGCCGCCACCTACTACCGGATCAACAACCGCAACAGCGGCAAGGTGATGGACCTGGTGAGCAGCTCGCAGGCCAACAACGCCGAGATCAAGCAGTACGCCTGGAACGGCGGCGGCAACCAGAAGTGGACCTTCCAGGACGCCGGCGGCGGGTACTTCCGGATCGTCAACCAGACCAGCAACAAGTGCCTGGACGTGGCCTCGTCGTCGACCGCCGACGGCGCCAACATCATCCAGTACGCCTGCGGCAGCGGCACCAACCAGCAGTGGCAGTGGGCCGCGATCGGCAGCTACTTCCAGATCAAGGCCCGGCACAGCGGCAAATGCCTGGACGTGGTCAACGCGAACACCGCGGACGGCGCCGACATTCAGCAGTACACGTGCGGGAGCGGCAACAACCAGCAGTGGTCGCGCACCCAGGTTTGATCCATCCCAGTTTCCAACCCCGCGCCGCCCAGGTCTTGAACCTGGGCGACGCGAGGTCCAGGATCATTCCTCATATCGACGGATATCTTTTTCCGTCATCGTGGGGAGGAACGAGTGAGAACAGCAATCGCGCTGGTCGGGGCGATCGCACTGGCCGGCGGGGGCGTTATCGCGGCGACCCAGATCGCGTCGGCCGCTACGCCCGACACACCCGGGTCGTCGCTGATCGCGGACGCCGGCGAGGCGTTGAAGAACAACGCCGCCACCCTGCGCACCTCGGCGCAGGACGAATACCGCGTGTACAGCAGCAAGACCGACCGCGAGGGCCGGGGCACGGTCCGCTACACCCGGACCTACCAGGGCCTGCGGGTGTACGGCGGCGACCTGGTGGTCCGCACCAAGGCGAACGGCGACTACGCCGGCAGTTCGGTCGGCCTCACCAAACCGCTGTCGCTGGCCACCAAGCCCACGGTGGTCGCGGCCCAGGCCGCCAGGACCGCGACCGCGGAGTTCGAGGGCAAGGTCACCTCGACCGGTACGCCCGAACTCTTCGTCGACGCGAGCAGCGGCACCGGCAAGCTGTCCTACGACACGCTGGTCAGCGGCTGGCAGCCGGACGGGCAGACCCCGTCCCGCCTGCACGTGATCACCGACGCGACCAGCGGCGCGGTCGTCGGCTCGCACGACGAGATCCACAGCGTCGCGGGCACCGGCAACAGCGTGTACTCCGGCCAGGTGCCGATCGAGACCACGCTGTCCGGCAGCACGTACAGCCTCACCGACCCCCTGCGCGGCAACGGCTCCACCTGCGACATGCAGAACCGGACGTCCGGCACCTGCGCGGTGCTGACCGACGCCGACAACACCTGGGGCAACGGCGCCGCCACCGACCGGCAGTCGGCCGCGGTGGACGCGCACTTCGGCGCGGCGGTGACCTTCGACTACTTCAAGAACGTGCACGGTCGCAACGGCATCTTCGGCAACGGCCAGGGCGTGCCGTCCCGGGTGCACTACGGCAACGCGTACGTGAACGCGTTCTGGGACGGCCGGCAGATGACCTACGGCGACGGCGCCGGCAACACCAAGCCGCTGGTGTCGCTGGACGTGGCCGGGCACGAGATGTCGCACGGTGTCACCGACGCCGTGGTGCCGGGCGGCCTGACCTACTCCGGCGAGTCCGGCGGGCTGAACGAGGCCACCAGCGACATCTTCGGCAGCCTGGTCGAGTTCCACGCGAACACCGCGGAGGACCCGGGCGACTACGGCATCGGCGAGGAGCTGGGCCTGGCCGGCACCGGCAAGCCGCTGCGCTACATGTACAACCCGACCCTGGACGGCTCGTCGCACGGCTGCTGGTCGAGCACCACCCGCAGCATCGACGTGCACTACTCGTCGGGCGTCGCCAACCACTTCTTCTTCAACCTGGCCGAGGGCACCGGCGCCACCGCGTTCGGCACCTCGCCGGTCTGCGGCTCCGCCGAGGCGGTCGTCGGCATCGGCCGGGACAAGGCGGCGAAGATCTGGTTCCGGGCGCTGGACACCTACTTCGTGTCCAACACCGGCTACGTGAACACGGCGAACCCGGGCAACACGGCGCGGGCGTACACGCTGGCCGCGGCCGCCGACCTGTACGGCCTGTGCGGCACCGAGTACAAGGCCGTGCGCGCCGCCTGGACCTCGGTGAACGTGGCCGGCAACGACGTCTGCTCGGCCGGCAACGACTTCTCGCTGACGCTGAGCGCCCCGAACACCGCGGTCGACCCGGGCGCGTCGGTCACCCTCACCGCGACCACCGCGGTGGTCAACGGCACGGCGGAAACCGTGACGTTCTCGGCCGGCAGCACGCCCACCGGCGTCACGGTGTCGTTCGACCCGCCGACCGTCACCGCCGGTGAGCCCAGCACCGTCACGGTCACCGCGGCCGACGGGATCGACGCCGGGGTGGCCCCGATCACGATCACCGCGACCGCGGCGTCGATGACCCGCTCGGCCACCCTGACCGTCACCACCAACAGCGGGCCGGGCTGCAACGGCAGCAACCTGCAGACCGTGACGGTCCCGGACAACGCGACGGTGACCAGCCCGATCACCGTCAGCGGGTGCGACGGGCCGCCGTCGGCCACCAGCGCCGTGACGGTCAACATCCGGCACACCTACATCGGCGACCTGGCGGTCACCCTGCTCGCCCCGGACGGCACCGGCTACGTCCTGCACAACCGATCGGGCGGCACGAACGACAACATCAACCAGACGTTCACGGTCGATCTGAGCAGCGAGACCGCGAACGGCACCTGGACCCTCCAGGTGCGCGACGCCGCCACGCTGGACAGCGGCGCGCTGGAGGGTTGGAAGCTGTCGCTCTAGGCGATTCCGCAGTACTGTCCCGCCCGGTCATGATGGCCGGGCGGGACGTTTGTTTGTTCAGCTCCCGTTTACCAGGTTGTTCCCCACTTCTTTTGAGTTTGTTCCGAGCCGGGGCGGGTTGGCTGTGGGTGTGTTCAGACGAGCGCGGCGGCCATCGCCGGAGACGGCCTTGATCGCGGAACCGGCGGCGGAGGCCGGTCATGCCCTGCGCGCGCCCAGCCGGCTGCACGCGTTCAACCGGTACGAGATCAAGTACCTGGTCGACCGCTCGCTGGTCGACGAGTTGCGCGCCGAGTTCCGCCACCGTCTCGACGTCGACGAGTTCGCCGGCCAGGGCGGCTACAGCGTGTGGAGCGTCTACTACGACACCCCGCACCTGCGGTTCTACTGGGAGAAGATCGAGGGCTTGCGCTTCCGCCGGAAGCTTCGGTTGCGGCTGTACGGCGACCACGCCGACGACGACACCCCGGTGTTCGTCGAGATCAAGCAGCGGGTCAACCGGGTCACCCAGAAACGCCGGGTCACCGTGCCCTACCGCGAGGCGCGCCGGCTCTGCGACGAGCGACAGATGATCGAGTACGGCGGGTCCGGGCGCGCCTTCCTGGAAGAGGTGCTCGGCCTGGTCGGCGGGCTGGAACTGCGGCCGGTCTCGATGACCGGTTACCGGCGGGAGGCGTACATCGGCCGGAATGCCGACGTCGGCCTGCGGGTGACCCTGGACCACCGGGTGCGCGGCCGGGACCGCGACCTGTATCTCGGTGACCCGCACGCGCAGAACCGCTTCATCATCCCGCCCCATCTCGCGGTGCTCGAGGTCAAGGCCAACGAGCGGGTGCCGTACTGGCTCACCGACCTCACCGCCCGGCGCAACCTCTCGGTGGTCCGGGTCTCCAAGTACTGCCAGAGCATCGAGGCCTTCGGCCGGGCACCCCGGTCGGTACACCACGTCCCCGAAACACTCACGGAGCGCTGACCGCATGGACCTCAACGTTCAGGACCTCTCCGGCACGTTCAGCGTCGGCGACATCGCCATCGCGCTGTCGTTGTCGTTCGTGCTCAGCGCGGCGATCGGCTGGGTCTACCGGGCCACCCACCGCAACGTCTCGTACAGCCAGTCGTACGTGCAGACACTGGTCATCCTCGGCATGATCATCTCGCTCATCATGCTGGTTGTCGGCTCCAACATCGCGCGGGCGTTCGCGCTGGTCGGCGCGCTGTCGGTGATCCGGTTCCGGAACGCCATCAAGGAGACCCGCGACGTCGGGTTCATCTTCCTGGTGATGGGCATCGGGATGGCCTGCGGCACCCGGTTCTATCTGCTGGCCGTCATCGCGACCGTGGCGATCTGCCTGGTCGTGGTGGTCATGCAGCGGTTCAACTGGTTCCAGCTCAACGTGCAGCGCCAGGTGGTCAAGGTGCAGGTGCCGGCCGACGACGACTACAGCGACGGCATCCAGGACGTGCTGATCCGGCACACCAGCGAGTTCGAACTGGTCAGCATGGAGTCGATACAGGGCGGCGCGCTCACCGAGTTGATGTACACGGTGAAGCTGCGCAAGGGCGTCGAACCATCGGCGCTGATCGGGGCACTGCGCGAGCGCACCTCCGGGCAGCGGGTCACCATCCTCACCGGCTACGACCAGACCGACCTCTGATGCCAACTCTAAAAGGCCGGGCTTTAAAACACCGGATTCCGGTACGCCTGCGGCACCACTGGCGCGTGGTGGCGGCTTCCGGCGTGTTCTTCGCGGTGCTGGTCGGCATGGTCGGCACCAGCCGGATCACCCCGTTCGTGACCAGCGACCAGCGGGCCGAGTCCGACGACGTGACGGTGGACGTCGCCGGGCGGACCGACCTGTTCGACACCTCGCAGCCGCACACGATCACGCTCACCTATGCGGCCGACGACTACAACCGGATGCTGGACGAATACTTCACCGAGGGCGGCAAGGACTGGCTCCAGGCCGACCTGGTGCTCGACGGCACCCGCATTGACGACGTCGGCATCCGGCTCAAGGGCAACTCGACGCTGGGCGGGCTGACCCGCAACGGGCAGCGCGCGACCGGCAACGAGGGCGGCGGGCGGCGGATCGAGCGGCCGCCCCCCGGCGCGGAGGACAACTTCCGGGTCATCGAGGGCGGCGGCCGCGGTCCGGGCGGCATGTCGAACCTCAAGGCGGAGGAACCGGAGAACCTGCCCTGGCTGATCAGCTTCGACGAGTTCGTGGACGGGCGCCGCTATCAGGGCCGCTCCGAGATCGCGGTGCGCCCGGCGACCAGCATGGCCAGCACCACCGGGCTGAACGAAGCGGTGGCGCTGGCGCTGGTGGCCCGGTCCGGCGAGCCGAGCCAGCGGTTCAGCTATTCCTCGTTCACCGTCAACGACCGTCCCACGGTGACCCGCCTCCTGGTCGAGCACCCCGACCAGGAGTACGCCAAGGACCTGACCGGCGACGGCGTGCTGTACAAGTCGCTGGCCGGCGGCCAGTTCACCGACCAGGGCGCCGACCAGACCGCCTACCAGGACGACTTCGACCAGATCAACCGCAAGGGCAGCCAGGACCTGCAACCGGTGATCGATCTGATCCGCTGGGTCGAAAACGCCTCCGACGCTGAGTTCGCCGCCGGCCTGGCCGACCGCCTGGACGTGGAATCATTCGCCAAATATGCAGCCCTGCAAAACCTGCTCCTGAATTTTGACGACATGTCCGGCCCGGGCCGCAATTACTATTTGTACTACAACCTGGACACCACCAAATTCAGCGTGCTCACCTGGGACCTCAACCTGGCCCTGAGCGGCGACGCTAGCCAGGGACCGCGGGAGGCGGGCGGCTTCGGCGGCTTCCGTCGCCGGGCGGACGGCGGCGGTCAGGTCCCGGGCGGGCAGCCACCGGGCGGGCAAGGCCCGGGTGCGCAAGGCCCGGGTGCGCAAGGCCCGGGTGCGCAGCCGCCCGGCGAGGCGCCCGCTGGGGAGGTGCCCGGGGGCCAGGCGCCGGGGGGCCAGGCGCCCGTCGTGCAGGTGCCGGAGGGCGAGCCGGCGCCGCCCGGTGGGTGGCGGCAGGGCGGCGCGGGTTTCCGTGGGATGAGTGGGCACAAGCTCAAGGAGCGTTTCCTGGCGTCGGCGGCGTTCACCAAGACCTACGACGACGCCTACCGGGAGCTGTACCAGAAAATCTATGGCGACGGCACGGCCGCCGCGGCCGTGGATCGGATCGCCGCCATGGCCAAGGCGGCGGGGGGTGACGCGGCCGCTCTGGACAGTGACGCCGCGGGCCTGCGGACGCTGGTGGCCGAGCGGCGGGCCGCACTCGCCGCGGAGCCGCTGATCGGGGGCTGAAAAACCGTAACTTGGGACGGCGGCGGCGCGCTCTTGAAACGCCTTGAAACGGTCTGGCAGGATGCGGAGGAAATCGTTTTCCGACTGCGCCGCGCCTCCCCATCGCGCCACTCCCCGCGGCCGGACGACAACACCCTTCGGATCCGGAGCGTTTCATGTCGTCCTCCTCCCCCATCAGTCGCCGTCGCCTCCTGCAGGTCACCGGCGCCGGCGCGATAGCCGCCACCGCCGGCGGCACCGTTCTCGCCACCTCGACCGCAGCCGGCGCCGCGATCATTCCCCCGGCCCGGTCCGACATCGGCGCCGCGGCGTTCCCCTTCACGTTCGGTCAGGTGCGGCTCAACTCCGGGCGGTTCCTCGACAACCAGAACCGCACGCTCACCTACCTGCGGTTCGTCGACGTCAACCGGCTGCTCTACGTGTTCCGCGCCAACCACCGCCTGTCCACCAACGGCGCCACCGCGAACGGAGGCTGGGACGCGCCCACGTTCCCGTTCCGCTCGCACATGCAGGGGCACTTCCTGACCGCGTGGGCGCAGGCGTGGGCGGTGCTCGGTGACACCACGTGCCGGGACAAGGCCAACCAGATGGTCGCCGAGCTCGCCAAGTGCCAGGCCAACAACAGCGCGGCCGGGTTCACCGCGGGTTACCTGTCCGGTTTCCCGGAGGCCGACATCACCGCGGTGGAAAATCGCACGCTGTCCAACGGCAACGTGCCGTACTACTGCATCCACAAGACGCTCGCCGGGCTGCTGGACGCCTGGCGCTACATCGGCAACGACCAGGCCCGCACCGTCCTGCTGGCGCTCGCCGGCTGGGTCGACACCCGCACCTCCCGGCTGTCGTCGGCGCAGATGCAGGCGATGCTGGGCACCGAGTTCGGCGGCATGAACGAGGTCATGGCCGACATCTACCAGCAGACCGGCGACCAGCGCTGGCTGACCGTGGCGCAGCGCTTCGACCACGCCTCGGTGTTCAACCCGCTCGCCTCGAACTCCGACCAGCTCAACGGCCTGCACGCCAACACCCAGGTGCCGAAGTGGATCGGCGCCGCCCGCGAGTACAAGGCCACCGGCACGACCCGCTACCGGGACATCGCGGCGAACGCCTGGAACATCACCGTCAACGCGCACACCTATGTGATCGGCGGCAACAGCCAGGCCGAGCACTTCCGGCCGCCGAACGCCATCGCCGGGTACCTCACCAACGACACGTGCGAGCAGTGCAACACGTACAACATGCTGAAGCTGACCCGGGAGCTGTGGCTGCTCTACCCGGACCGGGCCAACTACTTCGACTTCTACGAGCGGGCGCTGCTCAACCACATGATCGGCGCGCAGGACCCGGGCAGCAGCCACGGGCACATCACCTACTTCACCCCGCTGCGGGCCGGCGGCCGGCGCGGCGTGGGACCGGCGTGGGGCGGCGGCACCTGGTCGACCGACTACAACAGCTTCTGGTGCTGCCAGGGCACCGGCATCGAGACCAACACCAAGCTGATGGACTCGATCTACTTCTACAACGGCACCACGCTGACCGTGAACCTGTACGTGCCGTCCACGCTGTCCTGGACCCAGCGCGGCATCACGGTCACCCAGGCCACCTCCTACCCGGCGAGCGACACCACCACGCTGACCCTCTCCGGCAGCATGAGCGGCTCGTGGAGCATCCGGTTCCGGATCCCGTCCTGGACCACCGGCGCCACGATCAGCGTCAACGGCACCGCGCAGTCGGTCACCGCGACGCCGGGCAGCTACGCCACGGTCACCCGCACCTGGGCCGCCGGTGACACGATCGCCGTCCGGCTGCCGATGCGAGTGATCATGCAGGCCGCCAACGACAACAGTTCCATTCAGGCGATCACGTACGGGCCCAGCGTGCTGGCCGGCAACTACGGCAACACGAGCCTGTCCGCCCTGCCGTCGCTGACCGTCTCGTCGATCACCCGGACCAGCACGTCGGCGCTCACCTTCACGGCCACCGCCGGCGGCAGCACGGTCAACCTGGCGCCGTTCTCCGACGCGCACGGCTACAACTACACCGTCTACTGGAACGCGGCCGGCAGCACCGGCGGTGGCGGCACCTACTACAAGCTGGTCAACGTCGGCACCGGGCTGGTCCTCGGCATCCGGGACATGTCCACCGCCGACGGCGGCCTGGCCGTCGGCTGGGGCGACACCGGCACCGCCGACCACCGCTGGGAGCGCATCACCGACGGCAGCAACGTCCGGTTCCGCAACGGCAACAGCGGCAAGGTCCTCGGCGTGGAGAACATGTCCACCGCCGACAACGCCCGGGTTCTCCAGTGGGGCGACACCGGCACGGCCGACCACCGCTGGACCCTGATCGACAACGGCAACGGCACCTACCGCATCCGCAACGTCAACAGCGGCAAGCTCCTGGGCATCCTCAACGCCTCCAGCACCTGGGGCGCCCAGGTCGTGCAGGACGCCGACAACGGCAGCGCCGACAACAACTGGCGCCTCGTCGCGGTCAGCTGATACCGAAAATCCCGCCCGGTCGGCCGCCCGAAATTTTCGGCAGCGGTCGGCCGGGCTTCTTGTTGGTATCGATCCCGCAACAGGCCGGGAAAGCGCAGCCCCGAGCAACAGTCAAGGGGTTGACAGGTGTGAATATTACCCCTAGCTTTCCGGAAGATAGCCAGCGCAACCGAAACTTTCGTTCGGTTGGTCGTCGGCGTGCGTCACGGAAGGGAACGGCGAGATGACCCTGCCCAGCACGATGGACTCGGTCGCCGTGCCGCCGCCGGACCCGGCCGCCGCCCCGTCCGCGCCACCGTTGCGGCCCCGCAAGCGGACCTGGCGCGAGGCCGTGCGCCGGGACTGGCAGTTGTACTCGCTGGCCGTCGTACCCCTGCTGTTTTTTGCGATTTTCCGGTATTTGCCGATGTTCGGGAACGTCATCGCGTTCCGGCGCTTCCAGCCCGGCGGCAGCCTGTTCGGCGAGTACTGGGTGGGCCTGCACTACTTCAGGATGTTCCTCGCCGACCCGACCTTCTGGCAGGTCTTCGGCAACACGATCATTCTGGGCGGGTTGACCCTGCTGTTCTGCTTCCCGCTGCCGATCGTGCTGGCCCTGCTGCTCAACGAGGTGCGCACCCGCTGGCTCAAGGGCGCGGTGCAGACCATCTCGTACATGCCGCACTTCCTGTCCATCGTGGTGGTGGCCGGCCTGGTGCTGCAGACCGTCTCGGTCGACGGCGTGATCAACCAGGCGCTGCGGGCGGTCGGCAACGACCCGATCTCCTTCATCCAGGAGCCCGGCTGGTTCCGCACCATCTACGTCTCGTCCGAGATCTGGCAGACCGTCGGCTGGGGCACGATCCTCTACCTGGCCGCGCTCACCACCATCGACGACGACCTGTACCAGCAGGCCCGGGTGGACGGCGCGGGACGGCTGCGGCAGACCTGGCACGTGACGCTGCCGGGCATCCGGCCCACGATGATCACGCTGCTGATCCTGAACATCGGCGCGTTCCTGGCGGTCGGCTTCGAGAAGGTGCTGCTGCTCTACAACCCGCTGACCTTCCCGACCGCGGACGTCATCTCCACCTACCTCTACCGGGTCGGCATCGTGTCGGGCAGCTTCAGCTACGCCACCGCGATCGGCCTGTTCGAGTCGGTCATCGGCCTGACCCTGGTGCTCAGTGCCAACTACCTGTCCCGGCGCGCGGTGGGAACGAGCCTGTGGTGACCCTGCTGGAAACCGGGAAGACCCGCCCCCGCGGCCCGAAGCCGACCCGCGCATACCGCGCCTTCCAGGTGTTCAACGCCGTGGTGCTGACCGGCGTGGTGCTGGTGACGCTGTTCCCGTTCGTCAACATCGTGGCCCGCTCGTTCTCGGGTGAGCAGGAGATCCGGTCGGGGCAGGTCACGCTGGTCCCGCGCGGGTTCAACCTGACCACGTACGAGAAGGTCATGACCGACGCGATGTTCTGGACCAACTACCAGAACACCGTGATCTACACCGTGGTCGCCACCGCCATCGCCCTCGTGCTGACCACCTGCTACGCGTACGTGCTCTCGAAACGCCAGCTCAAGGGCCGCAGCCTGCTGGTCGGGATCGCGGTCTTCACGATGTTCTTCAACGGCGGCCTGATCCCGAACTACGTGCTGGTCAGCTCGCTCGGCCTGCGCAACTCGCTGTGGGCGATCGTGCTGCCGAACGCGATCAACGTCTTCAACCTGCTGGTCATGAAGGCCTTCTTCGAGAGCCTGCCGACCGAGTTGGAGGAGGCCGCCGCGGTCGACGGCATGGGCACGTACGGGACCCTGTGGCGCATCGTGCTGCCGCTGTCGAAGGCGGTGCTCGCCACCATGCTGCTGTTCTACGCGGTCGCGTTCTGGAACTCGTGGTTCGCCGGCTTCCTCTACATGGACAAGCAGGAACTGTTCCCGGTCACCGTGTACCTGCGCAACCTGATCGCCGGTGCCACCGGCGGCACGGACAACACCGCCACGAGCGAGGCCGCGCTGCAGATCGCGGCGAACATCCAGGCCGTCACGATCGTGCTCACCATGCTGCCGATCATGCTCGTCTACCCGTTCATCCAGCGATTTTTCGTCTCCGGCGTGATGCTCGGCGCCGTCAAGGGCTGACCGCCGGTGAGCCTGTCCTCCCCATCCTCACAGGAGTGTTCCCCATGGTTCAGTTGTCCCGACGTTCCTTACTCGCCGCGGCCGGCGCCGCGTCCGTGGCCGGCCTGGCGGCCGGCTGTGGCGACGACGGCTCCGAAGGCGGTGCCGGCCTGGACGACAAGAAGGCCGGCGCGATGGAGTCCTTCAAGGCCGGTGACCAGTTCAAGGCCACCGAGCCGCTGAAGTTCTCGATCATGATGCTGAGCAACCAGGCCTACCCGTACAAGGCGGACTGGCCGATGCTGGCCGAGCTGACCAAGCGCACCAACGTGACGCTCGAGGCCACCGCCATCCCGGGCAGCGACTACAACCAGAAGCGCAGCGTCATGGTGAGCGCCGGCAACGCGCCGTTCATCATCCCCAAGACCTACCACCCGGACGAGGAGGCGTACATCGCCGGCGGCGCGATCATCGCGGTCAGCGACTACATCGACCTCATGCCGCACTACAAGGACAAGGTGGCCCGCTGGAACCTGCAGGGCAACCTGGACGGCTACAAGCAGCAGGACGGCAAGTACTACCTGCTGCCCGGCCTGCACGAGGGTCCCTGGCAGGACTACTCGCTCGCGGTGCGCACCGACATCATGACCAAGCTCGGCCTGCAGAGCCCGGCCACCTGGGACGACCTCACCACGGTGCTGCGCGAGATGAAGAAGGCGTACCCCGCCGTGTACCCGTTCTCGGACCGGTGGAGCACCCCGCCGCAGCCGGGCGCCAACAACCTGCTCGGCATCCTCAGCACGGCGTACGGCACCTACGCCGGCTGGGCCTACCGCAACCAGAGCTGGGACGCGACCGCGAACAAGTTCGTCTTCCCCGGCGCGTCCGACGCGTACCGGCAGATGCTCACCTACCTGAACACGCTGGTGACCGAGAAGCTGCTCGACCCGGAGAGCTTCACCCAGACCGACGACATCGCCCGGCAGAAGTTCGCCAACGGCAAGTCGTTCGTGATCAGCGCCAACGCCCAGACCGTGGTGAACGAGGCCCGCAAGGACATCGCCAAGATCCCCGGCGCCACCGTGGCCAAGATGATCCTGCCGACCGGGCCGATGGGACCGACGCTGTCCGGCGACTCCCGCCTGGAGAACGGCGTGATGATCTCGAAGGCGGCACTGGAGAGCAAGAACTTCGTGGCCATGATGCAGTTCATCGACTGGCTCTGGTACTCCGACGCCGGCCTGATGTTCAGCAAGTGGGGCATCGAGGGCGACACCTACACCGGGAAGGTCGAGGACGGCTCGTTCAAACTCAACCCGCAGATCAAGTGGGCCGGCCTCAACCCGGGCGCGCCCAAGGACCTGCAGGTCGACTACGGCTTCTTCAACGGCGTTTTCGCGTACGGCGGCAGCACCGCGATGCTCAACTCGCAGTTCTCCGACGAGGAGAAGGCGTTCCAGGCCGAGATGAACAAGCGGCAGACCCGCCCGGTGGACCCGCCCGCGCCGCTGACCGTCGAGGAGCGCGAGCAGATGACGCTCTGGGGCACCGCGCTCAAGGACCACGTCAACCAGCAGACGCTGCGGTTCATCCTGGGCCAGCGCCCGCTCAGCGAGTGGGACGCGTACGTCAAGGAACTGCAGGGCAAGAACATGGACAAGTACCTCGACACCATGAACAAGGCGCACGAGCGGTTCAAGGGCAACAAGTGAGATGACCGCGATCGAAACCGGGCAGCGGTTCGGCAACGGACCGCTCGCCCGGGCGGCCGCCCTGGTGCACACGCTCCTGGTGGTCCAGGTGCTGTTCCTGGCCACCGGGGCGGCCGGCCTGATCCCGCTCGTGCTGCTCGACCGGGACGTCAGCAACCTGCCGCTGGTCGCGCTGTGCGCGGTCCCGGTCGGGCCGGCCCTGTCCGCGGCCGTGTACGCGCTGCGGCACCGCAGCACCGACCTGACCGACCTGACCCCGGCCCGGCAGTTCCTGCGCGGCTACCGGATGAACGCGGCCGGCGTGCTCAAGCTCTGGGTGCCGTGGCTGGCCTGGGAGACGGTCCTCGGGGTCAATCTGGCGCACGGCTGGTGGCCGGTCCCGGTCGTGACGCTCGCCGTGCTGGCCGCGCTGTGGCAGGCCAACGCCCTGGTGATCGCGTCGCTGTACGAGTTCCGCGCCCGCGACACCGCCCGCCTGGCCGGGTATTTCCTGCTGCGCAGGTTGGTGCAGACCCTGGGCGTCGCAGGCCTCGCGGTCGCCGCCGTCGCCGTCGTGCTGTTCTGGTCCGAGGCCGTGCTGACGCTGGCCGCCGCCGGGTTCGCGGCGGCGTTGCTGCGCACCTGCCGGCCGATGCGCACCGAGATCGAGGAGAGGTTCGTCCGTTGAAGCTGCGGTACGGCGGGGACTACAACCCGGAGCAGTGGCCCGAGAAGGTCTGGGACGACGACCACCGGCTGTTCGGGGCGGCCCGGATCGACACGCTCACGGTCGGGGTGTTCACCTGGGGACTCACCCAGCCGGCCGAGGACACGTACGACTTCACGATCCTGGACCGGATCGTCGAGCGGGCCGCCGCTGAGGGCCGCCAGATCTGCCTGGCCACCGGCACCGGCGCGCACCCGGCCTGGCTGGCCAGGAAACATCCCGAGGTGACCCGGGTCGACTTCGAGGGCCGCAGACACCGCTACGGCCAGCGGCACAACTCCTGCCCCAGCTCGCCGGTCTTCCGCCGGCTGTCCGCCGAGATGGCCCGCCGGCTCGCCGCCCGCTACGCCGGCCATCCGGCGGTCGTCGCCTGGCACGTCGGCAACGAGTACGGCGGCGCCTGCTACTGCGAGCACTGCGCGGCCGCGTTCCGGATCTGGCTGCGCGACCGGTACGGCTCGCTGGAACGGCTCAACAAGGCCTGGTACACCACGTTCTGGTCGCACACGTTCGGCGACTGGGACGAGATCGAACCGCCGTCCGCGCTCACCGAGCACTGGCGCGGCCCCGACCACACCGCCTTTCAGGGCATCACGCTGGACTATCTGCGGTTCATGTCGGAGGCGATGCTGACCAACTTCCGGGACGAGAAGGCCGCGATCCGCGAGTCCGACCCGGACACCCCGGTCACCACCAACTTCATGGGCGTGTACCGCCCGATCGACTACCACCGCTGGGCCGCCGACCTGGACTTCGCGTCCTGGGACAACTACCCGCCCGGCGACGACCTGCCGGAGTGGATGGCGTTCTGGCACGACCTGATCCGCGGCATCAAGGGCGGCGCACCGTTCTGGCTGATGGAGCAGACCCCGAGCACCACCGCCTGCCGGGACGTAAACCCGCTGAAGCGGCCCGGCGTGATGCGGCTGTGGAGCTGGCAGGCGGTGGCGCACGGTGCCGACGCGGTGCTGTTCTTCCAGATGCGGGCCGGCAAGGGCGCCAGCGAGAAATACCACGGCGCGGTCATCGGGCACGCCGGCCGGGACGACACCCGGGTCTTCCGCGAGGTGGCCGAGCTGGGCGCCGAGCTGGAGCAGGCCGGCGACGCGATCCTCGGCGCGCGTACCCCGGCCCGGGTCGCGGTGCTGTTCGACTGGGACAGCTGGTGGGCCCTGGAGATCTCGGACGGTCCGTCCCGGCTGGTCCGCTACCACCAGGTGGTGCTGGACTACTACCGGGCGCTGTGGACGGCCGGGGTCGGCGTCGACGTGCTGCCGGTGACCGCCGACCTTTCCGGGTACGAGGTCGTGGTGGCCCCGGTGCTGCACATGGTGAAGGGCGACCTGGCGGCCCGGCTCGCCGAGGTGGCCCGGCGCGGCGGCACGGTGCTCACCACATTCCTGTCCGGCCGGGTCGACGAGGACGACAACGCATTCCTGGCCGACGTGCCGGGGCCGCTCGGTGAGCTGCTGGGCATCCGGGTGGACGAGTGGGACGCCCGGCCGGCCGAGGTCATCAACCCGGTCCGGTTCGGCGACGACACCACCGCCGGCGGCTCGCTGGTCTTCGAGATCGTGATCCCGCAGGGCGCCGAGACGGTCGCCACGTACACCCATGATTTTTATGCCGGATCTCCCGCGGTCACCCGCAACCGGTTCGGCGAGGGCGAGGCCTGGTACGTGGCCACCCGGCTGGACCAGCCCGGTGTGGACCGGGTGGTGGGTCAGGTGCTGGACCGGCACGGGCTGCGCGGCCCGTTCCCGCCGGTCCCGGGCGTCGAGGTGGCCGAACGGGTCGCCCCGGACGGCCGGCGGTTCACCTTCCTGCTGAACCACGGGTCCGAGCCGGCCGAGCTGGTGGCCCGCGCCGACGCCACCGACCTGCTGACCGGAGACCGGGTCACCCGGGGCAGCACGATCCGGCTGGCGCCGAAGGACGTACTGCTCCTTCAGTAAATCCGGCGACCCTCCCAGTCCGGCACCCCGGACTTGCGGAAGAAGTAAGCGTTGACCTGGTCGCGCCACTCCTCGGCCGAGCGCACCTGCTCGTCGAGGAGGGCGGCGACCCGCTCGTACCGGTCCAGCGCGACGACGCCGGACACCCGCCGCCACGCCTCGCGCATGGCGGCGGCCTCCCGCGCGCCGGCGAAGTGCGTGTCGTAGATGTGCTGGATCACCGTGCGGCCGCTGTGCAGGACGTGGCCGTACGGCAGGTGGTGGAAGAACAGGGCCAGCTCGTCCGGGCAGCTGCCGGGCGACTCGTAGGTCTGCGACCAGGGCGACGGGTACTGCCCGGCGAACCCGGTGCCGGTGGCCACCGTGCGGTCCACGCCCACCCCGTCCCGGTCGGCGAAGTGGTAGGTGCCCCACGGCGTGTACTCGTAGCCGTCCACGTCCGGGCCGTAGTGGTGGCCGGGCCGCACCATGAAGCCGACGCCGAGCGGCGCGGTATAGCGCTCGTAGCTGCGCCAGGACCCGTCCATGATCTCGTGCAGGGTGTCCCGCAGCAGCCCGGGCGCGGCCGGGAAGGTCAGCGTGATCCACTCGTCGAGCACGGCGAGCGGGTCGGCGGCCGGGTCCCAGGCGAGGCGGCCGAACGCGTACAGGTTGGCCTGCGCGAGCGGGTGCCCGGTCCAGAACGGGTCGTCGCCGGTGTTCGCCACCGCGACCAGCTCGGCAGCGTGCTCGGCGATGGCCGGGCCGCCGGTGCCGCGCAGCAGCTCGCTCCACATCGGGGCCAGGTAGCAGACGTGCCGCTGCTGGCCGGTGTACTCCTGGGTCACCTGGAACTCGACCGCGAGCCGGGTGCCGGGCAGCGCGGTGATCAGCGGCGACACCGGTTCGCGCGGCTGGAAGTCGAGCGGACCGTGCTTGACCTGCAGCACGACGTTGTCCGCGAAGGTGCCGTCCAGCGGGGTGAAATGGTCGTAGGCGGCCCGGGCCCGGTCCACGCTGCGGTCCCGCCAGTCCTGCCGGTGGTTGTAGACGAAGGCCCGCCAGTGCACCACGCCGCCATACTGGGCCAGGGCCGCAGCCAGCAGATTCGCCCCGTCGGCGTGCGAACGGCCGTAGCTGAACGGGCCGGGCTGACCCTCGGAGTCGGCCTTGACCAGGTAGCCGCCGAAGTCCGGGATGGTCGCGTAGACGTTCGCGGTCGCCTTCGACCACCACTCCCGAACCTCGTCCTCGAGCGGGTCGGCGGTCCCCAGCCCATGGTGCACGGGCGCGGCGAACGACACCGAGAGGTGCACCCGGATGCCGTATCGGCGGAACACTCCGGCAAGCTCGGCCACCTCGCCGAGCCGGTCGGTAAGCAGGTGCGCCTCGGTGGCGTGCACGTTCACGTTGTTGAGCGCGACCGCGTTGATGCCGGACGCGGCCAGCAGCCGGGCGTAGGCGCGGACCCGGGTCAGGTCGCGCCGGGGCTCGCCGTCCTGCCAGAACAGCGAGCCGCCGGAATAACCCCGCTCGACCTGGCCCATCACCGGGTGCACGTCGACGTTGTCCCAGTGGTCCAGCATCCGCCGGGCCAACGCGGGCTTCTGGGTGCCCGCGGTGCCGCCACGAAGCATGTGGAAGAGGCCGTGCAGCAGCCCGTGCGGGGCAGCCGCCCGGACCACGTCGCCGTCGACCTCGAAACCCTCCTCGCCGAGCCGGTCCGGGTCGCCGCCGAGCGTGAACACCAGATCGCCGTCCGGGTCGAGGCTGCCGCCGGCCGCGCGGATCTCGTCCCGGACGGTGTCCACCAGCGCGCCGGATCCGGTCACCCGGACCCGGCGGCTCCCGATCGGCCGCCAGGCCTCGGACGGCAGCCAAGCGGCATCGACGATCTTCACTTGTCCAGTCTGTCAGCCCGTCACGCGGGCACCTTCGGCAGCCCGGCCATGGCGGCCGCGACCGCGTCCGCCGACAACTCGTGGTCGACCATGTCGCCGGCCAGGTAGCGCCCGTACGCGGCCAGGTCGAGGTGGCCGTGCCCGCACAGCGCGGTGAGGATGACCTTCTCCTCGCCGGATTCCTTGCAGCGCAACGCCTCCTCGATGCAGGCGGCCAGCGCGTGCGTCGGCTCCGGCGCCGGGATGATGCCCTCGCTGCGGGCGAAAGTGACGCCGGCCTCGAAGCACTCCTTCTGGTTCTTGGCCACCGCCTCGATCAGACCCAGCTCGTAGACGTGTGAGATGAGCGGGGACATGCCGTGGTAGCGCAGGCCACCGGCGTGGATCGGGTCCGGGATGAAGTCGTGGCCGAGGGTGTGCATCTTCATCAGCGGGGTCATCCCGGCGGTGTCGCCGAAGTCGTACGCGTATTTCCCCTGGGTGAGCGACGGGCAGGAGGCCGGCTCGACCGCGCGGATCACCGGGTTCATGGTGCCGGCCAGCTTCTCGCGCAGGAACGGGAAGGCCAGCCCCGCGAAGTTGGAGCCGCCGCCGGTGCAGCCCACGATCACGTCCGGGGTCGCGCCCACCTTGGCCAGCTGGGCGATCGCCTCCTCGCCGATCACGGTCTGGTGCAGCAGCACGTGGTTGAGCACGCTGCCGAGCGCGTAGTTGGTGTCGGCGTGCTGGGCGGCCACCTCGACCGCCTCGCTGATCGCGATGCCCAGGGAGCCCGGCGAGTCCGGGTCGGCGGCCAGCACCCGGCGGCCGGCCTCGGTGAGCTCGGACGGCGACGGGTGGATGGTGCCGCCGAAGGTCTCGATCATGATTTTGCGGTACGGCTTCTGGTCGTACGACGCCCGCACCTGCCAGATCTCGCACTCGAGGCCGAACTGCGCGGACGCGAACGCCAACGCGGTGCCCCACTGCCCGGCGCCGGTCTCGGTGGTGAGCCGGCGGACACCGGCGGCCGCGTTGTAGTACGCCTGCGGCACCGCGGTGTTCGGCTTGTGCGAACCCGCCGGCGACACCCCCTCGTACTTGTAAAAGATCTTTGCGGGGGTGCCGAGCGCCTTTTCCAGGCGGTGCGCCCGGTACAGCGGCGACGGGCGCCACAGGCGGTAGACCTCCTGCACCTCGTCCGGGATGTCGACGTACCGCTCGGCGGTCACCTCCTGCTCGATGAGGGCCATCGGAAACAGCGGGGCCAGGTCGTCCGGGCCCACCGGCTGGAGCGTGCCCGGGTGCAGCGGCGGCGGTGGCGGGCTCGGCAGGTCCGGCACGATGTTGTACCAGCGCCGGGGCATCTCCGATTCGGACAACAGGATCTTGGTCGCGTCGGCGGTCATGGCCCGATCATGGAGCACACGGGCCGTCCCGCTCCACATATTCCGCCGATAGCGGTCGGTTCTTGACCGCAATGGCGGATAACTTGACCGGATGACCGTCCTGGACAACCGCACCCTGAACCGGGCACTGATGCACCGCCAGCTGCTCCTCTCACGCCGCGAGTTGCCGGTGGCCGGCGCGCTCACCCACCTGGTCGGCCTGCAAGCCCAAGAGCCGATGGAGCCGTACGTGGGTCTCTGGAGCCGGTTGACCGGATTCCGCCCGGACGACCTGGTCGCGGAACTCGAAGGACGGCGGGCGGTGCGGACCCTGCTGATGCGGCGCACGCTGCACCTGGTCACCGCGGCCGACTGCCTGGCACTGCGCGAACTGCACCAGCCGATGCTGGCCGCCCGGATGCTCGCGGTGCTGAAGCGCGACCTGACCGGCGTCGACCCGGCCGAGCTGACCGCCGCCGGGCGTCCGCATTTCGCGCGCACGCCGAGCACGTTGTCCGAGGTGGGCCGCGCGGTCGGCGACCGCTGGCCGGACGTGCCGGCCCGGGTGCTCGGCGACGCGCTGAGCTCCCTGGTGCCGCTGGTGCAGGTGCCCCCGCGCGGGGTCTGGGGTCAGAAGGCCCCGGCCCGCAACACCACCATCGAAGCCTGGCTCGGCACCGCCCCGGCCCTCGCCCCCACAACGCCGCCGCCGGCAGCCGACACCGCGCCTTCCGACACCGCCGCGCCCTCCGCCGCCCTGAGCCCATCCCTTTCGGCCGTAATGGACGAGCTTTTATTGCGCTATTTAGCGGCATTTGGGCCGGCTACCAGCTCCGATATGCGCGCGTGGTCGGGGTTGTCCGGACTGCGCGAATCCTTTAACCGGCTGCGGCCTCAATTGCGGACATTCCGGGATTTGCGCGGCCGGGAATTGTTCGACATTCCGGACGGGGTGCTGCCCGATCCGGACATCGCGGTACCGCCGCGCTTCCTGCCGGCGTTCGACAATGCGGTCCTGGGTTTTGACGACCGCAGCCGGATCATCGGCGACGCACACCGCTCGCTCAGCGTGGCGGGCGCCCGGTTCCTGCTGATCGACGGCCGGGTGGCGGGCACCTGGACCATCGACGCGGCCTCGCCGGAACTTCGGATCGATCTGCTCACCCGGCCGGCGCCGGAGCAGGTCGACGCCGCGGTGGCCGAGGGCGAGTGCCTCCTGGCCTGGCACACCGGACCCGGCAAGGTGGTCGTGAGCCATCCGCAATAGTGGAGCACCCAGCCGTCGCGGTGGGCGATTTGTCAGACTCCTGGCATCGCCGCGACCCGATGGCGGCTCACCATCTCAGCCCTTGACCCCACTGTCCCGCGATGCGGCAACCCACCCGGAACATATCCGAAAAGTACCTCTAACCAGGCACTCGTAATGAGCGTTCGACGGCGTTTAGCAGGGTGGGAGGTGCGGGGGGACCGGCCGCCGGCAATGGTGGCTGATCGGCGGAAACCAGTGTCCCGGGAGAGCGGCACCCGGGAATGGCACAACTCGGAAGATGGCCGAAGTCGAGTTAATCGGGATGTTGCGATTTCGCAGCGGCGGCTCTTAACATCTGCGCAATACCACATTGACGTTCATGAACTCCGCGATGCCACCGTCGAAGCGCTTCGATGACCGCGATGTGGACAGCCCTCCAGATTGGACCGACATGCGCAGACGTAATCTCGCGCTCGCCCTGGTGACTACGACGGCCATCACAGCCGCGGCCGGCGTCCTCACCGCCCTCCCGGCGTCCGCCGCTGCCGGTTGCCGGGTCGCCTACACCATCAGCAGCACCTGGCCGGGCGGCTTCGGCGCCAACGTCACCATCACCAACGTCGGCGACCCGCTCAGCTCATGGACGCTGACCTGGTCCTACTCGGCCGGCCAGACGGTGACCCAGGCCTGGAACGCCACCGTGACCCAGAGCGGCTCGGCCGTCACCGCCCGCAACGCCGGCTACAACGGCTCGATCGCCACCAACGGCACCGCGTCGTTCGGCTTCAACGGCTCGTGGACCGGCAGCAACCCGGTGCCGTCCAGCTTCGCGGTCAACGGCACCACCTGCACCGGCGGCGTCTCGCCGACCACCGGCCCGACCACCACGCCGCCGACCACCCGGCCCACCACCAGCCCGCCGCCGACCGGCAACCCGACCACCCCGCCGCCCACCAACGGCGTGCCGTCGGATGCGGTCTGGGTCGCCTCCGGCCAGTGGGACAACTGGACCAGCGGCAACTACACGCTCTACAACAACCTGTGGGGCGGCGGCGCCGGATCCCAGACCATCTGGGCCCGCAGCTGGCAGAACTGGGGCGTCGAGGCGAACCACCCGCGCACCAGCGGAGTCAAGACCTACCCCAACGTCAGCCGTACGCTCAACCGCACCCTCAGCTCCCTCGGCTCGGTCACCGGCTCGTTCAACACCACCGTCCCCGGCGACGGCGACTTCTCCGCCACCTACGACATCTGGGCCAACAACCACGCGTACGAGGTCATGATCTGGACCAACTACCAGGGCAACGTCGGCCCGATCGCCGAGTCCTACGACGCCAACGGCGCCGTGCCCAACTACCGCAACGTCAACCTGGGCGGGCACACCTGGAACGTCTACCGCGGCTCCAACGGCGCCAACGCGGTGTTCTCGTTCCTGCGCACCAGCGACACCAACTCCGGCAACATCGACCTGCTGGCGCTCATGAACTGGCTGCGGAACACCGCCGGTTGGTGGGGCGACGTGACGGTCGGTGAGCTGCAGTACGGCTTCGAGATCTCCGGCACCGCCGGTCAGTCCAACTTCACCGTCAACAACTACACGCTGAACGTCAGCTAGGGCTCTCCCGAGAAACGGTGTGAATGACGCGCCGTCCGGCTCGCCGGCCGGGCGGCGCGTCGTCTGCCCGGTCACGCATCCGACGAACGGGCCACTGTCCGGGTTCGACCGCCGGCCTGACCGAAACCAGACACCGCGAGCGACGTCAGCGCGTACCCCCCATGTGTTTAAGTTCCGTGCCATGCGTGGAGACATCGACGAGACGGCCGTCCGCACCCTCGCGAAGGAGATCGTAGCCGCGGTGGCGCCCGAGGAGCTGCGGATGTTCTCGCTCCAGGCGGACGAGTATTTCGAGGATCCGAGGAACGCCTTCCGGCTCGACGGTGACAGCGACGACATGCTCGGCATCGGGGTCGGGGATGTGCTGCCGGTGGTGACCCCGATCGTGCTGGCCATCTCTGCCGAGGTCGTCAGATACCTCAGCGACAGCGTCGTCCAGGCGGCGGCGAACCGTTCGCTCGACGCCGCCCGGGCCGCCGTCCAGCGTATGATCAGACCTCGCAAGACTGCCGCGGACCAGACACCCGTTCTGGACCTCCCGCCCGGCACCGAGGTCACCGTCCGCCGGATCGTCACCGAGATCTCGGTGAAAGGGCAGGTGTCGGAGGACATGATCCGCATGATCACGGACCTCACGATCGGGGCCGGGGCGAACGAGGACGCGCCGAAAGCATGACCACGGCGGTGCCTCCCGACGGCCGGAACACCGGACCGGCCGGGACGACCTCCCTGTTCGTCCTGCTCGTCACGGCGGTCAGCGCGACCTCTTCGATACAGTTCCTCGCTGTCCGCGAGACGTTTCTCGACCTCAACCTGACCAGGACCGAGACCGTCGCGGGCGGCCTGCTCGCGGTGTTCGGTGTGGCGGGCCTGCTGTACCTGGCGGCTCCGTGGTGGATACGCCGCCGCCGCAGGCTCCGCCGGATCGATGCGTCCAGCGCCCCGGAGCTGATCGAGGATCTGCAGGGTCTCTGCGACGTCGCCGGCGTGCGCACGCCGGTGTTCCTCCTCGCGGCCCGGCGGCAGAGCACCCGGGCCGTCGCGTTCGGGCACGCCGGCCGCCGCTATGTGCAGGTCAACGCCGGACTGGCCAAGGCGAGCGTGCTGACTCCGGCGACGTTCCGGGCCGTCGTCCTGCACGAGCTCGCGCACCTCCGGCACCGGGACGTGGACATCGCCATGTGGACCGTCGCGATCTGGCGTGCCTTCACCGTGACCGCCCTGCCGCTGATGGTCGCGATGACGACCCTGTCGATCGTGGTCGGCCGGCATGGCCTGGCGGCAGAGCTGGCCGAGGCCGTCCCTAACACCGTCTCATTCGTCGTTCTGACGCTGCTCGTGTTTCTGACCCGCAACGCGATCCTGAGGCTCCGGGAACACCACGCCGACATCCTCTCGGCCGAATGGGAGTCGAGGCAGGGCACGCTCGACCCAGCGGCCCGATCTGCGTTGCACGAGTTGTTCGACCAGGCCGGCAAGCGTGACCGCGGCCGGCTTGCCGTGGTCGACCTGCTGACGTCGAAACATCCGAAACCGAAGGCCAGGATCGCCGTCCTCGACGACCCCGCGCAGGTGTCCCGGCCGAGACTCGGTCAACTTTTCGGTGTCGGTATCGCGGCGGCGGTCTGCCTCCAGAACAACTCCATCTTCTTCTTCATCGCGATGCCCGGAGCCACCCACCTCGCGGATCTGACGAATGTGCTGTTCGTCGCCGGCTTCATGTGTCTGGCCCTGGTGTACGCGGTGTTCCGGGCGCAGCTGCTCGGCGACCGGTCACCGCTGCGGACGGCGACGTATCCCCTCGTGCTCATGGCGGGCTTCCTGGTGGGTGACGCGGTGGCGCTCGTCAACACGTCCGGGGACGGCTGGGTACTTCTCGGTTTCCGTCAGGACTCGCCGTCCGTGGCAGACCTCGTCGTTACCGCTATTCCGCTGATCATCGGCGCTCTGCTGGTGACCGCCTGGGCCCGATCGGCGGCTACCGGCGTGCCGTTGCACGCCCGCAGCACGTGGTACGTGGTCACCGCCGTGGCCGCCGTCGCGGCGACGCCCTGGTTGAATATGTGGTTCACCCTCCGCGGTGGCCGCATGGCCCTGTCCGTGGAGGGGTTTCTCGGGCGCCCGGCGCTCACTGTTGCGCCACTCCCGGGGGAGGCCGGCCGGTGGTACGCCAACGCGGTCGAGTTCCTCCAAGCGGTTGCGCTGTGGCCGCGCAGCCAGCTGTTTTTCGTCGCCACCTGGTCGTATCCCTGGGTTGTCCTCGGCATCCTGCTCGCCGCGGTGGCTCCGCTGATGCTGGCCCGGCCGCCGGGCCGCCGCGGGGTCCGGTTCGGCCTCGCGGGAGCGGCGGCCTTCGCTCTCTGCTTCGGCCTGCACTTCGCCGCGATCCACTCGGCCTACCAGCCCGATCGCGGCAATGACGCGATCGACGAGTGGATGCGAAGCGGCCCGGACGTCTTTCTCGCGGTCACCGTGGCCGTCGGGGCGCTGGCCGCCGCCACGGCAATGGCAGTCGCCGGCCGGATGCGCGTGGTGCACGCGGTAGCAGCGCTCTGCGTCACGTCGACAATCAGCACGGTCATCGTGACATTCGGGTCGGCTCCGGGTTACTGCGCCGCCTTCCTGTCGATCGGCTGCTGGCAGCCGGTCGACATGCAGGCCTCGCAGACTTTCTGGCATTTCAGCGTCGTGCTCGGCACGGTCGCGGCGATACCTGCGATGCTCGTCGGGCGCGCGGCCGGCCACCTGGTACGCGGTCGTCGAACGAAACGACGAGCCACCTCCACGATGCGCTTCCACGAGTTTCGCCAGGTGGTGGCCAGAGTGGCACTGATCGGCACGCTCGGCGCCGCGGCCACGCTCAACCACACCAACTGGCTGGTGCTCGCCGGCGATGCCAGCCCCAACCGGCGGACCGACTGTCTCCTCGGCAAATGGCGGGAGACCGCACACCGCTCCTTCCTCCCTGTCGAAGGTCTGGTCGTGGAACTTCGCCGGGAGGGCGTCGTGCACGAGTTCCGCGCCGACGGAATGGCAGTCGTCGACTTCGGTGAGTCGACCGTCGAGTCGGCGGTCGCCGTGGTAGTGGCCTCGGATCCGGAACGGACGGCCGTCCCGATCAACGGCGGGAAGCTCCGCCTCGTGCACCACGGCGCGGTCGTCGTCCGCTTCGAACACGACAACGGCTTGATCCGGTACGGGAGACCGAACGCCGACGCCTGGTACGACGTCATCATCGGGGACAAGACGAGTCCGGAACGGCACACGCCGCGGGTACCCAGGAAAGAGACCGCGCACTGCTCGGGCGACTCGCTGAGACTGACGCAGCAGGACGATCCGGGCAATACCGACGAGACGATATTGACCCGGATGTCATAGCGGCCACGAACTTCCCGCCTCGTCAGGACAGCGGCAGCGTGAGCGACGAGCCGCCGGGCCGCACCCCGATCACCGTGCCGCCCGGGTAGCGCAGCGTGTGGTCGCGCTCGGTGGACAGCAGCACCAGCCCGATCCGGTGCCCCGGCGCGAAAACGTAGTCGGTGGGCTGCAGCTTCCAGCGGAACGTGTACGCGCGGCCGGGCACCACCTGCGACGAGCGCGAGAGCGAGAGCCGGTTGCGCACGTCCAGCCAGCCGCGGGTGACTATTTCGTACGGTGTGGTCGTGGTCGCGTACTCCTGCTTGCTGAAACAGCCCGAATCGCCGGAGACGCTCGGACCGACGCAGTCCTGCTCGGCCAGCGCCCGGGTCCCGGCGTAGCGCACGCCGGTGCCGTAGTCGACGAGCAACGCGGTCAGGTAGGGCGACTCACCGCGGATGTCGGCGCGGATGGTCACCTCGGCGGTGCCGGACAGCCGGGTCTCCTTGGCCAGCGGCGGCGAGAGATAGGCCAGCCGGTTCGGGTCGGCCTGGGTGCCGTTCGCCACCAACTGCGCGGCCGTACGCGACGGATTGTCGACGAAGGTCTGCCGCGTGCGCCCCCACCCGAGCGGCTGCACGACCCGCCGCGTCCCCGGCACCGGCCAGGTGTCCGCGGTCCGCCACTGGTTCGGGGCGGTCTCCACGTCGGCCATCGGCTCGTTCATGATCCCGGTGTCGATCCCGTACAGCCATTGGTCGAACCACCGGTGCAGGGCGTCGAGCCAGGCGTCCCGCCGCACCGCGAACGGATCGGTGTGCCCGGCCTGGTGCAGCCAGATCTTGCGCGGTACGTTGTGCGCCGCCAGCGCCTCCCACCACTGCCCGGTCTGCTGGGTGCGCACGTTGTCGTCGTGCAGCCCGTGCACCAGGAACACGCTGGCCCGAACCGAGCCGGCGCCGTTCAGGTAGTTCCGCTCGGCCCAGTAGTCGTTGTAGTCACCGGTCGCCCGGTCCTGGCTGCGCGTCAGCCCGGCCATCACCTCGGCGCAGATCTCAGGCGTCGCCCGGGTCAGCACGGCCCGCGCCATCACGTCGGTGTCCTCGCCCTGGTAGCCGCCCGGCGCCACGACGCCACCGTTGGCACGGTAATAGTCGTACCAGTTGGACACCGCCGCGATCGGCACGATCGTCTCGAGCCCCTCGACCCCGGTGGCGGCCACCGCGTTGGGCAGGGTGCCGTTGTAGGAAACCCCGATCATTCCGGTACGCCCGGTCGACCAGTCGGCGGCGACCGGCGCCCCGTCCGCGTCGACGGCCGTCGCGCGCCCGTTGAACCAGTCGATGACGGCTTTCATGCCCAGCGCCTCGTTGCTGCCACCCGCGGTCGGACACCCGTCGGACCGCCCGGTGCCCAGGCTGTCGGCGAAGACCACCGCGTAGCCGCGCGGCACGAAGTAGTTGTCGAGGTACCCGCCGAACGTCGGTGGTGGCGGTGGCTCGGCCTTGGCCGGTGCCGGCTCGCCGAGCAGGTAGTCCACGCCGCTCCGGTCCACGTCGTCGTGGCCGGCGACGCCCCGGATACCGCCGTAGTAGGGACTGGCCTGAAAGATCACCGGCACCTTCAACCCGTCCGCGGTCGCGGCCGGCCTGATGATCCGCACGGCCACCCGGTCGGGCTGCCCGTCGGCATCACTGTCCACCGCGGTCTGCACCCAGACCCGCTCGCGGATGGCCGTTGTGTAATCGTGCACAGGTTGAGTATTTTCCGGCGCCGCCGCCGCTGCGGGTGCTGGTCCCAACAGGGTCGCGACGGTGAGGGCACTGAGGGTGGCGGCCAACAGGCCTACGCTTCGCATCCGCCCAAGATATAGCCAGCCATCAATGTTTTGGCCTCCCCGACCTCGGCATATCCCTACTCCAACCGAACGCAGGAGCGCCGCCCACCCGTCCGGCGCTTTCCCGCCACCCACCCGGATCACCGACCCGGCGCCCGATCACGGCTGGCCGCCACCCACCCACCTTCCGACGACACTGAGCGTTGAGCGCAAAGCGCGAACTCCGCAGCGAACCCCGCCAACCTCGGCGGCGACCAGAAGGTGTCGAGGTCGGCAGATTCCGTCCGGTCGGGCCCCGGCTCCCACTCCGGGTCGGCGGCTCCCCGGCGTACCAGGTACTTGTAACGGCCCGGCCCGGCCGGCGGAGCCGCCACCGTCGTCTGCCAGATGTGGCCAGGCGTCCACGTCATCCGGACCGCGCGGCGCCGTCGATCGCCGTCGCGACCGCGGTGACCTCGCCCGGCAGCTCCACCCGGGCCAGCCGCTGCCGCGTGCGCAGATGCCACACCGAGACCGCGACGCTCCACACCCGGAAGCCGCCGGCTGGGCGGTCAGCCCCTGACCGGGTACGGCGTGCGCGACCAGCACGTCCGGGGCCGCGTCCAGCCCGTCGGTCTCGTGGTGGCGCCCGTCGGCGAGGTGCACCACGACGAGCCGGTGGCGGTACCGGTTCGCGAACACGCCGAACTCACCGGTTCGGGGCTGCAGCAGCAACGACGCCGGCACCGCGTTGGTGTCGCGCCGGTACCAGCGGGCGTCGGGCGACTGCCGGCCGGTGATCCGCTGCGGGAGCGGGCGCCAGCCGTACCTCTCCCCCAGAAGCAGGACGAAGTACGGCCGGCAGCGTTCCGCCTCGGCCCGGCAGATCTCCAGGGTGGCCTGGTCGAGGCCCGCCTCGCGGCTGATGCCCCAGCGCAGGTCCACCCGCGGAGAACTGCACGCCGCGCTCGGCGCAGAACCGCCTCAGCCGCGGGATGACTTCCGCGTGCAGGGCGTCACGTTCCGCGCCGAGGTCGGCGAAGGTCGAGCTGACGAAGAGCCGGACCCGCATCCGCACAGCAGCAGAGTCTGCCCTACGGTGCGACGATCTGGTCGGGCACGAGCGCCAGGATCTGGATGGCGGACAGGCCGTACAGCGCCGTGGTGTTGGTGGACACCCAGGTCGCCGCGTCGGTCGGGTTCAGCGTCGAGGTGATCCGCTGGCTGGTCCACGGCAGGGTGGGCGCGTAGCCGTCGCCGGTGTAGAACTCGCGCCAGGCCCGGCTGGCCAGGTCGGTGTTCTTCAGGCGGACCGCGGCGTACGCGGTCAGGCGGGCGTGGCCCTGCTTGAGGATCAGGTTGCCGAAGTGGGCGCCGCACTCCGCGGTCTGCTCGTCGCGGGTGGCGTTGAACAGGCGGCAGTACTGGAGCCAGGCCTTCTCGAACGCCGGGTCGTCGACCAGGTCGATCACCTCGGCGCAGACCTCGACGAGACCGAACATGGCGCTCAGGTGCGAGACGCTGACCGTCTTCTCGGTGACCGGGGCGAACCGGCCGGTGTCCAGGTCGTACAGGCCGCTGCCGGTGACGAAACCGTTCGGCATGGCGCCGATCGTCTCCATCGTGCCGATCAGCTTCGACCTGGCCACCTCCGCCTTCGGCCCGCGCCGCTCCCACTCGGCCAGCCACGCGGCGGCCAGGCCGCTCCAGTCGGTGCCGAGGCCGATCGACAGGGCGTGCGGGTCGGGCGTGTAGGGCTCCGTGCGGATCTTGCGGATCGGGTCCAGGACCAGGAACGTACGGTCCGAGTCGACCAGCTCGGTGAGCAGGTCGCCGGTGCGTTCGTCGGCGGTCAGGTAGTAGTAGATCCGGCGGTAGACGGCGGTGCTGATGCGCTGCTGCTTGGCGCTGTCGGCCCAGTGCTGTACGCCGTGCCGCGTGCCCAGGCCGGCCCACTTGCCGAGGTGGTAGACGTCGACCTCGCCGGTGTGCCGCGTCATGGCCTCGGCGAACCGGTAGATGTCGGCGCGGCCGGAGCGCAGGAACGCGTACCAGAGCCACAGGTCGGGCGAGAGCTCCGAGTTGTCCCAGGCGTAGCCGCCGACGTCGTACCGCCACACCAGACGGTCCTCGTCGAAGGTGTGCATGATGTCGCCGTAGTCCCAGAACCCGTACCAGTGCCGCTGGTCGACCTGTTTCTGATAGAAGCCGAACAGGAAGTCCAGGTGGTCCTCGATCACGGCCTTGACCGGGTGCGAGCGGTCCACCGGCGCGAACAGCCCGCCGAACACCCGGCTGCCGACCAGCTGGCCGACCGGGTTGATCAGCTGCGGGGGCGTGCGCACCTGGTCGGCCATGGCGCCGAGCCGCTGCGCGGTCGGCGTCGCGGGCAGGGCCCAGAGGGTGAGCTCGCTGGTCCGGGAGATGCCGTACGGGGTGCCGAACTCGGGCTCGTAGTCCTCGTAGGTGATGTTGAGGCCCTCGAGCTGCTTCGGGTGGGTGTCCTGGCCCATGCCGTCGTGGTAGAAGCGCATGTCCATCGGACCGGCCTCGGGCGACCACAGCCAGACCGTCACCTCGGCCTCGTCCGTGGCGGCGCCGCGAATGTCCAGCTGGGTGGGGTGTCGCTGCCAAAAATCGCGGAGCCCGAACGCGAGCCCGCCACTGACGCCGCCGACATAGCCCAGCCCGGAGGCCCGCTTGCCCTGGTCGACGGGCACCCAGCCGTACCCCTTCTTGGTTCTTTTCTGGACGGTGAAACCCTCGGCGGAGAGCTGGCTGAGCGAGTAGTCGCCCCACTCCGGGATGTACTGGAGACGGGTGGTGACCCGTTGGTCCCAGGTGGCCGGGTCGGGCAGCGCGGTCCCGGCGATCTGCGCGGCCCGGACCGCGGCACCGGGATCGCGGCGCAGGCCGGTGATGCCCTTGACCGCCTCGCTGAGCAGGCCCTTGCCATCGCCGACGAACCGGACGTGCCGGTCGTAGCCGGCGTCGCGCATCGGCACCTTGAAGCGGATGCCGAGGCCCGCGATGTAGTCCTTGGAGCCGTCCCGGTCGTAGATGAACGTGTGCATGAGCCGCACGCTTTCGGCGCCGGCGTAGAAGTAGAGCCGTACGGTGAACGGCAGCCACGACTTGCCCCGCTTGTTCGCGTGCACGCCGTCGATGCGTACCACCGCCCGGATCGGCCCGGACTGCTCGACCTTGACCTTGTGGATCTCGCTCTCGAAGCGGTCCCGGCCGGCGGTCTTCTCCTCGTCCTCCTCGATGCGCTCCTGGCGCAGGTTTACCAGGACACCCTTGCGGGCGATCTCGACGTCCCCGCGCCACAGCTGGCTGATCAGCTCCCGGCCGCGCTTGCGCAGCCGGGCCCGGATCACGCCGGTGTCGACGTCGAGGTAGTCCTTGTGGTCGCTGACCTTGACCACGGTGGCCGGCGTGGCCGGCGCCCCGGCGGCGAGGGTGTACGCGTCGGCGGGCGCGTCCGCGGCGACCGCGTGCGCGCTCCACTTCAGCGTCCCGTCCGGCCAGTAGGCCAGCGGCCAGCTCTGCACCGGCACGGCGCTGCCGTCCGCGGCGGTGAGCTGGAACGTCTGGTCGGCCGGCACGGCACCCTGCGCCCAGGGCGTGCCCCAGGTCGAGGTGGCCGCGGCCCCGGGCTTGCCCTCGAGCCAGGTCAGTTTCACCTCGGGCACGTCGGCTCTCCTAACCATTGGTGTCTGCGCGGCGGCAGCGCGTGGTCCCAGGTTGGCGGCGGCCAGCGCCGACACGGGCACGGCGGCAGCGCCGGCCAGGACCTGGCGGCGGCTTATTGAGTTCACGGGTGGAAGGTCACTCCTTGACGGAACCGATGAGGACGCCCTTGGCGAAGTGCTTCTGCAGGAACGGGTAGACCAGCAGGATCGGGATGGTCGCGATCACGATGACCGCGAACTTGAGGCCCTGCTCGGGGAACGCGGCGCCGGTCAGCGCGTCGAGTGCGTTCGCCGAGTCCGCGTTGGGCGCGGTCAGCTGCCGCACCAGCACCTGCAGCGTCCACTTGTCACTGTCCGAGATGTAGAGCAGCGGCGACATGTAGTCGTTCCAGATGCCGACCGCGTAGAACAGCGAGAACGTGGCGATGATGGGCTTGGACAGGGGTAGCACGATCTTCGTGAAGACCTTGAGGTCGTTGGCGCCGTCGATCCGGGCCGCCTCCTCGAGGGCCTCCGGCAGCGCCTGGAAGAACGTCTTCACGATGATCAGATAGAACGGGTTGATGGCCAGCGGCAGGATCAGCGCCCAGTACGAGTCGAGCAGCCCCAGGTCGCGGACCACCAGGTAGGTGGGAATCATGCCGCCGCCGAACACGATGGTGAACAGCACGATGTTCAGGAACAGGGTGCGGCCCGGCAGGTGGCTCTTGGCCAGCGGGTAGGCCATCGTGAGCGTGAGCGCCACCTGGACGGCCGTGCCCACGAGCGTCACGCCGATGGTGGTGAGCAGCGCCCGGATGAAGGTGTCGGTGGCGAAGATGTAGTCGTACGTGTCGGTGACGAACTCCTCCGGCCACAGGAAGAACGGCCGGCTGCGGATCTCCGACTCGCTCGCGAACGAGCCCGCGAAGACGTACATCAGCGGCAGCACCGTGATGACCGCCAGCCCGAGCAGGAGGACGACGTTGAGGACGTCGAACAACCGGCCGCTCTTGGAGTCGTAGTGCCGGACCGGGTTGCCCTGGCGGATCTTCTCGTTGACGGTCTCGTCGATTGCCATGATTTTCTCCGCCTCCCTCAGTAAAGTCCGCGCTCGCCCATGCGCTTGGCCATCCAGTTCGAGCCGAAGATCAGAATTACTCCGACCACGCCCTTGAACAGGCCCACCGCGGTGGCGTAGCTGAACGAACCCTGGTTGATGCCGACCTGGTAGACGAACGTGTCGAAGACGTCGGCGACGTCCCGGTTCAGCGAGGTCGTCATCAGCCAGATCTGCTCGAACCCGGTGTCGAGCAGGTTTCCGGAGGTCAGGATGGCCATCACCACGATGGCCGGGCGGATCGCCGGCAGCGTGATGTGCCAGAACTGGCGCCACCGGCCGGCGCCGTCGACCCGGGCCGCCTCGTACAGCTGCGTGTCGACGCTCGCCAGAGCGGCCAGGTAGATGATGGTGCCCCAGCCGGTGGTCTTCCACAGCTGCTGGAGCACGATGATCGGCCGGAACCAGGCCTCCTGCGCCACGTAGTCGACCTGGCGCCCGCCGATGACCCCGTGGATCCACTGGGCGATCACCCCGTAGTCCACCGAGAACAGCAGGTAGGTCAGCGACGCCACGATCGTCCAGGACAGGAAGTGCGGGATGTAGATCAGCGACTGCACCGAGCGCTTCACGATGCTGTGCCGCAACTCGTTGAGCAGCAGCGCCACGATGATCGGCGCCGGGAACACGAAGACGATGGTGAGCAGCGCCAGCACCAGCGTGTTGACCATCAGCCGGCTGAAGTCGGGGCCGGTGAACAGCGTCTCGAAGTGCTGGAGGCCGACCCATGGGCTGCCCGAGTAGCCGGCGAAGGGCAGGTAGTCCTTGAACGCGATGTGCAGGCCGTACATCGGCCAGTACCGGAACAGCGCGAAGTAGACGAGGCCCGGCAGGAGCATCAGGTAGAGCCAGCGGCTGCGGCCGACCGCACCCGCGCGGTCGCGCCACGTCCTGCGGATCGGGGGTTCCGCCGGTGGCCGGGCAGTCGGCGGGGTCTCCGGTGCCACGCCCGGAACTACATCGGTGGCCACGGCGGCCTCCTGTCAATGGGGCGGGGCCCGGCCTCGTGACCGGGCCCCGTCGTGCTGTCGGTGGGCGGGCTACTTCTTGTACAGCTCGTTGGTCTCTTGCACGATCTTGGTGCCGCCACCGTCGTACCAGCGCTTGATCTCGGCCTTGAGCCCGGCCTCGTCGATCGTGCCGGACAGGTACTTGACCCGCGCGTCCGAGACGATCTTCTCGATCGTCGCACCGACCTGCACCGAGGTGGGGGCGATGATGCTGAGCGCGGGGTTGTGCACCGCGGTCTTGAGGTCCTCCACCATCAGCGGCTCGCGCTCCTCGATGAGCAGGCGCTTCGCCTCGTCAGTCGGCTTGAGGGTGTAGACCTCCATGCCGATGCTGGCCTTGGTGCCGATCTGGATGAACGCCTTGTCCACGTCGTTCTGGATGACCTTGACGGCCGGGTCCTCCTGGTTGATCGGCACCGCGTACTCGCCCTCGACCTTGAAGTTGCGGCCCTCGATGCCGTTCGTCAGCAGGACCGTGCCCTCCCGCGACTGCAGCTTGTCGAGCACCGCCAGCACCTCGTTCAGCTGCTCCTCGGTCTTGATCCGCTGCTTCGAGACGGCCAGCACGTCGTTGTAACCGGTGAACGGCAGGGAGAACTTCTGGCCGTCGGCGCGCTTGAGGTTGCCGGTCTGCGCGACCTTGTCGGCGTCGTTCGGGTCCTTCTCCTTGAACAGGTCGAACAGCTGGGTGGCGCGGACGTTGACGTCGATGATGATGCCGCCCTTGCCCTGCACGAACGGGTCCATCCAGTTGGCCGTGTCGAGCGTCGCGAAGTCGGGGTTGATCAGGCCCTCGTCGACCCACTTCTTGAGCTCGCGGTTGGCGGTCAGGAACTCCTCGGTGTCGAAACCGGGCACCAGCTTGCCGTTGCGCTCGCCCCAGCCGTTCGGCGCTCCGTGCCAGGTCTCGAAGGCGTCGTACGGGCTGGCGCTCCCGTACGGGCCGGGCCACTTCGGGATGATCAGGCCGTACGTGTCCTTCTTGCCGTTGCCGTCCGGGTCCTGCTCGGTGAACGCCTTGGCGATCTTGTAGAGGTCCGGCACCGACTCGGGCTCGGGCAGGCCGACCTTCGCCAGCCAGTCCTTGCGGATCGAGATCGACGAGCGCAGCAGCGGCCGGGCCCGGGGCACGCCGTACAGCTTGCCGTTTACCTGGACGTTCTTGGCGACCTGCGGGTCGGTGATGGCCAGGTTCGGGTACTTGTCGAGCTTGCCGGTGAGGTCCCAGAACGCGCCCGCCTCGGCGGCCTTGATGAACGCCGGCGCCTTCTCGTTGGCCACCATGATGTCGGGCAGCTTGTTGGACGCCAGGGTCACGTTGCTCTTGTCGCCGTAGTCGGCGTTCGGGACCCAGGTGATGTCGAGCTTCTTGCCGATCACCCCCTCGACGGCCTTCTGCAACTCGCCGGTGGGACTCGGTGCCGTGCCGAACAGCTTCGACATCACGGTGAGCGTGTCGAGGTTGGCGTTTTCGGCATCGTCACCACACGCGGTGAGCGTGAGGGCGGTGGACAGGGCGAGAGCGGCTGCCGCCAGCTTTTTTATCTTCATGGGATCCGTTCCACTCGTAGGCGCGCCTCGTTCTCGGCGAAGAAGCGCAGGCAAAGCCAGGTGTTCAGCTGAATCCACCCGCCGATGGCGACCGTCAGTACCAGGAACGGGAACATCGTGGACGCGTAGATGACCGCCGTGAACAGGAACAGCAGGAGCACGGAGGGCACCGGGCGGGTGAGGGCGAAGAGCGAGGCCTTGGGGAGAAAGGCTTGCGCCCGCAAGTTGTAGTGCACCGCCATGGGCAGCAGGAAGGACACGATCACCACGACGGCGGCGAGAGCCACCAGCGTGGCGAGCCGGGGTAGTGTGCCGACCCCTCCCATGGACGCGAAGTAGAAGTAGTTGCTGACCAGGAAAACGCTTACCCCGAGGACAGGAAGAAACAGCAGCGAGCCCCGCACGAACTCCCGCCGGTAGACGGCGAGGAATGCGGGGAACGCCTGAAATGATTCATCGAGGGCATGCCGGCGCGCCAGGGTGTACGCCGCGACGGTAGCCGGGCCGACACCGAGGAGCACGCCGCCCACCAACGTGAACAGCAGCCAGAGCATGTTGATCTTGGCTGCCCAGACCACCTCGTCGGCGGCCTCGTACAGCTTTATGACCCAGGTCGTCGAGGTCGTCGCGAGCCGGCGATCGGGTGGAACCACTGCAGTTTGCGATATCCGTCGCGGCACCGGGACCTGCCTTGTGACGAGGGAGTTACAGCACCAAAACGTGTGTGTGACCGTAACTTTGAATCGTCTCAATGTCAACGCTCGTCGATAGCTGTTTGCAGTCAAGTTGCAAAGGTGTCGACCCGCAGGTTGGCGTACTCGCCGATCATCGGCGCCATCTGCCGAAAGCCCAGTTTTCCGCCCGGCAGCGGGTCGTCGTCGCGCCACCGGAACGACACCAGATCCTCGACCGCGAAGGTCACCTCGCCGCCGCGGACGGTCAGGCTCATCGCGTACGGGCCCTGTGCGTCGAGCACCGCCGGCAGCGGGTCGGGTCCCTGCGCCACCAGGTGGAAGCCGTAGCTCTTGCGCAGGTTGCAGGTGTGCAGCTTGCGCTCCGAGGGCCACATCCGGCGGAAATACGAGACGTGGTACGCGTTCAGGTCGCCGTGGTGGTACTGGTCGTACGGCCCGGTCCGGGGCGCCAGGTCGAAGATGTCCTCGCCCTGCCGCCCGCGGGCGTGGAAGAACACGATGGCCAGTCCCGGTTCCCGGATCGGCCAGAAGTCCCAGCGCACCGTGACGTCCGGGCCGAAGTCCTCGGGGCACCACAGCACGATGTTGGCGTCCTGGCCGTCCTCGGGCGGTCGCAGGCTCTCCAGCCGCAACCGCCCGCGTGGGAAGGACAGGGCACCCTCGCCCTCCAGCCGGAAGCCGGCCAGATCGTCCGGCGACGCCAGCCTGTTCTGATACCCGCTTTTTGTCACGCCGTGCAGGTGAGCAGGGGGGATGTCGGCACTGTCCCGGTGGCCAGGAATCCGAACTCCGCGGTGCCGCTGGGCGGCAGCGCACCGTTCCAGCCGGCGTTGCGGGCCACCACCAGCGTGCCGTTGGTGGTCACGTCGGCGTTCCAGGACTGGTTGAGGGTGTAGCCGGACGGGGTCCACGCCACCGACCACGCGGTGACCGCGCTGCCGCCGTTGACCACCTGGACGTTCGCCTGGAAGCCGCCGGGCCACTGCCCCACCACGGTGAGCGTCGCGGTGCAGGCGCCGCCGGGCCGGAGCGTGGGCGTGGGCGTCGCCGTAGGCGTGGGGTTGCTCGACGAGGTGGGCGTGATGGTGGACGGCGCCGTCGTCGGCGGGGTGGGCGGCGTGGTGGTCGTGGTGGGATCACCGAGTACCGGGCGGAGCGCTTCGTACCAGGCGGCACCCATCTTGGCGTAGCCGGCCTCGGACGGGTGGATGCCGTCGGCCAGGTCGGCGGCGGTGAGCTTGGCGTGCATGTCGACGAAGTGGACCTGTTTGCCGGCCGCGGCGCGGCTCTGCACCAGCCCCGGGATCGCGGCGTTGAACGCCTGGACGTTCGCCTCCCAGGCCGCCGTGCCGAGCGGCACGATCGACGCCACCAGCACCTTGGCCTGCGGCCGGGTTGCGGTGATCTTGTCGATCAGCGCGCCCAGGCGGGCCGGCGCGGTGGACAGGTTGACGCCCTGGATCATGTCGTTGGTGCCGGCGTGCAGCAGCACCACGGCCGGCGCGGTCTGCTGCAGCCAGGAGACGACGTTCGCGTCCAGCTGGTCGATCCGCCAGCCGGAGAGTCCCTGATGTTCGCGGTCGGTGAGCGCGGCCGGGCCGTTGCTCATCGTGCCGACCATGTCGGTCGCGTAGCCACCGGCGTTCAGCCTCGGCTTCAGGGTGATCCGGTATCCGCCCGGCACATTGAAGCCGTCGGTGATCGAGTCGCCCAGCGGCATGATCGCCACCGGCACGGCGGCCTGGGCCTGACCCGCGACGAGAAGGCCAACGGCCGCGGCGACCGCGGCGGTCAGCGCCCCAGCGGCGGCCCGAAGTCGGAGACTACGCATGCTGGCATCCAAGCACATCTATTACCGCTGGTCGACAGCGTCCCACGGCCCACCCGGCCACATCGGACCCAGATGCCACAACCACCGCAGGCAGCACCAAACACACCAAGATCCCCGCACCCGCACCCGCACCCGCACCCACGCCTCGGCCCGAGACGGCGATGCCCGAGACGGCGATGCCCGAGACGGCGATGCCCGACCTTGACGCCGGCACCACCCGAGCCGGCCGCCCGCCTCGCCGTAGCCGGACGGCCGCGCAACTCAGAGATCGTGTGGACTTCGCGTTCGGGCGGGACTTCTGCACGGAACAGTGTCGCCTCAGGGTCAATCCACCAATCCAGCGACGTCGGCCACCGCGTGCCGGTCTGCCCGTCCACACCGTGAGAGTTCGGGCCGGAGAATGATCGCGTTCCCAACAGATGACCGGACGCTCTCACGATCCGGCATCCCCCATCGGAACGTAACCGGCCAATGCCCCAAACGCTTGCCTTTCCGGTCTGCACGGCCAGATCTTGTCGATCTGGTGTCTGCCAGGAACCGCAAATCCACCTGATCGAACCGGTCCTCGCCGCCGCGCTCGATACCTCGCCGGGTACCACGAGACCGGGAAGCGGAGGCCACTCGACTGAGGGATTGACGCCGAGGCATCACCGGTCCACGCAAGGGTCTCGGGCGGAACAGCGCTTCCACAAGATGGCGAACGATGGGCGGAATGAGCCGGTATGCGGACCTTGCGGCTTGGGTCAGTGTCAGATCACCGGAAGATCATCCACTTCTCGGGACGCTGTCACAGTGCGGGACCGCGTCGCGGGATGACATGCCCACCCGGTTGTGTGCGACGGCGCTGCCGCGGAGGCCGGGCGCGGGGCGCGGGGGCGGAGGCTTCGCGGTGGTGGGGGTACGGGTGGGTTAGGGGTTTGGCGGGGGAAATGGCGGCGCGCGGGAAAATTGCGGGGCGCTTGGTGGCGTAAATGATAGGTCGGGGTCGATACGAATAACCCGTGGGCATCTGGTTTGCCGCGGAACGGAGTTTCAGACTGCGGAACGCATCCGCCCGGCCTCGATGGTGCCACCGTCGGCGCCGCCGGCGAAAAGGGGGCAGGAATGGCGCTCCCCGAGAAAACCGAGCGTAAGGCCGTCAGCCGCCGCCGATTCTCAAGGGTGTGGGCGCGGGCACCGCGGGCGCCGTCGCGGTCGGGCCCATGTGTGCGATGGCCGGGCCGGCCCGGGCCGTGCACGCCGCCACGCCGGCCGACCGGTTCGACCGGTTCGGCCGGATCTTCACCAGTCTGCCGCCGTTCCTGACCGAGGTCGATCAGCGCCTCCGGGACGCCTTGGTGGACGGGCGCCGCGGCGGCATCCTGGATGCGGCCGACAACCTGGCGGCCGGGCCGATCCAGCTCATCCTGGACCCGGCCCTGAGCCTCAACAACCCGGACACCCGACACAGACCGGGGGGTCACGTTCCTCGGGCAGTTCCTCGACCACGACATGACCTTCGACCCGTCGTCGCTGCTCGGGGTGGTCACGCCGCCCGAGTCGTCGCCGAATGCGCGTACGCCCGCGTTGGATCTTGATTCTCTATGGTGGCGGACCGGTAGCGGACCGCCTGCACATGCGGATCGAGTCGGACGGGCTGTTCGAGGACCTGCCGCGGGCGGCGAACGGGTACGGCGATCATCGCGGACGCGCGGAACGACGAGAACCTGATGATCGCGGGCCGACACTACCAGTGGATCATCGCGCACGACTTCCTGCCGCAGATCATCGGCACGGCGGCCACTCAGGACATCTTCAACAACGGGCGCCGCTACTGCCGGCCGGAGCCGGGACCCGCCTCCATCCCGGTCGAATTCCAGGGTGCGGCGTACCGGTTCGGGCACAGCCAGGTCCGGCCTTCCTAC
The DNA here is from genome assembly GCF_016862375.1 of Paractinoplanes rishiriensis. GTDB lineage: Bacteria > Actinomycetota > Actinomycetes > Mycobacteriales > Micromonosporaceae > Actinoplanes > Actinoplanes rishiriensis. The sequence goes on along the minus strand of NZ_BOMV01000034.1, from coordinate 101,552 downwards.
CGCGCGAATCTCGCCGGCAACCCGGACGGCACCGCGTTCTTCGGCTTCGTCTTCGACCCGGCCGGCGAGGGTCAGGCCGACCCGGAGGACCTGCGCGGCGGGGCCCGGGCGCAGCGCCGCTTCATCGGCTGGCAGACGTTCTTCGAGTTCGGGGACGGCCAGGTCCGTCTGAACACGTTCTGCGGCGTGCTGGAACTCGACCCGAACTCGTATCTCGCGGCGCAACCCGGCTGGCGGCCACCCTGCCCAGCACGTCCGCGGGCACCTTCCACATGACCGATCTGCTCCGCTTCGCCCGGGTCGACCCGGCCAGTCGCGGGCAGTGAATCAACGAAAATCCCCTAGGTGGCTGGCTACTTGACCGAATCCAAATAACAATCACCTCTGTCAATGAAAAACGACGGTTGAAAAGGCAACCATTTACGCCGCGAGCGGCAATCATTCAACCCGGCCCAGGTGGGAGGCTGCGGTGCAGAGATCGACCGGTGAGCCCGCGCTAGTGGCAATCTGTTGTTACCACCGGCTGTTTCGCGATGCACTCGCAGCGGCCCTGTCCGCCCGGTCCGAATTCACCGTTGTCGGTGATGTCGGCGATCCGGACGACCTGGTCTCGCTGTGCCAGTTGCGGGCGCCCGAAATGGTGCTCTGCACCGCCGGGGAGGGCGTGGACCGGGTCCTGCCCGCGCTGGCCCGGGTCCGGGCGCACTGCAGCCGGACCCGGCTCGTGCTGATCTACCGGGAGTTGTCCCGCGGCGACCTCATCGCGAGCCGTCGGGCCGGGGTGGACACGCTGGTCCCGTTCTCCCACGGGCTGGACGCGCTGGTGCGGCTGCTCAGCCAGCACCACGCGGACCTGCGCCCGGCCGGCGCGGCGGCCAGCCTGCCGGCCACACCGTCCGCCCTCCTGACCGACCGCGAGCAGGACATCGTGGCGCTGCTCGCGGCCGGTCACCCGGTCGGCCTGATCGCCGGGCTGCTCGGCATCGGCACCCGGGTGGTCGAGAACCACAAGCGACGGATCTATCAGAAGCTCGCCGTCTCGAGCCAGAGCCACCTGGCCGCCCGGGCCGCCACTCTGGGCCTGGTCGGCCGCCCGCCTACCACGGTGGTGCACGGCGGCGACCCGTCCACCGGCGTGCCGCTGGTGGTGCTGCACGCCGCGGACGGACCGATCCGGGACGACATCGAGGTCGCCCTGCGCGGCGCTCACCTGCCGTTCGTGCTGGACGGCAGCCCCGAGCACCACCGGCTGGGCTGGGCCAGCGCGGTAGCGGTACCGACCATCCTCGTGGTGGTCGATCCGGTCGCCCGGGACTGGCTGGGCATGACCCGGCCCGGCACGCTGGCGTTGCTGGTCCGCTCCGTCCCGATGTCGCGCGACGAGGCCCTGGCCGCACTAGCCCACGGGGTGGTCGGCGTGGTGGCCGCTACCCAGGTGCTCAACGCCCTGGTGCCGGCCCTGCAACTGGCCGCCTGCGGGCACCTCACCCTGGAGCCGGCGACCGGCGCGGCCCTGGCGGCGGCCGGCGTGGGCTGGGGTGACGGCGAGGGCGTACCGGAACTGACCGAGCGGGAGGGCGACATCCTGCGGTCGATCGCGCAGGGTGACACCGTACGCCAGACCGCCCGTTCCCTCGGCATCGCCGAGAAGACGGTGGAGAACACCCAGGCCCGGCTGTTCCGCAAACTCGGTGCGCGCAACCGGGCCGGCGCCCTGGCCACCGCGCACGCCCTGGGCCTGCTCGAACTGCTCGCCAACTCGCGCCAGCCGCGGGTGGTGCCGCTCAAGGCGGCGGGCGACACCGAGACGTTCTGACCGGGCGGGCACCGGCCGCCCACGCCCCGCGACGGTCAGGCGCCGAGCACGAACGCCTCGGTCGCGCACCAGTCGCGCATGGTGTCCTCGCCGAGCAGCGCCACCACCCCGGCCGTCTGGGTGGCCTGGCAGCGCAGCGCGGCCAGCTTGCGGTCCGCCGTCTCCTCGTCGAGTTTGAGGTGTACGGCGAGCTTGTCCACCGGAGTGCGCAGGGGTTCCGCACCGTCGATGAACACTGGCAGCCGGTCGTAGACGTGCTGCCACTGCTCCGCGAATTCGTCGGTGCTGGTCGCGTACAGCAATCTGGCCCTGGACTTTGATTTTGCATGGGCGGTGGTGGCCCACGCGCTGACGGTCCGGTGATCGGCGTGCCCGGTGAATCCGTCCGGGCCGAACGTGAGGATCGTGTCCGGCCGGACCTCGTCGACGATCGCCGCGATCCGGTCCGACACCTCCTCGAAGGGCTGACCGGGACAATCGCCGTCGGGCAGCCCGAGCAGCCGGTGCTCGTCGACGCCGAGCGCCGCCAGCGACGCCCGCAACTCGACGGCCCGGGTGCGTGCGAGGCGGTCCGGTGGCCAGCGCTGCGGGTCGCCGGTGCCGTGTTCGCCCAGCGTGGCGGTCACGCAGACCACCCGGTCGCCGGCCGCGCGGGCGGTCGCCATCAGGCCGCCGGAGAGATAGACCTCGTCGTCCGGGTGCGCCCAGATGCCGAGTACGGTGCCGAGTCTCATGCGCTGACCTCGTAGACGATGTTGAACGGGTTGTCGATCTCGGTCCGGCGCACCTCGCCGAAGCCGGCCGCCGCGCACATCAGCCGCGCGGTGTGCTCGTTGAAGCCGCACGTTCCCAGGCCGGCGCCGTGCTGCGCCAGCGAGGTGCTGAGGCAGTACAGGACGCTGATGCCGTAGAAGTAGGCACCCAGCGGACCCGCGTTGGCCGGCAGTTCGTGGCTGGCGTTGATGTCGACGCAGACGTAGCGGCCGTCCGTCCGCAGGGCCGCGCGGATCGCCCGCAGCAGGCGGTCCGGCTCGGCCGCGTCGTGGATGACGTCGAACGTGGTGATGACGTCGTAGGTGCCGGGCAGGCCGGCCGCGGCGTCCAGGCACTCGAAGACCACCCGGTCGGACACGCCCGCCTCGGCGGCGGCCTGCCGGGCGGCGGCGATCGACTCGGGGTGGATGTCGAAGCCGGTGAACCGGCTCTGCGGGAAGTGCTGGGCCAGCACGATCAGCGCGCGGCCCCGGCCGCAGCCGACGTCGGCCACCGCGGCGCCCGCCTCGAGCCGCCGCTGCACCGCGGGCATGGCCGGCAGCCACTGCTGCGGCAGCAGGTGGTCGAACGCCCCGCCGGTGAAACGCTCGAGGCCCTCCCACCAGTCGTCGCCGTACTCGGACATCGGCACGCCGTTGCCGTGCCGGAACGCGTCGGTGATCCGGTCCAGCACCGCGGTCAGCCCGTACAGCGCCTGATGCAGGCCGCCGAAGTAGACCGGGCTGTCGGCGGCGAGCACCGGCACGGCCGCGGCCGGCAGCGCGAAGCCCCCGGTGGCCGGGTCATAGGTGAGGTAGCCGTGCGACGCCATCGAGGACAGCCACTCCTGGGCGTACCGGCGGCTGATCCCGGCCTGGCCGGCGAACTCGGCGGTGGTCCGGGCGGCGCCGTCGGCGAACACCTGCCACAGGCCGAGCCGGTCGCCGATCATGGCCATCGTGGTGACCATCCAGGCGCTGGTGTCGGCGGTGACCCGCCCGGCGAAGGCCTCGATTTCGGCGGGGTTGATGGTGGTGGTCAGCTGAGTCGTTGTGAGTTGGGTCGTTGTCATTTGGCTTGCCTCCTGTTCGGTTCGCGGACCACGATTGCCGCGCGGCCTTGCGGCTCGGTTGCGCCGCGCTTGCGCGAAGGGACGGCCATGGAGTTCGGGGTGCTGGGGCCCTTGCGGGCGGGCGACGTCCAGCTGGGCAGCAGGCAGCAGCGCCGCCTGCTCGCCGCCCTGCTGGTACAGGCCGGCACGGTGGTGTCCGCCGACCGGCTGATCGACGTGCTCTGGGGCGACCGGGTGCCGGCCACCGCGACCTCGACCCTGCACGCGTACGTGTCCCGGCTGCGTTCCGTGCTCCCCGGCGACGTGCTGATCACGGCGGCGCCCGGTTATCTGGTGCGGGCGGGCACCGACGCGGCCCGGTTCGAGGATCTGCTGGCCGAGGCCCGCGCCGCCACGGACCCGCGGGACGCCCTGGAGCGGGCTCTCGCGCTGTGGCGCGGCCCGGCGTACGCCGAATTTGCCGACGACGAGTTCGCCCGCGCCGAGGCGGTCCGCCTGGAGGGGCTCCGGCTGGCCGCGGTCGAGGATCTCGTCGAGGCCCGGCTGGGGCTGGGTGAAAGCGGTCTGGCCGGCGAGATCGAGGCGCACGCGACCGCACACCCGCTGCGTGAACGCCCGGTCGGGCAGCTCATGCGGGCGCTGTACCGGGACGGCCGGCACGCCGAGGCGCTGGCCGTGTTCCGCGCGTTCCGCGACCGGCTCGACGAGGAACTGGGCGTGACCCCGTCGGCGGAACTGCGCGACCTGGAGACCGCGATCCTGCGCCAGGACACGTCACTGGCACCGGTCCGGGGCCTGCCGGCTGCGACATCGCCCCTGGTCGGCCGGCTCGAGGAGGTGGCCGCCGTGGCGGACGCGCTGGCCGCGCACCGGCTGGTGACGCTGACCGGGCTGGGCGGTGTCGGCAAGACCCGGCTGGCGCTGGGCAGCGCCGAGGCGGTCGCCGCCCGGTTCCCGGACGGGGTGGCGTTCGGCGAGCTGGCCCCGGTCACCGCGGCCGCCGACGTGCTGCCGGCGCTGGCCACCGCGACCGGCGCGATCCAGCAGCCGGGTCGCGGCCTGGAGGACTCGCTGCTCGCCTACCTCGGGTCCCGGGAACTGCTGCTGGTGGTGGACAACTGCGAGCACCTGCTGGACGAGGCGGCCCGGCTGGTCGACGCCGTGCTGCGCCGCTGTCCCCGGGTCACCGTGCTGGCCACCAGCCGCACCCCGCTCGGCGTACCCGGTGAATGCCTGCACCCCACCAAGCCGCTGCCGACCCCGGATGCCGTACGCCTCTTCCTGGCTCGCGCCTCGGCCGTGCGGCCGGATTTCCGGCCGGACGACGAAACCCTGCACCAGGTCACCGACATGTGCCGCAGCCTGGACGGGCTGCCGCTGGCCATCGAACTGGCCGCGGCCCGGATCCGCTCGCTGAACCCGGCCGACCTGGCCGCCCGGATGGACGACCGGTTCGCCGTGCTGACCGCGCCCCGCTCCGCCCCGGTCGCCCGGCACCGCACCCTGCGTTCCGTACTGGACTGGTCTTTTGCCCTGCTCTCCCCCGCCGACCAGGACCTGCTGGCGCGCCTGTCGGTCTTCGCCGGCAGCTGGACGCCGGCCGCCGCCGAACGGGTGTGCGGTGGCGACCTGGACGGCCTGTCCGCGCTGGTGGACAGCTCGCTGATCGGGATCGGACCGGCGGCCGGCGAGACCCGCTACACGATGCTCGAGACGCTGCGCGAGTACGGCGGGGCGCTGCTGGCCGAGCGCGGCGAGCAGGACGCGTTGCGGCACGCGCACGCTGAGTACTACACCGGGCTGGCGCTGCGGGCCCACTCCGAACTGGGCGGCCCCGGCCAGGGCCGGTGGACCAGGCTGCTCGACGCCGAATACGGCAATCTGCGCGCGGCCCACCGGTGGGCGGTCGGGCGCGCCGACGCCGACCTGGCGCTGCGGCTGTCCGCGGGGCTGTACTACTACGTGCTCTACCAGTTCCGCGACGAGGTGGTGTCGTGGGGCGAGACCGCGCTGTCGCTGCCCGGCGCTGCCGGCCATCCGGCCTATCCGGCGGTGTGCGGCACGGTCGGCGAGGGCCGCACCCTGCGCGGCGACCTGGCCGGTGCCCGCGATCTGGCCGACCGCGCGCTGGCCGGCCTCGGCGACCCGGACGACGAGCGCCGCCTGCCGCTGCAGAAGGTGCTGACCGCGGTGGCGCTCTACGAGGGCCGGCTGGACGACTGCTACGACCTGGCCGGCGTCTCGCTGCGGCTGGCCCGCGCGCATCAGGACCGGGTCCGGGTCAGCGAGGCCTTCCTGTACCGCGGCCTGGCCCGCACGTACGCCGGCGACCCGGCGGCCGGCCTGGCCATCGCCGCCGACAACCTGGTGGCCGCCCGGGAAACCGGCAACCCGAGCCTGACCGCGTGGGCCGTCTACGGCCAGGCCGAGGCGCTGGCCCTGATCGACCCGGCCGCCGCCCGCCCGCGCTACGAGGAGGCGGTGGCACTGGCCACCTCGGTACGCGACCAGTTCGCCGCCACCATCGCCGAGGTCAGCCTGGCCGCCCTCCTCGCACGCACCGGCGAGACCGCGGCGGCGCTGGCCGCGTTCCGCCGCACGGTGGCCGCCTGGCACGCCATGCAGGTGTGGCACCACCAGTGGACGACCCTGCGCAACCTGGGCTACCTGCTGGCCGAGACCGGCGCGCGGGCGGACGCCGCCACCCTGCTGGCCGCGGTGGCCACGGCCGGTCCGCCGGCGTTCGGCACCGACGCGGCCCGGATGGCCGAGACGGCCGCCGCGCTGGGTCCGGACTTCGCCGCCGCCACCGCCCGCGGCGCGGCGATGACCCCGGACCAGGCCGTCGCGTTCGCGCTGTCGCTGGAACTTGTTTCATCCTGACTTCAGGTCAATCTGTTTCACGCTACGGCCATCGTTGTAGAGTCACCAGAACACGTTCTAGTTCTGGGGGTGCCCGGGCGATGCTGGAATACAAGGAGCTCTACGTCGGCGGCCGGTGGGTGGCGCCGGCGAGCGACCGGCGGATCCGGGTGGTGTCGCCGCACACCGCCGAGCCGGTGGGCAGCGCGCCGGAGGCCACCGAGGAGGACGTGGACCGGGCGGTCGCGGCGGCACGCACGGCGTTCGACGAGGGGCCGTGGCCGCACACCCCGCCGGCCGAGCGGATCGCCGCGGTGCGCCGGTTCGCCGCCGCGTACCTGGCCCGGCAGGAGGAACTCGCCGAGCTGATCAGCACCGAGATGGGTGCGCCGCTCTGGTTCTCACACGTGGGGCAGGTCGGCGCCACCCTGATGGCGCTGGACGGCTTCCTGAACGCCGCCGAGCAGTACCCGTTCGAGGAGCGGCGCACCGGCTCGTTCGGCACCCCGGTGATCGTCCGGCGGGAACCGGTGGGCGTGGCCGGGATGATCACGCCGTGGAACGTGCCGCACTTCGTGACGGTCGCGAAGCTGGTGCCGGCCCTGCTCGCCGGCTGCACCGTGGTGCTCAAGCCGGCGCCCGAGACGCCCGTGTCGGGGCTGGTGCTGGGCGAGATCCTCGACCAGGCCGGGCTGCCCGAGGGCGTGGTCAGCGTGCTGCCGGCCGGCCGCGAGGTGGGCGAGCACCTGGTCCGGCACCCGGGAGTCGACAAGATCGCGTTCACCGGGTCCACCGCGGCGGGCCGGCGGATCGCCGCCGTCTGCGGCAACGACCTGCGGCGGGTCACCCTGGAACTGGGCGGCAAGTCGGCCGCCATCGTGCTCGACGACGCCGACCCGGACCAGGTGGCGCAGGGGCTGCAGATGGCCGCGCTGATGAACAGCGGGCAGGCGTGCATCGCGCAGAGCCGGGTGCTCGCACCGCGCAGCCGCTACGACGAGGTGGTCGGCGCGGTCGCCGGCATGGTTTCGGGGCTGTCCGTCGGCGACCCGCTGGACATGGCCAACTACATCGGGCCGATGGTGGCCCGCCGGCAGCAGGAGCGCGTCGAGTCGTACCTGCGCCTCGGCCAGGACGAGGGCGCCCGGCTGGTGACCGGCGGCCCGGGCATGCCGGACGGCCTGGACACCGGCTGGTACGTGCGGCCGACGGTGTTCGCCGACGTGCACAACGACATGCGCATCGCGCGCGAGGAGATCTTCGGGCCGGTGCTCTGCGTGATCCCGTACGACGACGAGGACGAGGCGGTCCGGATCGCCAACGACTCCGAGTACGGGCTGGCCGGCACGGTGTGGACGGCCGACGTGGAGCACGGCGTCGACGTGGCCCGCCGGGTGCGCACCGGGACCCTCGGCATCAACCAGTACCTGCTGGACTTCAACGCGCCGTTCGGCGGGTTCAAGGCCAGCGGCATCGGACGCGAGTTCGGTCCCGAGGGCCTCGACGCGTACGTCGAACTGAAGTCGATCTGCCTCCCGCTCGGATGACCCCGCCGCGCACCGCGGTGGTGACCGGCGGTGCCCGCGGCATCGGCGCCGCCACCGCGGCCGCGCTCGCCGCGGCCGGTTATCAGGTCGTGGTCGGCGACATCGAGCCAACCGGAGCGGCCCTGCCGCTGGACGTGTCCGACCGCGCCGCGTTCACCGCCTTCCTGGACGCCGCCGAGGAGCGGCTCGGCCCGCTCGGCGTGCTGGTCAACAACGCCGGGATCATGCCGCTGTCCCGGGTCGCCGACGAGCCGGACGAGACCACCGCCCGGATCCTGGCGGTCAACCTGCACGCGGTGATCCACGGCAGCCGCGAGGCGGTGCGCCGGATGCTGCCGCGCGGTGGCGGGCACATCGTCAACGTGGCCTCGGTGGCCGCCCGGGCCCCCAACCCGGGCGCCGCCACCTACGCGGCCAGCAAGGCGGGGATGCTGGCGTTCTCGGCGGCGCTGCGCACCGAACTGCGCGGCACCGGCGTCGAGGTGTCCTGTGTGCTGCCCGGCCTGGTCGCCACCGACCTGTCTGCCGGCATCGCGGTGCGCGGCTACCGGCCGATCGACCCCCGCCGGGTGGGCCGGGCCGTGCTGGGCGTGCTGCGCCGGCCCCGGCCCGAGGTGTACGTGCCGGCCCAGGTGGGCGTGCTGCTGCGGGTCGGGTCGCTGGCCGGCCGGCGGTTCGGCGACTGGCTGCAGCGCGTCTCCGGCGCGGACGACGTGGTGCTGGGCGCGATCGGGTCAGACGGCCGGCGGGAGTACGAGCGGCGGGCGGCGCGATGAGCCTGACCGCGCCGTACACCGTCGAGTTCCCGTTCCGGCGGACCGTGGGGCCGAAGATCGGCACCTTTCTCGGCGGGCTGCGGGACGCCCGGCTGTTCGGCGTGCGCACCGCGCGCGGGGTGCTCTGCCCGCCGCTCGAGTTCGACCCGGTCACCGGCGCCGCCACCGGCGAACTGGTCGAGCTGGTCCCGGTCGGCATGGTCACCTGCTGGACCTGGGTGCCGGGCCGCCCGGGCGACCCGGTGCCGCACGACTTCGCCTGGGCCCTGGTGGCGATCGACGGCACGGCCGGGACGTTCTTCCACGCGGTCGACACCGGCGGCGTCCCCGGCCGGATGGCGACCGGCCTGCGGGTGCGGGCCAGGTGGCGGCCGGAACGGGTCGGCGACCTGCGCGACCTCGAGTGTTTCGAGCCGGTCCGGTGACCCTGCCCGAGCCGGTCACCAGCATGGCCGGGCCGTTGCGGATGGACTACACGTACGTGGCCGGGACCGGGCGGTCGGCGTTCCTGCGCGGACTGGCCGGGCGGCGGCTGCTGGCCCGCCGCTGCCCCGGCTGTTCCCGGGTCTACGCGCCCGCACCGGAGTTCTGCGCGCGCTGCCTGGAGCCGGTCGGGCCGCCGTTCGAGCTGCCCGGCGACGGCGTGGTGTCGACGTTCTGCGTGGTCAACTTCCCGTTCCCGGGTCAGGCGCACGAGCCGCCGTACGTGGTGGCGCACATCCGGCTGACCGGCGCCGACAACCGGCTCATGCACCTCGTGCGGGAGATCGCGCCGGACCGGGTGCGGATCGGTCTGCCGGTCGAGCCGGTGTGGGGCGCGCCGGACACGTCCACCGCGAGCATCCGCTACTTCCGGCCGGTGCCCGGTGCGTGACGTCGCGGTGGTGGCGTTCGCCCGGTCGCCGTTCGTGGTCGCCGACCGCGAGCACGACATGGCCGAGTCGGTGCTGCCGGTGCTGCGCGCGGCGCTGGACGCCGCCGGCCTGGACCGTTCCGAGGTCGACTTCGTCGCCTCCGGCAGCCACGACTTCTACGAGGGCCGCACCTTCGCCTACATCGAGTCGCTGGACGCGGTCGGCGCCTGGCCGCCGATCGCCGAGTCGCACGTCGAGATGGACGCGGCCTGGGCGTTCGCCGAGGCCTGGTCCTGGCTCCAGCTGGGCGAGGGCGAGGTGGCGCTGGTGTACGGCATCGGCCGCGGCTCGCTGGCCGCCGACCTCGACCAGATCATGCCGGCCCAGCTCGACCCGTACCTGCTCGCGCCGCTGCGCCCGCACCGGGACGCGCTGGCCGGTCTGCAGGCCGCCGCGCTGATCGACGCCGGGCGCGTCAGCGAGCGGCAGATGGCCGAGGTGGTGGCCCGCTGCCTGGCGGGCCGGTACACCGTGGACGAGCTGCTGGCCGCGCCATACGTGGCCAGCCCGCTGCGGGCGCACGACGTGGCGCCGTCCGGCGACGCGACCGCCGTGCTGGTACTGGCCGCCGAGCCGGCCGCGCGCCGGCTGGCCGAACGTCCCGCCTGGGTGCGCGGCCTCGACCACCGGATGGACACGCACTACCCCGGTTGCCGCGACCTGACCCGGTCGCCGTCGGCGGAGCTGGCCGCCGCCCGCGCCGCCGAGATGGCCGGCTTCACCGCCGCCGAGACCGAGGTGGCCGAGCTGCACACTGAATACAGCCATCAGGAGCCGCTGCTGGCCGACGCGCTCGGACTCACCGCGACCACCGAGGTCAACCCGTCCGGCGGGCCGCTGGCCGGGCGGCCGGCCACCGCCACCGGCCTGATCCGGATCGGCGAGGCGGCCCGCCGGATCCTGGCCGGAACCGCCGAGCGTACGGCCGCCCATGCCACCAACGGCCCGGTGCTGCAGCACAACCTGGTGTGCCTGCTGGCGGGTTCACCGTGAGCGCGCCGCTCGCCGTGGTCGGCATCGGGCAGAGCCGGCAGGCCAAGCGCCGCGAGGTCACCATCGGCGCGCTGGTCCGCGAGGCGGTGGACGCCGCGCTGGCCGACGCCGGAGTCGGGTTCGCCGACATCGACGCGGTGGTGCTGAGCAAGACCCCCGACCTGTTCGACGGCGTGATGAACCCGGAGCTGTACCTGGCCGACGCGATGGGCGCCGTCGGCCTGCCGGTGACCCGGGTGTTCACCGGCGGCAGCGTGGGCGGGCACGCGGCGATCCACGGCGCGCACCTGGTGTCGGCCGGGCTGGCCCGGCGGGTGCTGGTGGTCGCCTACTCGAAGGAGTCGGAGGGGAACTTCACCTGGGCGCTGTCCCGCGGGCTGCCGTTCAGCGCGCACCTCGGCGCGGGCGCGGGCGGGCACTTCGCGCCGGTGATCCGGGAATACATCCGCCGGTCCGGCGCGCCCGAGCACATCGGCTGGAAGGTGGCGGTCAACCACCGGCGCAACGCGGCGCTCAACCCGTACGCCCATCTCCGGAAGGCCGGCCTCACCGTGCAGGAGGTGCGCGACTCGCCGATGCTCTGGGATCCGATCCGGTATCTGGAGTCGTGCCCGTCCTCGGACGGCTCGTGCGCCGTGGTGATCACCGACGCGCGGCACGTCACCGGCCGGCCGGCCTGGATACACGGGATGGCCTTCCGCACCGAGACCGGGCACTTCGCCGGCCGGGACGAGGTCAACCCGCGGGCCGGCCGGGACTGCGCGGCCGAGGCCTACCGGCAGGCCGGCATCACCGACCCGGCCCGCGACATCGACGTGGCCGAGCTCTACGTCCCGTACAGCTGGTACGAGCCGATGTGGCTGGAGAACCTGGGGCTGGCCGCCGAGCACCGGGGCTGGCGGCTGGTCGACGAGGACCGCACCGCGTTCGGCGGCGACCTGCCGGTGAACCCGTCCGGCGGCGTGCTGGCCGGCAACCCGACCGGCGCCACCGGGCTGCTGCGCTTCGCCGAGGCGGCGCTGCAGGTGCGCGGGCTCGCCGGGGAACACCAGATTGACGGGGTACGCCGGGCGCTGGGTCACGCGATGGGCGGCGCCTCCCAGTTCCACGCGCTGTGGGTGGTCGGCAGCGAGGCACCCACGTGACCGGCGTCCATGTGGCCGGGGTGGGGATGACGCCGTTCGTGCGGATCGGCGGCCCGGTCGCGTACCCGGACATGGTCGGCACCGCCGTGCGCGCCGCGCTGGCCGACGCCGGTCTGGAGTGGCGGCAGGTGCAGCGGGCCGCGGTGGGTTACGTGTTCCAGCCGTCCGCGGCCGGTCAGCGCGCCCTCTACGACCTGGGCCCGACCGGCATCCCGGTGGTCAACGTGAGCAACAACTGCGCCACCGGCTCGACCGCCCTGATGCTCGCCCGCGAGTGGATCCAGGGCGGCCAGGCCGACGTGGCGCTCGCGGTGGGTTTCGAGCAGATGACCCGGGACGCCTTGTCCGGCACCGCGTCCGGAGTGTCCACGATCGACCGGCACCTCGCCGCGCTCGGCCCGCCACCCACCGGCGGCACCCCGCTCACCGCCTGGCTTTTCGCCCAGGCCGCCCAGGAACACATGAGCACGTACGGGACCACGGCCGCCGACCTGGCCCGGGTGGCGGTCAAGAACCACGGGCACTCCACCCGTAACCCGCTCGCCCAGTACCGCCGGCCGTTCACCCTCGACGAGGTGCTGGCCGACAAGCCGGTGGCCGGGCCGCTGACCCGCAGCCAGTGCTCGCCGATGTCCGACGGCGCCGCGGCGGCCGTGCTGGTCAGCGAGCGCCTTCTCGGCCGGGTCGCGGGCCGGCCGGTGCGGATCGCGGCGCAGCAGCTGGTCACCGACGAGCCGGACGCGTTCGCCGGTGCGGCGATCGACGTGGTGGGGAGCGGGATGACCCGGCGCGCGGCCCGAGCCGCGCTGGCCGAGGCGGGCGCCGGCATCGACGACGTGGACGTGGTCGAGCTGCACGACTGCTTCTCGATCAACGAGCTGCTCACGTACGAGGCCCTGGGCATGTGCGCGCCGGGCGAGAGCGCGGCGCTGATCCGCGACGGCGCCACCGGCTACGGCGGCCGGTGGGTGGTCAACCCGTCCGGCGGCCTGATCTCGAAGGGACACCCGCTGGGCGCCACCGGCCTCGCCCAGTGCGCGGAGCTGGTCTGGCAGCTGCGCGGCACCGCCGGCGACCGCCAGGTGCCCGGCTGCCGGCTGGGGCTGGCGCACAACCTCGGCCTGGGCGGCGCCTGCGTGGTGACGCTCTACCAGGCCGGATCGCTCAATTAGTCACACAGGAGGCGAACATGGGGCTTCGGCAGCCGAATCACCTGGGTCATCTGGTCGCCGCGGCGCTCGCCCGGCACCGCGACCGCCCGGTGCTGGAACTCGGCGACACCACACTGACCGGCGCCGCGACCGCCGCCGCGATGAGCCGGTACGTCCAGGCGTTCCAGTCGCTCGGCGTGGGCACCGACGGCGCCGCGGCACTGCTGGCCACGAACCGGCCGGAGGTGCTGCTGATCATCGGGGCCAGCCAGATGCTGGGCTCGCGGCGGACCGCCCTGCACCCGCTGGGCTCGCTGGACGACCACGCCTACGCGCTCGACGACGCCGCGATCGGTACCCTGATCGTGGATCCGCTGTTCGCGGACCGGGCGCTCGGCCTGCTCGAACGGGTGCCCTGCCTCAAGCAGGTGCTCACCATCGGGCCGGTGCCGGGCGCGCTGGCGGGCGCCGGCGCGGTCGACCTCACCGCGGTGGCGGCCGGGTTCGAGCCGCAGCCGCTGCGGCCGGCCGACCTGCCGCCGGACCACATCGTCTCGGTCACCTACACCGGCGGCACCACCGGCAAGCCGAAGGGCGTCACCGGCACCGCCCACTCGATGCTGACCATGTGCCAGATCCAGCTGGCCGAGTGGGAGTGGCCGCCGGAGCCGCGCTTCCTGGTGTGCACGCCGCTGTCGCACGCCGGGGCCGCGTTCTTCGTGCCCACGCTGATCAAGGGCGGGTCGATGGTGGTGCTGCCCCGGTTCGACCCGGCCGAGGTGCTGCGCACCGTCGAGGAACAGCGGATCACGGCCACCATGCTGGTGCCGACCATGCTGTACGCGCTGCTGGACCACCCGGACGCGGCCACCCGCGACCTGTCCAGCCTGGCGACCGTCTACTACGGCGCCGCGGCGATCAACCCGGTCCGGCTGCGCGAGGCGATCGACCGGTTCGGCCCGATCTTCGCGCAGTTCTACGGGCAGACCGAGGCGCCGATGGCGATCAGCTACCTGGCCCGGCACGAGCACGACGACGCGCGGCTCAGCTCGTGCGGCCGGCCGTCCGCGTTCCTGCGCACCGCGCTGCTGGACGAGGCCGGCAACCGGGTGGCGCCGGGCGAGCCGGGCGAGATCTGTGTGGCCGGGCCGCTGCTGGCCGCCGGTTACCGGAACAAGCCGGACGCGACCGCCGAGGCGTTCCGGGACGGCTGGCTGCGGACCGGCGACGTGGCGCGCCAGGACGAGGACGGCTTCTGGCACATCGTGGACCGGGTCAAGGACATGATCGTGACAGGCGGCTTCAACGTCTTTCCGCGCGAGGTGGAGGACGCGGTGGCCGGGCACCCGGCCGTCGCACAGGTCGGTGTCATCGGCGTACCCGATTCCACCTGGGGTGAGGCGGTCACCGCGGTGGTGGTGCTCCGGCCGGGCGTTTCGGCGTCGGGCCGTCTGACCGAGGAGATCAAGGCGGCCGTACGCGACCGCAAGGGTCCCGTGCATGTGCCCAAGAACGTGATCGTCACCGATCGGCTGCCGCTGACCGCCCTCGGCAAGCCCGACAAGAAGGCGCTGCGGGCCTCGTTCAGTTCCCCGGGCCGGGAGCCACCGACGGCCCGGGGATGACTGAACGGCGTTTACCTCAGCGCACGTAGACGTTCGGCTGCGGCGGGTTGGCCATGCCGTTACCCAGGAAGAAACTCGGGTGCGGCGGCTGGTTGTAGGCGGTGTTCTGCCAGGCGAGCGCGACCCGGTACTGCGGGTCGTGCGCCAGGGTGTGTATCCGGCGGTCGGTCTGCGTCGGAGTGGCGTAGATTCGCAGCGCCGACGAGTCGGTGGTCCGCCAGATCACCTCCTCACGCCAGTCGCCGAGGATGTCGCCGGACAGCGCCGGGGTGGCCTTGGTGCCGTTGTTCGACGCCACCCCGGACGCGGTGAGCAGCCGGGTGTCGGCGCTGGTGCCGTACTTGTCGATCCGCGTCTGGTCGAGCAGCTCACGCACCGGGTCGCCGTCCCACCAGATCAGGAAGTTCGACGAGGACGGCTTGCGGCCCAGCGCGCCGCCGGTGGCGCTGGTCAGGTTGGCCACCGAGGACGACCAGGACTCCGCGCCGGCGCTGCCGGCGTAGACGTCGCCGGCCACGGCCCGGCCGTTGTCGCAGCCGCAGGACGGGTGCGACCAGATGACCGCGCCCGTGCGGGCGTCGAGCATCGCGTCGGTCGGCTGCGAAGTGCTCTCCGACGGCCGGTAGACCTCCAGGCCCGCGCGGGCCGGGTTCAGGTCGCCCACGTGCAGGGCGTCGCCGTGGCCCAGGCCCGAGCGCCACATCAGCGACCCGTTGTCGTTGATCGCCGCCGCGCCGTACATGACCTCGTCCTTGCCGTCGCCGTCCGCGTCGGCGATCGACAGCTGGTGGTTGCCCTGGCCGTAGGCGCCGACGTTGCTGTTGCCGGAGTCGTAGAACCAGCGCTGGGTCAGCGAGCCGTTGCGGAAGTCCCAGGCCGCGATCGTCGCCCGGGTGTAGTAACCCCGCGCCATGATCAGACTCGGCCGGGTTCCGTCCAGGTAGGCGGTGCCGGCCAGGAACCGGTCGACCCGGTTGCCGTAGGAGTCGCCCCAGGACGACACGGTGCCACGGCCGGGGTTGTAGTTGACCGTCGACATCGCGGCGCCGGTCTGGCCGTTGAACATGGTCAGGAACTCCGGCCCGGACAACACGTAGCCGCCGGAGTTGCGGTGGTCGGCGGACGAGCTGCCGATGACCACGCCGGTGCCGGAGCGGGTGCCGTCAGCGGTCTTCATGGCGACCTCGGCCTTGCCGTCGCCGTCGTAGTCGTACACCTGGAACTGGGTGTAGTGCGCGCCCGCCCGGATGTTGATGCCCAGGTCGATGCGCCACAGCCGGGTGCCGTTGAGCTTGTATGCGTCGACGAACACCTTGCCCGTGTAGCCGGACTGCGAGTTGTCCTTGGCGTTGGACGGGTCCCACTTCACGATGATCTCGTACTGGCCGTCGCCGTCCAGGTCACCCACCGACGCGTCGTTCGCCGAGTAGGTGTACGCCTCGCCCGACGGCGTCGTGCCGCCCGGCGGGATCTGCATCCGCACGTCGAAGTAGCCGTTCGCGAACGACAGCGAGGCCGGCGAGTCCGCGCCCTCGGTGCCGTCGGCGCCCACGGCGCGCACGGTGTAGGACACCCCGGCCGCCGCCCCGGAGTCGAGGTAGTTCGTCGAGTTGGTGATCGGGCTGGAGTTCACCTTGGTGCCGGCCCGGTACACGTTGAAGCCGGTGGACGCGGGCTCGGTGCCGAGCAGCCGCCAGGAAACCAGGTTCGCGCTGCCGGACCGGACGCTGACCACGCCGCGGTCGAGATCCTCGACCTGCTTGCCGCTGCCCGACGGCGGCGGGGTGGTCGGGCCGGTGGTCGGCGGCGTCGTCGGGCCGGTGGTGGGCCCCGTGGTCGGGCCGGAGACGTAGTTGAACGCGATCTGCATCCGGGAGATGTCGGAGCAGGTCTCCTGCACGATCGGGTTGTTGCCGGCCGTGGAGCCGTCCCTGGTGCTCAGGCACAGGCCGGTCGCCACGCTCTTGACCAGGTATTTGCCGGCGGCCACGGTGGAGGCGGTGAACGTCCACAGCTGGTTGGTCTTGGTGCCGTCGCCGCAGCCGTACTGCTGCAGCTGGGTGCCCGAGGTGGTGGACGAGCTGGGCACGTCGATGCACCGGGTGCTGTTGACGTTGGCCAGGTTGAACTGGCCGCTGGCACCGCCCACGGCCTTCCACTGCTGGCTGGTGGTGCCGGCCGCGCAGGCGGCCTGGACGAGCAGCGCCGAATTGTCGACCGACGCACCGGTGACGTTGACGCACTTGCCGCTGGCCCCGGGGACCAGCGTGTAGATGCCGTTGGCGACCGGAGCGACCGCGGCCGAAGCGGGCAGCATCGAGACTGCTACGAACCCGATCGGCACGGCGACGATGGCGGCGCCGGCCGCGATCACCCCGCGGCGGCGCCGCCTGGGCAGATCTCTGAGCATGACGTTCCTTTCAAGGGGGAGGACGTCCGACAGCGCGGCCCTCCGGGTGGGGAACGGACGGAGGGCCGCACTGCGGTAGATGTCGCCGGAGCCGGGCGACAACAGAAATTACGGGTACCGGCCGTCCATCAGGCCGTTGACGTACTTCTCGATGTTGGTGTAGCCGGAGCCGTCGAAGTCGCCGCCGGCGTCGTTGGCCGACGGGTTCAGCCCGTACTTCGTCTCCCAGGCGTTGGGCATGCCGTCCCGGTCGGTGTCGGCCGGGGCGGTGCCGCTCGCGAGCGTGCCGTAACCGCTGTTGCCCAGGCCGGTGGCGGTCTGCGAGGCCCACAAGTTGCCGGTCGTGCCGAGCGAGCGGATGTCGGCCAGAACGACGTTGTCGACCCCGTCCCGGGGCAGCGCGCCGGCCTTCGCCATCACCTCGTTGTAGCCGGCCGTGGCGGCCAGCGTGGGGATCGAGGTGGTGGTGGCCGACCAGGGCGAGGCCATCTCGGTGGCACCGGCCCGGACCGCGCCGGCGACGCCGTTCAGCGAGCCGTCCCGGTTGCTGTCCCAGAGGTTGTCGCGGTTGAAAACCGTCTGGTTGCCCATCTGGTAGTAGTAGTTCGACGCGCTGGTCGTGCGCGGCCCGGTGATGAAGTAGTTGCTCACCACGTCGTGCAGGAAGTGGCCGCTCGAGTTACCGGCGGTGTAGCCGGCCTGGTAGTTGTAGACCACGTTGTTGATGAACTGGGTGTTGCCCTTGGCCAGCGGGTTGCGGCCGTGCGAGTTGGCCCAGAGGTTGCGCCACCAGGTGTACGGCCCGGTCTCGGTGTGCGCGCCGAACTGCTGGCCGATCGGGTTCGCGTTGATCGAGTACTGGAACGTGATGTTCGAGGCCCGGACGGCGCCGATGTTGTTCCACCGGCCGAACTCGATCGACACGTGGTCGAAGATCATGTTGCTGGCGTCCAGCCAGTTCATGGCGTTGTTGTCGTGCACCGGGTCGAGGTCGCCCTGGCGGAACCGGAAGTTGCGGACGATCACGTTCTTGGCGCTGTTGAACGAGACCTCGCCGCCCATCACGCCGGTGCCGCCGCCCGGTGCGGTCTGCCCGGCGATCGTGATGTTGCTCTTCACCAGCACGGTCGAGGTGAGCCGGATGTAGCCGCCGACGTCGAAGACCACGATCCGGTTGGGCTGGCTGACCGCATCCCGGAACGAGCCCGCGCCGGAGTCGTTCAGGTTGGTCACGTGGTAGATCGAGCCGCCCCGGCCGCCGGTGGCCGCCGCGCCGAAGCCCACCGCGCCGGGGAAGGCGAGCACCGGACCGGTCGGGGCCGGCGTCGTCGGGGCCGGAGTAGTCGGGCCGGTCGTCGGCGGTGTGGTCGGGCTCGTCGTCGCCCCGGACACGTAGTTGAAGGACTGCTGCATCCGGGCGATGTCGGAGCAGGTCTCCTGGACGATCGGGTTGTTGCCCGCGGTCGAGCCGTCCCGGGTGCTCACGCACAGCCCGGTCGCCACGTTCCGGATCAGGTATTTGCCGGACGCCGCGGTGGACCCGGTGAAGGTCCAGAGCTGGTTGGTCTTGGTGCCGTCGCCGCAGCCGTACTGCTGCAGCTGGAGGTTCGAGGTGACCGCCGAGCCGGGCACGTCGACGCACCGGCCGCTGCTGCCGTTGACCAGGTTGAACTGTCCGCCGGCGCGGGCCACCACCTGCCACTGCTGCTTGGTGGCGCCGGCGCTGCAGGCCAGCTGGACCAGCAGGGCGGCGTCGGCGGCCGACCCGCCGGCCACCTCGATGCACTTGCCGCTGGCGCCGGGAACCACGGTGTACACCCCGCCGGCGACGGGCGCGGTGGCGGCCAGCGACGACGTGGTCATCACCGCGATCACCCCGATCGGCACGGCCGCGGCCACGGCCACGGCGGCAGCTATTCGCGATCGCATGAGTCTCCCCTACCTGGTAGTGACGGTCACCAATGTGTAGATGCTCCGCAGGTGGCCCCGATCACCGAAATTCGCCATCGAGGTACGGCGGGTGCGGTGACCGGCCAGCCCGCCGGCCACCGCACCCGTGCGTCACCGCGCCAGGACCGCACAGTGGGTCCGCGCAGCGTCGCCGCGGTAAAGCTCCATTGGCATGCATATCTACGTCTATCGATGCCCTGTCGCGCTGGTACTCCCCTGCGCGGCAACGATGAGTGAGGCATGCGGGCGTGCACCCGCCGCTCACGGTAGATACGACCAGAGACCGAGGTCAATGCCCCAGACGTCGGCCAGGTAGAATTTATTTCTCAGCTTGACGTAATTACCGTACGCGTCGTAACCTGCACGGATCGTCGAGCCTGGTCACTCTCCGGCGGCGGCGAACCAGCCCAGTTCCGGTCCCGGAAAATCGCGAAGGCTCCGTCGGTCGACGGAGCCTTCGCGGTGTGAAGGAAGTGCGATCAGCACTGCTTCCACTGGAACTGCACGAGCGTGTAGACCTCACCGTCGGAGGCACGCATCGAGATGTAGTTCCGACCGGTCGAGGTGCCGGAGTTCACCCGCAACTCACTGTTGATGTTCAGGTTGCGGGTCTCGCCACAGGGCGAGTACACCAACTCGGCGACCGGCGTGATGTCGGTCGCCCGCCAGGTGCCGGACAGCGGCCCGGTGAACGCATGGTCGACGAAGTTGTTCTCGGCCGAACCCTGGTAGTAGTAGTTCGACCGTTCCAACGCGGTCGCACCGGCCTCCAGATGCAGGCGACCCCAGTGATCCGCCCGTGCGACCGCGAAGGTGAAGCCCTGCGGGATGTGCACGTTGAGGTTCACCTGGCAGTTCTTGCGGAAAGCGGTGGGGTCGGCAGTCCCACCGTCCTCAGCCCGGAAATTGGAGTAGTTGATCTTGAAGCCGGTGTTGTCGGGGAGCATACTTACCGATGCCGTGCCGGCTGGGCAGCCGGAACCGTTCACCGTCTGCACATCGAGCGTGATGCGCCCGCTCGGGGGTGCGGACAGATCCTCGGCAGCGCCGGCCCCGAGCGCAGCGCTCGGGATAAGCGTGGTGGAGAGAGCCACCGCGGACACGAGTGCGGCCCACCTCGCGCCGGTCAGCCTGAAGGTCATGGGGGATCCTTCCTGGGCGGTCTAAACAGCAGACGTATTGATCGACATTAATGTCTTGCGAGGATGCTAGCCGCGCCCGGGGCCTACAACAAGGACCCTTCGCGACCGGCGCCGAAAACCCGGACCGCGGCAACCCGCGATGAAGATCTTTTAAACCGCCGTTCAGTCGACGACGACCGCCCGGGCGGTCTAGCCTGATCGGATTCTTGCCTGCTCGTGCCGGTCGCTGCCATTCTGGGGGGCTGCCCGATCTAATGATCGGTGGAGTCCAACATCATACATTGACGGCCATCGATTGTCTAAATAGCATGGCGACATCGCGGAGGCTTGCCGCAGGTCTTTTTTGGAAGGAGTCCAAATGCGCAAGGCTATGTACCTGGGCTGCGCAATGCTGGTCGTCCTGGCGACCACATTGTTCGCCAGCCCGGCCAAGGCGATCGGCATCGTTCTACCGGTGCCGCCGCCGCAGGACCGCATCGTCATCGACGTGGTGACGGTCAACGGCTCCGGCTGCCCGGTCGGGACCGCAGCGGTCGCGATGTCGCCCGACAACGAGGCCTTCACCGTCACCTACTCGAACTACATCGCGCAGGTCGGCGTCGGGGCCACCACCACCGATTTCCGCAAGAACTGCCAGCTCAACCTGGTTGTACACGTGCCGCAGGGCTTCACCTACGCGATCAGCAAGGTGGACTACCGCGGCTTCGCCTCGATCGAGAACGGCGCCAGCGCCGTGCAGCGGGCGAACTACTACTTCCAGGGTTCGTCGCAAACGGCGTACACGAGCCACCCGTTCGCCGGCCCGCTGGCCGACGACTGGCAGACCTCGGACGAGGTTCCGATCGCCGCCATGGTCTGGCACCCGTGTGGTGCGCTGCGCAACCTGAACATCAACACCGAGCTGCGCGTCTCGGCCGGTACCTCGGACCCCAAGAAGACGACGTCCTTCATCTCGATGGACTCGACCGACGGTGCCATCAACACGGTCTACCACTTCCAGTGGGCGACCTGCCCGAGCAGCTGAACCACGAAGTAGGGAGCACGTCCACGTAACCCGGTAAGACTCTTACCGGCGCACTAGCGCCGGCCGGGAAAGTCCGGCCGGCGCTATCGGCGTGTTCAAAAACGGTCTCTGAATTCCGTTACAGCTACCTGTTACCGGGAAAACGGGTTTCAATCATTGACACCGCCAAATGACTGCGCGGATCGTGCCGGACGCGTCGTCGGACTGGCCGGCAATCGTCCGGCCGTCGTCCGAGAGGGCGTTCGCGATGTTCGACAGGCCGTCCGGCTGGTGGGCGGCCAGCGCGGGCAGCTTCACCGTGGTACCACCGGCCGCCAGCACCGCATGGCCCTCGGCGCCGGTGCCGATCACCCACCCCTGTGCGTTCACCGCATCCAGCGAGCGCACCCGGCCGGCCAGCTCCTGGACCTCGCCGGTGCGGATGTTCCAGCGCACCGAGACCATCTTTCCGCCCTCCGCGCCCTCGCCTTTCCGGCCCATGCCGTTGGTGGCGGTGCCGATGGCCCAGCCGTTGCGGACGCCGATGACGCTCGCGGTCTCGGCCGGCTTGCCGTCGATGTCCGGCACCGGTAGTTCGCGGTGGGTGCCGTCGGCGAACCACACGTACGGGGTCTCATAGTCGAGCATGCCGACCACGGTGCCGTCCTCGTCGATGTCACCGGCCGACGCCGACTGCGCGCCCGCCGGCAGCGGCAGCTTGATCGGCTTGGCCGTGGGCGACGGCCAGACCAGCACCCGCCCGCCGCCGGGGCCGCCGCTGTCCCCCACGATCGCGCCGGCCTCGTTGATGGCGATCGCCTGGCCCTCCTTCACGCCGGGCAGCTTGCTGACCTTGCCGTCGCGGTAGACGTACGGGAGCTGGCCCTTCTCGGTGTAGCTCCAGCCGACCGCGACACCGGCCGAGTTGGCGTCGGTGAGCAGCTCCTCCGAGTCGCCGGGCAGCGGCACCTCGCGGCCTTTGCCGTCCGCCCAGATGACCGCCTGGTAGCCGCCGCCCGGCGGGTAGGAGCGCCCGACCAGGTAGCGGCCGGTGGGGTCGGCGCCGGAGATCAGCGCCATCCGCACGTTCCTGGGCACCGGCAGCTTCTCGATGGTGCAGCGGGACGGCGGCGACGCGGGGGGCGCGTTCCAGCCGGGGGTACCCGGAATGGTGTAGGCGGGCTTGGCCGGCGCCTCGGACGGCCCAGCCTTCGACGGCACGGTCTTCGACGGGGTCGGCCCCGTGGCGGCGGGCTGACCCGGCGGCCCGGCCACCAGGTTGCCGGCCACCGAGACGCCGGCGACGGCGACCGCGGTCAGCGCGGCCGCTCCGGCGTACCCGGCGTTGCGGCGCGCCCGGTGGCGGCGTCCGGTGGCGATGGCGCGCTGGACGCTCACGGTCGACGGGGTGGGCGGCTCGTCGTCGAGCGCCCGAAACAGGTCAGCTTCGGATGGCATCTATCGACTCCTCTGGGTCATCACGGGGAAAATCAGCCCATCGCGGAGAAATCGGCGAATGCTCGTTCGCCGAGCAGACGGCGCAGGGTGGCCAGTCCCCGCGAGGTCTGGCTCTTGACCGTGCCGGTCGAGCAGCCGAGCATCGCGGCCACCTCCTCGACCGACAGGTCGTAGAAGAAGCGCAGCACCAGCACGGCCCGCTGGCGGCGGGGCACCCGGTGCAGCGCCTGCCGCAGCACATGGCGGTCCTCGACGCCGCCGGCCTGCACCGGTGGCGGCTCGGGGGTCTCGCGGAACAGCCGGACCCGGGCCCAGGCCAGCCTCCGCTCGTCCACGTACGTCCGGACCAGCATGGTGCGCACGTACGCGTCCAGGTTGTCCGCGTGCTGTGCCCGGTGCCACTTCACGTACAGCGTGGTGATGGTCTGCTGCACCAGGTCGTCGGCCCGGTGCCCGTCGCCGGTCAGCACGTACGCCAGCCGCCGCAGCACGGGTATCCGCGCCGTGACGTACTCGGTGTACTCCGCTTCCGAACCGTCCCGCATTCGTCTCGCCCCTCCGTCGGGTCATCAACCCTCAGACGGGGACGGCCGGTCGCCCGGTTGTCAGATGCCGGAAGATCTCCGCGGCAGCCTACGGCCACCGGCCGGCCGTGCGGTTTCCGGCAAGCCGGCCGGGCGGTATACCGAAGAGCCGTTTTCACGCCGCGCGGCCGCTCCCAATAATGAGCCTCCCACCAACGGGAGGACACCTATGCGAAAACTCAGAACAGCCATCGCGGCGGCGGCCGGTGCCGCCGTGATGCTGATCCCGTCCCCGGCAATGGCCGAGGACCGGGGTAACGGAAACAGCACCTGCGACCGGTACGAAATCTGTTTCCGGGCCTTCGAGAGCCACACCATGTTCAACGTCAACTGGAACTACTCGCATTCATTCTGGTACTCGTACGGCGCCCACGCCCACATCCTGATCTTCAACAACGCGCACGCCTGGTCGGCGCCGCTGAACAACAAGGCCGTCGGGGTCTGGAACCGGGACTCGACGTGCCGGGTGCAGCTGCTCGACTACGACACCACCGGCGCCGAGTGGCACTACGCCGAGGTGGCCCGGGACGTCCGGGTCGACGTCGGCTTCGAGTTGAACGACGCGCACAAGCGCTGCAACACCTGGTAACGGCGGGCCGGACGGACGGGTGAGATGAGAAGCGAACGGCAAGCACGGCGGCTGGTGGTGTCCGCGCTGACGGCACTGCTGGCCACGGCGTCGATATCGGCGTGCAGCGGGGGTACGCCGGCCCGGCCCGAGGTCGTGGACGAGCGCAACCCCTTGGCGCTGTTCCTCGGCGAGAGCCTCGGGCTGATCGACTACGCCCAGCTCAAGCTCCGCAACGAGTGCCTGGCGGAGGCGGGCTACCGGCAGAACCTGGAAACCATGATGGATCGGCCGATCCCGGCCTTCGCCACGTTCGCCATCACCGCCCGCACCTTCGGTCCGACCACCGAGCAGGAGGCACGACGGGTCGGGTTCGGCCGGGACCAACCGGCCGAACCCTCCCCTGTCGTCAGTTTCGACCCCAATTACGACCGGACCATGGACGAGTGCGGCGAAAAAGCGTGGGACCGGCTGGGCGACGACGTCCGGGATATTTACCACTCGTATTTCGACCTCGGTAACAAAATCGCCGGCTCGTTGATGAAGACGGTCCACGACCGGCTCGACAAAGGAATACCGGCGAAAATGCTCGCCTGCGTCCGGGAGAGCGGATACCGGACCACCGACGAGGAAGAATTCCTCCGCACCCCGCGGCCGCAACTGCTCGGTGTGGCGTTCGGTGCGGTCGACCAGACGTCCGCGACCGAGTGGCAGCCGGCGAAGAAGCCGGGGACGGTGGAGGTCGGCCCGGCGGTGCCCGCCCTCCGGTACCACCCGACCGCCGAGGAGAGCGAGCTCGCGGTGGTCTGGCTGCGCTGCCGCCAGCGGACCACCCTGGCCGAGCAGCAACTCGCCGTCGCGGTGGCGGTGCAGAAGGAGATGGTGACCCGGTACGAGACCTCCTTCACCGAGCTCAACCCCCGGATCAGGGACATCGCCAAGCAGGCGACCGCGCTGATCGGCACCCGGTGAACCCGGCCGAGGACCGGCTGCGGCGCGCCCGCCGCGGCTGGTTGCTGGCCGGCGGCGGGTCGCTCCTGGCGGTCCTGGTCGTCGCGGCGTCGGCCACCGCGGTAGGCCGGAACCTGCGCTCGCCGGCCCAGCTGGCGGCCGACGCCGAACCGCCGGCGCCGTCGGCCGTCACCGCCGCGGCCGAGCGCCGGGTGCTGGCCGAGCCGGTGGTGCTGCGCGGCCGGATCCAGCCCGGGGCGAGCGTGCGGCTCGCGCTGCCGGCCGCGGCGGCCGGCCCGAACAGCGTCGTCACAAAGGTGCCGGTCCGGCCCGGCACCCGGCTGCGGGAGGGCCGGGTGGTGCTGGAACGCTCGGGCGAGCCGCTGTTCCTGCTGGTGTCGCCGTTCCCGCTGTACCGCGACCTGACCGACGGGGTGACCGGGCCGGACGTCACACAGGTGCAGCGCGCGCTCCGGCGGCTCGGCTACGGCCTGCCGGTGACCGGGGCCTTCGACAAACGCACGCAGAATGCCGTCGCCGCGCTCTACACCGACCGCGGCTACCGGGCGCCGACGAAGGCACCCACCACCGAGCCGGCCACGGCTCCTGCCGCGGCAACACCGGCCACCGTGTCGTTGCCGCAGGCGCACGTGGTGGTGCTCGGCAAGGACGGGCAGCGGATCAGCGCGGTCAACGTCCGCGTCGGTACCGTCCTGACCGACCCGAAGACGGCCCTCTTCGACCTCGACCGGGCCGCCCCCGCGCTGGTCGCGGTCGCCTCGGCGGAACAGGTCGCCCTGCTCGCGGCCGGGCAGAAGGCGACCGCGACCGACGAGGGCGCCGGCCTCAAGACCACGGTGGCGATCGGCGCGATCGGCGACAAGCCCGTCGAGGCCGAGAGCGGAACCGGGTTCGAGGTGCGGTTCCGGTTCACCGGCAAGGCCCTCGCCAGCACCGGCCAGCGCACCGTGCGGGTGGACGTCGAGGCCGCCGGCGAGGTGGCACCCGTGCTCGCCGTACCCGTCACCGCGATCTTCTCCCGGGCCGACGGCAGCACCTTCGTCACCGTCGACGGCGCGGACGTGCCGGTGCGGACCGGGCGCGTCGCCGCCGGCTGGGTGGAGATCGTCGAGCCGGACGGCCGGATCGCCGAGGGCACCGCGGTCGTGGTCGGTGAGTCGCGATGAGTCTGCTCGCCCTGCGCGACGTCAGCCGGACCTACGACGACGGCCAGCCGGTGCACGCGCTGCGGGCCACCACCCTGAGCATCGACGCCGGGCAGTACGTGTCGGTCACCGGCCCGTCCGGCTCCGGGAAGTCCACCCTGCTCAACGTCCTCGGACTGCTCGACGAGCCGACCGCCGGGTCGTACCGGGTGAGCGACACCGAGACGGTCGGCGGCGGTCAGCGGCTGCACGGCGCGGTCCGCGGCCAGTTGTTCGGCTTCGTGTTCCAGGCGTTCCACCTGCTGGCCGGGCGCACCGCCGTGGAGAACGTGGAGATCGGCATGCTCTACGGCCCGCTGCGGCGCCGGCAGCGCCGCCGCCGGGCCGAGGAGGCGCTGGACCGGATCGGGCTGGCACACCGGATGCACGCCGACCCGCGCCGGCTCTCCGGCGGCGAGCGGCAGCGGGTGGCGATCGCCCGGGCCATCGCGGCCCGGCCCGCGGTGCTCTTCTGCGACGAGCCGACCGGCAACCTGGACAGCGGCAACACCGCCAACGTGCTGGCCCTGCTGCGAGAACTCAACGACCAGGGGCTGACCCTCGTGGTGGTCACCCACGACCCGGACGTGGCGGGTCACGCCGGCCGGCGGCTCCAGGTGATCGACGGAACGGTGCGGGAACAGTGAGGCGGCCGGACTGGAGCCGGCTGGACTGGGGCCGGCCGGGCTGGAGGCGGATGGGCTGGAGGCGGATGGACTGGAGGCGGATGGGCCTCACCCCGGCCCGGCTGCGCGCCGGCGACCTGCTGCGCGAGTCGGCCCTCTCCACGCTGCGGCACCCCGGGCGGTCGCTGGTCACGGTCGTCGGCACGGTGCTGGGCGCGGCCGCCTACGTCTCGACGCTGGGGCTCGGCGCCACCATGAGCGGGCAGGTGTCGTCGGTGTTCGACGCGCGGCGCGCCACCGAGGTGATCGTCCAGCCCGAGGACGCCGGCCTCGACCCGTCCTGGAGCGCGAACGCCGGGGAGCGGCTCGCCCGCCTGACCGGCGTGGTCCGGGCCGGCAGCCGGGTGGCGGTCGGCGAGCGGCCACTGCGACGGACCCTCGACGCGTCGACCACCGGCGCCGCGGTACCCGTCATCGGGGCCGACGCGGACGCCCTGCGGGTGATGGGACCGGCGCTGACCTCGGGCCGGCTGTTCGACCGGTTCCACGACGAGCGGCGGGTGCCCGTGGTGCTGCTGTCCGCGCCTGTCGCGGCGCAACTCGCGGTCACCCGGGTCGGGGTCGCGGTCTTCATCGGCGATGCCGCGTACACGGTCATCGGGATCTACGGCGACGTCGCCCGGCGCGAGGAGGCGATGGCCGCCGCGATCGTGCCGCACGCCCTCGGCGAGCGGCTGGTGACCGACGGGACGGCGGCCCGCGACGTGCTGATCGAGACCGCGCCGGGCGCCGCCCAGGTGGTCGGCCGGCAGGCGCCGCTCGCGGTGCGCCCGGAGGCGGCCGGCGACCTGCGCGCCATCGCGCCGCCCGACCCACGGACCCTGCGCCGCGAGATCGAGGGCGACCTGACCCGCTCCACCCTGGTCCTCAGCCTGATCGCGCTGGTGATCGGCACCATCTCGATCGGCAACGCGGCAACCGCGGCGATCGCCGTCCGGGCGCCGGAGATCGGCCTGCGGCGGGCCCTCGGCGCCCGCCCGCGGCACGTGTTCGTCCAACTCGTCACCGAGACGTCGCTGCTGGGCGCGGCCGGCGGGGCGGCCGGCGCGCTGCTCGGCGTCCTGGTCGTCTCGGTGGTCGCGCTGGCCAACGCCTGGACCCCGAGCATCGACGTGCGGGCGGCGCTGGTCGCCTGCGCGGCCAGCACGGCCGCCGGCCTGCTCGCCGGGCTGTGGCCGGCCGCGCGGGCGGTGCGCATCCCGCCGGTGCAGGCACTTCAGCGCGGCCCCTGATCCGCGGCCTGATCGACACCTGTCCAAATCCGACAGCAAAGGCGGGCAACCGAGTGCGTCTCTCAACCCGACTTAGGAGCATGAATGTCTCACGGAAACTCTTAGCGCTCCCGGCCGCCGGGGTGTTGCTGGCCGCCCTGGCCGTACCCGGGGTGGGTGCGGCGGAGGAAGCACCGGCCGGCACCGCGGTGCTGCCACCGGGACAGACCTGGACGGTGACGCTGCTGACCGGTGATGTGGTGTCGGTGCAGGCCCGGCCGTCCGGTTGCCCGATGGTCAGCGTCCGGCCGGCCGAGCCGAGCGGCGTACTGTCCCGGCAGTGCCGCCCCGACGGGCACGTGCACGTCGTACCGGCCAAGGTGGCCCCGCTCGTCGGCAAGGTGCTGGACCCGGCACTGTTCGACGTGACCAGCCTGATCCTGAACGGGTACGACGACGCGCGCAGCAGGACGCTGCCGCTGATCGTGCGGCCCGGCGGCAACGCCGCGCGGCTGACCGCCGACCCGCTGGTCGCCGGCCTGGCCGGGCAGCGCGCGCTGCCCAGCATCGGCGCGGTCGCCGGGCACCAGGCCAAGGCTGCCGGGCCCAAGCTGATGCAGGCCTCCGCACGCGCCACCGCGCCGGCCGCCAAGGTGTGGCTGGACCGCAAGAAGCACGTGACCGCGCTGGACCGCAACCTGCGCCAGGTGTCCGCACCGCAGGCCTGGCAGGCGGGTTACACCGGCACCGGCGCCAAGGTCGCGGTGCTCGACACCGGCATCGACGCCACCCACCCCGACGTGGCCGGCCAGATCGTCGAGAAGGCCGACTTCACGGTCGAGGGCGGCGACGCCGTCGACCGGTTCGGGCACGGCACCCACGTGGCGGCCGTCGCGGCCGGCACCGGCGCGGCCTCGGGCGGGGCCCGCAAGGGCGTGGCGCCGGGCGCGAAGCTGCTGGTCGGCAAGGTCCTCGACGACAGCGGCGAGGGCACCGACTCGATGGTGATCGCGGGCATGGAGTGGGCCGCGAGCCGGGCGCCGGTGGTCAACATGAGCCTCACCGGATACGAGCCGAGCGACGGCTCCGACCCGGTGTCGCTGGCCGTGGAGGAACTGTCGGCGGAGACCGGCACGCTGTTCGTGGTGGCGGCCGGCAACGCCGGTCCGGTGGACAACTCGATCCCGTCGCCGGGTGCGGCGCCCAGTTCGCTCGCCGTCGGCGCGGTGGACGGCGCGGACGCGCTGGCCGAGTTCTCCAGCCGCGGGCCGGTGCTCGGCTCCAAGGCGATGAAGCCGGACCTGGTCGCGCCGGGCGTGGAGATCGTCGCGGCCCGGGCGGCCGGCACCACCATGGGCCGGGCCGTCGACGCTCGGTACGTGGCCGCGTC
The DNA here is from genome assembly GCF_016862375.1 of Paractinoplanes rishiriensis. Taxonomy (GTDB): domain Bacteria; phylum Actinomycetota; class Actinomycetes; order Mycobacteriales; family Micromonosporaceae; genus Actinoplanes; species Actinoplanes rishiriensis. Next base: position 72,340 of record NZ_BOMV01000034.1, on the reverse strand, counting down.
CGGCACCTCGATGGCGTCGCCGCACGTGGCCGGCGCCGCCGCGCTGCTGGCCCAGCGGCACCCGGACTGGCGGGGCGACCAGATCAAGGCGGCCCTGGTCGGCGCGGCCGACCCGATCGACACGACCGACCCGTACGCGCTGGGCGCGGGCCGGCTCAACGCGGCCCGGGCGCTGTCCGGCGTGGTCAGCACGTCGCCGGTGGTCAACCTGGGCACCCTGACCGCGGAGAAATCGGTGGAGGGCAAGCTCGGCTGGCTCAACACCGGCACCGCCGCCGCCGATCTTGCCCTCGACGTGGCGGTCACCGACGCGCGCGGCAAGGCCGTCCCGGCCGGTGTCGTGACTCTGTGGGACAGTCGGCTGCATCTGGCCGCGGGGGCCGCGGGGGGCGTCGCGGTACACGTCGACCGGCCCGCACCGGGCCTCTACAAGGCGGTGGTCACGGCGCGCTCCGGCGGCGCGGCGATGACTCGTACCCCCATCGCTTTTTATGTGGAGCCGCCGAGCCATGACCTGACCATCGAGTCCACCGCCATCCCCGGCACCCCGGAGGGCGCCCTCGGCTGGTCCACCATCCAGGTGGTCAACCTGGACGACCCGGCCGAGTTCGCGTGGGCCGTGTTCGGCGAGCCGGGCGAGACCGTGAGCCTGCGGGTGCCGGCCGGCCGGTACAGCGTGCTCGGCTCGTTCATGGCCTTCTCCGACGAGGTCCTCGACGAGCGGATGGCCATGGCCGGCGACCCGGACGTCACCATCGGCGCGGACACCACCGTGCGGATGGACCTCGCGGCGGCCGAGCGGCTCGGCGCGACCGTGGACGGTGTGCAGACCTCGGCCGGCTCGCTCGGCCTCACCTACATCCAGACCGCGGCGCGCGGCATCGCCTGGAACGACTTCGCGTTCGCGTGGGGCGAGTCGGCCAAGGCGGGCAACGTGTTCGTGGTGCCCAACGACGGCGCCGCCATCGGCACCTTCCGAGCGTACGGCGCCTTCGGTCTGCTGGCCCCGGGCCGGCTCTACGACCTCATCCACCTGTTCGGCAACGGCATCCCGGCCGACCCGACCTACCGGGTGACCGCCGCCGAGCACGCCACGCTCGCCCGGATCGACCAGCGTTTCCACCGCTTGGACGTGCCGGACTCGGTCACCATGCACAAGCGGTACGGGTTCAGCCCCGAGGGCGTGTTCCTGGCCGAGCACAGCACCGACCAGCTGGTCGGCACCCGCACCGACTACGTGTCGCCCGGCTACGCATGGGTGGACGAGGCGTTCTGGAACGGGTTCGTCACCCAGGAGGCGCCGCAGAAGCACGCCGCCGGCAGCCGGCAGAGCAAGAGCTGGGTGCGCCAGCCGCTGCGGTCCGGCTTCTTCGACGATCCGGGCTCGCCCAGCGGGTGCCGGCCGCTCCCGCCCACCCGGACCAGCGGCAACATGCACCTCGAGATGGTCACGCTGGTCGACCAGCACAACCGGTTCGACTGCCTGTCCGACGGCTGGGGGCTCGACCTGACCCAGAAGCTCACCCTGGAGCGGAACGGACGGACCGTCGGGGCGGTCGACGGTTCCATAGGCGATTTCCCGGTGCCGCGCAGAAACGCCAAATACCGGATCACGTACGACGTGGACGCGAGCCGGTCGCTGCCGGTGTCGACCCGGGTCAGCACGTCATGGACGTTCCGCTCGGCCGGCCCGTCCGGCACCGGCGACGTTCCGTTGCCGCTGCTGGCGGTCGACTACGCGCTCCCGCTGGACGACGCGAACCACCCGACCGCGTCCGGCACGGCGACCTTCACGGTCCGTCAGGCGCGCGGGGTTCCGGCGCAGACCGTCACGAAGTTCACGGTGGCGACGTCGCTGGACGGCGGCGCCACCTGGCGGCCGACGGTGGTCACCCGGGCCGGCGGCTCGTTCCGGGCAACTCTGCCCACGCCGGCGGCCGGTCAGTCGGTCTCGCTGAAGGTCGCCGCCACCGGCAGTGCCGGTAGCGGCCTCGAGCAGACCGTCATCGACGCCTACCGCGCCGGATAACCGAACGGGCCCGCGGACGTTCAGTCGTCCGCGGGCCCCTGACCGCCGCCCTTCGGAAGTGCTGGTGTCTAGCGGGGGCCCGCCGTCGCGTAGGCGGCGGAGCCGATCAGCTCGAGGGAGACCTGGAGCCGCTCCAGGCTGATGTTCTTGGCGATGGTGTCCTCGGGGCTGTGGTACGGCGGCTCGAGCAGGGCCGGCGACTCCTCGCCGCGCCACGAGAAGTTGGCCGCCGCGATGCCCACCTCCTGGAAGGACTGGTGGTCGCTGGCACCGCGCAGGGTGACCGGCGAGATCTGCGGCTGGTAGCCGAGGCGGATCGCGGCCGCCGTGACGCCGTCGGTGGCCGCGTTGGGCTGGCCGGTGAACGACAGCAGCCAGTAGCGGGTCGCCGGGTCCCAGCTGGTGGCCACCATGTCGTTCTGGTAGACGCAGACGATCCGGTCGCGCTCGGCCTGCGGCAGCTGCGCCACGTAGTAGCGGGAGCCGATCAGGCCCTGCTCCTCCGAGCCCCACAGCGCGAAGCGGAGGGTGGCGTCGGTGGGCAGCTTGCGCAGTACGCGGGCCACCTCCATGGTCAGCACGGTGCCGGAGCCGTCGTCGTTGGCGCCGGGCGCGCCGATCACCGAGTCGTAGTGCGCGCTCACCATGACCACCGGGCGGGCCGGGTCGACCGGGCCTCGGCGGCGTGCCTCGGCGAGCACGTTGTGCGAGGTCAGGCCGCGGTGCGCGCGGGTCGAGATGCTCAGGATGAGCCGGCGCTGGGCGAGCAGCGCGCGCAGCCGGTGCTTCTGCGCCTGGGCCACGCCGACCACCGGGATGGCGACCGGGTTGGCCTCCGAGGCCGGCAGCGTCGGGCTGAACGCCGAGGCCCGGCGCGGCTCGACCAGGTCGGCCGGCAGGAACACGACGCCGGCCGCGCCCTGGGCGACCGCGGTGGCGACCAGCTGCTCGCGGGTCGTCGCCACGTAGTCGATCAGCACGATCTTGCCGGTCACACCGGACGCCGGGTAGTTTTCCGGCGCGCCCGCGCCGACGTCCACCACGTCGCCGCGGACCCGGGTGTCCAGGGCCGCGTGCGGCGAGGCGCCGGCCTGCCAGCAGAGGTCGTCCGGCAGCCCGAACGGCGCGTCCAGCTGGGCCAGGAACTTGTCGGCCACCGCGAACGGCTGGAGCTCCACCTCGTAGCCGAGGTCGTCGAGCACACCGGCGATGTAGTGCGCCGCGGTGCGCTCGGAGCGGGTGCCGCCGATGCGTGGGCCGATGTCCTGGGAGAGCACCTTGAGATGCTTGAGCGCCCGCTCCGCGGAAACCCGCTTCGCCACCAGGCGGTCGCTGTCGGTCAGGGTGGGCAGGTTGACAGCTCCGGGACGCAGGTCGTCCGCCGCCCAGGCCGGGGCCGGCAGGGCCACCGTCGCCGCGCCACCCAGAGCTATGGTCAGCATTCTGCGCCGACTGAGCGAGCCGTTCGAGGCACGCGAATCCATTGGTTTCCTCCTTGTGCATTCCCCGCCCGGCCGATCCGGCTACGTAGACGGGTGTCGATCACATCGCAAGAAACCTAGGACACCGTTCGTCCATCTTCAATAGACACAGTGTCACGGAGGCGCGCGGCGCTGCCCGGAAAAGTTCACCCGGGCAGCGCTGCGGCCATCGCCTTGCGGAGGGTTATCCGCCGGTCACGGTGCCGGTCAGCACCGGCAGGCCGGACTCGTCGATCGCGTGCAGCTCGACCAGTTCGTCCGGTTCGGTGCGGTCGTCGGTGACGGTCGGGATGGTGAACGGGTTGGTGGTCTCGCCCGGCGCGAAACCGAGGTACGGCACCAGCCAGGTCGCGGACAGCGGCCGCTCCGGGTCGGCGCTCTGCCACGCGTTCTGCTCGAACCAGGCGCGGTCCACGTCCAGGGTCGACAGCTCGACGCCGGACGCCGGCGCCCGCGGCTCGGTGACCACGAAGTACACCGTCTCGGTCGGCGCCGAAAGGGTGACCTCCCAGGTCAGCTGGGCGCCCTCGGCCACCCGTACGGACGTCGCGGCCACCGACACACCCGGCCGCGGGTCGTCGTTGACCACGTCGAGACCGCCCACGTAGTCGCCGACCACGAAGCCGCTCTCGGCCTTGGCCGTCAGCTGCTGTCCCTCGCCCTCGCCGTAGATGGTGTCGCCGGTGACCTCGACCGGGACCTCGATGGTGCGCTGGCCCGGCCGCACGGTGGCCACCCACGACCGGGTCACCCACGAGACGTTGTCGGTCAGGAACAGCCGCAGCGTGCCGCCGCCGCTCCCGGTGACCGACACCGGCACCTCGTAGGTCGCGCTCCCGGTGTCGCCCTCGACCGGCTGGACCTTGCCGATGTCCAGCCGCGGCAACGCCACCGGCGCGGGGTCGGGCGTGCCCGGCGACCAGCCCCAGGCGTCGAGCACCCAGGCCCGGCCGGATCCGCTGCGCGGCACGAACTCGACCGCGGCCACCCGCCCGGGCGCACCGGTCAGCGGCACCCGCACCTCCTGGCCCCAGTACGAGGTGGTCCACTCGGTGCCCGGCAGCCCGTCGATGCGCACGTCGCCGAGTGCGGCCCGCCGGCCGTCGGCGCCGACCACGGTCACGCCGAATCGGGTGCCGGTCGTGTTCGGCGGCACGATGACCCGCAGCGCCAGCTCGCGGCTGCCGGCCACGGAGACCGGGCGGGCCGGTGCGAGCCGGATCGGGCGGCCGGCCGCCGACCAGCTGAGCTCGGCGGCGTACCGGCCGGGCTCGGGCACGATCGGGTACATCTGGGCGAAGTGCGCCAGCCGCGAGTTCATGTCCTGCGGGTCGATGCAGGACTTCGCGGCGTCGTCGGTGATCTGCTCGCAGATCCGGGCTCCGGCGGACACCTTCGTCGACGGGCCGGGCGCGAGCACCGGGGTGCGGTTACCGCCGAGTGCGTGGCTGAGCACCCGGGCCGGGCCGGCCGACGGGGCCCGCACGCCGCTGCCGTCGAACAGCGGCCGGATCCGGTCGTCGCCACCGACGAACAGCCGGGCCGCGGCGGCGATGTAGGTGGCGCCGGCGGTCTGCTGCTGGGCCGCGGTCAGCCGGGTCGGGGTGCCCGGCGAGCAGACCGGGTCGGGTTCGGTGGAGCCGAAGTCGTCCCAGGAGGGCGCCACCGACTGGCCCGGCGTCCACTCGGTGTTGAAGAAGTTGTGGTTGGCGCCGACGAAGTACAGCGCGCTGTGCAGCGCCCGGCCCCGGCTCACCCCGCGGGTCTCGTCCACGAACAGCTGGCCCTGCAGGTCGAACACGTCGCCGTCGCAGCCGGGCAGGATGGTCGCCGACGGCACGTCCGGCACCGGGTTCTGGCCGAAGATGGTCGGCCCGATCAGCAGCATGCCGCGGATGGTCCAGCGGACCGGGCCGCGGTAGCCGTCCCGGTCGGCCGGCGGCGGGGTGAGGCTGTCCATCGCGGCGCGGCTGACGCCCTCGCCGCCGCGCGAGTGGCCCATCAGGAAGACCTTGGACAGGTCGGCCCGGGGCGCGGACCGGGCGATCCCCGGCGCGCCGGCCCGGCCGGCTCCGGCCCACTCCGCCCACTTGGCCAGGTGCAGCCGCACCAGCGACGACCGCGCCTGGGCGCCGCCGTCCTCGACCGCGTAGTCCTGGCCGTTGATGCCGTTCGCCGAGATCGACACGGTCACGTACCCCTGCGAGGCCAGCAACTGCTGCGCCTGGATGTAGCCCCGGTGGCTCGGCAGCGGGTCGGTGCCGGCCGGGCAGGGCCACTCCTGCGGAACCTCCTCGTCCATCCCGCGATAGCAGAGCAGGTGCCGGCCGTGCAGGAACAGCGCGAGCGGGCGAGCGCCGGGTGCGCCCCGCGGCGCCACCACGACGCCGCGCATCTCGACCGGGACTCCGAAGTCCGGGAGCTTGACGCCGGGCAGGTCGTATTCGCCGGTGACCGTCCGGTAGGGGCCCGGTTTGCCGGGGTCGGCGCCATGCGCCGGCTGCGGTGCCGGCGGGGTGGGCACCGCCTGCTTCCGGGAGGTGGTACGCGGCGGCTCCGCCCGGTCGAGCCGCTTGCCGCCGGCCCGCACCTCGAGGTCGCCGAGGTTGTCGAGCCCCGCGGTGCTGGCCAGGTCGAGGCTGAAGGTGCGGCTGTCCGGGTGCGGCTTGGCCCGGCCCAGCCGCCGGTCGCCCGACCAGAACTCCACGGCGGCGTCGGCGAGCGGCACCGGCTTGCCGGACGTCCAGGTCAGCCGCCCGTCCACGACGGACCAGCCGGCGACCGGCGCCCCGTCCGGCCCGGGCGGTGCGGCCGGGGCGGGCCCGGCCGCACCCACCACCAGGGCCATGGCGAGCACGGCCGACGTCAGTAGTCTGCGCATGCAGCTCTGTCTATCCGACCCGTGCAACGACATCGATATTGCTCTAAACAGGACGGCCGGGGGTCAGCCGTCCAGCCGTGCCGCCAGTTCGTCCACCTTGGCGGACAGTTCGGCGATGTCCTGCATGATCTGCGAGAACGCGCCGTCCGGCGGCAGTGGGTCGCCGCCGCGGGTGGTGCCGACCATGGTGGCGAACCAGACGTCGCCGGTCAGGTCGGTCAGGTTGCGCTGGTAGCTGGAGCCGGGCGTCTGGGTGCCGTTGATCCGGTAGTCCAGCAGCACCTCCTTGGCGATCTCGGCCAGCTTGGCCTCGATCGCCTTCTGGGTCTGCGTCGCGATCGTGTTGGTTATCCAGGCCTTGTCGGCCGCGGTGAGTGCCACCGGGATGTCCTCCAGGTGCCAGGAAGCCGTGCTGGCTTCGAGGTTCGTGTCGTACGAGGCGGAGAAGTGCGCGTGCCCGGTGTGTGGCGAGGCACCGGTGTAGGACTTCTGCACCCAGCCGGACGAGGCGGACCAGATGCGCTTGTTGTAGATGACGTAGCGCAGCCGCCGCTCGCTGCCGTTGCGGCACCGGTTGATCAGGAACTGGACGACCTTCTCCATGGTCAGGTCGCTCTCGTTGAGGTCCTTGTCGACATCGATCGCATGGACCTCGTTGACGCGGTCGGCGTCGTGAATCGGCACGGCGCCGGTCTCGTCCGGGTTGTGGTCGGAGACCCGGTTCCGGTGCGCGGGATCGCCGATGCTGCCGTCGGTGGTTTTGTCGCGGCGCGGTGCGATCCGGTTGAACTCGGCGAACAACGCCTTCAAGCAGGGGATCAGGACCCAGTCGGCCATCGGGGACCTTCCCTTCCACTCAGGTGGAGAGATCGACAGCTGTTTATACGTTCTCCCGACCGTGTCCGGTTCAGTACGGTCTGTTCCGCCGTCAAGCGGCGGAGCCGACAACGTACTGGCGGGTTCTTGTGCTTGCACTCACCGAAACCCGGCCCGACCTGCGAATCTGTCGCAGGATGGCACGGTGATCGGATGCTTGCCACCCTGGATCCTCGACGAGTTGACCACCGTCCCGCCCCACCGGGTCTTTGCCGGTGTGGACGAATTGCACGCCGGGCTCCGCCGGATCGCCGAACGGTACCCCGACATCAGCACGCTGCGCAGGTGCGGCAGTTCCCGGCAGGGCGACCCGCTCTGGTGCCTCACCGTCGACGCACCCGGGCCGGCCCGGCCGGAGGCGCTGGTGTTCGGGCTGCCGCACCCGAACGAGCCGATCGGCGGGCTCACCGCGCTGCACCTGGCCGAGCGGCTGTGCGCCGATCCCGGGCTGCGCGACCGGCTCGGGCACCGGTGGCGGATCGTGGACTGCGCCGACCCGGACGGCCTGCGGCTCAACGAGGGCTGGCTGCGCGGGCCGTTCACCCGGGCGCACTACGCCCGGCACTTCTACCGGCCGGCCGGCGCCGACCAGGTGGAGTGGACGTTCCCGATCAACCACGAGGACGCGTACTTCGACGACGCGATCCCGGAGACGCAGGCGCTGATGCGGCTGATCGACGAGCACCGGCCGGCACTGGTGGCCTCGCTGCACAACAGTGAACTGGGCGGCGCGTACTACTGGCTGAGCCGGCCCGAGCCGGTGCTGCACCCGGTGCTCCAGGCGGTGCCCGAACATCTGGGCATCCCGCTGGACCGGGGTGAGCCGGAGGCGCCCGACCTGGTCCGGCTGGCCGACGCGATCTACGAGGCGACCGCGTTCCCGGAGGTCTATCAACGGATCACCGAACGCGGTGGCCGGTGGACCTTCGGCGGCGGCAGCACCACCTGGTACGCCGGCCGGTGGGGTGCGCTCATGCTGGTCAGCGAGCTGCCCTACTGGTACGACCCACGGGCCGCGGACACCTCGCCGGCCGGGATCGGCTACCACGAGGCGCTGGCCGCGAACGCGCACGCGATGGGCGACGCGGCCGAGTTGCTCGGGCGTACGCTCGCCGCGGTGGAGCCGGATCTGGCTGCTCCGGCCGCGCCGTTCTGGCGGGCCGCCCGCTTCTACGCCGGGGTGCTCGCCGAGGCCGCCACCACCCGGCTGGCCCGCAGCGCCGAGTCCGCGTCGCAGCGACCGGCCACCGTCGCCGAGGCGAACTCGCTGGCGCTCAACGTGCACGAGTGGCGACTGCGCTACGGCGGCGTGCTGCTGCGCGCGCTGCGCGGCGAGGCCGCGGTCGGCAACGTGCGGGCGTCGGTGCGCGGCGCGCTGTCCGAGGTCGAGCGGCGGTACGGGGCCTGGCTCGACGAGGACGCCCGCACCGCTCAGTTGGAGCCGATCGAGATCCGCCGCCTGGTCGCGGTCCAGTACGCCGCCACCGTGGCCGCCGCCGCCCACCTGGCCGGAACGCTGGACATGTGACCTGTCCCGCTCCGGCTTGCCGGGGCGGTACCGTGAGGGTTAGGTGAGCCTAACCTTTGCCGTTGGAGCTGGTCACAGATGATTTCTCGCGTTCGCCGGCTGCTGCCGGTAGCCCTTCTCGGCGTAGCCCTCACGACCGCCGCCTGCACCACCACCGGTACTGGGGACACCGGCTCGACCGCGCCGTCGGCCGGCGCCTCGGCGCAGTTCCCGGTCACCATCCCCACCGCGTTCGGCGACGTCACCGTCGACCGGCAGCCCACCCGGGTGGTCGCCCTCGGCTGGAGCGACGCCGACGTGGCCCTCTCGCTCGGCGTGCAGCCGGTCGGTGCGGCCGACTGGCTGGCGCTCGGCGGCGACGGACAGGGCCCGTGGAACGCCGGCCGGTACACGACGCCGCCGGAGCTGCTCGGCACCCTCGAGCTCGACATGGAGAAGGTGGCGGCGCTTAAGCCCGACCTGATCCTGGACACCCGGTCCAGCGGCGACAAGGCCCGCCACGACCAGCTGGCCAAGCTCGGCGTGCCGGTGGTCGGCATCCCGAAGGGCGCCGAGCAGTACCTGACCACCTGGGAGCAGCAGCTCGACATGGCCGGCAAGGCGCTCGGCAAGCAGGCCGAGGCGGCCAGGCTCAAGTCCGACCTGGACGCCAAGTTCGCCGCCGCGGCCGCCGCCAACCCGGCGTTCCAGGGCAAGACCGTGGCCGCCGCGGTGCGCACCGGCGACGGCTGGGGTGCCTACGTCACCGGCGACGGCCGGGTCGACTTCCTCACCAAGCTCGGCTTCACTCCGGCGCCGGCGATCGAGGCCAAGAAGACCAACTCGTTCTACATCCAGCTCTCCCAGGAACAGCTCGACCTGCTGGACGCCGACCTCACGGTGGTCTTCCTGATCCAGGCGACGCTGGACACCGTCAAGAACGACAAGCTGTTCCAGGCGGTGCCGTCGGTGCAGGCCGGGCACGTCGCGTACATGGACGACGCCGACATCTCGGCGGCGTTCTCCAGCAGTTCGGTCGGCGGCCTGTCCTACGCGGTCGACAAGGTCACGCCGCTGCTCGCCGCGGCGCTCGGCTGACGGTGCCAAGCGCCCGCCACCATCGGGCCGCCGCGCTCACCACCGGACTGGTGGTGATCGCGGCGGCCCTGGCGTGCGCGGCCGTGCTCAGCCTGGTGGTCGGCTCCCGGGCCGTACCGTTCGGCACGGTGCTGGAGGCGCTGGCCAATCCGGGCGGGACGACCCGCGACGAGCTGATCGTCAGCGAGGTACGCCTCCCGCGCACCCTCATCGGCCTGTTCGCCGGCGCGGCCCTCGGCCTGGCCGGCACCGTGGTGCAGGGCGTCACCCGCAACCCGCTCGCCGACCCGGGCATCCTCGGGGTCAACTTCGGTGCCTCGCTGTTCGTCGTCGTCGCGATCAGCGTCTTCGGGATCACCAGCCTGACCGGATACGTGTGGTTCGGCTTCCTGGGCGCGGCCGCGGCCTCCGCGCTGGTGTACGCGGTCGGCTCGATCGGACGCGGCGGGGCCACCCCGATCAAGCTGGCCCTGGCCGGCGCGGCGGTCTCGGCGGCGCTCAGCTCGTTCACCACCGCGATGCTGATGCTCGACGTGCGGGCGTACGACCAGTTCCGGTTCTGGCAGGTCGGCTCGCTGGCCGGGCGCGGCATGGACGTCGTGGTGCAGGCGGTGCCGTTCCTGCTCACCGGCGTGCTGCTGGCGCTGCTGTCGGCCCGTGCGCTGAACGCCCTGGCGCTCGGTGACGACGTGGCCGTGTCGTTCGGGCAGAACGTCACCGCGGCCCGGCTGCTGGCCGCCACCGCGATCGTGCTGCTGTGCGGCACCGCCACCGCGATGGCCGGCCCGATCGCGTTCGTCGGCCTGGTGATCCCGCACCTGGCCCGCACGGTCACCGGGCCGGACCACCGCTGGCTGCTGCCCTACGCGATGCTGCTGGCACCGCTGCTGCTGCTCATCGCCGACGTGCTTGGCCGGGTCCTGGCGCGGCCCGGCGAGGTGCAGGTCGGCATCGTGACCGCGGTGATCGGCGCGCCGGTCTTCGTGGCGCTGGCCCGCCGGCGCCGGCTGGCGGAACTGTGACCGCGGGGATCGTCACCGCGGCCCGCCGCCGGGAATCGGCGCGCGGCCGGGTGGTGACGCTGGCGTTGTCCGTCGCGCTCATCGCGATGGTCGCGCTGACTCTGTCGTACGGCGAATTCCAGATCTCCCTGCCGGACGTGGTCCGGTCGTTGCTCGGGTTGCCGGCCCCGGCCGGGGTGGAGTACGTCATGCACTCGCTGCGGCTGCCCCGGGCGCTCACCGGCGTGCTGGTGGGCCTCGCGTTCGGGCTGGCCGGCGCGGTCTTCCAGCAGCTCACGGGCAACGTGCTGGCCAGTCCCGACGTGATCGGCCCGAGCCAGGGCGCGAGCGCCGCCGCGGTGCTGGCCGGCCTGGTCGCGGGCGGGCCGTCGGTGCCGGTGGCCGCGCTGCTCGGCGCCCTGCTCACGGCGACCGCCGTCTACCTGCTGTCCTGGCGGTCCGGGGTGAGCGGCTACCGGCTCGTGCTGGTCGGCATCGGGGTCGGCACCGGTCTGTCCAGCGTCACCTCGTTCCTGCTGACCCGCTCGGACATCCGGGTGGCGGCGGACGCGCTGATCTGGCTGACCGGGAGCATCAACGGCCGCACCTGGGAGCAGGTGATCCCGCTGGCCGCCGCGGTGGTGGTGCTGCTGCCCGCGGCACTGGTCCTCGGCCGCGCGCTGACCAGCCTGCAACTCGGCGACGACCTGGCCCGCGGCCTCGGCCAGCGGGTGCAGCTGAGCCGGCTCGCCCTGCTCGCGGTCGCGGTCGGCCTGGTCGGCGCGGCCACCGCGGCGGCCGGCCCGGTCGCGTTCGTGGCCTTCCTGTCCGGGCCGATCGCGGTGCGGCTGGTCCGCGGCGGCCGGCCGGTGCTGCTCCAGGCCGCCCTGGTCGGCGCGCTCGTGGTGCTGGTCGCCGACTTCATCGGCGCGCACCTGGTCGGGCCCACCCCGTTCCCGGTCGGCGTCGTCACCGGCGCGATCGGCGCGCCCTACCTGCTGTGGCTGCTGGCCAAGTCGAACCGTACCGGCCGAGGAGGTTGACCGTGTTCGCCCCGTCCGCTCTCGAGGCGCGAAGCCTGTCGCTGGGGTACGGCGACCGCCGCGTCGTGCACGACCTCAGCCTCACCGTGCCGCCCGGCAAGGTCACCGTGGTGGTGGGACCGAACGCCTGCGGGAAGTCCACCTTCCTGCGCGGCCTGGCCCGGCTGCTCTCCCCCGCGTCCGGCGCCGTGCTGCTCGACGGCCGGTCGATCCAGGATCTGCCCAGCCGCGAGGTGGCGCTGCGCCTGGGCATCCTGCCGCAGGGCCCGGTGGCGCCGGACGGCATCACGGTGACCGACCTGGTCAGCCGCGGCCGGCACCCGCACCAGGGCTGGTTCCGCCGGTGGACCGCCGACGACGACGCCGCGGTGACCGCCGCGCTCACCGCCACCGGCACCCTCGACCTGGCGACGCGGGCGGTCGACGAGCTGTCCGGCGGCCAGCGCCAGCGGGTGTGGATCGCCATGGCGCTGGCCCAGCGGACCGGCATCCTGCTGCTCGACGAGCCCACCACCTATCTGGACGTGAGCCACCAGGTCGAGGTCCTCGACCTGCTCACCGACCTGAACGAGACCGAGGGCGCGACCGTGGTGATGGTGCTGCACGAGCTGAACCTGGCCTGCCGCTACGCCGACCACCTGATCGTGATGCGGGCCGGCCAGGTGGCGGCGGCCGGCCTGCCCGCCGAGGTGCTCACCGAGCAGGTGGTCGGCGACGTGTTCGACATGCGCTGCCGGGTGGTGCCGGACCCGGTCTCGGGCACCCCGATGATCGTCCCGATCGGCCGGCACCGTACCGGCTCACCGGCCTGACTCATCGGCCTGACTCATCGGCCTGACTCATCGGGTGCCGGACACCACCAGCATCTCGCACGGACCGGCGAAGCCGTCCGGCCCCTCGAACCGGCGCAACTCCCGCTCGATCTCCTGCCAGGCCTCGTCCCGCGCGGCGGCGTCCAGGCCGGACAGCATCTGGTGCAGGGCGCCGAACGACTCCCGCTCGAACCGCACGCAGTCGGCCGCCGCGGGCAGCCGCAGCGGCGACGGCACCGCCTCGACGGTGATCTCGCGGAAACCGGCATCGGCCAGCAACCGCTCGGCGACGCCCGGCGAGCCGAGGCTGAACGGGCCGGGCTGGCCGGGCGCCGGCGGCGGCAACTGGGCCCGCCGCCGGATGATGCCGACCGGCACCGCAAAGAACCCGTTGCGGTCCGCGGTGGAGTAGACGACCGCGGACAGCCGGCCGCCCGGCCGCAGCGCCGCGTGCATGCCGGCCAGCGCGGCCCGCTGGTCCGGGAAGTAGATCAGCCCGACCCGGGAGATCACCGCGTCGAACTCGCCGTCGATGCCGAGGTGCTCGCCGTCGACCTCCCGGGTCGCCACGTTGGTCAGCCCGGCGTCGCTCGCCGCCTTCGCCGCGTAGCCGAGAATGGCGGGCGCGATATCGGTGGCCAGGACGTGACCGGACCGGCGGGCCGCCGCGATCGTCTGACCGCCGGCCCCGGCGGCGACGTCGAGCACCCGGCTGTCCGCGGTGAGCCGGGCCGCGTCGAGCATCCGTTCGGTGGCCGCGCCGAGCCAGTCCTCGATCGTCGGTCCCCAGCGGTGCCACGCCTCGGCGGCCTCCTCCCACTGGGCGCGGGTGGTGGTCTTGTACTGCACAGGGTCGAACATGGGTGTCCTCCTTGGGTTCACCCGGATACGCGCCAGATCCGGTCGGACATCCGCCAGAACTGGCCTGGCACCTGCCCGGGCGCGCAAAATGCCAACGTGTCACCCTTCGTCGGCCGGGCCGAGCCACTCGCCCGGCTCCGCGCGGCGCCCTCCGGCCTGGTGCTGGTCACCGGCGAGGCGGGCATCGGCAAGACCGCCCTGCTGAGCCATTTCGCGACCGAGGCCGGCGCCCTGTTCTGGGGCACGGCGTGGGACGACGACCGGGCGCCGGCCTGGTGGCCGTGGACCCAGGCGCTGCGCGGCCTGCTCGAATGCCGCCCCGAACTGCTGGCCGACGCCGACCCGCGGCTGGCCGCGATCGTGCCCGACCTGATCGGCGCACCGGCCACGGCCGATCCGGCCGACACCGGCCGGGTGCTGGTCTTCGACGCGGTCGCCCGCCTGCTGCACCGGGCCGGGCCGGCCGTCGTGGTGCTCGACGACCTGCAGTGGGCCGACCCGTCGACGGTCGAGCTGCTGCACTACCTGGCCCGGCAGCGCGGCCCGGCCAGGCTCCGGCTGGTCGGCGCCTACCGGCCCGGCGAGGCGTCGCCGCCGGTGGCCGCGGCCCTGGCCGACCTGGCCGGCCTGGCCGAGCCGATCGCGCTGACCGGGCTGACCGCCGGCGCGGTAGCCGAGCTGATCACGACGCTGGCCGGCGACGAGGCCGCCACCGCCTGGGCTTCGCTGGTGCACCGGCGCAGCGGCGGGCACCCGTTCCTGGCCCGCGAGCTGTGCCACCTGCTGGCGGCCGGCGGCGCGGCCGACGAGGTGCCGGCCGCGGCCCGCGAGGCCGTCCGGCGCCGTCTCCACCGGCTGCCGGAGGGGTGCCGGGCACTTCTCGATGTCGCCGCGGTCGCCGGGCCGGTGCTCTACCCGGACGTGCTGGCCGAGGTCACCGGCGCGTCGCCCGAGCAGGTCGCCGACCGGGCCGCCGAGGCGGTCACCGCCGGGATCCTGGCCGGCGACGGATCGTTCGCACACGACCTCTACCGGGAGACGATCTACGCCGGCCTGACCGCGAACCGCCGGCTCGACCTGCACGCCCGGGTCGGCCAGGCCCTCCAGCACCGGCACGATCGCGGCGGACGGATCTTTCCCGCCGAGCTGGCCCGGCACTTCACCGCCGCCGGCGCCACCGGCCCGGCGGTTTCCTGGGCGCACGCGGCCGCCGACGCGGACACCGCCCGGTACGCGTTCGCCGAGGCCGCCGGCCACCTGGCCCGGGTCCGCGCGGCGGCGGCCGACACCGGCCGTCGGCTGTCGGCGGCCGACCTGGTCGGGCTGCTCACCCGGGAGGCGGAGCTGCGGTCGCGGGCCGGCGCCACGGACGACGCCCGGGAGCTGCTGGAGACCGCCTGGCAGCAGGCTGCGGCCACCGGAGCCGCCGGGGCCACGCGGGCTGCACCAGCCGGAGCACCGGGATCCGGCGGCGACCCCGAACTGCTCGGCCTGGTGGCCCTCGGGCTCGACCGCCTCGGTGCCCGGTTCGCCATGCCACGCACCGACCTGATCGCCGTGCTGGAGACCGCCCGCGCCGCCCTGGACGGCCGCGGTACCCCGGCCGAGGCCCAGGTCACCGCCGCGCTGGCCCGGCAGTTGCAGCACTCGGTGCCGGCCGACCGGCCGCGCGCCGCCCCCTACGCCGAGCGGGCCGTGGCCATCGCCCGCGGCCTCGACGATCCGGCCACCCTGGCCAGTTGCCTGCTCGCCCAGCACGACGTGCTCTGGACCCCGGGCACCGGCGCGCAGCGGGCGGCCATCGCGGCCGAGATCGCCGCCGCCGCCCGGCTGGCCGGCGATCCGGAGCGGGCGGCGCAGGCGCTGCTGCTCACCGCGAACGCGCACCTGGAGAACGGGTCGGCGGCGTTCCGGGCGGCGTTCACCGAGTTCGCGTACGTCACCGAGCGGCTGCGCCAGCCCCGGCACGACTACGTGCTGCGGACCCGGCAGGCCGCGCTGGCGCTGCTGGACGGCGACCTGGCGGCGGCCGAACGGCTCAGCGACGAGGCCGCCGGGCTGGGCGAGGCGGCCGGCGACAGCGACACCGGCAACGTCCGGATGTCGCAGCGGCTGGAGCTGGTCCGGGCCCGCGGCGAGCCGGACGAGCTGCGCCGGACCGCGGCCGAGGCGGTGCGCTGGTGGGTGGGCGCGCCGGCGCACGCGCACGCGGTGGCCGCCGGGTTCCTGGCCCGGGCCGGCGACCTGGACGCGGCGCGGCGCGAGGTCGACACCGTGCTGGCGCTGGACGACTGGCGGGCCGACCGCTCGTACCTCTGGTCGGTTTTCGCCGGCGAGCTGGCCGCGGCCGCGATCGCGCTGGGCGACCGGGCGCTGTGCACCCTGCTGCTGGCCGACCTGCGGCCGCTGGCCGGCACCTGCACGGTGAACGGGGCGCTGGTCTGCTTCATGGGCGCGCACGCGCACCGGGTCGGCCTGCTCGAGGCGGCTCTCGGCGACACCGCGGCGGCGGCCGCCTCGCTGCGGCAGGCACGCGACATCCACCGGCGGCTCGGGGCCCGGCTCTGGGAACGGGAGAGCGAGCGGGCCCTTGCCGCCCTGGTGCCGCCGGGCCCGGAGCTCCGCTGGGTGGGCGACCTGTGGCAGCTGAACTACCGCGGTCACACCGACTATCTGCGGGACGCCAAGGGACTGCGCGACCTGGCCACGCTGCTGGCCCGGCCGGGCACCGACGTGCCGGCCGTCGACCTGGCCGGCGGCGCGCCGGCCGACCGGATCGCCCCGGACCCGGTGCTGGACCGGGCCGCGCTGCGCGCGTACCGGAATCGCCTGGCCGAGCTGGACGCCGAGCTGGCGGGTTCCGACCTGGGCCGCCGCGAGCGGGCGGCCGCCGAACGGGAACAACTGCTCACCGGGCTGCGCCGGGCGACCCGGCCCGGCGGCGCCGCCCGGGAGCTGGGCGGGTCGGCCGCCGAGCGGGCCCGTAAGGCGGTCTCCGCCCGGATCCGGGACGCGATCCGGCGG
Source organism: Paractinoplanes rishiriensis (assembly GCF_016862375.1). Lineage (GTDB taxonomy): Bacteria > Actinomycetota > Actinomycetes > Mycobacteriales > Micromonosporaceae > Actinoplanes > Actinoplanes rishiriensis. Next base: position 55,727 of record NZ_BOMV01000034.1, on the reverse strand, counting down.
ATCGGCACGGCCCAGCCGGAGCTGGGCCGTCACCTGGACCGCGCGGTCCGCACCGGACACCTGTGCCGGTACGAGCCGGACTGACTCAGCCGATCTCGAATTCAGCCGATCTCGAGTTCAGCCGTGCTCGAGTTCAGCCGTGCTCGAAGCGGCGGCGCTCGGAGATCTCCCAGGCGAAGACGTGCTGGCGGATCGCCTTGGCCACCCGCTCGCCTGCCGCGAAGGTGAGGATCAGGTGCTGGCCGGGCTCGTCGTAGGCGTCGCGCACGGAGAGCACCGCGCCGTCCACCTCGACGTCGCGCCGGCCGAGCGGCACCGAGGCCTGCATCTTGTCGCCGGTGCCGACCTGCGGCGCGCGGGCCACCCAGCAGCGCAGGCCGCCCTCGCTGATGTCGAGGAGCCGGCCGACGACCGCCTCGGCGCCCTCCTCCGCGGCGAGCCGCACCGGCCCGCCACCGCCGCCGCGCACGTACTCGCGGCGGTTGCTCTGCTTCGGCGTGCCGATCGGCTCCAGCACCCACCGGAACGGGGCGTTGTCGACCACCTCGATCAACCGGCAGGGCAGGATGACCCGGGCCCGCGGCAGCGCCCAGAACACGTCGAGCTGATGCCCCGGCCGGGGCTGTTCGGGACCGGTGGTCTCCAGCGGCGCGGCCAGGCTCAGCTTGTTGCCGTCGACGGCCTCCAGGCGGGAGCGGTAGTTCACCCCTTCCGCGTGCACCACATACATCGGGGTACCGACCCGAGGCAGATCCACCACGGCGACCTCCTGTCCGGCTTGAGTTGCTTTTTCGGCGCGACTTCCGACGCGCTGGTGGGCCCTTCGGCCGGGCCGGCCCCGACGTGAGGATTCCTGCGCTATGAGCCACGTCATCGGCGCCTTTCGGCCACCTGCCGGCCTGATTGACAGTGGTCGATCCGGGTGGTTGGGTGGCGGCGGGAAAGCGCTTACCACTACCGCCCTCGAAGGGAAAGCGTGCCGTGAAACCCATTCGTACCGGATTGGCCATAGCCCTTGCCGGCGCCGGACTGACCGTCGGATCCGCACCGGCCCAGGCCGCGCCCGTCTCGCTCGAACCCCAGCTGATCGCCAGCGTCGACACCAGTGCCGGCGGCACCGGGGCCCGGTTGCTGCTCGGTGACGTCAGCGGCGACGGGCGGCTGGACATCGTCACCATGCAGCCCACCTACTCGGCCGACGACCGCTACATCGGCCGGCAGGTGCAGAGCCTGACCGCGTACGACATCACCGGTGGCCAGATGTGGCAGGTCGGCACCCCCGACCCCCGGGTGACCAACAACGGCACCGACATCCCCGCCGAGATCTACGACCTGGACGGCGACGGCGACAACGAGGTGCTCGCCGTGATGGACAGCGTGTTCCGGATCTTCGAGGGCAGGACCGGGGCTCTGGTACGCGAGTTCCCGGTGCCCGGACCGGACGCGTGGGACACCATCATCATCGCCAACGTCCGGGGCCTGGACCGCCCGCGCGACATCGTCTTCAAGGACCGCTACAACCAGGTCTGGGTCACCGACGAGCTGGGCAACCTGCTCTGGACCCACACCGGGGTGGTGGGCCACCGCCCGTACCCGCACGACTTCGACGACGACGGCAAGCAGGAACTGCTGGCCGGGTACGACTTCGTCAAGCCGGACGGCACGCTGGTCTGGACCGCGGACATGGCCGACCACCCGGACTCGATCGCGGTGGGCGACATCGACGGCGACGGCGGCCAGGACATCGTGTTCGGCGGCGCCGGCAAGGGCGGGGACAGCACCAACGCGTACCGGGCCGACGGCACCCGGCTCTGGCAGAACCTGGACGCGGTCGAGGCGCAGCAGATCGGGCTCGGCGACTTCCGCCCCGACCTGCCCGGGCTCGAGGTGGCCGGCCTGGACCGGGTGGACCGCACCGCGACCACCGGCAAGGACGGCCTGTACGTGGTGTCGGCGACCGGTGAGACGCTGTGGAAGGAGAACCGGACCACGCTCGGCTGCTGGGGCACGGTGGTCGAGCCGCTGCACAACTGGGACGGCACGTACGGCGATCTGATGCTCTCCTGGAACCGCGGCTGCGGCGAGATCGCCGGCATCTGGGACGGCCACGGCAACCGGGTGGCCACCTTCCCGGTCGACGGCCGGATGGTGCGCGGCGACATCTGCGGCGACGACCGCATCGAGGTGGTCGACTACGTGATGGGCACGCAGGCCCAGGTGTACGCCAGCACCGCCGGGTGCGACCTGACCGCCAAGGTGACCGGCCGGCCGCTGCCCCAGGCCAAGATGCACTACAACTACAGCCGCTACACCGCCGAGGAGATCCCCAGCGACCACGCGGCCGGGCTGCGCTGGAAGAGCAAGGGCAAGGGCTGGCAGGTCGACCTGGGCCGGCTGCGCGAGCTGACCGGCGTGCAGCTCGACTTCAAGACCCGGCACGGCACCACCTACAAGGTGGAGACGTCGCAGAACGGCCGGCGCTGGTTCCCGGCCGCCACCGACACGACCGACGCCACCGGCGCCGGGCGGGTCAACTTCACCGACCTGGCCCGGTACGTGCGGGTCACCGTGGTCCGGTGCGCCGGCCCCGCGAAGCTGTCCGCCGGCTCGGTGCTCGGCACCCGATGACGGGATGGGGCCGGGCTCTGAGCCCGGCCCCTCTGCTCAGAACGTGCAGGCCCCGCCGTTCAGGGCCGCCGCGACCGGCGCCGCGTTGCTGCTGGTCCAGCGCCCGATCAGCCCCGCCGTGACACTGCCGCCGGCGGCGATCCTGGAGTTCCAGCTCGCGCCGGTGAGCGTCAGACCGGTGCCGGCCTGACTGAACGAGGCGTGCCAGGCCGAGGTGACCTGCTGGTCCCCGCCGAACGTGAGCGCCAGCTGCCACCCGTCGACCGGCGCGGTGCCGGTGTTGGTGACGGTCACCTCGGCGACGAAGCCGCCGTTCCACTCCGACGTCGTGCGGTAGCCGACCTTGCAGGCGCTCGGCGGCGGCGCGGTCGGCGTGGTCGGGGTGGCCGCCCGCACCGGCCCGGCGGCGATCGAGAGGTTGCCGGCCGCGTCCCGCGCCCGCACGTAGTAGTAGTGCATGCCGGTGCTGCTGCTCCGGAACGGCGCCACGAACGAGGTGCCGGTGGTGTTGCCGACCAGCGTCGACGAGTACCAGCCGTCGAAGAAGTAGACCAGGTAGTCGACCACCCCGACGTTGTCGGTGGTCGCGTTCCAGGCCAGGTTCGGCCCGTTCGGCGTGACCTCGGTGATCCGCAGATCCCCCGGCGTCCCCGGCGGCGTGGTGTCACCGGTCGACACCGCCGGGGTCACCACGGTGATCGAGTTCGACCCGGCGTAGTGCCCCTCGACGTCCGTCACGGACAGCGAGAACCGGTACTGCGCCGTGGACCGGATGCTCCCGGTGATGGTGACGGTCGTGGCGGTGCCGGCCGGTTGGCTCCAGACGATGTCGTTGAACGCCTGGGTGTAGCTGACGGTGTAGCTCGCGATCGCACAGCACCCGGCCGGCGGCGACCAGGCGAGCGTGATCGAGCCGGGCGTGACGGCGGTGGCCCGCAGATCGGTGACCGGGCTGAGCAGCGGCGGCGTGCTGGAGGTCGGCGGCGGCAGCGTCGGCGTGCTGGTCGGCGTCGGCGTGGCGGTCGGCGTCGGCGTGGGGGTCGGCGTGACGGTCGGGGTGGCGGTCGGGGTGGGCGTCGGCGTTGTCGTGGGGGCCGCGGCGGCCGGACCGGCCGCGACGGCGAGCGCAGTGGCGGCCGCGAGGAGCGTCGCGGCGAGCATTACGCGAGGGCGGTGGGAAAGCATGCCCAGACCGTCCGTCAGAAATAGAAGCCTGTCAACGTTTTCGAACCGTCCTTGCGGAATCCCGTACGGCTGCATGGTTTTGGTTTTAGTTTGGGTCTGATCTGCCTTCTGTCCCGATTCCGCGGTAGGCGAGGATGACTCCGATTCACCCCTTCGCCGTCGCGCGGCGTCCCTGGCTGTGGCGGCTGCTGCTGCTCGACGCGCCCCTCATCGCGGTGGTCTACTCGTTCGACGAGCTCCTGGGTTCGGTAGCCGATTCCCATCCGGAAGCGATGTTCGCCGTCCAGGTCGCTACGGCCGTCGCTTGTGGCGCGTTGTTCCTTCGATGGCGCTGGCCGGTGCCGGTCTTTCTTCTGCAATTCTCGCTGCTGCTCATTGTCGGAATACTCGGCGCGGAATTCATCGGCCTGGCGCTGCTGCTCGCGCTGCACGCGGTGGCCCGGCAATGCGACCGGCGCGTCTCGCTCGCCGCGGCAATGGCGTGCGCGGTCCCCTTCGGAACAGAGCATTTCGTTCAGCACCGGACCTACGGCGTCAGTGTCGAACTGGTGGTGGCACAGGCCGGGCTGATCGTGCTGGCCTGGATGCTGGGTTACTGGATGCGGCGGGCGGCCCAGGAACAACTCGCCGCCCGGACGGCCGAGCAGGCACGGCGGACCGAACTCCGGCGGGTGGCCGCTGAACTGCACGACATCATCACCCAGTCGGTCGCCCTGATGCGCCGCGAGGCGACGTCGGCCCGGGCGGCCCTGGCCGGTGATCGCGACCGCGCACAGCGCGCCCTGGACGCGGTGCAGGCGGCGGGCAACCAGGCGATGGCCGAACTGCGGCGCATGCTGACGGTGATGCGGCTGGCCGCCGATGACGAAGCACCGGACCGCCCGCACCGGACCGGGTTCCGGCCGCTGGCCGAGCTGGCGCTCGTCGCGGTGGCGCTGTACTTCGACCGGTTCGTGTGGATCGGCGACCTGGGCCCGGCTGACCGATGGGCGATGACGTGGATCAACGCCGGTGCGCTGGCCGGCCTGCTGCTGCGGTGGCGGTGGCCGGTGGCCGTGTTCGTCGCCCAGCTGGTCTACGCCGGCACGGTGAGCCTGTTCGTCGGGGGCTCGGACTACGTGCTCGGCCTGCTGATCGCCCTCCACGCCGTGGCGCGGCGGGCAAGCCCCGAGACGTCGCAGCTCGCCGCGTGCGGATGCGCCGGCCCGTTCTTCCTCCAGCTGCTGCATCAGGACAACCTCGACGGCCCGCTGTCAGCGGCGGCCGGGCTGTCGGTCTACGGCGTTCCCACCTTCCTGGCCTGGTACCTGGGCTTCTCGATGCGCCGCGCGGCGGAGGGCCGGGCGGCCGCGCGGGAGACCGAGCGGGAACGACGGGAGGAACGGCTGCGGCTGGCCCGGGACCTGCACGACGTCGTCTCGCACACGGTCACCCTGATGCTCCTCCAGGCGGCCGGAGCCCGAGCCGTCCTGCTCCAGGATCCGGGCCGGGCCGCGGCGGCGCTGGACGCGGTGCACGAGGCCGGCGAGCGATCGGCCGACGAACTCGGCCGCCTGCAGGCACTGATCGAACCGGCCGACGGCGCCGACGTCCGGCTGCCCGGCTTGGAAAGTCTCGGCGAGCTGGTGCGGACCATGCGCGCCACCGGCCTGACCGTCGCGGTGGAGACCACCGGCGAACCTCGGCCGCTGGATCCCAGCGTGAGCCTCACCGCGTACCGGGTGATCCGGGAGGCCCTCACCAACTCCACCAAGTACGCCGGCCCGGATGCCACCGCCGAGGTCCGGCTCGACTGGACCGGCACCGAACTGCGGATCGCGGTCACCGACCGCCGGACCGGCAGCCGGCCCAGCATGCCGTCCACCGGCCACGGCCTGATCGGGCTGCGCGAACGGGTCGGCATCGGCGGCGGCACCTTCACCGCCGCTCCGAGCACCGAGGGCTTCGCGGTGACGGCGATGCTGCCGCTGACCGCCACGATCGACTTCGCGCCGCACGCCACCCGGATCCGTGGGAGGCGATGATGGTTCGGCTGCTGATCGACGTACCTCTCATCGCTTTTGCTCTTTATATCGATCAAGCCTGGTTCCTGACCGGTTTCCACCCCGTTTCCTCCCTCCTCACGGCGATCGCGTTTCTCGCGCTGCTGGTGCGGCGCCGGTGGCCGATCACCGTTCTGATCCTCAACGCCGGCCAGCTGATCGCGCTGGGTGGCTGGGATCTCGGCTCCGGGCTGCTCATCGCCCTGCACGCGGTGGCCCGGCACCGCGATCGTCGCACCTCGATCACGGCCGCCTTGGCGTGCGCCGTGCCGGTCGCCGTATCGGACGTCGCCTCCGACGGTCCGGACCTCATCGGATCGGCCATGTTCGCCGGCCTGGCCACCGCGGCCTGGACCCTGGGGTACTGGATGCGGCGGGCGGCTCAGGAACAGCAGGCCGCCAAGGCCGCCCAGCGGGCCCGGCGCGCCGAACGGTCGCGGCTCGCCCAGGACCTGCACGGGATCATCACCCACTCGGTGGAGGTGATGCAGCGGCGGGCGGCCGAGGCCCGGGCCGCGCTGACTACCGATCCGGACCGGGCGGCGCAGGCCCTGGAAGCCGTCCAGGACGCCGGCACCCGATCGATGGCCGAACTACGGCGCATGCTGACCGTGATGCGGCTGGTCACGGACGACGAACCGGCCGCGGACCCGGCCCGCCGCGCCGCCCGCCAGCTCCTGGTGGACGGCACACTGATCACGGTCGCGTTCGCCGTCGACTGGTACGTCTGGCTTCCCGAGGATTTCACCTACGTCCACGCCGGCGTACTGCTGACGTTGCTGCTCGGCCGTCGGTGGCCGCTACCGGTCCTGCTCATCCACGTCGTCTATCTGATCGAGCTCACCAAGGCCCAGCCGTACTCCGACTACATCGTCGGCCCGCTGATCGCCCTGCACGCCGTGGCCCGCGGATACGACCGCCGCGTCTCGATCGTGCCGGCCTGCACGACCGGTGCCGCCTATGCCTACGCCGCCATCCTGGCGACGAAGTTGCAGAACTACGGCGAACCGGCTCGTCCCGTCGAGATGGTTCTCCTCGGCACGCCATATGCGCTGCTCGCGATCCCGCCCTGGCTGCTGGGCTACTCGATGCACCGCACCGCCGAGGGCCGGGCCGCGGCCCGCGCCGCCGAACAGGAACGCCGCGCCGAACGCCTGCAACTCGCCCGCGAACTGCACGACATCGTCTCGCACACGGTGACCATGATGCTGCTCCAGGCGGCCGGCGCCCGCTCCGTCCTCACCCGCAACCCGGCCCGCGCGCAGGAGGCCCTGGACGCCATCCGCGAGGCCGGCGACCGCTCGATGACCGAATTGGCCCGCCTGCTGACCCTGCTCACCCCGGCCACGGACGCCGCACCGGCCGAGCACCCGGGCCTGGACGGCCTGGACGACCTGCTCGCCCGCATGCGCACCACCGGCCTGACCGTGACGGCCGGCTACACCGGAACGCCGGCCGACCTGGACCCGAGCGTCGACCTGACGGCCTACCGGGTGATCCAGGAGGCCCTCACCAACTCCACCAAGTACGCCGGCCCCGGTTCCACCGCGCTCCTTCACCTGACCTGGACAGCGACCGACCTGGACATTGAGGTCACCGACCGGCGCGCCGGCAAGCGCACCACGGTCCCATCGACCGGCCATGGCCTGGTCGGGCTTGGGGAGCGCGTCACCGCGATCGGCGGGACCTTCCAAGCCGGTCCCGGCACCGACGGATTCCGGGTGACCGCGAAGCTGCCGCTGGCACCCGTCATCGCCTGGTCACCGGAGGCCGACCGGTCATCTGCCTGATATCTCAGAGATGGTGGTACGCGTCGTGGCAGTTGTTCCGGGCGATGTCCTCGGCCCGCGGCGAGCCCCGGGTGGCGCGCTCCAGCTCGACGCCCTCGGCGAGCGGCACCGGACCGCGGGCGGCGGCCAGCGCGTCCGGGTTGTAGCCGGCGACTCGCGGCGCTCCCAGCCCTGCCCACCGCTGGCCGCCTCGGCGAGGCGGGCCGGCGAGCCCGCAGGGCTCCATGCATACCGAGCCTATCGGGGTGCAATGATCGGCGGATGACCGAGCAGCGCATCCGGATCGGCGTACAGATCCAGCCCCAGCATGCCGATTACGCCGCGATCCGGCGGGCCGCCGCCGAGGCCGAGGACCTGGGCGTCGACATCGTCTTCAACTGGGACCATTTCTACCCGCTGTCCGGCGAGCCCGACGGCAAGCATTTCGAGTGCTGGACGATGCTGGGCGCCTGGGCCGAGGCCACCTCGCGCGTCGAGATCGGCGCCCTGGTCAGCTGCAACAGCTACCGCAATCCCGAGTTGCTGGCCGACATGGCCCGCACGGTCGACCACATCAGCGAGGGCCGGCTCATCCTGGGCATCGGTTCCGGCTGGTTCCAAAAAGACTATGACCAGTACGGGTACGAGTTCGGCACGGCCGGCGGCCGCCTGGACGACCTGGCTTCGGCGCTGCCCCGCATCGAGCAGCGCTGGACCGCGCTGAACCCCGCCCCGACCCGGCAGATCCCGGTCCTGATCGGCGGCGGCGGCGAGAAGAAGACGCTGCGCCTGGTGGCCCGCCACGCCCAGATCTGGCACTCGTTCGCCGACCTGGAGACTTTCCCCCGCAAGTCCCAGATCCTGGCCGACCACTGCGCTGCCGTCGGCCGGGACCCTTCAACAATCGAAAAATCGGTGGGCGTACGCGGCGACGCCGCCCCGGACGAGATCGGCGGGCAGCTGGCCGAGCTGGGTGTCCGGTTGTTCACGGTGGGCGCAAGCGGCCCCGACTACGACCTGAGCCCCCTCCGCAAGTGGATCGCCTGGCGCGACCGCAACAACTCCTGACCACAAGGAGCCCGTCCCGCCACCCGACTCCGACTGATGCGCCGCAGCGACGGCGGCCGGTGGGCGCCCGCGCTTCGGGCCCTGACCCGACGGCACATACCCACTGAAAATCTTCGCGCCCCGGCTACCGGTCGGCACCGAGGTTCAGCAGCGGACACGGCTGGCCATCTCATGGGACAGCTGCGCGGTTGGTGATCCTGTTCCTTCGAACATATCCGATATATAACTGTAAAACGGCGCTTCGCAAGCGCCCGGACCAGATCTTGGAGGCTTGCTCTCGCTCGCCATTTGGTTGATGCGCGGCCGGTGAAGTGCCACAGCGCGCCGACACCCGCCGTCGTCTGGCGGTGGTGGCTCCGGCGGTGGTGGCTCCGGGTCGCGATCTTGAAAAGTTGGTGTTCCGGTCGAACAGGAACTCGCCACGATCTATCGGCGAGGCGGCCTTATAGTGTGTTACGTGGCTTTTGCTCCGGCTGATGTCCTGGCGGGTGGAATGATCGTCCGCATTCCAGGACGTGCCCACGATGTGGCCGGCGGATCCCGGCATGCGGTGGCGTTGACCGGCGGCAGGAGGAGAGGCGCGCCGTTCGTGGAGCGCGCCCGCAACGGTTACCGCGCATAACCCACGCAAACGGACATTGGCGAAAGTCACGCTGTCGTCAAACAGGACCGCCGAACAGCACCGAACACTCCCCCGAAGCGGCGGAAACGCGGCGCCGGTGACGAAAGCGGCACAGCCAGCGGAAGCGCAACGCCGGGCGGAGAGAAGCGGCGGGCCCACGAAACGCAACGCGGCCGACGGAAGGGCAACGCGGCCGACGGAAGGGCAACGGGCCGACCGAAAGCGGCGCCGGGCAGAACGCAACGCGGGCCGGCGGAAGCATGGCCGCCGCGGGTGGTGGTCGATCACGAGCTTGTCGGCGCCGGCGTGCGGGCGGCACGGCCGTAGGTCACGTTGCGTATCAGCCGTTCGAAGGGCCCCCGCTCACCCCGCCGCCGCATCCAGTCTGCGGCCAGCACCGTGCCCACCCACGTCACGGCGGCCACCGCAGCTGTCGCGGTGACCGACAGCGTCCCGGCGAGGTCCAGCAAGAACGGCGTGAACAGCAGCGCCCAGCACACCGACTGCAACAGGTAGCAAGTCATCGAGCGCTGCCCCGTCGCCGCAATCGCGGCCACCACCGCGTGCTGCGGGCTCAGACGGCGGGCGATCAGCGCCACCAAGGCCGCATACCCGAAGCCGCCCAGCGTGCCCGTCGCGGAATGCAGCGCCCCCAGCAGCGAAAGTGTGCCGGCACCGGGCCGGGTCGTGACTCCGGCCAGCAGGAGGGCGATGGGCTGGGCTCCCACCACCGCAGCCGTGATGCCCAGCGCGGCCACGCTCCGGAGCAGGACCGGGCGTTCGAGGATGGGGCGGCGGCCGGCCCACAAACCTACGGCGAACGGGCACAGGAAGCCGATCGGGCCCAGCCCGGCCACCACCAGGGCGGCCGGCAGGCGCGAGGTGAGCATGGTGGGCAGGTCGGGTGGGAGCATCGCGGGGTCGGGCAGGGCGGCGCTGATCGTGGAGGCGTCGGCGGTGGGCAGGGCGCAGATCACGAAGAACAGCAGCGCGATCAGCAGCAGCCAGCGGTCCGACCAGCGAATCAAAAAGGCACCGACCAACAACAGGACGCCGTACGCCGCCAGGATGTCGCCCACGTAGAAAAGCAGGGCGTCCAGCAGGCCCACCACGATGAGCACCGCGCTACGGCGCCACAGCAGGGTGCGGGTGCCGGTGGGGTGGCGGCGGGCTATCTGGGCCACGCCGTAGCCGAACAGCAGGCCGAACATGGGGAACGCGCGGCCGTCCACGAAGGTCGACAGCAGCCAGATCGTGGCCCGGTCCAGCGCGGTGCCGTCCTGGGGGTAGCCGCCCAGCACCGACGGTGCGCGCAGGAAGTAGTGGGTGTTGGCCAGGGCGATGAACAGCAGCATGAAGCCGCGGGCCAGGTCGGGGCCGAGTGCGCGGGCGGCGGGGGCGATCGGGCCGGGCTGCATGGGGCGAGCCTAGGGATGGCCGGCCCGGGGACACCGCCTTCTTTGGTCTACCGCCGGGTGACTTTGGGCTACGGCTGACGGGGCATCAGGCGCAGCGTGGTGAAAACCCCCGCCGCGGTGCCCAGTGCCGCCAGCAGGTGGATCCAGCCGTACGACGCGCCGGCGCCCAGCAGGGTCAGATAGCCGGCCACGGCCACCGCGCCGCTGATGTGGGTGGTCGACTCGAAGAGGGCCGACGCCATCCCCCGGTCGTCCGGGTCGGCGTCGCCGACGCAGGCCCGGGTCAGCCCCACGTAGATCGGCCCGGCGCTCAGGCCCCACACCACCAGCAGCGTCACCACCACCGCCAGATTGCGGCCGCCGGTCGCGGCCAGCAGCGCCAACGTGACCGCGCACAGGGCCAGTGAGCTCGCCACCACCAGCCGGGAGCCGACGCGGCGGATCAGCGCGCCCGCCGGAGCCGACGTGGCCAGCGCGCCGAGCAGCACGGGCGCCAGCACCAGGCCGGCCGCGGCGGGGCTGAGGCCGAAGACGTCCTGGAGTTGCAGGCTGCCGACCACCACCACGGCGGCGTAGCCGGCGGAGTGCAGCCAGAACGCCACGCAGCCGCCCAGCATCCGGGGCGACGCCACCAGCGCGGGCGGCACCAGCGGGTCGGCGGCCCGGCGCTCCCACCAGACGAGGCCGGCCAGCAGCAGGAGCCCGGCCACGGCCAGGGCGGCGGTGCCGGAGATCCCGTACAGGAACGCCACCAGCCCGCACGTCGCCAGCACGACGCCGGCCACGTCCAGCCGCCGGCCCGCCGTACCGCCCCGGGTGCTGGGCAGGAGCCGGACCGCGCCGGCCACCGCGACCACCCCGATCGGCACCACCACCCAGAACACCCACCGCCAGCCCAGCTGTGCGGTGATGAAGCCGCCGCACACCGCGCCGACCAGGCCGGCACCGTTGGCGGCCGCGGCCACCACCGAGAAGACCCGGCTGCGCCACGGCTCGTCGGGGAAGATCTCGGCGGCCGACGCCAGGGTCGCGGGGATGGCCAGGGCGGCGGCGACGCCCTGCATGACCCGGCCGGTCAGCAGCAGGCCGAAGTTGGGCGCCAGGGCGGCCAGCACGCAGCCGGCGGTGGCCAGAGCCAGGCTGCCGGCGATCAGGTTCCGCCGGTTCCACAGGTCGCACAGCCGGCCGCCGAGCAGCAGCAGACCGCCGATGCTCAGCGAGTACGACGTGATCACCCAGTGCAGGGCCGCCGGGGCCAGGCCGAACTCGGCGCCGATCGCCGGCAGCGCGGTGGCCACGGCCAGGCTGTCGAACAGCACCAGAAACATCGCGCTGGCCAGGACCAGGGCGGTCGGCCAGCGGTGCCGGGCGGTCACGGTGATCGTCATCGGGTACCGGGTGATCCGCCGACGTTGGAAAAACACCGATCCGAGTAAATCGAAACCGTTCCGTAATCCGTATAGCTGGCTGACCCCACGAACGGCGGCGGTGAGAGAGGCGGTAAGGCAACGGCCGCGTGACGTAGCCCGACGACACGGAACGGAACAACATGATCATCGAGGCGAAGGTGCGAGTCCTTCTGCTGGAGAGCATCCACCGCGACGCGGTGACCAGGCTCGAGGCCGAGGGCTACCACGTCGAGTCGCTGCCCGGCGCTCTGGACGAGAATCAGCTGATCGAGCGCATCGCGGGTGTGCACCTGCTCGGCGTACGGTCCAAAACCAGAGTGACCCCCCGGGTCCTGGAGGCGGCCGACAGCCTCGTCGCCATCGGTGCCTTCTGCATCGGCACCGACCAGGTCGACCTCGACGCCGCCTCCGCCTCCGGTGTCGCCGTGTTCAACGCCCCGTACTCGAACACCCGCTCGGTCGTCGAACTGGCGCTCGCCGAGATCATCGTGCTGACCCGGCGGCTGGCCGAGAAGAACGCGCTGATGCACAACGGGGTGTGGGACAAGTGCGCCGAGGGCGCACACGAGATCCGCGGGCGCCGGCTGGGCATCGTCGGCTACGGCAACATCGGCACGCAGCTGTCCGTGCTCGCCGAAAACCTGGGCATGCACGTGTCCTTCTACGACACCGCCGACAAGCTCGCCCTCAGCAACGCCCACCGCTGCGCCAGCCTCGAAGAACTCCTCGAGACCAGCGACTTCGTCACCCTGCACGTCGACGGCCGCCCCGGCAACGCCGGCTTCTTCGGCGCCGAGCAGTTCAAACGCATGCGCCCCGGCAGCCTGTTCCTCAACCTCTCCCGCGGCATCGTCGTCGACCACCTCGCCCTGCGCGACGCGCTCGTCAGCGGCCACCTCGCCGGCGCCGCCGTGGACGTCTTCCCGGCCGAGCCGAACGGCCGCGGCGACGAGTTCGTCAGCGAGCTGCGCGGCCTGGACAACGTGATCCTCACCCCGCACATCGGCGGTTCCACCGAGGAGGCCCAGTCCGCCATCGGCCAGTTCGTGGCGAACAAGCTGGCCCACTACGTGCTGGACGGCAGCACCACGCTCTGTGTGAACCCGCCGGTGCGTCCGCCGCTCGTGACACCGCCGCCGGCCGTCGTCCCCGCGTTCGCCGTCCGCCCGCGCTAGGGGCGGGCGGATGAGCCGGGCGCGCTCCCCACCAGGCTCGCCGCCTCAACTCCGGTAGGTGTCTGAGGCGGCGGAGAAGAACGCGAAGGCGGTCCGCGTCCGGCGTGGACCGCCAGTTCGCATCAGTGACATCACCAGTGCGCCGCGAGTTTGATCAGTTCGGCGCGGGATGAGACGTCCAGCTTGGTGAAGACCTTGCGCAGGTGGTAATCGACCGTGCGCGGGCTGAGGAACAGCTGGGCGGCCACCTCGCGGTTGGTGGCGCCGTCCCCCACGAACCGGACGATCTGCACCTCCTGCGGGGTGAGCTGGTCGGCCGTGCCCGGTTCGCGCTTACGCGCGGTCTCGCCGGTGGCCCGCAGCTCGGCGTTCGCCATCTCGGCCCAGGCGGTCAGGCTCAGCCTTTCAAACATCTCGTACGCCGCGCGCAGGTGCACCCGGGCATCGGCCCGACGCCGGCGCCGCCGCAGCAGCTCGCCGAACAGCAGCCGGGTGCGGGCCGTGTCGAACGGACGGCCGCCGGTCAGATGCAGCGACAGCGCCTCGGTGAAGCAGGCGTCCGCGTCCTCCGGGGCGGCCAGCTGACCTCGGCACCGGGCCAGCAGCGCCCGGCCCCACACCGATCCGGTGTGCACGGTCCACGCCTCCAGGCGCGCCGCCGCCTGCGCCGCCACCGCGAGCCGGTCGGTGCGGATCGCGGCCTCGACCAGGTCGGCCGCGGAGAACACGGCGACGATCGGGTGTGACTCGCCGGGACCGGCCGCGGCCAGCGCCTCGAGCCGGTCGCACGCCGCCTCAGGGCGCCCCGCACCCAGGTCGAGCAGGGCCAGCGCCCAGGATGAGATGCCGGCCGACGGGCCGAGCCGGTGTCCCATCGCGTGCGCGTGCGCGGCCGCGGCGTGCTCCCGGCACTCCGTCTCGCGGCCGGCCACCGCGGCGATCCAGGCCAGCACGCTGCGCAGGTGGGCGCCCGGGTTGTCCTGGCCGGTCTCCTGCGCGATCCGCAGGCCCTCGGTGGCGCTCGCGGTGGCGGTGGCGTAACGGCCGGTCCACGCCTCCAGCGAGGACAGCGGGGCGAGCAGGGCCGGCAGCATCGCGGCCGCACCCGCCGACCGGGCCCGGGCCACCGCGGTGGTGAACAGGCCGACCGCCACCGCGTCGTCGCCCAGGAACATGGTGCCGGCCGCGGTCAGCAGCATGGCCCGCGGGTCGGGGACGTCGGCGGCGCGGGCGGCGACCTCGCGCAGGTGCACCACGGCCCGCGAGGTGTCCCCGCTGAGCAGGCTGTCGAGGCCCAGCACCAGTTGCGCGCTGAGCGGCACCGCGTCGTCCGGGGTGGGCAGCGCGGCGAGGCGCCGGCCCGCCTCGTGCAGGCCGCGCACGTCACCGGCCAGCCAGGCGGCCTGACCGGCCTCGGTGAGCATCCGGGCCGCGCGGACCGGGTCACTCGCGGCGATCGGCTCGGCGCCGGCCACCAGGATCCCGTACGCCGTGGTCGGGTCGCCGCCGGTGCCCTCGATGGACCCGCGCAGGTGCTCGATCCGCGCCCGCAGCACCGGTTCGGGCCCCAGCACCCCGGCCCGGCCGAGCAGCGTGCGGGCGCGGTCGGCCTGACCCGCCTGCCAGGCCGTCTCGGCCGCGTCGGCGAGTCGTTCACCGCGCCGCTGCGGCCCGGCGGTCAGCGCCGCCGCCCGCTCGTACGCCGCGGCCGCGGCCGCGGGCCCGCCGCGTTGCCGGGCCCGGTCGGCCGACCGGTGCAGCTCGTCGGCGACCGCGTCGTCCGGCCCCAGCGAGGCCGCGGCCAGGTGCCAGGCGCGCCGGTCGGCGTGGTCGTCGCCGTCCAGCGCCGCGGCCAGCGCGTGCTGCGCCTCGCGCCGCTGCCAGAAGGTGGCGCCGCGGTAGACGGCGGTGCGCACCAGCGGATGGCAGAACGCGAGCGTGCCGCCGTCCACCCGGACCAGGCCGGCCCGCTCGGCGGCGTCCAGCGCGTCGGCGGTAACCCCGAGGCCGGCCGCCGCGCGCAGGATCACGCCCAGTTCGCCGGTGTCCTCGGCCGCGGCCACCAGCAGCAGCGTCTGCGCCGGCCCGTCCTGGCGGCGGACCCGCTCGAGGAAGACCTGTTCGACGTCGGCGCTCACCGGCAGCCGCTCGGGCAGCGCCTCCCGGCCGGCCAGTTGCCCGGCGGAGAGCGACCCGGGCAGTTCCAGCAGCGCGAGCGGGTTGCCGGCGGTGCTGGTGACCAGGCTGTCACGGACGCCGTCAGGCAGTTGAATGTGGGATTTCTCGGCCAGCAATGCGCCGGCGGCGGCCGCATCGAGCCCGGCCAGCGCCAGCTCGGGCAGGCCGCGCGCGGCGAAATGCTCGCGGGCGGCGAACAGGATCACCACCCCCTCGGCGTCGAGCCGGCGGGCCGCGAAGGTGAGCGCGTCCGCGGAGGCGCCGTCCAGCCAGTGCGCGTCGTCGACCAGGCAGAGCAGCGGGCCCTCCTCGGCGGCCTCGGCCAGCACGCTGAGCACGCCCACCGAGATGAGGAAGCGGTCCTCGCCGCCGACCGGGCCGAGCCCGAACGCGGCCCGCAGCGCGGCGGCATGACGGGCCGGCACCGCGTCGATCAGCCCGGCGACCGGCCGCAACAGCTGGTGCAGGGCGGCGAACGGCAGCTCCGATTCGGACTCGATGCCGGTGCCGCGCAACACCCGCAGGCCGTCGGCGCGGTCCGCCGCGTACCCGAGAAGGGCCGACTTGCCGATCCCGGCCTCGCCGCGCAGCACCAGCACGCCGCTGCGCCCGGCCCGGGCAGCCGTCAGCAACTCGTCGATGAGCCCGCATTCCCGCACCCGCCCGTGCAGCATGGTCCGATCGTACTGGTGGCTTCACTGATTCGAGTCGATGTGCCGGCGGCGCACGCTGCGACGGTCAACGACCACGAATGGAGCAGCCATGAACTCCGCCGATGTCATCGTCGTCGGTGCCGGGCCGACCGGCCTGGCCCTCGCCTGCGAACTCGCGCTCGCCGGCGTCCACTGCCGAGTCCTGGAGCGGCGCGAGTCCGACCCCAACATCACCCGGGCGTTCGCCCTGCACGCCCGCACGCTGGAACTGCTCGACGCCCGCGGGATGGCCGACGAGGTGCTGCTGCACGGCGTACGCGTGCCCAGTGTGACCCCGGTGCCGGGGGCCACGCTCGACCTGGACGTGCTGGACACCCCGTACCCCATGATTTTTATCGCCCCGCAGAGCGGAACCGAGCGGGTCCTGCGCACCCGCGCCGAGAAGCTGGGTGTGGACATCGTGTCCGGCGCCGAGGTGCTCGACCTGCGGCAGGACGAGACCGGCGTGACGCTCGAGGTGGGCGGCGCGCACCCCGGCACCGAGCGGGCCCGGTATGTGGTCGGCACCGACGGCGCGCACAGCACAGTCCGCCGCCTGCTCGGCATCGACTTCATCGGGAAGCAGTACGAGACGCACATCCTGCTGGCCGACGCGCAACTCACCGAACCGCCGGCCGAGGCGATGTTCGCCCGCACCAACACCGACGGCGCGGTGATCTGCGTGCCGTTCGGCGACGGCTGGTTCCGGCTGATCGCCTGGGACCGGCAGCGCGACCGGGTGCCGCTGCGCGAGCCGGTCACCTACGACGAGATGCGCGACGCGTTCCGCCGCATCGCCGGCAGCGACCTGGGCATGGGCGAACCCCGCTGGACCAGCCGCTTCCTCAGCGAACGCCGGCAGGCCGCCCGCTACCGCGACGGCCGCGTCTTCCTGGCCGGCGACGCCGCGCACGTGCACTCCCCGCTCGGCGGCCAGGGCATGAACACCGGCATCCAGGATGCGATGAACCTGGGCTGGAAACTGGCCGCGGCGGTCCGCGGCACGGCGGCGCCCTGGCTGCTGGACAGCTACCAGGCGGAGCGCCACCCGGTCGGCGAGCAGGTGCTCCGGCTGACCGACACGTTCAACCGGCTGGTGCTGGGCCAGTCCAGGGTGCGCAACGCGATCCAGTCGCTGGCGATCCGCGGCATCCTGGGCTTCCACCGCACCCGGGTGGCGATGGCCGCCCGGATGAGCGGCGTCGGCATCCACTATCCGAAGCGGACCGGCGCGGATCACGCCTGGGTGGGCCGGCGACTGCCCGACGTCCGGCTCTACGAGCACCTGCGGGACGGCCGGTTCGTGCTGATCACCCGTACGCCGGTCACGCTGCCGGGCGTCCACGTCGTGCACTGCCCGGATTTCCCCGGCCCGGCGTTCGTGCTGGTCCGGCCGGACGCGTACGTGGCCTGGGCGAGCGACGGCAACCTGGACCGGGCCGCGATCGCCGAATGGTGCGGCCCGTCATGACCCGCCGGCTGGTGCTGACCGCGGACGGCGTCTTCCTCACCCTGATCGGTGGCGTCCAGTTCACCTTCGAACTGCTGAGCTACCTGGCCGGCGCCGGCCCGCTCGGGGCGATCTTCGAGAATTCGCACTACACGCTCGGCTGGGTGGAGGCACACGGCCTGGCCACGCTCATCGGCATCCTGCTGCTGACCGTGGCGCGCACCGACGGCCGCCCGTTCTGGAACGTCCTGGCCCTGGCGGTGCACGCGCTGCTCGGCGGCGCCAACCTGTTCTTCTGGAGCAGCTTCGGCCATTTCGGCCTGGTGCCGATGGGCGTGGCGGCCACGGTCGCACACGGCCTGTTCGTGCTCGGCAACGCCTGGGTCCTGTGGTCACCCGGCCGCTTGCCCGCGGCCCGGCCCGCACCGGACGCTTGACGGTCGGGCGGCGCGCCCGGCCGGCCTCCGCTATTGGCCGGCCCGCGCGCTGCTCTGACGTGTCCGCCACGGTCCCCCACCATGCGGCGACTCGTCGAGGACCCGCGCACCCGCCAGCGTGAGCAGCACCGCGGTGATCGCCGCCGCCACCAGCGCGCTCGCCAGGCTGATGTCATCCCGCCCGAACAACTGCACGAATGCGTAGACCTCGAAAGCCATCGCGCCGGCCGGCGGCACCATGACGAACAGCGGAAACCGGAGCCACGCCGCCACGCTCAGAAAGGTGTTCCGGCGCCGGAACCGGGCATCCCGCATGGCCTGCCCGAAGGGATCGCCCACCGGCACCAGAAAAAGATCACCGCGGTTGATCAGCTCGAACGCGGCCGCAAGCACCACCATCAGCCCGGTGGTCCGCCGCGACCGCTTCTCGGCGTCGCGCATGTTGGCCCGGATCTCGGCGAGAAACTGCAGGACGAAGTCCTCGCTGACCTCGGCCAGGAACGCATTCCGGACACTCTGCCGGATGGTCTCCGCGCTGTTCGACACCGGCGCCTCCCGACTCCCGCATGGACCGTCATTTTCGGTCGCGGGCGACGGAGATCACCATCACCTCACGGGCGACGGGCGGTGACCAGCCAGGCTCGGGAGCCGAAGCTGACGCCCTCGCCGGTCCGGTGGGCGGCGAGCATCTCGCGCAGCCGCTCGACCGTGCGTTCCGCGTCGGCCGGAGTCTGGCCGTTCAGGAGGTCGCTGGTGCAGGTGAAGCTGCGGATCCAGGCGAGCGCCTCGGGCACGTCCCGGCCGAAGTACATCGGCTCGTGCACGTCGGCGAAGGCCACCTCGGTGAACCCCGCTCCCTCCAGGAGTTCGGTGACGGCCGGTGGATCGGCGAGCGAGAAGGCGTTCGGGCCGGCGGCACCGCCGAGCGTCTCGCGGATGGCCACGTGCCACTCGTTGCGCTCGCCGTCCTGCCAGGTCAGCATCGCCAGGCGGCCGCCGGGGCGCAGGGCCGACGCGATGTTCGCGAACGCGGCCGCCGGGTCGTCGAAGAACATCGTGCCGAACCGGCTGATCACCAGGTCGAAGCGGGCCGCCGGCAGCCGATGCCGCTGCACGTCGCCCGGCTCGAAGGTGACGTTGCCGAGGCCCTCGATCGCGGTGATCTCGCGGGCCCGCTCGACGGCGGGCGCCAGGATGTCGACGCCCAGCGCGCTGCCGTCCCGGGCGGCGCGGGCGGCCTGCCGGGTGGTCTGGCCGGCGCCGCAGCCGATGTCCAGCACGTGGTCGCCGGGCTGCACGCCGGCCGCCCGGCGCAGCGCCTCGGTGTGCCGGCGCAGTTCGGCGTTGTAGCCGCCGCGCTCGGCCGCGTAGGCGTCCAGGCGGCCGGCCAGCTCGCGCGGGCGGCTCAGCGCCGGGGTGTGTCCGCCGTCGATCTCCTCCGGGGTGATGCCCAGCCGTTCCCGCGCGACCCGCCGCAGATAGGCCGGCGGAAACAGGCGGTCATCACGACAGATCAAAACCTGCGTGGGTACGGGCGGCCACGCGCGCAGCGGCCACGGGTCACCCATCCGGGCCTCGGACTGCGCGCGTCCCCGCTTCAGCGCCTCGGCGGCCAGGTCGGGCGGCACATCCTGGTAGAACAGCGCGATCTCGTCGCCGTAGTCGCCGCCGCCTTCATACCGGGTGTTGGCGAAGTAGTCGGCGGCCTTCTCGCCCGGCGCCGGGATCATGGGCGCGAGCAGCACCAGCAGCTCCACCGGCACCCGGTCGCAGACCAGCGGCGCGGTGAACCCGCCGGCCGACTGGGCCACCACGATCAGCTCGGTCCGGTCGCCGATCGCCCGCACCACGACGTCGGCGTACTCGTTCAGGCCCGCCGCGTCGTCCTCGCACGGCAGGTCCGGGGCCACCACGTCGTGCCCGCGCGCCCGCAGCTCGCTCGCCACCAGGTGCCAGTACCACCCGACGTCCCCGGATCCGTGGATCAGCACAAATGTCGCCACCTCGCCGAGCTTAAGGGATCGAGTCTCGTATCACGTGCGTAGTACGCTGGCAGGGTGCCTTACGAGTGGGACGACTGGGCGCTGGCCGCCCTCGCCGGCATCGCGCCGCACGAGGTCCGGCAGGCGCTGGCGGCCCACCGGCGGTGGCCCCGGCGGGCGGTCAGCGCCACCGGGGTGCCGGTGCTCACCGTGTGGAGCCGGACGACCGCGGGCCGGCCGCTGATCGTGGCGGTCTACCAGGTCGCCGGCACCACCTGGCGGATCATCGGCGCACGTGACATGACCGACAAGGAACTGATCGAGTTCAGCCACTGGGAGGCGACGCGATGAGTCACGACAACGACGTACCGCAGACGGCCGATCAGTTGGCCGCGTTCATGGACGGGCTGTCCTTCGAACCCGCACCCGCTCCGCAGGACGAGCAGGCCCTGCTGGACACCCTGCCGCCGCCCGGGTCGTCGGTCATGGTCGTCCGCTCGCTGCGCCTGCCGCACGAACTCGACCAGGCCGTCGCCCTGGCCGCCAAGGCCGCCGACGTGCCCAAGACCACCTGGATCCGGCAGGCCATCGAGATGGCTCTGGCTGTCCAGGCCGAGGACGACCAGCCGATCTCCCGCGCCGAGGCACTCCGCGCACTGACCCTGCTGCGTCCGGCCCGGCCCGCGCTCTGACGCCCGCCTGCTCTGCCGGCGCCGGTCACGCCGGCTGGGCGTAGAGGCGCACGAGCCGCAGCACCGCGTCCCGGTCGCCGTCCACCCGCACGGCCGCGTCGGTCAGCGGGAGGCCGCCGAAAACGACCCCGCCCCAGGCCGTCGCATCGGCCGTGACGACCGCCGCGGGGTTGGGCGCGGCGCCCGCGCGTACCGCCAAAATGCCGTTGATTGTCACCGCGTGATAGTGGTGCACCGGCGGGCCCGGGCGACGGTCGTCGTGGAGACGGAACTCCACCGCCGGCGTCTCGCCGGCGACCGGTGGCGCCATCGTCCGCATCGCGATGACCAGCGCGTCCGGGGTCATCCCGCCCGACGTGGCCGGATCGGGACCGGCGGAATACCACCGCCCCAGCGCGGCCAGCACCGGCTCCAGCCCGCGGCCCCACGCGGTCGCCGCATACGCCCGGGTGCGGGCCAGATCGGGCAGGACCACCGGCTCGACGATCCCGCTCTCGCGCAGCGTGCGCAGCCGCTCGGTGAGGACTGCCGGGGTGATGCCGCGGACCGATTCCAGCAGGTCGGCGAAGCGCTTCGGCCCGAGGATCAACTCCCGCACCAGGATCAGCGTCCAGCGGTCACCCACCAGGTCGAGGGCGTTCGCGGCCCGGCACGCGTCGCCGAGGTCGCCGTAGGTCCGCTTGATCGGCACAGCCGCCTCACTATCTTTATCCTAGCCGTTGATATGTTTAAGATATCCCGCATGAGCATCCCGGACATCGTCGACCGTGCGGCCTGGCTCCGCGAGCGCGACAACCTGCTGGTCCGCGAAAAGGCACACACCCGCGAAGGCGACGAGATCGCCGCCGCCCGGCGCCGCCTGCCGATGACCGAGGTCGCCCCGGTCACGCTGACCGGCGCCGGCGGGCCGACGCCGCTGGCCGACATCTTCCAGGGCCGCGACCAACTCGTCGTCTACAAGCACATGTGGCATCTTGGCAAGCCGTTCGAGGAGCAGTGCGAGGGCTGCACCGCGACGATCTGGGACTTCCACGACGCCGCCTACCTGGAGGCCCGAGGCATCTCGTTCGCCGTCCTCGGCGAGGGCCCGTACGACGAGATGGCCCCGTTCCGCGAGTTCATGGGCTACACCCACCCGTGGTACTCGACCTACGGCGTCGACGACCCGGCCATCGCCGGCGGCGGCGTCATCGCCTGCTACCTGCGCCGCGACGACCGGTTCTTCCTGACCTACGAGACCACCGGCCGCGGCGTCGAGGCCATCATGGCGTCGCACAAGCTGCTCGACATGACCGTTTTCGGACGTCAGGAGACCTGGGAGGACTCCCCGGAGGGCTGGCCCCAGGAGCCCACCTACTCGAAGTGGCGCCTGGACGGCCGGCCCGTCCCACAGTGGACGAGGCCCGGCGTTACCAAGGTCGGCGCCGAACCGGGCACCCACTGCCACTGACCTCGCGCCGACCTCGATCGGCGAACCCGTCTAGCGGCCCGGCGGGGCCGTCGAGCCGCGGATGACCAGCCGGGTCGGGACCGTGATGCCCGCGCCCGGCGGGTCGCCGGCCAGCAGTGACAGCACCATCCGGCCGGCCAGCGAGCCCTGGTCGTACACCGGCTGGGCGACCGTCGTCAGGTCGGCCAGGTCGGCCAGCGGGTGGTCGTCGATGCCGACCACCGAGACGTCCTCGGGGATGCGCAGGCCGGCCCGCCGCAGCGTACGCATCGCGCCCAGCGCCACCTCGTCCGAGTGGGCGTACACCGCGGTCGGCGGCTCGCGCAGGCTCAGCAGCCGGTCCATCGCGTCGGCGCCGTTGATGCCGCCCCAGGGCACCGTGACCACCAGGCCGGGGTCGTCCGGCAGGCCCGCCTCGGCGATCGCCCGGTGGTAGGCCTCGGTGCGGCCGGGGCGGGCCGGCCAGCCGGGCAGGCCGGGCTCGACCGTGGCGATCATGCCGATCCGGCGGTGCTTCAGGAACAGCAGGTGGTCGACGGCCTGGCGGCCGGCCGCGGTGTCGTCGATGGACACGTACGGGTAACTCTCGACCTGACCGCCGGCCGCGACTACGTGCACGCCCATCAGCTCCAGCCGGGCCCGCTCGGGCTCGGCCACCGGCATGCCCACCACGACCACGGCGTCCACCTTGCGGCGGGCCGGCAGGCGCTGGAAGAAGTTGCCCGCGTGGTAGAGCAGCACGTCCAGGCCGGCCTCGCGCAACACCGCCTCGAGCCCCTCGAGCAGGGCGCCGAAGAACCACCGGGACAGGTGCGGCACCACCACGGCGATCCGGTCGGTGCGGCCACCGGCCAGGCGCGAGGCCTCCGGGGAGATCACGTACGCGAGGCGCTCCGCGGCCGCCAGCACCCGAGCCCGGGTGGCCGGCGCCACGTGCGGCCGGGCGCTGAGCGCACGCGACGCGGTCGCCAGGGACACCCCGGCGTGGCGCGCGACGTCGGCCATGTTGACCCTCGCGGCGGCAGGCACGACTGCACGATAGCAAGACTGGAAGCGTTTGCAGAATGCCAATTCCGACCTGAGCCGAGCCCTTGACATGAGATGTGGGTCACATCAAGGCTGAAATCCGCAAGCGTTTCCAGACTTGATCCGGCCGCCTTCACGGACGAAGGGATGGCACCGTGCTCAAGGACTATCCGCATCGCGCCCCGCGGGCCGCCGCCGTGCTGGCCCTGACCGCCTCGCTGCTCACCGCCTGCGGCGAGGAATCGACGAACACGCTCTCCTACTTCATCGCCGACGCCGCCCAGGCGGACGTCGCCGCCCGCTGCGCCGCCGAGTCCGGTGGCGCGTACGCCTTCGACATCCAGCGCCTGCCGAACACCGCGGCCGGCGGCCGGGAGCAACTGCTGCGCCGGCTGGCCGCCCAGGACCGGTCGCTGGACATCGTCAGCGTCGACCCGCCGTTCATGGCCGAGTTCGCCAACGCCGGCTTCCTGCGCGCCTTCACCAGCGCCGAACGGCAGGAGTTCTCCACCGGCATCCTCAACGGACCGCTGGAGCAGTCGACGTTCCGCGACACCCTCTACTCGGCACCGCTCTACGGCAACACCCAACTGCTCTGGTACCGCAAGTCGGTGCTCCAGCGGGCCGGCGTCGACCCGGCCGCCGGGCCGGTGACCTGGGACCAGCTGATCCGCGGCGCGTCACAGGCCGGGGTCACGATGGCCGCGCAGGGCCGGCGCAACGAGAGCCTGATGGTCTGGGTCAACGCCCTGATCGCCTCGGCCGGCGGCTCGATTCTGGCGCCGGACAGCGAGAACCTGCCGGCCAGCGAGGTGCGGGGCGAGCTGGACAGCCCGGCCGGCACCGCGGCCGTCAAGATCATGCACGACCTCGCGGCGTCACCGGCCGCGCCGGCCGGGTTCAGCACCGCCGGCGAGGAGGATTCGCGGGCCGCATTCCAGGCCGCCGACGGCGGGTTCATGGTCAATTGGCCGTACGTGTGGGCCGCCTTCGACTCGGCCATCGACGAGGGCAGCCTGCCGGCGAGCTTCAAGGACGACGTCGGCTGGACCAGCTACCCGCGGGTCGACGCCGGCCGGGACAGCGCGCCGCCGTCCGGCGGGCTGGGCCTGTCGGTCAGCGCGTTCAGCACCCGGCAGGACCTCGCGGTGCAGGCCATCCGCTGCCTGGCCAACCAGCAGAGCCAGAAGGACTTCATGATCAAGGCGGGCAACCCGGCGGCGCTGGGTGCGGTGTTCGACGATCCGCAGATCCGCGAGATGTTCCCGATGGCCGACGAGATCCGCACCGGCATGGACAAGGCCACGCCGCGGCCGGTCAGCCCGTACTACGGCGACGTCACCGGTTCGATTCAGACCGCGTACCACCCGCCGGACGCGCTCTCGCCGGAAACCACCCCTCGGGAGGCCGACAACCTGCTCGAGGACGTCCTGTCCAACCGGCGACTGATCTAGAGGAGGGGCCATGAGCACGACGACTCCCGCCGCGCCGACCACGACGGCCCCGGCCGCCCGCACCGCCCGGCGCCGGGTGCGGCTCACCGACCGGGCCCGGCACGAACGCAAACTCGGCTGGCTGCTGGCCGGTCCGGCGTTCATCGTGATGGTCGCGGTCACCGGCTACCCGATTCTCAACGCGGTCTGGCTGTCCCTGTTCGACTACCGCCTCACCGACCCGACCGGCCGCGACTTCGTGGGCCTCGGCAACTACGCGATGATCCTGACCGACGGCCTGTTCTGGCGGCAGTTCGGCATCACGTCGCTGATCACCGTCGTCACCGTGGCGGCCGAACTGGTGCTCGGTTTCGCGCTGGCCATGGTGATGCACCGGGCGCTCCATCTGCGCACGCCGCTGCGAACGGCAATTCTGGTCCCGTACGGGATCATCACCGTCGTCTCGGCGTACGCCTGGGCCTATGCGTTCAGCAACACCTACGGCTTCGTGAATCCGCTGTTCGGCCTGGGCGAGTTCGACTGGTTCGGCGGCACCTGGTCGGCCATCTTCACGGTCTGCGTCGCCGAGATCTGGAAGACCACCCCGTTCATGTCCCTGCTGCTGCTGGCCGGCCTGGCCCAGATCCCGGACGACTACCTGGAGGCCGCCAAGGTCGACGGTGCCAAGGCCTGGCAGCGGGTGAAGCGGGTGATCCTGCCGAACATGAAGGCGGCCATCATGGTCGCGCTGCTGTTCCGCACGCTGGATGCGTTCCGGGTCTTCGACAGCATCTTCATCATGACGGCCGGCGCGCAGAGCACCGAGACCCTGTCGTTCCTGGCGTACCGGCAGACCATCAGCCGGGTCATGATCGGCCTCGGCTCCGCGGTCAGCGTCATCCTCGCGATCCTCGTGGTCCTGATCGCGTTCCTCTTCCTCAAGGTCTTCCGCAC
This sequence comes from Paractinoplanes rishiriensis, assembly GCF_016862375.1. Taxonomy (GTDB): domain Bacteria; phylum Actinomycetota; class Actinomycetes; order Mycobacteriales; family Micromonosporaceae; genus Actinoplanes; species Actinoplanes rishiriensis. The sequence goes on along the minus strand of NZ_BOMV01000034.1, from coordinate 30,117 downwards.
CGACCTGTCCCAGCAGAGGGGTGACCGCAAATGAAGGCCAGCCGTCGCACCCAGGCGTACTGGATCGCAGGCGCCATCCTGATCATCCTGTACGCCCTGATCCCGGTGTTCTGGATCGTGTCGCTGTCGTTCAAGGCCGGCGACGACATCACCAACAAGCAGTTCCTGCCGACCGTGTGGAGCTGGGACAACTACCGGACGGTGTTCGCCTCCGACCTGTTCACCACCGCACTGCGCAACTCGGTCGGTATGGCGGTCATCGCCACCACCTTCTCGGTCATCCTGGCGACGCTGGCCGCGTACGCGATCTCCCGTCTGGATTTTCCCGGCAAGCGACTGGTGCTCGGGGTGGCGCTGGCCATCACGGTCTTCCCGGTGATCGCGATCGCCACGCCGCTGTTCAACCTGTGGCGCACGGTCGGTCTCTACGACACGTGGCTCGGCCTGATCATCCCGTACCTCTCTTATTCCTTGCCTTTGTCGGTCTATGTGCTGGCCGCCTTCTTCCGCGAGATCCCCTGGGAGATGGAACAGGCCGCACAGGTCGACGGCGCGACGGCCTGGCAGGCATTCCGCCGGGTCATCGTCCCGCTGGCCGCGCCGGGCGTCTTCACCGCGGCGATCCTGACCTTCTTCGCGGTGTGGAACGACTTCGTCTTCGGCATCACGCTCACCTCCAGCGAGGCGGCCCGCCCGGTGCCCGCCGCGCTCGCGTTTTTCCAGGGCGCCTCGCAGTTCTCCCAGCCGACCGCGCCGATCGCGGCCGCCGCCGTCGTGGTGACCATCCCCGTGGTGGTGCTGGTGCTGCTGTTCCAGCGCAAGATCGTGGCCGGTCTCACCTCCGGCGCCGTGAAGGGCTGAAAGGACCCGTACATGTCTGCCATCGAGATGCGCAACATCGTCAAGGAGTACGGCGACGGGTTCAAGGCGGTCAACGACGTCAGCCTGGACATCGCCGACGGCGAGTTCATGATTCTGGTCGGCCCGTCCGGCTGTGGGAAGTCCACGCTGCTCCGCATGATCGTCGGGCTGGAGGACATCACGTCCGGCGACATGCTGATCGGCGGCGACCGGGTCAACGAGAAGGCGCCCCGGGACCGCAACCTGTCCATGGTGTTCCAGAACTACGCGCTCTACCCGCACCTGACCGTGTTCGAGAACATCGCGTTCCCGCTCCGCCTGATGAAGGGCATCAGCGAGGACGAGATCCGCCGCCGGGTGCACGAGGCGGCGAACATGCTGGAGCTCAACGAGCACCTGGACCGCAAGCCGGCCAACCTGTCCGGCGGCCAGCGGCAGCGGGTCGCCATGGGCCGGGCCATCGTCCGGCAGGTCAACGCGTTCCTGTTCGACGAGCCGCTGTCCAACCTGGATGCCAAGCTGCGCGGTCAGATGCGTACCGAAATCTCCCGGATGCAACGACGGCTCGGCACCACCACGGTGTATGTGACCCATGACCAGACCGAGGCGATGACCCTGGGCGACCGGGTCGCGGTGCTGCGCCGCGGCCTGCTCCAGCAGGTGGCGTCCCCGCGGGAGCTGTACGAGCAGCCGGTCAACATGTTCGTGGCCGGGTTCATCGGTTCGCCGCCGATGAACTTCCTGCCCGCGATGGTCGACGGCGCCCGCCTGAAGCTGCCGTTCCTGGAGGTCGAGGTGCCCGCGGCGGCAGCCGGCAAGGTGAGCGACGGGCAGTTGCTGATCGCCGGCCTGCGGCCCGACCACTTCGAGGACGCCCGGATGCTCGACCCGGAGAAGAGGGCCCGGGGCGCGACCTTCCGCGCGCAGGTCGACGTCACCGAGTGGCTGGGCGACTCGCAGTACGCGTACCTGCCCTTCGAGGCCAACCCCGAGGTGGCCCGGCAACTGGCCGACCTGGCCGCGGAACTCGACAGCGAGGCCCTGCGCAGCCAGCTGATCATCAAGATCGACGCGATGAGCCGCCTGCGCGAGAACCACGAGGGCGAGTTCTGGGCCGACTCCCGCCGCATGCACCTCTTCGACCCCAAGACCGGCGCCAACCTCACCCGCGACGAGGACGCCGCCGCCGACCTGGCCAGCCTGGAGGAGGAGGAACTGCGCGAGCGGATGGACCAGCGGTGAGCCGCGAACCCTGGTGGCGCCACGCCGTCATCTATCAGGTGTACGTGTGGAGCTTCGCCGACGCGGACGGCGACGGGATCGGCGACCTGCCCGGCGTCCGGTCCCGCCTGCAGTACCTGCAGGACCTGGGCGTGGACGCGATCTGGCTGAACCCGTTCTACCCGTCCCCGCAGGCCGACAACGGCTACGACGTGGCCGACCACCGCGACGTCGACCCCCGGTTCGGCACGCTCGCCGACGCCGACGCCCTGATCCGCGAGGCCCACGAGCTGGGCCTGCGAGTGCTGTTCGACCTGGTGCCCAACCACACCTCCGACCAGCACCCGTGGTTCCGGCAAGCGCTGGCGGCCGGCCCCGGCAGCCGGGAACGCGCCCGCTATCTGTTCCGCAACGGCCGCGGCGAGGCGCCGCCGAACAACTGGCGCAGCGGTTTCGGCGGCCGCGCCTGGACCCGGGTGCCCGGCTCGGACCAGTGGTACCTGCACCTGTTCGCCCCCGAGCAGCCCGACCTGGACTGGACCAACGAGGAGGTGCGCGCCGAGTTCCGCGACATCCTGCGGTTCTGGTTCGACCGCGGCGTCGACGGCTTCCGGATCGACGTGGCGCACGGCCTCGCGAAGGACCCGCAGATGCCGAACCTGGGCCGCCGCCCGTCCACGGCACACCCGTACTTCGACGTCGACGAGGTGCACGAGGTGTACCGGGACTGGCGCCGGCTCAGCGACGCCTACCCCGGCGGCCGGGTCTTCGCCGGCGAGGTGTGGGTGCAGGACCTCGACCGGATGGCGCGCTACCTGCGCCCCGACGAGTTGCACACGGCGTTCACCTTCCCGTTCCTGACGGCGCCCTGGTCGGCTGCGGCGCTGCGCACCGCGATCGACGACAGCCTGGGTGCCTTGGCCACGGTGGGTGCGCCCGCGACGTGGGTGCTGGCAAACCATGACGTGGTACGCCAGGCGACCCGCTACGGAGGCGGCCGGGTGGGCCGGCAACGGGCTCGGGCGGCGGCGCTGCTGATGCTGGCACTGCCCGGTTCCGCGTACCTCTATCAGGGTGAGGAACTGGGCCTGCCGGAGGTCGTCAGGCTGCCGCCCGAGTCCCGCCGCGACCCGGAGTTCCGGCGCAGCGGCGGCCGGAAGCGCGGCCGCGACGGCTGCCGGGTGCCGCTGCCGTGGTCCGGCACGTCCCCCTCGTACGGCTTCGGCCCCGGCACCGCGTCGTGGCTCCCGCAACCGGCGTCGTGGGCGGGGCTGACGGTGGACCGGCAGCTGTCCGACCCTTCGTCCACCCTGTGCCTGTACCGGGAGGCGCTGCACCACCGCCGGCACCTGGGTTCCGCCGGCCTGACCTGGCTCCCGTCGGCGCCGGACGTGCTGGCGTTCGCGCGCGGCCCCGGCTTCGTCTGCGCGGTCAACCTGGGCGACACACCGGCCCCCGCACCGCACCCGGATCCCATCCTGGCCAGCGGCCCCGGCGTGACCCCGGATTCGTTGCCGGGCAACACTGCCGCCTGGTACGCGCCGCCGCTACGCTGACGCGATGACGCGTCCGTGGTGGCAGTGGCTGCTGGGCTGGCTGGCGTTCGCCGCGTTCCTGGCAACGCTGGTCTTCTATGTGTCGAGCGGCCTGGTGGCGCCCGCGTGGGCGATCGGCGTGCTGCTGCTGGTGTGGCTGGTCCTGCTGGTCGCGGCCATCACCATGATGCGGCGCCGCAAGCCGTTGTGGGTCCTGGTGATCCCGGTACTGGCGTTCCTGATCTGGTGGGCCGCCCTGACCGCCGGCGAAAAATGGCTCGGCTGGACCGCCTGACCCTGACACACGAGCGGGCCTAGGGCTCCGCGTATCAGGGACAGCTACGGCCCGAAGCACACGCAAGCGAGGCGAGGCGCATCCCGCCTGCCTCGCGATGGTCCCGTCCAAGCTGACCCGAAGACAGCAACACAGGAACCCCACCAACCACGCCGGACGAAGCACCCAGACCCTGAAACGCCCGGATCTGCCGATGTCAGGTGCGCCACGAGGTCACACGGAGTGAGTGAGTACGTCGATTGGAGGTCGGGTTTGATGCCCGAGACGTAACTCCCGGTCAGTATTCGAGACCGGTCCCCGCCCTGACGTGCGTGGCGGGTAATTGCCGGGTGCGAAGCTCAGGGAAAAGCCCAAGGGCACCCATATGGTGAACCCTCCTTGATGCCTCGTCACGGCAACTCTCTGGGTCGGACAGTGGTGCCGGGGAGACAAAGAGGCTGGCCGCTGTAAGTCGGCAGACGGCGACCGAGGACTGTTCGACGGTCGTGTGGATACCGTCGCCTCCGGGGTTAAGAGGGCTACCCAACTGCCCGGCACTGCCATTGCGCCACCACCGATTATTACGGTGAACGTGCAGGTCCGGTTCTGAGAGCGGCGGCGCAAGCCGCCGGCCGGTGCGCTGCGGGTTACATCTGGTGGACGGTCTCCGGATCGGACGAACGTGTACGCCGTTCGTGCTGCCCGGACGCACTCCCTGTTCAGAACCACGATTTACAGCCTGGGACCTGACGCGACCCCGAAGTTTGCGCAGACCGCGTGGCGACCGGTCGCGGGTCGGATCTGCTGACCGTGGTCGGGTCGCTGCTGGGGGCGCAGCCGGGTGAGAGTTGCGGATGCGGAGCCGGTGTCATCACATCCGCAGTACGGCCGGCAGTTCGAGGTGCTCCCCTGCACCACCGTGGACCGGGCGGGTGTTCGCCGAGCGCATCGTCGAGCACTTCGGTCTCGAGACGTTGACGGTGATCGAGGACGAGCGCGGCCGGTTGGTCGAGGTGCGGGGCTCGGCCGTTGCCCCCTTGGCATCCAGCGGTCAGAAATTACGGCCTGGCAGAGGTAAGCGGATCGGGACCCCGAGGCGAGTACAGGGTGTGGGTCAAATGGAGTTCACCGAGTTCTATCAGGCGGAGCGGGACAGGTGCCTGCGTGCCGTGCTCGCGCTCGTCGCCGACAGGCAGCTCGCCGAGGATCTGTTGTCCGAGGCGTTCACTCAGGCATGGATGTCATGGCGGAAGGTGCAACGGCATCCGATGCCGCGGGCGTGGGTGGTGCGCACCGCGCTGAACATCCGGGTTTCCTGGTGGCGCCGACGGCGCCGGGAGGTCGCGCTCAGCGATGCGTGCGACGTCGCCGACGTCACCGGCCCGGCCGCCGGGACCGATCCGGGTCTGCTGGCTGTCCTGCGGCAACTACCTCAGCGGCAACGGGAGGTCATCGCGTTTCGGGTCTTCCTCGACCTGGACACCGAGGCCACCGCCCAGGCGCTCGGCATGGCCCGCGGAACCGTCACGGCCCACCTGTCCCGCGCCGTCTCGACACTGCGGGGCCAACTCGTCACCGAACAGCACCAGGAGGGTGAAGCATGAACAACTTCGACACCGACACGTCGGCCGTACTGAGCGCGTTGAATGAGTCGCTGGACGGGGTCACGATGAACATGCCGGCCGAGCAGATCATGACAACGGGACGCACGCGCCTGCACCGCCGCCGGTTGGCGGGCGCGGCGACGGCGGTGGTCGCCGCGGCCGGCGTCGCGTTCGGCGTGACGACGTACGCCAACCCGCCGCCGGCGCCGCCCGGCACCGTGCACATCCAGACGGTCGCCTACACGGTCGCTCAGCAGTCCGACGGCACCGTGGAGGTGACCTGGGACAAGCAGCGGTACTTCGAGGACCGCGAGGGCCTGCAGGCGGCACTGCGCAAGGCCGGCTTCCCGGTCCTGATCCGGGTCGGCGAGTTCTGCACCGGTCCGAACGACGACGCCACCCTGGATCCGAGTGGCAGCGGCCCCGGCGTCGACCGCGTCGTGCAGGCCCAACGCGAAGCGGACGGCAAGGTCACCTTCCGGTTCATCCCCTCGGCCGTGCCGCCCGGCAAGCAGTTGTTCATCGGCTACTTGAACGGGGCCCAGCTGGCCGTGACGCACGGCGCCCCGGGATCCGTTGAACGGCTCATCTCCACCGGCGTGCCGCTGAACTGCACGACCGTCGCGCCGCCCCCGCACCTTCGCCAAAACGGCAACGAAACCTCCTCTAAGGGCAAGTAATACCGGCAGCCCCAACGCCGCTCAGCTAAGCGTGGGCGAGCCTGGTCGAAAGGTATGTTGATCGCGAAGCGGAGTTCCGGTATCAGGGTTTGTCACTCCAAGACAACCCAGAACCAGGAACTCCGCTTGGTCGATCAGATTCCATAACCCGTACGGTCACGGTAGGGCACGAGTGGCTGACACAATCGGCGCGTGAGGGGATGGCGGGACCGGCTGCAAACCGCCGGATGGTTCCTGATCGGCGTCGCGGCGCTCCTGGTCAGCGGCTGGATCGTGGCGCGCGCGCTGGTCGCCGGGTCGGACGCGTCCTTCGAGCGGCTGGTCGGCTGGGCGAATGTGCTCGCGCTTCCGGTCGGCGCGCTGGGCACGACCCTGGTGATCCTCGATCGGGCGTGGCCGCGTCGAAGCGCGGGGCAGGACGTCGAGCAGGCTCTCGCCGAGCTGCGTGTCCGCATCGATCGGCAGTGGTCACACGAGGCCGTGCTGCGCGCGGTCAGCCACCCGGCACCGATCTCGGTCCGCTGGTCGTCGACCGGCCGGCCCGCCGCTGGCCGCCCGGTCGTCATGGGCGGCGCCGCGGACTGGCGGGAGCTGCCGCTGGAAGGCGACGTCGCGGAGATCGTCGACGCGTTCCGAGGGCTTCCGCATCGGCAGCTGATGGTGTTGGGCGGTCCGGGAGGCGGCAAGACCGTGCTGGCGATGTTGCTCACTCTCGGGCTGCTCCGAAGGGCCGCCGAGGGCGAGCCGACGCCGGTGCTGCTGGCGATCAACGAGTGGGATCCGGGCGAGCACCTCGACGACTTCGTGGCGCGGCGGATCGTCCAGGACTACGGCGACGCGCTGGCCCGGCACGGGGACCCGGACACGTTGGCCCGCCGGATGATCGAGCGGCGCCTGCTGCTGCCGGTCCTGGACGGCCTGGACGAGCTGCCCGAGTCGCGGCAGTACCGGGCTGTCCTGGCACTGGACGCGTTCGCCGCCGAGGAGCGGCCGCTGGTCGTCACCTGCCGGAGCACCGACTACGAGCGCATGGTCGTCCTCGGCCAGGCGATCCTGACCCGGGCCGCCGTGGTGGAACTCGCCCCGGTCACGCCGGAGGCGGTCATCGAGTTCCTGTCCTACCCGGAGCTGGCTCGCCCGCGCTGGCAACCGGTCTTCGACGAGCTGTGCCGGGGTGGTGCACCGCACGTATCCAGCGCCCTGTCCAGCCCACTGTTCGTGGCCCTGGCCCGCGCTGCGTACCGGGAACCGTCCACCCGTCCCACCGACCTCCTCGCCCTCCCGTCGCGCCGGGCGGTCGCTGACTGCCTGTTCGCCACCTTTGTCACCAGTACCTATCGGGCGACGCCGGTGCCGCGGGAGCACATCGGCCGGCGCTACTCGCCGGAGCAGGCGGCAAGGTGGCTGAGCGTGCTGGCCAGGTCCGCCCCGCGAGATCTGCACTGGTGGAACCTCAGAATCAACCCCACCTCGTGCGCGCTCATCGCCTGCATCCTCGCCGCCGTGTTGGCCGGAGTCGCCGGCCAGGTCGTCGCGGGCCGCGGCATCGTCTGCGCGGCGGCCGCCGCCTATCTCGTCCTGATGGCCGCCGCCGGGTGGCTACAGCCGCTGTGGCGCGGTGTCGAGACGGTCCGCGGCCCGCTGGCGGCCGGAACCGCGCATCGCGGTAAGCGTTTCGCCTACGGTTTGACATGCGGGTTGCTGACCGCGTGGATCCTCGAACAGTGGATGTGGGCGCTTCCGACGGCGCTGGCCGCCGGGCTGGTGGCCGCCGGGACCGGCCCGTGGGCCCCGGCCCGCTTCGTCGCCACGACACCGAAGTCCAGCCTGCGGTTCGTCCGGGCCGGGGCCGCCCTCACCGCCCTTCAGTACGGCGTCCTCGGCGCCGTCGCCGTCGTGGCCGTGCTCTATTGGAGTCGTTCGCCCCGCGACGCGGTGATCGCCGGGCTCTGGTCGCTGGTCGTGTTCGCCGCCGGGGCCTGGCTCTTCGCCGGCGGCTGGACACTGCTCCAATTCCACATCGCTCACCAGGTGCTGGCGGCGCGCGGCCAGCTCCCGTTCCGGTTGTGGCGCTTCCTGCAGGACGCCCACGGCCGTGGTGCCCTGCGCCGGGCCGGGCCGGTGTACCAGTTCCGCCACATCCTGCTGCAGAACCATCTCCGGCGGGCGGTACCGGACGGCGCAGGCACCGACCCGGCGACTGTCGACCGGCTGGTTTCCCTTTGGGCCGGTCGCGGTGAACCGCGCGCGGACACCGATCCGTATTACGTCGCCGAGGTGGCCCGGATGTTTCGCGAGCGCGGGCTGGACGACGTTCTCACGGAGGAGTGGGTCAACGAGCTCCGGTCGCGGCGCTCCGGGGTAGCCGCGGCGGACCGCGAGTTGGTGCGGCTCACCGCTGAGCTGCTTGTCGCACGCGGCGCCGCGGACGAGGCCATCGAACTGGTCCGCCCCGACAAGCCGCTACTCGCGGAACTCCTGGCGAGATGTGGGCGGCTCGCGGAACTGCGCGCCCTGGCCGACACCGGCAACTGGGCCGCGGCCGAGCGCCTGGCCCTCCTGCTGCTCCGCGAGGGTCGCGCCTTCGAGGCCATCGACATCCTTCGCATCTGGGTCAGCGCCGGAAACAGCCGCGCCCTCGAGCTCCTCCTCCATCAGCTGGTCCGGCAGGGCGACGCCGAAGAGGCCCGCGACACCCTGGAGGCGGAGATCGACGCCGGCCGGGTCAATCCCGCCGGGATCGGCTGAGGTTTCGTTCGGTCCGTCACCCCTACGACCCCGAGGCGGCTTTCGGGTAGCCGGCCGCGTAGCGGCCCGGTGGGATGGAGACGTGGCGGGTGAAGTGGCGGGTCAGGTGGGCCTGGTCGTGGAAGCCGGTTTCCGCGGCGACCCGGGCCGGGGGCACGCCGTCCAGCAGCAGTTTGCGGGCCAGGTCGATGCGGGCGCCGATGACGTACGCGTGTGGCGAGATCCGGTAGCGGCGGGTGAAGCTGCGGACCAGGTGGGCGACGCTGCGGTCGAGGAGATGCGCGGCGTTCTTCAGGGTGACGTCGCCGGTGAGGTGGCCGTCGAGATAGTCGCGCAGGCCGTCGGCGACCGTGGGTTCGGGGTCGCGCACCACCGGCGGGCGGCGGAGCAGGCGGTGGCGGAACCGCTCGGCGATCGCGGCGAGGCGCTCCTCGACGTCGAGCGGGTCGGGCGCGGTCAGCCGGTCGTGCAGGGCGCCGATCGCGGCTCGCAGGGCCGCGTCCTCGAAGCTCGACCCGTCGACCGCCCGGCCCACCAGATCCAACGGCAGAAAACCGGAGTCCAGGTACAGGTTGCGTTTGCGGAAGTGGCCGGTGCGCCGGGACGGGTAGCCGTTGTGCACCACGCCGGGCGGCAGGATGCTCACCGTCCGGCCGACCGCGCCGTGGTGGCGGGTGTCCAGGTCGTAGCGGATGGCGCCGTCGTCGACGATCAGCACCGTCCAGGTGTCGTGGCAGTGTTTCGGGTACTCGTAGTTGACGATGCGCGCGTGGAAGACCTCGCTGATGCCGGGCACGGCCGGCCGCCAGGCCACCACCCGGCACCGTTCCGGAAGCGGCTCGTCCACCTCAAGAACGTACAAGACCGGGGAGCCGGTGCAGCAGAAGTCTGTACCGCATGGACCAGCCCGTGAACCTCAGCCAGGCGCTCGCCTCGTTCGACGAGATCTACAGCCCGCGGATCGTCACCCGGGTCAACGACTACGACGTGCGGATCGCGCACACCCGGGGCGAGCACGTCTGGCACGTCCACGACGACACCGACGAGTTCTTCCTCGGTCTGGACGGCCGGTTCGACATCGCCCTGCGCGCCGCCGACGGCACCGAACGGACCGTCACGCTGGGCGCCGGTGACGTGTTCGTGGTGCCGCGCGGCACCGAGCACAAGCCGACCTCCCCGGGCGGCGCCATCCTGATGTTCGAGCCGACCGGCACCTCCAGCACCGGCGACCAGCACGAGGGGACGCTGCCGGCGCACGTCGACAGCACCACCGGCCACCCACTCACCTGATTCTCACCGGCGCCCGGCGACCGCCTCGCTCCGGGACAGCCGGTGTACCGCCGCCGCGCACACCGCGTAGGCCAGCCAGCCGGCCGCCAGCCCGGCCGCGGTCCCGTGCTCCTGCGCGGCCGCGAAACCCCCGATAAAACCCACCAATCCTATAGCCGTACGCGTGAAAGCCCACGTGAACGCCACGAGTTCACGCCGGACCTCGACCGCGACCAGCACCCCCGAATACGGGAACGTCACCACCAGGCCGGCCAGCAGTCCACCCAGCCAGACCATCGAGAATGACGCCGCCAGCACGGCCGTGAGCTTCGCCGCGGCGACCGGCCAGGACAGCGGTGGCGGTGCCGGCCGCTCGAACTCCGGTGTGGGCCGCACCAGGACGCCCACCAGCCACAACCCGGCTACGGCCAGCAGGCACGGCAGCAGCGGGAGCCGGGCCGGAAGCGCCCACGCCACGAGGACGTAGCCGGCCGCCGCCGTCACCACCGCCAATACCGCCGGCGCTTTCATGCGTACGTGCAAAAATGCAGTGACCGCGAGGAAAGCCACCAGGAGCAACACACCGACCACCTGGGCACCGTCGACCCGCACCGTGCCGCCGGCCAGCACCAGGGTCATCGGGATCGGCAGGCTGTAGACCAGCGCCCGCACCCGGACCGGCCGGATCAGGCCGATCGCCCACACCACCAGCGCGATCGCGATCGCGGCCAGCGGGGTCACTGACGGGCGCTCGCCAGACAGCTGTCGAAGGCCTCGGCCAGGCGCCGCACCGCCCGCTCGTCGGCGTTGACCACGTGCCGGAGGATGCGGCCCTGCGCGTTCATGTCGGCCTTCCAGGCCCGGCGGCGGTCCCAGAGCACCAGGTTGACCTGCAGCTCGGGGTGCACCTCCTGGCGCGGCAGGACCACGGCGTCGACGCCCGCCGCGATCTGCTCGTCGATGAGCCGGCGGACGTCGTCGTCGACCTCGTCGCAGATGAACACCCGGGTGATCACCACGCCGCGCTGCAACGCCGCCAGGTTCGCCGCCCAGTACCGGCGGCCGGGCACGCTGCGCCACCAGGTCACGCCGCCGGTGCCCGAGGACAGCAGGTTGGTGACCGCCTCCATGCTGCGCTCACAACTCTCGGTGGCGGTCAGCAGCGGCCCCATGTCGGACCCGGGCCGCACGATCCGCCCGTCCCGAAGATCGAGCAGACCCACATTCAAGTCGTGTACGCGGCGGCGCAGCTCACCGGTCACCTCGGGCGCGGACTGACGCTCCTCGATCTCCCGGACGATGACCGCCAGCTCACGAACCTCGTCCCGGACGGCCGACCGCATCAGCGTGCGTAACTCGAACCGCTCCTCGGCCCGCCAGCTGGCATCCAGCACCAGCGTGATGGTGACCCCGAGCAAGCCGGCCAGCACCGACTCGGGCCCGCTGGCCGCCCCGGTGAGATCGAAGACCAGCCCGAGCCCCACCGACAACCCGATCCCGACCAGAACAATCGGATTGAGATAGCCGCCAACACCGCGCCGAATCTTCACGGCTCCGAGAATAGGGCGCAGCCGCCACCCATCGTGAACGGGGCATGACGCGCGGCTGAACTGGTTCCGTACAGGTGCAGGAAAGTTGCCGGTCGTGGCATCGGTCACCGCCGGAAGGCTCAACTGGCGGCTTTTCCCGCCGACGAAGACCCCTGACCCCGGCACCCACCCCGCAGGAGACGCCCCCTGAGTCACGCCCAAAGTCATCAGCCAGCTTCTGAAGCGAAGGGCCCCCCATTGCGCCTCCCCCGAAGTTTGGCGGTCGGACTGGCCGCCGCCATGCTCAGCGCCAGCCTGACCGGATGTAGCAACCTCAAGGAGCTCACCAGTAGCAGCAAGCCCCTGGTCACCGAAAGCTCGGCCCCCAGCGCCGAGCCGTCACCCACGCTCTCGGCGTCCGCCGCGGCGCAGCCGGTGAAGCTGCCGGTCCGGGCCAGCGGACCGCTGGACACCGGCACCGTCACGCACCGGCTCAAGCAGGGCAACTTCTCGGTGAAGCTGACCTACTGGACCTCGGACAACGCCAAGCAGTACACCGCCGAGACGCTCAAGACCATCAACGTGTCCGCGCACATCGAAGACACCGGCAACACGCACCGCATCACCGTCAGCACCTTCCAGGTGATTCAGGACGACGGCACGAAGCGGGACGTGGTCGCCACCGACAACGGCAAGTTCGACGTCACCCCGCCGTACCCGTACGGGACTGTGGTGACGCTGCCCGCGGCGACGGCGGGAGCACCGAAGCTCACGCTGACTGTCCGGCTGGACCTCCTCGTGGAGACCGCCCCCAAGTCGAACAGTTACTACCGCTCCACCGCGCTCGACACCTTGACCCTGCCGCTGCTCACGAATGGTGCAAACGGATGACCGAGCCAAGCCCCGGCCTCCGCCGGGCCACCGACCGTCAGATCCTGCTGCCCCGCAGTTCCAAGGCCGGACCGCTGGCGCTCCCGCCGGCACCGCCGCAGCTGTCCGAGTTGGAGGCCGTCGAGGCGGTCGCTGGTGAGATCGCGTCGGCCACCAGTGCGACGCCCCGGCACGCCACGATCAGCTGCATCATCCCCTGCTACAACGAGCAGGACACGATCGCCGACGTCCTGAAGAGTCTGCTCGCCCAGACGCGCCTGCCGAACGTCATCCACGTCATCATCAACAACACCGACGACGACACTCCCGAGATCGCCCGGAGCTTCGAGGGCCGGCACACCCGCACGGTGAAGGGCGAGGAATTCGTCACCACCGTGCACGTACACGACATGGGTGTTAATCCGGACAAGAAGGTGGGCGCGCTCAACTACGGCTACTTCCTGTCCCGTGGCTACGACTACATCCTCGGCGTGGACGGCGACACCACGCTGGCCCGCGACACCGTGGAGCGGCTCGAACTGGAGATGACCGACGACCCGCGAATCGGCGGGCTGAGCGCCATCTACAGCATCGACAAGAGCCGGCACAAGGGTTTGATGGCGCGCTTCCTGGTGGCCGGCCAGCGGGCCCAGTTCGCCGCGTTCAACATGGACAACTTGCTGCGCGGCCGCAACATGGCGGTGCTGGGCGGCCAGTGCAGCCTGTTCAGCCTGCGCGCGCTGGAGATGGTGATGATCCGCCACCACCAGCAGGCACCCTGGGTCCGGGACAGCGAGGTCGAGGACAGCAAGCTGTCGCTCCAGATCAAGGACGCCGGCTTCAGTACCAAAATCAGTGCGAGCGCGTACGCCTACGTCGGCCCGATGACGAACCTGCGGGCGCTGCACGGCCAGCAGGTCAAGTGGAACTTCGGCGCCATCGACCTGTTCTGGCCCGGCCAGCGGGGCGACAACAAGGGCCAGCCGCTGCACCCGAACCTGAGGCTGCGCTGGTACGAGAACATCTCGATGCTGTTCAACATCGCCTCCCGCCTGGGCTTCCTGCTCCTGCTGGTGGCCGCGCTGTCGATCGACGCGTTCATCTTCAACCCGATCTGGCTGATCCCCCCGGCCGTGGCGATGCTGCTCAACCTGCGTCTGGCACTGGCCATGAAGGACAAGAGCGCCGTCGACCTCCTCTACGCCGCCCTGTTCCTACCGGCGGAGATGTACATGTGGATCCGGATGGGCCACTTCGTCTCGGCGTGGACCCAGTTCCTGGCCCAGACCGACAAGGACAACTGGGCAGCACAGGCAAATGCCGAAAAGGGCAAGGGATCCGCGTACGTGATGCCGTTGGTGGTCCTGGTGGCCGTCCTGGGCGGTGCGATCTACGCCTGGAGCCAGCAGAGCCTCGGAGTCCAGTCGGCGATCCTGTCCCTGGGCTGGCCGATCCTGTACCTGGCCACCATCGCCCAGACCGTCTTCATGCTGCGCAAACTGGTGCGCAGGCATCGCGGCTTCGCCGTCTGAGTCGCTTCGGCTCGCGCGGCCCGGCCGATCACCTGATCGGCCGGGCCGTCAGCAGTTTCTCCACCTCGGTGAACGTGTACGCTGCCGGCATTCCGGTCGATCCGGGCACCTCGGGCTGGTCGACCCGCACGGCGAGTTCGGTCAGTCCGCCGGTCGGCACGGCGAACGTCCGCCACATCCGGACCGAGCCGCTCGCCGCGATCCGCGTTGGCTCGTCCTGATTCGACAACTGCTCCGATTCGTCGTCGGACGAATACCCCGCTTCAGATTCGCCCTCCGTGCGATTCGGCCCGTACATCAGCGTCAACCACTGCGACGCCGCTTCGATCGGAATCGGCCCCGACGTCGTGTTGCGGAACGTGAAGGTAATCTTGACCAGGGACTTCGACGCCGGAATCTCATAGCCCAGCGCCAGCGCTCCCAACCCGGCGTCGTCGCCCATCTGCTGCACCTGCCAGATGAGGTCCACCAGCTTGGTGCCGTGCTCGCGGATCTCGTCGTTGCCGGAGTCGGCGAACAGTTCGCGGACTTGCCGGTGCTGCTCCACGGTCATGTCCTCGGCGGAACCCGACGACTGCGAGAACCGGCTGTCCCGGATCGCCGCGCAGGCCGCCACACCCGAATCCTGCCCGAGCCGGCCGTAGGCGATCGCACCGCCCCCGATCCCCAGGACCACCGCAGCAGCACCACCGACAACCCACCGCATTCTGCCGCGACCACGCGGCGGAATCTCCAAAATCGGCGCGTGCTGTTCGGGCTGCATGCACCACAATGTGGCCCGCATCGCCGGCCGCGGCCACGGCAAACCCCGGATTTCCACCGACCGTGGAGCACCGCGCGGTGGTCAGCGCTCGCGCACGTACTCCAGGACGGCCAGGACCCGCCGGTTGCGGTCGACCTCGCGGGGCAGGCCGAGTTTTTCGAAGATGCCCAGGATGTGTTTCTCGACGGTCTTCTGGCTGAGCGCTATCCGGGCCGCGATGCCCTGGTTCGAATAGCCCTCGGCGACCAGGCGCAGGATCTCCTTCTCCCGCAGGGTGAGCGGGCTGGCCGGCCGCGCCCGGCCGACCAGCGACCGGATGACCGTCGGGTCGACGACGGTGTCGCCGTCGGCCAGCCGCCGGAGGGCGGTGACCAGTCCGTCGACGTCCTCGACGCGGTCCTTCAGCAGGTATCCGACACCGCTCGTGCCGATGTCCAGCAGCCGCTCCAACAGGGACGGATCGCTGAGCGCCGACAGGATCAGGATCGGCAGGTCCGGGGATGCCCGGCGCAGCGCGGCAGCGGCCCGGATGCCCTCGTCGGTGAAGGTCGGCGGCAGCCGGATGTCGAGAATGACGGCGTCCGGCCGAAGGCTCGCGACGTCCGCCACGATCTGCTGCGCATCCTGATATTGATCCACGACGTCGACGCCGTGGATCCGCAGCGCCTCGGCGAGGACCTGCCGGAACAATCCGCTGTCCTCCACCAGGAAGACCCGCATGCCGTTTCCCCACTGCCCCTTGTGATCTAAGCGGACCCGAACCTACCGTGGTTCTGGTAGGGAAAACCCTACCATGATTACCCTACCGGTGTACTCCAGCAGGGGGACCTCGATGCAGCTGACCACGCTCGTCGCCGCCGGATCGCTGATCGTCGGCGGACTCACGTTGATCGCCGGCCGGATGGACAGACGCCGGGAACAACTACGCCGGATCGAGGTGAGCATCGAGGACACCCTGCTCTGGCGATCGAGGAACGCGCAGCCGCAACCCTGGCAGCATCTGGACGTCTTCTGGAACCAGAACAGGGTCGACAATCCGCGCATGGTCGGCGTCGAGTTCCGCAACGCCGGCCGGGTGGAGCTCAGGGACTGCGACATGTCCGAGCCGCCCACGGTCGAGTTCGCCGACGGCACCATCCTGACCGCCAGCGTCTATCTCGTGCCCAAGGACTGGCCGGCGCCGCGCCCGCTCACCGCCGTCTCGCACAGCGGCAACCGGGCCGAGATTCGCGGCATCCTGCTCAACCCCGGCGACACGCTCGTCTTCCAACTCCTCGTCGACGGCGGCGTGACACCCCCGTCCTGCTACCTGCACGCCGGCGGCTTCACAGTCACCGGCCGCACCGACACCACGAACTTCGCCGGCCGCCTGACCCGCGCCGCCGGCCTGCTGGCCGTTGTGGCGGCAACCCTCGGCATCGTTATCAATCGCTAGCCCTTCACCGCGGGAGCACCACTTCTCCACACGCGTTTCCTAGCGTTCCTGGCATGCGTGTCACCATGATCCTTCCGGCTTTGACCGAGGCGACCAGCCCGCTGTTCCGGCCGATCAAGTACTCGCTGTTTCCGCCTCTGGGGCTGGCCACACTCGCCGGGTATCTGGATGACGGGGATGAGGTCCGGATTCTGGACGAGCACGTGGAGCGGATTGACGCGGCGGTTGCCGACGACGTGCCGGACCTCGTGGTCATTCAGGCGTTCATCACCTCGGCCCGGCGCAGTTACCAGCTCGCCGACATGTACCGGGAGCGCGGGGTTTTCGTGGCCATGGGCGGGCTGCACGTCACGTCGCTGCCGGACGAGGCCGCGCGGCACGCCGACGCCGTTTTTCTCGGGCCGGGCGAGGACACCTGGCCGCGCTTCCTCGACGACTTTCGCAATCGAGCGGCTGCCGGGGCGGCACCTCTACTTTCTCGACGACCACCTGTTCGGCAATCGGCGGTTTGCCGAGGCGCTGTTCGACGGAATGGCGGGGATGAGCCGGGTCTGGCAGGCGGCCAGCACGGTCGATGCGATCCTCTCCCCGGGCCTGCTCGAAAAGGCGGCCGCTGCGGGGCTGCGCAGCATCTTCGTCGGGTTCGAGACCATCAACGCGGCGAATCTGGCCGAGCAGCGCAAACGGCAGAACGTGGGCCGGGACTACGCGGCCGTGGCGCGGCGGGTGCACGACGCCGGCGTGATGGTGAACGCCAGCTTCGTGTTCGGGATGGACGGCGACGGGCCGGACGTCTTCGACCGGACCGTGGAGTGGGCGGTCGGCGTGGGGCTGGAGACCGCGACGTTCCACATCATGACGCCGTACCCGGGCACCGCGCTGTTCCGCCGGATGGAGGCGGCCAGCCGGATCGTGCACCGGGACTGGGACCGGTACGACACCCGGCACGCTGCCGCTGCTGGAGTCGGCGCTGTCCCGGTTCCAGCGGGACAACGGTCCCGGGACAGCGGTCCCGGAACGGCCGGGCCGGAGCGGGATCGGACCGGGGCTCCGGCAACTGCCGGCCCGGGACGCGTGACCAGCAGAGTTCTGGTCAACGAACCGCACCGCAAGGAGACACCGAAATGACCGCGACGCTCACCACCCCGATTGCCACCGCCGCACCGGCCACCATCTCGGCCCGCACCGTCCGCCGCCTCGGCCTGGTCCTGACCGGCGGGTCGCTGGCCTGGGCCGCTGCGATGTTCCCGCTCGGCGCCGCCCCGGCCAGTTCGCTCGGGATCGCCCTCACCGACCTCACCGGCCTGCTCTTCCAGATCGGCGTGGTCGCGCTGCTCACCGTACAACTCAAAACCAGGGCGACCGGCACCTCGCGCGTCGCGGTGGGCATGTTCCGGGTCGAGTACGTGCTGCTGGCGCTCGCCGGGCTGTGGAGTCTGCTGCACGGGGCCGTCCCGGCCTTCCGGGACGACACCTGGCTGGCCGTACTGGACGTGTTCTGGCCGCTCTCGATGCTCGGCATGTTCATCATCGGCGTGAAGATCGCGTTCGCCGGCCGGTGGAGGGGCGCCGCCCGGATCTGGCCGCTGGTCGCCGAGAGCTGGGCCGTGGTGACCGTCCCGTCTATGGTCATCTTCGGTCAGGGCGTCGCCGACCTGGTCGGCCCGACCCACCTGCTGATCGGGTACGCGGCACTCGGCGCGATCCTGGCCACCCGGCCGCACCTGACCGGAGCCCGTTGATCTCTGCGGAAACGGCCGGACCGGGGTTCCCTGGTCCGGCCGTTTCGTCATGCGCCGGGGTCGAACGTGATCCCGGCCGGCTTGGCCCGGGTCAGGGTGGTGACGAAGGTGCCGTCCTTCAGGCCGAAGTTGGCGCTGCCGAAGTTGTAGTTGCTCAGCGTGTTCCGGATGCCGCCCGGGTAGCCGTTCCAGCCCACCAGCGTCGGGTACTGCCAGGCGCGGCGGTGGTTCTCCGGCGGGTCGTCGCTCGCGTTCGCCAGCCGGAACGTGTGCGTGCTGGCCCCGTCCTTGTGATACACGATCTTGGGATGGGTGCCGTCCCACCGGACGCTCGCCGCCGCCGCGATGCTGAACTGGCCGTGCGCCGAGGTCGACACGTACCTGGCCTGGTCGTTCTGCACCCAGACCACGACATGCTCCCAGTCGTGCCGGTGCCCACCCAGGGAACTTCCGGCCAGCGCCTGGTCCTTCTCGAAATAGAGCCCGTACGCGACCGCGCACCAGCCGTTGTTGCACTTGGCCCGCGCGTACCCGTTGGTGTTGTCCAAATCGGACGCGTCCCGGCATTCGCCGTTGAGCGCGCCGGTCGGGTTGAGGCCGCCGTTCACCCGGCCGTCCGGGCCGATCGCCGGGGTCGGGTAACAACCGTCGGTGTCGTAGTCGAAGGCGGGCTGCCACCTGGTCTCCACGGCGTCCGCGTTGCCGGGCAGCTTCGCGGGCGGCGCGGCTAGGGCGGGCGTGGCGCTGGCCAGAACCATGGCCAGGGCGCTGCCGGCCACGATCGCGGTCCGGCGGGCGTGCGCGGTGCGGCGAGTTGTCATGGGGCGCCTCTCCTGGTTAACCCGTCAGTAACAACGGGACCAGCTTGGCGCCCGGCGCTCGGCTAATCAATAGGCATCTTTCGATGTTCACCCGTCGGCCGGGCGGAAACTCTCAAAGATCAGCTGGAGGTCATCCCGGTGGTCCGCCCACGCTGCGTCGGAGGTTTGAAACCAGATGCCGTACGCCTGATCGTCCGCCGTGACGAAGCCCCGGTTGTTCACGTGCTGCCGGGTCCCCCGCCGGTTGAAGGTGAACTCCCAGTCGGCCGCCTCCCGGAAGTAGTCCACCTCGACGATCTTGATCTCCCGGTAGCTGGGGAAGTCACCGCGGCTCTCCCGGTATTCGGCCTTGCCCCGCCAGTCCTCGACCGGGTTCGGATGCGGGTCGTCGGTCTGGTCGATCCCCAGGACGCGCCCCTCGGACCGGAAGTAGACGATCGAACCCTCCTTGGAGCGGGTCCAGCCCTCGGGCACGAAGAGCGCAAAGCCGGTGGGGTCGCGGTAGAGCCGCCAGCCTGCGGGCGGTACTTCGGCGGCGGTGGCTGTGGCGGTGGCGGTCTGGGCCGTGGTGGGCTCGGTGGCGCTCTCGGTGGTTGCCGTCGTCGCGGCGGGGCTCCGGGTGGGCTGGGCCGGTGCGTTGGTGGTGGGGGCGGCGTCGGGGGTGCCGGCGTCGGACGACGGGCGCAGGCCGAACCAGGCGGCGGTCGCCAGCAGCGCGATCACGACGATTGCAGCCGCCGCGATGAGCAGGGGGCGGCGGCTGCGGGATGCGGGCTCGGGGGTGAATCCGGCGGTCGGCGCGAGGCCGCCGGCCGACGGGACGGGGTCGTCGGACACCGGTTCCACCGGCATCGGCGCGGCCGCGGGCGGGGTGGCGGCCGACTCAGTCCGGGTCGACGCGGCCTCCCCCTCCGCCGCCGGCTGGGCGGCAGCCGGCTCCGTCCGGGTCGACGCGGCCTCCTCCTCCGCCACGGGTGGCGCGGCGGCTGTTGCGGATGCGGGCGGGGCGGAAACCGGTGCGGCGGTGCGCTGCCTCGGCAGCGCGGGGGCCTCGGCGGCCGCACGCAGCCTCTTCTCCGTTTCGGCGGCATCTGTCCGGGCGGCCGGGTCGCGGCGCAGCAGGCCCTCGAGAACCGGGGCCAGGGGGCCCGCTCGGCGGGCCGGAACCGGGTCCTGGGTGGCGATCGCGGTGATCGTTTCCATGACGCTGCGGCGGGCGTAGGGCGGCTGGCCCTCCACCGCCGCGTACAGCGTGGCACCCAGCGACCACAGGTCGGCCGCGGCGCTGGCGGCGCCGTCGCGGACGCGCTCCGGGGACATGTACTGCGGTGAGCCCACCACCATGCCGGAACTCGTGGTCAGGCTCTCGCCGTCGACCGCGGCCACGCCGAAGTCGGTCAGCACCACCCGGCCGTCGGTGCCGAGCAGGACGTTCGCCGGCTTGACGTCGCGGTGCCGCACCCCGGCGGCGTGGGCGGCCCGGAGTGCGGCCAGCACCTCGAGGCCGATCTCCGCGGTGCGCTGCGGGGTCTGCGGGCCCTCGTCGTCGAGGATTTCCTGGAGGGAACGCGACGGCACGTACTCCATCACGATCCAGGCCCGGCCGTCCTCCTCGAAGGCGTCGAAGACGCCGGCCACGGCGGGGTGGCTGAGCCGGGCGGCGGCGCGGGCCTCGCGCAGGGTCTGATGGTGCAGGGCGTCCCGGTCGGTCTCGAGCAGTTCGCTGGGCAGCAGGATCTCCTTGAGCGCCACGTCCCGGTCGAGAACCTCGTCGCGGGCCAGCCACACCCGGCCCATGCCGCCGGCGCCCAGGGTCCGGCCGAGGCGGTACCGCCCGTGGACGGTTGGCGAACCGACAGTCATGCCGGAGGGTGTACCCGCACTTCGCTCCGGTCACTCACGCGGAGCGCTCAAGCCGGCTGGCCGGCGGCCGATCGTACGGGCCATGAGCCTCGCCCGATACGCGATCCGGACGGCGAGCTTCGCCGCGCTCTACCTGGTCGCCACCCTGCTGGGCCACCTCACCGAGGTCGGCCGCACCGAGGTCGCCCTGTTCTGGCCGGCCGCCGTGGTCGGCGCGGTCTGGCTGCTGGCCCAGGCGCCCTACCGGATGCTCCGCTTCGACGTCATCGCGCTGGGCACCGTGGCCGCCTCGGTCGCGGTCACCTCGCACGGCATCCTGGCCGCCCTGGCGATGGCCGTGCCGCAGGTGGTGCCGGCCGTGCTGATCGTGTTCCTGGCGCAGCGCTGGCTGCCGCCGGCCGGAGCCGGCACCGGCGCGGTGCTGGTCCGGCTCACCGGGATCGCGGCCGCGGCCGCGGCCGCCGGCGCGGTCCTGCACGGCGTGATCGACCTCGGCGGCTTCACGGCGCCGGAGGCCGGCTACCTGGTCCTGCGGGACACGGTCTCGGTGCTGCTAGCCCTCCTCGGCCTGCATTTCCTGCGCGCAAAACCCCAGGGCAAGGGCCCCACCCGCCGAGGCCACCTCACCGTGGTCCGCTGAGCCGTGGTCCGCTGAGCCGTGGTCACCTGAGCCTGGGCTGGCCCTCGCCGTGCCAGGAGTGCCACAGCGCGGCATAAGGGCCGTCCGCGGCGACCAGCTCGTCGTGCGTACCCATCTCGATGATTCTGCCGTCGTCCATCACCACCACCCGGTCCGCGTCGTGGGCCGTCTGCAGGCGGTGCGCAATCGCGATCACCGTGCGCTCATGCAGCACGGCGGCCAGCGCCCGCTCGGCGGTCCGGGCCGCGGTCGGGTCGAGCAGCGCGGTCGCCTCGTCCAGCAGCACCGTATGCGGGTCGGCCAGCACCACCCGGGCCAGCGCCAGCTGCTGGGCCTCGGCCCCGTCCAGCGGCTTCTCGCCGAGATCGCGGTCGAGGTCGTCGGCCCAGTCGGCGCCGACCGCGGCGAGTGCCCGGCGCAATTCGTCGTCGGGCGCGGCCACCATCAGGTTGTCCCGCAGCGACTCGCGGAACACGTGGTGCTCCTGGGTCACCAGCACGACCTGGCGGCGTAACTCGTCGGGCGGCAGGTCGGCGATCGGGACGCCGCCCACCGTCACGGTGCCGGAACTCGGCCGGTCCACGCCCGCGATCAGCCGGCCCAGGGTCGACTTGCCGGCGCCGGACAGGCCCACGATGGCGAGCCGCTCCCCCGGCCGCACGGTCAGCTCGACGCCGTGCAGCACGTCATGGCCTTCCTGATAGGCGTACCGGACCCCGCGTACCTCAATCTTGTCGTTGTGGGGTGGCTCGGTGACGGCCGGCGGCGGGACCGGGACCGCGGACAGCCCCTCCACCCGGGCGAACGCGGCGCCGCCGCTCTGCACCTGCTCGATCCAGATCAGGATGGTGTCCAGCGGGCCGACGAGTTGGCGCAGGTAGAGCACGGCCGCGCCGACGGTGCCGAGGGTGACCCGGCCGTCGAGGTAGAGCAGCCCGCCGAGCAGCAGCACGAGCACGGTCGGCACCGCGTACGAGGTCTCCACCAGCGGGAAGAACACGCTGCGCAGGCCCAGCGTGACCAGGCGGGTGCGTTTGGTCTCGGCGATCGCCTCGCCGCCGGCGGCGAGACGGCGTTCGTGCAGGCCGTACGCCTCGATGGTGCGCGCCCCCTCGGTGGTGGCGGACAATTCCTCGGCGAGCCTCGAGTTGGCCTCACCCTCAGTCAGGTACGCGTTCCGGGCGCGCCGCAGATACCAGCGTGTGACGAACCAGATCCCGGACAGGCCCAGCACGCCCACGACCCCGAGCAGCGGGTTGAGCAGCACCACCGCGGCTATCAGGAAGATGATCTGCACCACGCCGGCGAAGATGTTCGGCAGGATGTCGCGCAGCGTGGTGGCGACCGCGTTCACATCGGTGGATCCGCGGGCCGCGAGGTCGCCGCCCGGCACCCGCTCGACCACGGCCGCGGGCAGGGCCAGGGCCCGCCGCAGGAAGTTCTCCCGGATCCGGCCGGCGGCGCGTTCGCCGAACCGGTACGCGATCGACAGCGCGTACCGGGACAGCACGGTCTGCACGAGCGCGCAGGCCAGCACCGCCACCGCCAGCCGGTCGACGGCCCCGACCCCACCGCCCGTGGTGACCGTGTCGATGATCTCGCCGAGCAGCCACGGACCGCCCAGGCCGGCGAGCGCGGCCAGCGAGTTCAGGATGATCATCACGACGACCGTCCGGCGATCGGCCGCCAGCAGGCGCAACGCGGCCCGGCCCACCGCCCGCTGATCGGCGACCGGCAGCACCGCGCTCATGCGTCCTCCCCGAACACCCGGGTCACCAGCGATCGGTAGCCCGGCGACGTGGCCAGCAGTTCCCGGTGCGTGCCGGTCGCCGCCACCCGGCCGCCGACCAGGTAGTGCACCACGTCGGCGCGGTCCAGCAGCACCGGCGAGGTGGTGGCGAGCACGGTGCCGCGGCCGGTGCGGGCGGCGGTCAGGCGTTCCGCGATGGCCGACTCGGTGTGCGCGTCGACCGCCGAGGTGGGTTCGGCGGCGAGCAGCATCTCCGGGTCGGCGTAGACGGCGCGGGCCAGGCGCACCCGCTGGCGCTGGCCACCGGAAAGGTTGCGGCCGGCCCACTCGACCGGCCGGCCCAGGTCGTCGGCCACGTCGCCGGCGACCGCGGTGTCGACGGCGGCGCGGACCAGGGCGTCGTCCGGGTCGTGCCGGCCGGCCACCACGTCGCGCAGGGGGCCGGCGAACAGGTCGGCGTCGTTGTCGGCGACCAGGAGGCGGGACCGGACCTCGGCGAGCGCGATCCCGCTGAGCGGCCGGTCGCCCCAGGTCGCCGTGGTGGGGCCGTACCTGCCCAGCCGGTCGATGATCGCCGCGCCGTCGCCGGCTAGGGCAGTGAAGCAGCCGGGTTCGGCCCACACCCCCGACTCCGGGTCGTAGAGGGTGGCCGGGCCCTCCGGCCCCGGGGCTCCATGCGGGTCCTCGACCGGCAACGCCAGGAAGTCGATGACCCGGCGAGCGGCCACCAGCCCGTTCGTCACGTCGAACCCGCAGAAGATCAGAACGTTCACCGGGATCACGACCATGGCCGTGTACCCGTACACCGCGATCAACTCCCCGACGGTGATCTCCCCGGTCACCGCGAGCCGGGCGGCCAGCCAGATCACCACCCCGAGGAAGACCACCGGCAGCCCCTCCCCGAGCGCACCGATCCAGCTGGACGGGCCGCCGACCCGGTAGCCCAGCCGGCGCAGGGTCGCAGACTCCCGTTCGTACCTGGCCTGATGGGTTTGTTTCCCGCCGAGACCGTTGAGCACCCGCAGCCCGCCGAGCACGTCGACCAGGCGGGCGTTCAGCTCGCCCTGGCGCTCCCGGTACCGCGAACCGGCCCGCTGCGTGCGGTTGAGCAGTGGCCCGACCAGCACCACCAGCGCCGGCACACCGATCAAAACCACAACCGCAAGCATGGGAGAGGTACGGAACAACAGCACGGCGATCACCGCGGTGGCCAGAATCGAGGCAACCCCGATGCCCCCGACGTTCATGGCCCGCCCGATCGTCCACACGTCCGAGATCCCGATCGTGACGACTTCACCGGCCGTGATCCGCCGGGGCAGCGCCGCCCCGAGCCGGGTGGCGTGGGTGAGCACCAGTTCGGCGGTCCGCAGCGCCGCCGCGAGCCGCAGCTTCGTCATGCTCCGGTGCCGCATGATCCCGAGCCCCGCGCTGCCGATGCCCACCACCAGCACGGCCCCCGACCAGGCAATCAACGCGCCCCGGTCGCCGCCCTTCAAACCACGGTCAACAGCTTGGGAGAGCAGGTACGGCGTAATGGCCATGCTCATGAACCAGGTCGACCCGAAGAACGCGCCGAGCGCCACCCGCCCCTTGAGCTGCCGTGCCAGCCACCACAGATATCCCGCCGGTCCCCGTACCCTCACGGGGCCATGCTGCCCCAACGGCGCCGCTCCCAGTCACCCCATTTCCCGCCAAGTGCGACGCGCCACGCCCGTTTCTCTCAATATCGGCACGGGTAACTGGACCGTATGACGACTTCCTCGCCGCAGGGCTACCCCATTGCCGTTCCGCTGGGCACCGAGCAGATGAAGGACGACAACCCCGACCAGGCCGGCCCGCTGGTAGGCGCCTCGGACGCAGCCGCCGACGCTGAGGCGTCCGGCGCCGAAGTCCCGACCGACGAGACCCACCGCGACACCGACGGCGTCCCGGTGGGCGCCGCCGACGCCGAAGAGGACCGCCGCGCCTCCGGCGCCTGATCCTCGCGTCGACCGCCGGCGCCCCGGGCCCCCGGGGCGCCGGCGGTCAGCTTGTCAGGCCCCCGCAGGGGTCGTCGTCGATGCGGCAGTCGGTGGGCTGGGCGTCGACCAGGGTGGCACCGCGGACGTCGAAGGCGATCTCCGCGGTCGCGCCGGGCCGGAGTTCGCGGGTCGAGTCGTCCGGGGTGAAGGTCCACACCGCACCCGCCTGCTCCACCGTGGCGCCGGTGACGGCGGCTACCCGCAGGGTGCTCCGGGGCAGCGTGACGGTCAACTGCCAGTCGGCCGCCGGGTCGGGGCCGTGGCTGGTCAGGGTCACGGTGGCGCGGTAGCCGAGCAGGCCGGAACCGTTCGCGGCGACATAGTCGGCGGTCAGCCTCGCGCCGCCGGGTGTGGTCGGCTGCAGCGACGGGGCGACCGTGGAGGTCGAGCGGGACGGGCGTGGAGTGGCGACCGCGGTGGTGGTCGGCGCCGGGGTGGACGGTGCCGGCTGCGTGCTGCCGGGGACCGGTGAACTCACGATCGGCGCAGGCGCGGCGACGCCCGCCGGTGGCAGCGCGGCCAAGCCGCCGGGGCCGCGGAGGATCGCGCTCACCAGCAGGGCGGTGCCGGCGCCGGCCACCAGGACGCCCATGATCAGCCAGACGATGCCGGGCCGGCGGCGTTTGGTGGTGCCGGTGCGCACGCCGGGCAGGTTCCCGCTCTGCACCGCCGCTGCCATGCCGAGCATCGCGTCCAGCAGCACCACGCTCGGCGAGCGCCGGGGCCGCGACGACGACTCGTTCATCGGTCGATCCTCCACGGATTACAGAGAGTTGAGGCCGCTCAGCACCCGCTGCAACAACTGCATGTTGGGGGCCTGGCTGGCGTCGCGGGAACGGGGAACGTGGATGAGACCGGCATCGCGCAGGTCGCTGAGGATGACCCGCACGGTGCCCAGCGGCAGTCCCAGCCGAGCCGCGACCTCGGACACGGACACCGGCCGCTCGGCGAGTTCGACGACGGTGGCCTGCTCGTGGGACAGGTCGGTGGCCGGCGTCGCGTCCGGCACCCGCTGCACGATGGCGCCCAGCGTGAAGTCTCCCGGCGGCGTCTCCGTCCGCCCGCCGGTGATCGCGTATAGCCGGACCAGCGGACCCGCCTCCGCGTCGTACCAGACGTCCTCGGCGGGGCTGGTCATGGCGTTGTTACCAGATCAGCGCGTTCCATCCGCAGGCCGAGCCGGTCGGCGAACCGGGTGATCCGCTCGCGGGTCCCGGACAGGTCGGTGACCGCGTCGAACACCACCGCGAGTAACGCTCCGAGCGCGAGTGGGACCACCACCAGCATCCGGTAGTCCATCTCGACCACGGTCTGATCGACCCGGCGGCCGCCGTTGTTGCGATTGGCCGCGTCGGCAATCGCATGTAACCCGGCGGCGACCGCCGACAGATGCTCGGCGCGGTCGGGGTTGGTCCCGCTCGCGACCAGCAGGGGCAGCCCGTCGGTCGACAGCAGCACGACGCACTCGGTACCCGGAAGCGAGCCGGCCAGCTCGTCCAGCAGCGGACCCACGCCCATCGCGGAAAGAATCCGGTCGTTCACTGTGCCTCCGTTGTCGTCACTGGGTCCGCTCAACACTCACCACGGGGAGATCTACGGTTGTAGTTGAAGCTTCGCTCATTTCGTTGATCCGCGCCCGCATCCGCGCCACCCGACTTAGTGGTGGCGCGTCCGGCCCGGGCCCTCCGTCCCCCGGGTCGGTGAGCAATTCGCTGGGCAGGACGACCTCGGCGACCACGCCGCCGGCCGCGCCCCGCTCGACCCGCACGGTGATGTTCTGCCTGGCAGCGAACCTGCCCACCGCGTAGAAGCCCCACCACACACCGTCCCCCGGCGGCTCCGCTTCGGACATGACCTGGTGGGCTGTCGCCAGGTCGAGGTCACTCATGCCGGGGCCGGCATCGGTGATCGTTACGGTATATCCATCGTCGTCATTCCGACAGCCGCTGACCCGGACCCGGGTCTCCCCCGGCGAATAGGTGGTGGCGTTGTCGATGAGTTCGGCGAGCAGATGGGTCACGTCGGTGACCGCCGGGCCGGCGAGACCGGCCGGCTGCACCTGCGCGGTGGCCACCCGGACGTAGTCGGCCACCTCGGCGGCCGCGCCGCGTACCACCTCGACCAGCGGAACCGGCCGGCGCCAGCGCCGGCCCGGCTGGCCGCCGGCCAAGATGATCGCCTTCTCCACGTTCCGCCGCATCCGGGTGGCCAGATGGTCGGCGCGGAACAGGTCGCCGAGCGTCTCGTCGTTGGACTGCCGGCGTTCCATCGCGTCGAGCAGGCGCAGCTGCCGGTGGATCAGGCGCTGGCTGCGGCGATGCAGGTCGAGCAGGACCGCCTGCAGCCCCCGGAGGGAATCGTCGCCGCCGCCACCCGCGCCGGCACCGGCCGTCGTCGCGGCGGCTGGTCGTGCTGTCGCGCTCCGGCGCGCCAGCAGGAGGACGCCGATCACCGCGATCAGCCCGATGCCGGCGACCAGTCCGGCGTACACGACGGCGGCCACCGCACCCGGCGTCGCCTCGGTGACCTCGCGGACCGCGTCCACCTCGGCCGCGCGCAGGTCGGTGTTGACCGGGTCGGCGGCCGCGGCCCACTCGGCCGGCGTCGGCGGCGGGGTGCGGCCGAGCAGCAGTTGCTCCTCGACGGCGGCCAGCCCTCGGTCGCGGCCGGCCTCGCCGGCGTCGTTGAGCCGGGCGTGCCGCGCGCCGATCAGGTCGCCGAGGTGCAGCCGGTCGGCGTCGGTGACACCGGCCGGCGTGGCCAGTGCGACCCGTAGCATCGCGTCCTGCTCGGCGAGCGCCTCGCGGGCCCGGCCGAGTGCGACCGGCGCGGCGCCGGACGGCAGCCAGGGCGCGCCGAGACCGGCGTCGATGACCCGCGAGTACGCGGCCAGGACGTCGCTGCGCCCGGCCTGCTGGCTGTCCACCTGGGCCCGGACACCGGCGAGCTCGCCGAGCCGGAGCCGCATCTCGTCGACCGACGCGGCCGCGTCGTCGGTGTACAGGTTGCTGCGCCAGCCCTCGGCGGCCTGGTCCAGGGCGGCCCGCGCCTGGTCGGTGCGGGCTCGCTGCGCGGCCAGCGCCGTCGGGTCGCCGCCGGTCTGGTAGGCGCTGGACAGCCGCCGTTCCTCCTGCAGCTCGACCACCGCGGTGTCGACCGCGGGCCCGAGCTGGTCGGCCGTGGTGCGTGCCCGCACCAGATGGGTCGCGTCGGACACCGCCGGCACGGCCGCCGCCAGCCAGAGCAGGACGAGCAGGACCGGGCCGGCCGCGGTCCGTGGGTCGACGCCCCGCCGGAGCCACTCCTTCATGCCACCACCCGATCCGCTCCGCCGGCCTCCGTCCCGTCCGCCATCAGTTCGCGCAGACGAGACAGCAACTCACGTCTATCGGTGCAGCCTAGGCGTTGGCGTATCCGAGCTATGTGATGTTCGACGGTCTTTGCCGACAGGTAGAGGCGGTCGGCCACCTGTTTGTACGTCAAACCGGCCAGGACCAGCGCGGCCACCTGCTGTTCCCGCTCGCTGAGCAACGGCCCCGGCGTGTCGCCGGCAGCCTTCGCGACACGCCGGGCGGCGCGCGGGCCGGTCTCCGCCTCGCCCGGGTCGGCCGCGACCGGCCGGCCCTGCAACTGCCGGGCGCAGTCGAGCAGAACGGCCATCGCCTTGCGGTCCGAAGTGCGGATCGCGGCCTGACCGGCGAGCCGCGCACCGTCCCACGCCAGTCCGAGAACGGCGAGGTCACGGGCCGCGGTGGCCACCTGCTCGGGATCGATCTTGTCAGCCAAAACGGCGAGCCAGCTCTGCGCCGCGGCGGCCAGGGCCGCGGGGAGCTGGCCGGAGGCGCGCTGGCCGTCCAGCGCCGCGGCGCGGCGTTCGGCCTCCTCGGGCTGGTCGGCC
Organism: Paractinoplanes rishiriensis; assembly: GCF_016862375.1. GTDB lineage: Bacteria > Actinomycetota > Actinomycetes > Mycobacteriales > Micromonosporaceae > Actinoplanes > Actinoplanes rishiriensis. Next base: position 1,061 of record NZ_BOMV01000034.1, on the reverse strand, counting down.
AGGATCGCCGCGTGCAGCCGGCTCCAGTGCAGCGGCGCGCTCCACAACGGAGGGTCACCGAGCCGCTCCAACAGGCGATCGGCCTCGGCCAGGTGGGTGGCGACCCGCCGGTGCTCGCCGAGCCGGGCCGCGGCCACCGTCAGCTCACCGAGCGGCAGCAGCATGAACAGGTCGACCGGCTGCCCGATCAGCACCTGACAGGCGTCCGGCCAGACCGCCCGAAGCCCGACCAGGTCACTGTCCCGCCGCGCAAGAGCCACCCGCAGTGCCGCGGCGAACAGCAGGTCCCGGCCACCCGTCGCAGGCACACCCGTCTCGGCCGCTGCCGGGACCGGGCGGCGGGCGGCGGCCGTCGCGGCGGCGGCCAGTTGGCCGGCCGCCGTCAGGTGGCCGCGCAGCATCCTCGTCCAGGCCTGGAGCAGGAGGTGCCGGGGCGCGAGCAACGGGCCGCCCTGGCCGGTGCGTACCGCGCGCTCGAGCGTCACGTCGGCGACATCGAGGTCGGCGCTGTGCAGGGCGACCAGCGCGGCCAGCGCGGCCGGGCTGTCCGGCAGCAGCACCGCGGCGCCGGCCGGTTCGAGCAGGGTGGACGCCTGGACCAGGGTGGACAGCGCGACGGCCGGTTCGCCGGTCACCGACTCGCGGACGCCCCGGGCGAGCAGCGACGCGGTGGCGTGCAGCAGCGTGGGCGGGCCGTCGCCGGCGGTGCCGGGTGCGGATTCGCCGGCCTCGGCGGCCCGGCCGGTGCCGACCAGCCCGACGGAGCGGAACCCGCCGGCCGGACCGGGGCCGGCCCACTGCAGTAGGTCGGCGGCCCGGTCGAGCTGGCCGCGGTGGGCCATCGCGACGGCGGCCACGTAGGCGGCCTCGGCGCGCTGGGCCGGAGTGCCGGTGGCCACCGTGCGGTCGGCCAGGCGGGCGGCCAGGTCGAGGTCGCCGGTGAGGGCGGTGGCGAGGGCCCGGCGGGCGGCGGCCGGACGACCCGCGTCGGCGGCGGCCGCGAACAGCCGGGCGGCCAGCGCCGGGTCGTCGCCGAGCGCCTCCTCGCCGGCCGCCTCGAA
>NZ_BOMV01000033.1 GCF_016862375.1 Paractinoplanes rishiriensis | reverse complement strand
GGGGGCGAGACCGGCCGGGCCGGACTGTCCGGGCGGGTCGGGCAGCAGCTGGCGGACCAGCGGCAGCACCGGGCCGCCGCGGGCCAGTTGCAGCGCGGCCAGGCGCTGCCGGACGCCGATGCGCTGGGCGATCGGGCCGAGCGCGGCCACCGCGAGCCGGGCCAGCGGCACCATCGTGCCGTCGGCGGCCAGCATGCCGGTGGCCTGGCCGGCCGCGACCAGTTCGGCCACGGTCTCGGCGTCCTGTTCGAGCAGGGCGGCGATCAGGTCGAAGGACAGCCCGGCCCCGGCCTCCACGGCGAGCAGGAGCGTGCGCAGGTCACCGCTGAGCTCGTCGAGCTCGGGGGCGAACGGTGCCAACGCGGCCGCCGGAATGCGGATCGGAGGCTCGGGACCGGAGAACGTGGCCGCCAGGCGCGACACGTAGCGCGGCACGCCGCCGCTGAGCGCCGCAACGACGGTGGCCGGCACCGCGCCCGACCCGTGGGCCAGGTACTGGTCGATCTCAGCGGCGGTGAGCGCGGGCAGGGTGACCAGCGGCCGGCCGCGCCGCAGCACCTCGGTGAGCTCGGCCAGCGCGGCCGGGCGGGGCCACGGCCGGTAGGCCGCCACGATGCGGGCGTCCGGCCGCTCGGCCAGGGCGCGCAGCTCGTGCAGCCGGGACTCGTCGAGCCGGTGGGCGTCGTCGACCAGGAACACGGCGCCGGGCAGGTCGGGTGCCGGCCAGCCGGTCACGACCGGGACACCCCGTTCGCCGTACGCCTGGGCGAGCTCGCCGAGAAGCGTGGACTTGCCGTAACCGCCGGGCGCGCAGATCGCCGCGCGGATCGGGGCGGCCGGGTCGGTGCAGACCGCGTGCAGCAGGTCACCGGTGGTGCCGGAACCGGGAACGGGCGCGCTCATCGGCCACTCACCTCGAGCGCGGTCACATGCAGCGGCGGACGGGGTGGGATCTCGCCCGGGCCGGCCGGGCCGCTCATGGTCGGTACCAGCGAGGTGGGTAGCACCGGCACCTCCACGGCGGGCACCGGCACCACGGGCACCGGCAGCGCGTGCGGCTGCGGGATCTCGGAAGCCGGCCGGATCGACAGCGCGGCGCCGCAGGCCACCGTGAGCCGGGGGTCGTCCTCGCGGATCACCGGCGCCGCGGTCGCCTCGGCCAACACGGCGGTGACCAGCGGCGACATCGCACCGCCGCCGGCCAGCAGGACCGCGGCCAGGTCGGCCGGCTCCACCCCGCACGCCCGGCCGGTGCGCCGCATCAGGTCGACCACCGCGCCCAGCACCGCGCGGGTGTCGGCCGGGGTCCCGGCGGCCAGGTCGTCCCCGCCGAGGTCGTCGGCCTCGGCGGCGCCGAGCAGCTCCATCCGGCCCGGCTCGTGCGGGATCACCAGCGACACCTCGGTGCTCGCCCGGCCGATCCGGCAGACCGCCACCACCCGGCCGGGCGCGACCGGACGGCCGCTGGCGCGGTGGCGTTCGACCACGGCGCGGGCCCGGGTGACCAGCGCGACGCCGACCAGGCCGCCGTCGTCGAGCGCGGCCCGCATCAGGCCGACCCGGGCCGGTCCCCACGCGGTCGGGTAGGCCACCGCGACCCGCTCGGGTGGCTCCTGCTCGCGCTCCCAGACCAGGTCGGCCGCCTTGCGCGCCTGCTCGACCACCAGCGCCTGCGGCGTGATGAACAGGTCGTCGGCGAACACCGGCACGTCGTCGCCGCACAGCCGGAGGAGCCCGCGGACGGCCGGCGGCACGTCGGAGGGCACCGGCTCGGGCGGACCCCACCCGGCCTGGTCGGTGGCGCGGCGGCAGACCGCGGTCCGGCTGCTACCGGAGCCGAGGTCGACGCCCAGGAGGTACGGCACGTGCTTGCTCCTCACCATCGCCAAAGATCGCCGATGGGATCGATGTTCGGATGCCCGTTTGGGACCTCATGTTCGTACCAGATGGGGCATCCGGGGTCTTCCCCCAAAATCACGTCGGCCGATCCCCTAATCCCCCAACGCCGGAGCCCCATCCCCCACCGATGATCCGCGCCGGATTAGGGGGCCCATCCCCGATGCCCCCAACCCCCTCCCGGCCCTAGCGTCATGGCCACGTCGGGCGATCGACTCGTCCGGACGTATTGCTCGCATGAGTGAGTTGCTCGCATGAGTGAGGAGACGTTAGTGATGGACCCATCCCCCACGTTGCAGGACTTCGTCCTCAACCTGATCTACGACCCGGGCGCGCGGTCGGCGTTCGAGCTCGACCCGCACGGCACCCTGGAGCGCGCCGGTCTCGGTGATGTGACCGCGGCCGACGTGCAGGACGTGCTCCCGCTGGTCCTCGACTACGCGCCGCTGGCCGGGGTGTCGAGCATCGACGGCCTGTCGCAGGTGGACGACCTGACCACCGGGGTGGCCAACCTCGACGTGGCCGGGGCGGCCGCGCACCTGCAGACCATCACCGCCCAGCTGGGTGGCACGGTTTCGCACGTGACCGGTGACATCAACCTCGCGACCGCGGGCGCCGCCACCGTCACGGCCGACCACCTGGTGTCCGGGGTGCTCAGCGGCGGCGCCGGCGTCTACGACGGCGGCCTGCTGGGTGACGGCCGGCTGGGTCTCGGCGGGCTGGACGGACTGGGTTTGGAAGGGCTGGGTCTGGACGGGCTGGGCCTCGGCGGGCTCGGCCTGGGCGGTGCCCAGGACGCCGGCGCCCTGACCGCCGACCACGACCCGGGCGTCGGCCTGGACGTCGCGGTCACCACCCCGGTGCACCAGACGGTGGCCGACGTGGCGGTCACGGCCGACGGCCTGACGGCGAGCGTCAGCAGCACCACCGCCGGCACGCTCGACACCACGGTCAACGCGGTGACCGGCCTCACCGGGTCGCTCGGCGTCGACAGCGCATTGAATCTTGACGTTTCCGGGGTGCACGGGGCAACCTCTTCGGTCGTCGGCGGAGTCCTCGACACGACCGGTGGGCTGCTGCCCGACGGCACCGGTCTGGACAGCACCATCGCCGGCGTCGAGCACTCCGTCTCGGGTCTGACCGGAGCGGTTGGCGGGCTCACCGGCGGTCTGACCGGCGGCGGCGCGAGCACCACCGAACCGGACGCGGACCACGGTGTTCTCGGCGGCCTCACCGGGCTGCACTTCTGATCCACCCCCGGGGCGGCGACGCCGACCCGGCCGAGAGAAAGGGCGAGGGCGCCCCGATGGAGAGCTGGGAGGCCGGACCCACGGCGTATGCGGGTCCGACCTCCCCCGTCCGGCCAAGCCGGACGGAACTCGGCACCCTCACCGCACCTCCCGGGCCGGCGTCGCTCTGGCTCGACGTCCTCGATGCGACGATCCGGACGTGCCGCGAGCACGGACGGTCCGACCTGGTGGCCTGGCTCTGGCAACGCCGGGCCCAGCTGCTGCACCCGCACCTGCGAGTGCTCGTGGTCGGCGCCGCCAAACAGGGCAAGAGCCAGCTTATCAACGCGCTGATCAACGCACCGGTGTGCGTGGTCGGCGACGATCGCGGCACCACGGTTCCGACCGTGGTGCGGCACACCGCCACGCCGGCGGCGCACCTGATCCGGCGGGCGGCCGCCGACGCCGAGTGGACGGCCGACGCGGGGCCGCAGGACAGGTTCCCGCTGGCGCTCGACCGGGTCGCCGACGCACTCACCGAGACGATCGCCGGTCAGCCCGCCGAGATGGTCGGGCGCCTGCACGCCGACGTGGGCGTCCCCCGGACGCTGCTGGCCACCGGGTTGCAGCTCATCGACACGCCGCCGCTGCCCGGGTTGCCGGCGGCCGCACCGGCCGCGGTCGGCCGGGTCCGCGAGTTGGCCACCGACGGCCGGGCCGACGTCGTGCTGTTCACCTGCGAGTCGGGCCGCGAGCTGAGCGACGCCGAGGTCGACGTGCTGGCCGACCTGGGCCGGCTCTACCCGAGCCTGGTCGTGGTCTACACCAAGACCGACTACGCGGCGCACTGGCGGCGCGACGTCGAGGTGAGCCGCATGCGCCTGGTGCAGGCCGGCGTCCCGGCCACCGTCGTACCGCTGTCCGCCGCACTGCGGACGCGGGCGGTGCAGACCGGTGACACCGCGCTGAACGGTGAGTCCGGCTTCCCCGTACTGATAAATCTTCTGCAGACGATGGTGGCGACGAAACCCGACCGGCTCGCGCGGCAGACCGTGGGGGTGCTCGGCCGGATGGTCACCGAGCGTCTCGCCGTCCCGTTGAAGGACAATTTGGACGCGCAGCGCGCCGAAACCAGCACCTCACACGCGGTCACCCGGTTGCACGAGACCCAGCGGCGCATGGACGAACTGCGCAAATGCGCCACCCGCTGGCAGAGCCGGCTCGCCGACGAGGTCGCCGACCTGATGTCCGACATCGAGCACGACCTGCGCGAACGCACCCGCGCGGTGATCGCCCACGCGGACGAGGTCTTCACCGAGTCCGACCCGCTGAAGATGTGGGACGAGTTCGAGCCCTGGCTGCGCGACGCCCTGCTCGATGCGGCCAACAGCAGCCTGGCCTGGCTCGGCGACCGGGCCGAGTGGCTGGCCCGCGCGGTGGCCGCCGAGTTCCCGCCGGAACTGGGCGACGTCCTGCCGAGCTGGGTGCCCGGCGTGCAGGAGAGCGCTCAGGAACGGGTCACCGGCCTCGACTCGCCGCAGATCGAGCGGTTCACCATGACCCAGAAGGTGTTCACCGGCCTGCGCGGCTCGTATGGCGGCGTGCTGATGTTCGGCCTGGCCACCAGCCTCGCCGGCATGTCGCTGATCAACCCGATCTCGCTGGGCGGCGGTGCGCTCTTCGGCGGCAAGAGCATCCGCGAGGAGGGCCGCTCGCTGCTGAAACGCCGGCAGGCCGCGGCGCGGGTTGCGGTCCGCCAGCACGTCGACGAGATCTTCGTGGGCCTGGCCAAGGACGCCAAGGACTCGATGCGCCGCATCCAGCGCGCGCTGCGCGACCACTTCACCGCGGTCACCGAGGATCTCCAGGAGGCGATCGTCGAGTCCCTGCGCTCCGCCAAGGCCGACGCCGAACGCGACCTGTCCGAACGCGAGAGCCGGGCCCGCCGCACCGAACAGGAACTGATCCGCCTGGCCGCACTGCAGAAACAGGCGCTGGCCCTGCTCCAGGCCCCGGCATGAGCACGGGGCACGGCGGCAAGCCCGGGGGGCACGGCGCTGGGCGGTCGCGGTGAGTGGCGACGAGCTCGCGGAGCGGGTCGATCATCTCCTGGCGCAGGCGGCTCAGGTCTTCCGCGGGCACGAGCGGGCCGAGATGTGGATCGCGCACCACCGCGAGCGCCTCACCGAGCCGCTGCGGCTGGCCGTCGCGGGGCCGCCGCGGTCCGGCAAGTCGACGCTGGTCAACGCCCTGATCGGGGAAGAGGTGGCGCCGGTTCGGGTGGACGGCGCCGGGGAATCGGCGGTGTGGTTCCACGACGGGACGCAGCCGCTGGCCCGGGTGTATTCGGCGGGGGCGCCACCCTACGCGGCGGCGCTCGACCGGACGGCCGGTGGGCACAGCGTGGCCGCGCCGGTGCAGTGGGCGGGTGCGGGCGAGTCTGCGCCGGGCATGGTGGTCGAGTGGCCGTGCCGGGCACTGCGGCACACCCGGCTGCTCGATACGCCGGGTGACGGGGACGGGTTCACGGTCGAGCACGAGGCGGATGCGGTGCTCTACGTGACGCGGCACCTCGGCGAGGGCGACCTGGAGGCGCTGCAGTGGGTGCGCTCGGGGCGGGGCGCCGGCGCGTACCCCGTTCAGCTGATGGTGGTGATCTCCCGGGCCGATGAAACCGACGCCGGCCGGCCGGACGCCCTCCTCAGCGCCCGGCGCATCGCCCGCCGCCGGCGGCGGGAACCGCGCGTGGCCGCACTCTGCCAGGACGTGGTGGCTGTCTCCGGGCGGTTGGCGCACGCCGGGCGCACGCTTCGCGAGGACGAGTACGCGTCCATCGCCGCGATCGCCGCCCTCCCGCGCACCGACACCGAGCCGCACCTGCTGTCCACCGACCGGTTCACCGGGGCCGGCTTCCCGGCGGCCGTCCCGGCGGACAAGCGGGTCGCCCTGCTCGACCGCCTCGGCCTGGGCGGCATCCGGCTGGCCACCACGCTGGCCCGCACCGGCGCGAGATCCCGGGTCGCGCTCGGCGCGCAGCTGGTGCGGCAGAGCGGCCTCGCCGAATTGCAGGCGTCGATCAGCGACCTGTTCACGGCCCGCCGCGGCGTCCTCAAGTCGCGAGCCGCCCTGATCGCACTCGACCAGTTGCTGCGCAGCGAAAACCGGCCGCACCTGGTGGCCGAGTTGGAGGCGCTGGTGGCCGGGGCGCACGAGTTCCGCGAGCTGCGGCTGCTGGCCGGCCTGCGCACCGGCCGGGTGTCGCTGCCCGACGACCTGGCGGCCGAGGCCCGGCGCCTGGCCGGCGGTCAGGGCACCGCCCACGCCGAACGCCTGGGTGTCGCCGCGCACGCTTCGGCCGAGGAACTGTGGCCGGCCGCCGAGGACGCGGCCGTGCGCTGGCGCGAGCAGACCACGGCCGCGACGACTGCGGGCGGAAGGAGGGCGGCCGACGTGGTGTTACGCAGCTGCACCGCGATTCTGAACGACCTGGGGTGAGGGCGGACGGTCAGGCGTCCAGGTCGGCGGCCACCTGGTCCATCACCCGGCGCCAGTGGGTGCGCTGGTCTTCGCCTTCCTCGGCACTGGTCAGGTGTTCCTGGTGGAAGCGGACCATCGTGCGGGCACCGTCGGCGGACGGGCGAACGGCCGGTGGTGCCTCGCTCGGGGGTCAGCAGCCGGGAACCGGATAGGGCGTCGGGGCCGGGATGCGCGGGTCGCAGCGGTAGGCGTCGGCCGCCTGCTGGGCTGGCCCACCGGCGGCGCTGACGGCGGCGATCTCGTCGAGCAGCGCGATGTCGGCGGGGTCCAGCTTGTCATAGTGGATAGGGATGAGCCCCCAGTTGTCCCAGGGTAGGGTCTCGACGCGGTTGAGGGCGGCGAGGTCGCGGACGATGTTGCCCTGGACCTCCCACATGCCGGTCAGGCCGGCCGCACTGGTGCCGATGCGGTCCAGGTCGCGGCCGCCGGTCCGGCATTCCTGCCAGGCCTGGCCGCCGACGAGGAACGCGTCGCGGGGCACGTCGAACGGGTCGAGGTCGGCTCCGGTGTAGGTGCCTTCGGGGGCGCTGGCGACCTGGGCGTCGATCAGGTGCCAGCCGCGGTCGTCGTCCCAGAGTTCGACGACCCAGTGGTCGTCGAAGAAGCCGTCGCCGAAGTAGCCGGCGAACCCGGCGCGGGCCCGGGCCGGGCGGCCGGCCTCGCGCAACATCGCGCAGAGCAGGACGGTGAAGTCGCGGCAGGTGCCGGCGAAGCGGTCCTCGGGGCGGCGCTCGTCGAGGGTGCCGAGGTGGTCGAGGATCGCCTCGGCGTACCGGGTGTTGGCCTCGTCGCGGCGCTGCTCCGGAAGGGCGAACCCGAACAGCCGGGTGCAGTCGCGGTGGACCATCACGCCGCCGATCACCGCGGCCAGCGCGGCCGGGTCGGCCGGCAGACCGCTGAGCAGGTGCCGCTTGGCGCCCGGATCGGTGACGCGGCCATGGCTGCGGTAGTAGGCGAGTTCATCCATGACCGTGCAGGCTAGCCCGCCGTCGGAGCCAGTGCTCGGCCAACAGCTCGATCGAGCGGACCCGGTCGGCGTGGTCGTAGGTCATCGTGGTGATCAGCAGCTCGTCGGCTCCGGTGACGCGTTGCAGCGTTTGCAGGCGGTCGGCCACCGTCTGCGGCGAGCCGGCGAACTGGGTCTCGACGCGGTCGGCCACCAGGTCGCGGTCCTCGTCGGTCCACTCGTGGGCGGCCACTTCCGCGGGGCTCGGATACGGGATGGCGCCGGCCCCGGTGCGCACACTCCGGACCCAGAGCGGGTACGGCTTCGCCAACTCGCGCGCGGTCTCGTCGTCGGCGGCCACCACCACGTCGGCCGACACCATCACGTGCGGCTCCGGCAATATCTCCGACGGCCGGAAGGCCGCGCGGTAGGCCGCCACCGCCTCCAGCACCCGGGCCGGCGCCACGTGGTAGTTGGCCGCGAACGGCAGGCCGCGTGCGCCGGCCACCCGGGCACTCTCGCCGCCACTGCTGCCGAGGATCCAGATCTGCAGGTCGGCGCCCTCCCCGGGAACTGCCCGGGCGGCGTTGCCGGCGTCGTCCGCATACCGACCGGCGATCAGTGTCGTCAGATCTTCGACCACGCTGTCCAGGTCGGCCGGGGTCGCGCCGGGCTGCTGGAGCAGGCTGAAGAAGAGCTTCGACCGGGCCGAGTTGAGAATCCGGTCGAACGAGAACGACCGCGGGATGAGCAGGCCGTCGACCACCCTGGGCTCAGAGGACGAGGAGGAGGAAGGCAAAGAAGAGGAAAGGGCCGACTGCCGGCGCTGCGCCGAGCGGCCCAGCCCCAGATCGAACCGCCCCGGATACAGCGCGTCCAGCATCCCGAACTGCTCCAGTACGGCGAGCGGCGTCAGGAACCCGGTCTGCACCGCCCCCGAACCGAGCCGGATGCGATCGGTGACCGCGGCCAGCTGGCCGAGCAGCACGGCCGGCTGCGAGCTGGCCACCCCGGGGGTGAGGTGGTGTTCGGCCACCCAGTACCGGTGGTAGCCGGCCCGTTCGGCGTGCCGGGCCAGGTCGAGCGTGCGGCGCAGTGCGTCGGCCGCCGTGCCGCCGGACACCAGCGGGGCGAGATCCAGGATCGACAGCGGAACGGTCATGACAGGTCCCCTCCGAGCGTCCCCGAGGTGCGTTCACCGCATCGTAAAGACATACTCTACCCATAGGACTTGAGGTTATTAGGGTGCCGACCTAGCGTGCTGACCATGGCACCCACCCGACCCCTGCACCTGGCCGTCGCGCTGGACGGCGCCGGCTGGCACCCGGCCGCCTGGCGGGAGCCGTCCGCCCGCCCGGCCGAGCTGTTCACCGCGCGTTACTGGGCCGATCTGGTGCGCACCGCCGAGGCCGGCCGGCTGGACTTCGTGACCATCGAGGACGCGCTCGGCGTGCAGACCGACCGGGCCGACCGGGTGGCCGGCCGGCTCGACGCGGTGCTGATCGCCGCCCGGATCGCGCCCGCCACGTCGCGGATCGGCCTGGTGCCGACCGCTACGGTGACGCACACCGAGCCGTTCCACATCGCGAAGGCGCTGGCCACCCTCGATTACGTGAGCACCGGCCGGGCCGGTTGGCGGGTGCAGGTCTCCGGGCTCGCCGAGGAGGCCGCGCACTTCGGCCGCCGCGCGGTGCCGAGCATCCCGGACGCGTTCGACGAGGCGGCCGACTACGTCGAGGTGGTGCGGCGGCTCTGGGACAGCTGGGAGGACGACGCCGAGATCCGGGACGCCGCGACCGGCCGGTTCATCGACCGGGAGAAGCTGCACTACATCGAGTTCGACGGGCGGTGGTTCAGCGTCAAGGGCCCGTCCATCACGCCGCGTCCGCCGCAGGGCCAGCCCCTGGTCACCGCGCTGGCAGAAACCGGGATGCCGTGCGCCTTCGCCGATCTCGTCTACCTCACCCCGGGCAACGCCGACCACGCCCGGCAACTGACTGACCGGGTCGGGTCGCTGCCGCACCGGTTCGCCGACCTGGTGGTGTTCCTGGCGGAGACCGAGGACGCGGCGCGGGCCACCAAGGACCGGCTCGACCGGCTGGACGGCGCCCAGTACACCTCGGACGCCGCGGTCTTCACCGGCACCCCGGCGCAGCTGGCCCGCCTGCTGCTCGAGTGGCACGAGGCCGGGCTGACCGGGTTCCGGCTGCGTCCCGGCCGGCTGCCCGCCGACCTGGACGCCATCACCGGCGGCCTGGTGCCCGAGCTGCAGGCCCGCGGCGTGTTCCGCCGCGAGTACGAGGCGGTGACCCTGCGCGGGCTGCTCGGCCTGCCCCGGCCCGCCAACCGGTACGCGGAAGGAGCCGTCGTTGCCTAAGCAGATCCACCTCGCCGCCCACTTCCCCGGGGTCAACAACACCACCGTGTGGAGCGACCCCGGGTCGGGCAGCCACATCGAGTTCGCCTCGTTCGTCAAGCTGGCGCAGACCGCTGAGCGGGCCAAGTTCGACTTCTTCTTCCTGGCCGAGGGCCTGCGGCTGCGCGAGCAGGGCGGGCAGATCTACGACCTGGACGTGGTCGGCCGGCCGGATACGTTCACGGTGCTGTCCGCCCTGGCCGCGGTCACCGAGCACCTCGGGCTGGCCGGGACGATCAACTCCACCTTCAATGAGCCGTACGAGGTGGCCCGCCAGTTCGCCAGCCTCGACCACCTGTCCGGCGGCCGGGCCGGGTGGAACGTGGTGACCTCGTGGGACGCGTTCACCGGTGAGAACTTCCGGCGCGGCGGCTTCCTGGCCGAGTCGGACCGGTACAGCCGGGCGCAGCAGTTCCTGGCCGCCGCGCGGACGCTGTTCGACTCGTGGCCGGCCGGCGCGGTGGCCGCCGACCCGGACTCCGGCGTGTTCTTGTCCGACCCGCAGGCCGGCGCGTTCCAGCACGCCGACGAGCACTTCGACATCGCCGGCCGGTTCAACGTGCCGCGCAGCCCGCAGGGCCGCCCGGTGATCCTGCAGGCCGGCGACTCGGACGCGGGCCGCGAGTTCGCCGCCGCCACCGCCGACGCGATCTTCAGCCGGCACGGCACGCTGGAGGCCGGGCAGCGGTTCTACGCCGACGTGAAGCGCCGCCTTTCCACGTACGGCCGAAGTCGTGACCAGCTGTTGGTGCTCCCAGCCGCCACTTTCGTGCTCGGCGCGACCGACGCGGAGGCCCGGGATCGGGCCGCCGAGGTGCGCCGCCAGCAGGTCAGCGGGCAGACCGCGATCAAGTTCCTGGAGCAGCTGTGGAACCGGGACCTGAGCGGCTACGACCCGGACGGCCCGCTGCCGTCGATTGATCCGGACGTGTCGGAGAACCACATCAGCCGGGGCCGGGCCAGCGTCCGGATGTACCGGGATCCGCTCGCCACGGCCCGGGAGTGGCGAGCCCGCGCCCAGGAGGGCAACCTGTCCATCCGCGAGCTGATCATCGAGGTTACCGGCCGGCAGACCTTCGTCGGCTCCCCCGCGACCGTCGCGGCCACCTCGACGACCTGGTGCAGCGCGACGCCGCCGACGGTTTCATCCTGGTCCCGCACGTGACGCCCGGCGGCCTCGACGAGTTCGCCGACACGGTGGTGCCGCTGCTCCAAGAACGCGGCGTCTTCCGCACCGAATACTCCGGGCCTACTTTGCGCCACCACCTCGGTCTCGCGCCCCTGACGTCTCCCTAGGAGGACCCGTGCAGAAACTGATCCTGCTCGTGCTGGTGGCATCGGCGCCCACGTCCACGACGGTCGACCCGGCCAGCGCCTCCGGCCCGTCGATCGGCAGCAGGCGGTGCAGCAACCCGGTGACCGGCCCCGACTCGACCACCTTGCCGTCCTGCATGACCAGCCGCAGTCGCCGCCGCGGCAACGAGGTCATCGCCCCCCACCACCGTGATGGTCCCGGCGTCCGGCCGCTCCAGCACCCGCAGGTCGACGCCGTCCACCGCAACCACGGACCGACAGGTCTTGCGGAGCCCGTTGATCTCCATCACGAAGAACCCTTTGTGACCCGCACCCCGGCCGGCCCGGTGTAACGACCGTCACCGGGCATGGGCGCTGACCAGTACTCTCGGCGGTATCCACGAAGGAGGTCCGATGCGTATCGCCATCCGGGTGGCATTCGCCCTCGTCGCGACGGTGGCGATCCTCGTCGTCTGGCACGCGGCCGGCTCGGCTTGAGCACGACGCCCACGCTCGGGTCACGGTCCGATCACCGCGACGCGGAGCGGGCGCTGCACGCGGCCGGATGGACGACCGGCGGCCCCGGCGACTGGGCTGGCACCCGTACCGGAAAAGGAAGCGGAAGCGTTCGTGATGCGCGGCGACCGATCCGGGCCTGGTCGCCGACCGCATCCCGAAGTCCGAGCGGCGCCTCCTGACCGAGATCCCGGTAATCCACTCGGGGCCGCGGCCACCCGAGGAGCGGGCGGCGATGCGCAGGGCTGGCGGCGGCCGACGCGCTCAGGTCATCGTTGCGGATCGTTGCCGTTCTGGCAAAAGGTCGTGCCGATCGCCGGTGAGCGGGAGAGACTGCCGGCGTGACCGCTTTCGATCGTGACGCCTGGGAGCAGCGCTGGGCGCAGGCACTGCGCGACCACCCGGACGTGGACCGGCGGCCGCCGAGCGCACACCTGGTCGCCGCGGCCGGTGACCTGCCCGCCGGCCGGGCGCTGGACGCGGGCTGCGGGCACGGCGCCGAGTCGCTCTGGCTGGCCGCGGGCGGCTGGCGGGTGACGGCGGTCGACTTCGCCGAGACCGCGTTGGAGCACGCCCGCTCCGCGGCGGAATCGGCCGGCCTCGCCGACCGGATCGACTGGGTGCGGGGTGACCTCGGCGTCTGGGAGCCGCCGCCGGGCCGTTTCGACCTGGTGGTTTGCCTGTACGTGCACGTGGCCGGCCCGGTCCGGGAGATGGTCCGGCGGCTGGCGGCCGGTGTCGCCCCCCGGGGCACCCTGCTGCTGGTCGGCCACCGCCCGATCGACCCGGCGACCGGCCGGGAAACCGCCGCGGCGGCGCAGGTCCAGGTTTCCGTCGAGGACGCGACCGGCGCCCTGGATCCGCACGAGTGGGAGATCCTGGTGGCCGAGGAGCGCCCACGCGCGGCGGCCGGGAGCGGCGTCGACGCGGTGGTGTGCGCGCGACGCCTAGGGTAACGGCATGGCGCTGCGACTGGTTCAGGTGAACGTGAAGGCCGTCGATGACGCGGCGGTCGGCCGGTTCTGGGGCGAGGCGCTCGGCTGGGTGGTCCGCTCGGCCGGCGGCGCGACCAGCGTGGCACCCGCGGGCTTCGACTGGACCGACCCGCACGCTCCGGTCTGCGTCGACGTCATCGCCGTGCCGTCCGTCGCACCGGGAAAGAACCGTGTGCACATCGACCTGGCCACCACCTCCGCGGCGCACCAGGCCGAGCTGATCGCACGCCTGACCGGCCTCGGCGCGACCCCCGCCGACGTGGGCCAGGTCGGCGTCCCGTGGACGGTGCTGGCCGACCCGGAGGGCACCGTCTTCTGCGTGCTGGAGCCTCGCGAGATCTACCGCGACACCGGCCCGATCGCCGCGGTCGTCGTCGACTGCGCGGACCCGCCCTCGATGGCCCGGTTCTGGTCCGAAGCTCTGGGTTGGACCGTGCACGGGGCGGGCGAGGAACAGGCGTGGCTGCGGTCGCCGAAGGGCACCGGCCCGTACCTCGAGTTCATCCGCACCCCCGACCGGAAGACCACCTGGGACCGGGTCCATCTCGACGTCGTTCCGTACGCCGGCACCGACCAGGCGACCGAGGTGGCCCGGCTGCGCTCCCTCGGCGCGACCCCGGCCGACGTGGGTCAGGACGACGTTCCGTGGATCGTCCTGGCCGACCCGGAGGGCAACGAATTCTGCGTGCTGGCCCCGGCCTGAAAAAGTTCGGCCGGGTGGCGGCAACCCGATGCGCGATCGCGAGGATGAGCAGGTCACGGCCTTCGTCGGGCGAGATTTGACCGTCTGCTGCGGTGCTCAGCTTGTCCCGGCCCGGCAGGTGGAGCCAGCCGTTGCTGACCACCGGGTGGTCGATCGGCTCGTGTCCCGACGGATTTGGTCATGGCAGAGCACTACTCCCGCATGGCGGGCACGCTTCGGTTCTGGAAGAGCAAAGCAGCCGCCTACCAGCGACTGCATACGGCCCGGGTGGGTTGGAGCCTCGTCGCGGGCGCGGCTCTGCCGGTGCTGGTGCAGTACCAAGGATTACGTCAGCAGGAGTCGGATTTCTACGATTGCACACGCGACCTTCTCGACAACGCATCGGACGATCCGAAGGAACTGAAGAAGCAAGTCGACAGCTATATAGAAATGGTCAACCGGATCCGCAAGGTGGGCCGGCGCGTGGAGACGAGCAGTCCGCCTTCGGCGTTGTAGCGACTCGCCCGCTTTGGCAAGACCCGCGACGGTGGTCGTCGCGGGTCTTGGCGCTCGGTGGGTCAGTTCGGGGCGTGAATGGCGTCGGCCGAGTTGCTGCCGTAGTCCTTCGTGGAGCCCCGGACGTACATCGTGGTGGAGCTGGAACCGGCGAAATACTGCTGGATGGAGCCGGCGAACGGGGTGGTGGACGCGTTGCGGCCATAGGCGTCGGTGTAGACCGTGGTGGGGCCGGAGTTCTGGACCGCGAAGGTGCCGGGGCGGAACTCGCGCAGCGTGCCCTTGAACGGGGAGCGCGGGTCGTCCCAGGCTATCTGCTGGCCGGAGTTGCGGACCTGGTCGCAATAGCTGCCGCCGCGCAGGTCGGTGTAGCACAGGTCGATGATCCGGCCCAGGCGGTTCGGTTTGGCCGGGTCGTAGTAGCGGGACGGGTTGACGACGTAGAACAGGGGCGCGATGCGGAAGTTGAGACCCGAGCCCGTCACCGACACGTCGGAGAACCAGAAGTCGTCCATGTCGGAGACGGTGAACGGCACCGGGTTGGGATAGAGCGGGTCGTTGTGCGTACGGCCCTCCCGAATTGCTTGAATGCAACCCGGCTCGGTGATCAGGCGGCCCAGCGAGCGGTTGTCGGACGGGGAGTCGGCCGGCACCGCGGGGGTGACGTTGATGAACTGGCCGCCGAAACCGGGGCACTCGCTCGGGCTGAAGCCGCCGGCCCGGCCCAGCGGGATCATCGCGTTGTAGCGGGCCTCGGTGACCTGGCCGCCGTTGGTGGCGACGCAGCGCTGGTTGAACAGCAACTCGTGGACGTTGTTGCTGAACGCGTCCGGCGAATGGGTGCCCTGGTGGAACTTGAGCAGGACGTCGCAGGTGGCGATCGTGGGGCCGGACGGCGGGAAGAAGCTGGTGCCGTTGTCGCCCTGGATTACGTTTGAGTTGTTCACCGCCAGCACCTTGTGGCCCACGTGGTCCTCGTGCCGGTGACTGGACTCGGGCAGGTTGCCGAGCATGACCTCGCTGGTGTAGCCGAACGCGGGCCAGCCGGCGGTGGCGAACAGATCAGAGGTACGCGGGTCGTCGCCGTGCTCGTGGCCGAACGCGCAGCCGCTCGGGTCGCGCGCCGGGTGCCAGGTCGGGTAGACCTTGCCGTCCGGGCCGTAGGTCCAGTACCGCATGTGGATCTCGCGCGAGCACTCGTTCGCCCGCGGGGTGTAGCCGGTGCCGTCCGCCATGATGATGTGGTACGCCCGGCTGTGCACCGCGCCGGCGGGCGGCAGCCCCCGGCCCCACTCCGGGCTACCGGTCGGCGGCGAGGTTGTCGGGCCGGTGTTCGGCGGGGTGGTCGGCGGGGTGGTCGGCGGGGTGGTCGGCGGCGTTGTGGCCGAGGGGGCGCCCGTGCAGGCCGTCCCGTTCAACGCGAAGCCGGCGGGCACCGAGTTTGTGCCGACCCACGATCCATTGAAGCCGAACGACGTGGACGCGCCCGTGCCGAGGGACGCGTTGTGACCGGCGCCCCGGGCGGTGACCTGGCCGCCGCTCTGCGACGCCGACGCGTTCCAGGCCTGGGTGATCTGTTGCCCGTTGGCGAACGACCAGGTCAGGGTCCAGGACGTCACCGGGTCACCGAGGTTGGTCAGGTTCACGTTCGCGGTGAAGCCGTTGTTCCACTGCGACGCGACCGTGTATTTGACGTCGCAGCCGGCCGCGGCCGACGCCGGTAGCGCCGCGACGATGCCGGCCGCGCCGAGGGCGGCGGTGGCGGCCAGTGCCGCCAGTGATCTGGTACGCATGGGGATCCCTCCAAGGGGCGGTGCGGGGAGTCAGTCGCTCAGCGTCGGGGTCGGCCAGGTACGCCACTGCGCCAGGTTGCCGGCCTTCCGGCTGGAGATCCGGAACGTGCCGGCCGCGTTCCCGGTCTTGAGCAGGAACTTCTGAATGTGCTGCTGCAGCGGCGCCCGCCATTCGGTGCGGCTGGCGCAGTGCGTGCCGTCCGACACGTCCGACCAGTACGTGATGTTGTCGCCGGCACCGAGTGCCTTGTACACCTCGGCCCCGCCGAGCGCCGCCACGCTGCCGGACCGGGCCGCCAGCCAGTCGATGTGCGGGTTTTCCATGATGAACAGCCCGCGCGGCGCCACCATGGCGACCATCTCGTGGGTGTCCACCGGCAGACTGTTCGGGTTGCCGGTGAACGACCCGAACGCGTCACCCAGCCACGGCTGCTCGCCGTAGGCGCTGCTCAGCGGCTGCGACCCGGATTCACCCGCTATCCCGCGGAAGATCGGCGCCCCGCCGGTGCCCGACTCGATCGGCATGGTCAGGGCGATCCGCTGGTCGAACACGCCGGCCGTGAAGGCGCCCTTGCCGTACCGGGAACAGCCGGTGACACCGACGTCAGCCCGCAGCACGCTGCCGCCGGACTGCTCGACGACGTCGATGATCCGGCTGACACCCCAGGCCCAGGCCATCAGGATGCCGGTGCTGCTGGTGGCGCCGTAGAGGTTGTAGAACGCGCCCTGCTTGTTGCCGCGCGGCGTGCCCTCCCGGCCGACCGCGAGCGGGTCGTAGCTGATCACGGCCGCACCGGAACTGCGGATGGTGGCGGTGTCGGCCCCGAACCCGCCGACCACGACGACCGCCGGATAGGGCGCCGACCCGGTGGTGGGCAGTTGCACGCTCGCCGAGAAACTGGCGCTGCGCCCCTGGTCCGACACGTTCACGGTGATGCTGGAGCCGGACACGGTCCCGGTGACGCCGGCCGGCCGGGCGGGCTTCTGCCCGTACACGTGCCGCTCGGCCATCTCGCGGATCTCGGCGCGCCGGCACCGCCAGTCGCTCCGGCTGGCGATCCGGCTGCCGTCCAGCCGGGTGAACGGGTCCGGTAGTTGCGGATTGCTGACGGTGCCGGAGGCGGCCACCGGGCAGTCGGCGCCCTCGTCCTCGACGGCCGCGAGGGCGGCGCCGGCGCTGGAGGCCATCACCATGCCGGTAGCTGCCAGCGCGGCCACCGCCAGGCTGGCGACGGTCGAGCGGATGCTGAAGCTGGTTTTCACGTACGGCTCCTTCGGAACGGGGAGATTCGACGGCAGCCGCGTGGGCAGCCGACCCAAAGGATCGATGTGAGTACCGAGATTACGCAGAAGTTACGACAATTCAAGTACGTAAATATTAGCTCTGACCTGGTCTTTTGTAATCACGCGCGCGACGACCAACGAGATAGGCGTGCGATAACCGCGGAGCCGTTCCTGGAACTTTCGGCTGCCGGGACCGCCCTTCGAGCACCGCCACCGGATCAGTAGGATGTGCTCCTCGGACCGCGGGAGGCCTGGTTGGACGAGGTACGCGACGGCCTCGACTTCTTCATCAGTTACGCGAATGAGGATCGCGTCTGGGCGACATGGATAGCGGACCAGCTCGAGGCGGCCGGGTACACCACGCGTTACCAGGCCGCCGACTTCGGCGCCGGGCGCGACTTCGTGCACGAGATGCACGACGCAGTGATGGCGGCCGAGCGGACGATCGCGGTGCTGTCGCCGGCGTACACGCGCTCCGAGTTCGGTGCGGCCGAATGGCGGGTGGCGTTCGCCCGAGATCCCACCGGCGAGCGAGGTCTGCTGATCCCGGTACGGGTAGAGCCGTGCGAACCGCCCGGCCTGCTGCTGACCCGGGTCTACGTCGATCTGGTAGGCGCAGACAACGCGGTGGCCCGGGAACGCCTGATCGCGGCCGTGGCGCCGGGCCGGCCACGCGCGGCACCGGTCGATCGTCCCCAGCGGGAGCACACCGAGCACCGGCTCGCCGAGGCGGTCCGCAGCCAGTGGTCCCGCGAGGCGCAGCGCCGGTCGACATGGCGCCCGGCACCGCTACCGGTCCGGTGGTCGCCGAGCGGGCTGCCGGTGCAGGCCCGGCCGGAGGTGGTGGCCGACGGGTCGTGGCAGACGACGCTGACCGGCGACGTGCACAGCATCGCCGAGGCGCTGGACCGGCTGCCGCACCGCCAGCTGGTCGTTCTCGGCGAGCCCGGCTCCGGCAAGACGGTCCTGGCCATCCTCACCGTGCTCGCGCTGCTCGACCGGCCCGGTGCGCCGGTGCCGGTGCTCTTCCCGCTGTCGTCGTACGTACCGGCGATGCCGCTGGCCGACTGGCTACTCCTGCGCCTGCGCGACGACTACGAGTTTCTAGCCGACGACGAGCAGGCGGCCCGCCGGCTCCTCGACGCCGGCCGGGTGCTGCCCGTGCTCGACGGCCTCGACGAGATCAGCGCCCCGCTCCGGGCCACCGCTCTGCGGGCCATCGAGACACACCTGGTGGCGGAGGCACCGCTGATCCTCACCTGCCGCACCGCGGAGTACGCCGAGGCGGTCGGCACCTCCGGAGCACACCTGTCTCGCGCCGCCGTCGTCGCGATCGAGCCGGTCGGCCCGTCGACGGCGGTCGATTACCTGCGCCGCGCCGTCATGGAGCGGGACGAGCCTCGCTGGCAACCGCTGCTCGACGCCGTACTGGCCGACCCCGCCGGGCCGCCGGCCGAGGCGCTGCGTACCCCGCTCATGCTTTTCCTGGTGCAGCAGGCCTACGCCGACCCGGCCTCCCGCCCCGCCGAGCTCACCGGATTCGAATCGGCCGGGCAGATCGAGGAACACCTGCTCGAGTCCTTCGTGCCGGCGGCCTACGCGGCACACCACGGACCGCCGGTCACCGCCACCATGGCCGCACGCTGGCTGCGCCACCTGGCCCGGCACGGGCCCGACCTCCAGCTCTGGCAGTTGCGGTCCCGCGTCACCAACCTCGCGGTGGCCGCGGTCATCGCCCTCACCTGCGGGTGGTACTTCACGGCCATCTGGGGTTCGAGCGGCGGCGTGTTCGGTGCCGTCGCGGTCTTCCTCGCCGCCCTGGCCGCCACGTTCGCCGAACCACGCAGCTGGCGCGAGTTCGAAGCCGACCGCCACCTGGCCGGCACCACCCGCCACCAGCTGCGGCGCTATCGGCTGGTCGCGGCCGGATGGGCGGCCGTCACCGGGATCGCGGCGGGCGCCGCGGTGAGCCTGTGGCTCGGCCGCGGCCTCGGCTCCGGCGCGGCTGTGGCGACCGGATACGCGGTGACGACCGGCCTGCTGCTCGGGCTGGTCTCGACCCTCGGCTCGCCCTGGGGCGCCAACCTCGCCAGCCGCCTGTGGTGGGCCGTGACCGGCCGGCTGCCGTTCCGGCTCATGCGTTTCGTCGACGACGCGCACCGCCGCGGCGTACTGCGACGGATCGGCGCCAGCTACCAGTTCCGCCACGCCCGTCTGCACGAAACAATGCGCGGCGGCCGGCCCGCGCGCGAACCGGACCGCGACGATTCGCCGCGCCCGTGGCCGCTCCTGCCGGGCTTCATCGCCCTGCCGCTGGCCCGGCTCTTCGTCCTGCTGACGATCATCTTCACCCCCGTCGTCTTCGCCGCCATGATGTACGAGCAGGTCCACCTGACCTACCACGCGGGGGTGGAGCCCGAACGCGCCACCGAAGCCTCCCAATGCAACGTCATGACCACCGGTGCTCCCTGCTTTCCGGTGGACATCCTGCGGTGGAGACTGGCCGGCGGCCGGGCGGCCACCGAGTTCACCTTCGACCGGCGCCGGATCGGTCTGCCGTACGCCGGCCTGGCCGGCCGCATGGAGGTGACCGATTGCCCGGCGGCCCGCCTCGAGGTGACCGCCGTTGCGGTGCGCCCGCACGCCGATTTCCGCTTCGTCCTGGACGACCGCGGAGCAGCACTCAGCGATTTCAACGGCCGCCTCCCGGCCGATTTCCACGGCCTCCGCCTCACGTTCCGCCGCCTGGACGACCGGCCGTGCACGGCCACCGTGAACTGGCGGCGCCCCGGGATCAGCTTCGACCAGCTGTCCGACTTCCGCGAACGCCTCCGCTGAGCCGCCCTAGGGGCGCAACCGGGACAACCTCTCCCGGACCACATCGGCCTCCGGGGAATTCTGATCCTCGTAGCGGGAGAGCGCCTCCCCGTACGCCTCCTCGGCCTCGCCGAGCCGGCCCAGCAACCGGTACGACTCCCCCAGCCCCTGATAGGCCCGCGCCTGCTGATAGCGGTCGGCGGTGACCGCCGCGGCCTCGGCGAAGAAGCTCAGCGCCTCCGTCGCGGACGGCGCCGCCCGGCCGAGACCGTTCAGCGCCGACGCCTCGCCCTCCGGGTCGCCGATCTCGCGGGCGATTTCCACCGCCTCCCGGTAGTGCGCAGCGCCGGCCGGGTGGTGCAGTTCGCCCAGTTGGTCCTGCACCCGGCCCTCGGTGAGCCGGTCGCCCAACTCGCGGGCCAGCGCCAGCGCCTCCCGCAGGCGGGTGTCGGCCTGGTCCCGGCGGTCCAGTTTGGTCTCGGTGGCGGCCAGGTTGAGCAGGCCCATCACCTCGCTCGACCGGTCGCCAATCCGGCGGCACAGCGCCAGGCCGCGCTCGTAGTGCGCGACCGCCGCCTCGTGGTTGCCCAGCCTCGCCTCCAGCACCCCGAGGTTGCCGGCCGAGCGGGACTCACCGGACAGGTCGCCGGCCGCCCGGCACTGCTCGACGGCCTCGGCCAGGTGGTCGGCGGCCACCCGGTAGCGGCCCAGCCGGGCCTCCACGATGGCCATGTTGTTGAGGGTGCGGGCCTGGCCGGCCGGGTCGCCCGCGGCGCGGAAGATGTCCAGCGCCCGGCCGAAGTCGGCCGTCGCCTCGTCGTAGCGGCCCAGCCGGCTGCGGGCCGAACCCCGGTTGGTCCGGGCGTGCGCGTGCGCGATCACGTCGCCGGACCGCTCGGCCGCCCGGCAGGCGTGATCGTGCACGATCTCGCCGTCGGCGTGGTAGTTGCCCTCGAAGTAGCGGAACAGCAGGGCACCCAGCAGCACCGCGTGGCCGGGTGACTGTGCCGCCACCGCGATCAGCGTGATCCGTTCGGCGTCCAGCCAGGCGTGGGCGGCCTGCGGATCGACGGGCTGCGGCAGAGAAACGGCCGCCGGCGGAACAGCCGGGCGACGGTGCGCCTCGGCCGGGAACAGCGTGTCCATGGCCCGGGCGGCAGTGTGCACATAGCCGTCGAACAGGCGCGTCCGGGCCGCCCGTCGCGCACCGGGCGGTTCCTCGTCCTCGGCCCGGCCGGCGGCGTACGCGCGTACCAGATCATGAAAAACCCACCGCCCGGCCGCGGCGGGCTGCAGCAGATGGTCCCGCGCCAGGTCGGCCAGGTGTTTCCCAGCGGTGTCCGGGTCGGTGTCCGCCAGCGCGGCCGCCGCATGCGCGTCGAAATCCTGGGCCGGGTGCAGCGACAGCAGGCGGAGCAACCTGCGGTGGGTGTCGGGCAGATGGTGGTACGAGAGATCCAGCGCGAGTTCGACCGCGGTGTCCAGCCGGCGGTCCCGGTGCCGCTGGTCGAGCCGGTCGGCGTGATCGGTCAGGGTCCAGCCGGGGGTGGCCTGGATGTGCGCGCTCGCCAGGGCCAGGGCGAACGGCAGGTGGCCGCAGCGTTCGGCGATCCGGGTGCGGGCGTCCGGGTCGGCGCCCGCCGGAATTCCTTCGACCGCACGCGTCAGGAAGTGCCCGGCCTCCGCGGGGTCGAAGACGTCGACGGTCAGCGTGGGCAGCCCGTCGAGCCGGCGCCGGCTGGTGACCAGGGTTAGCGCGTCCGGCGCGGCCGGCAGCAGCGGGCCTACCTGCTCCTCGTCGGCGGCGTTGTCGAGCACCACGAGGGCGCGTTCGCCGGCCAGGCGCTCCCGGTAGGCGGCGGCACGTTCCGGCAGGCCGTGCGGTATCTGCTGGGCGGGCACGCCGAGCAGCCGGAGGAAACCGTCCAGCACGGCGGCCGGGTCGGCGGGCGGCTGCGCCGGATCGGGGTGGAAGCCGCGCAGGTTGACGTAGAGCACCCGGTCGAGCCGGCGCGCGTGGAGCAGCCGGTGCCCGGCGTGGATGGCGAGCTGGGTCTTGCCCACGCCGGCCATTCCGGTGATCACGTGCACGCCACCGGCCGGTGCCCGGTGCAGCGCGCCGAGTTCCCGGTCGCGGCCGCTGAACGGCTGGTCGGGCGGCAACGCGTCGTGGACGCGTACCTGTGCCGTTGCTTTTTGCTCCTGACCTATCACCCGCAGCGCCTGCTGCCACTGCTCCGGATAACCCGGCTCGGGGCAGAGCACCGCGACGATCGCGACCACCAGGTCGGCGTTGAGACGCTTGCGGCCCGGCCGGAAGCAGTCGAGCACGGTGGTGCGGCCGGGCAGTTCGCTCGCCGGACGACCCGCGGCCCGCCAGGCGGCGCCCACCCTGTCCTTGATCGTCTCGAACGAGGGATCGCCGGCCCAGACCTTGAGTGCCCGCAGCCGCTCGACCAACTCGTCGAGCGTGGTCGAGGCGCCGGGATCCGGCAGTGACGTGGCGATCGGCGCGCCTCCCGGTCGGATTCGGTCGGGTTCCGCCGGCGCACCCGCCACCGCCGGGAGAGTCGGCCGGGACAACAGCTTACTCGGTTCTTTCGGGGAGGAATCTCGATGCGTACACGTTGGACGGCCGCCATCCTGGCCACTGCGGCCACCGCCACCCTCGCCATCAGCACGCCCGCCCAGGCCGCGCCCCTGCCGAAGTCCTGCGCGGAGATCTACCGCGGCCTCGAGGTCGCCAGCATGTGCGTCGACTTCATCAACCCGGCGCCGCCGTACGCCCCCGGCAGCGGCTACTGGAAGGCCCTGAACCCGCGGATCGAGAACCCCTCGGGCCTCGGCGCGACCAACATCTGGGCCATCTACTACAACAACGCGGGCACCGGCCGCTACCTGGGCCGGATCGCCGACGGCACGCGCTGGGGCGACACCTCGTCCTCGGTCGGCAAGCTCACCGCGAAGTTCGAGGTGGCGATGAGCGACGGCTGGACCCGCTGCGTGTACCTGATCCCGGGCGGCTCCAACACCGAGGTCGGACACTGCTGACCTGCACCGCCGTCGAATGGTGAGGCGGGCGGCCCGGCGGCCGGGATGATCGGATCGGACCGCTGCGATCGGGCGGCGGCCGGGCCGCACGGGCCAAGGTTGACGGCGAAGGGGGACGCATGATCTCGGCGCTCAACCGGCTCGTCCAGCACGTCGAGGAGAATCTCGGCGCGGAGGTCGAGCTCGAAAGGCTGGCTCGTGAGCTCGGCACCACGGAATACCACCTGCGGCGGATGTTCTCGTCGCTGGCCGGGATGCCGCTGTCCGAGTACGTGCGCCGGCGCCGGATGACGGTCGCCGCGGCGGACGTCGTGGGCGGCCGGGACGATCTGCTGAGCGTCGCGGTGCGGCACGGGTACGGGTCGGCCGAGGCGTTCGGGCGGGCGTTCCGGGCCGTGCACGGCGCCGGGCCCGGTGAGGTGCGCCGGGACGGTGGCCCCCTTCGGACACAACCGCAGGTCAGGTTCCGCCTGACCGTCGAAGGGAGCATTCCGATGGACACCCGCATCGCCGACCGGCCCGCCTTCCAGCTGATCGGGCACGCTGCCCGCGTCCCGCTGCAGCACCAGGGCGTCAACCCGCACATCCAGGCGCACGTAGCCGGCCTCCCGGCGGCCGAGCACGAGCGGCTCAAGGGGCTCTCCGGCACCGAGCCGGCCGGGCTGCTCGCGGTCAGCGACGACCTCGACCCGGACCGGGCCGAGGGCACCGAGCTGACCTACCTGCACGGCGTCGCGGTCGGCGCGGACGCCGCGGTGCCGGACGACCTGGACCGGATCGACGTGCCGGCCGGGCAGTGGGCGGTCTTCCGGTCGTCCGGGCCCTACCCGGCCACCCTGCAGGAGACCTGGGCGGCGACCGCGACCGAGTGGTTCCCGTCGAACCGGTGGCGGCTGCGGCCCGGGCCGTCGATCGTCGCGGTGCTGGAGCGCGCGGCCGACTTCAGCACCGCCACCTGCGAGCTGTGGCTGCCGGTGGAGGCCGGTTAGTCGCCGGCCAGGCCGGACCGCACCGCGTACAGGGCCGCCTGGGTGCGGTCGGCCAGGCCGAGCTTCAGCAGGATGCTGGACACGTGGGTCTTGACCGTCTTCTCGGCGACCCGCAGCGACCGGGCGATCTCGCGGTTCGACCGGCCGTCGGCCAGCAGCACCAGCACCTCGCGTTCCCGGGCGGTCAGCGGTGACCCGCCGGGCGCGCCGCCGGCCAGGGCGGCGGCCGCGTCCGGTTCGAGCAGCAGGTGACCGGCCGCCACCGAGCGGACCGCGGCCACCAGCGCGATCGGGTCGACGTCCTTGGAGAGGTAGCCGCGGGCGCCGGCCCGGATCGCGGGCAGCAGCCGGCTGCGGTCGGTGAAACTGGTGACCACCAGCACCCGGGCCGGCAGTTCGCGGCGCCGCAACTCGTGCAGCACCTCGACGCCGTCCATGCCGGGCAGCACCATGTCGAGCAGCACCACGTCCGGCGCGGTCGCGGCCACCAGGTCGAGCGCCGAGATGCCGTCCGCGGCCTCGCCGGTCACTTCCAGACCACCGGCGAGTTCCAGGAACGCGCGCAGGCCGCGGCGCACGGCCGGGTGGTCGTCCACGATCAGCACCCGGATCGGCCGGTCAGCCACCGGGCACCTCGAGCCGCACCACGGTGCCGCGGCCCACCGTCGACCGGATCGCCGCGCTGCCGCGCACCGAGCAGGCGCGCTCACGCATCGAGCGCAGGCCGAGGCTACGTCCGGCCCGGGACACCGCGGCCACGTCGAACCCGCAGCCGTCGTCGGTCACCTCGAGCGCGGCTCCGCCGCTGCCGTGCCGGGTCAGGCTGACCGTGATGGTGCCGGCTTTGCTATGCCGTACGGCGTTGTGCAACGCCTCCTGCGCGATGCGGAGCACGACGGTCTGCTGGGCGGGCGGCAGCACCGGCGGGTCGTCCTCGGCGAAGACGACCCGGGGCCCGTACGCCCGATCGAGAATCTGCACCTGCTTGCGCAGCACCGACGGCAGCCCGTCCTCCTCGAGCCGGGCCGGCCGCAGCTCCAGCACCGCGGCGTGCAACTCCTCGGCGGCCTCCCGGGCCAGGGTGGACACCTCGGCGAGCCGTTCCCGGGCGGCCGCCGGGTCGCGGTCGAGCAGCAGGTCGGCCGCCTGCACGGTGAGCCGCAGCCCGAACAGCCGCTGGGCCACCGCGTCGTGCAGGTCGTGCGCGATCCGGGCGCGTTCCTCGGCGATGGTCAGCTCGCGGTTGCGGTCGTAGAGCCGGGCGTGGGTGAGCGCGATCGCGGCGTGCGCGGCCAGCACGCCGACCAGTTCCTCGTCGTGCTCGGTGAAGCCGCCCGGCTTGTTGGCCAGGTAGAGCGCGCCGAGGATCTCGGTGCCGCTGGTGATCGGCACGCCCAGGAACGCGCACATGTCCGGATGCGCGTCCGGCCACCAGCCGAAGCGCGGGTCGGCCCGGATGTCGGCGAGGCGTTGCGCGTACGGCTCACGCAGCATGACGGCCAGGAAGCCGTGCTGCCGCGGCAGCGGCCCGATGGCGGCGCGCTGCTCGTCGCCGACGCCGGACACCAGGAACTCGGCGAACGAGCCGTCGTCGTCCGGCACGCCGAGTGCGGCGTACTCGGCGCCGGCCAGCTCGCGCGCGGTGTCGACGATGGTCTGCAGCACCTCGGGCACGGTGAGCTGGTCGCTGACCGCCAGCACGGCCGCGGACAGGCGGCGGGCCGTGCGCAGCTCGTCCCGGCCCGCGGTGGTCACCCGCCAACGATAGCCAGCGGGCCGGCCACCGGCCTCGGTCCGCGGTCCTACGACCAAGGTCCCGCTCCGCGGCCGACCCGGGACCGATTCGGCCGGGCCCTGTCCGCGGCAGGGTCGGGACATGACCACTTCCACGAACGTCGCCGTGATCACCGGAGCCTCCCGCGGCCTGGGCCGCGCCCTCGCCGAGGGGCTCGCCCGCGACGGCTGGCACCTGGTGCTGACCGCCCGCACCGCCACCGACCTGGACGCGGCCGCCACCGAGCTGAGACGGCTGACCACGGTCACCGCGCTCGCCGGTGACGTGGTCGACGACGACCACCGGGCCGACCTGGCCGCCGCCGCGGACGCGCTGGGCGGCGCCGACCTGCTCGTCAACAACGCCTCCACGCTGGGTGGCAGCCCGCCGCCGTCGCTGGCCGCGTTCCCGCTGCCGGACCTGCTCGAGACGTTCGAGGTCAACGTGCTGGCGCCGATCGCGCTGACCCAGCTGGTGCTCCCCCAGCTGCGGATCGCCCCGGCCGGCGCGGTGCTCAACATCAGCTCGGACGCGGCCGTCGAGGCGTACGAGGGCTGGGGCGGTTACGGCGCCGCGAAGGCCGCCCTGGACCACGCGAGCGCGGTGCTCGGCAAGGAGGAGCCGGCGTTGCGGGTGTGGGCGGTCGATCCGGGCGACCTGCGCACCCGGTTGCAGCAGGAGGCGTTCCCGGACGAGGACATCTCGGACCGGCCGCTGCCGGAGACCGTGGTGCCGCACCTGCTCGGCCTGCTCCGCGACCGCCCGCCGTCCGGGCGGTACGTGGCGGCCGCGCTGGTGGGTGCGGCCCGATGACGGCCGCGCCCCTCGCGAC
Organism: Paractinoplanes rishiriensis; assembly: GCF_016862375.1. GTDB lineage: Bacteria > Actinomycetota > Actinomycetes > Mycobacteriales > Micromonosporaceae > Actinoplanes > Actinoplanes rishiriensis. The sequence continues at coordinate 15,399 of NZ_BOMV01000033.1, read as the reverse complement.
CGGCCGGCCCGGCGACGGACCGCGGCCGGCGGCCACCCTCGACTTCGAGCTGCCCGCGGAACTCGCGGCCACCGAGCCGGCCGAGGCGAGCGGCCGGCGCCGGGACGACGTACGGCTGCTGGTGAGCCGCGGCAGCACGGTGAGCCACCACCGGTTCCGCGAACTCCCCCGCCTGCTGGCCGCCGGCGACCTGCTGGTGGTGAACAACTCGGCCACGCTGCCGGCCGCGCTCGACGCCGCGCCGCTGGTGGTGCACGTGTCCACCGCCCGGCCGGACGGCACCTGGCTGGTCGAGCTGCGCCGGCCGGCCGCGGGCAGCACCGGGCCGTCGTCCGCCGGCCACCCCGGGATGCGCCTCGCTGTCCCCGGCGGCACGCTGACCCTGCGGCGCCCGTTCACCGGCCGGCTCTGGGTGGCGGACGCCGAGGTGCCGGGCTCCATGGTGGACTATCTGACCGCGCACGGCCGGCCGATCCGGTACGCGTACACCGAGCGCGACTGGCCGCTGTCGACCTACCAGAACGCGTACGCGACCGAGCCCGGCAGCGCCGAGATGCCCAGCGCCGGCCGCCCGCTGACCGGCGCCGTGCTGGCCGAGGCGGCCGGCCGTGGCGTCCTGGTCGCCCCGGTCACGCTGCACACCGGCGTGGCGTCGCCCGAGGTGGACGAGCCGCCGTACCCGGAATGGTTCGCGGTGCCGGCACCCACGGCCGCGCTGATCGGCCACGTCCGCGCCGCCGGCGGCCGGGTGGTCGCGGTCGGCACCACGGTGGTGCGCGCCCTGGAGTCGGCCGCCCGCTCCGGCCGGGTGACCGCAACGAGCGGCTGGACCGACCTGGTGATCGGCCCCGAGCACCGCGTCCGCGCGGTCGACGGCCTGCTCACCGGCCTGCACGAGCCGCGCGCGTCGCACCTCAGGATGCTGACCGCGGTGGCCGGCGAGGACGCCCTGCGGGCGAGCTACGCCGAGGCGCTGCGCGGCCGCTACCGCTGGCACGAGTTCGGCGACGTGCACCTGATCCTGCCGGCCTGACCGCGAGCGGCGATGCTCCCCCGGGCTGGCGACCCGGCGGTGCCGGTCCTGTTCTCAGTGCCGGACCGAGCGGTGGGCCAGCACGAGGAGCAGTTCGAAGCGGGCCGCCGGGTCGCTCAGATCCTCGCCGAGTAGGTCGCGCAGCCGGTTCACGCGGTAGCTCACCGTCTGCGGGTGGACGAAGATCTCGTCGGCCACCGCCGTACGGGAACCCCAATGGCGCAACCAGCTCTCCAGGGTGACCAGCAACGCCTCCCGCTGGTTGTCCCGCAGCGCGGCCAGCGGCGCCAGCCGCCGGGCCGACAACACCTCCAGCGCACCGGGCTCGCCGCGCAGCGCCAGCGTGGCGAAGTGGTCGTCGGCGAAGACCGGCTCGTCTCCGGCGCCGACCAGGGCCGCGGTGCGTTCGGCCAGGCGCACCGCCTCGGGCACCTCGGCCCACGGCATCCGCGGCCCGACCACCGCGTCCCGGCCGCGCAGCGACTCGGCCAGGGCCGGACGCTCGGCGCGCGGGCCGGCCCGCAGCAGCAGCACCGCGTCCCGGCCGCGCTCGCCGACCACGCCGTCCGCGCCGAACCGGAACCGGGCGTCGCGGGCCTGGTCGAGCGGGAGCAGCACGGGCACCACGGCGTCCAGTTCCGGCCAGCCGATGCCGGCCGCGGCGTCCTGCACCAGGCCGGCCGGTGCGCCACCGCGCAGCAGCAGGTCGGCCATCTGGCGCCGGCGGCGGTCCCCCTCGCCGGCCTGTTCGCGCAGCTGGCGGGCCAGGCCGTCGGTGGCCGCGGCGGCCAGTTCGTCGACGTAGGCGCTGGTCGCGTCGGCCAGGTCGATCAGCTCGTCGACGGTGACCGGGCGGACCTCGGCCAGCGACTCGGAGGCGGTGCGCAGCAGCTGGCGGGCCGCGGTGCGCAACGCGGCCAGCAGCACCTCGGGGCCGCGGCTCTCCCGGGCCTCGGCGGCGCCCAGCGCGACGAAGACCTCGTGGATCGGCGGCGGCAGTGCGGGCTCGTCGGTGCCGGCCAGGTCGAGGAAGCGGTCCAGCGCGACCTCGACCGCGGTGTGCACGTCACGTTCGAACTTGGCGCTGCGGACGCCGGCGGCGGGTGCCGGAACCGCGGCGGCGATGGACCGCACGGTGGCCGGCAGGCGCGGTCGCATGGCGGCGGCCAGGTCGTCCGGCAGGCGGCGCCAGGGAGCAACGGACACCCGCCGAGTTTGTCACGCCGTCACAAAAACGACGGCCTTGATCAACGATCGCGGCAGCAACTACGCCGCTATCGTGGCGGCGCGGGCCGCTTTTGCGCGGTACATCGAGCTGTCCGCGTCCTGCAGCAGCTGCTCGACGGTCGAGCCCGCGGTGCAGTCGGCCCAGCCGATGCTGACCTCGATCCGGGCCGACCGGTCGCCCAGCCGGTACGGCGCGGCGATGGCCGCGCCGAGGCGCGCGATCAGCTCGTCCAGCACCGGGCCGGGGCTGACGTCGTCGAGCAGCACCAGGAATTCGTCGCCGCCGAACCGCGCGGCCACGTCCTCGTCGCGCAGGCACTGGCGGATCCGGTCGGCGACGCAGACCAGCAGGGTGTCGCCGGCGTGGTGGCCCAGGGTGTCGTTGACCAGCTTGAAACCATCAAGATCAAGAAAAAGTACGGCAAAAGGGCGGCCGTACGCGTCGCGGCGGGCGATCGCGGCCTCGAGCGACTCGGCGAACGACGAGCGGTTCGGCAGCCCGGTGAGCCGGTCCGAGCGGGCCGCGCGCAGCAGCTGTTCCTCCTGGTCGCGCAGGTCGAGGGCCGCGGTCAGCAGGGCGGCGCTCTGGTTGACCAGCTCCCGGCCGTCGTCCACCCGGTGTTCGGCCCGGTCGACCAGGGCCAGCCAGCCGCGATCCGAGTCACCTACCTTTGCCCGTACGACAAAAATGGTCTCCTCCGGACCGGCGGCGTCCAGCATCTCGACCGGCGGGAACGACTCGACCGTGGTCGGGCCGGCCGGGATCGCGGGACCGTCGAAACGGCGCCACCCCGGGGTGCGGACCAGTTCGCCGTCGGCGCCGCGCAGCGCCAGCGAACCGGCCGTCGCACCGGTCAGCGACAGCCACGACGGGTCCCGCGGATCGGCGTCCCGGCGGTGCAGCAGCGCCATGCTCAGCGTGTAGTTGACGCTGATCAGCGAGCGCAGGTGCAGCTGGTCGCCGAGCTGGAGGCGGGAGTGCGCGCGGCCCAGGAACATCATGATGTCCTGCACGGTGCGGTCCAGCCGCCCGGTGGCCAGCCCTTCGCCGGGGCGCAGCCCGGTCGCGTACTCCTGCACGGCCAGCGAGAGGACCCGCAACGTCTCCGGTGCCGGCGCGGCGGTGAGCAGTGCGTTCAGCTCCTCCTCGGCGGCGGGCACACCGCCCGGGTCGCCGGCGGCCGCGGCGTCCAGCGAGTCGGCGGTCAGCTTGGCGGCCCGGCCGGCGGCCTCGGCGCTGCGGGCGTCGGCCGGCAGCACCGAGGCGAGCCGGTGGCCGAGGCGCTGCCGGGCGTCGTCGGCGGCCAGGTCGGGGAGGGTCTCGGCAAAATCGGTGCAGCCGCACGAGGTACGCGGCACGAACCGGGCCGGCAGGCGCTGCGGCTCGGCCGGCACGTCCGCACCGGCGAGTCGCTGCAGCAGCAGGTCGACCGCGAGCCGGCTCATGGCGTCCAGCGGCTGGGCGACGGTGGCCAGTTCGGGGCGGACGAAGCCGGCCAGGTCGAGGTTGTCGAAGCTGGTCATCAGGTAGTCGTCCGGGCAGCGCCGGCCGGCCGCGGCGAGCACCCGCTGGGCCGCGAGCGCGTTCCGGTCGGTGCCCGCCACCAGCGCGTCGAACGGGCCGAGCCGCAACAGGTCGCCGGCGGTCCAGGTGATGCCGCTCTCGACGTTGTTCCCGGCCGGCAGGAACGGTCCCGGCTCCAGGTCGTGCGCGCGCAGCACGTCCAGGTAGGCCTGGTAGCGCTCCTCGATGTCGGATGCGTCCCGGAACCCGGTGAACGCGAGCCGGCGGCAGCCGTGGTGCCGGATCAGGTGGGTCACGGCGGCCCGCATGCCGGCGCCGTTGTCGGCCAGCACGGCCGGGCACTCCAGCCCCGCGACGGTGGTGCCGACCAGGACCATCGGCTTGCCGGCCGCGGTGATCCGGGTCAGGTAGTCGCGGTTGGCGGCGTCGGCGAACGCCACGAAGCCGCTGATGTGGTCCCAGGAGACCGGGTCGGTGAACTCGGGGTTGCCGCCGTTGACCGCCATCTCGGCTCCCGCGTCCAGGGTCTGTATCGCAATCAGCCGGCGACCGTGCAGTTGCGCCGCGGCACCCACACTGGCAACCAGACTGCCGTAGTAGGTCCCGCCGACGTGCGGCGCGAGCACGCCGATTGCCCCAGCACGATGCATGACGGTCCCATCGACTGCCCGGACGGCGTTCTTGAGAAAGTCGCCCTACTTATCACCCGGCCACAAAATGACCACCATTTCTTACTGGTTCGGCGACGGTGATTTATGCTGCGGCGAGGACGACGATGAGCTCATGCCCGTGAAACATCTGACTTCCCGCCAGCACGTGGTGCGGATGTGCCGCACGATGCTCGAGCGCGGCTACCTCAAGGCGACCGAGGGCAACGTCTCGGTGCGGATCCCCGGCCATGAGCTGTACGCGGTGACGCCGAGCAACTACGACTACGACCGGATGCGGGTCGAGGACATCTGCATCGTCGACTTCACCGGCAGACACGTGCCCGACCCGGACAGCCCCGGCGGCCTGGTGCCGTCGATCGAGTGCGGCATGCACGCGAACATCTACCGCGAGCGCCCCGACGTCAACGCCGTCGTGCACACCCATCAGCCGTACGCGTCGGCGCTGGCCTTCCTGCGCAAGGAGATCCCGGCCCTGACCGACGAGCAGGTGCGCTTCCTGGGCAAGAAGGTGGCGATCGTCGACTACGCCCCGTCGGGCACCGGCTGGCTGGCCAAGAACGTGCAGAAGAAGGTGGCCGGCGGCGACAACGCCTTCATCATCGCCAACCACGGCATCGTCGCGCTGGGCACCGACCCGGACCGCGCGGTCGGCAACATGGCCCTGCTGGAAAAGGTGTCCCTGGCCTACCTGCTGGCCCTGACCACCGAGGCCGGCAAGGTCTACACCATCCCGGCCCCGATCCGCGAGATCGCCTTCACCAAGCTGAGAGCCGACGAGAAGCGCATTGCGGCACAGATAACGGAGGCGGTCGAGCCCGTCCGCGTGCCCGACGACGAGCCCCTCCCCAGCGTGACCGCGCCCGCCGCCCGCACCGCGCCCGCCCGCCCGGCCGCCCCCGCCGCCCCCGCCGCCCCCGCCGCCCCCACCGCCCCGCCGGGCCCCGCCGGCCCCAGCCCGGACATTTCCGAAATTTCGGTAATGTCCGGGGGGCAGGACTACTCCATCTCCACCTACCTCGACGTCCCCGACACCATGCGCCGGCTCAAAGCGCTCGTCGCCCAACCCGTCCGCGGCCTCCGCCACGACGCCATGCTCGACGTACTCGGCTACTTCGAGACCAAGTGCACCGCCAGCAAGGAGATCACCGAGCGGGCCAAGAAGCGCATCCCCGGCGGCGTCCAGCACAACCTCGCCTTCAACTACCCCTTCCCGCTGGCCGTCGACAAGGCCGAGGGCGCCTACCTCACCGACCGGGACGGGAACGTCTACATCGATTTCCTCCAGGCCGGCGGCCCCACCATCCTGGGCAGCAACTACGCGCCGGTCAACGAGCGGGTCGCCGCGGTGATCCGGGAGTCCGGGCCGGTCACCGGGCTGTTCCACGAATACGAGCTCAAGCTTGCCGAGATCATCAACCGGTACATGCCGCACATCGAGATGTACCGGTCGCTCGGGTCCGGAACCGAGGCGGTCATGGCAGCCGTGCGCGCCGCCCGCGCGTACACCGGAAAGAAGTTTGTCATCAAGCTTGGCGGGGCCTATCACGGGTGGTCCGACACGATGGTCTACGGCCTGCGGGTGCCGGGCACGTTCCGGATGAACGCCAAGGGCATCCCGTTCGGGGCCACCGGCCGCACCCGCGAGGCGTTCCCGCACGATCTGGGGCAGTTGCGGCGCAAGCTGATCGAGAACCGGGTGCGTGGCGGGACGGCGGCCGTGGTGGTCGAGCCGCTCGGGCCCGAGTCCGGCACCCGGCCGGTACCGCGCGACTACAACGAGAAGGTGCGCAAGCTGTGCGACGAGTTCGGCGTACTGCTGATCTTTGACGAGGTGGTGACCGGGTTCCGGACCGGGATGGGCGGCGCCGCCGGGTACTTCGGGGTGACCCCGGACCTCACCGTGTTCGGCAAGGCGGTCTCCGGCGGCTATCCGATGGCCGGCGGGGTGGGCGGCCGTGCCGACATCATGGCGGTCTTCGGCTCGGGGCTGGACGGCAAGAGCGGCGCGCACATCCAGGTCGGCGGCACCCTGTCGGCGAACCCGCTGTCCTGCGCGGCCGGCTACTTCGCGATCGAGGAGATGGCCCGCACCGGGGCGCCGGTCATCGCGGGCCGGGCCGGCGACCGGCTCACCCGGGGACTGCAGAAGCTCATCGACCGGTACGGGCTGCCGTACGTCGCCTACAACCAGGGGTCGATCGTCCACCTCGAATGCAGCGGCGTCATGCTTCTCGACATGCGTAACCCGATCAAGCTGCTCAAGGAGAACAAGGGCCGCAAGCGCCTCATGGAGCAGATGGGTGCCGCGTACGCCGCGCACGGCATCATCACGCTGGCCGGTTCCCGGATGTACACCTCGATGGCCGACACCGACGAGGTCATCGACGACGCGCTGGCCCGGTTCGACCAGGTGTTCGCCCAGGTCGAGGGGGTCTAGCGTGCCGCAACCGGCACAGGTTCTGGCGATCGACCTGGGCACTTCGGGCATGAAGGCCGCGCTGGTGGCGGCCGACGGCACGGTCACCGGCTGGGCCGAGCGGGCGGTGCCGCTCGAGGTGCTGCCCGGCGGCGGTGCCGAACAGGACCCGCTGGCCTGGTGGGACGCGCTCGGCGAGGTGGTGGCCGAGTTGGGCCGCCGCCATCCCGAGCACCTGCGCGCGGTCACCACGATCTGCTCGTCCACCCAGGGCGAGGGCACGATCGCCGTCGACGCGGACGGCAACCCGCTGACCCGGTGCATCAGCTGGCTCGACATGCGCGGGGCCGGTCACCTGCGCCGGCAGTTCGGCGGCTTCCCGGCGTACCGCGGGTTCGCGGTACGCAAGATCGCCCGGTGGCTGCGGCTCACCGGCGGCATGCCGTCCGGCACCGGCAAGGACCCGGCGGCGCACATGCTGCTGATCCGCGACACCATGCCGGACGTCTACCGCCGCACCAGGACGTTCCTCAACGTGCTCGACTGGATCAACCTGAAACTGACCGGCCGTACCGTCGCGACGGTCGACTCCATCCTGACGTCCTGGGTCACCGACAACCGCAGAATCAACCGCATCTCGTACGCGCCCAGCCTGGTCGCCGCGTCCGGCATCGACGGCGACAAGCTCCCGCCGATCGTGGCGTGCACCGAGGTGATCGGCACCCTGTCCGCCGACGCCGCGGTGCACCTGGGCCTGCCCCCGACGATCCGGGTGGTGGCGGGTGCCATCGACAACACCGCGGCGGCGATCGGCGCCGGCACCGTACGGGATCACGAACCGCACCTCTATCTGGGCACGTCGTCCTGGATCGCGGCGCACGTCCCGTACAAGAAAACCGACGTGCTCGCCGGGATCGCCTCGGTGCCGTGCGCCCTGCCCGACCGCTACCTGATGACCGCGCTGCAGGCCACCGCCGGCGCGAACCTGACCTGGCTGCGCGACAAGGTGGTGGAGTACGACGACCCGCTGCTCAGCGCCGGCCGGGTGAGCCGCGACGAGGGCTCGATCTTCGACGCGTTCGACAAGATCATCCCGGCGGTCCCGCCGGGCGCGAACGGCGTGCTCTACACCCCATGGCTGTACGGCGAGCGCGCGCCGGTGGACGACCCGAACCTACGCGCCGCGTTCCTCAACATCTCGCTGGACACCACCCGCTCCGACCTGCTGCGCGCGGTCTTCGAGGGGGTGGCCCTGAACACCCGCTGGCTGACCGGCGCGGTGAACCGTTTCCTGGACACCCGGGTCTCGTCGCTGGTGATCACCGGCGGCGCCGCCCGGTCCGACTCGTGGTGCCAGATCTTCGCCGACGTCCTGGACGTGGAGATCCGCCGCGACGCCAACCCGGTGGCGGTGAACGCCCGCGGAGCCGGCTGGATCGGCGCGGTGGGCGCCGGCCTGATCGACTTCGCCGACCTGCCCGGCCTGGCCCGCAACGACCACGTCTTCGAGCCGGACCCCGCCCGCCGGGCCACCTACGACGAGATCTACGGCGTCTACCAGGACCTGCACAAAAGGCTGGCCCCGGTGTACCGCCGCCTGAACCGCGGGTAAGGCGGCCGGATGCGGAGGGCCCCGCTCAGTTAATTCCCGGCCGGGTCGATCTGAGAGGCATGCCGGACCGGATGTTCCTGCTGGCGAACATCGTCATCACGGTCGCCTACGCATCGATCATGGTGGCCATCCTGGTTCCGGTCGCGCGGGCCGGTCAGCTGCGCACCAACAAGCTGGCCGTCGCCACCGCGCTGATCTTCTTCAGTTGCGCGGTAGGGCATGCCCTGCACGTGACCGCCACCCACGTCCACTGGTCGTGGACGTCGGCGTTGTGGGACTCGTTCACCGCCGGGGTGGGTATCTACTACTGGACCCTGCGGCGCGGATACGGCGTGCTGCTGGGTCCGGGGGCCATCTTCGTCGACCCGTGGGGCCAGCACCGCCTGGACGAGGCGGCGGCCCGCGAGCGCGCCGCCAACGATCTGGCCGAGGCGCAGCGCGCCACCCTGGCGACCGTGGTGGAGCACAGCGACGACGCGATCATCGCCCTCACCCCGGAAGGCACCATCACCGCCTGGAACCAGGGCGCGGAGAAGGTGTTCGGCTACACCACCGCGGAGATGGTGGGCCAGCCCGCCGCGGTGCTGGCCGATCGGCTGGGGGCCGAGCACCAGGCGGACGTCCTGGCCCGGCTCCGCCAGGGCCACGGCGGCGCCACCTACGAGGCGCGCCGGCTGCGCAAGGACGGCCGCCCGGTCGACCTGGCCGTCACCATCACGCCCATCCTCGATCAGTCCGGCGCGACGGTCGGCATCTCGGCGATCGCCCGGGACATCACCGCGGCGAAGGAGGCCACCGAACGCCAGCGCGCGGTCGAGGAGCGCACCAACCGGGCGCAGCGCATGGAGAGCCTGGGCAAGCTGGCCGGCGGCGTGGCCCACGACTTCAACAACATCCTCGCGATCATCGGCAACTACACGGACTTCGCGATCGAGGCCACCTCCGACAAACCCGACGTCCAGGCCGATCTGACGCAGGTGCGCGCCGCCGTGAAGCGCGCCAGCAACCTGACCAGCCAACTGCTCACCTTCACCAGGGGCGACGCGATCCAGCCCCAGGACATCGACGTGAACGCCTCGATCACCGAGGTGCACGCGCTGCTGGAACGCACCATCGGGCCGCACATCACCCTGATCGCACTGCCCTCGGCGGAGCCGCTGACCGTGCACGCCGACCCGGGACAACTCCAGCAGGTGCTGCTCAACCTCTCGATCAACGCCCGCGACGCCATGCCCGACGGCGGCACCCTCATCCTGGAGGCCAACACCGCCACGCTCGACGGCGACGAGGTCAACATGCAGCCGCCGGTAGCCGCCGGCACCTACGCCAGGCTGGTGGTCAGCGACACCGGCGAGGGCATGTCCGCGGAGACCGCGGCGCGCATCTTCGAGCCGTTCTACACCACCAAACCGCGCGGCAAGGGCACCGGTCTGGGCCTGGCCACCGTCTACGGCATCGTGACCGAGGCCGGCGGCAGCATCAACGTCTACTCCGAGGCCGGTATCGGAACGACCTTCCGGATCTACCTGCCGCTCGTGCCGGCGCCCAGCACCGCACCCGCCGTCCCCGCCGCACCGGCGCCGCCGCCCTCCGGAAACGGCCGCACCGTGCTGGTAGTCGACGACGAGCCGGCCCTGGCCCGCGTGGTGGCCCGCATCCTGACCGACGGCGGCTATCGCGTGCTGGCCGCCGCAACCGGTCCCGAGGCCCTGGCCCTGTACCAGCAACACGGCTGCGACGTCCTGCTCACCGACGTGATCATGCCGGAGATGCCCGGCCCGAGACTGGCCGAACTGCTCCACGAACACGACCCCGGCCTGCCGGTGCTGTACATGTCCGGCTACAGCAACGGACTGCTCGGCAGCACCCATGTCATCGACCGCGACATAGCCTTCATCGAAAAGCCCTTCACCGCCGGCGACCTCCTGACCAAACTGGCCACAGCGCGCTCAACGGTAGTGTCGGGCGACGGCCCATTCGACGCCCGCGGCGTATAGCAATGGCTCCGAATCGCCCACCCCCAGCCCTGAACCCACCGCGTTAGGCGTGCCCACCGAAATAGCGACCTCAGTGGACCGCCCCCAGCTCGATGCAAAGCACGCCGCCGATGATCAGGGCGACGCCGAGGCCCATCACGCCGGTGAACGGCTCACGGAACAGCAGCCGCGACGCCAGCGCGGTCAGCGCCACCCCGCACGCGGCCCAGATCCCGTACGCCACTCCCACCGGCATGCCGCCGGCCAGGGCCAGACCAAGGCAGCCGAACGCGGTCAGGTAGCCGGCCGCGACCCCCGCGAACCACCACCGGGTCGCGCCGGGCTGGGCCGCCATCCGCAGCGCCAGCGTGCCCGACACCTCGGACAGGATGGCGCCCGCCAGGTAGATCCAGATCATGCCGACCGCCGGGCCTGCGCCGCCTGCGAACCCAGCTCCACGCAGAGCACCCCGGCCGCGATCAGCACGATCCCGGCGACCATCGTCCCGGTCAGCGGATCGCCGAAGATCACGCTAGCGAACACGGCCGTGAGCGCAACACCACAGGCAGCCCAGATCCCGTACGCGACGCCCACGCCCATCCCGAGCCGCAGCAGGTAGGTCAGCGCGACGAACGACCCCGCGTACCCGACCGCGACCAGCGCGTACCACCCCGGAGTATCGATCGCGGCGCGCAGTGCCAGCGTGCCGCTGACCTCGAGCAGAATGGCCGCGGCCAGCAGAAGCCACTTTCTCATCGGGGCCCGATCCTCTCGGTGGGAAAGGCACACAGTAAAGGCCCGGAAAGCACCGCTCCGCGGAGGTCGGCGTCGGTCAGCACGACGCCGCGCAGGGTGGCGCCGCGCAGGTCCGCCTCCCGCAGGTCGGCGCGCTTCAGGATTCGGCGTCCGAGGTCAACACGCGGCAAGGTGATCGTCGCAACCGGCGAAAACAGGCATAGGCCCCGCCCTCCTGGGTAGTAGCACATCCGTTCGAGGGCCGATCGGAAGGATGGCATCATGGCGGACCGTACCGAAGCCACGCCCGGCGACAACCGGGTGAAGGACCCGGCCGACTGGACCACCGGCGACGAGCCGGCCACCGGCGCCCAGGAGTCCTACCTGCACACTCTGGCCACCGAGGCCCACGAGGACGTCCCGGACGACCTGACCAAGGCCGAGGCGTCCCGCCTGATCGACGACCTACAGGACCGCACCGGCCGAGGCCGGTAGGTCACGCGCGCGCGGCGGCGGGCCAGCACCAGGCTCGCCGCCGGGCCAGGCCGCCGCGGCGTCTGCAGCACCCCGGCCATCAGCGCCCGCATGCCGCACGGAGCATCGCGATCAGCACCTCGGCCGCGTGGGTCGTGTCGAAGCCGGTGTTCGCCAGGTTTTCCGACACGATCGCGTCGACGGCGCCGTTCACGATCACCGCGGTCGCCTGCGCGTCGACGCCCGGCCGGTAGTCGCCCGCCTCCTTCGCGGCCTCGATCAGGCTCGCCACCACGTCGCGGCGGCTGGGCGCGTGCGGCGTGTCGTCGATGCCGGTGGCGCCGCTCAGGCCCTCGACGATCATGCGGGTGTGGTCGGGGTGGTCGTGCAAATACAAGATCAAGGAGCGGATGTACGCCTCGACAGCCGCCGATCCGGACGCGGCGTCGACGGCGGTTCCCACGTACCCGGTCAATGAATCGAGGACCGAACCGTAGGCCGCCTGCACGACCGCGTCCTTTGTGGCGAAGTGGTAGAGCACCGCCGCCTTGGAGATCCCGGCCGCCTCCGCGATGCGCGCCAGCGACGTGCCCGGGTAGCCGTGCCGCGCCACCAACTCAATCGTCACGCCGACGAGCTGCGCACGCCGCGCCTGCTCAGTGATGGTGAGCGGCCGGGCGGTGTCGTTGGCGGGCACCCGCACACTGTACAGCTAACCGATCGGTCAGTAATCTGACCGCATGGTTAGACGAGTGATTCTCTCCGTGGTCCTACTGATCGCCGCCGGCGTCGTCTACGCATTGCGCGACCCGGCCCCGGTCGGCTACTTCACGTCCGGGAAGGCGCACGACCGCTTCACGGCCGCGTACCGGAAAGCGATGGCCGACCTGCCGTCGCCGGAGCGCACGCTGGACATCCGGACCGGGTACGGGGTGGTGCGCGTCTACCGCTTCGCCGGCGGCCCCGGTCCGCCCCTGCTACTCCTGCCCGGCCGCGCCTCAGCGACCCCCGTCTGGGCCGACAACCTGCCCACCCTGCTGGCGTTGCGCAGCGTCTACACCGTCGACCTGCTGGGCGAGCCGGGCCTGAGCGTCCAGCAGCGCCCCATCGAGTCCGACGCCGACCACGCCCAGTGGCTGCACGAGGTGCTGCGGGCCCTGCCCGAGCCGCAGATCCATGTGGTGGGCCTGTCCTTCGGCGGCTGGACCGCGACGAATCTGGCCATCCACCGCCCGGAGAAAATCGCCGGCGTGGTCCTGCTCGACCCGGTTCTGACCTTCACCGGACTCTCCACCGGTGTGATCCTGCGCTCGATCCCGGTGGCTTTCCGCTGGGCACCCCGATCGTGGCGGGACAGCTTCGCCAGCTGGACGGCAAACGGCGCCCCGGTGGCGGACGTCCCGGTAGCCGAAATGATCGAAGCGGGCCTGCAGGCGTACACCATCAAGGCCTCCGCCCCCGGCCGGCCTTCTGCAGACCAGCTGCGCAAGCTCAGCACGCCGGTATTGCTGATCCTGGCCGGAAGATCCCGCATGCACGACGCCACCGAGGCCGCCGACAACGCCCGGAAATCGCTCCCCCAGGCCACAGTGAAAACCTATTCAACCGCATCCCACGCCCTGAACGGCGAATACCCGACCGAAATCGCCGCCGACATTGCCGACTTCCTCGGCTGAAAGCGTGCCGGGCGCGCTCGCGTGACTCGGCGCGCCCGCTTGGGGTGACTGGCCGGAGTCGAACCGGCACATCCAGGGCCACAGCCTGGCGCTCTGCCATTGAGCTACAGTCACCGCGCCCTTGATAAGCGCCCTGCAAAAACGAGCCCGGCAGAAAGAAAACCGCCTCCCGGGATCGGAAAGCGGCGCGTCCGCGCGGTTACAGACCGCGTCAGTCGCGTCGCCGGAAGTGACGGCAGGAGTGCTTTTCCATAGCTCCGAGCGTAGGGACGGCCGGGCTGCCCGGCAACGCAATTAAGGAGGGTTGCGTGATCCAGGTAGCCTCACCCCGCTGGTCCTAGGAATGGAGTTACGACGGTGGATAGACGCAGGCTTGCCCGTGCCGGCGCGGTGGTGTCGGCGCTGGTCGTCGTCGCCGGGTGCTCGAGCAACGAGGAACCCGCCACGACTCCGGGGCTGGAGAAGCGCGGCACGGTTCTGACCACCGTGCAACCCACCAAGCAGGACCTCTCCAACCAGATCAGCCTGAACGGCAAGGTGGTCATCAACCCGGTCTTCGGCATCGTCGCGCCGGTGGACGGTGAGCTGCGCTGGCTGGACCGGCGGCCGACCTCGAGCCCGGCCACCAGGCCGATGTGGGTGGCGACCGTGTGGGACGACGGCATTCCGCGGCGGGTGGAGATCCCCAAGGACTCGACGCTCGCGGGGCGGCTCATGGACGACCGGGCAACCGTCACCAAGGGCATGCCGGTGGTGTCGGCGAGGCACGCCGGCTATGGCATTGTCGCCGACATCGACAGCGCTCAGGCGTACCGGATCTCCGGCGCGGTCAAGAACGTGCGTGGGCAGATCAAAAACGGACCAGGACCATTTCCCTGTACGACGTTGGGCACGATCGCGGCTCTGCCGGCCGGCACGATTCCCGAGCCGGAACCGGAGCCCGAGCCGAACCCGCAGGAGTCCGGCGCGCCGGGTGGCGGTCCGGTACCGGCCGCACCGCCGGAGGACCCGGGCAGCGCCGGTTCGGAACCGACCGGCATGCAGTTGGTGTGCGCGCCCCCGGACGACGTGAAGCTGATCAACGGGGCCGCCGTGACCATCGAGGTGGTCACCGGCACGGCCAAGAACGTCATGGTGCTCCCGGTCGAGGCGGTGGCCGGCCTGCAGGGCAAGGGCAAGGTGGACGTGGTCGGCGAGGACCGCACCCGCCGGACCGTGGACGTCACGCTCGGGCTCACCGACGGCAAAGTCGTACAGATCAAATCGGGTTTGAAGGGCACCGAGACGGTCGCCATCCCCGGCCCGGATCTGCCCGCCGCGGCGCCCGGTGCCGAGGACCCGTCGGGAGCTCCGAAGTGACCGAGCCGCTCATCCAGCTGACCGGGATCACCAAGGTCCTCAAGGGTCAGGAGCAGCCCCGTACCATCCTCGATGGTGTTGATCTTGCAGTGGCCGCCGGGGAGAGCGTCGCCATCGTGGGCCGCTCGGGGTCCGGCAAAAGCACGCTGCTCAGCGTGATCGGCCTGTTCGACCGGCCGGACTCGGGCCAGTACGTGCTGGCCGGCCAGGACATCAGCCGGCTGCCCGAGCGGCGGGCCGCCAAGCTGCGCAGCTCGCACTTCGGGTTCGTGTTCCAGCGGTTCTTCCTGCTCAAGCACCTGACCGCGGCGCAGAACGTGGCGATGGCCCTGGTCAACGGCCAGGGCTGGCTGCCCCGCCGGGACCGCCGGGCGCGGGTCATGGAGGCGCTCGACCAGGTGGGCATCGCACATCTGGCCAAGAACCGGCCGGCCCGGATGTCCGGCGGCGAACAGCAGCGGGTGGCGATCGCCCGCGCGCTGGTGCGCCGGCCCCGGATCCTGCTGGCCGACGAGCCGACCGGCGCCCTGGACACCGAGACCGGCGCGCTGGTGATCGACGCGCTGTCCGAGGCGACCACCCGCGGCTGCGCGCTGCTGCTGGTCACCCACGACCGCGACCACGCGGCGCGGATGGGCCGCATCCACGACCTCGTCGACGGCGTGCTGACCGAGCGGGTGACAGCCGCATGAGCG
>NZ_BOMV01000032.1 GCF_016862375.1 Paractinoplanes rishiriensis | reverse complement strand
GCACAGCATGAGCGTGAAACGGTTGTCTGGGCGGCTGCGGTCGTCGCTGATCATCGGGCTGCAGGGCATCCGGGCCCGTAAGCTGCGCACCCTGCTGTCCATGGTGAGCCTGTTCCTCGGCGTGCTGGCCGTCGTGGTGGTGCAGGCCGGGGCGAGCATCGCGGAGCGCGCGCTGCTGTCCGGCATGGAACTGATGAACGGTGTCGACGGCACCAAGACCATGGACATGTCGCCGCAGCCCGGCGCCGCCGACATCGTGATCCGTACGGTGACCGGCCGGGACGACGCGGTCGGACTGATGGCGGTGAACGCGATCATCGGCGAGCCCGGGGTCAAACCGGTGAACGAGGGCGCGTCCCCGCTGGACGAGTCGTGGGGCGGCGGCCAGATCTGCTACGCCGACGGCCGCTGCGAGGAGGTGCAGAGCGGCCCGCCCGGCGCCGCGGTCGAGGTGCGGCTTACGGCGCTGACCGGCGACGTGCGCCCGTTCCGGCCGTTCCGCGCCGAGTCCGGCACCTGGCTCGACTTCTCCACGGTGCCCGCGATGTCCCCCCGCCTGGTCCTCAACAAGGAGGCCGCGAAGGGCTTCACCCGCCACCAGGTCCCCGCCGAGATGCGTATCACCGGCGCGAAGGCCAACGTGACCCCCCAGTTCATCGGCGTGATCGACGACGGCGACATCCAGCCGCGCGCCTACGTCCGCCTGGACGAGCTGACCAACTGGCTGCCGGCCACCAACTTCGAGGGCGGCGAACTGCGCGTCATGATGGTCGCCTCCACTCCCGTGGAGCAGGTGCTGGCGTCCCGCCTCAAGGGCATCGGCGTCGAGACCTACATTCAGACGAACGACTACCACAAGCAACAGGAGAAGGAACTGGCCCTGATCCGGCTGATCTTCCTGGGGATGGCCGGCCTGGTCCTGCTGATCGGCGTGGCCGGCATCCTGAACGTAGGCCTGGCCACGGTCGGCGAACGGGTGGAGGAGTTCGCCCTGCGCCGCGCGGTGGGCACGCCCCGGTCGCTGCTGGCCGGCATCGTGCTGGCCGAAACTCTGCTGACCGGCCTGCTGACCGCGGCGGCCGCCATCGGCGCGAGCGCCGGCGCGCTGAAGGTGCTGTCCATCCTGATGGGCGACTCCGAGCCGCTGCTGCGCAACGTCCAGTTCCCCTGGGAGGCCGGCGTGGCCGGCATCATCGCCGGCGTCGTGGCGGGCATCCTGGGCGGCTTCGTCCCAGCGATCCGAGCGGCCGGCATCCCGATCGCCACGGTAATGCGCGCCTGACCCCACCGACGCCGGGCCGGCGGGGAGCACGCCTGCCCGGCGGGGATGGGACGGTCCGGCGCCCGGTGAGAGGCGCCCGGTGAGAGGCGCCCGGTGAGAGGCGCCCGGTGAGAGGCGCCCGGTGAGAGGCGCCCGGTGAAAGCAGCGCGGGTCACGCCGTCAGGGACAACACCACCACGCCGACGCCGAGGGGCACGTCCAGGAACATGCACGCCTCGGCCAGCGACCGCGGCACCACCTCATTGCGCCGGTAAGCCACCCAGTCCCACCCCGCGTGCGCCGCCAGCGCCAGCCCCGCCAGCACTCCCCCGACGACCACCGGCAGGAACAACGCCACCACCGCCAGACCCCCGTAGACCACCGCCGCGCCCACCTGCGCCCACAACGGCTTGCGCGGCACGCCGATGGCCAGCCCGGCGACGATGAGGACCACCCCGACCACTGCGAACGCCGCCCACCACGCGAAGCCGGCGATCTTGGCTACCGTCACCACGACGCTGAACAGCGGGATCGCGGCCCAGGCCAGCCACGGCCTGCCGAAGGCCGCGGCGGACAGGTAGCAGAGCACCGCCACGTTCACCGAGATCGCCGTGGTCTCCCGGTCGGCGGTGAAGATCAGCACCAGCACGGCCGACGTCAGGCCGACCAGGGCGGGCCAGCGTTGCAGCAGAGCGTTCATCCGAAGAGGATCGGGGCCGCCGGCCGGCGTAGTCGAGACCGCGGGCGAAGCACGTCCGGAAACGTGGGGGACGCGTCCGGTTACGTGTGCCGCCAGTAGCCGCAGAACATGATGTTCTCCTTCGGCACGCCGGTGGCCACCCAGTGCCGCCGCAGGCCGGACGCCAGCGCCTGTTCGCCCGCCACCCAGCCGTACATCCCGGGTGCCGGCGAAAGCGCCACCGCCGCGGCCAGGGCGGCCACGCCGGGCACCGCCGCATGGTCCTGGCGGACCACCCAGGTCACCGAAACCCCGGCGGGCGCGGTGAGATCTTGTCGGTCCGCTTCCGCGGGGATCTCGATGATTGCTTCGCCGCGTACGCCCGCATCCAGTGACCCCAGGATGCCGGCGATCGCGGGCAAAGCGCTCTCCTCGCCCACCAGGCGGATCCGGTCGACGAAGTCGGGCGGATGGAAACCGATGCCCTCGTCGAGGATCGCCACCGTGTCGCCGGGCGCGCACTTCACCGCCCATTCGGCGGCGGGACCGGCCGGCTCGTGCAGCACGAAGTCGACGTCGAACGAGCCGTCCCGGGCGGCCCGGACCGTGTAGCTGCGCAGCAGCGGCCGGGTCGCCTTCGCGATGGCCAGGAAACGCAGGAAGGCGAGGGTGTTCAGCTTGTTCGGCAGGCGGTCGAGCGAGCCGTCGGCGACCGGGATGAACAGCCGGAACCACTGGTCGAAGCCCATCGGCCGGAATTTGCCGACGTCGCCCTCGCCGAGGGTGACCCGCTGGAAGCCCGGCGAGATCCGTTCGCTGCGCAACACCCGCAGCACCAGCAACTCGGTCTGCTCCGGTTTGATCCGGGTCGCGTGCAGATTCGAGCGTGCCATCGCGCCTCACCTCCAAGAATTAGGGCAGCCTAACCTAATTCCGGTGTTGTCGAGACCTGCCCGGCCAGCAAGGATGGTGGGATGGAGTACAGGTACCTAGGCGCCAGCGGTTTACAGGTCAGCGAGCTCTGCCTCGGGTCGATGACGTTCGGCAAGGAGGCCGACGAGAGCACGTCGCACCAGTTGCTCGACCGGTTCGTGGCGGCCGGCGGCAACTTCGTCGACACCGCGGACGTGTACGGGGGCGGCGCGTCCGAGGAGATCATCGGCAACTGGCTGGCCGGCCGCGACCGGGACGGCCTGGTGATCGCGACCAAGCTGTTCTGGGCCACCGGGCCGGGTCCGAACGACATCGGCGCCGGCCGCAAGCACATCCTCGCCGCCGTGCAGGCCAGCCTGCGCCGCCTGCGCACCGACTACATCGACCTCTACCAGATCCACGTGTTCGACGACGCCACCCCGCTCGAGGAGACCCTGTCCACGCTCGACGGCCTGGTCCGCTCCGGCACGGTCCGCCACCTCGGGGTCAGCAACTACGCGGCCTGGCAGCTGCAGAAGTCGGTGGACGTGTCCCGGCAGCGCGGCTGGGAGCCGTTCGTGGCCCTCCAGCCGCTCTACAACCTGCTCGACCGCGAAATCGAACTCGACCTGGTGCCGGTGTGCCGCAACGAGGGCGTCGGCATCGTGCCGTGGGCGCCGATGCGCGGCGGCTGGCTCACCGGCAAATACCGGCGCGGCATGACCGAGGCGCCGCCGGACACCCGCTGGGAGGCCGACAAACAGCCCTGGCTGGGCGACTGGCAGAGCCGGGTGGACGAGCGCACCTGGCAGGTCACCGACGCGCTGATCGCGGTGGCCGAGGAGGTCGGCCGCACCCCGGCCCAGGTGGCGCTGCGCTGGCTGATGCAGCGGCCGGGGGTCACCGCGCCGATCGTGGGCGCGCGCCGGGTCGAGCAGCTCGACGACAACCTCGGCGCGTCCGGCTGGACCCTGGACGACAAGCAGATGGACCGGCTCACCGCGGCCGGCGACCAGGCGCTCCCCTACCCGTACGGCTATCTGGCCCGGTCCCCGCGGCAGCGCGGGTGAGCCTGCCCCGCAGCACCCCGGCCGAGCAGGGCGTCGACGCGACCGGCATCACCGCGTTCGTCGACGCCCTGGCCGGCACGCCGGAGGTCGAGTTGCACAGCCTCATGGTCCTGCGGCACGGCCACGTGGTCGCCGAGCAGTGGTGGCGCCCCTACGCGCCAGACCGCCCGCACCTGCTCTACTCGCTGAGCAAGAGCTTCGCGTCGACCGCGCTCGGCTTCGCGGTGGCCGAGGGCCTGGTCGACCTGGACGCGACCGTGCTCTCCTACTTCCCCCGGTTCGACAAGAAGATCAAAGACCCAAAATCACGATCCATCCGGGTACGCGACGTCGCGGCGATGGCGAGCGGGCACACCGGCGAGACGATCGACGAGGCGTTCGCGGCCGGCCGGGGCGACCCGCTGCTCGGCTTCCTGCGGCTGCCGCCGGAGCACGAACCGGGCTCGGTCTTCGCCTACAACCAGCCGTGCACGCACGCGCTGTCGGCGATCATCCAGCAGGTCACCGGCGACACGCTCACCGCGTTCCTGCGCACCCGCCTGTTCCAGCCGCTGGGCATCGAACGGTACGGCTGGTCGCCCGACCGGCAGGGCCGCGACCTCGGCTTCACCGGCCTGTTCACCACCACCGAGGCGGTCGCCAAGCTGGGCCAGCTCTATCTCGACGAGGGCCGCTGGCAGGGCCGGAAACTGCTGCCGGCCGAGTGGGTCGCCGAGGCCACCCGGGCACACGTCGCGACCGCCGGCGACGACCCGGACTGGCGCGCCGGGTACGGCTTCCAGTTCTGGCGCAACCGCGAGGGCTACCGCGGCGACGGCGCGTTCGGCCAGCTCATGGTGGTCCTGCCGGAGGCGGACGCGGTGGTGGCCATCACCTCGCAGAGCCACGACATCCCGGCCGTCATGGACGCGCTGTTCGACCACCTGCGGCCGGCGCTCACCGCCGGGTCCGGCCCGGCCGGCGCCTGGCCGGTCGGGTCGCCGGAGCTGCCGCGGCCGGCCGGGCCGGGCCGGGCGATTCCCACGATGTCCTATCGCCCGGCACCGGACCACGCCGTCGGCTCGCTGCGCAAGATACGCACCCGGCCGGGCCGGCTCAGCGTCGACCGGCTGACCGCCCCGCTCGGCGAGCCCGGCGGCTGGACCGGCGACGGCCCGCACGCCACCGCGTACGCCTGGGACGGCGACACCCTGCGGATCGACCTGATCTTCGTCGAGACTCCGCACCGGTTGCACCTGGCGCTCGACCCGGCGGCCGGCACGTTCGCCGCCCGCTGGCAGACCGAGCCGCTCGGCCGCGACCCGTTCGACCGGCTGCGGATGCCCCAAGGTTGAGCTACGTGAGGTGGCGGCCGAACCAGTCCAGCAGCTGGTCGTACGCCGAGGACGCGGCCGCCGGGTTGTAGCGCTGGCCGGTGTCGTTGAAGAACGCGTGGCCGGCACCCGGGAACGTGGTGATCTGGTGGGTGACGCCAGCCTTCTCCAGCGCCGCTTTCGCCGCGTCCCGGCTCGCGTTGACCCGGTCGTCCTGCTCGGCGTACACGCCCAGGACCGCCACCCGGCGCGAACCGGCGAAGTCGGCGCCGTCCGGCAGCGGCCCGTAGAACGGTGCGGCGGCACCGAGCCGCGGCTCGCCGGCGGCCAGCAGCGACCACACCATGCCGCCGCCGAAGCAGAACCCGACCGCGGCCGGTTTGGCGTCCGGCACCCGGCGCAGCAACTCGCCGACGCCGGCCTTCATGTCGGCCACGAAGCGGGTGTCCGGCGCCGCGTTCAGCGCCGCGGTGGCCTGCGCCGAGTCGGCGAACTTCGCGGTGCCGCCCTCGGCGGACAGCAGGTCGACGGCGAGCGCGGAGTAGCCGCTCGCGGCGAACCGGCCGGCCACCGAGCGGATGTGGTCGGTGAGCCCGCGGTTCTCGTGGATCACCAGCACGCTGCCCTTCGGGGTGCCGGCCGCGGCGGCCCAGGCGGCCTGCAGCGTGCGGCCCTCCGGACCGGCGAACGTGATCGCCTCGGTGGGCAGCGGCGACGGTCCGGCCGGCACCGCCGGTGACGAGCCGCCCGCCGCGGTCGCGGAGCCTGGCGCCGCGTCCGGGGTGGACTCCGGTTCGGTGCCGCAGGCGGCCAGCAGCGGCGTGGCCACCGCGGCGCCGACGCCGAGCAGGCCGAGCTGCCGCAGCGCCTCGCGGCGGGTGATGATGCCGTCCGCGTAGTCCTCGACGACCTCGCCGGTCAGGTACTCCTGGAACTCCGTCATGGTGACCTCCGATCAGTTCAACGACTGATACGGATCGACCGGCTCGGGCGGATCAGCGAAATATGCCCGACTCCGCCGGGACGCCTGAGTAGTCCGGTGCCGACATCCCCCGATTGAATGCCGGACCCGGACCTCGTGTCCCGGCGAAGCCGCCCCATCGTGCGAGAAGCAGATTGCGGCCGAGGGGTCCGGAGGGTCAACGAATGCCGTCGCCGCCGGAGCGGATTTGCGGGATCCCGCAGCGGCGGGTTGCGCAATCCCGCATTCCCCGGGCGACAAAACGGGCAGGTATGGCCTGTCCCCGGGCCGTGTGGTTGAGTGCGGCCACGGGGGGCAGGGGCGGACCGTTTGACCCATGCCCGATGATGGTCGCCGATGGAGACGGGCTTGCCTAAGATCACACTGTCGGAGCGGGAGCGGGAGCTGATCGCCCTCCTCGCCGAAGGCTGCACCGACGTGGCGGCGGCCGAACGACTCGGCATCAGTCCCCGCTCGGTGACCAACATCCTGCGCAGCCTGATGGACCGCCTCGGCGTCGAGAACCGTTTCCAGCTGGGCCTCGCGCTCGGCTTCCTGCGTAAGGCGCACGCTCCCGGAAAGGCCGGCGGCGCCACCGGGCCACCGGAGCACGACCCGTGACCGCTGCCCTGCACCCGCGGCCGCTGCCGATCGGAGCGGCCATGCCGTCGCTGGTCCGGTGGGGCGTCTCGGCCGACGCCGACCTGGTCTACCGCACCCTCGTGACGTTCGGCGCACACACCCGCCGGACGCTCGGCCAGGAACTGTCCATGCCGGTCCGCCGGATCGAGGAGGCGCTGGCCGAACTGGCCGCCGCCGGCGCGGTCACCGTGTCGGCCGCCGAGGGCACCACCCGGCGCCGGCTGGCCTGGACCGCGATGCCGCCGGACATGGTGGTCACGGTGCTGCGCAACCGGCGGCTGCGGCTGGTCGACCAGCGGGCCGTCGCGCACTCGCACCGGCTGATCGTGCAGGACCTGCGGGCCCGATTGCACGCGCTGGCCCTGCCGCTGGCCGCGCCCGCGATCGGCGGCCTGCTCGACGACCAGATCCGCTACCTGCCCACCCGGGACACCACCCGGCTGCGGTACGCGGAACTGCTGCGCGGCCGCCGGGAGACCCTGACCATCAACCCGGAGCAGGCCTTCGACGCCGAGTCCGCGCGCACCGGCGCCGAGTTCGACCGGCGGCTGATCGCGCAGGGCACCCGGATGCGGATCCTCGGCGTACCGCCGGCCGACCGGGACACGCTCGACCCGGACGAGGACCACCACCCGGCGTACCAGACCCGGGAATCCCTGCAGGTGCCGCTCAAGCTGATCGTGCTGGACCGGTCGGTGGCGCTGCTGCCCGCCGACCCGGAGCACATCGAACGCGGGTACGTCGAGATCGGCAGCCCGGTCGTCGTCGGCGCGCTTGCCGACCTGTTCGAGCAGCACTGGCAGGGCGCCACCGACCCGGCCGTCGGCGCGGTCACGCCGATCGCGCTGTCCGACCGCGAGCGCGCGCTGGTCGACCTGCTCGCGGCCGGGCACACCGACACCACCGCGGCGACCCAGCTGCGGATCAGCGCCCGCTCGGTCACCAACGCCCTGCGCCACCTGATGGACCGGCTCGGCGTCGACAACCGGTTCCAGCTCGGCCTCGCGCTCGGTGCCATGGGCGCCGCCTACCCACCCGTACCCACCCACCAGGACAAGGGATCATGAACATCCGCACTCTCGCCGCCGCGACCGCCGCCGTCGTCGCGCTGGCCTTCGCACCGGCGGCACCGGCCACGGCCGCACCGGCTCCCGGCGACGAGCTCCGCCCGTACCCCCAAAATTGCGTGAGCGTCACGCTCGATGGACTCCGTGGGGTTTATCGCCCCGACTCGACCCGGTGGGAGCCGTGGTTCGACGCCACCGTGCGCGGCCGGTCGGTGCCCTGCGCGCCCGGGAGCACGACCGGCACGCTGGCCGTCACCCAGTACCACGTCCGGGACGGCGCCACGGTCGGCCAGATGAGCACCCCCTGGCGCACCGCGGCGCGCGGCACCACCACGTTCTCCCGCTTCGGCCGCATCCTGCCGGACGTCGCGGCGCTGTGCGTCAGCACCGGCCTCACCGCCCGGGACGGCGCCGTGGTCGCCACCCACGCCCGGTGCGTCCGCCCGCAGCGCCGCGGCAGCGACCACCTGGTGACCCGCTTCGTCCCGGTGCCGCTCACCGACCCGCTGGTGAACGCGCCGCTCACCGAGTACCCGGCCGGCGGCACCGCGCCCACCGACCCGATCTGCACGGTCGACTGCCTGGTGTCGCCGTACTCCGAGACGCCCAGCACCGGCGTCACCAAGGACACCCCGATCGACGGCCCGGTCGAGCCGATCGGTCCCTACGAGTCGGTCTGCCACACGGTGACCATCACCGACACGTTCGCCGGCCCGCCGGACGACAACGTGAACGGCTTCGACGTCTGGATGACCGGCGCGGTGGAGTCGTGCGACCCGCCGGACGAGCCGACCATCCATGCGGTGCGCTACTGGCCGGACCGGGGCATCGTGATGGCATCCTGGCAGCTCGCCCAGGACCCGCTGGCCAAGGGCGCCGCGGTCAACGAGAACACCGGCGCGATCTGCCTGGCGTCCGCCTTCCGCGAGCGCAACGGCGCGCTGTACGGGGTGCACGACCTCTGCTGGCGGATCGTCAAGGACCAGCCGGACCGCTACCGCCTGGTGCCGATCCCGGTCGACGACCCCCGGGTCCGCAAGCCGCTGCAGAGCAACATCCCCGAGCCCGACCCGGAGCTGCCGCCCGGCCCGTGCGCGTCCTGCCTCTGACCGGGTATCGGACGTTCGGCCCCTCGCCCGCCGGCCCGCGGCCTGCCTAAAGTCGGCCTCGTGCAGGTGGAGGTGCTGGGACCGTCCCGGGTGACGCGCGCCGGCCGGCCGGTCCCGCTCGGCGCGCCGAAGCACCGGGCGCTGCTGGCCGCGCTGGCCCTGGCGGGCCCGCGGGCGACATCCGCGGACGCGCTGATCGACCTGCTGTGGGGCGCGGCGCCACCCCCGGCGGCGGGCGCGGCGTTGCAGACGTACGTGGCCCACCTGCGCCGCGCCCTGGAGCCGGACCGAGCCGCCCGGGCCGCACCTACGGTGCTGTTGACGACGCCGCAGGGTTACCGGTTGGCGCTGCCGTCCGACGCGGAGCTGTTCACCGCCGCGGTCGAACGCGCCCACACCGCCCTGGTCCCCGCCTCCGGACCACCGGACGACGTCGACCCGAGCCGTCTGGCGGCGCTGCGCGCCGACCTGGACGCCGCGCTGGCGCTGTGGACCGGCGAGCCCTATACGGATCTACCGGATTCGGACCAGGTACTCGCCGAGCGCGCCCGACTCGGCGAGCTGTTCCTGGTGGCGGTCGAGGACCGGGCACTGGTGCGGCTGGCCCTCGGCGAACACGCGGCGGTGGCGGCCGAGCTGGCGTCGCTGGCCGCCGAGCATCCGCTGCGGGAGTCGCTGTGCGGGTTGCGGGTGCTGGCCCATGCGCGGGCCGGGCATCAGGGCCGGGCGCTGGAGTTGCTGCGCGAGATGCGCGACCGGTTGGACGAGGAACTGGGGATCGCACCGGGGCCGGCGCTGCGCGCTCTGGAGACGGCGGTGCTGCGCCAGGAGGTGACAGCGTCCGGAGTGGCCCGCACGGATGCACCACCGGCGCCTCGGGAACTGCCCCTGGTCGGACGGCGGGACGAACTCGCGGCTCTCGACGGGATGCTCACCCGGGCGGCGACCGGGAGCGTGGCGGCGGCCATGCTGGTCGGCGAGCCCGGGATCGGCAAGACCCGGCTGGCCCGGGCGGCCACGGAGCGGGCCGCGGCGCGCGGCTTCACAGTCGGGGTGGGCCGGTGTTCGCAGGACGACGGCGCCCCGCCACTCTGGCCGTGGATCGCGGTGCTCCGCGAACTCGGCGAACTCCCCCTGGCCGACCGCCTGGCCACCCCGCCGTCCGCGCCCGGCGGCCAGAGCGCCCAGTCGGCCGAGGCGGCCCGCTTCGCGCTCTGGCACGACGTGGCGGTCACCCTGGCCGCCGCGGCCGCCCGCCGCCCGCTGCTGATCGTGCTCGACGACCTGCACTGGGCCGACTCGTCCTCGCTGCGCCTGCTCCGGCACGTGATCGCCACCGGCACCGGGCCGATCGCCCTGCTCGGCACCCGCCGCTCGCACCCGGAACCTGCGGGCGCGCTGGCCGAGGTCCTGGAGGCGCTGGCCCGCCACGGCGGCGCCCGGATCGACCTGACCGGCCTGGCCGACGCCGAGGTGAGCGCCCTGGTCCACGCCGTGACCGGCCGCGCGGCCGCCCCCGCCGAAGCGGCCCGACTCCGCGACCGGACCGGCGGCAACGCCTTCCTGCTGACCGAACTGGCCCGCCTCGAAGCCTCCCCCCTCCCCGCAGCACCCGTCGCAGCCGCCCCCGCCGCCGTCGCCGATGTCGTCGCCGCCCGCACCGCCGCCCTCCCCGAACCCACCCGCGACCTCCTCCGCGACGCCGCCGTGATCGGCCGCGAGTTCACCCTCGGCCTCCTGGCCGCCATCGCCGGCCAAGACCCCGACGACACCCTCGACCGCCTGGACCCCGCGCTCTCCGAGGGCCTGATCCTGGAAACCGCCGCCGAAGAGTTCCGCTTCTCGCACGCCCTGGTCCGCGACGCCGTGCACGCCCACATCCCGCCCACCAGACGCGCCCGGCGGCACGCGGCCGTGGCCCGCGTGCTGGCTACCGGCGGTGAACAAGCCCGCGCGGCCCGGCACTGGCTCGCCGCCGGTCCTCGGCACGCCCGCGACGCCTGGCAGGCCGCGGCCGGCGCGGCCGAGCGGGCCGCCGCCGTCTACGCCTGGGACGAGGCCGTCGAGCTTCTTGCCGCCGCCGCCGGGGCCCAGGCCGACGACCCCGCGGTGACCGGCCGGGAGCGCTACACCGTTCTGATGGACCGGCTCCTCGCCTCGCGGCAGTGCGGCGACTGGGACGGGGCCGACGCCGCCCAGGTGGCCGCCGCCGAGGCCGCCGCCGGGATCGGCGATCTCACCGCCGAGGCCCGCGCCGCGATCGCCGCAGTGGACGCCGCGGTCTGGCTGCCCCGGGCGCACGGCACCGTGCACCCCACCATCCCGGGGACGCTGCGCAGCGTGTTGCGCCGTCTCCCCGCCGCCGACGCCGAGCTGCGGTGTCAGGTGATGCTCGCGCTCGCTCTGGAGCTCTACTTCGCCGACGCCCCGCAGGAGCGCCTGGCCCTGGTCGAGCAGGGTCTGGCGATGGCCCGCCGGCTCGGCGACCCCGGCCTGCTGGGGTGGGCGGCGATCGTCGCCTGGCTGGCCGACTGGCGCCCGGCCACCGCCGAGAGCCGCTGGCACCTGGCCGCCGAGGCTCTGGACGCCGCCGTCCGGGCCGGCGACCACCTGCGCGCGGTGAGCTGCCGGACCCTGGTGGCGTTCAGCGCGCAGGAGACCGGCCGGATCGCCGAGATGGAGGCCGCGATGCGCCGGGCCCGCGCCGACGCCGAGCGCTACCGCCTGGCGTCCACCCAGGTCGCGCTGGGCTGGCTGGAGATGCCCTGGCTTGCTCTGCGGGGCCGGTTCGACGAGGCCGAGCGGATGTTCGCCGAGACCGTCGACCTGATGTCGCGCACCTCGATGCCGCAGGCGGCCGAATCGGCTGCCGGGTCCGCGCTCGCGTTGCGGATGGCCCGGGGCGACGCCGACGCCGAGATGGCCGGGCAGTTGCAGGCGCTCGCCCCGTACAGCCGCCTGCCTTTGGACTCGAGCATCGTGATGCTGCTGCTCCGCGCCGGCCGCCCGGAGGAGGCCCGGCGCTGGTACGCCGAGCACGACCTGCGGCTGGAGACCGACGACTGGTACACCCTCGTCAACCTCTGCCAGGGCGCCGAGGTCAGCGCCGGCCTCGCCGACCGGGACCTGGCCGCCCGCGTCTACCGCCGCCTGTCGCCGTACGCGGGCCGGCCCAACTCGGCCGGCGGCGCGGTGGCGCAGGCGCCGGTCGACGCCTACCTCGCGCTGGCCGCCGCGGCCGCGGGCGAGCCGACGGTGGCCGGCCGGCACGCGGACGCGGCCTTCGAGCAGTGCGAGCGCTGGAACATCCCGCTGGTGGCCGGCTGGCTGCGCGGCCACGGATTCAAACCGCCGAACGGAACGTAGCCGCCTCCCGCCGGGCAAATCCGCGCCGGTTCACCCGCCACAGCAGCGCCAGCGTCGGCCCGGCCAGCTTGAGCAGCCGGCGCTGGGCCTCAACCGGCAAGCCGTACATGATCCAGGGAACCAGCGCCATCAGCTCGCGGAACGTGTACGAGCCCTTCGCGCTCTTCTCCTCCATCACTTCCCACTCCGCCGGGGTCAGGTGCGCCTGCACCAGCACGAGCGCCTCGGTCTCCTCGTGCGCCAGGTGCCGGTGCAGACGTTCGGCCGCGGCCACCATGCGTACCTCCAAAGAGGCCCGGACATCCTCGTCGCCGTGAGTGGCCAGGGTGGCGAAGCCGTCGCCGCAGGCGGCGAGCAGCGGATCGATCTCGTGGTGCTCGGCCTCCATGGCGGCCAGCGTCTCCCGGCCGGCCTCGTCGACCCGGCTCAGCAGCAGCGGCCAGATCGCCTCGTCCTCGGTGGTGTGATGGTGGTGCAGGAACGTGCCGAACAGCCGCCACCGGTCGTGCAGGGCGCGCCAGGAGACGGTGTCGCCGGCCGGTGTGCCGGTCACCGCCGCCACGAACGCCCGCAGATCGCGGCGGAACGCGTGGTGGATCACGAACATACCGGTCAGGTCGTTGGGTCCGGCCGGCGCGGCGGCCTGGCCGGGGAGCATGAGCTGCGTCGTCGTGGTCATGGCGGTGAGCGTGCGCCCGGGCGCTTGCGGGCGGCTGAAGAACGGCCTCAAGCCGGCCTCAAGCGGCTCCCCGCACGCTCCGGCCCATGCAGACAAACGTGATACCGCTGATCGACGCCTACCGCACCTGCGAACTGCTCACCGTCGGCCGCGACGGCACCCCGATCGCCTGGCCGACGGTCAGCGTCCGCCGCCCCGACGGCACCATCCTGATCTCGACCTCGATCGGCTTCCCGCAGAAGGCGATCAACGTCCGCCGCGACCCCCGCGTCGCCGTGCTCTTCTCCGACCCGACCGGCAGCCGGCTGACCGCGCCCGACCAGGTGCTGGTGCAGGGCCGGGCCACCTGCCCCGACGAAATCGTCACCGACCCGGGCCCGTGGGCCGACCTGTGGCTGCGGGTCCGCGAACGCCAGCCGTCGTCCGGCTACCACCGCATCCCCGGCATGCGCGGCCTGATGGACTGGTATTACATGCGCCTGCTCATCACGGTCACCCCCGAGCGGATCACCACCTCCCCCGCGTGGCGCCCGCAGCCGCCGGTTTCCCTTCCGGCGGTGCCCGCCGGCGACACCGGTCCGTTCAGCAAGGCGGTCCGGCGTCTGGCCGATTTCCCTTCCGCTGTCCTTTGCGGGTACGACGAGTCCGGCGCACCGACAATGCGGCGCACCCGGACGAAACCCGTGACCGACGGCTTCGTCCTGGACGGCGGCGACGCCCTGAAGCCCGGCCGGGCCAGCCTGCTCTGGCACCGCCACGACGAGAACTTGGCGGACCTGCGCGCCTTCGTGGTAACCGGCGACCTGACCCGCGCCACCGACGGCTGCCGGCTGACCCCCACCCACTACGTCTCAACGGCCGACCGGATGGGCCCGCTCGCGATGGCCCGCATGATCAGCGGCCTGCGCCGGTCCGCGGCCCGCTACCTGAACCGCCGGGGGTTGTCCCGGCCGTCGATCCCGTGGCGCGACTACGCGGCGCTGGAACGCCGCTCCCACCCCACCCCGTCCCGGCCGGCCTAGCGAAGAGGAGCGGAGCGCGGCGCCGCGCCGCGAGGCGGCCCGCTCCCGCGTTTCCAACGCTCCCGCCTGCCGACGGCCCTCTCCCGGCCAACCGCTCGCGCCCTGCCCCACCGCTCGCGCCCTGCCCCACCGCTCGCGCCCTGCCCCACCGCTCGCGCCCTGCCCCACCGCTCAATCCCCGCACCAACGCTCGCCCCCCTGCCCCTCGCGCCCCGCCCGCTGCTTGCGCACGGGCTCGGGGGCTGCACGCTGACCAGGTAAGACGGACGGCTGGGGGCTGACGGCGGGCGCTTCCGGCTCGCTGCCACACTTGGACTGGACAGCCACCGGTGGACAGCAACTCGACAAGGTCCAGATCTGCGCAACGGATATAACATGATTTTTGCTGTTTGACCCTCGGCAAACTGCCAGGCCGCGGCCCCTACAAGGTCGTGAGCGAGTGGGCTGACCACCGGCGACCAGCGCACGTCTGCCACAGGCGACGGAGTTGGTCTGCCACAGGCGAAGAA
>NZ_BOMV01000031.1 GCF_016862375.1 Paractinoplanes rishiriensis | reverse complement strand
AAAGAGGGCCGGGCTACCGGCGAAGGCACCCCGCCCGACCGCCCCGCCCCGTGACCCCGATGCCCCGCCGCACGCACCGGCGGATCGGCGCAGCGGAGCCCGGCCTTGAATCGATAAATGTCTACCCTGCCGGGTGCCCAGGGCATTGGATTTGGCAAATACCGGTGAGTAGCTTGCAAAGGTCTGAGAAATAGCGTGTTAGACGTCTCTCTAAATGGCGTCGGTGCCGGACGCGACCGTTTCCGGGAGGTAACGCTGCGTCAGTTCGCCATTCCGGTGTGGGGAACGGCAGATGAGTGCCAACTTACGGCTCTCGGAACGGTGGGTGTATCGAGCGATCACGCACCGTCCATCCCCGACGGTCTACAAGGGACCGTTTTGGCGCAGTCCTGAGAATGTTACGGAACCTAGCTCTCCCGCCAAATCGCCCAATGTGGACTATAAGATGTCTATTCGATCTTGGTCGGCGGGCCGCCCGGCGCGCGAGAAATATTAACGGCTCATTAATCAGACAATAGGAAACGTGCAAGTCAGGGGGGTCTTCACGGCGGCGAAACATTGCGGTACCCCCCAGGGATGGAGAACCGTCATCAAGGCACTATCACTGTCGTCAATGCTGGTCAACCACATCAACAGTCATCCTGGGGACACCCGAACGCCCGGGCTCGCATCCTTAAGTTTTGCTTAGACTCGCCGTCGGCCCGCTTCCTTAATGGTCGTTCCTCAACCTCGCAGTAATCCGACGCCTTATGACCCTGGAGGTCGCCTGATGGCCCGTCTCGCCCCCCGTCGAGCGGTGCGCAGCCTGGTCGCCGTATTAGCCGCGGGTGCGCTCGTGGCAACGCTGCCGGGCTCGGCCAGCGCCCAGCCCGAACGTCCCCGTAAGCCCGGCGTCGCACCCCAGGTGCCCGGCTACGGCCAGGTGGCGCCGCCGCGGGTGACCGCGGCCAAGCCGCTGCCCAAGCGCGCCGGCAAGGTCCCCGTGGCCAAGCCCGCCGCCGGCAAGTCGAAGTCCGCGGCCCTGCTCGCCGCCGAGGCCGGTCTGAACGACAAGGTGGCGCTGCGCGCGCTGGTCATCGGCACCAACGCCGACGACTTCGGCGTGCCCACCTGGAAGACCACCCTCGACCGGCTCGGCGCGTCCTACGACGTGCTCTACAGCGCCGAGACCCCGATCACCACCAGCACGGTCGTGCGCCCCGACGGCGTCGGCAAGTACAACGCGATCCTGCTGACCAACAGCATGCAGGTGTACGAGTCGGGCGGCAGCTGGCTCAACGGGATCGACCCCACCGAGTGGAACATCCTGTGGGCGTACGAGCGGAACTTCGGTGTTCGCCAGGCTTCGCTCTACACCAGCTACGGGACCTGGCCCGAGGACTACTGCCTGAACTCGGCCGGTGAGACCTCGGTCGGCGACACCCCGCTGAACGTGTCGCTCACCCCGGCCGGCGCGCAGGTGTTCGACTACCTCAAGGCCGACGTCAGCCTGCCGCTCGTGCAGACCTACGTGTACAAGACGGCGATCAAGCCGGGCTGTGCCGCCGAGGCCACCATCACCGACGGCACCAACGTGCTGGGGGTGCGCACCACCTCGACGGACGGCCGCGAGCGGCTGGCGCTGACCTTCACCAGCAACCAGTACCTGCTGCAGTCCGACGTCCTGGTCTACGGCCTGGTCCGGTGGGCCACCAAGGGGCTGCACCTGGGCGAGCAGCGGCACTACCTGAACGTCGACGTGGACGACTGGTTCAACAGCTCGGACCACTACAAGTCGGACGGGACCATCGAGTACGACCCCGGCTTCCGGGTGTCCGCGCACGACATGGTCAACCTGAACGCCCAGCAGACCGCGCTGCGCACGGCGTACCCGCAGATCGGGAACTTCACGTTCAACCTGGCCTACAACGGCGCCGACATCGACCCGTTCGCCGGTAACCAGTGCAGCCCGAACGGCGGCATCGCGGAGCTCACCGCGACCACGAAGTGCCTGGCCGGCAGCTTCCGGTGGCTGAACCACACGTTGAACCACCCGGAGCTGAACCACACCGACTACGCCACCTCGCACGGCGAGATCCTCACCAACCGCAACGCGGGCAACGCGATCGGCCTGACCCACCCGGCCGACGTGCTCAAGACCCCGGAGTACTCCGGTCTCGGCGTCTACACCGTCGACCCGGACGACGACACCGGCGTGCCGGTCGACCACGGCCTGGCCGGGTCCAACCCGAACCTGCTGCAGGCCGCCAAGGACCTGGGCGTCAAGTACCTGCACGGCAACTACTCGTTCAACAGCCACAAGCCGGCGCACTTCAACGCGAGCATCGTGCACCCGCTGGAGCCGGCCGTCGAGGTGGTGCCGGACTGGCCGACGAACATCGCCTACTTCGTCACCGCGCCGGACGAGGAGACGCACTTCTACAACTCCTTCTACGGCCCGAACGGCCGGTTCCCGTACTGGCCGACCGACCGCACCTACCAGCAGATCATCGACTACGAGGGCGGCATCGGCCTCCAGCACGTCGCCTCCGGCTCGATCAACTCGCACACGTTCCACATCAGCAACGTCCGGGACTACGGCAACGGGCGGACGCTGCTCACCGACTGGGTGGAGAACGTGGTGAGCCGGTACGCGGCGATCTACTCGACGCCGCTGCTCAACCTCAACTGGTCGGACCTGGGCGCCTACACCTCGGTGCGCACCCAGCACTTCGCCCAGAAGGACGCGGGCGTCGACGCGGTCTACGACCGGTCCACCGGCACCATCGAGGTCACCTCGCCGGCCGCCGGCACGGTGCAGCTCAGCGGTGCCCAGACGGCCGGTTCCACCACGTACGGCAGTGACGTCACGGCGCCGGTGGCGCTCGCGGCGAACACTGCCGTCACGGTGACCGCGGTTCCGCGGGCCTGATCCGGCGGCTCGGGGCGAAGGCAGAGGTCTCGCGTGCGTATCGCGCTGGTGTCCGAGGGGACGTACCCCTATGCCATGGGTGGCGTGAGCATCTGGTGTGAGCAGCTCATCCGCGGCATCCCGGACTACCGCTGGCAGGTCGTCGCACTCACCGTCGACGGCAGCGAGAAATCCGTCTTCGTCCCGCCGTCCAACCTGGACGGGGTCCACTCGATCCCGCTCTGGGGCGGTCGCCCGTCGGGCCGTAAGGCCCGGCTCGGTGGCGACCGCCCCGGCCAGGCGTTCGTCGAATCGTTCGAGATGTTCGTCCGGGCCCTGGTCACGCCGTTGGAGACGACGCGCTCCGACCAGGGCGCGGTGACCCGCAGCCTGTTTCTGCTGGCGCTTCGCGGGCTTTACGAGTACGCCGCCGACGGCGGTGACCTGAGTGGCGCGCTGGTCTCCAACGAGGCCGTGGCCATGATGCTGGCGGCGTGGCGCGACCTGCGCGTCGACGAGAGCGCCCCGGCGCCGACTGTGGCCGACGCGGTGCAGGCCGCCTGGCTGTTCGAGCACATGCTGCGGCCGCTGAGCGCACCGGTGGTCGACGCCGACATCGTGCACAGCTCGATGAACGGGCTGTCCACGCTGGTCGGGATGGCCGCCAAGTGGCGCAACGGCACCCCCCTGGTGATGAGCGAGCACGGCATCTACCTGCGCGAGCGCTACATCTCCTACCTGCACGAGGACGCCTCGCACGCGGTCCGGGTGCTGGCCCTCAGCTTCTTCCGCTCACTGGCCGGCGCCGCGTACCTGATCACCGACGTGCTGGCCCCGCACTCCGCCTACAACCGCCGGTGGCAGCTGCACAACGGCGCCGACGCCGACCGGATGTGGACCATGTACAACGGCGTGGAGCCGGCCGAGTTCCCGGCCGCCACGTCCGAGCCCGACGTGCCGACCATCTCGTTCATGGGCCGCGTCGACCCGCTCAAGGACCTGCACACCCTGATCCGGGCGTTCGAGCTGGTGCGCAAGGAGATCCCGGAGGCGCGGCTGCGCATCTTCGGCGGCACCCCGGCGGTCAACCGGATCTACCACGAGTCCTGCGAGCGGCTCATCACCGAGCTGGGGCTGGACGGCGCGGCCAAGCTGGAGGGCCGGATCGGCAACGCGGTGGACGCCTACCACGCCGGCAGCATCGTGGCGCTGACCAGCATCTCCGAGGGCTTCCCGTACACCGTGGTGGAGGCCATGGCCTGCGGCCGGCCCACGGTGTGCACCAACGTGGGCGGCGTCTCCGAGGCGGTCGCCGACACCGGCATCGTGGTGGCCCCGCGGGACCACGCCGCGGTCGCCGACGCCTGCGTCAAGCTGCTGCGCGACGACGAGTTGCGGCACCGGCTGGGCGTCGCGGCCCGGGCCCGGGTGCTCGAGCACTTCACGCTGAGCCAGTCGCTGCAGATGTACCGCAACGTCTACGAGGGCCTGGCCACCCCGCTCGAGGGCGCCGAGCCACCGCGGCACCTGCGCGACGCCGCGCCGGACGAGACCGTCATCCTCGGTGGTGCCCGATGACCGTCGACGACAAGGTAACCGCCGAGGAAGACGCGGTCCGGCCGTACGTACCGGTCATCCCGGGCCCGCGCCGGTACGCCGAGGACACCACACCGCCCACCGAGATCATCATCGACGTCGAGCCGACCCAGGTGATCGTCGAAGATCCGCCCACCGAGATCATCGTCGAGCCGCCGACGCACACCGTCGTGCTGCCCCGGGTCTCCACCGACCCGCTGGACGAACTGGTCGACCGGATGCGGCCCACCCTGGTCCGCGCGGTCGACGCCCTCCAGGTGGCCGCGGCGCTGGAGGCGGACGGCTTCACCGACCGCATCGCCCGGGTCGAGTACGGCTTCTCCGACGTCTTCGCGCTGGCCCTTGAGGTGTTCCGCCGGCTGGGCCCGCCGGCCGTCGCGGTGGGCGAGCCGAACGCGGCCGCCCGCAACTGGCGCAGCAGCGTGCGGGTGCTGGCCCACGGTCCGCTGTACGCCCTGCCCAGCGCCGTCTTCCCGGCCGTGCTCGGGTTACTGGGCCAGCGCTCGGTGGTGCTGGCGCTCACCGTGGCCAGCGCGCTCGGCTGGATGTACGCCGGCACCGTGGCCTACGGCGCCTACCGGCTGCTCGGCGCCGAGCGCCCGCGGGCCGCCAGCCGGCTGCTGCGGATCACCACCCTGGCCGCACCGGCCGCCGGCGCGCTGGCCGGTCTCGCCGTGATCGCCGTCGCCGGCGGCGGCTGGGGCCTCATCCTGCTGGCCGCCGGGCAACTGGCCTACCAGCTGGCCGGCACCGTGCTGGTGTTCTACCGCCGGGAGGGCTGGCAGCTGGCCTCCATGCTGCCCGCCGTGGTGGCCGGCGGCGCCTACCTCGCGGCCGGCCCCGCGCTGCAACCGGCCGCGCTGGCCACCGCGGCCGTCGGCGTGCTGGCCGCGTTCGGCGCCGCGCTGTGGATCACCCGCGGTCACGGCGAGCGGACCGAACCGTCCGCGCGCCCGCTGCTCCGGGTCCAGCTCCCCGGGATCGCCGGGGTGACCTGCTACGGGTTCGTTTCCGCGGTGTTCCTGCTGCACGCCGGGGCGCCATACCTGCTGACCCGGCTGGACATCGCGATCGGGGTGGCTCCGCTGATCGCCGCCATGGGTTTCGTCGAGTGGCGGGCCGAGCGGTACCGCGCCCTGGCCGTGGCGCTCACCCAGCGCAGTTCCTCGCCGGCTGAGTTCCACCGCAAGGTGTGGCTGGTGGTCGCCCGCGAGACCGTCGCCTGCCTGGCCGTGCCGGGCGCGCTCGGCCTGATGCTGATCGGCGTGCTGGCGGCGGTCGGCAAGCTCTCCGCGCCGGGCATCGTGATGATCGCCGCGCACGTGGTCCTCGGCGGCGCCTACTACTCGGCCTTCCTGCTGGCCGGCTTCGAACGTTTCGGATGGCTCTGCGCGTCCATGGTGGCCGCGCTGATCCTGCACGCCGGGACGGCGGCGCTGCTCGGCGCCTCGCCCCTGTTCGGTCAGACCACCGCTCCACTGACCGACACAACGCTCTACCTCGGCAGCGTGGTCGCGCTGCTGGGCCTGTTCCTGCTGGGCCTGGCTCCGATCCTCGGCCAGGTCCGGCACTACCGGTAGATCAGGACTCTAGGGGGAGGCAGGTCTGCTATGCATGCGGTCATTCTCGCCGGCGGCAAGGGGGTACGGCTGCGGCCGTACACCACCACGCTGCCCAAGCCGCTCATGCCCATCGGTGACAAGCACGCGATCCTGGAGATCGTCCTCG
The DNA here is from genome assembly GCF_016862375.1 of Paractinoplanes rishiriensis. Taxonomy (GTDB): domain Bacteria; phylum Actinomycetota; class Actinomycetes; order Mycobacteriales; family Micromonosporaceae; genus Actinoplanes; species Actinoplanes rishiriensis. Next base: position 29,113 of record NZ_BOMV01000031.1, on the reverse strand, counting down.
ACCAGCTCGCCGGCTGCGGTTTCACGTCGGTGACCCTGGCCATCAACCACCTCGGCCCGCTCATCCGGGCGTTCGTCGGCGACGGCGCGCGCTGGGGGCTGACGGTCGACTACATCGAGGAGGACCGGCCGCTGTCGACGGTCGGCCCGCTGTTCGGGCTCAAGGACGTGCTGCCGGACGAGTTCCTCGTGATGAACGGCGACGTGCTCACCGACCTGGACTACGCCGACCTGTTGCACCAGCACACGCTGTCCGGATGCGGGCTGACCGTGGCGGTCGCCGAGCGCACCCACCGCATCGAGTTCGGCGTGCTGGACGTGGCGGACTCGCGGATCGTCGGCTTCCGCGAGAAACCCGACCTGCGCTACCAGGTGAGCATGGGGGTGTACGGGATGGCCCGCAAGACGCTGAAGCCGTACCCGGCCGGCATGTCCTTCGGTTTCGACCAGTTGGTGCTCGACCTGCTGGCCCGCGAGGAGCACCCGGCCACCTACCCGTTCACCGGCTTCTGGCTCGACATCGGCCGGCCCGAGGACTACGACGAGGCCAACCGCAGCTTCGAGCGGATCCGGCCGCGGCTGCTCCGCGAGCGCGAGGGGGAGCCGGTATGAGGCGGGTGCTGCTGTTCGGCTCGTCCGGGTTCATCGGCGGCCACGTCCGGCGGGCGCTGGAGGCCGACCCGCGGGTGGGTGAGTTGATCTGCCCGGGCCGCGACCGGCACGACCTGATCGGCGGCGACCTGGCCGGCCTGACCGCGGTGGTGCGCGCGGCCTCGCCGGACGCCGTGGTCAGCTGCGTGGGCGCGCTCGGCGGCTCGGACGAGCACCTGGTGCGGGCCAACACGCTGGTCGCCGCGAAGCTGCTGGGCGCGGTGGCCGAGGCCGCACCCGGTGCCCGGCTGGTCCGGCTCGGCTCGGCCGGCGAGTACGGCGTGGTACCGGCCGGGCAGGCCGTGGCCGAGGACGACCGCCTCGAGCCGGTCGGCGCGTACGGGGTCAGCCACGTGGCCGGCACCCGGCTGTTCGCGCTGGCCGGGGCGGTCTCGCTCCGGGTGTTCAACCCGATCGGCGCGGGACAGCCGGCCGAGAACGTGCTGGGCCGGGCCCTGCAGCGGATCCGGGAGGCGCAGCAGACCGGGTCGTCCGAGATCACCCTCGGGCCGCTGGGCGCGTACCGGGATTTCGTCGACGTGCGGGACGTGGCGAGCATGATCCGCGCGGTGGTGACCGCCGCCGAGGTGCCGAGCCGGATCTACAACTGCGGCAGCGGCCGGGCGGTGACCGTCCGCGACGCGGTGGGCCTGCTCGCCGCGCAGGCCGGCTGGTCCGGAGCGATCCACGAGGCCGGTACCGGTCCGCAGCGGTCGGCCGCGGTTAACTGGATCCAGGCCGACATCTCCCGCGCCGCCGCCGAGCTGGGCTGGCATCCGGCGTACGACCTGGCCGCCTCGATCAAGAGCATGTGGGCCGCCGGGTGAGCAAGAGTGCCGGGCTCGTCGTCGCCGCCGCGATGGTCGTCGCGGCGGTGGCGGTGGTGGCTCTGCAGAAAGGCGACGCCGGTAGGCCACCGCCCGCGCCCGGCAGCATCACCTCCTGGGCCTACCAGCTCCAGGACTATCCGGGCGGGCGGCTCGACCAGCTCGCCAAGGGGCCGCACCAGCTCGTGGTGATCGACCTGGCCCGGGACGCGCACAGCGACTTCTTCACGGCCGGCGAGATCGCGGCGGTGCGCAGGACCGGCAAGCGGGTGCTGTCCTACTTCGAGATCGGCAGCATCGAGGATTTCCGCCCGGAGTACCCGGTGCTGCAGAAGAACGCGGGCGACCTGATCGCCAACGAGTGGCCGGAGTGGCCGGGCGAGTTCTTCGTCCGCTACTACGACGAGCGCTGGTGGAATCTCGTCGTCCGCCCACGGGTCGACCAGGCCCTCAAGGCCGGGTTCGACGGCGTGTACCTGGACACGCCCCTGGCGTACGAGCAATTGGATCTTGCCTCCGCGCAGGGCCGGGACCGGGCGAAGCTCGCCCGGGACATGGCCGCCCTGATCGTGCGGATCAGCGATTACGCCAAGGCCCGCAAGGCCGGGTTCCTGATCGTGCCGCAGAACTCGCCGGAGCTGCGGCACCAGCCCGGATATACGAAGGCCGTCGACGGCATCGGCATGGAGGAACTCTTCTACCAGGCCACCGACCAGAAGTGCACGGCCGACTACTGCGCCGAGAACCTCGCCGAGACCCGTGCGCTGCGCAAGGCCGGCAAGTTCGTGCTCAGCGTGGACTACGCCAGCCGGCCGGGCCTGGTGTCCGCCGCCTGCGGCCGCTACCAGGCCGAGGGCTTCGCCGGCACGGTCACCGTTCTAGACCTTGATCGAACCAGCCCGCCGTGTCCGTGACACGGCCGAGCACCGAAGAAAGTGAAGGAGAGAACCACATGCCTATGACGATCGGGGTCGTCGGGCTCGGCTACGTCGGAGTCACGCTGACCGCGGCCCTGGCAGACAAGGGATTCGTGGTGCACGGCGCCGACGTGTCGCCCCAGGTGATCGACACCCTGTCGCAGGGCCGGTCACACATCTTCGAGCCGGGTGTCGACGACATCTTCCGCGACCGGGTCGGCACGACCGTGCACGTCGCCGCCGAACTGCCGAAGGACACCGTGGACGTCGCGGTCATCAGCGTCTCCACGCCGGTCGACGAGTCGACCCGCCGGCCCAACCTGGCCAACCTGGCAGCCGCCGCGCGCAACGTCGCCGCGACCTGCCGCCCGGGCACCCTGGTGGTGGTGCGCAGCACCGTGCCGGTCGGCACCAGCCGCCGGGTGGTGCTGCCCGAGCTGCGGGCCGCGTGGGGCGACGACGTCAAGCTGGTGATGGCGCCGGAGCGCACCATCCAGGGCCAGGCGCTGCGCGAGCTGGTCGAGCTTCCGCAGGTGGTGGGCGGCTTGGACGAGGCCAGCCTCCAGGCCGGCATCGCGTTCTTCAGCGGCCTCGCGCACACCGTGGTGCCGGTCTCCGACCTGGAGACGGCCGAGCTGGTGAAGCTGTCGAACAACTGCCACACCGACCTGATCTACTCGTTCGGCAACGAGATCGCGCTGATCGCCGAGCAGCACGGCCTCGACCCACTCGAGGTCATCAAGGCCGCGAACGTCGACTACCCGCGGCCCGACCTGTCCAAGCCGGGCTACGTGGGCGGCGGCTGCCTCTCCAAGGACCCGTACATCATGCTGGACAGCGCCGGCGACTATCAGCCGTTCCTGGTCGGCCGGGCCCGCGAGCTCAACGAGTTCCTGCCGGTGCACGTGGCCGAGACCGTGGTGCGCCTGCTGGGCGAGCTCCGCGGCCAGACCCGCGGGCTGCGGCTGGCCGTGCTCGGCTGGGCGTACAAGGGCTGGCCGCCCACCGACGACATGCGCGGCACGCCGATCGCCACCATGATGCCGATCTTCTCGGCCGCCGGGATCACGGTGACCGGGCACGACCCGATGGTCACCGACGACGTCATCCGGCAGTACGGCGGCGAGCCGGTCAGCCTGGACAAGGCGTTCACCGACAGCGACGCGGTCCTGGTCATCAACGACCACCCGGACTACCGGGCCATCGAGGTGGCCGACAAGCTCGGCGACGCCCGCCCCGCGCTGATCTTCGACTCGTGGCGGATTCTGGACGGCGACGCGGTCAAGGCCGCCGGCATCAGGTACGCCGGGCTCGGCTATCTGCCGCGCGAGAAGTCGGAGGTGACCGCGTGAACGCGCTGCTTCTCGGCGGGGCCGGCTTCATCGGCCTGCACCTCGCCCGCCGCCTGGTCGCCGACGGTTTCGCGGTGACCATCGTGGACGACTTCTCCCGCGGCCGGCAGGACACCGACCTGGACGCGCTGCGCGCGCACCCCAGCGTCAACGTGGTCTCGGCCGACCTGACCGACCCGCAGACGTACGCCGACCTGCCGCACGGCTGGGACCAGATCTACCTGCTGGCCGCCGTGGTCGGCGTCCGCAACGTGCAGCAGGACCCGGCCCGGGTGGTGCGGGTCAACACGCTGGTCGCGATGCACCTGCTGGACTGGGTGGCGCCGGGCGAGCGGGTGTTCTTCGCGTCCACCAGCGAGGTGTACGCCGGCGGCGTCGACGCCGGCGTGGTCGACGTGCCCACCGCCGAGGACGTCCCCACGATGATCTCGGACATCACCGCGCCCCGCTTCGCGTACGCGGTCAGCAAGCTGGTCGGCGAGGCGGCGTTCCTGCACACCTCGCGGGCCCGCGGGTTCGACGCGGTGGTGGGCCGTTTCCACAACGTGTACGGCCCGCGGATGGGCGCCGACCACGTCGTCCCGGAGATGTCGCTGCGCGCCCAGGCCGGTGAGAACCCGTTCCTGGTGCCGGGTGCCGACCAGTTCCGGGCGTTCTGCCACGTCGACGACGCGGTGGAGGCCATGGTCCGGCTGATGGCCACGCCCGAGGCGGCCGGCCAGATCGTGCACATCGGCAACGACCGCGAGGAGACCAACATCGGCGACCTGGCCGCTCTGGTCCGCCGGGTGGCCGCCGCCGGCTTCACCATCGAGGCCACCCCGGCGCCGCCCGGCTCGGTGCGCCGCCGCTGCCCGGACCTGAGCCGGCTGCGGTCGCTGACCGGCTTCGAGCCGAAGGTGACCCTCGAGGAGGGCGTACGCTCCACCTTCGAGTGGTACGCCCGGCACGGGAGGCCGTCGTGACCGAGACCGAGAAGGCGCCGATCTGCTTCTACTACGGCAACGGGCACCTGATGGAGCTCGCCGAGTATCCGCGGGTGGTGCTGCAGCCCGACTTCTACACCGAGGGCGAGCTGAAATACCTGAGCGACCAGGGCGTGCAGACCCTCGGCTACCTGACGCTGTCCGAGGACACCGGCCCGCCGGCCCCGTGGCAGCGCACCGAGAAAAACCCGGACTGGGGTGGCACGTTCGTCCACGTCGGACACCCGGGGTGGGTCGAGCACGTGGTCGGCCAGGCCAAGGCGGCGATGGCCGCCGGGTTCCACGGCCTGTTCCTGGACACGCTCAACGTCGAGCTCACCTTTCCCGAGGACGTCCCGCACCTGCTCACCCTGGTGGCCGCGATCCGGACCGAGGCGAAACCGGCGTACATGCTGGCGAACCGCGGCTTCGGCATGCTGCCCCGGCTGGCCGAACTGGTCGACGGCGTGGTGTTCGAGTCGTTCTCGGCCCGGTGGACCGATGAGGGCTACGCGCCCTGGCCGCCGGACGTGCTGGAGTTCCACGCCCAGATCGCCGAGCAGCTGCTGCGGCTCCAGCTCGACCTGATCGCGCTGGACTACGCCGACACACCGGGCCTCACCGAGTTCGCGATCCGCCGGGCGCACCAGTTCGGCATGCAGTGCGTGGTGAGCGACCGGGCGCTCTCCCGAGTCTGAATCACCTACGGCGGGTGGCCTATTACTTTCTTGCCTTGACGTAATTTGGCCACCCGCCATAGCCTGCGGGTATATCGACTCACATCATTGCCGCCACACTGCTGCTGAGCATGATGGGCGTGCCCGCGCCTGCGGCCACCACCGAGGGCAGTCCGGCCGCGTGGATCGGCAACGAGCAGTGGCAGCTGCGCGACAAGCCGGCCCGCCCGGTGGTGATCGACCTGCCCGGGCAGCAGGCCCGGTTCGTCCGGCTGGACGTCACCCGGCTCGGCCTGCCGCTCGCCGAGCATCCCCTCGACAAGCAGAACCGCCTGCTGCTGGACGGTTTCCCGGCCCCGGTGCACCGGCTCCAGCTCGCCGAGATGCAGGTGCGCAGCTCGGCCGGCCCGGCGGTCAACCTGATGTCCGGCCGCGGCAGGTTCGTCACCGCGTCCGAGACCGAGACGGTCCGCAAGGAGTGGGAACCGGCGCTGCTGGCCGACGACGTGCTGCTGTCCCATCCCGCCGGCTACCAGAGCGGCGCGCACCCCACTCCGGACGCCTCCGTACAGCTCACCGTCGATCTCGGCGAGGTGCGCACGTTCGACCAGGTGGTGCTCTATCCGCGGACCGACACGCTGACCCCGGACGGCCGCACCCCGAACTTTCCGGTCGACTTCACCGTGCAGACCGCTGTCGACACGGTTTTCGCGGCAGCTAAGACGGTGACCGGCCAGCAGCCGCCCGAGCCTTGGCTGCCGGCCGCACTGCCCCTGTTCGCCAAGGACTTCGCCGTCCCGGGCCGGATTCGCGAAGCCCGGCTCAAGGTCAGCGGTCTGGGCGTCTACGTGGCCAGCCTCAACGGTTCGCGAATCGGCAACACGGTGCTGGAACCCGGCGACACCGACTTCAAAGACCGGGTGACGTACGCGAGCCACGACGTGACCCGGTTGCTGCGGAGCGGCCCGAACACGCTCGCCGTCGCGGTCGGCAACGGCACCGCCAACGCGCTGCACACCGCGGGCCGCTACCGGAAGTTCGCGCGCTCGGTCAGCGACCCGCAGGTGATCGCGACCCTGGAGATCATCCGCACCGACGGCCGCAAACAGGTCGTGGTCACCGACGGCACCTGGCGCACCACGCTCGGCCCCACCACGGTCTCGTCCTGGTACGGCGGCGAGGACTACGACGCCCGCCGCGAGATCCCCGGCTGGAACCGTCCCGGCGCCGACCGCAGCACCTGGCAGCCGGTCGTCCCCGGCAACCCGGTGGGCCCGCTCAGCAAACGGATCGGCGAGCCGGTCCGGATCGTCGAGCGCCTGCCCGGCACCGAGGTCTCCCCCGGCGTCTTCGACGTGGGCCGTAACATCGCCGGCCTGCCCGAGATCACCCTGACCGCGCCGGCCGGCACCACGGTCCGGGTCTTCCCCGCCGAGTCGGTCCGCGGCGGCCACGTCGACCAGTCGATCAGCAACGTGGGCGCGCCGATCTGGGACCAGTTCACCAGCCGCGGCGGCACCCGGACCTGGCATCCCGAGTTCAGCTACCACGGTTTCCGTTACCTCGAGGTGGCCGGCCTGCCGCCCGGCGCCACGGTCCGGGTGGCCGGCCTGCGGGTGATGGGCGACTACCGCTCCGCCGGCACCTTCGACACCTCGGACGACGTCCTCGACGGCATCCACCGGCTGACCCGGCGCGCGGTCGAGGGCAACATGCAGAGCATCCTCACTGACTGCCCGAGCCGCGAGAAGCTGGGCTGGCTTGAGCAGAACCACCTGGCCTTCGACGCGCTGGCCCGCAACTACGACGTACACGGCCTGCTGGCCAAGGTGGTGCGGGACATCGCGGACGCGCAGGAGCCGTCCGGCCTGGTGCCCAGCACGGTGCCCGACCACACCACGCTCTCCGGCGGCTACCGCGACGATCCGAACTGGGGCGGCGCGCTGGTCCGGGTGCCGCTCGAGGTCTACCGCACGTACGGCGACCGCAGCCTGCTCGACCAGCACCACCCGGCGATGCAGCGCTACTTCCAGTACCTGCTGGGCCGCACCGACCGCTGGGTGAACGGCGTCTACGACTACGGCCTCGGCGACTGGATCACCACCCAGTCCCCCGCGATGCCGCGCGCCATCGTCGGCACCTTCGGCGTCTGGCGGATCGCCGACGGCCTGGCCGAGATCGCCGCGGTGCTGGGCGAAGACCCGGCCCCCTACCGGGCGAAGGCCGACGAGATCGCGACCGCCCTGTGGACCCGGCACTACGATCCGGCGACCGGTCTGTTCGGCGGCGGCGGTCAGGGCGCCACCGCGCTGGCGCTGGACATCGGCGCGGTCCCGGCCGGCCTGCGCGAAACCCAGCTGGCCCACCTGATCGACCACATCACCGCCGCCGGCGACCACCTGATCATCGGCGAGATCTCGTTCCCCTCGGTGCTGCGGGTCCTCACCGCGGCCGGCCGCGACGACGTCGTCTACCGGGTGGCCATGCAGACCACCAGCCCCAGCCTCGGCTATCAGGTGCGCGCCGGGAACACCGCGCTCGGCGAGACCTGGGACGGCGGCAGCGGCCAGTCCCAGAACCACTTCATGCTCGGCGCCATGGACGGCTGGCTTCTGCGCCGGGTGACCGGAATCGACCAGGCACCGGGCTCGGTGGGCTTCCGCCGCCTGGTGATCGCGCCCGCGGTGGTGGGTGGGCCGGAAAGTGCCTCCGGGAGCTATGTGACGCCGTACGGGGTGACAGCGACCGCCTGGCAGCGGACCGGGACGGGTTATCGGCTGACCGTGACGGTGCCGCCCCGCACCCGGGCCGAGGTCCGCCTGCCCGGCCTGACCCGCGAGGTGGGCCCCGGCACCTGGACGTTCCGTGCTTAAGGCGTTGCTGGCCGCGGTGCTGGCCCTCTCCTCGTTCGAGAATCCACCGCCGGACAGCAGACCGAGCATCTACTGGTACTGGAACAACACCATCACCACCGAGGTGACCGACCGCCAGATGGCCGAGATGCGGGCCAAGGGCGTCCACTCCTTCGTGCTGTTCCCCTACGGCGGCGTCAACCAGCGCCCCGCGTTCTTCACCGAGGACTGGTTCGACCTGGTCGAACACGTGCTCCGCGAAGCCCAGCGCACCAACATGAAGGCCTGGCTCTTCAACGACAACAACTTCCCGAGCGGCCGGGGCGGCGGCTTCGTCGCCGCGGAACGCCCCGACCTGCGCCTGAAGGCCCTGCTCCGCTCCACCCGCCTGGTAACCGGCCCGACCACAGTGGACCTGGCGGCAAGCAGCGGCCTGAGCGTGAGCGCCGGCCGCCTGATAGTCGACCCCGCCGTGGCCACCGCCCCTGCCGCTATCCAGGACGGCACCGGCTGGACGGACTACACGGTCACCGGCAAGGCGACCCTGACCACCGGCGGCGTCCAGTTGTGGGTCCGCGGCCGCTACCTGGTGGACGTGGACCAGAAGGGCGCCGCCAGCGTCTACCGCGTCGACGGCGACACGAGAACCCGCCTGACCACCGGCGTGAACACTCCCGGCTTCACTCCGGCAAGACCGCAGACCATCACCGTCACCGCCACCGGCAACACCATCACCCCGCGCATCAACAACACGCCCCAGCCACCCGCCAGCGACGACACCTACCCCCAGGGCCCGGTAGCCGTATCCGCCGAAGGCACCCAACGAACCCAGTGGGACACCCTGACGGTGACCACCCCCGCGGGCACCCCCCTGTTCACCAGCGACTTCCCCGACGCCACCGCCCTGTCCGCCTTCCCCACCGACCAAACCCACCTCCCCACCCGAACAGCAGCCGCCGCCCGCCGCCTCATCGCTCCCGCCACCTCCTCCGCTTCCCCCACCGCCCCTGCCGGACAAATTCGACTTGTCGAGCTAAGCGGTGACACCTGGCGAGTGCCGCCCGGCACCTGGCAGATCGACGTCTTCGCCGGCACCACCCTCAGCGACGACACCAACGGCTACGTGCGCAACTACCTCGATCTGCTCGACCCCGCCGCCGTCGACGCGTTCCTCGACCGGGTGCCCGGCGAATACGTCCGGCGGTTCGGATGGGCCATGGGGACCGTGGTACCGGGGTTCTGGGATGACGAGCCCTTCATCGCGTCCGCGCAGCCGCATCCGTTCAAACAACTGCCCTACTCGCCAGGAATGGCCGCCGCGGTGCGGGCGGCGGGCGGGACTCCGGGGGTTGCCTACAGCGCGGCGGCCGATGCCCTTGATCCGGCCGCCGGGGCGTACTGGCGTGCGGTCAATGATCTGCTGGCCACCAACTACTACCGGCGGCAGGCCGGCTGGATGGCCCGGCACGGGTTGCAGCTGATCACCAACCCGCTGCTCGACGAGCAGGGGCCGCAGTCCCGCATGAACAGCACCGGCGACCTGGCCAAGAACAACCAGTGGGCGCAGGTTCCGGGCAGCGACGAGATCACCGAGGACTACGTGGCCGGCGAGCAGACCATGCTGGGCCGCAACGCCGCGTCGGCCGCGCACCAGGCGGGGCAGCCGCGGGCGCTGATGGAGATGTTCGGCAACGGCGGCTGGCACATCGCGCCGGACTACATGCGGGCCACCGTCGGCGCGCTGGCGGCGCGCGGCGTCAACCAGACGTTCCTGCACGCCATGTGGACCGACGAGAACACGGTGAACTTCCCGCCACCGTTCGGCCCGCGCAGCACGTTCTGGAACGACATGCCCGCGGTCAACGCCTGGATCGGCCGCGTCATGGAACTCGGCCGCGGCACCAGCCTGGCGCAGACCGCCCTGGTGCAGCCGCAGCGGGCCGCCGAGCAGACCCGCTCCACCGACACCGAGCGCGTGCTGGACCACGACTTCGAGGAGGCCGCCTTCGCCCTGGAACGCGGCCAGGTCGACTTCGACCTGCTCAGCGACTCGTCCCTGAGCGGCGACCCGATCGCCCGCTTCCACGCTCAAGCGCAGCGAGGCGTCCTGCGGGTCGGCCGGGCGGCGTACCGGCAGGTCGTTCTCCCCCGGACACCGATCCTCGACCTGGCGAGCGCGCGCCTCCTGGCCTCCTTCGTCCGGGCCGGGGGCAAGCTGATCGTCGTCGGCGCCCTGCCGGCGCGGGAGGCCGCCGGCCGCCACGCCGCGCTGGCCGCCGCATTCACCGGCGTCGGACACACGCTCGTCCCCGACGAGGCCGCCCTCACCACCGCGGCCGCCGGGCACGCCGCCGCGTCGCTCTCCCCCGCGGCTCCCGCGGTCCGCGTCCTGCGCAACCAGCGCGGCGCCGACATCGCGTTCCTCCTCAACAACGAGAGCGCCGCGACCGTCCGCACCACCGCCACCTTCCCGGCCCGCGGAGTGCCGGAGATCTGGAATCCGCGCACCGGCAAGACGACAACCGCCACGACGTATCGGGACAGCGCGGTGCCCCTCACCCTGCGCCCCTACGAAACCCTGGGGGTGGTCATCCGGCCCCACGCCCGGCCCGCCCCGCACCTCACCAGCGGCGACCTCCCGGCCGAAAGTCTCACCGCCGACGCCCGTAAACTGCGCGCGACCGTCACCGCCGACGCGCCCGGCACCTACCCCCTGACCGGCGTCTCCGGCCACCGCCACTACGCCGGGACGGTCGTGGTCGACGACCCGCTGACGCCCATCCCGGTCGACCGGCCTTGGTACGTACGGCTGGAGAAAGCGGGCGCGGAAGCGCACGAAAGACCACTCGGCTCGTGGGCCACCTTCGAACCGGCCTTCTCCGGCAGCGCGACCTACACCACGACCCTCGACCTGACCGCCGCGGACCTCACCGGCCGCAGGCTGACCCTCGACCTCGGCACGGTGCACGACCTCGCCACCGTGACCGTCAACGATCAGGCGCTCCCGGCCGCGCTCTGGCACCCGTACACCGTCGACGTCACCGCAGCCCTGCACGCCGGCACCAACACGATCGGAGTCCGGGTGACCAACACCCTCGCGAACTCGCGCAACCGCATCCGACCATCGGGTCTGCTCGGGCCGGTGACCCTGCGCCCACAGGCGGTCGTCCCGGCGACGCTGAGCGTGGCCCGGTGAAGCGACGGACGGTACTCGGCCTCGGCATGGCTTTCGCCGCGCCCTGGCCGGGCGGTGCCGTCAAGATCCTTCCCGGCTTCCCGGACCCGGCGACCAAGGCCAAGTTCCGCTGGTGGTGGCCGCACGGCCTGGTCGACCCGGCCGAGATCGTGCGCGAGGTCGACCAGATCGCCGACGCGGGCTTCGGCGGCGTGGAGATCCAGGACGTGCACCACAGCGTGCGCGCCGACCTCGACGCCGCGGTGCACGGCTGGGGCACCGAACCGTGGCGCAAGGCAGTGGAGGCCGCGCTGCGCCGGGCCAAGATCCGCGGCCTGGCCGTCGACCTCGCGATCGGGCCCAGCTGGCCGGCCGCGGTGCCGACCATCGACCCGGACCACCCGGCCGCGGCCAAGGAACTGGTGCACACCGCGACCCCGTTCACCGGCAGCATCACCGCGCCGGAACCGGGACAGATCGTCCGGGTCGTCACCCCGGGTGTGCTCGACCCGGCGTCGGTACAGGACGTGGCCGCGGGCGACATCACTGTCCCGGACGGCGACTGGCTGCTGCTCACCTACCGCGAACAGGGTTCGGGACAGCAACCCGAGGGCGGCCCGCACACCGTCCCGGCCTCCTACGTGGTCGACCACTTCAGTGCCGCCGGCACCCGGGCGATCCTCGACTGCTGGGACGACCTGGTGCTCACCCGCACGATCCGGCGGCTGCTGCGCGAGGTGCCGGGCGACCTGTTCGAGGACTCCCTCGAGATCGAGACCGGCCACACCCCGTGGACCCCGGGCCTGCTCGCGGAGTTCCGCCGCAGAATGGGCTACGACCTGCGCCCCTACCTGCCGATCGTGCTGCAGAACAAGGGCAAATACCTTTACGCGTACGACTCCGAGACGTCGCGGCACGTGCGGGACGACCTCAACCAGGTGCTCTCCGACCTCTACCACGAGCACCACCTGATCCCGCTCCGGGACTTCGCGCACCGCCTCGGCCGCACTCTGCGGGCCCAGCCGTACGGCCTGCCGACCGACGCGATCCGCAGCGCCACCCTGCTCGACGTGGCCGAGGGCGAGTCGCTGGGCTTCAAGAATTTGGACGACTTCCGGGTGCTCGCCTCGGCCCGGGACATGGCCGGCACCGCGCTGCTGTCCTGCGAGGCCGCCGCCTATGCGAACGGCGCCTACAGCACCACCTGGAACAAGGTCGTGCAGACGATGGCCAGCGTGTTCGCCGGCGGCGTCAACCAGGCGGTCCTGCACGGCTTCGCGTACCGGGAAGTACCGGGTGCCGCCTGGCCGGGCTTCGCGGCCTTCTCCCCCTACAACGGCACCGGCATCGGATACGCCGAGGCGTGGGGCCCGCGCCAGCCGACCTGGGGACACGTGCCGGACGTCGCGCGCTGGTTCGCGCGTACCCAACTGGTCCTGCGCACCGGCCGGCACCGCGCCGACCTGGCCTATTTCCGGCAGAAGGGGTTCGCCGCGACCGGCCTCGGCGCGCCCTGGCAGACCAACGACGGCATCCCGATCGGCTGGACGCATGGTTTCGTGGACGAGGCGTCGCTGTCACTGCCCGCCGCGGTGGTGCGTGACGGCCGGTTGGCACCGCGCGGCCCCGGCTACAAGGCGCTCGTCCTCGACGGTGACGCGATCAACGGCAAGGAGCACACGCTGTCGGTCCGGTCGGCCCGGAAGCTGCTCGCCATGGCCCGCGCCGGCCTGGCCACCGTGGTGATCGGCGACTGGAGCGACGTCCACCCGACCGGCCTCGCGCTGCCCGGCGAGACCGCGGCGCTGCGCGCGCTGATGACCGCACTGCTTGCCGAGGAGCGGGTCCGGGTGGTGACCGAGCCGGCCGGTATTCCCGCGGCGCTGGCCGACCTGGGTGTGCAGCGCGACGTGACATACGAGCGGTCGTCGCTGATGACCGTGCACCGGACCGACGGCGACACCGACTACTACTACCTGGCCAACGCGCGGCACGCCGAGAACCGGGTGATCAACCCGATCGACCAGGACGTCTGGCTCACCGCGCGGTCGCCGCGCTCGGTGCCGGTCCGGCTGGACGCCTGGACCGGCGAGGTGGTTGCGCTGAGTGACTTCACTCGCTCCGATTCCCGGGTACGCGTTCGCGTGACGCTCGCGCCGGGTCAGTCCATGTTGATCGCACTCACGCCGGGCAACCACCGCGCGATGCCGCCGCGGCTGATGCTGGACGCGGCACCGCTGACCTCCTGGACGCTTGAGGTCGACGACTGGCAGCCGTCCGGGGTGGCCACCCATCAGCTGGCGCTCACCGAACTGCTGCCCTGGTCGCAGCTGCCCGGCCTGGCCGACGTGTCCGGCGTCGGCCGGTACCGCACCACGATCGAGGCCCCGCCCGGCCAGGGCGCGCTGCTCGACCTCGGCCGGGTGGTGGACACCTGCCGGGTCCGGGTGAACGGCCGTCTCCTGCCGCCGGTCGACGTGCTGAAACCGGTCGCCGACCTGGGCCCGTGGCTGCGCGCCGGCACCAACACCATCGAGGTCGAGGTGGCCACGACCCTGCTGAACCGGCTGCGGACCACCAGCCCGGCCGTGTTCGGCATCGCCAACCGGCAGGCGTACGGCCTGCTCGGACCCGTCCAGTTGAGGTGGTACCGATGAGGCGGCGTTCCGTGCTGGCGCTCCCCGCTCTGGCCGCCGTGCCAATGCCGGCTTTGTCGGAGATTTCGGGCGAAGGTGGCAAGCCGGGTTGGCATGGCAGGCCGCGGCTGCTGCCCAGCCGCTACCTCGACAACATGCAGCGCACGGTCGCCTACCTGCGGTTCGTCGACCTGGACCGGCTGCTGCACACGTTCCGGGTGACGGCCGGGCTGCCCAGCGACGCCGAGCCCTGCGGCGGCTGGGAGGCGCCGGACATCCAGCTGCGCGGGCACACCACGGGCCACCTGCTGTCCGGTTTGGCCCAGGCGGCGTATTACCTGGAGGACCCTTCGCTCCGGGAAAAGAGCGCCGTCCTGGTCGCGGCGCTCGCCGAGTGTCAGGCCCCGCACGGCTACCTGTCCGCGTTCCCCGAGACGATCTTCGACAGCCTCGAGGCCGGCGGCAACCCGTGGGCACCGTACTACACCATCCACAAGATCCTGGCCGGCCTCATCGACCAGCACCGGCTGCTCGGCACGGCCGGCGCGCTGACCGCCGCCCGCGGCATGGCCGACTGGGTCGGCCTGCGCACCGGCCGGCTCACCCGCGAGCAGATGCAGAAGGTGCTGCACGTCGAGTTCGGGGGCATGAACGAGGCCCTCGCCGACCTGTACGAGATCACCCGCGAGCCGCGGCACCTGGAGCTGGCCCGGCGGTTCGACCACGACGAGATCTTCGGGCCGCTGTCCGAGCGCCGCGACACGCTCGCCGGCCGGCACGCCAACACCGACATCCCCAAGGTGGTCGGTGCGGTTGCCACCTACCGGGCGACCGGCGAGGAGCACTACCGGACCATCGCCACCTACTTCTGGGACCAGGTCATCAAGCATCACTCGTACGTGATCGGCGGCAACTCGAACGCCGAGTTCTTCGCGCCGCCCGATCAGATCGTCAGTCAGCTCGGCGAGAACACGTGCGAGAACTGCAACACGTACAACATGCTGAAACTGACCCGGCGCCTGCACCAGCTCGACCCGGACCGCCTCGACTACCTCGACTACTACGAGTGGGCCCTGCTCAACCAGATGCTCGGCGAACAGGACCCGGACTCCGCCCACGGCTTCGTCACCTACTACACCGGCCTGTCCCCGTCGGCGTCCCGCAAGGGCAAGGAGGGCCTGGTCAACGATCCGGGCACGTACAGCAGCGACTACGGCAACTTCAGCTGCGACCACGGCACCGGCCTGGAGACCAGCACCAAGTTCGCCGAGCCGATCTACCGGACCGCGAAGGACACGCTGACCGTCGACCTGTTCATCCCGTCCGAGATCGACGTCGCCGGCACGACGGTCCGGTTGACCACGCTCTACCCGTACGAGCCAAGAATTTGCCTGGGATTCTCCGGTTCGGCGACCCTCACGTTGCGCCTGCGCATCCCCCGCTGGGTGCGCCACCCCACGCTGCGGGTGAACGGCAAGCCGGTACCGGCCCGCCCCGGCAGGTACGCCTCGATCCGTCGCCGCTGGCGCTCGGGCGACCGCGTCGAACTCCACCTGCCGATGACCCCGCGCTGGCTGCCGGCGCCGGACAACCCCGCGGTGGCCGCGCTCGCTTACGGCCCGCTGGTCCTGGCCGGCCGCTACGGCGACACGCCGCCGGAGGTGCTGCCCCCCGCCGACCCTTCGTCGCTGCGCCGGGTGCCCGGCGCCACCCCCGAGTTCACCATCCGATCCGGCGACCGCTCGATCCAGCTGAGCCCATTCCTGGACGTGCACCACGAGCACTACAACATCTATTTCGCGCTACCACCGGCCCGCCGCGCCGCCGCCGTGATCGCCTCATATCCGCTGGCCGGCCTGCGCGACGCAACCGGCCGCTGGCCCGACGCCGTGCTGGCCGGCGGCGCCACCCCCGGCGAACGAGGCATCGAACTGGACGGCGTGTCCGGCCACGTGGTGCTACCGGCCGGCCTGCCGGCGAACCTGACCGAGTTCACCGTCTCGGTCTGGGTGCGGCTGAACACCATCACGAACTCGGCCCGCGTCTTCGACCTGGGCTTCAACCAGCAGAGCTACGCGTTCCTGACGGCCCGGACCGGCCGCGGCACGGCCCGCTTCGCGATGAAGCTGAACGGCATGGAGGCCGAGGACTTCGTCGACGCCGCCATCCCGCTGCCCCTGAACGTCTGGACCCACGTCGAGGTGCGCGTGGCCGACACGCTGCGCCTGTTCATCGACGGCACCCTGAGCGGCGAAAACCCGGCCCCGAAGATGGGCGCTCTGCTGCTGGGCGCGACCCACTTCAACTACTTGGGCCGCTCCCAGAACACCCGGCATCCGTATCTGCACGGCGCGGTAGCCGACTTCACCCTGACCGGAGCCGCCACAGCCTTCTAGAGCTTCCGGGGTCGAGGGCTGCGCTTTGGTCACGGGGACCGGTGGCGTTCGCGTCACGGTCCGCGGCGCTGCCGGTGGTCGCGACTTCCACCAAGCTCAGCCCACGCTGACCCTCGCTGCGCCAACTTCGGGCCGGCTTCCCGAAGGACACCGGCGTGACGGTCGGGGTGCGCGTGAGTTTGCATGGCTGTTCGGCCGCGGCGAGGTCCGCCGGCTCGGGTGGCGTCAGCGTCAGGATCTACGCGGGCTGGCCGGGCGGCGGGCAGGCTGGAAGGTTGGCCGGCCGGGCGGGAGGTTGCGGCGCGACCGGAAAGGGGGTCCGCAGCGATCCGGAGCGTGAGAAGCCCCAGAAACGGGTCACCCGGCAGCAGCGCAATTCACCACACGAACCCGGGGCCCGAAATTAATTTTCGATACCGGATCCGATAACCGACTCATTGACCGACATCAAAGTCTCGAATAGCGTGCCCTCACCGACATGGCGCGTGACACCCATCCACGCGCCCGATCCCTCCGCGTGAAAAGAGCGCCATCCATGCTCCGAGGCGTACGTCGCACGGCACTCGCCGTCACCGCACTCGTCCTGCTCGCCATCGCGAGCCCGCCGGCCTCCGCCCATGACCCGGATTCGCCGGAGGGCCGGGCCGAGCAGTCGGAACTGCTCCGCCTGTACGAGCCGACCTGGCGCAGCGGCACGCTTATCGCGGGCGCACCGTTGACCTGCACCAACGGTATGGTCGACCGGTACCCGTGCAAGAACGTCGACCTGCTCAGCTTCCTGCCGCAGTCCGCCCTGGGTGGCGGCGGATCCTCCAGCATGTGGCATTGGACGGACCCGCGCGACAGCAACGAGTACATCCTTTACTGCCGTTCGAACGGCGTGTCTTTCGTCAATGTCACCGACCCGGTCAATCCCCGGTACGTGGGTAATCTCCCGTCCGCCCGGGGCGTCAGTTCGACCTGGTGCGACGTGCGCACGTACCAGCATTACGCATACATCGGCAAGGACGGCGTCGACCACGGCATCCAGGTCTTCGACCTCAACAAACTGCAGGGCGTCACCACCACCCAGACGTTCACCGCGAGCGCCCATTTCACCGGTCTCACCTTCAGCCACACGCTCTGGATCAATCAGGACACCGGATTCCTGTACGTCTCCGGCGCGAACACGTGCAAGAAGGGCCTGACCGTCTACGACATCAAGTCGCCGTTGTCGCTGCGGCAGGTGGCCTGTTACGACCGGGAGAAATACTCGCACGAGGCGATCGTGCTGAACTACAACGGCCCGGACACCCGCTTCACCGGCCGGGAGATCGCGTTCAATTTCACCGGCCCGAGCTTCCAGATCCTGGACGTCACCGACAAGGCCGCCATCCGGGTGTTGTCCAGCCTGGCCCACCCCGGCGCGAGCTTCATTCACCAGGGCTTCCCGACCAGCGATTTCAAAAACATCATCGTGAACGACGAATTGATCAGCAACCGGGGCGGCAGCCCCGACTTCGTGTACAACATCGAGAAGCTGGACGCCGCCCGATACGTCGGCAAAGATCTGTCCGAGCGGGGCGAATTCATCAACCACAATGGATACACGGTCGGCAAGCTGCACTACCAGGCGTCCTACCGGGGCGGGCTGCGCATCCTCGACACCACCGCGGCCGCCGCGGCGGACCTGCCGGAGGTCGGCTACTTCGACACCGAGCCGGCCGTCAACGACAGCAAGTTCAGCGGCACCTGGATGGCGCTGCCGTTCCTGTCCAACGGCGTGATCGCAGTGCAGAGCATGGGCGTCGGCCTCTATCTGGTCCGCCCGACCGGCGCCGCCGCAGTCCGATAATCGGTCGGAACGTGCAGCGACTCAAGCGGCTCCTGGCCGTGCTGACCATATTGGCCGGCACGGCCGCCGCCGCCCACCTGATCACCGACAGCCGCCGCCCGGCCCCCGCGGCGGCCCCGCCCGCTCCGGCCACCGGATATCACAGCGACGGCCTGTCCGACAGCTACGACGGTTTCCGCGCCGAGCCTCTCGCCCTGCCGGCCCAACGCGGCCGCGGCATCGTCTCGCTGCGCATAGTCGGCCCGCAGGGCCCAGTCACCGACTTCCAGCGCGTCCACCTCAAGCCGGTACACATGTACCTCCTGCGCGACGACCTCGCCGGCTATCAGCACCTGCACCCCGAGCCCGCCGACGGCGCCTGGACCGCTCCGGTGACGATCACCGACGGCGGCGCCTACCGCGTCTACGCCGAGTTCGTCCCCCTGGGCCGCCCACCCGGCGCCGACCCCACTGTCCTCGGCGTCCCGTTCGTCATCGCCGGCGACACCACGATGATCCCGGTGCCCGCCCCCGCGGCCACCGCCCGTTCCGGCCCGTTCACCGTCCGCCGGCTGGACGGCACGGCCGATCTGGCGTCGGGCAGCCAGGCGGCGCTCCAGTTCCAGGTGACGCGGTCCGGCCGGCCGGTGACGCTGGAACCGTACCTGGGCGCGTACGCCCATCTGTCGAATTTCGAGGTTCGCACCCAGGGCCTCATGCACCTGCACCCGCTGCCGACCGGCGCCGCCGGCGGCCCACCCGCCGACGCGACGCTGGCCTTCCACGCCGCCTTCGCCGAACGCGGCGACAAGCGACTGTTCCTCCAGTTTCAGGTCGACGGGGTAGTCCACCAGGCCGCCTTCACGATATTCGCGACGTGACCGGGGCCGGCGGCTGCCGGGCGGCGCTGACCTGGCTGGACGAGCCGACGGTGGAGGCGTTGCGGGCCGCGCTGCGCCTGGTGGCGCCGGGGCTGGCTGACGGCACGATCGTGCCGCGCGGGCTGGAGCCGAACGACGATCCGCAGTGGTGCGCGGCCAGCGCCGTGGTCGACGACCGGTTCGTCGTCAAGTTCGCCTGGGCGGAGCCACCTGCCCAGCGGATCTGCCATCAGGTAAGGCTCCTGGACTCGCTGCGGGCAGCCGCACCACGGCTGCCGCTGCCGGTCGTCGTGGCGACGTCCCGTGATCCGGCGATGTTGGTCACGCAACGCGCGGCCGCGACGCCGTTCTTCGACGTACGACACCTGATCACGACGCCCGATCGGCAGGCGGTCGCGGATGATCTTGCGGCGGTCCTCGTGGCCCTGCACGACGCCGACGTGCTCACCTCGGTGTCCGAGGCGACGGGCCCGCTGCCCGAGCCGATGGCGCACGCCTCGACGGGCACCCTGCGGGCCCGGTTCGGGGCGCTGATCCGGCCGGACCAGCGGGACCGGGTGTCGGCCTGGTGCGACCGGGCCGACCAGGCACTCGCCGCACCGGGCCGGACCGTTCTGGTGCACGGCGACTTCCACGGCGACAACCACCTCTGGGACCGCGAGTTGTTGCGGCTGCGCCTGGTCGTCGACTGGGAGACCGCAGGCACCGGCGAACCCGAGTTCGACCTGCGATGCCTGCCCGGCGACTGCGGTACCGAATTGTTCACCGCGACGGTGGCGGCGTACGAGCGGATGTCCGGCACGACGCTGGACATGGACCGGATCATGGCCTGGCACCTGCGCACCGTCCTGGGCGACGCGTTGTGGCGGGCCGAGGCCGGGGTGGCGTTGCCGGACCGTCGCACCCCCGCGCACTGGGTCGACGACCTCGCCGACAGATTCACCGCTCTCAAGACTTTCGGCTAAGAGGGCCGGGCGTGCACCCCGTCGCCGGTGGCCGGTTGCCGCTGCTCGCGAGCGCGATGTCAGGCTGGGGCCGGCTTTCCCGCCGGGAGGCCGGCACTCCCGTGATGACTGCCGGCGCGGACGGGCACCAGCAGGAGTCCGAACATGACCAGCAGCATGATCCAGCGCGGATCGTCGAGCATGAGGTCCTGTGCCGCCTGGTGACGCTCGGCGGGGGTGAGCACCTGGGCCGAGTGGTCCGACTCGGCCCAGCCCATCCGGGCCGGCACGAACGCCAGGTAGGTCCACACCCGCATGAGGAAGTACAGGGCCGCCGCCGCCAGCACCGGCACCCGGCGCCGGCACAGGACGATCAGCAGCGGGATGACGACCAGCTCCAGGATGGAGTTGACCGCGATGTAGTACGGGATCGACGGCAGGAACGTACTCTCCAGCGTCTCCCCGGTCAGCGACGCGCTGTCCATCGCCCCGTTCAGCAGCAGGATCGCCATCAGGCCGCCGCAGCCGGCGAAGGCGGAGCCCACCGCGCCCAGCGAGACGACCACCTCCTCGAGCCAGCTCACCGCGCGCAGCCGCAGGCCGAGCAGGCCGATGCCCGCGCCCCAGGCGGCACCGGCCAGGACCGCGAGCGGCACCGGCAGGAACTCGGACAGGTTGAACCACCCGGTCACGACGGTGCTGAACACCATCACCGGCACCAGCGGCAGGAATGTCATGGCGACAGCACACCATTCAGCTGCACGATGCAGCTACTTCTTGATGCAGCAATCAGGGGAAAGTCAGGGGCGGCGGCGACTGCCGTGGGCGCGGCCGGATGCCCGGAGCGCCTCGGTCTCGGCCTCCGAGTCGGCGCGGCCGGCGCGCAGGAAGTTGAGCAGGAAGTGCATCTCGTCGTCGGAGAAGCCGGCCACCCGCTGCTGCCAGCGCCGGCCCATCGGCTCGTAGAACGCGCCGATCTCGGCCACCCGCTCCGGTACGAGACTCAGCACCACCCGGCGCCGGTCCCGTTCGTCCGGCACCCGGGTCATGTAGCCGGCCCGCTCCAGGCGATCGACCAGGCGGGTGGTCGCGCCAGTCGTCATGCCCATCAGCTCGGCCAGACGCCGTACGCCGATCGGGCCGAACTCCAGCAGCACGCCGATCGCGTGCACATCCGTCACCGGCATCTCGAGCTGGTTCGCCACCGCGATCTGGTAGCGCACCGCGGCCGAGATGTACCACGGCATCTCCCGCTCCAGCGCCTCGCGCAACTCCCGGCCGTCGGTCACCTCGAGTCGCATACCGGAAAACCTACCGTCCGCGAGCCACCGCGGTTGTCGGATCAGGGCCAGTTGCCGGGACCGCAGCGACGCACGCGGCTAGGCTTGCCCGCCTGAGTCGGGGGGTTGTGTCATGGCGTTGGGAGATCTCGTCCGCCGGAACATCGCACATGTCTCGCCGGCCGAACGCGCCCTGCTGCGGGACGCGTACCTGGAACTGAACCGGCGGCGTTTCCCGGGCACCCGCACCGACTTCCCGCCGGGCGGGGTGTCCCGGTGGTTCAAACAGGACGAGATCCACCAGGCGACCCACGTACACGGCGGACCGGAGTTCCTGCCCTGGCACCGCGAGATCGTCAACCGCTTCGAGGACATGCTCCGGGAGGTCGATCCGCGGCTGTCGCTGCACTACTGGGACTGGACCCAGGATCCGCGCGACATCACCGACGCGAACCTCGGCGGCGGCCGCCGGGGCCGGCTCAACCTGTTCACCGACGACTTCATGGGATACGGCGGCGGCGACCCGGACGTCATCGGCGAGCCCTGGGCACGCGCCCGCTACTACGTGCCCGGCGCCGACCCGTTCCGCAGCAGCGACCCCTTCGACACGACGAACGCCAACCCCGCGGACCCGCCGCGGGAGGTCCGGCGGTCGGTGTCCGGCTCACCGGCCACCCGCGAGGGCGACCGCACCGTCGTCGAGGCCGGTGACTACGCCACCATGCGGGTCCGCCTCGAGCAGATTCACAACGCCATGCACGGCTTCGTCAACATGGGCAGCCAGCACACGTCGTTCCGGGATCCGTTCGTGTTCCTGCTGCACTCGAACGTGGACCGCCTGTTCGCGATGTGGCAGACCCGCCCGGGCCGCCCCGAGCGGCTCGATCCGGAACGCGTCTACGCCTCGGGCGGGGTGACGCCGTCCTCGTTGACCACCCAGATCCGGCCCTGGTCGGGCAACCCGTCCACCACCCGGCCGTGGGCTCCGCCGGAGAACGAGCAGGACCCGAAGACCTACCTGCATCCGTCGGTGGTCACCCCGCGCCGGTACGACACCCTGCCGGCCCGCCGTCTCCAGGCGACGGGCCGGTTGTCCTTCCTGCGCGTGCACGACGTCGGCACCGGCTTCGGCCCGCCCGGCGACCACCTCGACGTCGAGGTGGTCGTGCGGCTGGCCACCGTCACCGACCGCGCGTTCGGCTTCACGCTGCGCACGGACGGCGCCGAGGCGGCGCACCGCGGCATGCTCGACGTGCTGCGGGACGCCTTCACCGAGAACCGTCCGGTCCGGCTCGAGTACGACCAGCCGTTCGGCGGCACGAGCGGGGTGCTCGTCCGGGTCACGAATTCTGTCTAGACGCACGGGAGGTAGGCAATGGCACGACTGGCCGCGACCGGGAAGGTGACCTTCCTGCGGGCGCACGACGTCGGCACCGCGTTCGGCCCCGACAACGACCAGATCGACGTCGAGGTGGTGGCCCGGGTGAGTTCCGAGCCGGACACCGCCATGGGCTTCCAGCTGCGCAACGACGGCAACCGGGCCGCCCGTCAGGGCATGCTCGACCTCCTCCGGGACGCCTTCAACCACAATTGGACCGTCACGATCGACTACGACATCGACGCCGGGAAGAAGAACGGCGTGGCGATGCGGGTGGCCCTACGCAAATAGCCGCAGGTCGATCGACTCGGCCATGGCCCGCTGCCCGGCGATGTTCGGGTGCAGCGGATCCGCCTGGTACTCGGCCCGCACCCGGCTCGGATTCTGCGGGTCGCGCAGCACGGCGTCGAAGTCGGCCACCCCGTGGAACAGCGGGCTGCTGCGGATCCACGCGTTCACCTGCTGGCGGGTGGCCTCCTGCTCGGCGCCGAAACACCCGCCGTCGCAGCCGTACGGGGTGATGGTCGCGCCGATCACCCGGATACCCTGCCGGCGCGCGTTCTCGGCGATCGTGCTGATGCCGGCGATCAGGGCGTCACCGTTGGCGTGGTAGCCGATGTCGTTGATGCCGTCCGCCAGGATCAGGTACTTCGCACGCGTCTGGCCCCGCACGTCGTCCTTCTCGCGCCGCACCGCCGCGATGCTGGTCCCGTTGCCGCAGCAGTCGGTGCGGTCGGTCAGGATCTGATTGCCGCCGATTCCCTGATTCAGTACGCCGTGCTGCCGGCGCGCCGGGAGTTCCTGCAACCGCGCGGCCAGCACGTCGGTCCACCGGTCGTTGCCGTTCCAGGTGGTGTAGGCGCCGTCGGTGATCGAGTCGCCGAGCGCCACGATGCTGCCGGCCACCGCGGGCGCCGGCCGGACGTCCACTCCGGCCAGCCAGAACCACGAGTTGACCGTGCCGGTGAACGCCGCACTCCCGCCGCCGGCCTGGTTCCCCGCCGCCACGAACTGGGTGCCCTGGGCCGCGTCGTGCCCGGTGATCGCGGCCGCATCACCACCAGCGGTCACAAAAAGATCAACGGCAAGGTCTTGGCCGTACGCGACGGCAAGTGGCACCGGGTCACTCCAGACCTGCGTCCCGGTACGCACGGTGACCCGTTCCCGGCCACGGAAGGTGACCGTCCGGGTCGTGCCGTCGACCAGGTCGGCCGCGCCGGACCGGGCCGCGCGGGACACGCGTACGGCATCGAAGGTGACGTCCGCGGCGCCGAAGGTGTTCGCCAGCCGGATCCGCACCGACGAGCCGCCCAGCGTGGGGTGCACCAGCATCCGCAGGGTCTGGTCGGCGAAGGTGACCCCGGTCTCCCGCTGCGGGCTGGTCGACCAGGCACCGGTCCACGGTGCCGCACCCGTCACCCCCGCCGCCCCGGCCGGTGCGCCCGAAAACAGCAAGGCCGCCGCCAGGAGTGCGGCGACCGACATTGATCTCATTCTCATGTCATCGATCGTTGTCGATGACGAACGCCGCGGCAACGGCGTCCCACTCAGTCGACCGGCACGCGATCCGATTCCGGGGTGCGGGTGAGCCGCCGCCACAGCCAGCCGGCCGGCACCGCGCGGCCGGTCAGCACGTACTCGCTCACGTAGTCGATCCGCAACGTGTCGATCAGCGTGCGCTCGTCCCGCGGCTGCCCGGCGAACAGGATCCGGTCGCCGGCCTCCAACCGGAAGTCGTCGCCCGGGCCGAGCGTCGCGTCCGAGCCGCGCAGCACCAGCAACGCCACCAGATCGAGCCGCCGCTCCCGGTCGACCGGGCTGCGCAGCAGGTCGCCGAGCGGCACCGGGCCGGCCTCCAGCCAGGGCACCAGCGCCGGGGCCGAGCTCCGGTCCAGGGTGGTCGGCGACAGCGCCTGGAGGCGTTCGCCGCAGTGGTTGAGCAGGCGCTCGATCATCCGCTCGGCCCAGTCGTCACCCAGTGCCGGCACCTCGCGCAGGAAGCGCCACAGCAGCGGCGTGCTCAACTGGGCGTAGACCTCCCGGGCCACCAGGTCGGCCGGCACCAGCAGCGAGTCGACCTCCATGGCCGCGTACAGCGGCGCGGTCTCCGGCCGGTTCTGCCGGGACGACACGAACAGGTCCGGGTTGATCCGGCGGGCCGCGGCGATCAGCGACAGGTTCGTGGTGTCGTTGTCGGTGCCGGCCACGAAGCCGACCGCGTGCTCCAGATCGGCGCCGGCCATCACGCCCGGCTCGGATCCGTCGCCGACCACCACGGACGGATCCGGCGGGCCGTCGTCCGCGGTGTCGATCACGGTCACCTCGAGGTTCTCGGCGCGCAGGTCGTGGGTCAGTTCCTTGCCGAACCGCCCGTACCCGCACAGCACCCAGCGCCCCACCGCGGGCGGCTCACCGCGCGGCGGCAGTTCGGCGCCCGGACCGCTCTCCAGCCACAGCATCAGCTGGTGCACCGCGGGCGTGCGCAGGGCGATGCGCAGGTGGTCGCCGTACCGGTCGAAGGGGTTGACCACGGTGGGCGAGCCGAACGCCTCCATCCGGTGCTCGATCGACGGCGACACGGTCCGGGCGAGCACGGTGAGCTCCGGCCGCATCAGCGCCGCCGACATGGTGACGGCCAGGTTGACCTCGTCGTCGTCGGTAAGAGCCAAAACCCCTTCGCAGTACGGGTGACCCAGCCCCGCGTGCTCCAGGGTCTGCGGATTCCGGGCGTCGCCGACCAACCCCGGGACGTCCGCGTGATACGGGTCGATGTCCAGCGCGTCCACCCGTTCGCTGTTGGTGTCGATCACCACGAACCGGCGACCCAGCGTGTCGAACGAGCGGCCCAGCAGTTGCCCGGTCTGCCCGTACCCCGCAATCAGCAGAAACGGCTCGCGCAGCCGAGCCACCGTGCGGGTGAACCGTTGCAGGGCCAAGGCCTGCCGGAACGCCCGGTCCTGCACGAGCGTCAACAGAGACCCGATCGCGTACGCCCACCCGATGACGGTCAGGTAGATGCTCGCGGTCACCCAGAGTCGCTGCGCTCCGCTGAAGGTGTACGGGATCTCGCCGTACCCGATGGTGGTTGCGGTGTAGCTCATGAAGTAGAACGCGTCGAAGAAACCCATCCGCGTCGGGCGGCCCTCGACCACCTGCCCCGGCACCAGGGTGAGCCCCAGCACGCTGATCGCGAAGATGGAGATCAGCACGATGAGCGGCACCCGCATCCGGCGCAGGACCAGGAAGACCGTGGGCGGCCCCTGCGCGGCGGCCGCGCTGCGGATCCACTGGCGGGCCGCCCGCGGCCGGATCTCCGCACCGCCGAGCAGGCGGCGCCACCAGGTCGTTTCGGTGCTGGGCAGGCCCACGGTCACCGCCGCTGGAACGACACGGTCTCGATCACCAGCAGGATCACCGAGACCACGTTGGCGGCCAGCGCCCCGCCGGACAGCGACACCACCGCGGCGGTGGCCTCGGCGTCCAGGCCGGCGGCGGAGACCTGGGTCGCGTACGCCCAGGCGATGGTGGCCGCGATCAGCTGGAGGTCGGCGACCAGGCTGGTGGCCAGGTGCACGGCCCCGATCTGGGTGCGGTCGCCGAACTTCAGGACGGTGGCGATCAAATTGACGACGACCGCTGCGAACAGCTCGTACTCGTTGTGCAGGGTCGGATCGTCGATGTCACCGATGAAGAAGCCGAAGTTCAGGGTCGCCGCCAGCAGGACGAAGAACCCGAACACGACTTTTTCCATACTCATAGGCACTCCCGCCGCGTTGGACAGTTCACGCTAGCCCAAGCGTGATGATGGGCGGGGCCCATCGGACCCCGCCCATCAGGTGTTGCCGTTGGTTACGCGGCCGCGCAGGTCACGGTCGGCGTGTTGTTGGTTCCGTTGAACGAGGCGGTGAAGCCCCACGAGGTGCTGCCGCGGGCCGCCAGGGAGCCGTTGTACGGCATGTTCCGGGCGGTGACCGAGTCACCGGAGCTGGTGACCGAGGCGTTCCACGAGTTCGTGAAGCGCTGGCCGTTCGGCCAGGTCCAGTTCACGACCCAGCCGTTGATCGCGGCCGCGCCGGCGGTCACGGTCACGGTGCCCTGGAAGCCGTTACCCCAGGAGTTCGAGACCGCGTACGTGGCCGAGCACGCGCCGGTGGCGGGCGGCGTGGTCGGCTGCGTCGTCGGCGGGGTCGTCGGCTGCGTGGTGGGCGGAGTCGTCGGCTGCGTCGTCGGCGGGGTGGTCGGCTGGGTCGTCGGCGTCGTTCCGCCGTACACCGAAGCCTCCCGCGACGTGGCCTTGATACCGTTCGCACCGTTGAAGATCCGCTGGCCCCAGGTGGTCAGCGCCGACGGGTTGAAGCTGGTGACCATGTCGAGGTACTCGACGCCGCCGCCGTTGCCGCTCCACGACCAGCCGAGGTAACCGATGCCGCGCTGCTGGGCCTGCGCGAAGATCGTGTCCTCGTCCGGGTTGCCGTCCGAGTGGTCGAAGCCGAACTCGCCCACCACGATGGGCAGGCCCGCGGTCTGGAACCGGCCGAGGTAGTCGGTGATCTCCGCGGCCGTGTCGAACACGCCGTACATGTGGATGCTGAAGATGACGTTCTTCTGCGGGTCGGTCGCGAACACGGAGGCCGCGTTGTCCCGCATGATGAACTGCCAGTCCTGGCCCCAGTTCGGCGCGTCCACCATGATCGAGTGCTGGAACCCGGCCGCCCGCAGACGGGTGATCGCGTTCTTGGTGTCGTTGATCCAGCCGGTCGCGTTCTGGTTCCCGTACGGCTCGTTGCCGATATTCAGGATGACGTACGGCTCCTGGCCGTCCAGCGCCGACTTGACGCTGATCCAGTAGTCGGTCGCCTGAGCCAGCGTGGCCGCACCCGCCTGCTCGCCGTAACCCGTGGTGTCGTGCACCTCGAGCACACAGATCAGCTTGGTCCGCTTGCACTCCGCGATGACCCGGGACACGTCGGCGGTGTCGTTCTTGGTCCACCGGGTGCCGTTGGCGAGCACCACACGCACCGTGTTCGCGCCGAGCGCCTTGATGTCGGCGAAGGACGAGAAGTTGTTGGCGTACCAGGTGTGCGCGTGGTTCACACCCCGCATAACAAAGTTGTTGCCGTTGGCATCCAAAATCCGGCCGCTACTGACCGTGAACCCGGTAGCCGCCGCAGCCGGCCCCGCCGTAACGGCGATCCCGACCCCGAGGCCGGTGATCAGGGCCGCAGCGCCGGCCAGCCATTTAAGTCGCTGACGCACAATTCGCTCCTGTCCAGAGAGGAGGATCCGGAAAAACACATGGAGCTATTTCGATGGGAGCGCTCCCATGCCATCGTCCGGCTACGTGACAGCGTTGTCAATGACGACAACGAAGTTACGCCCACATCAACACCCCATAAACCCCCCGTTCCACCCCGAGCTCACCCCGCCCCCACACCCACCCCCGCCCCACCCTCACCACCGGCACGACACCCTCCACTCCACCCAGGCCCACCGCTTCCCCCGCCGCCCAGGCCCACCGCCTCCCACCCCGCCCAGGCCCACCGCCTCCCACCCCGCCCAGGCCCACCGCCTCCCACCCCGGCCGACCGCCTCCCAGCCAGGTCGACCACTTCCACCCAGGTCGACCACTTCCACCCAGCCCAGGTCGACCGCTCCACCGCCGCCCAGGTCGACCACCTCCACTGCCGCACGGGTCGACCGCCCTCTGACCCGCCGCCAGGCTTCACAAACCCGTTCCGCACGACCCCCGGGCAGCTTCCGGAGTCGAGGTCCGCGCGGTTCTGCTCCCGCCCGCCGCAGAGCCTTTCGGCAGGGCGAATCACGGTGCCACTCGCGTGCTGACCGTGCGGGCAGTCCCTGCCAATCCCCCCTCGCCTCAGCCCTTCACAGATCTTGGCGCGGACACCACCCGATCCGGTGGTGATCGGGTCAAGGTCCGCAGCCGCCCGGCCCGCTGTCCCGGGCGCAAATCTTGGCCGATAGACCACCGTTTGAGTCTTGACACATGGCGCGGTGGAGTCGCGATCTCAAGTCCCGCCCGGCAGCACGCTCGCCCAGCCCGTTTGCCGCAAACGTCTCCCACCGGCGCTCGTCCGGGTCGCGATGTTGTCGATCTGCCATCGGGTGCGCGGCAGACAACAGCGGCGTGGACGCGCAGCGCGAGGCAGGAATGCGCGGGGCAAGGCAGGCGCGAAAGCCCAGCGCGACCTAGACGCGAGCCCAGCGCAAGGCAGGCGCGGAAGCGCAACGCAAGGCAGGCGCGGAAGCCCAGCGCAACGCAGGCGCGGAAGCCCAGCGCAACGCAGGCGCGGAAGCCCAGCGCAACGCAAGGCAGGCGCGGAAGCGCAACGCAAGGCAGGCGCGGAAGCGC
>NZ_BOMV01000030.1 GCF_016862375.1 Paractinoplanes rishiriensis | reverse complement strand
GCGCGGCGCAACGCAGACGCGGAAAGCGCGGCGCAACGCAGACGCGGAAAGCGCGGCGGCGCGGGCCCTCAGGGGCCCGCGCCGGCGGGAATGGTGGTGCTGGTGGGGCTCAGTGCAGGGCGATCGCTGGGGCCGGGGGCTGGTCGATGTCGTCGGTGATGTGGGAGACCTCGCGCTTTCGGGGGAGGAACGCCACCGGGATGAAGGTCAGCAGGACCACCAGGAAGCCCACGAAGAAAGTGTTGGCGAAGCAGTCGGCGGCGAAGGCCAAGCCTCGGTCGATCAGGTCGGGTGGGACCTGCTGGGCCAAAGCCGGGTTGAGCTGGGCGCCGATGGCAATGCCGGCCTCGGTCATCGGCTCGCCGGTTTGCGGGTTGGTGGCGCCGGGGACCACGGTTGAGCCGTTCAGCTCGCTGGTCAGGATCACCGACATGATGGCGGCGCCGATCGAGCCGCCGATCTGCTGGAGGATGTTGACCAGGGTGGAGCCGCGGGCCACGTCGTGGGCCTTCAACGTCTTGAGCGCCGAGGTCATGATGGGCATCATCGTGCCGCCCATGCCGAGGCCCATCACGAACAGCGAGCCGCACAGCACCAGGTAGGACGTGTCGGTGTCGACCTGGGTGAAGGTGAAGAAGCCCGTCGCGATCAGGACCAGCGCGAACGGCACGGTGCGCCCGACCGGGATCTTGTCGGCCAGCATGCCGGCGATCGGCATCGTCACCATGGCGCCGAGGCCCTGCGGAGCCATCAGCAGGCCGGCGGTCAGCGTGCTCTCGCCGCGGACCTGCAGGAAGTAGCTCGGGAAGAGCAGACCGGCACCCATGAACGCGACGATGAAGATGAACAGCGACAGCGACGCGACCGTGAGGTTGCGGTTGCGGAAGAGACGCAGGTCGAGCAGCGGGTGCTTGGGCTTGAACGAGTAGAACACGAACGCGATCACGAGCAGGCCGCCGATGAGCATCGTCGTCCAGGTCTTGGTCGCGGTGATCGTGCCGGTCTCGGGCAGCGAGGACACCCCGTAGAGGAACAACGCCAGACCCGGCGAGAGCATGAGCGCGCCGACCACGTCGAACGACTCGGACGGCTCGGGCGTGTCCTTGGGCAGCGCCCAAGCGGCGTAGGCCAGGGCGATCGCGCCGATCGGCACGTTGATAAGGAAGATCCAGTGCCAGCTCGCGACGTCGATCAGCCAGCCGCCGAGGATGGGGCCGCCGATCGGGCCGAGCAGCATCGGGATGCCCAGGATCGCCATGAGGCGGCCGATCCGGTGCGGGCCCGCGGCCCGGGTCATGATCGTCATGCCGAGCGGCATCAGCATGCCGCCGCCCAGGCCCTGCAGGACCCGGTACGCGATGAGCTGCTCGATCGAGTCGGCAGTGGCACACAGGCCGGAGCCCAGGGTGAACAGGACCAACGCCGCCATGTAGAGACGCTTGGTGCCGAACCGGTCAGCCGCCCAGCCGGTGGCCGGGATGACCGTGGCCAGCGCCAGCGTGTAGGCGGTCATGGTCCAGGCGACCTCGGCGTACGAGGCGTTGAACTCGCTCTGGAACGTCGGCAGCGCGACGCTGACGACCGTGACGTCGAGAATCGACATGATCGCACCGAGCACGACCACGCCGGCGATCTTCAGAACGGCTCCATCGATCTTGTCAGCCGACGAAACCTGCTGCTGGGACACGGTGTTACCCCCCTACCGGCCGCAGGCCGGCCCTTCCCTGGACCTGAGGGCGCCACGGTAGCAGCGACCTCCGACAGTCCTCCCACCCATTTACCCAGGCGAGAACGCCTCGGATTGAGGGTACGGGCTGGTCAGAGGTATGAGGCAGGTTTCCCGCCCGTTCGGGTGGGTGGTGCAGCTCACCGAAATCGACCGCGGTCAGCCGTGCGGATGATCACCCAGTAGCCGGGTTGCCAGCACCGCGGCCTGGGTGCGCCGTTCCAGGCCGAGCTTGGCGAGCAGGCTGGACACGTAGTTCTTCACCGTCTTTTCGGCGAGGAACATCCGGCCGGCGATCTCGCGGTTGGTGAGGCCCTCGGCCACGAACTCGAGGATGCGCCGTTCCTGGTCGGTCAGCGAGGCCAGTTCGCGCGGCTGCTCCACGCCGTTGCGGATGCGCTCCAGGACCCGCTGGGTCACCGCCGGGTCGAGCAGCGACTGCCCCTGCGCGACCCGTTTCACCGCGTCGACCAGGTCGGTGCCGCGGATCTGCTTGAGCACGTACCCGGATGCCCCGGCCATGATCGCTGCGAAGAGCGCCTCGTCGTCCTCGTACGAGGTCAGAATCAAGCCTTTGATTGTCGAGTCGATCGCGCGCACGTCCCGGCAGACGTCGATGCCGTTGCCGTCCGGCAGCCGAGCGTCGAGGATCGCCACATCCGGTCGCAGCGCCGGGATGCGCCGCGCCGCCTCCTGGGCGGAACCGGACTCGCCGATCACCTGGATGTCGCCGCCCGCCTCGAGCAGATCGACCAGCCCGCGACGGACAACCTCGTGGTCGTCGAGCAGAAAGACTCGGATCATCCTTCCTTTCTACCTTCCTCCTGGCGGCCGGACACAGGGCCTAAAGTCCCGGGGCCAACGGCTCTCTCAGCTCGCCGATCCCCTGGTCCTGCTGCTCCGCCGCCGCGGCCGTCACCACCGCGCTCGGCGACCTGCCGGACACCCTGGTGATCGCGCTGGTGGCGGCCGTGAACACGACGATCGGGGTGGTGCAGGAGGTGCGCGCCGACTCGGCGATCGCGGCGCTGGACCAGCTCGCCGCGCCGTCGGCGCGCGTCGTCCGGGACGGCCAGGAGCTGCTGGTTCCGGCTTCCGACGTGGTCAAAGGCGATCTGGTACGCGTGGAGGCCGGCGACATCGTGCCGGCCGACCTGGACCTGGTCGTCGCCGAGCGCGCCGGTTTTGACGAGTCCGCGGTGACCGGCGAGGCGGTACCCGTGCACCGGTCTTGCGGAGAAGCCGCCGAGGCCGGGACCGTACTGGTGACCGGCCGGGCGGCGTGCTCTCCGGTCAGCCGGTGGCCCGGATGACGATTACCGCGGTCAGCCTGGTGGTGGCCGCCGTACCGGAGAGCCTGCCGGCCGTGGTCACCCCTGGCCCTGGCCCTGGGCGCCCGCCGGATGGCCCGGTCGCGGGCCATCCCGAGGCGGCTGCACGCGGTCGAGACGCTCGGCGCGGTCACCGTGATCGCCGCCGACAAGACCGGCACGCTCACCAGAACCGGATGTCCGTGCAACGTGCGGTCACCGCCGACGGCTCCACTTCGAGATATCCGGCCGCGGCTACGAACCGGGGGCGAGGTCCAGCCTCGGCCCGCCGACGACGGCCTCGCCCGGCCTGCGCTGGCCGGCCTGGTCTGCACCGCTGGCTGCCGGTCGCCGTGGCCACCTCCGCCCTGCTGCAGGTGGCCGGTGTCCTGATCGAACCGTTGCGCGCCCTGCTCGGCACCCAGCCGCTCACCGCCGCCGAACTGCTGTCCTGCGCCGCGGTCGCGGTCCTGCCCGGACTGATGACGGGACTTTGGTCCCGCCGGAAAGGGTTCTTGGGCCCGGGTGACCGGCCGGCAAACAGAGGAGAGTCAAAACCAGAGAGAGACGGAACGAGGAGGAACAATGACCACCACCGGCCGGAGCCACGCGGCCCACCTCGAGCAGGTCGAGGCCCCGGGCTCCATGCTTACCAAGACCGCCGCCCGCGCACTCGCCGTGCTCCGCATCTCGACCGGGTTCGTCTTCCTCTGGGCGTTCCTGGACAAGACCTTCGGCCTCGGCTACAGCACCCCTGAGGCCCGGGCCTGGATCAACGGCGGCTCGCCGACCAAGGGCTTCCTGTCCAACCTGGACGTCGGCCCGTTCCAGGGCTTCTTCAACAGCCTGGCCGGCACCACGTTCGCCAACTGGGCCTTCATGCTCGGCCTGCTCGGCATCGGCCTGGCCCTGATCCTCGGCATCGGCCTGCGGATCGCCGCCGGCGCCGCCGCCCTGATGATGGCCATGATGTGGCTCGCCGAGTGGCCGCTGGCCCAGCAGACCAACGGCGGCGAACCGACCGGCTCGACCAACCCCCTGGTCGACTACCACATCGTCTACGGCCTCAGCGCGATCGTGGTCGCCCTCACCTACGCCGGCCACACCTGGGGCCTCGGCAAGTGGTGGGCTCGGCTCCCGCTGGTCCAGAAGAACCGGTGGCTCATCTGAATCGCCGCAACTCGCCAATCGCCCGGCCGGTCCCCCGGCCGGGCCTTCTTGCGTACAGTGGGTCGCACCCGGCGCGGCCCGCGCGCCGTACCCCCTGATCGGTGGCCCACGCCCACCGGCAGCGCGGGGGCAAAGGTGGTCGATGCCATCGCGGGCGCGCGCCGAGCCGCACACCGACCTGTGACGGCGTGGCCGCGGTCCGGCGTGGGCAGGCCCGCCGCCGCGCCCGGACAGGACCCGTGCGATGACCGAACGCAGGCACCTCAAGCAGCTGATCCGCGCCCGCATGGCCCGGACCGGCGAGTCCTACACCACCGCCCGCCGCCATCTGACCGCCGCCTCCACCCCGCTTTCTCAGCATCGGTTGAGCACGCTGGCCGCGCTCATGCTGGACCGGGCCGGCTACCGCGCCCCGCACACCGGCGAGCCGTTCTCCGAGGCCATGCTGACGGGCTTGGCCGGCGGCATCGGTTTCATGTACGCGATCTTCGAGTACACCGGCCTGCCGCCGATGCTCACGATCGTCTGCCAGCACCACCCCGACCCCTGGTTGCCGGCCATCCTCCGCCGCCTGGCCGTCCCGCACGCCGAAAAACAGGGCAAGCTGGACCTGTCCGGCGGCCGCCCCGCCTACTGCACCGTGCGACGCAACGATTACCCGTACGAGATCGTCGTGACCGCAAGCAACGACGGCCAGTTAGTGATCGACTCCGGTTTCGACGTCACCACGATGCCCGAGCCCGAATTCCGCACCCAGTGGCCGCGGCACCACCAGATCGTGCTCGAACCGGGCGGCGTCGTCCCGCCCGAGGTGCTGGCGTCCGGCCTGCGCGACGCGATCGCGACCACGGTGGCGCACCTGACGGGCCCGGTGCTGGGGCACAAGTTCGACGTCAACTTCGGCTTCTCCGGCATGACCAGGCTGGCCGCCCAGCTACGCGACGCCCGGACCAAGAAGGGCTGGGCGAGGCGCTTCGCCGACCCGCCGGCTTTCGCCCAGGCCGTACGCCGCCTGCACGAGTGCCTGGACCACGAGTTCACGGCCCCCGGCGCCACCCGCCCCCTGTACGCGAGTTTCCTGGACGAGGCCGCCCCCTTGCTCGGCTCCTCCTCCCTGCCCGAAGCAGCCGAATTGTTCCGCTCATCGGGCGCGGTGTGGTCCCAACTGGCGCACTTGGAGCCGTCCGCCGACCACGCAGCCTTCTTTGCCTCATCGGCCGACCTGGTGGATGAGGCCCGGACACTAGAGGAGCGCGCGGTGGCCCTGTTGTCCGCTTAGGACCACCCCACCCGCCGCAGCTTTCCAGCCGACCGGGCCGCCACCGCGGTGGCCCGGTTCGGCGGGGCGCGCCGACACCGCCCGAATGGCTGGATGCCTACGCGAAATTGGCTCGCTATTGTATTTTCGGGCGCATTGTAATTTCGCTGGTTTCCTCCCGAAGGAATAGTGGTTCGCTTTATTCCGCCGCGGATACCGGGTCATTTCCGCTCAGCGGGAGTCGGCCTCGGAGCCGACTTCTCACCGGGTGCAGCGGCCGGGCGGCCGGCTCGCGGTCGCTCGGAAGTCGGAAGGAGGACGGCTGGCGCCCGAGCGGTCGATGCGGTGCGGGTGAGGGACACGGTGGGCGGGGCGCGAACGGGCAGTGTTACACGCGCAGTCAGCGCGGCGACGGTGGGCGGCGCGGCGTAAACAGTGGGCACGGCGCGAGCAGGAGGCACGGCGCGAGCAGGAGGCACGGCGCGAGCAGGAGGCACGGCGCGAGCAGGAGGCACGGCGCGAGCAGGAGG
>NZ_BOMV01000029.1 GCF_016862375.1 Paractinoplanes rishiriensis | reverse complement strand
AGGCACGGCGCGAGCAGGAGGCACGGCGCGAGCAGGAGGCACGGCGCGAGCAGGAGGCACGGCGCGAGCAGGAGGCACGGCGCGAGCAGGGGGCGGGGTCGGCGCAGCACGCCCGGCCGACTCGGCGCGAGCGATGGGCGGGGTCGGCGCGGCACGAGCGACCGGCCCGTCGCGAGGGGTGGGCTGACGCGGTCCGGCGCGCGCGATCGGCCCGGCACGCGGAATCGGCATGACCGACGGGGTCGGCTGGGCCGACGGGGTCAGCTGGGCCGACGGGATCAACTGGGCCGTCCGGGTGGCCTCGGCGGCAGGCGCGATCGTGGCGGGACGGGCCGGCCGCGCGGGGGCGGGCGGGTTCGCCCGGGGTCTTGGCGCTTGGTTTCGGTTATGGGCTGAAGCCGTGTCGGCGCTCGTCGGTCTGCCGCCGGCGGTCGGGACTGGGCGCGGCGGTTGGGTGACGTGCGCTCTGGCCGCCTGTGGTCTGGGTGGCTGCTCCGGGTCGCGGAGGCGTTCGGCTATGTGGTGGAGGCGGTCGCCTTGGCGCTGTTTCAGGCCCTCGGCTCGGCGACGCTCGTGGTCTCGGCGGAATTCTTCGCGTGCTGGGGAATAGTTGCGGGCTGCGGTGTGGTCGCGCATTTGGGCTAATTCGGATCGGGAGAACAATTGCAGCTGCCGCATGGGCAATTATCGCTCGCCTCGGACGCCCACCGCCAATTTGATCATGCCAAAATAAACGGCGAATAAAAGAGGGCCGGGGGTCGCGCCGGTGCACGCCGGCGCGACCCCCGGCCGGTCTGGAGGGAACCAGGGAGACCGCACCCCACTGGGCCGGCCTCCCGGGGACGGACTAGAGGCCCAGCTTTCCGGTGCCGGCGCCGGCGGAGACGATTGACTTCACCTGGCTGGCGGTGTCGAGCGCGTAGGCGTACGGGATCGCCTTGACCGAACCGTTTGTCTGGGGGGTGCCTGAGCCGACGAAGTGGTTGTTGCGCTGGACCAGGTTGCCGTTGGGGGACGTGCCCTGGGCCAGGGTGGTCGGGCGGTTTACGTTTTCGAAGTAGTTGCCCTCTACCAGGACGCCGGCCTCGGTGGTGGAGGCTACGCCGTAGCTGGAGACGCCGTCGTAGTAGTTGTTGTAGACGTGCACGGGGTTGCCGAAGCGGACCCGCGGGTGGCGCTGGTTGGTGCCGTCGAACCAGTTGTGGTGGTAGGTGACGCGCAGCTTGCCGCGGTCGCCCGTGTCGGTGTCGGCGGAGCCCAGCAGCATGGTCTTGTCGTGGCTGCGGGTGATGTTCCAGGAGACCGTCACGAAGTCTGCGGCCAGGCGGATGTCCACCAGGCCGTCCACGGCGCTGGAGAAGGTGTTGTGGTCGATCCAGATGTGGTGCGAGCCGTTCTGGACGTTGATCGCGTCGTCGGACGAGCCGGTGAAGTTCAGGTTCTGGATGATGATGTTGCTGGCGTTTTCGACAGTCAGGCCGCCGCCGCGGATGCCGGAGCCGGAGCCGACGCCCTGGATGGTCTTGTTGGAGGTGACCTTCCGCATGCCGGAGACCGTGATCATCCCGGAGACCTTGATGATCCGGGAGCCGCTGGCGGACAGCGCCGAGTCGAGCGCGGACGCCGAGGTCACGGTGACGGTGGATCCGCCGGCGCCGCCGGTGGTGCCGCCGTTCTGCGCGGCCCAGCCCACCAGGCCGGACGCCGGCGGCGGGGCGGTCGGGCCGGTCGTCGGCGGGGTCGTCGGGCCGGAGACGTAGTTGAACGACCACTGCATCCGGGCGATGTCCGAGCAGGTCTCCTGCACGATCGGGTTGTTACCGGCGGTGGAGCCGTCCTTGGTACTCACGCACAGGCCGGTGGCGACGCTCTTGACGAGGTATTTGCCCGCGGCCGCGGTGGAGGCGGCGAACGTCCAGAGCTGATTGGTGCCGGTGCCGCAGCCGTACTGCTGCAGTTGGACACCGGAAGCGGTTGAGGCGCTGGGCACGTCGATGCACCGGCCGCTGTTGCCGTTGACCAGGTTGAACTGCCCGGAGGTGCGGGCCACGGCCTGCCACCGCTGACTCGTCGTGCCGCTGTTGCACGCCACCTGGACCAGGAGGGCCGAGTTGGCGGCCGCCGCACCGGTCACGTTGATGCACTTGCCGCTCGCGGCGGCGGCCACGGTGTAGACGCCGTCGGCCACGGGGGCGACGGCCGCGCTCGCCGGCAGCATCGAGTGGCCCACCAGGCCGGTCGACACGGTCAGCAGCGCCGCCATGCCGATCAGCCAGGGCCTGCCGGTCCTCTTCCTAGTCACGTACGGGTCCCTTCCTACGGGGATGCCCGGCCGGGGGGACGCCGACCGGGCTTGTGCCGTAGATGTCAGGGAAACGGTGCGACAACAAAAACCGCTAAAGCTTCTGCAGCTGGGTCACCACCATGGCGACCGCGAAGAAGCCGTAGAAGGCGATCGCGGCGATCATGCCGCCGAGCCGCCAGCCGCCCATCCGGATCTGGGCCGGCAGGTCGCGGGTGTTCAGCCGGATCAGCAGGATCGAGTACAGCAGGGTGACCACGGACGCCGCGCAGGTCGACACGATCAGCAGGCCGAGCGGCTGGGTGAAGCCGGCCAGCAGGATGAGCGAGCCGAGCACGATCTCGGCCCAGACCACGACCAGGTAGATCCGCGACTCGGTCCAGCGGGCCGAGGTGGACAGGTAGTTGCGGCGCAGGAAGTCCGACGCCACCCGGCCGATGACGTCCAGCAGGCCCATCGCGGCCGCCCACAGCGAGACCGCGGCCACCGCCAGGAACAGCAACTTGAGCCACGGGCCCACCTGGTCGGCCAGGATGTCGGCCTCGATCCGCAGGAAGGACGCGTCGCTCTTGAGGTCGTCGCGGCCGAACAGGGTCTCGTACGCGAGCAGGCACATGATGGTGATCGTCACGAAGCACACCGCCACGAACGTGACCAGGTGCTCGGCGTTCGCGCGCTTCCACCAGACCTTCCAGCGGCCCAGGTTCTCGTCGTCCAGCGCCATCGCGTACCGGTCGGTGCCGGCCGCCTCCTCCTGCCCGGTGATCGGTGAGATCAGCCGGGGCACGTGCGCGCCCATCCCGTACCGCTTGTCGCGGATCCAGTTGCTCAAAACCAGGTTGTGTACGCCGCCGGCCCCGGCCGCCCCGATCGCGCTGAGCAACAGGGTGAACGTGATGCCCTGGGGGATCTGCCCGAATTCGGTCACCGTCGCCTTGGCACCGTCGCCCCAGGTGCCCAGCGAGATCACGAAGATGACCACGACGAGCAGGAAGAACAGGGTGAGGCCGACCTTGACCAGCTCGACGCGTTCGACCGTGTTGTAAATGACCTTCGAGACCGAGAGCAGTACGCCGACGATCACCAGGCTGGCCACCGTGATCCAGACCGGGTCACCGCCGCCGACCAGGAAGGTGAACACCGTCGAGCCGCTCGTGGCCCAGCCCGGCCAGACGTACTGGAAAGCACCGGCCAGGCAGATCAGGATGCCCCAGCCCCTCCACCACCGGGAGAAGCCGGCCACCACGGTCTGGCCGGTGGCCAGCGTGTAGCGCTCGATCTCCATGTTGATGACGAACTGCACGGCCAGCGTGGTGAACGCGAGCCAGAGCAGCCCCAGGCCGCCGATCGCAGTGAGGTAGGGCCACAGGATGATCTCGCCGGCGGCCATGCCGATGCCGACGGCGACCACGCCGGGACCGATCATCCGGCGCAGGGACAGGGGCTCGGGGAGGTTGCGGACGACGGCTTCGTCGGGGACGGCCGCCGCATCGGGTGTGGTTCGTGATCGACGCATATCGCGCTCCTGGAGGAATGGGAGGGATTACGCGGTCTGGTGGCTGACGCGCCCGGCCAGCAGCACGTCGAGGTGATCCAGCATCCGCGCGGTATCGGGGGTTCGTCCGGTGAACAGCTGGAACGCGGCGGCGGCCTGGTAGGCGCACATCGCCGTACCGCCGACCGCCCGCAGGCCGGCGGCGCGGGCGGCGCGCAGCAGCGCCGTCTCCACCGGCATGTAGACGATGTCGAGGACCCACAGGCTGCGGTGGAGCAGGCTTGCGGGCAGGGGCAGGCCGGGGTGCGCCTGCATGCCGACCGGGCTGGCGTTGACCAGGCCGTCGGCGCCCGCGAGCGCCGCCGGGAGATCCTCGGGCGAGGCGGCGGCGATCCGGGCGGCATCGAAATGTCCGGCGAGCGTCGCGGCAAGCTGCGTTCGCCGTACGGGATCAGGGTCGACGAGCGTGAGGTGCTCGACGCCCATGCTCAGTTGTGCGTAACCGCAGGCGGCACCGGCCCCGCCCGCGCCGAGTTGCACGACGCGCCGGGTGGCGACGTCCGGCAGCTTGGCCCGGAACGACTCGGTGAAGCCGTACGCGTCGGTGTTGTAGCCGTGCCGCCGGCCGTCGCGGAAGACCACGGTGTTGACCGCACCCACCGCACTCGCCTGCGGCGACAGGTCGTCGAGCAGCCCGATCACCTGCTGCTTGAACGGATGGGTGATGTTGAGCCCGGCGAAGCCGTCGCGTTCCGCCTCGTCGAGCTGCCGTTCGAGGGTGCCCGGCCGGTCGGCGCCGGCCACGTCGAACAGCGTGTAGGAAAGGTCGAGACCCTGGCTGCGGCCCTCGGCCTCGTGCAGCGCGGGAGACAACGACAACCCGATCCCGGTTCCGATCAACCCGCACCGGCAAGCCGTCATGTCCGCGCCCCTCCGTAGATGCCAGCTGATGTACGAACTGGTACGTTAGTTATCCGATGTGACGGGCGACACTGTCAAGTCCTGGGAGGTCACGTGAGCGAAGGTTTGCGCCGGTCGATCGCGACCGTCTGCCTGTCCGGCACCCTGGACGACAAACTCACGGCCGCCGCGGCGGCCGGTTTCGAGGGCATCGAGCTTTTCGAGAACGACCTGGTGGTCGCGCCCTGGTCGGCCAAGGAGATCCGTACGCGCTGCGCCGACCTGGGCCTGTCGATCGACCTCTACCAGCCGTTCCGCGACTTCGAGGCGGTGCCGCCGGAGCGCCTGCGGGCCAACCTGGCGCGGGCCGAGCAGAAGTTCGCGGTGATGGCCGACCTGGGCGCCGACACGATCCTGGTCTGCTCGTCGGTGTCCGGCGAGGCGGTCGACGACGACGATCTGGCCGCCGAGCAGTTGGCGGCGCTGGCCGAGCGGGCCGCGGCACACGGGATGCGGATCGCGTACGAAGCGCTCGCCTGGGGCCGGCACGTGTCCACTTGGGACCACTCGTGGCGGATCGTCGAGCGGGCCGGGCATCCCGCACTGGGGCTCTGCCTCGACTCGTTCCACGTGCTGTCCCGCGAGGTCGACCCGGCCGGTATCGCGGCCATCACGCCCGGCAAAGTGTTCTTCGTCCAGCTCGCGGACGCACCGTACCTGCGCATGGATGTTTTGCAGTGGAGTCGGCACCACCGGCTCTTTCCTGGTCAGGGTTCCTTCGATCTGGCCGGCTTCGTGCGGCTCGCGCTGGCGGCCGGGTACGACGGGCCGCTGTCGCTGGAGGTCTTCAACGACGTGTTCCGGCAGTCCGACCCGGCCCGCACCGCGGTCGACGCGATGCGCTCGCTGATCGCCCTGGAACACCGGCTGGCACCGGTGGGCCGCCGGCTGCCCGGCGCGCCGAGCCTGGCGCGGCACGCGTTCACCGAGTTCGGCGTGGACGGCCACTCGGGGCCGCAGCTGCGGGAAGCGTTGCGGGGACTGGGTTTCGCGCACACCGGGCAGCACCGCACCAAGCCGGTCGAACTGTGGGAGCAGCAGAACTGCAAGATCGTGCTGAACAGCGCGGTCACCCGCCCGCAGGCCGCCGGCACCGCCACCATCAGCGCGTTCGCGATCGCCAGCGAAGATCCGCAGCGCTCGCTGCACCGCGCCGAGGCCCTGCTGGCGCCGGCCCACCCGAACGTGCGCGGCCCCGGTGAGACCGAACTGGCGGCCATCATCGCGCCGGACGGCACCAGCGTGTTCGTGACCCGGCCGGACGACGGCTGGCGGGCCGACTTCCTGCCCACCGGCGAGGCCACCGAACCCGGCGCCGGCTTGATCGGCACCGACCACCTGGGGCTGGCCCAGCCGTTCGACAACTTCGACGAGGCCGGGCTCTTCTACCACTCGGTGCTCGACCTCGACCACCTGGCCGACGAGGAGTACGCGGCCCCGTTCGGCCTGATGCGCTCGCGCAACGTCGCCAACGCCGACCGCAGCGTGCGCCTGGCCCTGACGGTCGCGCTGCTGCGGCGCGGCGAGTGGGCACCCGCGGTGGCCGACCCGCAGCACGTCGCCTTCACGACCGCCGACATCGTGGCCACCGCCGAGGCGATGACCGCGCTGGGCGCCACGATGTTGCCGGTGCCGGACAACTACTACGCCGACCTGGCGGCCCGTTTCGCCCTGCCGGAGAGCACGGTGGCCACGCTGAGCCGGCACGGCATCCTCTACGACCGCGACACCCGCGGCGGCGAGTTGCTGCATCTCTACACGCCGGTCTTCGGCGGCCGGGTGTTCTTCGAGATCGTCGAACGCCGCGGCGGCTACGACCGCTTCGGCGAGGCGAACGCCCCGGTCCGGATGGCCGCCCAGCGTCACCGCCGGCTCACCGACCAATAATCGGCCGACGATCGATAATTCGGAGGCCCTACCCGTTAGTCACCGCCAAGATGGGCGGATGCCCGACGCATCGAAGCCACCCGATCCACGACTGGGCTGGGGAGCGTTCCGGCCGTCCGAGTTCCGGGCGGTGTTCGCCGAGCGGATCCGGCTGCTGCGCCTGCTGCCGCTCGCCGGGTGGGGCTGGGTCGCGGCCATGGTGGGCACGCAGGCCATGCTCATCCTCACCGTGCCGGCCACCGCGCTGCTCAGTGGCGAGCTCATCCGCCGCACCCTGGCCGGCGAGCCGGTTGCCGGGGCGCTCGGCGGGCTGCTGGTCACGCTGCTGGTGGGGCGGCTGACCCGGCCGCTCGGCACCACCGTGATGACCGCGGTCGGCCGGCGGATCGACGGGGCGCTGCGGGAACGGCTGCGGGCCGTCGCGCTGGCACCGGCCACCATCGCGCACCTCGAGGAGGCCGAGTTCGCCGATGACGCGCACCGGGCCAGCGAGATCGGCGAGGGCTTCTGGGTGCGCTCCCCCGGCACCGCGTCGGTGTCGGTCGTGCTGCTGGCCGGCCGTATGCTCGCGGCCGTCGCCTCCGCCGTCGTGCTGGCCGGCTACTTCCCGTGGCTGGCCGTGCTGCTGCTGGCGGGTTCGATGGCGAGCCGGGCGATCCAGCGCCGGCAGTGGACGTTCTTCGTGGCGTACAGCGACCGGCTCAGCCCCGGCCAGCGCCGCCTGGAATATCTGGACGACCTGGCCGCCGGTCTGGACGCGGCCAAGGAGATCCGGCTGTTCGGGCTGGCCGACTGGCTGGTGCTGCGGCGGGCCGACTGGCACTGGGAGCTGCGCTCGCCGATGTGGGCGCTGCGCCGCAGCATCCTGCGCCGGCAGGGCATCACGGTGCTGCTGTCGGTGCTGTGCGCGTCCGCCGCGTTCCTGGTCCCCGGCCTGGCCGCGGCGGACGGTGCGCTGAGCATCGCGGCGCTGAGCACGTGCGTGATCGCGGCGCTGGGCATCTTCGAGATCACCTGGGTGGGCTTCGAGACCTTCGACATCGAGTACGGCAAGGGCGCGGTGCAGGCGGTGGACCGGCTGGCCGACCGCTACGACAAGCCCGGCGCCGCACCGCCCGGCGCCGCACCGGGCGGTGCCGGGCAGGTGGGCGAGTCCGCGGTCCGGTTCGAGGGAGTCGGCTTCACCTACCCGGGCGGCGCGCACGCCGTACTGGATGACCTTGATCTGACCATCGGTAAGGGTGAGATCCTCGCGATCGTCGGGATCAACGGTGCCGGCAAGACCACGCTCACCAAGCTGCTGGCCGGCCTGTACGCTCCCACCGGCGGCCGGATCCTGATCGGCGGCCGCGACCTCGCCGAGCTCGACATCGACCGGTGGCGCCGCCGGCTCAGCGTGGTCTACCAGGACTTCCTGCGCTACCCGGCGACCGTGCGGGACAACGTGGCGCTGGGCGCGCCCGAGGTGCCGGCCGACGACGAGGCGATTCTCAGCGCGCTGCGGCTGGCCGGCGCCGACGAGTTGCTGGACAAGCTCGACACGCAACTGTGGCGCACCGGCAGGCGCGGCCGCGACCTGTCCGGCGGGCAGTGGCAGAAGCTGGCCGTCGCGCGCACCCTCTACGCCACCCGGCACGGCCGCGGCCTGCTGATCCTCGACGAGCCGACGGCCAACATGGACATGACCGCCGAGATCCAGTTCTTCGACCGGGTGGTCTCGGGCGTGCGCGCGTCCGGCGCCGGGGTGGTGCTGATCTCGCACCGGCTCTCCACGATCCGCAACGCCGACCGGATCGCGGTGCTGGACGGCGGCCGGATCACCGAGTCCGGTTCGCACGCCGACCTGCTGGCCCGCGGCGGCACCTACGCGCGCCTGTGGAACCTGCAGGCGTCCCGGTTCGCGGAGGCGGCCCAGTGAGCGTCTTCCGGCACACCCTCGCGCTCTGCTGGCGGGTCGCGCCCGTGGTCACCGTGCTCAACGTGCTGCTGATCGCGGTGATGTCCGGCGCCGCCGTGCTCACCGCGGCCAGCCAGCGGATGCTGATCGACGGCGCGCAGTCCGGC
The DNA here is from genome assembly GCF_016862375.1 of Paractinoplanes rishiriensis. Taxonomy (GTDB): domain Bacteria; phylum Actinomycetota; class Actinomycetes; order Mycobacteriales; family Micromonosporaceae; genus Actinoplanes; species Actinoplanes rishiriensis. The sequence goes on along the minus strand of NZ_BOMV01000029.1, from coordinate 31,742 downwards.
ACCACCGGCGCAGTCGTGGTGGCGGCCGGCCTGGGCGTGCTGGCGCACGCCGGCAGCTTCCTGTTGGGGCGCATCCAGGGCGAGCTCAATCAGGATTTGACCGTACGGGTGGGCCGCGAGCTGGATCTCGAGGTGCTCACCCAGGCCGCCTCCATCCCGACCCTGGAACACCTGGAACGGCCCGACTTCCTGGACCGGGTCACGAATCTGCGGCGCGGCACCATGCCGCTGGTCCGCTCGGTGTGGGCCGGCGCCGGCCTGATCGGCACCACGCTCGGCCTCGTGGCCAGTGCCTGGCTGCTCACCGAGATCCACCCGGCGCTGCCGCTGCTGGCCGGGTTCTCGGTGCCGCTGCTCATCCTCATCGCCCGGGGCGCCCGGCACCGGGAACGGGTGCGCGACCGGACCGCCGAGAGCGACCGGCACGAGCGGCGGCTGCACCAGCTCTGCCTCACCCCGGAACCGGCCAAGGAGCTGCGGATCGCCGGCAGCGGACCGGAACTGTCCCGGCGGGCGAGCCGGCTGTGGGAGCACATCACCGGCGAGATCGTCCGGTCCCGCCTGTATGCCGGCGGGCTGGAGGCGATCGGCTGGGTGCTGCTGTTCGCGGCGCTCGGCGTGTCGCTGCTGCTGGTGCTCGGGCTGTGGCGGGAGGGCCGGGCCACGGTCGGCGACGTGGTCCTGCTGATCACCCTGATCACCTCGCTGAGCGGGCAGATCGAGCGCCTGGTCGGCAACTACTCGATGATGGCCGAGGGCGGGCACGTGAGCGGGCACTACCGGTGGCTTCGCGAGCACGGCGCCCGCGCTGCCGGCACCAGGCCGGCTCCGCGGGCTCTGAGCGATGGCATCGGCCTGCGTGGCGTCTCTTTCACCTATCCCGGTACGCCCGAGGCCGTACTGGACGGCATCGACCTCGACCTGCCGGCCGGCACCACCACGGCGCTGGTGGGCCTGAACGGGGCCGGCAAGACCACCCTGGTCAAGCTGCTGACCGGGATGTACCGGCCGGACACCGGGACGGTGCTGATCGACGGCGTGCCGCTGGACGACATCGACCCCCGGGAGTGGGCCCGGTGCGGCGGCGGCGTGTTCCAGGACTTCGCCCGGTTGGAGATGCTGGCCCGGGAGAACGTGGGCGTGGGCGACCTGGACCGGCTGGACGACCCGGCGGCGGTGCGCGACGCGGTCGACCGGGCCGGGGCCGGTGCGGTGGCCGACGGGCTGCCCGAGGGTCTGGACTCCCAGCTCGGCACCCAGTTCCAGGGCACCGAGCTCTCGTACGGGCAATGGCAGAAGCTGGCCCTGGCCCGCGGCGTGATGCGCCGCCGCCCGCTGTTGCTGGTGCTGGACGAGCCGACGTCGGCCCTCGACCCGCAGGCCGAGCACGAGCTGTTCGTGCGGTTCACCGAGCAGGCCCGGGAGGCGGCCGCGGCGCACGGCGCGATCACCGTGATCGTGTCGCACCGGTTCTCCACGGTGAACATGGCCGACCAGATCGTGGTGGTCGAGAACGGGCGGATCAGCGAGCGGGGCACGCACGCCGGGTTGCTAGCGGCCGGCGGCCGGTATGCCGGGCTGTACCGGAGCCAGGCGGCCGCCTATGACGCCGGGTAGGGCCGCAGCGCGCCGCCGTAGCTCCGGACCAGCAGGTCGAGCACCTCGTGGCGGGATCGGTGGCCCTCGAAGTGGCAGGCCGCATAGAGCTGCGCCCACATCAGGTTGTCGAGCCAGGTGGCGGGCAGCCGCGGGTCGATCGAGCCGTCGGCGTGCCCACGGGCCACCGCGGTGGCGAACGTGTCGCCGTCGTCCGGGCCGAAGCAGTCGTCGCCGGCCAGCAATTGCGCCTCGCCGAACACCAGGGACAGCACGGCGCCCAGGTCGAAATACTCCCGGCAGAGGCGCAGCACCGCCTCGGCCCCGGTGCCCTCGCCGAGCCGGGCGTTGACGGTGGCCCGGGTGAGTCGCTCGCCGGCCTCGGTCACGACCGCGGACATCAGGTCGGACCGCTCGGCGAAGTAGCGGTGCAGGGTGGTGCGGCCGACGCCGGCCGCGGCCGCAATGTCGCCGAGCGAGGCGGCCGGCTGCTGCGCCAGCGTCTCGATGGCGGCGTCGAGGATCGCCTGCCGGGTCCGGTTCCGGGTCGGGCTGATGGTCACAGGTATACCTTAACGGAACACGGGTTGCCAATAATGGAACAACTGTGTTCCACTCCTCCGATGCGGATCCTCGTCTCGTTCCTCCGGCCGCACTGGCGCGTACTCCTGCTGGGTTTGATCCTCGGACTGATGGCCAACGCGGCGAACCTGGCCGCCCCGCTCGCCACCAAGCGCATCATCGACACGCTCGGCACCGGCGGCGCGCTCGCCGGCCCGATCACCCTGCTGCTGGTGCTGGTGGTGATCGGCGCCGCCATCGGGCTGTGGCAGTGGGTGCTGCTCGGCACACTGGCCGAGCAGGTCGTGCTGGACGCCCGGCTGTCCATCGTGCGGCGCTATCTCGCGGCCCGGCTCGGCGAGATCACCCGGCGCCCGACCGGCGAGTTGGTCACCCGGGTCACCTCGGACACCGGGCTGCTGCACGCGGCGTCGTCCAGCATCGTCGGCCTGATCAACGCGGGCGTCGCGCTGGTCGCCACGCTGGTCCTGATGGGCGTGCTCGACCTGGTGCTGCTCGGCTGCACGCTGGCCGCCGTGGTGATCATCGCGGTGATCATGGCGGTGCTGCTGCCGACCATCGGCGAGGCCCAGCGCAAGGCGCAGGAGTCGGTGGGTCAGCTCGGGGCAGACCTGGAAGGCACGCTGCGCGCCGTGCGTACGGTCAAAGCCAGCCGGGCCGAGACGCGGCAGGGCGCGCGCATCGAAGCCGGCGCCACCCAGGCGGCCGCGTTCAACGTGCGGGCCGCCCGGCGCACCGCCTCGGTGTGGACGGTCTCCTGGGCCGGCATCCAGTTCGCCATCATCGTGATCCTCGGCATCGGGGCCTGGCGGGCCGACGCGGGACTGCTCGCGGTGTCCAGCCTCATCGCGTTCCTGCTATATGCGTTCCAGCTGATGGGGCCGATCACCGAACTGACCCAGAACGTGACGGCGCTGCAGAGCGGCATCGCGGCGGCGGCCCGGATCCGCGAGGTCGAGGCGATGCGGGTGGAGCCGACCGCCGGCTCGTCCGCCGGCCGAGCCGACACCTCCGCCCCGGTGCTGGAACTGCGCGGGGTGACGCTGCGCTACGACGAGACGGCCGCGCCCGCGGTGCGTGACGTCGACCTGGTGATTCCGCGTCGCGGCCACCTCGCCCTGGTCGGGCCGTCGGGTGCCGGCAAGACCAGCCTGTTCTCGCTGCTGCTGCGCTTCCTCGAGCCGCAGTCGGGCACGCTGCTGCTGGACGGGCAGCCATACCCGGACCTGTCGCCGGCCGAGATCCGGGCCCGGCTGGCGTACGTCGAGCAGGAGACGCCGGTGGTGCCCGGCACGATCCGGGACAACCTGCTGTTCCGGTATCCGGAGGGCACCGAGGCGGAGTTGTGGACGGCGCTGCACGCCGTACGGCTGGACGGGAAGGTGCGGTCGCTGCCGGACGGCCTGGACACCGCGCTGACCGGCGCCGAGATCTCCGGCGGCGAGCGGCAGCGGATCGCGCTGGCCCGGGCCATCCTGCGGACGCCGGACGTGCTGCTGCTGGACGAGGCCACCGCCCAGGTCGACGGGCTGACCGAGGCGGCGCTCCAGGAATGCATCCGGCGGTGCGCCACCACCGGTGCGGTGGTGACGATCGCGCACCGGCTGTCCACCGTGGTCGACGCCGACCACATCGTGGTTCTGGAGGCGGGCTCGATACGCGCACAGGGCACCCATGCGTCGCTGCTGGCGAGCGACTCGCTCTACCGCAGCCTGGTGGAGGCGCTGCGGATCGCCACTACCGAACCGGCGCTGTCCGGACCAGCTCCCGATAGGAGGTGACCGCCGCGGGCACCTGTTCGAGGCTCTGGTCGGCGTTGTTGCGGTCCGGGGCGGCCCACCACTTCACGAACCGGGCCGGCGGCATCCCGCGGTATCCGGCTCCGATCGCGGCCGGATTACCGGCGGCGGTGGCGATCCGCTTCACCCAGGCGGCGAAAAGCTTGCCGTCGCGGTCCCAGTCCCGCTCCGCGCCGACGCCGTCCTGCACGGTGGAGCCGATCTCGCCGACCGCCCAGGGCAGGCTGCGCTCCCGCCAGACGTCGCGGGCGTAGCGGAAGAACTCGTCCGGGGTGGAATACCGGCGCTGGGCGGTGGGCATGCCCGGGAAGACGTACGTGTCCCACGAGACCAGATCGGCCGGATCGTTCGCTTCGACGAAGAGCCGCCAGTCGCCACCCTGCCGCTTGGCGTTGTAGTGCTGCCAGTACCACATGAGGTTCTTCTCGAGCGTGACCCGGTCCCGGGCCGGGTGCGCCTCGATGATCCGGCGGTAGGCCCGGTAGGTCTCGTTGTAGGCGGCCGGGGTGGCACGCTGGTCGCGGTGCTTGAACCAGTTGTCCTGCACCTCGTGGAAGTAGATGACGGAGAGCTTGCGTTTCTTGGCGTGCACCCAGTCGAGCAGCTTGACGAGCCGAGCGTCGTCGCGCGTCTTGTGCGAAACGGTGAGCGGCTCGTCGGGGTGGGCGGCGGCGGCCCAGGTGAGCAGCGCACCGGCCATCGAATCGTCGCCGGGGAGCGGGATGCGGCCGGCGCTGAACAGCCGGATGCCGAGCGGTCCGCCGTAGCGGGCGCGGTTCTGGTTGTAGAGCCGGATGTAGCTGGCGGGGTCGTCGGCGACGGCCGAGCCCTGCGTGGAGGTGATGACGCCGTATCGGGTTAGCGGAGGCGCTGCGGCGGTCGGCCGGGCCTCACTCGTTCCGGCGTCGGCGTGTTTGGTCGCGGCCGGCTGGGCCTGTTGCGGGGACGGGGTGGCTTCGGCGTGGTCCGGGGCGTGGATGACGACGCCTACCAGTACGACCGTGACCAGCCAGGAACGCCACATTGCGCCTCACTCACCCCACCCGATTTATCCGGATTTATGGCGTGATGTTACGACGTGAGGATGCCCAAGATCGGGAAATGGTCGCTGGCGCGCCGGACGGCCGGTGTGTCGAGGACCTGGTAGGACGTCACGGGCAGGGCCGGGTCGGCGAAGAGGGCGTCTATCCGGCGGTTCGGGTTGGTGGTGGAGAACGTCGGGATGCCGGCCTGACCGGTGGCGGCGCCGGCGTCCACCAGACCCTCGGCGATGGTCTGCCACGCGGGGCCCGCGTCCGTTTCGTTCACGTCGACACCGGCTATCACGGGCGCGGTTGCGGCGTACAAAGCCTGCTTGAAGCTTGTTGCCTGTCGCAACCGGATCTCCGGAACCGTGGCCAGGTGGGTGCCGGCCGCGACGAACTCCGTGCCGCCGAGCGTGCCGCGCAGAAAGACGGCCGCGCGCGGGCTGTCGCCGAGAGCCAGCGGGTAACGCAGGATGCGGGACTCCAGCACCGTGACGTCACTTGCGGTCACAATCGCATTCCCGTACGCGCAGAGCCCGCCCACCGCCTGAGCCATGCCGAACCGCGCGGCGAGGTCGATGCACCAGGTGCCCGGATCGGTCCAGCGCAACACCTCTTGCAACACGAGCACGTCCGGCGCCTGATCGCGAACGGTCTCCAGCAGCGCAGCGAGATCGCCACGCCAGCCCTTGATGTTGTACGACAGCACCCGCATAGCGCAGCCGACAATACGTGATCGCGAGCGGAGACTGAGAGCGGCATTTCGGGGGTCGTCCTGGGACGAAGTCGGTGAACAGGGCCGACCACGGTTTTCTCAGCACGAACGCTTCGACCGTGAGGTCAAGCCGGCCCTTCTCCCACAGCGTGGTACAGCCGCTGGAGACCGGCGAGGCGTGCAGTAGCTGCCGCGCGGCACCGAGACCACCACGAGTGGAGATCATCCGGAGGTAGATCTTCGCCGAGGTTCTGCGGACGCGGCATGCTGCGGGCCTGCAGTCCGCTGACCAGCGCGGTGTAGATGTCGCGCAAGGACGGTGACCACTGACGGAATCGAAGTCATCGCGGTCGGGCAGCCGGGTGGTCATGCCGGATCGCCGGTGGCCTCGAACGCGCGCCGTAACAGGTCGGCGCGGCATCCGCCCATAGTGGTGACAAGTGCGGTCAGCACCCCGCCACCCCCACGCGGACGCCACATGTCGTCGGTGTCAGGTTCGCGACCGGACCCGGACGACGCGTGGTTGTTAGGCTCCGCCTTGCCTGGAGCGGGACCTCGGAAGCGGATGGACGGTGACAGGTCGACCCCGAAACACCGCACGGCGACTCTGATCCGCCCGGCCGGGCGCAGGCGACGCCGCGGCGGGCCGTTCCGGGCACCCTGGTCGAAGCCGAGCAAGCCACCGCCGAGGTCGCGCCCGCGGGCCGGGCCACCGCCGCAGCGCCCGCGGGTCAGAGCGGTGCTCCCCCGCATCCCGACGACCTCGAGCTGAACGCCATCATGGATCGCTACGACCGGCTCGGCGATGAGCCGCCGAGGTCTGACATCGCCGCCAACGATGCCGCGCACGAGCACTTGCATGCGCACACCGGCGAACGGCACGGTCCGGATGTGCCGCTCCGCAGAGACCCGGCCGTGCGGGATCTGACACTGGAAGGGCGGATCTACGGCGATCCTCGGTGGACGCGGCGGGAGAGCGCGATTCCTCGGCGAGCTGGCCGCAATGCTCCGCTCCGTCATCGGCGCGCAACGGCGGGCGTTGCGCTTTTGCCGGGCGGCCGGCACACGGACGATCCGTAATCAACGAGCCACTGCGTGCATTATTCTCGTCAATTCCGGACTTCTGAACATCACACGAAACCGGGAATGGGCGGGATCGTTTCGCGTTTTTTCGTGGACGATCTTTGGAAGCGGGCGGGAGTCCCTGGGGGAACTGGGCTCACCTGGGGTTTTGCGCATTTCTCTTGATCGGTTTTGGGTATTGACCTGGGTTGCATGATATGGGGCGTGACAGCCGAACCGCGTGACTTTGCTCGCCATCGGAGAGGGCGGGACACTACGCCCTGGGCGTATGCCAACCATCAGCATGTGCCGGAGGAATTCGGGCCGGTCGGGCGTGGGGAGGCAATTCAGGCGCTCAGTCGTGAGGTGTTGATACGGCGGTCGCTGGACATCTCGCCGTCCGGCTTTATCACGATCATCAGCATTATCCAGGGTGTGGCGCTGGGGTTGCTGGCGCAGAACACGTTTCCTAAGCCCACGGTGCTCGGCGGAATACAGAGTGTCACGTTGCTGCTGGTGTTCGTCTCGGTTTTCTACTACTACCTGACGATGAGTGTGCTGTTGCGCTGGGCTCCGTCGTTCCTGGACTGCTTTTTGCCCTTTGTGATTGCCAGCCTGGAGATTCCGCCGGCCTTCTTTCTCGGGAACGCAGTGGCCTGGAACGCCTGGCTGGCCGGGTTCTGGTTCCTGACGATGGGCGGGCTGATGATCACCACGAAGTGGTCGCCGGTGTCGCACTTCGGCAACGTGCGCAAGGCGCATCGGTTGCTGCACGACCTGCTGCGGGAACTGCGGTACACGGCCGGCATCGGCGGGTTCATGGTGGCGTTCTGCGCCCTGTGCGCGCATCTCATCCCCTGGCAGCGGCAGGGGTGGGGCATCGTCGGTGCGGGCACCGTCCTGGCGATGGTCGCCATGATCGTCGCCCGCACCGAGCTGCGCGCGTCGCAGATTCACGCCCTGTACGGCGTCAACCGGCCGCCGTTCAACTGAACAGGGCGGCGAACCGCGACAGGTAGAGCGGCCAGCCCTGGTCGTCGGCCACGCCGTCGCGGACCGAGTCCCAGCCGGGGCCGTGCCGTTCCAGGTTGCGGTGTTCCAACTCGACCCGGGTGCGTTCCGGGGTCTCGGCAACGAAGCGCACCTCGACCTCGCTGGTCTGCTCCGGATCCTCCTCGACCTGCCAGCGCGGGTTGATGTCCCAGCTGAACACCACCCGGTCCGGCGGGTCGAACGCGAGGATCCGGGCCCAGCGGCACTCGCTGCCGTCGGCCGCCCGGTCGTAGATGTGGCCGCCGACCTTGGGCTCGAACACGGTCTCGGCGATCGGCGAGCCCATCAGGTTGTGCTCGGGCGGCTTGAAGTCACCGAACCGCGCGGTGAACACGTTGAAGGCTTGCTCGATGGGCGCCTCGACGACGACATGCCGCCGCACGACTTCGGTCATTGCTGCTCCTTCGCAGGGGGTTCGGTGGTGGCTATGTCCTGGTAGCCGGCTAAGGCCCGGCTCCAGAACGTGTCCAGCTGGTCCCGCAACGCCGACAAGCCGGCCGGGTTGAGGCGATACACCCGCTTGGTGCCGGCGGCCTGGTCGCTCACCAGGCCGGCGTCCTTCAGCACCCGCAAGTGCTGGGACACGGCCTGGCGGGTCACCGGCAAGCCGTCGGCCAACTCCCCCACCGCCAACGGGCGCTCGGCAAGGCGCGTGACTATCGCTCGCCTGGTCGGGTCGCCCAGCGCGTCCCAGCCGGCGCTCGCTCTGTAAGTTGCCACGAACGAAAGCTACGACTTACACATGAAGGAAGTCAAGAAATCGGACACCCGCTGTCAGGTTTTCGGGACAGCATCGGAGCATGACTGAGCAACCACTTGCCGGGCGGGTCGCCCTCGTGGCGGGGGCCACCCGCGGGGCCGGGCGACAGATCGCGGTTCAGCTGGGAGCCGCGGGGGCCACCGTCTATGCCACCGGGCGCAGCACCCGGGAACGCCGCTCCGAGATGGACCGGCCGGAAACGATCGAGGAGACCGCCGAGATGGTCACGGCGGCCGGCGGCACGGGCGTCGCGGTGGCCGTCGACCATCTGGAGGCCACGCAGGTCGAAGGGCTCGTCAACCGGATCGACGACGAGCAGGGGCGACTCGACGTGCTGGTCAACGACGTCTGGGGCGGTGATCCGCTGACCACCTGGCACAAGCCCGTGTGGGAGCAACCGCTGGAACCGGGCTTCCGGCTGCTCCGGCTGGCCGTCGACACCCACATCATCACCAGCCACTACGCGCTGCCGCTGCTGATCCGGCGGCCGGGCGGGCTCGTCGTCGAGGTGGGCGACGGCACCACCGCGTACAACCGGGACAACTACCGGCTCTCGGTGTTCTACGACCTGGCGAAGTGGTCGGTCAACCGGCTCGCCTTCGCCTGGTCCAAGGATCTCACCGAGGCGGGCGGCACCTCGGTGGCGCTGACACCGGGTTGGCTGCGCTCCGAGATGATGCTGGAGCACTATGGCGTCACCGAGGACAACTGGCTCGACGGCACCAGCAAGGAACCGCATTTCGCCATCTCGGAATCGCCCGCGTACGTGGGACGCGCCGTCGCCGCGCTCGCCGCCGACCCGGACAAGGCGCGCTGGAACGGCACATCCGTGTCGAGCGGTGAACTCGCCAAGGTCTACGGTTTCACCGACCTCGACGGCAGCCGGCCCGACGCGTGGCGCTACCTGGTCGAGGTGCAGGACCCGGGCAAGCCCGCCGACGTGACCGGCTACCGGTAGACCGCGCGCATCCGGTCGGCCGCCTCGATCATGCGCGCGCGCAGCGAGGGCGGCTCCAGCACCTCCACGTCCGGACCCAATCTGATCATGTACGTGTACGCGACGTCGAACGACTCGACCGGGAGCCGGGTCCGGACCCAACCGTCCGGGTCCGGTTCCCCGGCGTCCGACACGGCCTGCTCGACCGCGACCGGCTCGGCCACGTACCGCAGCACGCGCAGCCCGTGCGGACTGAGCCGCACCACGATCGTCTCGCGCAGCATCTGGCGTACGAAATCCTCCGCTCTCGCCTGCCAGAACGCCGGCAGATCGAAGTCCGGGTCGCGCTCGAACGTCTCCCCGGTCGGCTCGGCCGCGGTCACCCGGTCCACCCGGTAGGTGCGCAGATCTCCAGCGACAAGACCAATCAAGTACCAAACCCCATTTTTCAGTACGAGGCCGTACGGGTGGACCGTCCGGGAAACCTCGTCGCGGCGCCGGTAGCCGATGGTCAGCACCCGGTCCTGCCACACCGCCCGGGCCAGGCCGGCGAGCAGCGGCGGCGGATCCGCGTCGGCGAACCAGCCCGGCGCGTCCAGGTGGAACCGCTGCCCGGCCCGTTCGGACGCCTCCCGCAGGCCCGGCGGCAGCGCGGCCAGCACCTTGCGCCGGACCTGCCGCACCGGTTCGGCCAGGCCCATGTCGCGGGCCGGACCGGGCAGCCCGGCCAGGAACAGCGCCTCGGCCTCGTCCCGGCTCAGCCCGGTCAACCGGGTGTGGTAGCCGCCGACCAGCCGGTATCCCCCGGCCCGCCCCTGTTCGGCGTACACCGGCACGCCGGCCGCGGACAGCGCGAGCACGTCACGGTAGATGGTCCGCTCGGAAACCTCCAGTTCGGCGGCCAACTCGGTGGCCGTCAGGGTGCCGCGCGACTGGAGCAGCAGCACCAGGTTGATCAGCCGGGCGGCGCGCACGGGACCCCCAATGTAAAACTTTCTTGACACGGCACTCTACCGTGATGTCAAAGATTCTAGACATCCCGGGAAGGGGTACCGACGCATGAAGGCGATCATCAGAGAGGTGTACGGGGACCGGCCCGAACTCCGCGACCATCCGAAGCCGGCGATCGGAGCGGGCGAGGTACTGGTCGAGGTGCGTGCGGCCGGAGTGGACCCGGGGGTGTGGATCCTGATGACCGGGCGGCCCAAGGCGGTACGCCTCGCGGTCGGCCTGCGCAGACCCCGGGTGCCGGTGCTCGGCCGCGCGCTGTCCGGCGTGGTGTCCGCGGTCGGCGAGGGCGTGACCCGGCTGCGTCCCGGCGACGAGGTGTACGGCACGTGTGAGAGCGGTTCGTTCGCCGAGTACGCCCGGGCCCGCGAGAACCGGCTCGCCGCCAAGCCGGCCGGGCTCACCTTCGAGCAGGCCGCGGCCGTACCGATCTCGGCGGTCACCGCTCTGCAGGCCGTCCGGGACGCCCGGGTCGAGGCCGGCCAGCGGGTGCTGATCACCGGGGCCGGCGGCGGCATCGGCACGTTCGCCGTGCAACTCGTCGCGCGGCGCGGCGCGTACGCCATCGGGGTTTGCAGCACGTCGAAGGTGGACCTGGTGCGATCGCTGGGCGCCGAAGACGTGCTCGACTACACCCGGACCGAGATCGACCGGGACGGGCCGCGGTACGACGCGGTGATCGACACCGCCGGCAACCGGCCGTTGTCGCTGCTGCGGCGCGCCGTCCGGAAGCGGGGCACGATCGCGCTGGTCGGCGGCGGGCACGCGAACGGATCGCTGATGGGCGGCTTCCAGCGGCAGATGGCGGCGCCGCTGATCTCGCCGTTCGGCGCGCACCGGATCGCCGGTGTCACCGGCCGGGAACGCCGCGAGGACCTGGAGGAACTGACCCCGCTGCTGGAGTCGGGCGCGATCGTCCCGGTGCTCGGCCGCGCGTACACCCTCGACACCGCGACCGACGCCATCCGGGACCTGGCCGGCGGACACCCGGCCGGGAAGCTTGTCATCACCGTGTAAGCAGTGTCTGTGACCTCGACAGCCCGGGCCGGTGGGCGGATCGCCGTGGCCACGCTCGCCTCGCGGGCCGGCGGGTTCCTGCGCGTCGTGGTGCTGACCGCGGCGCTGGGGCTCGGCACCCGGCTGCTGGACACCTACAACGTCGCCAACACCCTGCCGAACGCGGTCTACGAACTGGTGATCGGCGGGGCGATGGCGACCGTGGTGGTGCCGCTGCTGGCCCGGGCCGCGGTGACCGAGCCGGACGGCGGCGTCCGGTACGCGCAGCGGCTCATCACGCTGCTGGCGTGCGGCCTGGCCGGAATCACCGTGCTGGCACTGCTGGTCGCGCCGTGGCTGGTCGACCTGTACGCCCCCGGCTTCACCGCCGGGCAGCGCGACCTGGCGATCACGTTCTCCCGGTACTTCCTGCCGCAGATCCTGTTCTACGGGGTGAGCGCCACGGCCGCAGCGGTGCTGAACGTCCGCGGCCGGTTCGCGGCGCCGGCCTGGGCACCGCTGGCCAGCAGCGCGGTGGTGATCGCGGTCTGCCTCTGCTACCTCGCCGGGCTGGCCGGCGGTCACCACCTGCTGGCGGCCGGCACCACCGCGGGTGTGGTCACCCAGACCACGCTGGTGCTGTGGGTGCTGCGCCGCACCGGCTTCCCGCTGCGGCCGGCCGATCCGCGCGGCATCGGGGTCCGCCGGATCGCGAAGCTCGCCGGCTGGGTACTGCTCTCGGTGGCCGCCGCCCAGGTGCTGCTGGCGGCGGCCACCCGGTCGGCGTCGCTGGCCGGGCCGGGCGGGGTGACGGCGTTCCAGAACGCGCACGCGGTGTTCCGGCTGCCGTTCGCGGTGATCGCGCTGTCGGTGATGACCGCCATGCTGCCCGGGCTCAGCCGCCGCGCCGCCGAACGGGACCACCGGCGGGTGATCGGCGACCTGTCCCGCGCCGTCCGGGTCACGCTCGTGGTGCTGGCCCCGGTCGCGGCCGCGTTCGTGCTGCTCGGCGGGCCGATCGCCACGCTGCTGTTCCAGCACGGCAACAGCGCGGCCGGCACGGTGCGGCTGCTCGGCCTGGTGCTGGGCGGGTTCGGGCTCGCGCTGGTGCCGTTCGCCGGCTTCATGGTCCTCCAACGCGGCCTGTACGCCCTGCAGGACACCCGGACGCCGGCCCTGATCACGGCCGGTACCGCGGCGATCGGCGTCCTCGGCTGCGTCGTCGCCGGCCGGGTGTGGCCGGTGGCCGGCATTCCGATCGCGTACGCCGTCGCGTACACGGCCGGCCTGGTCGCGACCGCCGTGGCCCTGCGCCGCCGGCTGGGCCGGATCGACGGCCGCCGCCTGCTCGGGACGCACCTACGGGTGCTGGCCGCGGTGGCGGTGGCCGCCGGGTGCGCGACCCTCGCGATCCGGTCCGTGGCGCCGGCCGGTGCGCTGGTCACGGTGCTGGCCGGCGGCCTGGCGGGCGGGGTGGGCTATCTGGCGGCCGCCCGGGTGGCCCGGCTGAGCCTGCGATGACCGGGCTCGCGCTCGGCCTGGTGCTGGCGTCCGGCCTGCTGCACGCGCTGTGGAACGTGCTGCTCGCCAAGGCGCCGCGCGGCTTCGACACCATGGCGGTCGCCAACCTGATCGGCTTCCTGGCCTGGCTGCCGGTCGCGCTGGTCTCCTGGCGCATCGATCGCGCCGCCTGGCCGTGGCTCGCCGTGTCTGCCGCGTTCCAGATCCTGTATTTCGTGGTGGTGAACTTCGCCTACGCCCGCGCGCCGGCGCACACCGCCTACCCGGTGGCCCGCGGTGCCGCGCCGGTGCTGCTGCTCGTGATCGCGCTGCTGGCCGGCGACGGGGTGACCTGGTGGGCCGCGGCGGGCGTCGCGCTGATCGGCGCCGGGGTGCTGGGCACGGCCGCGGGCACCCCGGACTTCCGGACCGTCGCGGTGGCGCTGCCGGTGGCGGTCTCGCTGGCCGGCTACACCTACGTGACGGCGCACGGTCTGCGGCACGCCGACGCCGCCACCTACTTCTGGCTGTCGATGATTCCGGTGGTGTCCATCGCCATGCTCACTCGCAAACCGGCGGCCGTACGCGACCAGATGCGTCCCGCGACGGTCGCGATGGGACTGGGCATGGTCGGTGCCCACGGCCTGACGCTGCTGGCCCTGGCCATGGTGCCGCCCGCCCAGGTGCCGGCGATCGGCGCACTGCGCGAGACCGGCATCCTCTTCATGATCGCCCTGACCTGGCAGAAGGCTTCGCGGAGCGCGATGGCCGGTGCGGCCCTGATCTTCGCGGGCGTCGTCGTGCTGGCCGCCGGCTGAGAAGGACGCGCACGCCGCCGGCATCCGGCCGGTGCGGCTCAACCGCCGCGGCCCGCCCGCGTCAGCCGGCGCCCCGGCCGACCCCGTCGTCGCCGACCTCGCCGAGTTGCTCGTCCGTCTCCGTCAGATCCGGTGGGACGTACGCCTCGACCGGGCGGAACTGCTCGAAGTAGCCGCCCGCGGTCACCCGCCAGTGCCACTGGGTGCTGGGCGGGCGTGCCAGCTGCCGTCGCACCTCGTCCTTGTCCCCGAGGTAGTAGGCCGGCCGGAAGTACACCGTGCCCGCATCGGCCCGCGGATGCAGCCGCAGCCGCGCAAGCAGGGCGACCGCCGCCTCCTCGGTTTTCGGAGCCGGGACCACGTAGGCCTCGTCGCCGTCCCCCTCGCAGCAGCTCCGCGTCTCGCAGACCTCCCACAGGACCGCCATCAGCCCGGCCAGGCCGCGGTCGACGCACGCCTCCCGGCCCGCGGCCCGCAGGTGGACCTGGCGGTGCCGGACCGCGACGAGCCCGCCGTTGATCCGCTGGCAGAGCAGGCACAGCGGGTACGGACCCAGCACCCGGGCCATGGCTAAACGGCGGTCCGCATCGGGCCGCCCAGCCAGGCGGTGGCGTCCGCCAGGGCGGCCACCAGGTCGAGGTCGCGGCCCTCGCTGTCGGCGTACACCCGGTGCAGGTTGAGCACCAGCCGCTCGGCGTCGGCCCAGCCGGCGAACTCGCCCAGGTCGGCCCGGCGGGCGGCCGCCAGCGGGGTCAGGCCGTCGACCATGCCGGCGGCCGCCACCGAGAGCACGTGGCGGTAGTACCGGCGGTGGTCGTCGAAGACCCGGGCGATGCCGTCGCCGGTCTGCACCGGACCGTGCCCCGGCACCAGGACCTCCGGGTCGAGCGCGGCCAGCCAGTCGATCGCGTCCAGCGCGCCGGTCACCGAGCCCATGAAGACCAGCGGCGTCAGCCCCGCGAAGACCAGGTCGCCGGCGAACAGCACCCGCTCCTCGGGCAGCCAGGCGATCAGGTCGCCCGGGGTGTGCGCGGTCCGTCCCGGATGCCGCACCTCGACCCGCCGGCCCCCGACGTGCACCGTCAGGTCGGAGGTGACCGTCAGGTCGGGCAGGCGCCGGCTGACCGGCCCCCAGTCGGGCACCGGCTGCCAGAAGGGCGGGCACCCGTCGATGATGGGGTCGACCCGCAGTCCCTCGCGCATGCGTTCGTGGCCGATCAGCACCGTCGTCACAGGCAACAGGCTATTGCCGTACGTGTGATCGCCGTGCTGATGAGTGTTGACCGCCCAGCGGATCGGGCGTTCCGGCAGCGCGTCCAGAAACCGCATCGTGCGGGCCGCGGTGGCGCACGTGTCGACCACCAGCATCCCGTCGTCGCCGGCCACCGCCCCCGCGTTGTTGAGCCACCAGGTGCCGTCCGGCTGCACCCACGCGTAGATGCCAGGCTTGAGCTCTTCCAGACTCATGCATAGACATTAGAGGCAAACGGTCTCAGCGCAGCACCAGCAGATCGAGCTCGTCGACGACCGGAGTTCGTCCGGGTGGCCCCGGCCAACCGGGCGACGCCGCAGCCGAGGTCGGGCAGGCGCATCCCCCGCCGCGGCTGGCAGGAATAGGTGCTCGGGGTGGTCACTACTGACCACCCCGAGCCCGGTGCGTCAGCGCGCGGCGGCCAGGGCGTCGCGCAGGGCGTAGTAGGCCGGCTTACGGCCGAAGTCGTCCCACATCACGGTGGCGGCGCCCTCGGCCGGGAAGAACACCGGCACCCACGAGTACTTGTCGGTGAAACCCCAGAGGGTGAACGAGTTGCAGTCGTCGACGGCCAGGCAGGCGTTCAGCGTGGTCGTGTAGTACCGCGCCTGGGTGGCCAGCTGCTCCTCGGTCGGCACACCGCCCTCGGGCAGGTCCATCCGGACGTCGAGCTCGGTGACCGCGGTGTAGAGGCCCAGGTCGTCGAAGCGCTGGAGCACCGACTGGAGCTGGTCCGGCGCGCCGTAGCGCATGCTCAGGTGGGCCTGCGAGGCGAAGCCGTGCAGCGGCACCCGGTCGGCGAGCAGCTGGCGGGCGAGCGCCTCGTACGCGTCCACCTTGACGCCCGGCCACTCCACGCCGTAGTCGTTGAGGAACAGCTGGGCCTTCGGGTCGGCCTGGTGCGCCCAGCGGAACGCGTCCGCCACGATCTCCGGGCCGAGCTCCCGGATCCAGATGTTCTCCTGGCGGTAGGCGCCGTTGCCGTCGAAGATCTCGTTGGCGACGTCCCACTGGTGGATCTGGCCGCGGTACCGGCCGACCACCGTGAAGATGTGCTTCTTGAGAATGGACCGCAGCTCGGCCTTGGTGAACGTGCCCTGCTCCAGCCACGCCGGATTCTGGCTGTGCCATAGCAGGGTGTGCCCGCGGACCGCCTGGCCGTGCTTGCGGGCGAACTTCACGATCGCGTCGGCCGGCCCGAAGTTGTACCGGTCGCGCTCGGGGTGGATGAACTCCCACTTCATCTGATTCTCCGGCGAGGCGGAGTTGAATTCGTGGGCCAGCACGGCCCGGTACTGCTTGTCGTTCGGGAACGGATCGGGGTACGGCTGGTCGACGTGGTGGCCGCCGCCGGCGACCGCGGTGCCGATTCGCAAGTCTCGGGGAGCCGCGGAACGTAACGTCTGCTTTTTACCGTGGGCGCCGCCGGCCTGGACCGGCTGGGCACCAATGCTGAGAAGTGCCGCCGCGGCGAGGACGGCCACGGCGGCACGGGTGGTCTTACGCAAGGTGACTCCTTAGAGGACATCGGAGGTACGCTCGTAACTTCCGGATGCTCCACGTAAGTTATGCGGACCAGCGGCTACCGTCAATGCGCAGGGGCGTTCCCGATCAAGCCGGAGCGGAGAAGGAACTTAGACTAAGGGTTGGCGGAGCTCTCAGTCGGCGAGGTGAACACCGTGAAACGCACATCCCGGGACATCCGGGTCGCGAACCGGTTCGAGGTGCTGCGGCACATCATCGCGGCCGGGACCGCGGCGCGGCAGCAGATCGCCGCGGACACCGGGCTGAGCCTCGCCACCGTGTCCAACCTCGTCGGCGAGCTGCTCCAGGTGGGCCTGCTCGAGGAGGTCGGATTCCAGGACTCGAACGGGGGGCGGCCGCGCGGCCTGGTCGCGGTGCACCGCGCCGGCGGGGTGCTGGCCGGCGTCGACGTGGCTGAGACGTACGTGCACGTGGAGCTCTTCGACGCGGCCTTCCGGGTGCTGGCCAGCGTCGAGGAGGAGCTGCACCCGTCGCAGGAGAGCCACCCCGAGCCGGTGGTCGCGCACATCGTCTCCAGCCTGCGCACGGTGCTGAGCCAGGCCGGCGTGGACGACGCCCAGCTGCTCGGCGTCGGGGTGAGCGTGCCCGGCCAGGTCGACCGGGACGGCGGCGTCTCGGTGTTCGCCCCGAACTGGGACTGGCACGACGTGCCGCTGCGCGACCAGCTGGCGGCCTCCCTGGACGTGCCGCTCTATCTGGACAACCCGCTGCGCGCCGGCGTGGTGGCCGAGCTGTGGTTCGGCGCCGGCCGCGGCCGGGACGACGTCGCCGTGCTCACCCTGGGCACCGGCATCGGGGCCGGTCTGGCGTTTCACGGGCAGCTCTACCGCGGCGCCACCAACAGCGCCGGCGAGTGGGGCCACACCACGCTGGTGATGGACGGACGGCCGTGCCGCTGCGGCAGCCGGGGCTGCGTGGAGGCGTACGTGGGCGCGCCCGGGATCATGACGCAGCTGCGCGAGCTCGCCCCGGACAGCCCGCTGCTGCACGAGGACGACCAGACCGCGACCATCGACGCGCTGGCCGCCGCCTACCGCGCGGGCGACCCGGTCGCGGTCGCGGTGGTCGCCGAGACCGCCCGCTACCTGGCGGTCGCCATCGCCGACCTGATCAACATGACCAACCCCGAGGTCGTGGTGCTGTCCAGCTGGGTCGCCGCCCGGCTGGGCGAGCCGCTGCTGGAGCACGCCCGGCCGCTGGTGGCCCAGCACGCCCTGCGCCGGCCGCTGGCGCACACCGAGATCACGATCTGCCAGATCGCCGGCAACCCGGTGAGCCTGGGCGCCGCGACGTTCGCGCTGGAGGGCTTCCTGTCCGCGATCGGCACGGACGCCCGCACACTGAGCCCGTCGTGACCGCCCGGATCGGGCTCGGACTGGCCGCGGGCGGCCGCCCGGGCTACCTCAACCTGGGCCGCGCCGCCGGCCTGCCGGCCCCGCGCGACCGATATTGGCGGGAACGCTCCGAGCTGCCCTGGAGTCAGTGGTCCCGGTCCACCGCCATCCGGAGAACGGCCCGCAGGTCCTCGGCGATCCGGGCGTCGAGCGGGAGCGATGCCAGGGCCGCCTCCGCCAGGTGGCTCCGGCGGGCCATCTCCGCCTGGGCCGACGCGCCTCCGCCGAGGCGCTCGATCAGCCCGGTCACGTCGTGGATCTCCTCGGGTGACAGTGGCCGGTGGTCCCGGTAGACCGCTTCGAGGCGGGCCGCCGCCGGGTGGTCGGCGCCGATCGCCGCCACCACCGGGAGGGTCATCTTGCGGCGGGCGACGTCGGCGCCGACCGGCTTGCCGCTGACCGCCGGGTCGCCCCGCAGACCGATCAGGTCGTCCGCGATCTGGAAGGCGACGCCGAGCTGCAGCCCGAACTCGCGGAGACCGGTCACGGTGGCCGGTGGCGCACCGGCCGTGATCGCCCCCATCGCACAGGCCGCGGCGATCAGCGCCCCGGTCTTGGCAGCGCTCATCGCCAGGCACTCCGCCGTGCCGATGCCGGTGCGCCGCTCGAATTCCAGGTCGGCACCCTGGCCCTCGACGAGGCCGAGCATCGCGACGCACAACTCGTGCACGAGCGGCACGCTCCGCGCCTCACGAGTGTTCTTGGCGAGCACGGCGAAGGCCAGGGTGAGCAGGGCATCACCGGCCAGTACCGCCTGCGCCCGGCCGAACACCGACCAGGCGGTCGGCACGCCCCGGCGGGTGGTGTCCTCGTCCATCACGTCGTCGTGCAGCAGCGAGAAGTTGTGCACCAGCTCCACGGCGGTCGCCGCGTCGAACGCATCGGCCGCCCGGCCACCCGCAGCCTGTGCGCAGGCGATGGCCAGGGCGCCGCGCAGCATTTTGCCGCTGCGCCGGTCGGCCGGAGCACCGTCGCGGTCGGCCCAGCCCAGGTGGTAGTAGGCCACCGTCCGGCTCGGGCCGGTGAGACTCGAGACCGCCAGCCGCAGATGCGGTTGCAGCCGCCGGCGAGCGACCGCGAGCAGGCCCAGCGCGCGGTCGCGGTCGCTCCGGGACAGCGCGACGGTCATGACCCGTTGCCCAGCAGCGTCGCCTCGAGATAGTTCTCCGGCGAGCGCAGGGCCTCCGCGGTGTACCGGTGGGTGCGCCGCGACCACAGGTTGTTGCCGGTGATCCAGGACCGCATACCGGCGGTCACCCGGGTCAGCACCGCAGCGTGCGCGGGACGCCGGTGGAGCAGCTCCCGCTCGTGTCGGACGTAACGTGCCGTCTCGGCCGCTGTCTCGGCGCGGACGTGCTGCCGGGCCGCCGACGACGGCCAGCGGCGGTGGTGCTCCACCAGGTAGACGAGGTTGTGCACCTCCCCGTGCGCGCGTTCCTTCTCCAGCGAGTAGAAATCGTTGGTCCAGCACACCACGTTGCAGGCGGCGTCGAGCGCCGCTGCGAAGTCGGCCGAGGCGACCACCTCCGGCGCCAGTTCCACGCCCTCGACGATCTCGATCAGGTCCATGCAGACGTAGATGGCGCCGGTGTGCCGGCGATTGCGGATGTACGTCCGCTCGTCCGGCACCACCTGCCGCACGCGGTTGGCAGCCTCCCACTCGGTCGCCTGGCGCAGGCATTCGTCCAGGTGGCCGGCGAAGCGGGCACGCCAGGCGGCGCTGGTGCCGGCGGAGGTACGGGTCCACAGATCGGCGAGGGCCACCAGTGCCGGCGAATCGGGCTCCGCCCCGCGCAGCACCGCGCTCATCTCCTGGCGCATCTTGCGGCCCGCGGTCAGGTCGGTGCCGAAGACGCCGTCATCGAGCTGATCGTCGATCAGGAACAGCCAGGCGAACCACTGCGCGACGAGGGCGCAGCGCCGGGCGTCCGCGGACGGATGAACCACGGCGGCGAACCACGCGAAATCCGCGCGGTCGAACCGCCGGAGCGCCGGAGTCTCCCGGACCAGGCCGAGGTTCCGGACCCAGGAGGCGAGGTGCTCGCGCGCGAACGACACGTGCGGGTTGACCGCACCGGGGAACGGGCAGTCGATGTCGAGGGGTTCGTCGGTCACCGGGGCGCCCCTTCCGGATCGGCCGTGCGGCCGGACTCGCGCGGCAGCACCCGCAGGTGCACGCCGCCCTTGGGATGCAATGTGATCAGCGGGTCCGGGCTGATCTCGAACGGCTCGTAGGGCGCCACGAACCGGTGGTGCTGGGCGATGGTCGCCAGCACCAGCGTCAGCTCGGTGAGGGCGAAGTGTTTGCCGATGCACACGCGCTGACCGCTGCCGAACGGCACGTACGCGTGTTTCGGGCGTTCCGCCACCCGCTCGGGACTGAACCGGGTCGGGTCGAACCGCTCCGCGTCGGGCCAGAAATCCGGATGCCGGTGCAGCAGATAGCTGTTGATCAAAACGTTGGTACCGGCCGGAATCCGGTGGCCCCCGATCTCGTCCGGCTTCCGCGCCCGTCGCATGAACTGATAGGCCGGCGAGTAGAGCCGCAGGGTCTCGTCCACGACCATCCGGATGTACGGCAGGTTGGCCAGATCGGCGAATTCCGGCGTACGACCACCCAGCACGGTGTCGACCTCGGCGTGCACCGCGGCCTCGACCTCCGGATGCCGGGCCAGCAGATAGAACGCCCAGGCAAGCGTGTTCGTGGTCGTCTCGTAGGCGCCGATGCAGAGGTTCAGGACCTCGTCGTGCAGTTGCTGGGCGTCCATCGCCCGGTCGTCGTCCACGCTGTTGAGCAGCAGCGTCAGCAGGTCGGCCCGATCGTCGGCCCGGGCGCCCGCCTCGACCCGCTCGCGGACCGACGTCGCGACGAAGTCGTCCATCCGGGCGATCGCCGAGCGCAACCGCCGATGCGCCCGGGTCGGCACCGACAGCGGCGGGAACGGGAACCGGAAGTAGCGGCCGAGGATCGTGTTCGCTTCACCGAACGCCTCCTCGAAGGCACGCGCCCGGGGTCCGACGGCCGCGCTGAACAGCGACCGGTTCACGATGCGCAGCGCCAGCTGGCCGATGGCGTCGGTCAGGTCGACGATGCTCCCGGGCCGCCACTGGCGGGCGGTCAGCTCGGTCTCCTCGGTCATGAACTCCGCGAACCGCTGCACCGTGCGGGGGGTGAAGTGCGGCGCCATCATCCGCCGCTGGCGACGCCAGAGCTCGATGTCGGCGTTGCCGATCAGTCCCTGGCGCAGCACCGGCCGGACGATCCGGAAGAGGACCGCGTTCTTGTCGTAGTTCTCGCCGTTCTCGACCAGGACGTGCTGAATGTAGTCGGGATGGTTGACCAGCACGACCGGCAGGCCGAGCAGGCTGAACCGGTAGACGTCACCGCAGTCGTCCACCCCGGTGCCGAGGAAGCCGAGGGGGTTGCGGCGGAAGGCCAGCGCGCTGGATACGCCGAGGCGGGACGTGTGGCGCGGTAACGGCGGGGCCGGCTTCATGTCAGCTCACCTTTTCTATTCTCGGCTGCTCCACTCTGGACGGAGATGGCCGCCGGTCACCAGGCAGGCAAACGGCAACTGAACGGCAGTTCGCCGGAAGCCCGGCCGGCCGGGGCGCCACCGGCAGGGCAGCGCGGAGGTCAACTCGCTGTCAGACTGTGCTGACGTCAAGCGCTGGGGGGGCGCATGTTCGGACAGCTTGTGGGCGAATACCGGCGACGAGCGGGCCTGACACAGGAGGAACTGGCCGCTCGCACCGGAGTCAGCGCACGCACGATCCGGGAGCTGGAAGCGGGCCGGGTGACCGCGCCGCGGCAGGCTTCCGCGCGCCGCCTGGCCGACGGGTTCGGCCTGGACGGCGCGTCCCGGGCGAGATTCTTCCGGGCCGCCAGCGGCGCCGGCCTCCCACCGATCGGTGCCGCCGGCCCGGTGACGCCCGCGCAGCTGCCGACCGAGGTGGCCGGCTTCACCGGTCGCGCCGCCGAGCTGGACCGCCTCGACGCCCTGCTCGCTGCCGACGGACGCAGCACCGCGGTGATCTGCGCGGTGGCCGGCACGGCCGGCGTGGGCAAGACCGCGCTGGCCGTACGCTGGGCTCATCGCCGCCGGAAGCGTTTCCCGGACGGCCAGCTCTACCTGGACCTGCGCGGCTACGACCCGGACCGGCCGGTCGACCCGGGCGAGGCGCTGACCCGGCTGCTGTCCGCGCTGGGGGTACCGATGGACGAGATCCCGGTCGGCCTGGACGAGCGCGCCGCGGCCTACCGCACCAGGCTCGCCAACCGGCGGATGCTGGTCCTGCTGGACAACGCCGGGACGGTCGAGCAGGCCCGCCCGCTGTTGCCCGGCGCCGGCCGGTGCGTGGTCCTGGTGACCAGCCGGGACAGCATGCCCGGGCTGGTGGCGCGGGAGGGGGCCCACCGGCTGGTGCTGGACCCGCTGCCGGGCGCCGACGCGACCGCTCTGCTGCGCCGGCTCGTCGGCCCCCGCGTCGACACCGAGCCGGCGGCCGCCGCCGAGCTGGTGTCCCGGTGCGCCGGGCTTCCGCTGGCGTTACGGATCGCCGCCGAGCTGGCCGCCGGGCGGCCGGACGGCTCGCTGGCCGCCCTGGTGGCCGAGCTGTCCGACCGGCGGCGGCTCGGCCTGCTGGATCCCGGCGGCGACCCGCGGTCGGCGGTGACCACCGTTTTCTCCTGGTCGGTCCGTGCCCTCACGGAGCCGGCGGCGCGGACGTTCCGGCTGCTGGGGCTGCATCCCGGGCCGCATTTCGACGTGCACGCGGTCGCCGCGACGGCCCGGCTCGACCTGGCGCACGCGCGGCGAATTCTCCGCGAGCTGACCCGGGCACACCTGATTCACCGGGTCGGCGCGGAGCGTTACGGCATCCACGATCTGCTGCACGCCTACGCCGCGCATCTCGCCACCGACGCCGGCGACCACACCGGTCCGGCGCTGGACCGGCTCCGGCGGCACTACCTGTCGATGGCCACGGCGGCGACCGACACCCTCTATCCGGAGCAGGCGGTCCGCCGCCCGCGGACCGCACCGCCGCCGCCGTCGGCACCCGACGTAACCACTCCCGACGCCGCCCGGGCCTGGCTGGACGCCGAGCGCGCCAGCCTGGTCGCGACCGTGCTGCAGTGCGCCGCCCAGGGCCGAGCCGACCAGGCGGTGCGGTTGAGCAGCACGCTGTTCCGCTACCTGCAGGGCGGGCACTACACCGACGCGCTGACCGTGGGCGAGTGTGCCAGCGACGCCGCCCGGCGGGCCGGCGACCCGGCCGGTGAGGCGTCCGCCCAGCTGGGCATCGGCACGGTCTACCACCGGCTCGGCCGGCTCGACGAGGCGACCACCAGGCTGCATCGGGCGCTGACGCTGTTCCGGGACGTGGGCGACCTCCTCGGCGAGGCGCGCGCGCTGAGCAACCTCGGCGAGGTCGAGGCGCGGCACGGTTTCTATCCCGAAGCGGCCGATTACCAGCTCCGCGCGCTAGCCCTGCACGAGCAGGTGGGTGATCGCAGCGGCGTGGCGGGCGCGCTGACCAACCTGGGCGAGATCAGGGAGCGGTTGGGCGACTTCTCCGCCGCCGCCGCATATCAGCAGCGGGCCCTGGCGTTGTTCCGCGAGATCGGCGAGCCGGACGGCGAGGCCTCCGCGCTGAACGGCCTGGGCGAGGCCTCCCGGCACGCGGGCTACCCGGCCGACGCCGCCACCCACCACAGCGCCGCCCTGTCGGTGGCCACCGGCGCCAACCTCCCCGACGAGCAGGCCCGGGCACACGCCGGACTCGGCCGGGCCCACCACGACCTGGGCTTCGCCGTCTTTGCCTGGGACCACTACCAACGGGCGTTGGCGGGCTACCGCGACCTGGGCCTGCCGCAGGCCGACGCGGTCCACGCCGAGGTCGCCACCCTCGCCCGCCCCGCACCGGAGGAGCCCGGCACCGGCGAGAACAGCGCCGGCGAGAACGGCGCCGGCGGGAACGGCGGCTCTAGCCTTTCGGCCCCGGGGTGATCAGCTGCACCCCGGCCGCGGCCAGCGCGTCGCGCAGGCCGGCCGGCGGGGCGGTGTCGGTGATCAGGTAGTCGGCGCTGGCCAGCTCGGACACCTGGGCGAACAGCCGGCGGCCGAACTTCGACGAGTCGGCCAGGATGGCCACCCGGGTGGCGCGCGCGATCATCTCCTGCATCATCGCGGCCTCGGCGAGATTGCTGGTCGTGTAGCCGGTCTCGGCGTCGATCGCGCCCACGCCGATCAGCGCCAGGTCGCAGCTGATGTCCAGGTCGGCGCCGGTGTTCGCGCGGAAGCTGACCGGCCCGACGGTGGCCAGCGTGAGCGAGCGCACCGCGCCGCCGAAGAAGTAGATGTCCCGGATCGCGGTGGGCGGCAGCGCGCCCGGCACCAGCAGGTTGTTGGTGGCCACCGTGAGGTCGCGGTGCTGGCGCAGCTCGCGGGCCAGCGCCAGGGTGGTGGTGCCGCCGTTGATCATGATGGTGGAGCCGTCCTGGACCAGCGGGGCGGCCAGCGCCGCGATCTTCCCCTTCTCCTCCTCCTGGAGGGTCAGCCGCTGGTCGACCGCGCGGTCGGTGCGCGAGATCGTCGACAGACTGACCGCCCCGCCGTACGTGCGCACCAGCACCCCGTCGGCGCTCAGCTGGTCGAGATCGCGCCGCACGGTGTCGATCGACACGCCGAAACGCTCGGCCAGCTCCCCCACCGTGACCTGACCGGCGTCGGCGACGTACGCGGCCAGCTGAGCCTTGCGGCCGGCCGGCAGATGGCGCTGTCGCTCGTCCCTGTCAACGCTCACTGGTCCCCCTCATAAGTGCGGCAGTATGCCACAACCGTGCGGTCATGCCGCAAATTGACGCCGAGAGCCGCCTCCATCTTGCCACACTGTGCTGTTTCTTGCGGTTCTTCGCTTGTCCACCGACGTAACACGCTGCTAACGTGACGCCAACCCAGCAGAGAACAGAAAGATCTCGATAGAAGGAGCTGCCATGAAGCGACTCTTAGGGGC
The DNA here is from genome assembly GCF_016862375.1 of Paractinoplanes rishiriensis. Classification (GTDB taxonomy): domain Bacteria; phylum Actinomycetota; class Actinomycetes; order Mycobacteriales; family Micromonosporaceae; genus Actinoplanes; species Actinoplanes rishiriensis. Next base: position 6,683 of record NZ_BOMV01000029.1, on the reverse strand, counting down.
AGTAACGGCGGCCGCACTGGTCGCGTTCGTGGGGGCGTGCGGTTCGGGTGACTCGGGCGAGACCAGCGCGGACGGCACCGTCACGCTGGAGTTCGCCCAGTGGTGGGCGCCCGAGCTCCCGGCCGGCGAGTTCGACAAGCTGATCACCGAGTTCACGACGCAGAACCCGAACATCAAGGTCAAGCTGCTGAGCGCGCCGTACGCTTCGACCAAGCAGCAGCTGGTCACCGGCGCGGCGTCCAAGACCCTGCCGGACGTGGTGGGCCTGGACGGCGCCTGGGTCAACGACTTCGCCAAGCAGGGCGCGATCACCGACCTGTCCAAGCTGATGACCGAGGCCGGCTACGACGCGAGCCAGCTCGCCAGCCAGGTGCAGTACAAGGACGCGACCTACATGATCCCGGTGGTCAACTTCGTGTACCCGCTGTTCGTCAACCAGGACCTGCTGTCCAAGGCCGGCGTCAGCGCGGTGCCGGGCACCCGCACCGAGTTCGCCGACGCGGCCAAGAAGATCAGCGCGACCGGCGGCAACGTCAAGGGCTGGGCGCTCCCGCTCGACACCGCGGTCCCGAACGGCATCCAGAACGACGTGATGTCCTGGCTGTGGGCGTCCGGCGGTTCGATGCTCGCCGACGGCAAGCCGGCCCTCACCACCCCGCAGGTCAAAAGCGTGGTCGAGTACGTGAAAAGCCTGAACGACGCCGGCGTCATCGCACCCGGCGCGCTCACCATGAAGGAACAGGACAAGGTCGAGAAGTTCACCACCGGCCAGGTCGGCATGATGATCGACTCGCTGGCGCACATCAACCTGATCAAGAAGAACGCCCCGGACCTGAAGTTCGCGGTGGCACCGCTGCCCGCCGAGGACGGCTACACCGGCAAACGCGGGATCCCGTACGCGTCCTGGGGTATCGGGGTTGCCGATTCGTCCGACCACAAGGCCGAGGCGTTCAAGCTCGTGCAGTTCCTGCTGAGCAAGGAGACCAACGGCAAGCTCGCCACGCTGGCGAACGGCTTCCCCGGCAACAAGACCGCCGAGCCCGACTTCAGCAACAGCGACCCGCTGTTCAAGACCGCCTTCGACATCTACCAGCAGGGCACCCCGGCCAACGAGTTCGTCGGCCTGCCGAAGTCCGAGGAACTGATGCGCAGCTTCGACGAGCAGCTCCAGCTCGTGCTGACCGGCAAGGCGAGCGTCGACGACGCCCTCGCCAAGTCGCAGGAATCCTGGTCGTCGGTCATCGGCTAGTCGGCCCGGACGCCGCGCCGGTTCGCCGCCGGCGCGGCGCCGCTGAAGGAGAACGATGACTTTGCTATCCGCAGTGGAAACCGCGGTCGAGCCAGAGACGCCACCACGCAACCGGCCGAGCGCCGCCCGCCGTGTGGTCCCGTACGGCTATCTGTCCCCGACTTTGATTTTGATCGTGGTTCTGATGGTGGTCCCGATCGTCATGGTGATCGGGTACTCCTTCCGGGACAACGTGATCGTGCAGGAGAACTCGGTCTTCGCCGGGCTGGCCAACTACTCCAAGGTGCTCACCGACCCGGACTTCCTGGTCGCGATCAAGAACACCGCCGTCTTCATCACCGTCAGCATGGTGGCCCACCTGGCGCTCGGCCTGGCCTTCGCAATGATGCTCAACACCAGGCTGCTGGGCGGGGTCACCAAGGCGCTGTTCCGGCTCGTCTACATCCTGCCGTGGCTGTTCACGATCGCGGTGATCGCGGTCATCTGGCGGCTGCTGGTCGACCCGGCCGGCGTGCTCAACTACGTACTGCAGACCCTGGGTTTGATCCAGGAAGGCGTGGACTGGCTCGGCGATCCGAGTAAGGCGCTCTGGGTCGTGACGTTCGCGAACATCTGGTCCGGCTACCCGTTCTTCATGATCAGCCTGTTGGCCGGGCTCCAGGGCATACCGCATGACCTGTACGAGGCGGCCGCCGTGGACGGCGCCAACCCGGTGCAGCGGTTCCTGCACGTGACGCTCCCCCAGCTGCGCCCGGTGATCATCAGCATGGCGGTGCTCGACCTGATCTGGACGTCCCAGCAGTTCGCGCTGATCTGGATGATGACCGGCGGCGGGCCGCTGAACGCCACCGAGATGCTCAGCACCTACACCTACAAGCAGGCGTTCAGCGAGTACGAGTTCGCGACCGCGTCGGCGGCTGCCGTGATCGTCCTGCTCCTCACGATGGTTCTGGCCTTCTTCTACGTACGCCAGCAAAGGGAGCGCTGACATGGCGACCGTCACGACCCGGCGCACCCTCGCCAAGGCCGGCGTCCTCACCGGGCTGACCGCCGGCGCGCTCTTCGCCGGCCTGCCCGTGCTGTGGATGCTCTCCACCTCGTTCAAGGGCAACGGGGAGGTTTTCCAGTCACCGCCGAAGCTGATCACGGAGAACTTCTCGTTCGACGCGTACCGCGAAATCCTCGGCAACGGCGCCCAGCTGCGGTTCTTCCTCAACAGCTACATCGTCGCGCTGTCGGTGACGGCACTGACGCTCCTGGTCGCCATTCTGGCCGGGTACGCGTTCAGCCGATTCACTTTCCCGTTCCACCGCACCATCAACGCCGTCATCGTCAGCGTGCAGGCGGTGCCGCCGATCACGCTGGTCATTCCCTATTTCGGGCTGGTCGTTGCGCTCGGCCTCTACAACACGTATTCCGGCCTGATTCTCACGCACATGGTGTTCACCCTGCCGTACGCGATCATCATGACCACCGCGTACCTGAACACGCTGCCCCGGGAACTGGACGAGTCCGTCAAGGTCGACGGCGGCAACAGCTGGACCGCGCTGTGGCGGATCCTGGTGCCGATCTCGGTACCGGGCCTGGTCGCGGTCGGCGTCTACACGTTCATGATCTCGTGGAACGAGTACCTGTTCGCGCTGACGCTCACCCGCACCGACGACATGCGCACCGTGCCCATCGGCATTCAGCTGCTCATGGGCCAGCACTCGTACGAGTGGAACCAGATGATGGCGATGAGCATCCTCGGCTCCATTCCCGTACTCGTCCTCTTTTTGCTCTTCCAGAAACGGTTCATCGGCGGGCTCACCTCCGGTGCCGTCAAGGCCTGATTTTTCTTTGTCTTAAGGAGAAACGCGGAAATGCTGACGACCGGCAAGGCGATCCTGGATGTCGCTAACGAGAACAGCTTCGCCGTGCCCGCCTTCAACATCAGCGACTGGGCCATGTTCCAGGGCATCGTGGAGATCAGCGAGGAGAAGAACGCCCCGCTGATCGTCGGAATCCACCCGGACGAGGTCCGGCACATCGGCCGGGAGATGATCACCGGCATCGTGGAGCGGTCGCACCGCGCCAGCGTGCCGGTCGCCATCCACTGGGACCACGGCGCCACCTACGAGCAGATCCTCCAGGCGGTCCAGTTCGGCTTCACCTCGGTCATGATCGACGGCTCGCTGAAGCCGTTCGAGGAGAACGTGGCGATCTCGAAGAAGGTCACCGACTCCGCGCACGTCCTGGGCCTGTCGGTGGAGGCCGAACTCGGCACGATCGGCGCCAACGACAGCTACGCCGAGGCCGGCGCCGCCGAGATCATCTACACCGACCCGGACGACGCGGTCACGTTCGTCGAGCTGACCGGCGTGGACAGCCTGGCCGTGGCGATCGGCACGTTCCACGGCTTCTATCCCGCGCACCTCAAGCCGGAGCTGAAGCTCGACCTGCTCAAGGAGATCAAGAGCCGGGTGCAGATCCCGCTGGTGCTGCACGGCGGCTCCAACAACCCGGACGACGAGATCGCCGAGGCCTCCCGGATCGGCATCAACAAGATCAATATCTCCACCGACATCAAGGTGGCCTACCACAACCGGATGCGCGAGGTGCTGGGCAACGACCCCAAGGTGCGCGAGCCCAACGCCATCCAGCCGGCGTGCATCGAGGCCATGCAGGTGGTCGCGGCCCAGAAGATCGACCTGTTCGGTGCCACCGGCAAGGGCTCGCTGTACTGACATGGCGGCGGCGTCCCGAGTGGTCCTCGGCCTGGGCGGTTGCGTCGACTACGAGCTCAAGCTCACCGCCGGCGTGCTGGAGCGCCTGGTGGCCGGCTACGACATCGTGGAGCTGACGCCGCCGGCGACGGTCGCCGACGAACGGGACCTCGTGGTGTCGATCCTCTCCTACGTCGCGCGCGGCGGGGGTGGTGAGCATTTCGTCGCCTCCGCCGCGACACTGTCCACGTTCGCGGACCGGTTCCCGCACCGCACGACGCTGGGCGGCACGTCGGTGCGGGCCGGGCTCGTGCTCGACCGGCTCGGCGTGCCGTCCACCCAGCACCTGGTCAGCGTGAACGACGTCGTCCGGCGACTGTTGCCGGCGAGCACCGAGTACGTTTCCAGCGGCGCCGAGGACACCTTCTACCCGCACCTGATCGTCCAGTACGACCGGGGCCTGGCCGTACCGAGCCTCGGCATCACGGCGCCGTTCCCGAACCGCCTGATCTACGTCAACGACCTGGCCAACGAGTCGATGGCGCTCACCGGCGAACTGGGCGACCGGCTGGCCCGGGCCAAGGTCTTCCTGATCTCGGGCTTCAACGCGATGCGCGACAAGGACCTGCTCGACCGGCGGCTGGACACGTTGCGGACACACCTCCGGCGACTGCCGGCCGGGGCGGTGACCTACTTCGAGGACGCCGCCTACCACGAGCCCGCGTTCAGCCGGCGGGTCCGCGAGAAACTGCAAAACCACATTGACGTGTACGGGTTGAACGAGGACGAGTTGCAGGCGTACCTGGACCGCCCGGTCGACCTGCTGTCGGCCCGCGACGTGGCAGCGGCACTGACCGAGGTGCACGCCCTCATCCCGGTGCCGGCCCTGGTGCTGCACACCAAATACTGGGCGGCGGCGCTCGGCGAAAGCGCGAACCTTGTGGAGGCGCTGGAAACCGGCACGCTGATGGCCGCGGTCCGCTACTGCCACGGCGACGACTTCACCGACGCGGACGTGGCCGCCACGCGCCGGCGACCGCGACGGCCCGCGGACTTCGCCGAGGCGCTGCGGGCCGAGCTGGGCGACCGGGTCCGCTGCGTGCCCGGCTTCGCGCTGGACGTCGCCGATCCCACCACGGTGGGGCTGGGGGACACGTTCGTCGGCGGTTTCCTGTCGGCCATCGCCAAGGGGCGTTCATCGTGATCGAGATACTTTCCGCGAACCAGCCCGCGACGTTCTATCGCGGCGCCGGCCGGATAGCCGAGTTCCGCAACCTGCCGGCGCTGGCCGACCGCCCCGAGGACTGGGTGGGGTCGACGACCAGCCGGTTCGGCCTGGCACCCTCCGGCCTGTCCACGTTGTCCGACGGCCGGCTGCTGGTGGAGGCGATCGCGGACGACCCGCTGTGGTGGCTCGGCCCCGGCCGCACCGACACCGGCATCCTGGTCAAGCTGCTCGACGCGGGCCAGCGGCTGCCCCTGCACGCGCATCCCGATCGGCGTTTCGCCACCGCGCACCTGGCTTCCCGTACGGGAAAACCGAAGCCTGGGTGATCGTGTCGGCGCGGCCCGGCGCGTACGTCCACCTGGGTTTTGCCCGTGACGTGGAAACCGCCGAGCTGGCCGGCTGGGTGGCCGCGCAGAAGACCGACGAAATGCTGGCCGCCACCAACCGCATCCCGGTGGCGGCGGGCGACGCGATCCTGTGCCCCGCCGGCCTGCCACACGCGATCGGCGACGGCATCCTGCTGGTGGAGATCCAGGAGCCGACCGACTTCTCGGTGCTGCTGGAGAACTTCGGCGTCCCCGACGGACATTTGGGCCTGGGCTACGACCTGGCCCTGGAGTGCGTAGACCGGGGCGCGTGGAGCCCGTCGCGGATCGAGTCGCTGCGCGGCGCGTCCCTGCCCGCAGCCGCCGACGAATTCTTCAGCGCGCGGCGCCTGCGCGGCGGCGACAAGTTGGCGCAGGGCTTCAGCGTCCTGGTCGCGGTGTCCGGGGCGGGCCGGCTGACGGGCGCGGGCTTCGAGCTTCCGGTCCGGCTCGGCGACACGCTTCTGGTGCCGTACGCGGCCGGCCCGCTCCGCCTGACCGGCGCCGTCGAGGTGATCAGGCTGGCCCCCGCTCCCTGACCCGAGCAGCTCGCGACTCGCTCCCGCGGCGGCGCTGAGCTAGCAAGCCGACAGACCGCGAAGTCACGCAGCCGAAATCCCAGCCGTCCGCGAATCCGATCGGCGCCCGCGCACGCCACCCACGAGCCGAGGTCGCGCCGCGCGCGTGCGGGGTGCGGGGCGGAGCGCGACGTGCGGGGCGGAGCGCGACGTGCGGGGCGGGGTGCGGAGCGCGAAGTGCGCGGCGCGATCTTGTCGATCTGCTGCCACCGAGCAACCGCAATTCGACAACCTCGCGGCCGACACGCGGCGCGCGGGGTGCGGCGCGCGACGTGCGGCGCGGGGGGGCGCGGGGTGCAGAGCGCGGAGTGCGCGGCGCAATCTTGTCGATCTGCTGCCACCGAACAGCCACCGAACAACCGCAATTCGACAACCTCGCGGCCGACAAGCGGCGCTACCACTCGATCTTGTCGATCTGCTGCCGCTGAGCCGCAGAGCAACCGTAAAACGACAACCTCGCGGCCGACGTGCGGCGCGCGACGTGCGGTGCGGAGCGCGGGGTGCGGAGCGCGGGGTGCGGAGCGCTGAGCGCGGGGTGCGGGGTGCGGAGCGCGGGGT
>NZ_BOMV01000028.1 GCF_016862375.1 Paractinoplanes rishiriensis | reverse complement strand
GCGGGGTGCGGGGCGCGGAGCGCGGGGCGCGGAGCGCGGGGCGCGGGGTGCGGGGCGCGGAGCGCGGGGCGCGGAGCGCGGGGCGCGGAGCGCGGGGTGCGGAGCGCGGGGTGCGGAGCGAGCTTGTTGATTTTGGGTTGTGGGGGAACTGGAACTCGACGACGTCGGGGCGTTGGGTCAGCTGCCTGTTTGGCCGTCTATGGATTCTCGTAGCAGGTCGGCGTGGCCGTTGTGGCGGGCGTATTCCTCGATCATGTGGGTCAGGATGAAGCGTAGGTTGGGGGCCTCGCCGGTTCGGAACTTGCGCTTGGCCACGGTGTGCAGGCCGGTTGCCAGGGCCGGGGTGGTCAGGTCGCGGGAACGGGCGGTGGCGGCCTCCCAACGTTTGCGCAGGTCGTCGGGGTCGTCCTGGGTGGCGGACGTGAAGACCTCGGTCCACTCCAGCTCGTTCCAGGGGGTGGACTGTGGGTTGCCGTGCAGGAAGTGGGAGAACCAGTAGTCCTCCACGCAGGCCATGTGCTTGAGCAGGCCGCCCAGCGTCAAGGGGGACGGGGGCAGGGTGGCTCGCAGGGCGGCGGCGTCCAGGCCGGAGCACTTCCACGCCAAGGTTGCGCGCTGGAAGTCCAGGAAGCCCAGCAAAGTCTCGGCCTCGTCGCCGGCGGGGCGGGGGTCGGGGCGTCCCTGCTCGTCAAGGTTTGCCATGCGGCGACCCTAGACGCACGCCGGTCAGCGTGGGGGGCGTCGGGCCGGCGGTGCCGCGTAGCAGCAGGGTGAGGCGGGTCCCGGTGGTGGTCCAGGCGGGCGGGATCCACAGGACGCCGGGGTCGCCGCCGGTGAAGCCGGCCCGGTGCGGGTCGTTCAGCCACACGCGGCCCAGGCATTCGCCGGCGGCCCACGCGGTCGCGCGCAGTTGGCTGCCGGACAGGTGGACCAGCCAGCCGGCGGGGGCGGCCGGGACGTCCAGGTCCAGCCACGTCTCGGTGCCGGCCGCCAGGGTCACGGGCAGCGTGAAAACCGCGTCGCCGGGTGCGCCGTCCGCGGCGTACCGGAGCAGGTTTTGATCTGTCTGGATTGTGGTGGTCCAGCCGGTGACCGGGCGCAGAACGAGCAACTCGGGACGCACGGGGGCGGCGCTCGGGTGGTGGGTGAGGGTGACCGCGGCGCTGGTGGTGCCGGGCGGGAGCAGCAGCCACGGGTTTTCGGCGGGCACGACGACCGGCTCGGCGGCGCCGACCGAGACCGCGACCGGGGTGGTCAGGCCGGCCAGGTGCAGCGCGCTCGGGTGGGTGCGGGGTTTGAGGCTTTTGCGGTACGTGATGAGGTGGCCGACCCGCGTGCTGCTCCAACCGCCCAGTGAACGGATCGGCGCGGGCTCGGCGGCCCACTGCTCGGGGCCGCTGACGGTCCAGTGCGCGGAAAGGTCGTGGGTCGCCGTGACGGCCCAGACGGTGCCGAGGCCGCGGAGGGCGCCGAGGGCCAGGGCGGGTAGGCGGGCGTCGTCGAAGTTGGCGTGCCCCCAGATCTCGACGGTGGCCCGGATCTCGGAGGGGCCGGTGGCGTCGCGCACGTCGATGCGTTCGGTGGCGCCGTAGGCGGCGATCGTCCCGTGAGCGCGGCCGGCGACGGTGAGATCCGCGACGGTGACGTCGGTGAGGTCAGCGGCGCCGATGAGGAGCAGGTCGTCGATGCCGGTCAGGTCGGTGACGGCGGTGTAGGTGCCGCGTCCTCGATAGACGCCCAGGGACTCGAGGGTGGGCGGAAGGTCGGATACGCCGGTGGGGATGGTGGGGGCGGCGCCGGGGCGGCTGGTGCCGGTGGTCAGTTCCACTGTGGCCGGTGCGGGATGAGCTCGGTCGCGGGGGGCGATGCCGGTCGAGCCGTCCGGGCCGAGCCGGGTCAGCCGAGCGGCATCCGGCGGCGACAGCACGACGATGGTGATGGTGAGGGGGCGGCCGGAACGGTCGAGGCCGTTGACCGCGCGCCGCTCCGGGACGGCTGCCGCCGGGATCTCGATGGCGAGCCGAGCGCGCGGCGCAGAAACGGCGGGCGGCTGCAGGCCGTCTATCACGACCGTCACCGGCACGGTTGCGGCAAATGCCAAAGCCAGCGCCCCCTCCCCGGGCGCCGCGGCCACCAGATCCGCGGACGCCAGGGCCAGCTTCACGTCAGCGCCCCAGCGATTCAGCGGCAAGTCGATCGGGAGCAGGGGGCAGGAGTCGGCGGCCACCGCGACCGGGGTGTCGCAGACCACCGCCGTGCCGTCTGTTGCGCTCAGGTTGGGTAGGGCCAGCAGCCGGCCGCCGCCCGCCAGGTCCAGGGACGACGGCGCCGAGCTTGTCGGGAAGGAGGCCACCGCCACTGGGATGTCCACATGGGACAGAGTGGCCGTTGCCAGCGCGGGGCCCAGCGTCTCCAACACCCGGGACAGGACCTGCGCCGCGGTGAACTCCGGGCGCTCCTCCCCCGTCGGCGACACGTAGCCGCCGAAATCGTAGGAGTGCGTGAACAGGTTTCCGGGCGCGCCCCAGTTGCCCGTGGACGGGGTGAAGCCGAAATTCCAGCCGGACGACTGGAGGTACGGACCCAGCAATGCGGCGCCGCTCGCCAGCAGGCGGCGGAGCGTGGTGTGTTTCCGGTTGGTCTCGGTGACCAGCAGCGGCAGGCCCCGCGCGGCCAGCAACGACGCGTAGTGCCGGACGTCCGTCTCAATGTCCGGTGAGTCGTCGCGCGGGTAGAAGTTGCAGGCCGGCACGATTCCGGGGACGTCTCCGGTGGCGCCGGGGAGATCACCCTGGCCGGCGCAGGCGATCAAAGGCACCGAGATCCCGTACGCGCGCGCCCGGTCGCGCAGAGCCGTCAGGTAGCCGCTGCGGTCGTGGCAGTCGAAGAAGTCCAGCTCGTTCTCCAGCTGGACCATGATGACCGGGCCGCCCGGGTGTTGCCGCTCCGCGAGGATGGGCAGCACCCGGGCGAACCAGCCGTCCACCTGGGCAAGGTATCGGGGCTCGTGCTGGCGTACACCCAATTGGTTGTCCAGCCCGAGCCAGGCCGGCAGGCCGCCGCCGTCCCATTCCGAGCAGATGTACGGGCCGGGCCGCGCCACCACATACAGACCCTCCTCAGCGGCCAGGTCCAGGAACGCCGCCAGGTCGCGCCGGCCCTCGAAACACCACTCGCCGGGGGCCGTCTCGTGGAAGTTCCACGGAAAGTAGACGTCGATGCAGGTGTAGCCCGAACGGCGCACCTGGCGCAGCCGGTCACGCCACTCCTCCCGCGGCAACCGGAAGTAGAACAGCGAGGCACACAGCAGGCGCCGTGGTTCGCCGTCGATCCGGATGCCGGTGGGGTCCAGCTCGATGGCCGTCACTTGATCCCCGCACTTCCGCCGGTGAGGTCCATTTCGTACAGGTACTTCTGGCCCAGGTAGTAGACCGCGATCATCGGGAGGGTGAGCAGGATCGAGCCCACCATCACCAGGTTCCACGGCGGCGCCTGCATCGCCGCCGAGGTGCTGCTGATGTACTGCACGCCGAGGGCCAGCGGCATCTTGGACTCGTCGTTCAGGTAGATGAGCGGGCCCATGAAGTCACCCCAGGCGAAGGTCAGGGTGAAGATGGCGATCGCGATCAGCGCGGGGGCCAGCATGGGCAGCATGATCCGCCGGTAGACGCCGAAGAAGCCCAGGCCGTCGACCATGGCGGCCTCGTCGACCTCGCGCGGCAACCGCGAGACGAACTGGCGCATCAGGAACACGTTGAAGGCGTTCGAGAAGAAGTTCGGCACGATCAGCGGCAGGAAAGTGTTCACCCAGCCCAGCTCCTTGAACAGGATGAACTGGGGAATCATGGTGATCTGGGCGGGGATCATCATGGTCGCGATGACGATGATGAACAGGGCGTTCTTGCCGGGGGCGCGCAGCCGGGCGAACGCGTACCCGACCAGGCCGCTGGAGAGCACCTGACCGGCCACCGACCCGATCGAAATGATGATCGAGTTGACCAGGAACATGCCCATCGGCAGCGAGGTGTCGAAGACGCGGGCGAAGTTCTCCCAGTGGAACTCGCGCGGGATGATCGTGAACGTGTTGGTGTTGACGGTCTGGTCCGAGGCCAGGGCCACCGAGACCACGAACACCAGGGGCACCGAGAGCAGCGCCGACACGATCATGAGGGTCGCGTACGTGAACGGCGAGGCCCGGAAGGCGGAAACCCTCACTTCACCTCCGTCTCGTAGAACACCCAGCGCCGGGCCGTCCGGAACGCGACGATCGTGAAGCCGAGGATCACCAGGAACAGCAGCCAGGAGATCGCCGACGCGTAGCCCATGTGGTAGAAGCTGAACGCCTGGTCGAACAGCAGCAGCACCATGGTCGTGCTGGCGTTGTTCGGGCCGCCGCGGGTCGGGCTGGTGATCACGTAGACCTGCGAGAAGATCTGGAACGCCGCGATCAGGCCCATCACCAGGTTGAAGAAGATGATCGGGGTGAGCTGCGGGAACGTGATGCTCCAGAACTGCCGCACCGGGCCGGCCCCGTCGACCTCGGCCGCCTCGTACAGCTCCCGGGGTATGCCTTTCATCGCGGCAAGCAGGAGCACGGTGGCACTGCCGGCACCCCACACGGACAGGAGCACCAGTGCCGGTTTGACCCAGAACTCCTCGAGGAGCCAGGCCGGCCCCTTGATGCCGAACAGTCCGAGCAGGTCGTTCATCGGCCCGGACGGCGCCAGCACGATCTTGAAGATCATCGCGGTGGCCACCAGCGGCACCAGCGTGGGCAGATAGATCAGCGTCCGGAACAGCTTGCGGCCGCGGATCCGCTTGTTGAGCAGGTTCGCGAACCAGAGCCCGAGCACGAGGCCGAGCGGCACCGAGACGGCGGCGTAGTAGAAGGTGTTCCAGAGCGCCTTCCAGAAGATCGGGTCGTCGGTGAGCAGCCGCTTGTAGTTGTCCAGACCGACCCACTTGGGCGGGGTGAACGTGTCCCAGTCGGTCAGCGAGAAGTACAGCGAGCTGATCATCGGGCCGAGCAGGAAGACCAGAAACCCGATGATCCACGGCGACACGAACAGGTAGAACCAGAACGCCTCCTGCTGGCGGCGCTTGCTGAGCCGGGGCATCGGCTACGCGGGCTTGATGATCGACTCGAGCTGCTTCTGGATCGCGTCCAGCGCGCTCTTGGCGTCCTGCTTGCCGAGGAAGAAATTGGCCAGGCCGTCGTCGAACGCCTTCTGCATCTCGTTCCACTCCGGGATGAACGGCGCGCGGTAGACGAACGCCGACGAGTCGCCGAACGCTTTCATATTGACCGACTTGGTCATCCAGGCCGGTTTGAGGAACGCGTCGCTCTTCTGCACCTCGACGCTGGCCGGCACGTCCTGGCCGAGGTCGATGATGGTCTTCTGGGCCTCCGGCGAGGTGAGGAACTGAATGGCCTTGAAGGCGTTGTCCGGGTTCTTCGCGGTCCGCGAGATGGCCAGGCCGCTGCCGAACGCGCTGACCGCCTGCTGCTTACCCCGCCACATCGGCGCGATGTCCCAGTCGATCTCGCTCTTGAGCAGCCCGGAGATCGCCCAGAACCCGGTGATGTTGACGGCCACCTTGCCGTTCGCGAACGCCTGGTCGCCGCCCACGTCGGCGCCCATGTCGGCGTACTGCTCCTTGGTCGGCACCACCTTGTGCCTGGTGGTCAGGTCGCCGACCCAGGCGAGCGCCTCGACCACCTCGGGGCTGTTGACGGCCGGCCGCCCCGCGTCGTCGATGATCTTCCCGCCGTTCTGGTACGCGAGGCTCCACCACTGCGGCCACCACCCGGCACCCGCGAAACCCCACTGCTTGCCCGGAATGCTCAGCGCCTGGAACGACGCGAGCATCTCCTCCCAGGTCGACTCGGCCGACGGCAGCTTGAGGCCGGCCTTGGTGAAGAGCGCCTTGTTGTAGTAGACGATCATCGCGCCCGAGCGGTCCGGGATCGCAAAGACCTGGTTCTTGTACGTGTAGATGCCGCCGACCGCGCCGTAGCCGGCCGCCAGGTCGAGGCCCGCCTTCTTGACCAGCTCGTCGAGCGGGAGCAGCTGGTTCTTGCCGGCGTACGCGTTGACGTTCTCGGCCACCTCCATGATGTCCGGCCCGGTGCCGCCGGCGATCATGGTCTGCACCTTCTGCGCGTACGTCTCGTCCGGGATGAGCTGGAGCTTCACCGACAGGTCCGGGTACTTGGCGACGAGCAGATCGAGCCGCTTCTGGTACGCGACCCGGTCCGAGTCGCCGCCCCAGACCGTCATCGTGAGCGGTCCGCCCTTACCGGACTCGCCGTCGCTGTCCGCACCGCACGCGGTGAGGGTGATGACCCCCGCGGCCGCCGCGCCCATACCGAGAAAACGCCGCCGCGAAATACCTGCCGAGTGGCCAGTCATCCTGCTCAGCCTCCTATGTCGAGAATATTTCCGGCCGATTAATGGGCTGGAGCCTAGGGATTCCGCCAATCCTTCGTCAAGGGGTCATAGGAAGTGATGCCGTTCCGTTTCTTCACCCAACCGGGAGGCCGCTCGGCTCGACGCCGGAAAACCGATCAGACCATGCGGCGTACGACCGAAAGTGGCAACACCCGCATGGCCGCACCGATCGGCACCCACGGCCACGCGGGCACGTACGCCTTGGCCCGGCGCTTCTCGATGGCCCGCACCATGGCCCGCACGCCGGTCGCCGTGTCCACCATGAACTTCGTCCGCTGCTGCACCCGCTCGTTCATCTCGGACCGGATGTAGCCCGGGAAGATCACCGACACGTCCACGCCCGGAATCCGCTCCGACCGGATCCCCTCGGCCAGCGCCGCCACGCCCGCCTTGGTGGCCGCGTACGTGGTCATCGATCGCCGCATCCCGCGCAGCGCCGACATCGACGAGATCACGACGAGGTGCCCGCTCCCCTGCCCGCGAAAGATCTCCAGCGCCGCCTCGCTCTGCGCCAGCGCCGCCATGAAGTTGACCATCGCGGTCTCCCGGTTGGCGTCCGCCCGCCCGGTGCCGAGCGGCGCCCCCTTGCCCAGGCCGGCGTTCACGATCACCCGGTCGACTCGCCCGAACTCCGCGGCGAACTCCTTGAACACCGCGGTCACCGCGGCGTCGTCGGTGACATCCAGAGCCCGTACGCCCACCCGCCGCCCCGGATGCCGCCCGGCGATCTCATCCCGGAGTTGCGCCAGCCGGTCCACCCGCCGGGCACACAGCGCCAGGTCATAGCCGAGCGCCGCAAACTGCCGGGCCATCTCCGCCCCGAGGCCGGCACTGGCCCCGGTGATCAGAACCACCTTCGTCATGCCCCACACCGTAGGCGACGATGCGCTCAGCCGAGGTCGTGCTCGCCCGGGGTGGTGTTGAGGACCCAGGCCAACGGCATGGTCGCCTTGACCGCGTAAACCTCACCGTCGAGGCGGTGCATGGTGACGGTCTGGGCCTGGTCCAGGTCGACGACCCAGTACTGCGGGATACCTGCGGCGGCGTACTCACTCCGTTTGGTGACGGTATCCACACCTTCGGAGCCAGGTGAAATGATCTCCACCACGAGGAGCACGTCGTCCACCGGAAGCCAAACGCCGTCAGCCTGGGCCTTGCTCCAGACGACCAGGTCAGGAATTCGCCCGCCGACTCCGTTTCGCCCCTCGATGCGTAAGCCGACCGCCTGCGCGATCCTGTCGGCCGGCACGCCAGCCGCGGCGAGCCACACCATCAGCCGGGTCGCAACAATCGCGTGGGCGTACCCTGGCGGCGGCAGGATCGAGAGGACTCCCTCGGGGCTGATCTCGTAACGATGGTGATCGTCCGCGGCCATCATCGCCGTCAGGTCGTCGAGCGTCACGACCGGGGGCATGTACCTGCCGACAGCCTCTGAGCTCATGACGGCACCGTAGCGCCGAACCTTTTCCGAAACCCCGTCGGTCACGGTGTGCGGGCAAGTTTCCGAACACCGAGGGGGGAACGAGGAATGAGGTTCCAGAGAATCGCGACCGCCGTCTTCGCGCTGCTGCTGGCGGCGGCCGGGCTGGCCGCCACCGGGCCGGCCGCGGTGGCCGCGACGACCTGCTTCGGGCAGAACGCGACCATCGTGATCGCCGCGCCCGACCTGCGCACCAACGGCACCGCCGGGGTCGACGTCATCGTCGGAACCAGCGGGCACGACACCATCTTCGCGCTGGGCGGCAACGACCTGGTCTGCGGGCTGGGCGGCGACGACTTCATCAACGGCAACTGCGCCCAGTGCACCGGCAACGTCAACGACAACGACCGGCTCGACGGCGGGGCGGGCGCCGACCACCTGTTCGGCTACGGGGGCAACGACGAGATCTACGGCAGCTCCGGCAACGACTACATCGACGGCGGTGACGTCTTCTCCGGGGGCGGCCGGGACACCATGTTCGGCGGCTCCGGCGACGACAGCATCTACGGTGGCTCGGAGGATGTCGACTTCCTGGACGGCGGCGCCAACAACGACTTCCTGTCCGGCAGTGGCGCACCCGACACCATCAACGGCGGCACCGGCGACGACCGGATGTACGGCAACCGCGGTGCGGACCAGATGACCGGCGGCAGCGGCGTCGACTTCATGGTCGGCAACCACGACAACGACACCATCAACGGCGTCGACGGCGCGGCCGGCGACACCCTCGAGGGCGACGGCCCGTTCGTGCCGGCCGGCCCGGACACCTGCGTCGGCGACACCGGGGACATCATCTCCACCTGCTGACGGGTCAGCGGCAACCGGCGAGGCGCGCCCGCGCCTCGCCGTTGTCGTGCCCGAGTTCGTCGAGCAGGTGCAACGCCTCCTGCCACGCGTCCCGGGCCAGTTCCTGCAGGCCCGCGTCGCGCCTGGCGTCGCCGAGCTTCAGCAGGGTCTCCGCCTGCGCCGGCCGGTCGCCGGTGTCCCGGTAGAGTTCCAGGCCGCGCTGACAGCAGTCGGCCGCCCGGTCGTGCTCGCCGCGCCGCCCGTGCACCATGCCGATGCTGTCCCAGGCCGCCGCCTCGCCGTGCCGGTTGCCGATCTCGCGGTTGAGCCGCACCGCCCGGTCGCACGCGTCCAGCGCGCCCGCCAGTTCGCCGCGCCGGGCCAGCGCCACCCCCAGGTTGTTCAGCGCGCGTGCCTGCCCCGCCCGGTCACCCACCTCTTCGAACAGGGCCAGCGACCGGCGGTCGTGGCTGAGCTCGGCGTCCCGGTCACCCAGGCGGGCGGCCAGCCGGGCGAGGTTGACGTACGTCGTGGCCAGTCCCGCCCGGTCGCCGAGCGCCTCGAACAGCTCCCGTGCCCGCTCGAGGTGCCGCTGCGCCGGCTCGTCAGCGCCGAGCATGTCGTGCGCCCGCCCCAGCGCCCGGCACGCGTGCGCCTCCCCGGGCCGGTCCCCCAGCCGCCCGGCCGCCGCCAGCGCCGCCGTCTGCACCGCGACCTGCGCCCGCCACTGTCCCTGCAGGTTCAGGTAGGTGCTCAGCGTCCAGGCCAGCTGCCAGGTCGCGCGATCGTCGCCCGCCGAGAGCACCACCGCGAGCAGCACCTCGTGCTCGGCCACGAACCAGGCCAGCGCGTCGTCCGCCGTCTCCGGCACGACACCGGCCCCCGCAGGTTCCAACAAGATCTTTTCCCGGTACGGGTACAGCAGCTGATCGGCGTGGAAGGCGCTGTGCAGGTAGTGCTCGAGCATCCGTCCGGCCGCGGCCGGTTCGGCCGCCAGCTCCGCGGCGTACGCCCGCAACAGATCGTGCAGCTGAAAGCGCCCCGCGCGATGCTCCGTCACCAGGTTGGCGGTGACCAGCTCGCCGATCAGCTCCCGGGTCTCGTCGAGCGTCGCAGCCGCCAGGCTGGCCGCCGCCGCGATCGTGACGTCCGGCCCGGGGTGCACGCCGAGCAGCCGGAACAGCCGTGCCGCCGCCGCGCCGAGCGCCCGGTACGACCAGGACAGCACCGCCCGCACGTCGATCGCCGGATCGCTGCTGGCGAAGCCGTCGAGTTGCTGCCGCGCCGCCCGCAGGTCCGCGGCCAGCGCCGCCAGCCCGGCCCCCGGCCGCGCCACCGCCCGCCCGGCCACGATGGACAGCGCCAACGGCAGCCGCGCACACCGCCGCACGATCTCGGCCACCGCCCCGGTTTCGGCCGCCACCCGCTCCGCCCCGAGCCGCCCGGCCAGCAACTCCCCCGCCTCGCGCCGGCTCAGCAGCGCCAGCGGCAACGGTTCGGCCCCGTCCACCGCCACCAGTCCCGCGAGCGCGTCCCGGCTGGTCACCACGGCCGCACACCCGGGCGTCCCCGGCAGCAGCGGCCGCACCTGGCCGGCGTCCCGGCAGTTGTCCAGCACCACCAGCACCCGCCGCCCGGCGAGCAGGCTGCGATAGAGCCCCACCTGCGCGTCCAGCCCCGCCGGGATGCGCTCGGCCGGCACCGCGAAGGCGTCCAGAAACCCGCGCACCGCCGCCACCGGCGGGACGGCGCCGCCGCCCGGGTGATAGCCGCGCAGGTTGACGAAGAGCAGCCCGTCCGGGAACCGCTCCGCCACGGCGTGTGCCCAGTGCACCGCGAGCGCCGACTTCCCGGCCCCGGCCGTGCCCGACACCGCCAGCACCAGCACGCCGGCGTCCAGCGCCGCCGTCATCCGCCCCAGCTCCTCGGAACGCCCGGTGAAGGCCCGCGGCGCCGCCGGCAACTGCCGCGGCACCGGCAGTCCCACCGCACGCCGCACCCCCACCGCGGCCAGGCCGGGTTCGCTGCTGAGCATCGCCTGGTGCAGGTCGCGCAGCGCCGGTGACGGGTCGGCGCCGAGTTCGTCGGCGAGCGCCGCGCGCAGATCCGCGTAGCGCCGCAGCGCCTCCGCCTGCCGGCCGCAGCGGTACAGCGCCAGCATCACCTGCGCGGCCACCCGCTCGTCGAGCGGATGCCGGTCCGCGGTGCCGAGCAGGGTGGTCAGCAGGGCGGCGTGTTCGCCGGCCGCCAGCGCCAGGTCGTTGCGGTCGAGTTCGGCCGCGTGCCGTTCGCGCTCCAGCGCCACCCGGACGGCTTCGCACCACGGGGTGGAGAGGGCGTCGAAGGCCGGTCCGCGCCACAGTTCGAGCGCACCGTCGAGGTGGCCCTCCTGCACCAGGTGGCGGAAGCGATGCAGGTCGACGGCCATCGGGTCGACCGACAGCAGATAGCCACCGCGCTGCCGCTGGATCGCGACCCCGGGCGCCGGCCGCAGCGCCGCGCGCAGCCGGGACAGGTAACCGGCCAGCGCGGTCCGGGCGTGCTGCGGCAGGCGGTCGCCCCAGGCCCGGTCGAGCAGGGCGCCGGCCGGCACCGTCCGGTTCGCATCGACCAGCAGGGCGGCCAGCACCAGGCGCTGCCGGGCGTGCCCGACATCGACCGGGGCGCCGTCGATGAGCACCTCGACCGCGCCGAGAACCCGGAACTCCACCCGCATGACACCGGAAGGCTAGCGGCGCGCGGGCCGCCGGGCTGTCACCTACTTCGCACTACTCGCAAATCGGCGAACCGCTGCCGCCCCAGTTGAGCGCGTCGAAGTTGGGGCGGTGCCAGTCGGTGGCCACCGGGCCGAGCCGCGGCCCGATGCTCTGCGCGTACGCCTCGCTGTAGCCGCGGTCCAGGCTGCTGGTCTGGTCGACGAACTCCTGGACGACCGTGGTCAGGTCGCGGCAGGTCACCGGGTGGCCGTCCCGGATGGCCACGCCGTAGTACTGCGGCTTGTCCACCGAGTCCCAGCCGGCCAGCCCGGGATCGGTGCCGACCAGGGCACCGGTGGAGCGGTCGATGTGGGGATGCGTCCGGTTCGCGTCGACGACCTCGGCGTCCGGGTTGTACGCCTTCAGCGTGCTCCAGTCGGTCGCCGCGTACACCACCTCGCTGTTGGGGTCGAACATGTCGCGCAGGCAGTCGGCGGTGTTCTGGTAGACGCCGGTCGCCATGATCGCGCCGCCCGCCTTGGGGTCCTGGGTGGCGAGGAAACTGGCCATGGAACTGTTCCCGGTGGTGCCCAGCACGCCGCACACCGTGGGATTGTGCTTTTCGGCATCGGGGCTGAACCAGGCGCCCTCCCGGATTTTGCCGGCGTTTCCCCAGACCCCGGCGGTGTCCAGGTAATAGGGCCCGGCAAAGTCCACGGATTTGGCCCGCAACGTGTTCGCGGTGTACGACGAGACGACGATATCGACGCGGCCGTTCTGCAGTGCCTTGTCGCGCTGATTCTGGAACAGCCGGATCGATTCCCAGTCCTCGACGCCGTAGTGCTCCATGATCCAGCCGATCAGTCTGGCGTCGAAGGAGTTCCAGCCCGGAATGTCGCCGGACACCCCGACCCGGATCTTGCCCGAGAAGTACAGCGACGGCTCGTCCTGGTTGTACGGTCGCGGCCAGACGACGGCCTGCACCACCAGCAACACCGTGACGACCACGGAGATCACCGTGACCGGCCGGCCGACCCACGCCTTGCCGACCCGGTTCAGCAGGATGGCGAGCACGGCGATCCCGGCGGTCACCGCCCAGCCGAGGACGTTGAGCAGGGTGGCGTCGGGATTGACGAACGCCATGCGGATCGCGAGAGCGATCGCGGCCACCGCGGGCAGCACCCAGCGGACCATTTCCGAGCCGAACCTGGCGGGGTTGTAAGCCGATGTTTCCGCAGTCACCGAGAGCCCTTCCGTGGACCCGTAAGCACAGCGCGGAGAAATTAGCAGACGGCGACCCGAAGTAGATAGTGGTTGGTCAACATGCGCGGCGCCGGCCACGGCGAGATTGCGCAGCATGGGAGCGGCCCGGTCGGGAAAGAAGCGGGCGCCGGGATAGGCCACGGCCAGCACCCGGCCGCGGACCGCGGACTCCGGCACGCGGTAGCGCAGCAGGAACAGCGCGCCGGGGCCAGCAGCAGGATCAGCCCGGCCGGCAGCAACACGCGGCGGACACGGTCAGGCTCGGCCCAGACGTTCGGCCGGCGCGTCGGGCCCCAGGTCGGCAGGCCGGTAGCCGTCGGGGTAGCCCGGGTAGGTGCGGTTGTGCTTGGAGACGCCGAGCAGCGACCGGCGGCGCGGCGGAAAGAGACGCAGGACGGCGGCCCGGGCTCGCAGACCGGCCACGGCCAGGGTGCCGACCCAGCGCGGCGCCGGTTCGAAGCCGAAGGCGCGCAGCATCGGCTCGTCGAGCATGCCGCGCACGCCGAGGCGGACGGCCGGCCGCAGGAAACCCGGGAACCAGGCGGCGAACAGACCGACCGTGTACTCGCCGACCCGCCGGTTGGTGTCCGAGTAGGTGAAGTGCGTCCGTTCGTAGTCGCGCTTGAACTGGGCGTAGGACTCGTACGTCGACGGGAGGTCGCGGATGCCCATCCGCCGGCCGACCTCGCGGTAATAGTGGAACGCGGCAAGGCGCTCGTTGTCGTGCGGCGGCCGCCAGCCGTACCGCTCCAGCCAGTCGATCGGGTCGTAGATGAAGGTGGACAGCACGTAGCGCATGTCGTCGTTGCTGATCGGGTAGCGGCCGTGCGCCCGGTTGACCACCTTGAGCGCCTCGCGGCCGCGCGGCGAGTCGTACCCGTGTGCGGCGATCTCGCCCATCAGCAGCGCGGTGTCGTCGTACCTCTTCTGCGGTCTTTTCTCGAACTCGCCGGTGGCGGCCAGCAGCTTCGAGATGCTCGGGACGCAGTAGGTGCGGAACAGCGCGAACTCCAGCGCCCGGGTGTAGTCCCAGGGGAACTCGTAGCCGGCCGACAGCTGATAGATCTCCAGGTGGTCGCGTTCGGGGTCGAGGGTGGCGATTTCGTCCCGGCGGCGGTAGCGGCGGCCCATCAGCTCATCAGCTCCTTCACCCGGGACAGCAGGCGCAGCGGGTCGTCGCCGACCGGGGTCACGTTGAGGACCGTCGCGCCGGACTCGGCGAAGGCGGCGACGCGGTCCCGGACGTACGACTCCGTGCCGATCAGGCTGGTCTGCTCCAGCAGGTCGGCGGGCACCGCCGCGGCCGCCTCGGCCTTGCGGCCGGACAGGTACAACTCCTGGATCTTGTCGGCCTCGGCGGCGTACCCGTACCGGCTGACCAGGTCGTGGTAGAAGTTGCGGCCGCGGGCGCCCATCCCGCCCACGTACAGCGCGATCATCGGGCGGGCCAGGTCGCGCAGGCCCTCGACGTCGTCGCCGATGGCCAGCAGCCCGCCGGCGACCACCTCGAGCGGCGCCAGCTCGGCCGGTCGCTTCTCCCGGCCGGCCGCCAGCGCCTCGCCCCAGACCCCGGCGGCGTGTGCGGGCGCGTAGAGGAACGGCAGCCAGCCGTCGGCTAACTCGGCGGTCATCCGGACGTTGCGGTCGCCGAGCGCCGCCACGTAGACCGGGATGCGGTCGCGGACCGGGCGGGTCAGCAGTTTGAGCGGCTTGCCGAGGCCGGTGCCCCGCCCGGCGGGCAGCGGGAGCGGATAGAGGCCGTCGTGTTCGAGCACCTCGCGACGCCAGGCGGCCCGGCAGATCTCGATGATCTCCCGGGTACGGGCGATCGGCCGGTCGTACGGAACGCCGTGCCACCCCTCGATCACCTGCGGCCCGGACGCGCCCAGCCCGAGGATCGCCCGCCCGCCGGAGACCGCGTCGAGTCCCGCGGCGGTCTGTGCCAGCAGCGCGGGCGTGCGCGAATAGATCGGTAGGATGGCCGAGCCGATCTCCACCCGTTCGGTGCGGGCGGCCAGGTAACCCATGATGGTCGGCGCGTCGAAGCCGTACGCCTCGGCAACCCAGACGATGTCCAGGCCGGCGCGTTCCCACCCGGCCACCTGGTCGGCGGTCTCCCGCGGGTCGCCCGCGTACATCAATGTCGTGGCCAGCCGCACGATTCACCCTCCGTCGACAATAATTTGATATTTGATACTGTTCCCCGCATGGCCGACCTTCGCCGACCCCAGCTCTCCGACGAGGTGGCCGCCACCCTCCGCGGCCGCATCATGTCGGGCGAGCTGCGTCCCGGCGCCCGGGTCCGGCTCGAGGAGGTCGCCGCCGACCTGGGGGTGAGCATCACGCCGGTCCGCGAGGCGCTGCTCACCCTGCGCGGCGAGGACATGGTCGAGCTCGAACCCCGCAAGGGGTACGTGGTGGCCCCACTCTCCCAGCAGGACGTGATCGACCTGTTCCAGCTGCAGGGCGACATCGCCGGCGAGCTGGCCGCCCGGGTGGCCGCCCGGATCACCGAGGCCGAACGCGACGAGCTGGCGCTGGCCAACAAGGCCCTGCTGCGGGCCGCCGGGTCGCGCCGCACCGCCGACATCGAGCGCCTGGAGTACGAGTTCCACCGCACCATCAACCGGCTGGCCGGCGCCCGCAAGCTCAGCTGGTTCCTGCACACCGCCACCCGGTACACCCCGGCCCGCTTCTACGCCGCCGACCCGGCCTGGCGCGACGGCATGCGGGCCGACCACGAGGCGCTGCTGGCCGCGTTCGCCGCGCAGGACGCCGACGCCGCCCGGTCGGTGATGACCCGGCACTTCACCGACGGCGCCGACCTGCTGATCAAGCATCTGGACGACCTCGCCATCTGGGACTGAAATCTAGCCGTGCCGCATCTTGAATAGTCGCTTGGCGCGTTCCAGCACGGCCGGGTCGCGGCCGAAGCTCATCAGGTCCATCGGGGCGCGGAAGCGCCGCCAGGTCACCGACTGCGCCCGGCTGAACTCGCGGAGGCCGTCGGCGCCGTGCACCCGGCCGAAGCCGGAGTCGCCCACCCCGCCGAACGGGAGCGCCGGCACCGCCGCGAAACCCAGCACCGCGTTGATCGACGCGGCCCCCGTGCGCAGCCGGCGAGCCACTCCCACCGCGGCCCTGCGGTCGGCCGAGAAGATGGACGCGGCCAGGCCGTAGCGGGACGCGTTGGCCAGCCGCACCGCCTCGTCCAGGCTGTCCACCGGGTTGACCACGAGGGTCGGGCCGAAGGTCTCCTCGGTCATCGCGGTGCTGTCCTCGGGCACCTCGGCGAGCACCACCGGATGCACGTACGGGGCCCGGATCGCCTCGGGCCCGCCGACCACCGCCTTGCCGCCCCGGTCGATGGCGTCATCGACGTGCCGCCGGATGACGTCGACCTGGGCCGGCACGGTCATCGGCCCGTACGGTGCCGCGTCGTCCGCGCCGGGCCGCAGCGTCTCGGCGATCGCGGTGAGCCGGGCCAGGAAGTCGGCGTAGACGGTGCGCTGCACGTACACCCGCTCGACGCCGGCGCAGGTCTGGCCCGCGTTGCCGAAGCCGCCGAACGCCGCGGCCTTGGCGGCCGCGTCCAGGTCGGCGTCGGCGGCCACGATCATGGCGTCCTTGCCGCCGCCCTCGATGACCGCGGGGGTGAGCGTCTCGGCGCAGGCGGCCAGCACCCGGCGGGCGGTGGCGGCCGAGCCGGTGAACGCCACCTTGTCGACCCCGGCCCGGCACAGCGCCGCGCCGACGGCGCCGTCGCCGGTGACGGCCTGGAGCACGGGCTGGTCCGGCACCGCCTCGGCCCAGGCGCCGGCGAGCCAGACGCCGGTGCGCGGTGTGTGTTCGCTGGGCTTGAAGACCACCGCGTTGCCGGCCGCAAGCGCGTACGAGATCGAGCCGAGCGGCGTGTAGACCGGATAGTTCCACGGCCCGATCGCACCGATCACGCCGAGCGGCCGGTATTCCAGCGCGGCGCCCTGGTCGGCGGCGAGCAGCCCGGAGCGGACCCGGCGCCGGCCCAGCACGTGCCCGGCCCGGCGGGCGGCCCAGTCCAGGTGCTCGACCGCGAGCATCACCTCGAGCAGCGCGTCACCCACCGGCTTGCCGGTCTCCTCGTGGATCACGGCGGACAGCTCGTCGGACCGGGACGCGATGATCCGTTTCCAGCCGAGGAGCCTTTCCTTCCGCTCCCCGAACGAAAGCCCGGCCCACCAGGCGGCCGCGACGCGGGCCCGGTCCACAGCCTGGATGACCTCATCCTCGTACACGACATCCTCGGACACGGTGCCTCCAAGATTTGATATTTGATATGCTACGTTCGCTGTCAATCCCTGGTCGCACCGGAGATGAGATTGACATGGATCTTGATTTCACCGATGAGCAGCGGGCCTTCACGGAGGCCCTCACCGACTTCGCCAAGCGGGAGGCCGGCACCCGGCAACTGCGTGACACGCTGACCGGCGGCGGCCAGCACTCACACCATCAGGGCCTCTATCAGAAGATGGCCGACCTCGGCTGGCTCGGCGTCTCGATACCGGAGGACCGGGGCGGCGCCGGCGGGGGCATGGTCGACACCTGCCTGTTCCTCGAACACACCGCGTACGGGATGCTGCCGATCGGCGGGTTCGCCACCTCGGCCATCGTGGCCGGTGCGGTGCAGCGCTTCGGCTCGGCCGCCCAGCAGGAGACGGTGCTCGGTGGCGTGGCCGCCGGGCGCACCTACTCGATCGCGATGTCCGAGCCCGAGGCCGGCTCCGACGTGGCCAACCTGAGCTGCCGGGCGGTCGCCGGACCGGACGGCTCCTATGTGCTCAACGGCCAGAAGACCTGGTGCTCGAACGCGCACTTCGCCGACGCGATCCTGCTGGTGGCCCGCACCGGCGGGTCCCCCGGCGACCACGACGGCCTCACCATGCTGCTGGTGCCCACCGACGCCGCGGGTCTGCGGATCAGCGGCATCGACACGATGGGCGGCCGCGAGGTCAACGACCTGTACTTCACCGACTGCACGGTCCCGGCCGACGCGGTGGTGGGCGCGGTCGACCAGGGCTGGTGGCAGCTGATGGCCGGGCTCAACCTGGAACGGCTCATCCTGGCGGCGCTGATGCTCGGCACCGCACGGCGCACGTTCGACGACACGCTCGCGTACGTGCGGGAACGCAAGCAGTTCGGCCGGCCGATCGGCAGCTTCCAGGTGCTGCGGCACCGGATCGCCGACCTGGCCACCGAGATCGCCTGCTGCGGCCTGCTCGTCTACCGCACCGCCGAACTGGTCGACCGGGACCCGTCGCGGGTGCTGCCCCGGGAGAGCTCGATGGTCAAGCTCAAGACCACCGAGGTGGCCAAGGAGGTGGCCCTGGCCGGCATGCAGATGATGGGCGGGTACGGGTACGCCACCGAGTACGACATGGAGCGGCACGTGCGGGCCACCCTGATCAGCACGGTCTACGGCGGCACCAGCGAGATCCAGCGGGACATCATCGGCAAGACGTACGGCCTCTGATTCACCACTCCGCGAAGGACCCGTCTGGGTGGCGCCAGACGGGATTCCGCCAGCGGTGGCCCTGTTGAGCGGCGCGCTCGACGGCGGCCTCATCGATTTCGATACCCAATCCCGCCGCTCTGGTCCGGCGGACCTCGCCTTGTTCCACCCGCAGCGGCCCGGTGTCGACGAGGTAGTCGAGCAGATCGTTGCCGTGGTGGTAATGAATGCCCAGGCTCTGCTCCTGGATCAGCAGATTGGGTACGGCGAAACCGAGTTGGAGGCTGGCGGCCAGCGCGATCGGCCCGAGCGGGCAGTGCGGTGCCAGCGCGACGTCGTAGGCCTCGGCCATCGCGGCGATCCGGCGTACCTCGGAAATGCCGCCGGCATGACTGACGTCCGGCTGGGCCACCGCGATACCGGACGGCAGCACGTCGCGGAAGTCCCACCGGGAGTAGAGCCGCTCGCCGGTGGCCAGCGGCACCGAGGTCTGCCGGGACAGCGCGCCGAGGTGGGCGCTGTGCTCGGGCAGCACGGCCTCCTCGACGAACATCGGCAGCAGCGGCTCCAGCAGCGGCAGCACCCGGCGGGCCTGCGCGGTCGACATCCGGCCGTGGAAGTCGACGGCCACGTCGTTGGTGTCGCCGATGGCCGCCCGCACCGCCGCGACCCGGTCGACGACCTCGCGGGTGCGGGCCGGGGTGTCGATCGCGGTCATCTCGGCCGACCCGTTCATCTTGACCGCGGTGAAGCCGGCCTCGACCTGGGCCCGGGCCTGGTCGGCCACCTCCGCCGGGCGGTCACCACCCACCCAGGCGTACGTCCGGATCTTGTCCCGCACCGGGCCGCCGAGCAGCGCGTACACCGGAAGGTTGGAAGCTTTGCCGGTGATGTCCCACAGTGCCTGGTCGATCCCGGCGACGGCGCTGCTGAGCACCGGCCCGCCCCGGTAGAAGCCACCCCGAGTCAGCACCTGCCAGTGATCCTCGATGTGCCGTGGGTCCCGCCCGATCAGATATTCGCTGAGCTCGGCAACGGCGGCCCGCACAGTTTCGGCGCGACCCTCGACAACCGGCTCCCCCCACCCGGTGATGCCCGCATCGGTCCGGACGCGCAGAAACACCCAGCGCGGCGGGACCAGGAAAGTATCCAGCGCGGTGATCTTCACGACGACTCCGTCGAAACGCTCCAGCCGCCGTCGACCACCAGGCAGGCTCCGGTGATGAAGGACGCCTCGGGCGCGGCCAGGAAGGCGACCGCGGCGGCCACCTCGTCCGGCCGGCCGAACCGTCCGGCGGGCGTCTCCCGGATGGTGGCGGCCCGGCCGTCCTCGTCGATGCCGTCCCAGGCCGGGCTCATGATCGGGCCAGGAACAACCACATTCACGCGTACGCCCGGCGCGTACTCGACCGCAAGCTGCCGGGCCAGCGATTCGAGCGCTCCCTTGGCGGCCGCGTACGGCGCACAGCCCCTGATCCCGGTCCGCGCGTGCACCGAGGAGGTCAGCACGACCGCCGCGTCCGGACTCAGGCGCTTGTGCAGATGATGCATGCCGAGATAGGTCGCTTTCAGCACCACGCTGATCTGCCGGTCCCAGTCGCCGGCCGGCATGTCGTGGATCGGCCGCGCCGGCACCACCCGCCCCGGCCCGTTCAGGTGCAGCACGTCCAGGCTTTCGAGTTGCGCGGCCACGTTCTGCCACGCCGCCGCCTCGGTCACGTCGCCGTGCGCGTACGCTGCCCTGCCGCCGTTGCTCTTGATCTCGGCAACGATCGCCGCCCCGGCGTCGTCCGCGATGTCCATCAGCAGCACGTCCGCGCCCTCTGCCGCCAGCCTCCGCGAGACGGCCGCCCCGATCCCCGAGGCCGCCGCGGTGACCAGTGCCGTGCGCCCGGAAAATCGACCTTCATCCATCACCGCGACAGCTTATTTCCTCCTTAGCGCTGTCTTTGCCGATTTGACGCCGCGTCCACCCGTGAGTTTGAGTGCCTCCCGAAATGACAATTTCTCGCCTGCCCCACGCCGCGCGAGCCGTCACCACCCTGCTGGCTGCCCTGGCCGGCACCCTGCTCGTGCCCGCACCAGCCCAAGCGGCCGGCCCCGTGTCGGCCACCGACCGCGACTTCGTCGCCCAGGCCCACAACACCGCCACCTTCGCCGTAGCCGCCAGCGAACTGGCCGAAACCAGCGGCGCCGGCACTCAGATCCAGACCATCGGAAGAAAGGTCCTGGAGCAGGACCGCCAGCTGGCCGACCGGGTGCGCACCGCCGCCACCCGCCTGCAGATCGTGCTGCCCACCCCCACCGGCACCGACCTGGCCACCCTGGAGACAAGTTCGGGCGAGGACTTCGCCGCGGCCTACATAGACCGCCTGCGAACCTCCGACGGCTCCCTGCTCGAACTGGCTGTCACGGTGCGGGTCCACACCCGCAACGACGTGATCCGCGACCTGGCCCACCGAACCGCCAGCACGATGATGGCCCAGCTCCCGTTGCTGGAAAGCTCGGGAATGGTCGACTTCATGGCCCTGCCGGCCCAGACGCTGGCCACCGCCCGAGCCGCCGCCCGACCCGGCCCCAACGCCGACCCGGAAATGCTCTCCCAGGCCCGCAGCGGCGACGGCTTCCTGTGGCCGCGCTGGCCGGTGGCGCTGCTGGTGCTCGCCTTGGCCCTGCTGATCGCCTGGTCCACCTGGCGCCGCATCACCAATCCCCCACGCCACCGCCGCCACTGAGGACCCCCTCCGGGCCGGCCGGCCCGCCCGCCGAGCCGGCCCGGAGGCCCCACCCATCACGCATCGGCGGCATCCCGGCCGCGCGATCCGCGCTCCCGCCGGCTCCTGCGCCGCCCACACAACGGCCAGTCAGCATCGCGGCTTCGGCGCCGCCACCATCCGACGCCGCCGTCGTGACCGGAAATCGACAAGGTCGCCGGCTACGGAGAGGTTGTTGCTTCGTACGGTGCCCGCTCGGATGAAGACCTGGCCGGCGCGGACGTCGTCGCCGGAGAAGGCCGGAAGGGTGATCTCCAGGGGGTGCGGCCCTCCGCCGCGCTCATCCGGCGTACAACTGGTCGATGGCGTCCGCGTACCGCTCCTGCACGACGCGGCGCCGCAGCTTGAGGGTGGGTGTGAGCTCGCCACTCTCCGGTGTCCACGCCGTCGGGAGCACCCGGAACGACTTGACCTGCTCGGGGCGGGACAGCTTCGAGTTCGCCGCGGCCACGACGCCGGCGATCTCGGCCAGCAGCACCGGATCTTCAGCGAGCGTGGAAACGGGAGCCGGCGAAAGGCCGCGCCCGCGGGCCCACAGTGGCAGCGTCTCCGCGTCCAGGACAATCAAGGCGGTCACGTACGGGCGGCGGTCGCCGATCGCCACGGCCTGTGCCACCAGCGGGTGCGCGCGCAGCAGGTTTTCGATCTGGGCGGGTGAGATGTTCTTCCCGCTCGAGTTGATGATCAGTTCCTTCTTGCGGTCGGTGATGGTCAGGTAGCCCTCGCCGTCGATCGTCCCCACGTCACCCGTCGCCAGCCAGCCGTCGGCATCGGTGATCGGCTCGACGCCGCCGTCGGGGCGCAGGTATCCGGCGCACACGAGCGGGCCGCGTACCAGGATCTCGCCGTCGCCGGCCAGCCGGATCTCCATGCCGGCGTTGGGCCGGCCCACCGAGCCGGTGCGGAAGTGCTCCGGCGTGTTGATCGTGGCGGTGCCGGTGGTCTCGGTCATCCCCCACACCTCGAGCACGTCCACCCCGATGCTGGCCAGGTAGTACAGCACCTCGACCGGGATCGGCGCGGCACCGCTGCCGGCCATCACCACGTTGTCCAGGCCGAGCTTGGCGCGGATCGGGCGCAGGATCTGGGCGTCCATCGCGGCGTGCCGGGCGGCCAGGTCAGGCGGGATCGGCTGTTCGGCGCCGCGCAGCTTGTAGACCTCGGCGGCGACCGCGCGGGCCGAGTCGACCGCGGCCCGCACCGGGGGATCGGCGAGCCCGAGCTGGGCCTGCAGGCCGGCCACCATCTTCTCCCACACCCGTGGCACCCCGAAGAACGACGCCGGGCGCACGCCGACCAGGCCGGCCAGCACCTGGGTCGGGTCGGGGCAGATGGTCACGTGCCCGGCCCGGTAGATCGGGATGTAGATGCCGAGCATGCGTTCCGCGATGTGCGCCAGCGGCAGGTAGGCCAGCGTCGGCGCGTGCGGCGGGGTCTCGACGGTGTTTTCCAGCGCGACGGCCTGATAGACCACGTTGTGGTGGGTGAGCACCACGCCCTTGGGGTCGCCGGTGGTGCCCGAGGTGTAGAGCAGCGTCACCGGCTGCTCCGGCCGGATCTCCCGCCAGGTTTTCTCGAACGCGGCGGGGTCGGCGGCGTGTGCCTCGGCGCCCCGGGCGGCGACCGTTTGCAGCGCGATGATGCGCCCGCCCTCATCGGGAGAGTCCACGACCACCACGTGCCGCACCCCGGGCAGGTCGGCCAGGAACGGCTGCCACTTGGCCAGCGCCGCCTCGTTCTCCAGCACCACGATCTCGGCCCGGCTGTGCTCGGCGAGGTAGCGCAACTGGTCGGAGGCGAGCGTGGCGTACACGGTGGACGGAACCGCGCCCAGGTGCATGGCCGCGAGGTCGACGAGCCAGTGCTCGGGGCGGCTGGACATCATGATCAGCATCCGGTCGCCGGAGCTCAGGCCGAGCTCGGCCAGGCCGCGGGACAGCGCGGCCACCTCGTCGCGCAGCTGCCGCCAGGTGCGGGTCGTCCCCGCGCCGAGCAGGGTCAGCGCGGGCAGGTCGGGATACTCGGTGGCGTTGCGGTGCAGCAACGCGGGAACGGTCAACCCGAGGGGGGTGTCCATGACATTGGCCTCCTTCAGCCCTCGGCCGCGATCGGTTTGCGGCGCCGGGCGGTTCGCTGGCGGAGATCCCTGAGGTAGTAGTCCTTGGGTATGTGCCGCAGGACGCGCGGCAGCCGCGGATACACCGCGGCGGTGAGGTTGAGGTTGCGGTCGAGCAGCCGCTGCCGGCGGGCCGACCACGGGTAGCCGAAACCGGCCCGGATCGGTGCGGGCAGCAGGCCGATGGTGACGAACCGGTTGACCGGGATCGCCGGGCGCAGCGGCAGCGGCAGGTTCTCCGGCCAGAGCAGCGCGTTCGCGATGTGCCGGCCGGCGTCGCCGACCTGAATGGTGTCGATCATGTGGGCGTAGTAGCGCTCGAAAGATTCCCGGTCGGCCGGCCAGGCGTCTTCGGGGCAGCCGATCGAGGTGGCCAGCACGCTGTACTGGCGGTAGCAGACGTCGGCCTCGGCGGCCGACAGCGGCCGGACCACCCGCTGGTAGAGCACCACGGCGGTGTCGTACAGCGTGGCGTTGACCCAGACCTGCAGGTCGGGGTCGTTGGCGTAGTAGCCGGGCCCGGTGATCCGGCGGTGCATGGCTTCGACGGCCCGGCTGATCTGCCGGCCCTCCTCGCGGGTGCCGAACAGCACCCCGTACACGTAACTCAGGGTGGTGCGCAGCCGGTCGAGCGGGCGCTCGGCGTAGTTGCTGTGGTCGTACACCCCTTGCGCGACACCGGGGTGCGCGATCTGGAGCAGCGTCGCGCGCCCGCCGCCGGCCAGCAGGAGTCCTTCGCCGGCCACCTGACGGATGACCGCGGCGTCCTCAAAGAGACCTGTGTCCATGACCAAGAACGTAAACCGCGATTAACTTCTTGGGAAGGCTCGCGTGCTCAGGGCGCGATTTTGGGCAGGTCGAACCTAGCGCTAGACGAGAATCTGGATTAACTTTAGGCGCTCATCACCGCGTGCATGAGCCGGCTCAGGTGCCGGTCCATCCCGGTGCGCCGGTCGAACCGGACCCAGCGGCTCAGGTCGGTCACGATGTTGAGCGCGGCGTGCACCAGCACCCGCGCCTCCGGGACGGCCAGGCCGGGCCGCGCCGCGCCGAGCAGGCGCACCCACTCCTCGACGTGCAGCCGCTGCACCTTGCGCAGTTCGTGCCGGTCGGCCTCGGGCAGGTTGTTGTTCTCGGCGAGGTAGACCGAGACCAGGTCGCTGCGCTCGAAGGTCAGATCCACGTACGAGTCGACCATCCGCGCCAGCGCGCTCGCGTCGTCGTCCGCGCCGGCCAGGGCCGCCGCGGTGGCCTCGGCGACCCGTTCGGAGGCCCGGTAGAAGGCGGCCGCGAGCAGGTCGGCCTTGCTCGGGAAGTAGCGGTAGACGCTGGACGCCGTGGTGCCCGCGGCCCGGCCGATGTCCTCGAGGTTGACCGCGTGGTAGCCGCGGCGGCGGAACAGCCGGATCGCCTCGGCCAGCAGGATCTCGCGGCGGGTGGCCGGCCGGACCGGCGGGACCGGGGCGCCGGGCGGCGGCACCGGGGTGGGCGGCTCGCCGCGCAGCACCGACCGGGCGACCCGGGACAGCAACTGCTCGGCCCGGCCCTTGGCGATCGGTCCGCGGTGGGTGCTGAGGCTGCCGAACACGCTGAGCACCGCCCGGACCAGCGCGTCGGCGTCCTCGGGGGCGATCTCCGTCCGGGCCGCCAGCAGCGGCGCTACGAGCCGCTCGCGCAGCACCAGCAGGTCGGTGCCGAACTCGGTCCGGTGCTCGTCGGTGAGGTAGCGCCACTCCCACTGATAGAGCCCGCCGGTGCGGCGGTGCGCCACCGAGAGCCGGGCCAGCGCGCCGACCTGGGCGTCCAGCGTGGCCCACGGATCGGCGGCCGGCGGCAGGCCGGTGGCGTCGAGGGTGGCGTCGATCAGGCCGCGGGTGGCGGCGACCAGGATCGCGTACTTGCTCGGGAAGTGCCGGTAGACCGCGGGGGCGCTGATGCCGACCGTGGCGGCGATCTCCTCGAGGCTGACGCCGTGGTAGCCATGGACGCAGAACAGTTCCGCCGAGACCTGGGCGATCTGGGCCTTGCGGTCCTTGGGCCGCTTGCGAACCGCTGCGCTGGACACCGCGACAGCGTAGCCGGGTTAGCTGTGATTCGCGCCAGACCGGCATCGAGAACCTTGACAGCGAGCGGAAACGAACCAATAAGTTAATGGGGATTCGCATACGAACGGAGGCCGCGGTGACTGGCGAGGCGTTTCTCTACGAGGCCGTACGCACCCCGCGCGGCCGCGGCAAGCGGACCGGGGCGCTGCACGGCGTCAAACCGGTCTCGCTGGTCGTCGGCCTGATCGGCGAGTTGCGCCGCCGGCTGCCGGACCTCGATCCGGCCGACCTCGACGACGTGGTGCTCGGCGTCGTCTCCCCGATCGGCGAGCAGGGCGCCGACCTGGCCAAGACCGCGGCGCTCGCGGCCGGCCTGCCGTACACGGTGGCCGGCGTGCAGCTCAACCGCTTCTGCGGCTCCGGGCTGGAGGCCGTGAACAGCGCCGCCCAGCAGGTCCGGGCCGGCTGGGCCGACCTGGTGCTGGCCGGCGGCGTCGAGTCGATGTCCCGGGTCCCGATGGGCTCGGACGGCGGCGCCTGGGCGCTCGACCCGGAGACCAACCTGGCCACCGACTTCGTCCCGCAGGGCGTCGGCGCCGACCTGATCGCCACCCTGGACGGCTTCTCCCAGCAGGATGTCGACGCCTGGGCGCTGCGCTCGCAGCAGCGGGCCGCGCAGGCCTGGCAGAACGGACACTTCGCGCGCTCGGTCGTGCCGGTGCTCGACCGCAACGGCCTGGTCGTGCTGGAGCGCGACGAGCACCACCGGCCGGACACCACGGCCGAGGGGCTGGCGGCGCTCAAGCCGTCCTTCGCCACGATCGGCAAGCAGGGCGGGTTCGACGCGGTGGCGCTGGAGAAATACCACTGGGTCGAACGGATCGAGCACGTGCACACGGCCGGCAACTCGTCCGGCATCGTGGACGGCGCGGCGCTCACCCTGATCGGCTCGGCGGCGGCCGGCGAGCGGGCCGGCATCACCCCGCGGGCCCGGATCGTGTCGGCCGCGCTGAGCGGCGCCGACCCGACCATCATGCTGACCGGGCCGGCGCCGGCCTGCCGCAAGGCCCTGGACCGGGCCGGCCTGACCGTCGACGACCTCGACCTGGTCGAGATCAACGAGGCGTTCGCGGCGGTGGTCCTGCACTTCATCGACGATCTCAAGATCGATACGGAGATCGTGAACGTCAACGGCGGGGCGATCGCACTCGGTCACCCGCTCGGCGCCACCGGCGCCATGCTCCTCGGCACCGTCGTCGACGAACTCGAGCGGCGCGGCGGCCGGTACGGCCTGGTCACTCTCTGCATCGGCGGCGGGATGGGCATCGCCACCGTCGTCGAGCGGCTCTGAGCACGGAGGACGCCTTAATGACCGAGACCATCCGCTGGGATCGCGGGGACGACGGCATCGTCGTGCTCACCCTCGACGACCCGGCCCGCGGCGCGAACACCATGAACGAGGCGTACGTGCGGAGCATGGCGGCCACCGTCGACCGGCTCGAGGCGGAACGCGACGACATCACCGGCGTGATCATCACGTCGGCCAAGAAGTCCTGGTTCGCCGGCGGCGACCTGGACGGGCTCAAGGCGATCGGGCCGGACCAGGGCGCCGCAGCGTTCGAGCAGGCCAGCTATGTGAAGGGGCAGCTGCGCCGGCTGGAGACGCTGGGCCGGCCGGTGGTGGCGGCGCTCAACGGGTCGGCGCTGGGCGGCGGGCTGGAGCTGGCGCTGGCCTGCCACCGGCGGATCGCGCTGCGCGACCCGCGGCTCGAGGTGGGACTGCCCGAGGTGACGCTCGGTCTGCTGCCGGCCGGTGGTGGCGTGGTCCGCACCGTACGGCTGCTGGGTTTGATCTCTGCTCTGACCCAGGTCCTGCTGCGGGGCACCCGGCACAAACTCGCCGCGGCGGCCGAGCTGGGCCTGATCGACGACGTGGCGGACACCCCGGAGGAGCTGCTTGCCACGGCCCGTGCGTGGATCCGCGCCAACCCGGACGCCCGGCAGCCGTGGGACACCGAGGGTTACCGCATTCCCGGCGGCACCCCGTCCACCCCGGCGCTCGCGGCGCAGTTGCCCGCGTTCCCGGCCACCCTGCGCAAGCAGCTCAAGGGCGCGCCCTACCCGGCGCCGCGCAACATCCTCTGCGCCGCGGTCGAGGGCTGCCAGGTCGACGTGGACACCGCGTTCGTGATCGAGAGCCGGTACTTCGTCGAACTGGTCACCGGCCCGGTCGCCAAGAACATGATCCAGGCGTTCTTCTTCGACCTGAACGCGGTGAGCAGGCGCGACATCGGCGAGGTGCCCCCGGTCACCAAGGTCGCGGTGCTCGGCGCCGGCATGATGGGTGCCGCGATCGCGTTCGTCTGCGCCCGCGCCGGCCTGGACGTGGTGCTCCGGGACGTCTCCCTCGAGGCCGCCGAACGCGGTCGCTCGTACGCGGCGAAGCTCGGCAAGCCGGAGCTGCTCGCCCGGATCACCGCGACCGCGGACGTGGCCGACCTGGCCGGCGCCGACCTGGTGATCGAGGCGGTCTTCGAGGACGTGGCGCTCAAGCAGCGGGTGTTCGCCGAGATCGAGGACGTGGTGGCGCCGGGCGCACTGCTCTGCTCGAACACGTCGACGCTGCCGATCACGCTGCTCGCCGACGGGGTGCGCCGCCCGGCCGACTTCATCGGGCTGCACTTCTTCTCCCCGGTCGACAAGATGCCGCTGGTCGAGGTGATCCCCGGCGCCAAGACCGGCGACGAGGCGGTGCGCCGGGCGCTCGACGTGGTGCGCCGGCTGCGCAAGACCCCGATCGTGGTCAACGACAGCCGCGGCTTCTTCACCAGCCGGGTGATCGGCACCTTCACCAACGAGGGCATCGCGATGCTCGCCGAGGGCGTGCCGCCGGCCAGCATCGAGCAGGCCAGCATGCAGGCCGGCTACCCGGCGCCGGTGCTGGCGCTG
This sequence comes from Paractinoplanes rishiriensis, assembly GCF_016862375.1. Classification (GTDB taxonomy): domain Bacteria; phylum Actinomycetota; class Actinomycetes; order Mycobacteriales; family Micromonosporaceae; genus Actinoplanes; species Actinoplanes rishiriensis. Next base: position 32,027 of record NZ_BOMV01000028.1, on the reverse strand, counting down.
ATGGACGAGCTCACCCTGACGCTCCCCCGCAAGATCCGCGAGGAGTACCGGGCGGCGGCCGGCCCCGGCTGGACCCCGCACCCCGCCGACGCCGTGGTGGATCGCATGATCGACGAGTTCGGACGGCCGGGCCGGTCGTCGGGCAAGGGCTTTTACGAGTACGCCGAGGGCCGCCGCACCCGGCTCTGGCCGGGCCTGGCGGCGTTCGCCCGCCCCGACGTGCGGGTGCCGTTCGAGGATCTGCGCGAGCGGATGCTGTTCATCGAGGCGATCGAGAGCGTCCGCTGCCTCGACGAGGGCGTGCTCACCTCGGTCGCGGAGGCGAACGTGGGCTCGATCCTGGGCATCGGCTATCCCGGCTGGACCGGCGGCGTCCTGCAGTACATCAACCAGTACGCCGGGGGGCTGCCCGGCTTCGTGGCCCGCGCCGAGCAGTTGGCGGCCCGGTACGGCGACCGTTTCACCCCGCCGGCGCTGCTGCTCGGCAAGGCCCGTGAAAGAAGCGTCTTCGCATAGCCTCTCACCTGGGGCGCTTCCACGGGTCGGTTGGTCCCTTCCGACGTTCGGGCTGAAGTTCCGCGAGCAACCGTTTCGGTATTGAAGAAGTTATATCGTTGCGGGTGCTCACGGGACCCCGATCAACAAGGACGGACACGTGCTGAAGTTGCGCCGCGGTCTACTGACCGCCGGGCTGGCCGTAACAGTGGTGGGCGCCCTCGGCGTCGCCGCGATGGTGGATGCGGAGGCGACCCCGGTCACCGCCGCAACCGGCTCGCAAGCAGCTGACTCGACCCCACCGGCGCTGCTGCCCTGGGGTGAGAAGCCATCCAGGATCCGCACCGGTAAGGCCGGGATGAGCAGCGAGGAGCTCCGCGCCGCGGGCCTGAGCGCGGCGCTCGACCCGCGGGGGGCGACCGAGCCGGTCGGCCGCTATGCCCCCAAGGGTCGCCCGGGCGTGGCCGCCGAGACCGCGAAATCCACCACGCTGGCCGCTGCGACCAGCTATTTCTACAACTTCGGGCGGCACGTCGCGGTCACCGACGGCTACTACGCCAACCTCTCGATCGCCAAGCCCCGGCTGCACGCCAAGGACGCACACTCGCTCGCCGAGCTGGCCGTGCAGTCCGGCGACAGCAAGCAGATCGTCGAGGTCGGCTGGACCGTCGACCGCGCGGTCAACAACGGCAGCGAGGAGCCGCACCTCTTCGTCTACCACTGGGTCAACGGCAAGACGTCCTGCTACAACGGCTGCGGCTGGGTGCAGACCCACCCGACCGTCAAGCCGGGCGCCAAGCTCGCCACCGGGGCCAAGCGGTTCGGCATCCAGTTCGTCGACGACGCCTGGTGGATCTCGTACGACTCCGAGTTCATCGGCTACTTCCCCGAGAAGCTCTGGACCGAGGAGGGCGGCGTCGAGTCATTCCGGCAGACCGGCCTGGTGCAGCTCTTCGGCGAGGTCGCCGGCTCCGCCAACCCGTGTTCGCAGATGGGCAACGGCCTGCCCGGCAAGGACCCGGGTGCCGCGGTGATCGGCAGCATCAGCTACCTGAACGGTCCCGTCGTGGCGCTGGACCTCCAGTCCACCAGCTCGCACTACACGGTCAACCTGCGCAGTGCCCGCACGTTCCAGTACGGCGGAACCCCCTCCTACAGCGCGGACTCGGGCATCACCTGCTGATCCCGATCCGCCGAACCGCCCGGTCGCTCGTCGGCCGGGCGGTTTTTCATGTGCGCACCAACTCACACGTTGACTCATAGCCAAACACAGTTAAGCATGGAGACTCATCAATCTGTGTGCGGCTGGTCGCAAGGAGTCAACCGATGAGCCTCCGTTTCGCCCTCGCGTCAGTGCTCGCCTTCGCGCTGATCCCGGTGACCCCGGTGCGGGCCGCGCCGGCCGCCGGTCCTGGCTCCGTGGCCGACGTCTACCGCTACCTCGACGACCCGGAGATGACCGCCGAGGGGCAGGAGCCACCGCACGCCGACCTGCGGCCCTACCCCGACGCCCGCAGCGCGCTGGCCGACCTGCACGAGCGCAACGCCGCCAACCCGAACGTGACCACACTCAACGGCGGCTGGCGCCTGAAGATCTACGACCGGCCGGACGACGTGCCCGCCGCGTTCCACGATGCCGGTTTCGACGCGTCCGGGTGGCCGGTCGCCCAGGTGCCGCACACCTGGCAGTCCGACTTCATCGACCACCCGGTGTTCCGCAACATCCCCACCGAGATCGTCCCGGACGACCCGCCGCGGGTGCCCCGCGACGTCAACCCGACCGGCGCGTACGTGCGCACCGTGACACTGCCCGCGGACTGGGCCGGCGACCGGGTGGTGCTCCGCTTCGAGGGCGTGACCAGCGGGTTCTTCGTCTGGGTCAACGGCGGTTACGCGGGTTACGACCAGGGCGGCTACACCCCGGCCGAGTTCGACGTGACCAGCCTGCTCAAGGCCGGCCGCAATCAGATCGCCGTGCAGGTGCACCGCTGGGGTTCCGGTGCCTACCTGGAGGACGTGGACCAGTGGCGGTACAGCGGCATCTTCCGCGACGTCTGGCTGTACCGGACCGAACCCGCCTACCTGCGCGACGCCTACCTGACCACCGACCTGGACGACCAGTACCGGGATGCCACGCTGACCGCGCGGGTCGACGTCGCCGGGCCGGCCGGCGGTTACACCGTACGGGCAAATCTGCGTGACCCCTCCGCACGGACCGTGACCACCGCGGAGGCGGACGGCGAAGCCGGAGCGCAGGTGGCCCTGAGCGTGCCGGTGCGGAACCCGGCGAAGTGGAGTGCCGAGGATCCGAACCTGTATGCCCTGGTACTGCAACTCGTCGGCGCGGACGGCACCGTGCTGCACACCGCGAGCCAGCCGGTGGGTTTCCGGGAGGTCGAGGTACGCGACAAGCAGATCCTGGTGAACGGCAAGCGCATCCTGGTCAAGGGCGTCAACCGCGCCGAGACCGACCCGGACACCGGCCGCTACAACACCCGCGAGCGGCAGCGCTCCGACGTGACGCTGATGAAGCGGCTGCACCTGAACGCGGTCCGCACCTCGCACTACCCCTCGGACCCGTACCTGTACCGGCTCGCCGACCGCCACGGCCTGTGGGTCGACGACGAGGTGGACATCGAGACGCACAACCACGAGAACTGCCCGTCGAACTGCCTGGCCTCGCGTCCGGAGTGGCAGAAGGCGTTCGCCGACCGGTTCCAGGCCATGGTGGAGCGGGACAAGAACCACCCGAGCGTGATCTTCTGGGACACCGGCAACGAGGCCGGGCTGGGCACCGCGCACCACGCGATGGCCGCCTGGGCGGACGCGAACGAGCCGACCCGGCTGCTCTACCACCAGTCCAACAGCCCGGACGGGGACGCGCCGTTCGCCGACGTGGACGGTCCGCGATACCCGACCCCGGCGCGGCTCGAGGCGCGCACCAACAGCTCCGCCAAGCCGATCGTGATGGGCGAGTACGCCCACGCCATGGGCAACGGCCTCGGCAACTTCGACCAGTTCTGGGCGCTGGCCCGGCGCAACCCGCAGATGCAGGGCGGCTTCATCTGGGACTGGGCCGAGCAGGACCTGCGCCAGCCGCTGATCCACACGCCCGACGCCTCGCGCAACCGGATCCAGTCGTTCCTGGTCGGCAAGCCCACCCCGGTGTCCGGGCGGCGCGGGCAGGCGGTGAGCCTGTCCGGCCTGGACGACTTCGTCGACGTGTTCCGGGACCGGCGGCTCGACCTCACCGGGCCGCTCACGCTGGACGCGTGGGTCAAGCCGGGTGCCTGGGCCGGCAGCTTCCCGATCCTCACCAAGGGGCAGGCGTACGCCCTGCAGATGCGCGACCGGGACACTCTGGAGTTCGGGGTGAACGCGGGCGGCTGGGCGGCGGTGGCGTTCGACGTGCCGGCCGACTGGTACGGGGCCTGGCACCGGGTGTCCGGCGTCTACGACGGTGCCGAGCTCCGGCTGTTCATCGACGGGACCCAGGTCGCGGCGACGGCCCGGACCGGCGCGGTGGACCCGGGACTGTTCGAGGTCAACCTGGGCCGCAACGCCGAGACGCAGCAGGACAGCGACCTGTGGAACGCCCGCACCGGCACCGGGGTGATCGACGACGCGCGGATCTACGGGCGGGCACTCACCGCGGCCGAGCTGGCCGGTGACCCTGTTGACAACGCCGTTCTCGCGCTCAACTTCGACTCCTTCCAGCGCCGCGGCGACTTCCTGAGCCTGGGGCTGAGCCTGTCCGGCACCGACGGGCTGGTCGGGTCGGACCGCTATCTGCAGCCGGAGACGGCCGAGATGGCCTGGGCCCAGGCGCCGGTCCGGTTCACCGCGGTCGACGCGCGCGCCGGTAAGGTCCGGGTGCACAACGAGCAGCAGGCCGGGGCTTTCGACGTACGGCTTCATTGGTCTTTTGAGGAACAGGGCGGTCGCCTGCGGGCCGGCGTTTTGACCCGGCGGCTTGAACCCGGCGTCACGCACGATTTAGATCTTGGTGCGGCACCGCCCAACCCCGGTGATCGGGAACGATTCCTCAACGTGACCGCCTCCACCGCGGAAGGCTGGGTGGTCGGCTATGACCAGTTCGCGGTCGGCGGGCGCGCGGTCGGCGGGATCCTGCCCCTCCCGGTCGACGGCCGGCCGCATCTGGCCGAGAACGGCGACACGGTCACGGTGTCCGGCGCCGGCTTCTCCTACCGTTTCGACAAGGGCGATCTCGCCTCGATGAGGGCCGGCGGCCGCGAACTGCTGGCCGGCGGTCCGCAGCTGGACGTGTACCGGCCGCCGACCAGCAACGAGACCTACGGCTGGGGCACCGACGACCGCCGGATCTGGCATCAGGTCGGCCTGGACCGGCTGCGCACCACGGTGACCGGGGTGCAGTCCTCCACCGCGGCGGATGCCGTCGTCGTCGAGGTGCGCAGCACGGTGGCCGGCACGACGATCTCCTTCGACCAGGTGCTGCGCTACCGCATCGACCGGCGCGGCACGATCACGCTGACCCAGAACGTGACGCCGCAGGGCAGCGGCGCCGCGTCACTGCCCTACCTGCCGCGGGTCGGCATCTCGCTGCGGCTGCCGGACAGCATGCAGAAGTTCGCCTACTACGCCCGTGGGCCGCACGAGACCTACAACGACCGGCGCAGCGGGGCCCGGATGGGCGTCTACCGCAGCACGGTGGCCGGCGAGTATGTGCGCTACTCGCGCCCGCAGGCGAACGGCAACCACACCGACGCCCGGTGGGCCAGCCTGCACGACGGCCGCGCCGGCCTGCTGGTCGGCGGGATGACCGACGTGAGCGTCACCGACCGGGACGACCTGGACCGGGCCGAATACGACCACCAACTGCCGCTGGTGCGCAACGACGGCTGGGTCACGCTGCACGCGGAGGCCGGCGAGACGGGCATGGGCGAGACGCCGAACTCGGTGCTCGACCCGTTCAAGCTGTCGCCGACCAGGGCGTACTCGCACGAGTTGGTGCTGCGCCCGCTCACCGCGGGTGAGATCCGCGCGGGCGGGGTGCCGGATGCCTCGACGCCGGCTCCGTGCCCGCCCGGGCTGACTGCCGCGACCGACGGCGCCATCGAGGGTGCAAAGCCCGAGGAGGTACGGGTGACCGTGTCGACGGCGTGCGCGGCCGGGCTGGCGAGCGCGTCGGTCCGGCTGGCCGCGCCGGCCGGCTGGACGGTGACGCCCGCGGTGGTCGAGCTCGGCCGGGTCGCGTCGTCGGCGACCGCCACCTTCCAGGTGACCGCGCCGGCCGGGACCGACGTGGGCACGTACCAGCTGACCGCGACCGCGGTGACCAGCACGGCCGAGGGCTTCGTGTCGACCACCACCGCGACCGCCTCGACGGCTGCGCCGCTGCCGCCGGGCTACACGTGGCTCAGCGACCGGCCGTACACCGTGCAGAGCAACGGCTGGGGCCCGGTCGAGCCGGACCGCAGCAACGGCGAGCAGGGCGCCGCGGACGGGCAGACACTCACCATCGGCGGCGTCACGTACGCCAAGGGCCTGGGCGCGCACGCGGTGTCGTCGATCCTGGTCGACCTGGGCGGCGACTGCACCCGGTTCCGCGCCGACGTGGGCGTGGACGACGAGATCGGCAGCCGCGGGTCGGTCGGCTTCGAGGTCTGGGTGGACGGCGCCAAGGTGGCCGACAGCGGCGTTCGCACCGGCGCGGGCCCGGCCGCCCCCGTCGACGCCGACCTGACCGGCGGCCAGGTTCTCCAGCTCCGGGTCAACGACGGCGGCGACGGGAACGGCGGTGATCACGCCGACTGGGCCGCAGCCCGCCTGGCCTGCGCCGGATAGTTGCGGTCGTGTTCGTTTTTGCACGAACGGGACTACCCCATAGCGTGATGTTCATCGATCTATTACCAAGGGGGGACCCCCATCCCCCACGTCCTGCGGAAGGACACGAACGATGAAGAAACAGCTACGGACGGCCGGCGCGGCACTAGCGGTGATGGCCACCGCCGGCGTGGTCGCGATCAGCGCCCCCGGCCGCGACGCCGAGGCGGCCACCTGGGAGACGCTGATCGAGAACTCGTTCCAGAGCCGGGCCACGCTGACCTCCGAGTGGAACTTCAACTACCCGTGGGGCCCCACCCACAACGGCTCAGCCCGGATGATCGGCAGCGCCACCGACAACAGCCACGTGTACCTGCCCAGCGCCGGCACGCTGCAGATCAAGGCCAACCCGGTGAGCGGCCAGGGCAACATCCACTACGAGTCCGGCGCGGTCTGGGCCAAGGACCAGGTGCTGGTCAACGACACGTTCCCGCAGTACGAGCTGCGCGGCGAGTTCCAGGCGCCGTCGGCCCGGGGCACCTGGCCGGCGTTCTGGATCACCGGTGCCACCAGCTGGCCGCCGGAAAGCGACATCCTGGAATACAAGGGCGACAACCGGAACTGGTTCAACACCTACAAGAACGCGTCCGGCGGCTGGTCGAACACGATCGTGAGCGTGTCGAACCCGGCGGCCTGGCACTCGTACCGGGTCTGGATCGCCAAGGTGAACGCCACCGACGTCGACATCCACTACTACCTGGACGGCGTGTGGAAGGGCCAGCACCGGGGCGCGAACTTCGTGAACAAGCCCATGTGGATCATCATCAACCTGCAGATGGAGGGCTCGTCCGGCTCCCCCGGCCCGACCGGTACGACCTACTACACGGCCCGCAACGTTTACCTCGGCCGGTCGCGCGCGTAGCTGCCTGTTTCTTCGAACGGCCCATAGGCTGGGCGGGTGAGCCGATTCGTCGAAGGCGTGATCGAAACAGCCGCCACCGCCCCGACGGGCATGGTGACCGGGGGACCGGACGCCGTGTCCCGCCGCACCTGGTCCGACCTGCACCGACTGGCCCGGCGGATAGCCGGCGGGCTGGCCGGCGCCGGCCTGCAACCCGGCGACGCGGTCGCGGTGCTGGCCGGCTCGCCCGCCGAGATCGCCCCGGTGGCCCAGGCGATCTGGCTGGCCGGCGGCAGCATGACGATGCTGCACCAGCCCACCCCGCGCACCGACCTGGCGACCTGGCGGGACGACACGATCCGGGTGCTCCGCATGATCGACGCCAAGCAGGTGGTGATCGGGTCACCCTTCGAACCGATGGCTGAGGTCCTGGCGGCGTACGGGATCACGCATCATCTCGCCCTCTCGCTGTTCGACGGGCCGGACTTCACGCCGGTCGAGGCGGCCGAGGACGGCATCGCGCTGCTGCAGCTCACCAGCGGGTCGACCGCCGAGCCCAAGGCGGTGCGGATCACCCACCGCAACCTGTACGCCAACCTCACCGACGCGGCCCGGCACCTGGGCTGCGACCCGTCCGGGGTGATGGTGTCGTGGCTGCCGATGTTCCACGACATGGGCATGGTGGGCTGCCTGCTGCTGCCGATGCTGAGCGGGATGGAACTGGTCAGCGTCACCCCGGCCGACTTCCTGAGCCGGCCCACGCTGTGGGCCGAGCTGATGAGCCGGCACCGCGCGACGATCACCACGGCGCCCAACTTCGCGTGGGCGGTGCTGGGGCGCCGGCTGGCCCAGGTGTCCGACGGCGAACTCGACCTCTCGGCGCTGCGGGTGGCCGGCAACGGTGCCGAGCCGATCGATCCGGAGACCATGACCGCGTTCGTCACCACGGCGTCGCGGTTCGGGTTGCCGGCGTCCGCGGTCAACTGCTGCTACGGCGCGGCGGAGAGCACGCTGGTCATCTCGATGTCGGAGATGGGCGACCCGATGCTGGTGGACGTGGTGTCGGCGGACGAACTGGAAAATTCGGGGCGCGCACTGTCGGCTACGTCGGCTTCCGGCGTCCGGCGGCTGCCGATGCTGGGGCGGCCCTTCCCGAGCGTCGAGGTGCGGGTCGTCGACGACGACGGGAAGCCGCTCGGCGAGCGTCTGGTGGGACGCATCCAGCTGCGCGGCGAATCGGTGACCGACGGATACCTGACCACGTCGGGCTTCGAGCCGGCCCGGGACGCGGACGGGTGGCTGGACATCGGCGACGAGGGATACCTGGCCGACGGGCAGATCGTGATCTGCGGGCGCCGCAAGGACGTCATCATCATGGGCGGCCGGAACATCTACCCGACGGACATCGAGCGGGCGGCGGGGCATGTCGAAGGGGTGCGGTCCGGCAATGTCGTCGCTGTTCGGTTGTCCGCGGGGGAAAGTCTGTCCCGGGAGTCCTTCGCGGTTCTGGCCGAGTCCCGGGCTGCGGGGGATGCCGCGGCCGAGGAAATGATCCGGCGGTCGGTTACGGCCCGGGTGGTTGCCGAGATCGACGTTCGGCCGGCTGTCGTCAAAGTTCTGCCGCCCGGGTCTCTGCCTAAGACTCCCTCGGGGAAGCTGCGGCGGGCTGCGGCCCGGGGGTTGCTGGACTGACGCCCGTTTGAGGGTTGGGCGGCTTTGTGCGCTGGGTTTTGCCCTTGAGGTTCACTCGGGAGTTCAGCGATAGCGTTTAGTGGCATGACTGGTCTGGTGGATGCTTCGGCTGTTGTGGGGATGGTGGGTCGGCGGCCTCGGGTGCTTTGTCTCGGGGAGCCCACGCATGGGGCTGATGTGCTGTTGGGGGTGCGGAACTCGCTCTTTCGGGAGCTGGTGGAGCTTGAGGGGTATCGGACCGTCGCGCTCGAGAGTGACTGCCTGGCGGGGCTGGTCACGGACCGGTACGTCACCACGGGCGAGGGTGACCTTGACGAGGTCATGGAGCGTGGGTTCAGCCATCACGAGCTCGGCGCCGGTGCGGGGAATCGGGCGCTGGTGCGGTGGATGCGGGATTACAACGAGGGACGGCCGGCGGCGGAGTGGGTGCGCTTTGCCGGGTTCGACGGGCCGCTGGAGATGACGCATGCGGCTAGCCCTCGGCATGCGCTGGGCGGGCTGCACGGTTACCTCGCCGCACGGCTCTCCCCCTCCCGGTTGCCTTGCGATGCGGAGGCGCTTGACCGGCTACTTGGGGGTGACGAGCGGTGGACTAATCCTGCGGTGATGCGTGATCCCGCGCAGGGCGTGGGGCGGACGGGCGCGGCTCGGGAGTTGCGGCTGATCGCTGATGATCTGGTGGGGCTGCTGGACATGCACGAGCCGCAGCTGGGCGGGGACGCCGAACGGGCTCGGCTGTTCGGGCGGACGGCGGTGGGGCTGCTGCGGTATCACCACTGGCTGGCGGACACGTCGCCGGCTCGATGGGAGGGGCTGGCGGGCGTCCGGGCATCGATGATGGCGGCGAATCTCCTGGCCCTCGCCGAACGGGGTCCGGTTTTGGCGCATGCGCACAACGGGCACTTCCAGCGGCACCAGAGCGGGATGCAGATGGGTGGGCGGCCGCTGGAGTGGTGGAGCGCCGGTGCGGTCGTGAGCGGCAGGCTGGGCCCGGAGTATGCGTTTGTGGCCACGGCCCTCGGCGAGCTCCGGCACCGCGGCGTCGAGGCACCGCCGCCGGACACCATCGAGGGGATCCTGTACGCGCTCCCCCAGGATAACGCTGTCGTCGGCACCGCCGAGCTGGCCGCCATCCTCGGCGACGCGGCACCGGTGCCGCGGGTGTCGCCGTGGTACGGCTATGCCCCGCTGGACCCGGCACACGTGGGCGGCACGGACGGGATCGTGTTCGTCAAAGATGCCTCGGCCATTCCGCGGTAACGTGCGCAAATCCCCCGGTCAGACCGATGTTTCGGTATGCAGGACATTGATGTTCTGCAATCATGGGAGCGCTCCCATGAATGCCGGAGGTTGTCGTGACCGTCACGAACCCGACCCGGGTCGGTGCACATCGCCTCCGACGCCGGCGACCAGCGTACGTGCCGGTCCTGGCGATCCTGGCCGGCTGGACGGTGGTGTTGCTGACCGCGCCGCACCTGCGGACGAGCGACGGCGTCCACCGCATCGCGCTCTTCGTGCACCTGGCCTCGCTGGTGCTGGGCTTCGGCGCGGTGCTGACCCTGGACTGGTCCGGCCTGATGTGGATCCTCCGGCACCACGACCTGTTCACGCTCGTCCGGGTGGCGCAGGTGGTGCACGTGCCGATCTGGCTGGGCCTCGGCGGCCTGACCCTGAGCGGGATGCTGCTCGGCCCGGACACCGGATCACCGTGGACGGTCCTCAAGCTGCTGGCGGTGCTGGCCGTGGCCATCAACGGTCTCGGCGCGGCCGTGGTGCAGCGGCGGTTGCTGGCCCTCGACGGCCGGCAGCCGCCGGCCAAACTCATGCTGACCGCGGTCCTCGTCGCCACTGTCTCCCAGGCCGGCTGGTGGACCGCCACCGTGGTGGGTTTCCTCAACGCCCAGCGGTGAATGGACGGCTCAGGCCGCGCGCAGCCGGATGATCTCGGCGCTGGCGGCCTGATAGGTGACGCCCGCCTCGCGCAGCCGGCGCACGGCGGCGTTGTCCGTGGCGGCGAGCAGCCCCAGCAACATGTGCTCGGTGCCGATGTGGTCGTCGCCCCACTGCCGCGCCTGCTCGGCGGCCCGGACCAGGCCCTCCTCAGTGGCTGCCGTGAACGGTAGGTGCGACGGCGAGGGACGGCGTCCGCGGACCTCCGTCACCTGGTCGGGCGAGCCGGAAAGGTTGGCCACCGTCCGGGCCGCCAGCCCTTTCCGCAGCGCGAGCAGGGCAAGCAGCAGGTGCTCCGGCGCGATCCCCTCGCTCTGGCTTTCCTCGGCCCGGCGGCGAGCCAGGATCACGGCCCGTTTCCCGAGATTGTCGAGGTGGGACAGGGCCGACTGGTCGTGGATCATGCGGTCCTCCGGCTACGGGAGCAGGACTATCTTGCCGCGGAGGTGGCCGGCCTCGAACCGGCGGTGGGCCTCGGCCGCGTCCGCCAGTGGGAACGTCGCGGCCACCCGGGTGCGGAGTTGGCCGTTCGCGACGGCCTCGACGAGGTGGCGTAGCGCCGGCCGGTCGAGGCGTACCAGCACCACCTCCTGACGCACGCGACGGGCGGGATCGACGGGCGGGGTCGGTCGCGTACTCACCAAGACTCCACCCGCGGTGACCGCCTCGCCCGCCGGACCACCCACCGGCACCGCGTCCAGCACCGCCGGTGCCGGGACCAGGCCGGCCGAACGAGGAATCACGCTGTGCACGCCCAGGCCGGCCACCCAGTCCTCGTCGTCGTGGGTGGCCGACGCGTGCACGGTGTGTCCGGCCTGCACCGCCAGTTGGGCCGCGAACCCGCCCACCGCACCGCTCGCGCCGGTCACCAGGACCGTGCTGGGCTCGGCCAGCGCCATCAGGTCGAGGGCCCGGTGCGCGGTGAGCGCGTTGAGCGGCACGGTGGCGGCGACGACGGGATCGAGGCCCGCCGGCACCGGCACCAGCCACTCGGCGTCGGCCGCCACCAGCTCGGCGTATCCGCCGACAGCTCCGCGGGTGAGGTACCACGGGATCATCCCGACCACCGCGTCGCCGACACCGATGCCGGTCACGCCCGCGCCGAGCGCCACCACGTCACCGGCGATGTCCCAGCCGAGCAGGAACGGCGGCGCGACCGGTCCACCCGGGATCTGACCGATCCGGGCGGCGATGTCGGCGGGATGGACGCACACCGCCCGGACGCGCAGGAGCACCTCGCCGCGGCCGGGCACGGGGTCGGGCCGCTCGACGATCTCAAGGGAGTCCGGCCCACCCAGCGCAGTGACCACCACGGCACGCATGCGCCCATCCTACGAACCGGAGTCACGCGCCGGCCTGCCCGATCCGCCCGTGCCGGCATCCAAGATTGCCGAAACGCGCCTGGCCAAATTGGCTGGCGAATAGCATCACTACCGTTCTTTAAAAGGGGAGGTAGCGCGATGGTAAGACGTTCAAGGCGCATCGCGTCGGTGTTGGTCGCCGGTGCTCTCCTGTCCGGTTGCGGCGGCGAGAAGCCCGCGGAGACCCCGTCAGTCCAGCGGCCGAAGGTGGCCCTCGTGCTGTCCAGTTCCCAGCTCAGCGCCGGTAAGGAACTTGGCGCGGGCTTCACCTACACCGCCGGTCTGCTCGGCGCCGAGGCGGTGGTGTCCGGGCCGCCACAAGCCGATCCGCCCAAGCAGGTCGAAATCTTCAAGCAGATGATGAACAGCGCCAAAGGCGGCGTCGCCATCCAGGCATCCGACACCGAGCTGATCGCACGGGATCTGGCGGCGGCGGTACAGGGCGGATTCCCGGTAATCGCGGTGGACATCAGGCCGGCGGCGACCTCCGGCGTCAAGACGTTCGTCGGCAACGACAACCACCAGCTCGGCGAGCGGCTTGCCGACGAACTCATCGGACGCCTGCCGGCCGGCAGCACCGGAATGGTGGTGGTGGGTTCGACGCGCCCGGGTCTGCCGGTCATGGAACAGCGCCTGCAGGGCATTCGCGACCGATTCGCCGCGAAGCTGCCCGGTGTGAAGGTGGCCGGGCCGTTCGACACCCAGACCGATCCGGCGGCCAACCAGGCGGCCTGGAAGCGGCTGGCCGCCGCCACGCCCGGGGCGCTGGCGCTGATCGGCACCGGCAGCACGGACGGGCCCAGCATCGCGGCGGTGCACACCGAGACGAAGGCCAAATGGCTGGGCGCCGGCTTCGACCTGAACCCCAAGACCGTCACCGCCCTGCAGGACGGCGAACTCGTCGCCATCGCCTCGCCCGAGCACTACCTGTCCGGCGCCATGGCGGGGTGGTTGCAGGTCCGGCACGCGCAGGACGGCATCGCGCTGCCGCAGGGCTGGGTTCAGACACCGAGTCTGGTGATCACCACGAAGAACCTGCCGGAGATCATCAAGCGCCAGCAGTCCGACAACGAGAAGGCCGCCTGGTTCAAGCCGCGGATCGACGAGCTGACCGCCGATCTTGCGAAGCACACCAAACCGCTGAGCCCGGCCGGCTGATTCGTAGGGGATCTCGCGTTGCGTCGTTGCCCGGCGCCGATCGGGGGGTGATGATGCGGACCACGAAACTGGCGTCCAGGGCGATGGCCCGACTGGCCCTGGCGGGGCTGGCCCTCGGCCTGATGGCCCTCGCCGGGCTCGCCCTGTGGAGCACGGTCGCCAACCAGCGGGCCGCCGATCGGATCGGCGAGATGAACGAGATCGGTGACCGATGGGGCCGGATCCAGCAGAAAACCAGAATTGAGGAGGACGCCCTCGACTCCTTCGTGCGGGGCGGGAGCCCGGAGTCACGCAACCCGCTCGCGTCCGCCGTGGGTGGAGCGGACGACGACCTGGAATGGCTGCAGAACCGGGGCGACGCCGCGGACATCGAGGCCGCCCGGCGGATCCGGCAGACGTATGTGACGTACACGGCCGCGGTCCGCGAGGTCGTGGCACTCGGCGAGCGCGGGGACCTGGCGAGCGCGGCGTTGCAGGCCGACCTCGGTGCGTTCGCCGCGTCGTCGCTGCAGAAGCAGATCTCCCAGGTCGTGGCGGGCAAGCGCAACCAGACCACCCAGTACCTGCTCGAAGCCGACCAGTCCAACCGGAAGCTGCGCACCCTCACCGGGATCGCGTTCACCATCGACGTGGTGCTGCTCGGGCTCTGCTCCCTCATCCTGCTGGAAAACCAGCGCCGGATCCGGCGGCAGGCCGCACAGAGCCACCACGACGCCCTGCACGACGGCCTCACCGGGCTGGGCAACCGCACCCTGTTCACGGAGCAGACCGAACGGGCCATCCTGAGCACCGACCGCTCCGCCGCTCCGATCGGGCTGCTGCTCATCGACCTCAACAAGTTCAAGGAGGTCAACGACACCCTCGGCCATCACGTCGGCGACCTGCTGCTCCGCCAGGTGGCCGACCGGCTCCGGACGGCCAGCCGCGAGGTCGACCTGGTGGCGCGCCTCGGCGGTGACGAGTTCGCCATCCTGCTGCCCGGGATCGACGGGGTCGCCAACGCGACGGCGATCGCGACCCGGATCCACGACGCGCTCTGCTCGCCCGTCGACATGGAGGGCATGCGCCTGGAGGTCGGCGCCAGCATCGGGGTCGCGGTGTACCCGCACCACGGGGCCACCCCCGACCAGTTGCTCCAGCACGCCGACGTCGCCATGTACGCCGCCAAGCGCGGCCGGCACGGCGTCATCGTCTACGAGGCCGGCCTCGACCGGCACAACACCGCCCAGCTCACCCTGATCGGCGAGCTGCGGAAAGCCATCGAGCGCGACGAGCTGGTCCTGCACTACCAGCCTCAGGCCAACGCCCACAGCGGCGAGATCTGCGGCGTCGAGGCCCTGGTGCGCTGGCGGCACCCCCAGCGCGGCCTGCTCGGCCCCGCCGACTTCATCTCGACCGCGGAGGAGAACGGGCTGATCGAACCGCTGACCTACTGGGTGCTTAACAACGCCCTGGCCCAGTGCCGCACCTGGCTGGACGCCGGCGAGCGGCTGCCGATGTCGGTGAACGTCGGCGTCGACTGCCTTCAGAACGACGAGTTCCCCGCCGCCGTATCGGAATCGCTCGCCCGGTACGCCGTGCCGTCGGAGATGCTCACCCTGGAGCTGACCGAAAGCGCGATGATCAGCAATCCCGCCCGCGCCACCGCGGTGGTCCGCGAACTCGGCGCACTGGGAATCCGGCTCTCCATCGACGACTTCGGCACCGGATACTCGTCGATCTCGCTCCTGCAGAAACTGCCCGTCCACGAGGTGAAGCTGGACCGGACCTTCGTCACCCGGATGGGCTCCGACGACACCGACGGCACCATCGTCCGCGCCCTGCTGGAACTCGGCCACGGTTTCCACCTCCAGGTGGTGGCCGAGGGCATCGAGGATCTCGACACCTGGACCACCCTCGACTCGCTCGGGTGCGACGTCATCCAGGGCTTCTACCTCGGCAAGCCGATGCCGGCGGCGGATTTCGCACCGTGGCTGGCCCGCCACCGCACGGCCGCCGGTGCGACGCTGGCGACCGACCCGGCGACGCCGGTCAGGTGAGTGAGCGGCCGTCACCTGTGGCACCATGCCGAGTCGTGAGCTGGTGGATGCACGTTGTCCCGCTGTCCGGGCCGACCGGCGCCGAGGTGCTCGTTTGGGCCGCGTCGGCGGAATTCTCGCGCGGGGTGCCCGAGCAGATTCCGGACCCGCTGCCGTTGTTGTCGGCGCGGGATGTTCTTGCCGCCCTCCGAGCGGCGGGCTGCCACGGAACAGCATGGTTCAAAATCGTCAGTGACGGTACGACGGAGCCGTTGGCGGAATGCCCGGATCCGCATGCCTGCTACGGCACGGCCCGTCTCGATCTGGGCGAAGTCCGGTTCACCGTGGCCGGGCAGGTCGAGGGCGATGACGGGGTCGAGCCGGAGGCCCTCATCGAGGCGATATCGTTCCGCAAGCCGAACACCGCGGCGGTCCTGGCCGCGGCCGGTGCGCTGGCGGTGAGCGGCGGGCCGCAGCTGGTGTTCGACGACTCCGCCGACAGCCTGTTCGTAATCTGGCCGGGAGAATCGGCGGAGAGCCTGCTGGCGCAATGGCCCTGGTAACCCGGCTCCCCAGGTTCAGGCGACGACGGCCGTGGTCACCGCGGTGATAGCGGCGAACGCGACCGCGACGGTCAGAGTGACCAGCCAGCCACGGTGGCGTCCGGGGCGGCTGTGGCGACCTTGGCGCCCGTGCAGATCAGACGGTCGGACAAGTCGCTCAAGTTCGATGGTCGAAGTCATGGACATCAACCTAGGAACGAGCCACCGAACGCCGCGTGAGCCGCCGTACTCACCTGCGCCTGAGTACCTTCAGGGCGGACGCGCCGAGTTCAGTGCACCCTGGGGCAGGACGATGCCGTTGTCATTTGGTCCGGCGACTCCGGTTGAAGATCTGGGCCGGTGATCCCTCCTGTCAGGAGATCACGAAGCGGGTCAACGCGGCGTGGGCCTCAGCGGGCCGACCGGCCGGCGAACTGACCAACCGAGCCACGGTCGCGGACTGCTTCAATTCCCGCCGGCGAAGACTCAACGTCGACTTGGTCGTGGCGATCGTCCAGGCGTTGCACCTCGACACCGGATACGTGGGCTGTGGCGCCAGACGCTACGGGTGATCGCCGGGGAGACCGAGGCGGCGTCCCAGGTCCGGGTCCGCGACACGTTGCCGGCGGACATGTCCGAGTTCACCGGCCGTACCGGCGAGCTGGACCAGCTCCGCGGCGCTCTCCGCCGTGCCGGGGAGGCCGGCGGGGCGGTGCTGATCTCTGCCATCGAGGGGATGGCAGGCGCCGGCAAGACCCCAATTGGCTGTGCACGCCGGGCACCTGATGACGCGGGAGAAGGCCGTCGATCGGGTGCTGTTCGTCAACCTTCGCGGCTTGCACTCCGATCCCGGCGAGCCGCCGGCCGACCCGGCCGCCGTGCTAGATGGGTTCCTGCGTCTGCCGCATGATCTCGCGGCCCGGATCGCTCTGTACCGCGACCGGCTCGTCCGCGTACGGGCTCTGGTGGTGCTGGACAACGCCGCCAGCGGCGAGCAGGTCCGTCCGCTGCTGCCTGGCGGAGGGAGGGCCGATCGACGATGAGGCCCGCCGTGTGGCACGGCGGGCCCCACGGTGCGGACGGGTTACCCGCTGGCGACAACCAGCTTGCCGATGTCGTCGATGGAGGTGGGTGCCAAGGGGTTGGAGGTCCACGCGTCCCAGCTGCCGTTCGCGCGCCGGATCGTGTAGCGGAGGTCGTTGGCGGGCCCGTGAACGCCGGCGACCAGGAGGTCGCCGTTGAGGCCCAGGGCGGTCGCGCTCAGCTTCTCGAGGTCGTTACGCGCTAGGCCGGTGACGGTGCTCATGTTGCCGAAGGGCAGCCAGCTGCCGTTGGTGCCGCGGATCGTGTGGAAGATTACGCCGAAGTTCTCGTAGAGGAGGTGGATCTCGCTGCCGACCGCAGCGGCGACCAGCTTTCTCGGTCCGTACGGCGGGTTGTCCGTTGCCGTCCAAGGCCGGCCGGTCTCTCCGAGGATGTTGGCCATGGTGCTCCACGTGCCGTTCGGCGATCGGACGGTGTGGAGCATGCGCTCGGGCCCGCTCGCGGGTGACCCGTTCACGACCACGTGCAGGAGACCGCTCGAGGTGCCGGCCGCTGCCATCAGTCTCGGGGAGTTCGCGTGGGAGGCGAAGGAGGCGAATTCCTGGAACGGCCGCCACTGCCCGGTGGCGAAGTCCCTGACCGAGTGCAGGAGCGTGACGGTGTTCTCCCCGCGCGGGGGCCCCGTGACGACCACGTGCAACTCGGCACCGACGGCCGCGGCGACGACGTGGGGAATGATATTCCCCGTCTGGGCGAGGATGGTGGTCCACGCGGGCCACGTGCCGTCGGCGTTCTGCATGGAGTAGTGCAGGGCGCCGTTGCGAGGGCATGTGACGCATCCCAGCGTGTCGGCCGACATGAACAGGTGCATCCGGCCGAGGAGCTTGACCGCGCTGAGGCTGTAGTTGTTGCCCTGGACCACACCGGCCTGAGCGGTGACCCTGACCCGGCTGGCGAACGTGCCGTCAGGCCGCCTGAGGTGCTGGTACACGTCCCACGGTCCGAGGTTGCCCCGGTCGTTGGAGAGGAACCAGTGGACGTCACCGACCGCCGCTGCGGCTGGCTGCGCGTGCACCACCCCGAGCACCGCGGTGACCACCGCCACGCAGGCCGCGGCCAGCGGCGCCGCCAATCGTCGACGCCAGGTGGATCTTGAAGTTTTAGGCATGGGGAAGTTTCCCTGTGCCCCTTCATCGAACCTGCATCACCGCTGCATCGCTATGGAACGGGCTTGGCAAAGTGCGGTCGGATCGACGACGGGCGGGAGCCGTCGACATCGGTGAAGCCGTACTCCTCGGCCAGCTCGGCCGCGACCAGGCAGCGGCCGGTGTGGCGCCGTGCGTCGGGATCTGCCGCGAGGGCGGCGACCGCGCGGCCGGCGAACTCGGGCGATTCCGAGTTGGACAGGTCAAAGAACTCCGCTGCCCGCAGCACGCTCTCGGTGCGTACCAGGCCGGGATAGAGCGCGACCGCGGTGACCTCGCGCGCGGCCAGCTGGGCGGCGGTCACCGCGACCATCCGGTCGTCGGCTGCCTTGGCCACGCTGTACGCGACCTGGTCGTCGCCGTTGAGATAGCTGCCGGGGAAGAACGACACCGTCACGACAAGCGCACCGGGCCGGAGCACCGGCACGGCGAGCACGGTGGCCGCATAGTGTGCCCGGACCCCCGACGTGAACATGTCGTCCCACACCCGTAACGGCTGCTCCCAGAACGGGCCTTGCATTTCTTCGTGGCGGTCCTCGTGGTAGGCGGCGTAGCCGCCCCAGACATTGTTGACCAGCAGGTCCAAACCGCCCTGCTCGGCCCGCACGCGTGCGAACAGTGCGGCGGTCTGCTCGTCGTCGGTGTGGTCGCAGACCACCGCCACGCCGGTGCCGCCGGCCGTGGTCACCGCCCGGGCAGTCTCCTCGACCGTGCCGCCCACCGTCGGGAACGTCACCCGGTCGCCGGTCGAACGGCCGGTCACATACACCACGTGACCGGCCGCGCCGAGCGCCACCGCGATCCCCTTGCCCACTCCCCGGCTCGCACCGGTCACCACCGCTACCCGTTGCTCGGTCATGGCGGTGAGGATGGCAGAGGGGTACGACAAGACTCAGCCGGTCACCTCCCGCAGCGTCGCGGTGATCCCGGTGGTGCAGCGGACCCGCCGGTCGCCGCGCGGCAACAGGCGCCCGTCGGCGTCTGCCGCGTAGAGAGCCACCAGTTCCTCGGCCAGTTGCTCCGGTACGGCCGCCGCCGTCAACGCGCCCAGCCAGCCGGGCCGGGGAATCGTGACCACGCTCAGCGGCCTGCCGAGTTGCTCGCCGAGCGCGTCGGCAACCTGCCGCTCGGTGTACGACGGCGCCTCCAGGACCACGATCTCGCTGGCCGCCGGCGGGCTGACCAGGGCGTTCGCGACGGCCTCGCCGATGTCGCGGGTTGCCACCATCGGCACCGGGACGTCGGCCGAGTCACCGAAGACCGGGTAGACGCCGGCACCGGTCGCCGCCTCCAGCACGGTCTCTACCTTCTCCTGGAAGTGCGGGGCACGGATCGCGGTCACCGTCGCGCCGGTGTCGCGCAGCAGATTTTCCAGGTGGTAGAGCCAGCGCACCGGGCCGGTGCCCGCGGGCAGGTCGGCGCCCCACGACGACAGCAGGACGACGTGCCGGAGGCTGCTCGCCCGCACGGCGTCGGCGATGGACGCGGACAGCTCGTGGTGGGCCGCCTCGGTGAACGGCGGCACCGTGGGCAGCAGCACGAAGGCGCCGTCGCAGCCGTCGAACGCCTTTGTCAGCGCGGACGTATCGGCGAAGTCCGCGACCACGTCACCCTTCGAGGGGTCGCGGGCAACGGTACGGATCGGCTGGTTCGCGGCGCGCAGGGTGCGGGCCGCCGCTGAGCCGACGTGGCCGGTGACTCCGGTGATCGCGTACATCTCTGCCTCCTGGAAGTTTTTGATTTACCCAGTGAAATGGCAGTTGGTGAGACACTCCATGTTCACAGCCCTCGTTCGCATGTCTGAGCGTCTACGCTTCGGCGGCATGGACCCGCTGGGTGACATTCTGGATGGCGTACGGGCCCGGACCGCCGCGTTCTGCCAGGCCGTTCTCGACCCGCCGTGGGCGTTACGCATCTGCGACGAGGCGGCGCTCGGCCTCGCCGCGCCGCTGCACGGCCACGCGTGGGTGGTGCCCGACGGCGGCGAGCCGACCCTGGTCGAGGCCGGCGACGTGGCGATCGTGCAGGGTCCGGCGCCATATACGGTGGCCGATCACCCGGGCACCCGCCCGACTGTTTTCGTTCATCCCGGCAACCGGCTGATCACGGCGGACGGCACCGACATCACCGCCGCCACGAAGCTCGCCGCCACCACCAGCGCGATCGGCTTCGGCGCCGAACCGAGCGCCGGCTCCACGATTCTCGCCAGCGGCGTCTACGACGTCTCCAGCTTCGTGAGCGGCCGCCTGCTCGCCACGCTGCCCACCGTCGTCCACGTCCCGCGCGACCGAATCAGATCACCGATCATGGATCTGCTGCATGTCGAGGTGGGCCGCGACGGGCCGGGCCAGCAGGTCGTCCTCGACCGCCTGCTCGACCTCGCGCTGATCGCCACGCTACGCGCCTGGTTCGCCCGTCCGGCCGGCGACCCGCCCGGCTGGTACCGCGCGCATGGCGACCCCTGCGTCGGCCGCGCCCTGCGAATCCTCCACGAGGACCCGGCGAAACCATGGACGGTCGCCGAGCTGGCGGCCGCCACCGGGGTGTCCCGGGCCGCGTTCGCCCGCCGTTTCACCGAACTGGTCGGCCAGCCACCGATGACCTATTTGACCCACTGGCGTCTCGATCTCGCTGCCGAGTCCCTGCGCAATTCCGAGGCCACGCTCGCCGCGATCGCACGGCAGGTGGGCTATGCCAATGCGTTCGCGCTGACGGTCGCTTTCAAAAGAGTCCGGGGTACGACGCCACAGCAGTTCCGGGCCGGCCTCGCGGACACGGTGCCGGCAGCTTGACGTCCTCGAAGCCCGCGACGCGCAGTACGTTTTCCGCATGACTTCAGCTCAACTGCCGCCCTTTCACCTCGCCGTGCCCGTCCACGACATCGAGGCCGCTCGTGCGTTCTACGGGGAGGTTCTCGGCTTTGGTCGCGGGCGCTCCGCCGAGCGCTGGACCGACTGGAACGTCGAGGGCCACCAGGTTGTCACGCATCAGGTTGACAACCACGTCAACGCCGTCGCCGGCACCAACCCGGTCGACGGTCACGAGGTGCCGGTGCCGCATTTCGGCCTCGTGCTCAGTGTCGAGCGCTTTCGGCAGCTCGCCCAGCGGCTGACCGATGCCGGCACCGAGTTCGTCATCGCGCCCTACGTGCGGTTCCAGGGCGAGCCGGGCGAGCAGTGGACGATGTTCTTCCTGGACCCCTCCGGTAACGCCCTGGAGTTCAAAGCGTTCCAGGACCCCGCCCAGCTGTTCGCGGTCTGAAGCCGATCATGCCTTGGCGCACGCGGCGTCGACCTTCTGGCCCGCGGCGTCGAACGAGGTGCTCAGCGCCGAACGCATCGGGTCGGCGGCGGCAGCCGCCTTGGACGCCTCGACCGCCAGGCCCTTCAGCGCCTTGGCCAGGTCGCCTTCGCCGGCGGCGGCCAGTTCGGTCAGCTTGGCGGACAGGGCCGTCATCACCTTCTTGGACTCCGCCGGGGGCACCGTGCCGTCGGGCGAAACGACCCCCTTCAGTTCCTCGTTCAGTGCCGCTTTGGCCGCGGCCACCTCCTGGCACAGCGCGGCGCCTTTGCCCTGCGGGGCGGCCGAAGCGGATGGCGCGGGCTCGCTGACGGGAGCGGAGCTCGGTGCGGTGGACGCCGTGGGCGCCGCCGTGCCGGTGGCGGCGGGCTGGTCCGAGGAGCAGCCGGCCAGGAGCGCAAGGGCAACAGCGCAGGCTGCCGAGGAGATGGTCAGTCGGTTCACAGCACCTGACTCTACTGATGAGCGTGGATACCTGCCGGTTGGGTTACCCGCGACGACGGTTCTTCTTGCGGGCCCGCGGATGGCGGGGGCCGGGATTTCCGCGCGGACGCAGGATGGCCCGGGAGGGTTCCGACTTACGCCACAAATGACGTGCTACCAGGAAAGCGCCCGCGGCGACCAGAGCGGCCGCCCCGAACCGCGCCAGGTAGCTGAAGCGGTTGTCCCACGCCCAGCCGCGCATCGCCACGTTGCCGGGGTCGTCGTCGTCGATGAGGATGTCGACCCGGTCACCGAGCTGCGGATCGCCGGCATCGCGCTCCGTCCACGCCCCCCGCGCCTCCCCCTTCCACAGGTAGGACAGCCGGTACTGCCGGCCGGCCTCGTTCTCGTAGACGTCGTCGACGATCGCCACCGCCGGAGACCAGGTCGTCCGGTAGACCACGTCGCGCACCATGTCCACCAGCACCGAGCCCGCCAACAGACACGCCAGGAGCGCCAGGGTGGGAATCAGTGCCTTTACCTTCAGGTCCACACGATCATCGTGACAGCCGGGCGCACCCCTCCCCCGGCGGCACCGTCAGGCGAACCCGCCGTTGCTGAACAGCAGCTGGCCGTTGATCCACTCGCCCTGCGGCGAACACAGGAAGTCGACCAGGTTCGCGGTGTCCTGCGGGGTGCCGAGCCGGCCGAGCGGTGTGGCCCGGATGCCGTCGGCGCGGATCGTGCCGGTCATCCAGCCGGTGTCGATCGGGCCGGGGTTGATCACATTCGCGCTGATGCCGAGGTGGGCCAGTTCGTGGGCCGCGGCCAGCGTGATCCGGTCGAGCGCTCCCTTGCTGGCGCCGTAGGGCAGGTTGCCGACGGTGTGGTCGCTGGTCAGGGCGATGATGCGGCCGTCGCCCCGGGCGCCGCGGAAGCGCAGCCCATGCTCGCGGATCAGCAGCCAGGTGGCCCGGGCGTTGACCGCGAAGTGCCGGTCGAAACTGTCGACGGTGGTGTCGAGCAGCCCGGAGTCGGTCGACTCGCAGTGGCACATCACCAGGGCGGTGACCGGGCCGAGCCGGCCCTCGGCCCGGTCGTAGATCGTCGCGGGCGCCGTGACGTCGGTGAGGTCCGCCTCGATGGCGGCCACGGCCGCGCCTCGCGCGGTGAGTTCCGCGGCGATGGCGTCCGCGGCGCCGGCTTCGACGCCCCAGCTCATGCGTTGGTCGTACGGTGTCCAGAAGGTGAAGGCGATGTCCCAGCCGGAGGCCGCCAGCCGGCCGGCGATACCGGCTCCGATGCCGACCGTGCGGCCGACCCCGGTGATCAGGGCTACCGGTCGAGTTGCCATGATCCCGGACTCCAGAAGCTCTCCGGCAGGGCGTCGACGTCGGTGGCGGATTGGTCGAGCAGGGCGGCGATCGGCAGCAGCGCCCGCGCCGCCGGGTCGCCGGCCGCGGCCATCGCGCGGATGGCCTCCGCCTGCCGCCGGGCCCGCTGCGGGATGACCGTGGCGAAGGTGTGCCGGTCGTCCTCATAGCCGTACGCGTCCAGCAGCAGGTGGAAGCGGCGGGCCCGTTCGCGCGGGTCGGCCGCCGGCTCACCGGGGCGGGGGGACGCCAGCGGCACCCAGGGCAGGATCGCGAACGCCAGGTCCCACTCGCGGGTCGACGGGCCGGCGATGTCCCAGTCGCAGAAGCCGACCAGCCGGTCGCCGTCGACCACCGCGTTGTACGGTGCGGCGTCCTGGTGGCCGATGATCTGGCCGGGTTGCTTGGTGGCACCGAGGAACCACCGCTCGTCCGCCGGTGGCGTGAAGCCGGCTGTCAGGTCATGGACACGGCGCAGCCATCGGCCCACCTGGGTCAGCAGCGAGTCGGCCCAGACCCAGTCGGGCCACGGGTGGCGCTCGCCGATCGTCTCGCCCGGCAGGAAGGTGAGCATCTCCCGGCCCTCGTCGTCGAAGCCCAGCGCACGCGGCGCGGCGTCGAAGCCGGCACCCTCGAGATGCTGCAGCAACGCGTGCACCGTCGGCGTCCACGACCGGGCCCGCTTGTGGACGACATCGCCGATCAGCACGGCCCCGGTGGTGTTGCCGCCGGGCAGTTTCGTCTTACTCATCCGTCCTGTGTAGCGGGCGGCGGCCGGCGGCGACACCCAATTTGGCTCGCCGCCGTCACTCCGGCTTGAAGTCGGCTTCGGTCATGCCCGCCGGGTGGCCAGCCGGCCACTGCACCAGCTCGATGCGGTAGCCGTCCGGGTCGGTGAGCCACGCGGTGCTGAAGCCGGTGTCCGCGTCGTGCACGTTGACGTCCTCCACCTCGAGGCCGGCGGCGGTCAGCGCGGCCGTCGCCCCCGCCATCGCGTCGACCTGGATGACCAGGTGATTGATGGCGCTGATGTCGATCTCGCGGCCCGGCCTGTGCACCAGTTCGAGGCTGACAAAGGGGTCGCCGGGGAGCTTGAGCATCGTCAGGCTGCCGAACGGCGTGTCCGGGACGGTGCCCAGCACCTGGTAGCCGACGGCCCGGTAGAAGGCCAGCGAACGGTCCAGGTCGGTAACCCGGAGCCCGAGGTGGAGCATGCGCATGTGATGTTTCTACCGGACGGAAGTAGCGTGGCGGCCATGCCGACACCCGACCCGGACCTCGTGCGGGCGTTGCTCGCCGAGCAGTTTCCCGAGTGGGCCGGCCGGGACATCGCCGCGCCTTTCGAGGGTGCCGACATGGCGGTGTTCCGGCTCGGCGCCGACCTCGCGGTCCGGTTGCCGAGACACCACGGATCGGTCGGCTCGTTGCAGGCCGAGATCCGGTGGATGGGTCGGCTGGCGCAGCGCTGGTCCTTCCCCACTCAGCGGATCGTCGCCGTGGGCCGGCCGGGCGCGGGCTTCCCGTGGTGCTGGGCGGTGACGTCGTGGCTGCCCGGCGAGCTGGCCGCGGACCGGCCGCTGGACGCTGCGGCGGCGCCGGCACTGGGCCGGGCGCTGGCCGAGATCCACCAGCCGGCGCCCGCGGACGCGCCGTGGAACAGCGAGCAGAGCGTCGGGCTGACCGCGCGGGAACCCACGTTGCGCCAGGCCCTCGACCGGCTGGACGGACACGTGGACCGGGACGCGGCGGCCGCGCTGTGGCTTGCCGCCACGGCGGTGCCCGACGACGGCCCGCGGGTCTGGATCCACGCCGATCTGCACCCGTTCAACGTGATCTCGCGGGGCGGCGCGTTCGGCGGCATCATCGACTGGTCGGACATCGCGAGCGGCGACCCGGCGGTGGACCTCGGTTTCGCGCACCTGCTGCTGCCCGCCGCGGCCATGCCGGCGATGTTCGACGGCTACGGCGGCGCCGACCCGGCGACGGTGGCGCGCGCCCGGGCGATCGCCCTGGTCAAGGCGGCCGCGCTGGCAACCCTTCGCAAGCCGGTTGCGGCCGCGATCGGCAGGCGGTGCCTCATCGAGCTCGGCGTCGCACGAAGCTGCTCCACCGCGCGCAGTCTGCCGGAGATGCCGCCGTAGGGGGCCAGGCGGTCCTGGCGGACTCTGGCCACGATCACTGCCAGCCGCAAAGCGCTGCCACCTCCTCAGCGGTGAGCACCAAACCTAGGCCGGCCAGGCATTCGCCCAGGTCGTCACCCACCGTCCGGGTGATGGCGGGTTGGCCCGGCCGGTCCAGCGTGTACTCGCGGCCGAGCAGCCGCCGCACCGCGGTCTCGTCCTTGCGGACCACGATCGGGCGCTGGGTGAACGGCGATCCCGGGCTGGTGCTGGTGTTCTCGTTGGCGACCTCGATGTCGACCAGGTGCTGCGGCTCGGTGGTGAAGGTCTGGATGGTCCGCCAGCCGGTGCCGTCGTGTTCGCGCAGCCGCCAGGCACCGTCCCGGCCGGGGACGAGTTCGTACTGCCAGGCGCCCTGCCGCTGCGGGCCGGTGGCGGCCAGCGGCAGCGGGGTGAGCAGGCCGGAGCCGAAGCCCACGTCGGCCAGCCAGTCCCGGTCGCCGGCGCGGACCCGCAGCACCAGGTGCGAGCGCGGGCGGGGATGCTCGGCCGGGTCGCCGGTGCGGGCCAGCAGGCGGTCCACCCGGAAGCCGGCCCGCTCCAGCACCGCGGCGAACAGGATGCCGTGCTCGTAGCAGTAGCCGCCGCGGTGCCGGGTGACCAGTTTGGCCTGCACGTCGTCGAGGTCGACGGAGATGCCGCGGCCCAGGATGACGTCGAGGTTTTCGAACGGGATGGCGGCGATGTGCGCACGGTGCAGGGCGGTGAGCGTGTCCTCGTCGGCCCGCAGCGGGCCGGTGATGCCAACCCTGAGCAGGTACGCGTCCAGGTCGAGCCGGTCGACGCCCCACTCGTCCGGCGCGGGCGTGCCGGCCGGCGCGCTGCTGGCCCGGACGATCAGGGAGGTGGGCAGTTCGACGCGCTCGGCCGTGAAGGTGGGATCGAGCAGCATGCGGCCCATCAGGCGGCCCTTCTCGCGGATCGGCTGGCGGATCGTGGTGAGACCGGCCGCGGCGGCGAAGGGAGCGTCGTCAAAACCGGTCACCGCGAGGTCGCGGCCGACCACCGACAGCACGCCGGCCGCGAGCACGTCGCTGTCCGCGGCGATCGCGGTCGGCCGGGGCGTGCCGGCGAGAGCGGCCAGGGCGGCGACCCGGCCCGATTCCTCGGCGTTGCGGCCCGCGCTCACCACCCGGACCGCACCGACGGCCTCCCGGATTCCCTCCAGCCGCAGCCGCGAGTAGGGATACAACTTGGCCTCGTCGACCTCGGGCACCACCTGCCCCGGCGTCGTCGGGTAGGCCACCACCACGACCACCTCGGTGTGTCCCAGCCCGGCCAGATGGCGCCCGATCCGCCGGCCGCCCTCCCGGTCGTCGATCACCACGCACCGGCCGGCGGCGGTGGCCGACGACTGCACCAGCGGGATCTTGCGAGCCGCCAGCGCCCGGACCGCCGGATGATCGTCGCCGAGCCCGTCCGCCACGGCGCCGTCGATCACCGCGCGCTGCACCGCCGTCACGTCGGTGGACTCGTACGGGATCAGCGTCAGCCCGGTCCGGGTCTCCTCGGTGATCTCGGTCAGCCCGGCCAGCATCTCGGTCATGTACGGATCCCGGAAGGCGTAGGGCAGGCCGACCGTGAAGACCGCACCGATGGCGCCGGCCCGCCGGGTGCGCAGCGAGCGCGCCGTCGCGTCCGGGCCGGCGTAGCCCAGCGCGTCCGCCACCGCCAGGATGTGTTCGCGCGCCTGGGCCGACAGCCGGTCCGGGCGGTTGAACGCGTACGACACCGCGGCCGTCGACACCCCCGCGGCCTCGGCGACGGTCTTGAGCGTGGCGTGCGACTTCATCGGCCGACTCCCGTGTTAATCGATTAACACGATCGACGTTAGCGCAGGCTTGGTACCACCGCCAACCGGAGTACCTTTGCTGGCCTATGGTTGCCCGTCGGACCGTCGTCTCGGCGCATGAGCTGCGCCGATGGTTCGCCGTGCTCGGGGTGTTCGCGGTGCTGGCGGCCATCCCGGTCGTGCTCGACGTCTGGCCGGTGCGGGCCGCGGCGGTGGATGTCGCGGCGCTGCGGGAGCGCATGATCACATCAACAGATCAACCCCATTCCGGGTACGCGCAGAGCACCGGACTGCTCGGGCTGCCCGCCCTGCCCAACCTGTCCGAGGTGACCGCGCTGGCCAGCGGGACCACCGAGATGCGGTCCTGGTATGCCGCCGCCGACCGCTGGCGGGTCGACGTGCTGGGGCCGGGCACCGAGCGCGACATCTACCAGACACCGGGTGCCCAATACATCTGGGACTTCGGCGACAACCACCTCACCGGCATCGAGGGCGACCAGCCGATCCGGCTCCCCCGGGCGTCCGACCTGACCCCGCCCGAGCTGGTGCGCCGGGTGCTCGGGCTGGCCGCCGGCGACCGGGTCGAGCCACTGGCGGCCAAGCGGGTCGCGGGCGTCGCGGCGGCCGGCCTGCGCCTGGTGCCGGGCAGCGCCGACACCACGGTGGCGCACGTCGACATGTGGGCCGATCCGGACACCGGGCTGCCGCTGCAGGCCGAGGTCACGGCCCGGGGCGGCACCCGGCCGGTGTTCGTCACCCGGTTCCTCGAGGTGCACTTCACGGCGCCCGATCCGGCCGTGCTGGTGCCGCCGGTGCGCAACCCGGAGATCGGTTTCCACGTCACCGAGGCACCGGACATCCTCGGCCTCATCAACCGCCGCCGTCCCGTGGCTCTGCCGGCTGACCTGGGCGGTCACGCGCGCCGCGAGGGGGTGCCGGGGCTGACCGCGGCGGCCGCCTACGGCACCGGGCTCACCTCGTTCGTGGTCACCGCCCTGCCCCGCCGGATCGGCGGCCAGGCCTATCAGCGGGTGGCCGCGTTCGGCACCGCGGTGGAGGTGCCCGCGGGAGCCGCCGCGCTGATCGCCACCGGACTTCTCACCGTGCTGGTGGTCCAGACCGGCGAGCGCACCTACCTGGCGGCGGGGTTCGTGCAGCCGGTCGTGCTCCAGCGCGCGGCCGCCGATCTCGCGAGGACCGTTCCATGATCAAAACCAAAGATCTGACCAAGCGGTACGGCGGGATCGTGGCGGTCGACAGCGTGGCGCTCGACGTGCGCGAGGGCGACCGGTACGGGCTGCTCGGTCCGAACGGGTCGGGCAAGACCACGCTGGTCCGGATGCTGCTGGGGCTGGTCTTCGCGACCCGGGGCGAGATCGAGGTGCTCGGCCGGCCGGTACCCAGGCAGGTGCACGACGTGCTGCCGTCGATCGGCGCGATGGTCGAGGGCCCGGGGGCCTACCCACATCTGTCCGGGCGCACCAACCTGGCGCTGTTCGACGCGGCCGGCGGGTCGGCGCGGCGCGACCGGCGCCACCGGGTCGACGAGGCCCTCGAACGGGTCGGGCTGGCCGGGATCGACAAGCGGCCGGTCCGCGCATACTCCCTCGGCATGCGGCAGCGGCTCGGGCTGGCCGGCGCCCTGCTGCGCCGGCCGCGCCTGCTGATCCTGGACGAGCCCACCAACGGGCTCGACCCGCGCGGCATCCGCGAGGTGCGCGACCTGCTCACCGAGCTGAACGGCGAGGGCACCACGGTCTTCCTCTCCAGCCACCTGCTGGCCGAGATCGACGCGTTGTGCGACCGGGTCGGCGTGATGGACCGCGGCCGGCTCGTGCTCCAGGACGACCTGGCCACGCTGCGGGCGCCGACCGGCCGGGTGGTGGTCGGCACACCCGACCCGGACAAGGTCGTCGCCCTGCTGGACGGGCGGGTGGAGGTGCGCGACGGCGAGACGCTGACCGTCCGGCACACCGACGCGGGGGCGCTGAACGCCGAACTGGTCGCCGCCGGGATCACGGTTGACGCGATCGGTGCCGAGCGGCGCACCCTCGAACAGGTGGTGCTCGAGGCGACCACCGGCAGCTCCGACCGGGTGGAGGCGAGCCGATGATCCGGGTCGAACTGGCCAAGATGTTCCGCCGCCGCCGCACGTACGTGATCGCGGGTTTGCTCTGTGCCTTGCCCTTCATCGTGGCCGTCTTCCTGGCCACCACCCGGATCCCGCCGCCGCCGGGACAGGGTGGCGTGTTCCTGTCCGCGGTGCTGAGCAACGGCGCGCTCTATCCGGCCGCCGCGATGGCGCTGGTGCTGCCGATCTTCCTGCCGGTGTCGGTGGCCGTGCTGGCCGGTGACGCGGTGGCCGGCGAGGCGACCTCCGGCACCCTGCGCTACCTGCTGATCCGGCCGGTGGGACGCACCCGGCTGCTGGTCGCCAAGCTGATCTCGCTTATCGTGTTCGTGCTGTTCGCGATCGGCGCGGTGCTGGTGACGTCCTACCTGACCGGGCTGGCCCTGTTCGGCGTGCAGGCGTCCTCGGCCGGCGTGGTGTTGCCACCCGACGTGACCTCGCTGTCCGGGGTGACGATCAGCCCGTTCGGCCTGGTGCTGCGGCTGCTCGGCACGGTCGCGTACATCGTCGTCTCGATGCTCGGGGTGGCCGCGATCGCGCTGTTCCTGTCCACCGTGACCGACTCGGCGCTGGGCGCCGCGATGGGCGCGCTCGCGGTGCTGGTGACCAGCCAGGTGCTGGTGACGCTGGAGGCGGCCGCGGCGATCCGGCCCTACCTGCCGACCCGGTACTGGCTGGCCTGGATCGACTTCTTCCGCGACCCGGTGCTGTGGCGCGACATCGAACGCGGCGCCGGCATCCAACTGGTCTATCTGGTGGTGCTGCTGGGCGCCGCCTGGGCCAACTTCCTCACCAAGGACATCGCCAACTAGGCCGACGGGCAGCTCGCCGGCTCGGTGAGCGGCTCGGTGCCGAGCGCCGTCAGCACCAGCGCGGTCACCGCCGGGTTGGTGGGCAGCTCGCTGTGCGAGACCCGGGCCGCCGGGCACAGGCTCTGCAGCGACAGGTTGACCGCGCCGTCCAGCCGGGCCGAGTCGGGGGGCTGCACGGTCTCGTCGTTCTCGGTCCAGATCGACAGCCAGGGCAGGTCGTCGGGCAGCGGCTCGTCGTCGAGGTCGTCCAGCAGGGTGCTGCCGGGGGCCAGGTCGCGGCAGGCCGCCGGGCACGAGCCGGGGGCGAGGGCCGCGCCGACACCGGCGATCCGGGTGCCGTGCAGCGGCGAGCCCAGCGAGACGATCCGGCGGGCCACTTCGGCGCCGTCGTGCCGGTCGACCCACAGCCGGGTCACCACGCCGCCGGCCGAGTAGCCGACGATGTCCACCGAGGCGGCTCCCCCGGACAGTTCGGCGCGGACCGCCTCGTCCAGCATGTCGGCCTGGATCTCCAGCTCGCCGGTGCCGTCGCCGGGCAGGGTCAGCACCTTCGCGGTGCGGCCGGCCGCCTCGAGGCGGCCGGCCAGGGTGGTGAGGGCGGCGCGGCTGCCGCCGTAGCCGGGCACCAGCAGAACGGTGCCCGGCCGCGCCTGGTCGGGGCGGACGCCCGAGTCGCCGCCGCCCGCGACCAGCCGCAGGCCGAGCACCGTCAGCAGGCCGGCAAGCGCGACGCCGACACAGATCAGCAGGAGCCGCCGCCGGGGAGACACCGGTCAATCATGCCGCGCTTGCCGCCCACGCATGGTCAGCTGGACGAACCGGAGAGGATCCGGTCCCGGATGAACGCACCCGACTCGGTGAGCACGCCGTTGCCGGCGTAGTCGGTGCCCGCGCAGGTGCCCTGCTTGAACGCCGAGTTGGTCTCCCGGCCGTCGGAGAAGCTCCACATCGCGTACCCGATCTTGAGACTCTTCAGCAGATCGAGCCACGCGGTGGCGCTGGCCAGGTCGTTGTTGCCGTCCCCGGTGAACGTCTGGGTGCCGAACTCGGAGACGAACAGCGGCAGGCTGGCCGCCGCCCGCTGCACCACCGCACGCCGGTCCGCGCCGTGCGAGGCCGCGTAGAAGTGGAACGTGTACATGATGTTCTCGAAGTCGACCGGGTCCTCGATGACCTCCCGCTCGTCGGAGCCGTCGCTCAGGCCCAGCGAGGAGAAGCCGCGGGTACCGACCAGCACCACGCTGTCCGGCACGTTGCCCCGGATCACCGGGATCACCTGGTCGGCGTACGACTTGATGTTGTCCCAGCTGGTGTTGTTGGGTTCGTTGGCGATCTCGTAGATCACGTTGTCCTTGTCGGCGTGCTCCGTGCTCACGTCCTCGAAGAACGTCTTGGCCCGGTCGAGGTTGAACAGCGGGTCACCCGGCGTGAGGATGTGGAAGTCGACGATCACGTAGAGGCCCAGCGCGGTGGCGTCGTCGACCAGGCCGTTCACCTTGGCGGTGAAGCCCACCGGGTCGGTCTCCAGGCCACCCTCCTGCACATACATGGACAACCGGACGAAGTCGGCCTTCCAGTCGTTGCGCAGCGCCTCCAGCGAGTCGGTGTTCACGCAGTTGGGGAAGAACTGCAGGCCGTGGCTGCTCATGCCGCGCAGCTGGATCTCGGTGCCGGCCTCGTTGCACAGGTTGACGCCGCAGACGCTGAGCTTGCCGTTGACCGCGACCGGGGAACCGGCCGGAGCGTCGTTGACCACCGGCGCCGCCGGCACTTCCGGTTCCGGGGCTGCCGTCGTGGCTTCCGGCTCCGGAGCCGCATTTTGATCGAGGCTGCAGGTCTGCAGCT
>NZ_BOMV01000027.1 GCF_016862375.1 Paractinoplanes rishiriensis | reverse complement strand
GACGGTGTCGCGGATCCGCTTGTTGGCCTCGGCGATCTGCGTGTTCAGCAGCTCCAGGTTGCGCTGCACGTCGGCGGCCTGCTGGGCGGGCACCGAAACCGGGATCGCCACGTTCGGGCAGTCGACGGTTGGCAGAGCGTCCTCGGACGCCGACGCGACGCCGAGCCCGACGGCGACGATGACCACTGCGCCACCCGCGACGGCGGCGATCTGCCACCGCCGTGCATTCGGGCGGGACCTTCTGAACCGCGGCTTGTACATTGGAACCTGCGCCTTCCGAGTCGGCACACTCAATTCGCTATGCCGAGCCGTACGGGAGCGCTCCCATGAGGGATCAACGCTTAAGGTTGATTTCAATCGCCCAGCTCAAGCGACGGGGTTCCGCGATGTCCACGACCGCACCCGATCCGGCCGCCCGCGCTACTTCCTTGGACCCGGCCGCCCGCGCTGCTGAACGTGCTCGGATCCGCGCTGCTCACCTCAAGCCCACGGGCGAACGACCGGCCTCGACCGCCCGCGGGCTGCACCACACCGCATTGATCTCCAGCGACGTCGAGCGCACCGTCCGCTTCTACCAGGACGTGCTGGGCTTCCCGCTGACCGAACTGATCGAGAACCGCGACTACCCCGGCTCGTCGCACTTCTTCTTCGACATCGGCAACGGCAACCTGCTCGCGTTCTTCGACTTCCCCGGCCTCGGGGTGGGCCCGTACGCCGAGGTCCTGGGCGGCCTGCACCACATGGCGATCAGCGTCGACCCGGACCGCTGGCACGCCCTGGTCGAGCGGCTCACCGCGGCCGGCATCGAACACGAGGTGCACAGCGGCGTCTCGGTCTACTTCCGCGACCCCGACGGCGCCCGCATCGAACTGATCGCCGACCCGCTCGGCGAGATGTACGGCCACCAGGTGCTCTGATGGACTGGTCGGCCTACACCACGTTCCTCCTGCTGGCGATCGCGGTAATTCTCATCCCCGGCCCCGACTTCGCGGTCATCACCGGCAACACGGTGACCGGCGGCCGGCGCCGCGGCCTGTGGTGCGCCCTCGGCGTGTCCACGTCGAACGCCCTCCAGGGCGGCGCGGTCGCGGTCGGCCTGGGCGCGCTGATCGTCAACGCCCAGCCCGTCTTCCACACCATCAAGTGGGTGGGCGCGGCCTACCTGGTCTATCTGGGCGTCCGCCTCCTGCTTTCGGCGGTACGCGGCCAGTACACGCTCTCCTCCGACATCGCCGACCCGCACGCCGCGCTGCGCGGCTGGCGCCAGGGCTTCCTGTCCAACATCACCAACCCGAAGGTCCTGGTCTTCTACCTGGCGGTGCTGCCACAGTTCCTCAGCCCCGACGCCGGCGTCCTGCCAATCCTGCTGCTGGCACTGACCCACGCCGTGGCCGGGCTGGCCCATTCGGTGGCCCTGATAGCCCTGCTGCACCGAGCCCGCCGCCTGCTGACCCGCCGCCCGGTCCGCCGCACCCTGGACGGCGTCACCGGCACCGCGATGATCGCCTTCGGCGGCCGCCTGGCCTTCGACCGCTCCTGACTCCGCCCATCCGCGAGCGAGACCGGCCGCCACCCCTAACGACCATCCGCGGTGAAACCACCTCCCACGCCCTCGACTCGGTGAGGGTCGGGGCTCCCGGGGCTGCCCGCGACGGGTCGTGGCGGCGGAATTTGTCGATCTGCAGTCGCCAGGCGACGGTCGGTGGGTGGCAGCAGTTCTCCAGGATCTGCTCGGGTGGGCTGATCGACTGCACCACTCGGGTAGGTTGATCGACTGCACCACTCGGGCCAGCCGATCGGCTCCGCCACTCGGGTGGGTCGACTGCACCACTCGGGTCAGCCGATCGACTCCGCCAGTCGGACCGGCTTCTTTCCGAAGTGCCGGTGATGGGGCATGATGCCCGTATCGCGGCCCCCGCGTCGGCCCACGTGGGCGGGTTGCAGCAAACAAGGCGCCGTTCGTCGCGGACGAAACGGGCGAGATAGGACACTCGGCCGCTCAAGCGGCCGGGACAGTGAATGCTGCGACATTTTGGCTGCAACAATTCTGCAAATGGAATCCGTTGACGTGCCGTCAATTTGAAACCTATGTTCGGTGCAGGAATTCCAATTGATAGCTTTCGATTAGAAAGACGCTCCCCGCCATGAAATTCCGAAAAATGCTGGCCGCCGCCGCGGCGGCCGCCGTCGCGGTGACCCTGCCCTCGGTCCCCGCGACGCCCGCGGCCGCTGCCCAGCCCGCCGACGCCCAGCCCGCGACCGCCGCAGCCGCCGGGCCGGACGGCTTCGCGACCGTGGCCGGCTACGGCCAGGCGACCACGACCGGCGGCGCCGGCGGCACGACCGTGACCGTGTCCACCCCCGCCGCGTTCCTCGACTACATCGCGCGGCCCGGCCCGTACGTCATCCAGGTCTCCGGCACGATCACCCTGCCCACCGGCACCACCGACGGCATGCACTCGGTCTCGTCGGACAAGACGATCATCGGGTTGGGGTCGAATGCCGCGCTGGTCGGCGGCGGTCTCAACATCGGGCTGCCGGTCGACGACGACGTGACCTCGCCGCCCGCGGACGCCGTGCACAACGTGATCATCCGGAACCTGTCGATCTCCGGTGCCACCGACGACCTGATCAACGTCCAGATGTTCAGCCACCACATCTGGATCGACCACAACGACTTCTCCAACGGGGACGACGGCGCGGTCGACATCAAGCGCGGCTCCGACCTGGTCACCGTCTCGTGGAACCACTTCCACGACCACGACAAGACGCTGCTGCTCGGGCACGACGACGACAACGGCGCCCAGGACAGCGGGCGGCTGCGCACCACGTACCACCACAACTACTTCAACGGTTCCGACCAGCGGAACCCGCGGGTGCGGTTCGCCCCGATCGTGCACGTCTACAACAACTACTACAACGACAACAGCTACGGCGTCGCGTCCACCAACGACTCGGGGCTGTTCGTCGAGGGCAACTACTTCTTCAGCGTCAACAACCCGGGCCGGGTCGTGTTCAGCGGGCCTGAGGGCCGGATGTTCCAGCGCGACAACATCCTGGTCGACTGCAACCACGAGATTGAGGTACGCGGCACCGTGACCGACCCGCGGACGTTCTACTCCTACACCGCCGACAGCGCAGCCTCGGTGCCCACGATCGTGCCGGCCGGCGCCGGTGTCGGAAAGGTGTGAACCGTGCGCAAACTGATCCCGATCGGCGTCGCGGCCGCCATCGCCACGCTGGTTATCGTCGCGCCGAACAATGCGAGCGCGGCAGCCAACGCCCCGGACGGATTCGCGTCCGTCGCCGGCCTGGGCCTGACCGGCACCACCGGAGGAGCGGCCGGACCGACCGTCACCGTCACCACCAGCGCGCAACTCGAGCAGTACGCCGGCGCGAACACTCCGTACACCATCCTGGTCTCTGGTCGTCTGACGGTCAGTGACATGATCACCGTGGTGGCCAACAAGAGCATCCTCGGTGTTGGCTCCACGGCCGAGATCACCGGTGGCGGGCTGCAGCTGGGCAGCACCACCCGGCCCGGCAACAACGTGATCATCCGCAACATCAAGTTCAGCAACGCGTCGGACGACTCGGTGAGTGTCACCAACAGTGCGCACCACGTGTGGATCGATCACAACGAGTTCCTGCCCGGCTTCGACGGATCGTTGGACATCAAGCGCCAGTCCACCTTCGTGACCGTTTCCTGGAATCGTTTCCGCGGCACCGACAAATCGATGCTGCTCGGCCATTCCGACACGTACACGAGCGACGTCGGCTATTTGCGGGTGAGCTATCATCACAACTATTTCGAGGGCTCCAACCAGCGCCACCCCCGGGTGCGTTTCGGTGAGCCGGTGCACATCTACAACAATTACTACAAAAACATCGGGCTGTACGGGATAGCGTCCACCGAAAACGCCGGGGTGGTCGCCGAGGGCAACTACTTCGAGAACGTGGCCTACCCGTGCTACTCGACGGGCGGCTACGCGGAGAGCAACCCGGGCCGCCTGGTCCAGCGCGCCAATGCGTTCGTCAACTCCGGCACCTGCGAGGCCGGCGGTTCGGTGACCGAGCCGTCGACGTTCTACACGTACCAGCTGGACCCGGCGGCCAACGTGCCGTCGCTGGTCTCGGCGGGCGCGGGCGTCGGAAAGATCTAGAGCACCGG
Source organism: Paractinoplanes rishiriensis (assembly GCF_016862375.1). Lineage (GTDB taxonomy): Bacteria > Actinomycetota > Actinomycetes > Mycobacteriales > Micromonosporaceae > Actinoplanes > Actinoplanes rishiriensis. Next base: position 23,673 of record NZ_BOMV01000027.1, on the reverse strand, counting down.
CGCGATTCCGGGCCCGCCCGGCGACAGCGTGCCCGGGCCGGCGAGAGGGTGCAGCCGGTTCGCGCGGGGTGGCAGGGGCCGAGCAGTGTGACGGACTGCTCGGCCCCCGTCCGCCTGCGCTATGCCTTGAGACGCGCCACGGTTCCACTCTCGAGGGCGACCCATACCGCGCCGTCCGGGCCGAGGGTGAGGCCGTGCGGTTCGCTGGCCGAAGCGGGCAGGTCGTGGTGGCGGAAGCTGCCGTCCGCGGCGACGTGGCCGAGGCGGTTGGCGGCCCACTCCGTGAACCAGCAGCCACCGTCCGGGTCGGCGACGATGGCGTGCGGCTTGGCGGCGCGATCGGGCAGCGGGAACTCGGTGATCTCGCCGTCCGTGGCAATCCGCCCGATCTGCCCGGCCAGGATCTCGACGAACCACAGTGCACCGTCGCCGCCCGCGGTGATGCCCACGGGCCCGGCGTTCGCCGTCGGCAGGTCGAATTTGTCCGCGCCGCGGGCGATCGCGTTCGCCTGGTTCAGCGTGCACCACAGTTCCCCGTCCGGGCCTGCCGCGATCATCGCCGCCGGCGCCGGCAGATCCCGCTCGGTGATCCGGCCGTCCGTGGTGATCCGGCCCAGCGCTCCGGCGGTCATCTGGGTGAACCAGAGGGCGCCGTCCGGGCCCGCGGTGATGCCGAACGGCGCGCTGTCCGGTTTCGGGTACGACGCGATGACGCCGTCGGTGGTGATCCGGCCGATCCCGCGGGCCGTGGTGAACCACAGCGCACCGTCCGGCCCGTTCGTGATGATCGACGGCCGGCTCTGCTCGTCGCCCAAGTCGTACGTGCTCACCTGGCCGTCGGTCGTGAGCCGCGCGATCTGACCGCTGTGCACCAGCGTCATCCACAGCGCGCCGTCGGGCCCGGCCACGATGCTGTACGCGCCCGCGCCGACCGGGAACGCTTCCACCGCTTACGTCACCGCCAGTACTCCGTAGTAGTCGAGACGGTCCACGGTAACGATGAGCCGCCCCTTTTCGCACGTTGAGGCCGGACTTACCGGCTTGGACAGATCGGGCGAATACAGCGTGATCCGGCGCGGGCAGGACGGCAGGTCGACCGCGACCGTCACGTCGCGCTGCGGCACGATGCCCTGCTGGTAGCGGTGGTTGACCAGGTGCACGGTGCGCCGCCCGGTGCCGCGCTGCACCAGCACGCTCGCCGCGATGTCACTCGACGTCACGCTGACCGCCCGCTCCTCCGGGTGGTTCCGCACGAACAGCCGGCCGTTGTCCCGGTAGAACCGCGTGTACCCGGCGAAGAAATCGAGCATGCCGTACTGCTCCGCGGCCGGGTTGAGGGTGTCCTTCAAATGAAAAGAAGGAAAAAGCCCATTCGCGTACGCCTCGGCGCCGAAAATTCGCCAGTAGTCCTGCTTCTCGGCGAGCGGCAGATTCAGATAGTTCGTCATCATGTCGTTGGGCCAGTCGATGAACACCGCCACCGGCACGTCACCGGCGATCCGCGCGTTCATCGCCTTCAGGTAGCGGTAATTGGCCTGCAGCGACTTGGCCCCGTTCAGGTGCCCGTCGACCACCGGCACATAATCGGCGCCGCGGTAGTCGGGTGTCTGCTCGTCCGGGTTCCACGGATACATGCCCACGCTGTTGAAGTCCACGTACGGCAACAGCCCGTTGGAACTGATCAGCAGATGCCGCCCGTGTTTCCGCCGGGCATACCCGCGCAGATGGTCCACCATCTCTTTCCAGTAGCGCCGCAGGTAGGTGGCGGTGAACGAGGTGTCGTCGGCATACATCCGGTTGGCCGTGACCCGCCCCCACTCGGCGGCGAGCGGGTTGGCCGCATTCAACGGATCGCGATTCCAGCCGTTCACCCGGAGGTATTCGCGGTAGTCGAAGTCCCCGTTCGCCGGCACGTTGTCCGCCGTCATCCCGAACCGGTCCCGCCAGTCGGCCACCGTGAACTGCGGATACTTGGCGAGAAGATACCGGTTGAAGTCGGCCAGCGCGTAGTCGTCGAACCCCTCGTTCCCGTTGAAGCCGTACTTCTGCCCGCCGCTGAACCCGGCGTTCACCTCATCGAGATTGATCCCGTCGACACCGCCGTCGATCTGAACCCGCGCCCACCCCAGCAGATATTCCCGGTAGGCCGGCTTGAAGATGTTCCCCCGCCGAGCCGGAACCGGAAACCCAAATTCATCGTGCGGTACGGGCAGATTGTCGGCATCCCGGGTCGACATGTCATCAAAAACCGCCGGGCTGGGAAAGTCATGCGGAAAGATGACGCTGGCCGTCCCGCTCCCCATGAACGTGACCCCGGCATCGTGATATCGCACGATCTGCCCGAAGTTGTAGTCCGCCGCCTCATCCCCGTTGGTGGACCATTTCCCGATGGCCCGGATGGTGACGTCCGGCGCAATCCGGTAGACCTGCGGATCCTCGTCATGCACATCAGACTGGCTGAACGCATAAACCACAAAATCCGGAACGGCCGGCCGACCCGCCCCGAGCGCCGGCTGCCCGCCCACCAGGAGCGCCACCACAACCCCGCTCCAGCCCCACCGAACAATTGCACCAAGACGCGCCATAACGTGCTCCCCCTAGATGCCCGTCGTGCCCGATCCCGCCCGCCAGCATAGAGCAGCATCAATATCAAGGGGCCGCCGTCAGAGGCCCGGATCCCACCGCCCATGAGCCACCACGCCGCGCCTGGAGCATCCTAGGATCCTGCCCAGTTCGGCGACCGCCGGGCCGGGAGCCCGGCGGCTCAAGTCGTGGCTGACGCCCCGCATCGCCCCCGCGTGCGCGGCGATGCGAATCAGCCGGTTACCAGGCCCGTCAGCCCGGCCGCCAGCCCGAGTGCCGCGCTGACGCCGAGGACCCGCAGCACCGACCACCGGAACCGGAAGATGAGCACCGCCGCGATCACCGCGATCACCACGGACACCGGACGTAGCGAGTCGAAGGCGGGGACCTCCAGGTGGAGTGGCCCCGCCGTGACCGTTCGGCTGGTGGCGAAGAAGGTGTGCACGGCGAAGTACAGGCCGAGGTTGGCGATGACGCCTACGACCGCGGCGGTGATGCCGGTCAGCGCCGCGGACAACGCCCTGTTGCCGCGCAGGCGTTCGACGTAGGGGGCGCCCAGCAGGATGAACAGGAAGCACGGCACGAAGGTCACCCACGTGGTCAGCAGCGAGGCGAGCACGCCGGCCACCCACGGGTCGAGCGCGCCGGGCTGGTGGTAGGCGCCCAGGAACGCGACGAACTGCACCACCATGATCAGCGGGCCGGGGGTGGACTCGGCCAGGGCCAGGCCGCGGACCATGTCGTTGGCGGACAGCCAGGCGTAGTGTTCGACCGCCCGCTGGGCTACGAAGGCCAGCACCGCGTAGGCGCCGCCGAAGGTGACCACCGCCGTGCCGGAGAAGAACAGGCCCTGCTGGGTGAAGACGCTGCCGGCGCCGGTCAGGACGGCGACCAGCGCGACCGGCACGAACCAGACGACCAGCCCTACCGCGAGGATCTTTGCCGCCCGGGGCAGCGACGGCTGGTCGTGGTGCAGCGCGTCGTCGGGGATCAGCGGAGCGGGGCCGTCCTGCGCGCCGGAATGCCCGGCGGCCGTGCTGATCAGGGCCGGTCGCCACCGGTGCAGGGTCCAGCCGGCCACGGCCGCGGCGGCCACGACGATCGGGAACGGCACGGCGAAGGCGGCCAGCGCCAGGAAGGCCACGACGGCGAACCCGATCAGCACCGGATTGTTCAGGGCCCGGCCGCCGACCCGCCACACGGCCTGCACGACGACAGCGACCACCGCCGGGGCCAGTCCCGCAAACAGGCCGGCGACCACCGTGGTGTCACCGAACCCGACGTAGACCGCCGACAACGCGAGCAGGGCCACCACGCCCGGCAGCACGAACAGAGTCCCGGCGATCAGGCCGCCGCGCAGGCCGTTGAGCAGCCAGCCGACGTAGATGGCCAACTGCTGGGCCTCGGGGCCGGGCAGCAGCATGCAGTAGTTGAGCGCGTGCAGGAACCGGTGCTGGCCGATCCAGCGGCGCTCGTCGACCAGGTGCCGCTGCATGACGGCGATCTGGCCGGCCGGTCCGCCGAAGGTCTGCAACGAGATCAGGAACCAGGCCCGGACCGCCTGACGGAACGGCACCACGTCCCGCTGCGGCGTCACCGCGGTCATGCCGGCGGCCGATCGAGCAGCAGGGCCCGGCGGTGGTATTCGAACAGGCCGTCGAAAACGGGGCCGGTCAGCTCCAGAACCCGGTCGTCGTCGCAGATCATCGACAGGCCGCGCAGGATCACGTCCAAGCCGGGTGCCTCCGGTGCGTCGTAGCGTTCGTCCTCGATGTCGGCCTCGTGGACGATCTCGGCGATCTTCCACAGGACCGGGTCGTGCAGTTCGTAGCGCCGCAGGATCGTCTCGAAGGTGCAGTCGCCGCCGTGGTGGCCCAGATCGACGCCGCGCATGTCGAACGGCGTCGCATCCGGTGCCAGCGCCGGGTCGGCGGCGAAGAGGAACTCGGCGTCGCGGTCGACGTGGCGGCGGATCAACCAGGCGCAGGCCGCGCGGTCGATGTGCACGCCCGGCCGGGTCACCCACTTCATGCCCGCCCCCGGTCGCGAGTGCCGGCGAGCCGGTCGCCAGTGCCAGCGAGCCGGTCGCGAGTGCCGGCGAGCCGGTCGCCAGCGCCGGCGAGTGCGTCCACCGCGGTCCGGGCGGTGTCGCGCTCGGCCGGTGGGAAGAAGTCCCGCCGGTGGATCCGCCGCAGTTCGGCCCGCAGCCGGCGCAGCACCCGGGCCCGTTCCGCCGGATCGGCCGAGACGGCGGCCTCGGCCTCGGTGGTCACGGCCGCGTACTCGGCGGCCCGCGCGGCCCGCATCCCGGCGGCGATCTCCCGTTCCTGGGCCACGGTCGCGGGCTGCGACAGCCACACCGTGCAACTGCCGCCGGCGGCGAGGATCTCGTCGGCGATCCAGTCCAACTGTTCCCGGGTACGCGCGTCGGCCGGCAACCCGACCACGCCGTCACCGAGGCGCGCCGCCCCGAGTCGCTCCAGCTTGCGCCACACCGCGATGCGCGGCCGCGACGGTTCCCGCGGTATCCGGTACACCAGCACCGTCCACGTGCCCACTTCCCTCACGCAGTCAATGTAACCGCGGTTACACGGCGATTCAACAGCCACGTTGGTAGCGTCACGCTCGTGGGGGGACGCTTACTGATCACGGGTGGCAGCGGTTCTCTGGGCCGGCGGGCCTTCCGGCGGGCCGCCGCGGCAGGGTGGGACGCCGTCGGCACCTATCTTCAAAAACCTTCAAAGACCGCGGGCGTACGACTGGACGTGCGCGACCTCGCCGACGTGCGCAAGGTGATCGCCGACGTCAGGCCGGACGCCATTGTGCACACCGCAGTCGGGCGCGAACGCGGGGATTGGCGGACCACCGCGGACGGCGCAGCGCACGTCGCGGCGGCCGCGGAGGGGATCCGGCTGGTGCACGTGTCCAGTGACGCGATCTTCTCGGGCCGGGATGTGCACTACGACGAAAGCGCGCTGCCGGATCCGGTCTATCCGTACGGGGCCGCCAAAGCCGCCGCCGAGACTGCCGTCCGGGTGGTCGCGCCTGCGGCGGCCGTGGTCCGCACCTCGCTCATCCTCGGCGACGGCAACGGCGGGCACGAGATCCTCACCCGGGATCTGATCGGCGGCCGGGTGCGGGGTGCCCTGTTCACCAACGAGTTGCGGAAGCCGGTGCACACCGATGACCTGGCGGATGTGCTGCTCGAACTGGCGGCCGGCGATTTCGCGGGCGTGCTCAACGTGGCCGGCTCCGACGTGATCAGCCGCTACGACCTGGGCGTGCTGGTCGCCCGCCGGGACGGGCTCGACCCGGCGGCCATCCCGTGCGCGGAAGGCACCGGCCGGCCCACCGACGTGCGGCTCGGCACCGGCCTGGCGCAGCGGGTGCTACGCACGAGGCTGCGCGGCGCGCACGAATTCCTCGCGCAGCCGTGAGCCCGGGTCGTCCGCGCGCCACACGAAGGCGTACCGGAAAACGCCCTTGATCTGCTCGCACTTGAGGCCGGGCCGGGGGTAGAGCCGCTCGGTCTGCGCCCCGACCACCGCCACGCCGAGCCCGGCGGCCACGTAGGCCAGCACCTCCTGAAACCCGGGCAGGGTGGTGATGCGGGCGGTCGTGGAGGGTGCGGGCAGGTGATGGTCGATCCAGTACGCGGGGAGGCCCTGGACGAACAGAAAGTGCTCGCGGTCGGCAGCGTGATCGGCCGGCACGGCCAGCCGGGCGGGCTCGGACAGCAGGACCGGTCCCACCGTGAGGTCGGGTTCCTCGATGGGCAACGGCAGCACCGACAGGTCGACCTCACCGCGGCGCAGAGGTCCGCAGAGATCGGCCAACCCGGTCTCCCGGATGCTGACTCGTGCCGGGAATTCTGCCACGAGCGGGACTAGTCGCTCAGCAATGGCCGCCGACATGTAGCCGACCCGCAGACCCTGGCCGGCGCGCGCGATCGCCGCCCGCACCTGCTCATATGCCGGACCCAGCTCGTCGCGCAACTGCCGGCCCAGCGCGGTCAGTTCGGCCCGCCTCGTGGTCCTGGTGAACAGCGGCGCCCCGAACCGGCGCTCCAGCTTCTTGACGGTCTGGCTGATCGACGCGGGCGCCAGGTGCAGGCGTTCGGCCGTACGGGCAAAATGCAGCTCCTCGGCCAGCGCGAGAAAGATCTCGATCTCCTGCCGCTCCATGACCCCATTCTTCACCGTGACTGAACAATCGGCGCCGAGCCGGTCGTTGATCATTTCGCCGGCCGTGGCGCAGGATCGATCGGGTAGGCAACCGCGAAGGAGGACCCGATGAGTGAGCCCGAGCCGCAGACGGCCGCCGGCAAGGTGCTTTGGCATTTCACGATGTCGCTGGACGGCTTCGTGGCCGGCCCGGCCCACGACATGAGCTGGATGACCGGCTTCACCGGGCGTCCCGGGATCGTCGAGGAGTACGTCAGCACGCTCGGCGCGGTGCTCGGCGGCCGGAACGGCTGGGACGCGGCACCGGGTGCCCGCCCCTACGGCGACTGGCCCGGCCCGGTCTTCGTGCTGACCCACCACCCCGAGGACGCCGAGCCGTTCGACAACGTCACGTTCCTGAACTGCGGCCCCGCCGAGGCCGTCCGCATCGCCAGGGAGGCGGCCGGCGGCAAGAACGTCGAGGTGCACTCCCCCACGATCGGCCGCCAACTGCTCGAACTGGGCCTGATCGACGACATCGACCTGCACATCGCCCCGCTCCTGCTCGGCGACGGCATCCGCCTCTACGACAACCCGGGCGGCGCCCCGGTCCGCCTCCACCGGGTGCACGACGGCGACCCGATCGCCGAGCTCAACCTCCGCTACCGTCCGTGACGCCCGCCGCGCTAACCCCGGTCAGTGGGTGGTGGATTCCAGGAACGCTGCCAGGTCGTGGGTTACCGCCTGGGAGTGCTGGGCCGCCAGGCCCAGGTCGCGGGAAATGTTGGCGTTGGTGACCGTCTGTTGCTCGACGGCGACCGCCACCGCGCCTTGGCTGTCCCGGGCCGTGTTCACGATGTCGGCGATCTTGGTCATGTCCTGGGCTGCGGTCTGGCTCAGCACCTGAATGTTCTCGATGAGTTCGCCGATTCGCTCGGTGGCGTCCTGAGTAGCGCTGGACAGGTCCTTGACCTCGCCGGCCACCACCGCGAAGCCCTTGCCCGTCTCGCCGGCCCGGGCCGCCTCGATGGTGGCGTTGAGCGCCAGCAGGTTGGTCTGCCGGGCGATCTGCGAGATCGTGGTGACCACCTCGTTAATCTGCTCGGACGCCTCGTTCAGGTTCTCCATGGTCCGGGCCGCGGTTTCCACCACCGACGCCGCGTCGCTGACCACGGCGCTGGCCTGGCTGCCGTTGCGGGCGATGTCGTTGACCGTGGCCGACATCTGCTCCATGGCGGTGGCCACCGACTCGATCGCGCTGCTGACCTCCTGGTTCTTGCCGACGGTCTCGGCCAGCCGGGTGGTCACGGCCTGTGCCTGGTGCTGGGCCGCGACCTTGTCGGAGATGTCCTGCCACGCCACGATGTAGCCGGCCACCTGACCGGACGGGTCGGTGATCCGGTTGATCTCGGTGTCCAGGGTGACCGACCCGAACGTGAACTGCGCCTGCCGGGGCAGCGCCGACGGGTCGTGCAGGATGCGCTCGATCCGGGCCGGGTCGTGGTGGAACCGGTGGATGCTCCCGCCGAGCAGGTCGTGCGCCGACACCCCGAAGACCCGCTGGATCTCGCCGGTCAGGTTCCGCACCGTCCGCAGCGCCATCGGGTTCGCGTACACCAGGTTCAGGTCGCGGTCGGCGATGAAAACGTTGGCCTGCACGCTGTCGAGCGCGGCGACCGCCGGGATCCCGGGAACGATGTCTCCGACCGGCTGGTCCGCAAAGAGCGAAGGCTTCCGCCGGTCCGACAACTGTTGAAAACCCAACATTTCACCACCAATCGGTCTATTCCCACCAAGAATAGGGATCGAAGAGTCCCCACTTAGCCGGAATCCCGAAACCGCCTCACGCGGTCAGGGCCAGGTGGTGGGCCTCGACCGCGCCGTGCAGGGGCTCGCCGCGCAGGAAGCGGCCGATCTCGGCGGTGGCGAACTCGCCCAGCCGGCGTACCTCGCGGCCCTGCGCGCCGGCCAGGTGCGGGGTGACGAAGACGTTCGGCAGTTCCAGCAGGGGGTGGCCGGGCGGCAGCGGCTCCGGATCGGTGACGTCGAGGACCGCGGAGAGCCGGCCCGACGCGCACTCCGGCACCAGCGCGTCGGTGTCCACCAGCGAGCCCCGGGCCGTGTTGATGAGGACGGCGCCGTCCGGCAGCAGGGCCAGCCGGCGGCGGTCGATCAGGTGGCGGGTCTCGGGCAGCGCCGGCGCGTGGATGGTCAGCAGGTTGCTGCGCCGGCACAGGGTGTCCAGGTCGACCAGTTCGGTGCCCAGTTGGCGGGCCTGCCGGGCGGTCACCGTGGGGTCGTAGAGCAGCGGCGTCACCGCGAAACGTTCCAGCCAGGACAGCACCAGGCGGCCGATCCGGGACGCGCCGACCACGCCGACCGTGCAACCGGTCAGGCCGGAGTCGAGGTGCCGGTCGCCGGGCCGGCCGTAGTCGCGGGACCGGACGAACGCGTTCTTGGCGCCCAGGATCAGGGCAGCCACCGTGTACTCGGCGACCGGGACCGCGTTGGCCGACGCGGCCGAGGACACCGCGAGACCGCGCTCGAACACGACCGGGTCGAGGTGGTTCTTCACCGTGCCGGCGGCGTGGAAGCAGGCCCGCAGCCGGGGGGCCGCGTCCAGCACCCGGGCGTCGATCCGCGGGCAGCCCCACCCGGTGATCAGGACTTCCGCCTCGCGCAGCGGCCCCGGATCCCGGAACGAGGTGAGCGCCACCGCCGGGTCGATGTCGACGAGGCGGGTGAGGCGGTGCAGCACGTCGGGCGGGAACGCGCCGTCACGGGCCCACGGTTGGAGGGCGAAGACGGCAACCGGTCGGACGGTCACGGGACGCTCCAGGTCGTAGAGGTAAAACGTATCCTACTTTCGTTCCCCTGAATATTGGCATATTGACATGCCTCCGACGCGTGTGTTGCGATCCCGGCTTAGTAAACGGTTCCATGCGTCCGTCCTCGACGTACTAGGAGTTTCCGCCGTGCCCCAAGTAAGCAGACGCACCGTCCTCGCCTCCGCAGCCGCTGGTGCCGCGGCGATCCTGCCGTTCTCCAGCAAAGCCGCCGCGACGCAGATAAAGGCCGCCGTCCCCACCGACCTGAAGGGCCACGAGCCGGTCCCGCTGCGCTGGCTCGAGGGCGGCACCCCGGCCGAGCTCGCCGCCGGCACGACCTGGGGCGTCCCCTGGCCACGCGGCGCCTTCGGCCCCGACCAGCAGTTCACCGTCACCACCGCGGCCGGCGCGGCGGTGCCGGTGCAGACCTGGCCCACCGCCTGGTGGCCGGACGGCTCCCTGAAGTGGACCGCGCACGCGGTCAGCGGAGCCGCCGGCCGTGCCGAGACCTATCAGCTCGCGGCCGGCGCACCGGCCGCACCGGAGACGCCGATCACGGTCACCGCCGGCAAGCAGATCACCGTCGACACCGGCGTGATCGCGGTGACCTTCGCGCGGTCCGGCGAGCACGTGGTCACCGCGATCCGGCGCGGCGAGACGATCATCGCGAAGGACGGCCGGCTGGTCGCGTCCAGTCAGGACCGGCCGAGCAGCGAGGGCGGCGCCACGGTCCGCACCGAGTCGTTCACCGGCGTCGTCGACTCGGTGAAGGTCGAGCAGAAAGGGCCGGTCCGCGCCGTCGTCAAGGTCGAGGGCAAGCACCGCCGCGGGCGGCACGCGTGGCTCCCGTACGTGCTCAGGTTCTATCTCTTTGCCGGTTCTGACGCGATCCGCGTGGTGCACACCTTCTTCTACGACGGCAACGAGCAGAAGTCCTTCATCAGCGGTCTGGGCGTGCAGTTCACCGTGCCGATGCGCGGCGAGCCGCACGACCGGCACGTCCGGTTCGCCGGCGAGGGCAACGGCGTGCTGGCCGAGGCGGTGCGCGGCATCACCGGGCTGCGGCGCGATCCGGGCGCGGCCGTCCGGCAGGCACAGTACGAGGGCAAAGCCACCCCGGACCCGGCCACCTGGGACCAGCGGGTGACCACCCGGCTGCATTGGATCCCCACCTGGGACGACTACAGCCTGCGCCAGCTCAACGCGCACGGCTTCGAGATCCACAAGCGGACCAAGCCGGGGCACACCTGGATCCGGGTGGACGGCGGCGGCCGGGCGTCCGGGCTGGCCTACGTCGGTTCGCCGACCGGTGGCCTGGCCTTCGGCATGCGCAACTTCTGGCAGCTGCACCCCACCGAGCTGGAGATCGGCGGCGCCGCCACCGAGGAGGCCACTGCCACCGTCTGGATGTGGTCACCCCGGGCCGAGGCGATGGACCTGCGCTTCTTCCACGACGGCCTGGGGCAGGACACGTACCCGGAACAGCTGGACGCCCTGGAGATCACGTACGAGGACTACGAACCCGGCTTCGGCACCCCGTACGGCGTCGCCCGCACCACCGAGCTGACCTTCTGGGCGCTGGGCGCCACCCCGACGAGCGAGCGGTTCAGCCAGCTGGCCGCCGCCAACGCCACTCCCCCGCTGCTGGCCAGCAGCCCGCAGCACAACCACTCGGCCGGCGTCTTCGGCTCGTGGGCGCCCGTGGACCGGTCCGCACCCGCCAAGGTGGTGATCGAAGACAAGCTCGCCCAGATGCACGCCGCCCACCTGGTGCAGACCGACCAGCAGTCCTGGTACGGGTTCTGGGACTACGGCGACATCATGCACAGCTACGACGGCACCCGGCACACCTGGTCGTACGACGTCGGCGGCTACGCCTGGGACAACTCCGAGCTGTCCACCGACCTGTGGCTCTGGTACCACTACCTGCGCACCGGCGACGCCAAGGCCTACCGGTACGCCGAGGCGATGACCCGGCACACCAGCGAGGTCGACACCTACCACCTCGGCAAGTGGCGTGGCCTGGGCACCCGGCACGGCGTCCTGCACTGGGCGGACAGCGCCAAGCAGGTCCGCATCAGCAACGCCGGCTACAAGCGCTTCCTCTACTACCTGACGGCCGACGAGCGGCTCGGCGACGTCATGCACTCACTGATCGACTCGGACCGCACCTTCCTGGTGCTGAATCCGGGCCGCAAGCTGACCACCGAACCGTTCGAGCCGGACCCCGCGAAACTGCTCGTCGGCACCACCACCGACTGGGGTGCGCTGGCGATGGCCTGGCTCACCGAATGGGAACGCAACGGCGACCCGATCGCCCGCACCAAGCTGATCAACGGCGCCACCACCATCGCGGCCATGCCCAACCACTGGGTGCAGGGTGGCCGCACCTACAACCTGGCCGACGGCCGGTTCACCCAGACCGGCGAGAACTCGGTGTCGGTCGGCAGCCTCAGCTCGGTGTTCGGGCTCATCGAGCTGATGACCGAGCTGATCCCGCTGATCGACGACGAGACCGTGCGGAAGCAGTGGGTCGCGTTCTGCCGGCTCTACAACTCGCCGGTGGCCGATCAGATCGCCGAAACCGGCGCCACCTGGGGCAACCTCAACCTCCGCCAGGCCTATTCACGGGCCACCGCGTACGCCTCCCGGCAGCTCGGCGACGAGACGCTGGCCCGGCGGGCCTGGCAGGAGCTGCGCACGGGGCACGCCGGCTACCCGGAGAGCCACTCGTTCGCGACCCGCCGCATCGAGGGCCCACTCGTGCTCAACCCGATCGACGAAGCCGGCATCTCGGCCAACGCCAGCGCGCAGTACGGCCTCGCGGCCATCCAGTGCCTCGCGCTCGTCCCCGACCAGATCTGACCTTGGAACGGATCCCATGAAGATAAGAAGGCTGGCGGCAGCCGCTCTCGCCCTGTCCACCGCCCTCACGGTCACCGCCTGCGGTGACGACGAGCAGGCGGCCGACCTCGACACCCTCACCATCATGTCCAATCTGCACGGCACCGCGCCGAACCCGAACGGCGAGATGCAGAAGGCCGTCGAGGCGCTGATCGGCAAGAAGCTCGACATCACCTGGGTCCCGAACCCGGACTACGGCGACAAGAGCAACGTCACGCTCGCGTCCAACAAGCTGCCCGACATCATGGTCGCCAACGAGAAGGCGCCGGCCTTCATCAAGGCGGCCGAGGCGGGCGCGTTCTGGGACCTCACCGGCAAGCTGGACCAGTACGAGAACCTCAAGCCGGCCGACCCGCAGATCGCCAAGAACGTCCAGGTCAACGGCAAGACCTGGGGCATCTACCGGGCCCGTCCGCTGCTCCGCTCGTCGGTCACCTACCGCAAGGACTGGCTCGCCAAGGTCGGCCTGCCCGAGCCGGAGTCGGTCCCGGACCTCTACAAAGTCGCCAAGGCGTTCACCGAGCAGGACCCCGACGGCAACGGCAAGAAGGACACGTACGGGCTCATCATCCCGAAGTGGCCCGGCGGCTACAGCAGCTCCAGCCCCTACGACGCGTTCGAGACCTGGCACGGGGCGCCGAACGGCTGGGGCGAGCGCAACGGCAAGCTGGTGCCCGGCTTCGACACCGAGGAGTTCCTGACCGCGAACCGCGAGCTCAAGAAGTGGATCGACGAGGGCCTGGTCAACCCCGACTTCGCGACGCTCGACACCGGCAACTGGATGGACCCGTTCGTGCAGGGCAAGGGCGGCATCATCATCGACGTCAACATCAAGTCCACCGACCTGTTCAACCTGTTCAAGGAGAAGGACCCCAAGGACTTCGACAAGGTCGTGCAGACCGGCAACCTCAAGCGCGCCGACGGCCAGAAGTTCTCCCTGCCGTTCTCCGGCTACCTCAACGTGCTCGCCATCTCCAAGCAGAGGATCAAGACCGAGGAGCAGCTGAACGAGGTGCTGGCCGTGCTCAACAAGCTGCAGTCCAAGGAGGGTTCGGTCCTGCTCACCAACGGCATCGAGGGCCGCAACTTCAAGGCCGAGGGCGAATACGCGGTCCCGATCAACCAGGAGGACCCGGCCGTCAAGCTGATCGAGAACGACGTGGACAAGGCGTTCATCCAGCTCGGCACCCGGTCCAGCGTCGGCACGACCGCGTACGAGGAGAAGCCCGTCGACGAGGCGAAGGCCGCGCTGATCGAGGAGCGCAAGCAGTTGATGGTGGAGGACCTCAAGACGGCCGTGCACAACCCGGCTCTCGGCGTGGTCGCCCCCACCGCGGTGCAGGTGGGCGCCAACATCGAAAAGATCGTCTCGGACGCCCGGGTCAAGTACCTGTCCGGCACGATCGACGAGGCCGGCCTGAAGGCCGAGATCCAGCGCTGGTACGACGGCGGCGGGACGAAGATCGCGCAGGAGGTCAACGAACTGGTAAAGAAGTAGGCCGGAGCTTTTCATCGGGAGGTCTGCATGCTGGTCGACTGGCCATTGGAGCAGTTGCGGAAGTACGCGCCGGAGCGCGAGGAACCGGGCGACTTCGACTCGTTCTGGGCCGCGACCAGGCAACAGGCGCGCGACAAGGCGAGGCCCGCGGAGTTCGTGCCGTACGACGCGGGCCTGGCCACCGTCGAGGTCTTCGACGTGACCTACTCCGGCTTCGACGGCCAGCCGGTGCGGGGCTGGTTCGTGCTGCCGCGCGGCACCGAGGGGCCGCTGCCCTGCGTCGTGCAGTACATCGGCTACAACGGCGCGCGGGGGCTGGCGCACGAGTGGCTGACCTGGAGCGCGGCCGGCTACGCGCATTTCGTGATGGACACCCGCGGGCAGGGCAGCAACGGCTCGCAGGCCGGCGACACCCCCGACCCGGACCCGAGCGGCACGCCGCAGACACCCGGGTTCATGACCAGGGGCGTCACGTCGCCGGAGGCGTACTACTACCGGCGGGTGTTCACCGACGCGGTCCGGGCCGTCGACACGGTCCGCGACCACCCGGCGGTCGACCCGGCCCGGGTGGTCGTCTCCGGCGGCAGCCAGGGCGGCGGCATCGCGCTGGCCGCCGCCGGGCTGTCCGACGGCCTGGCCGGGGTGCTGGTGGACGTGCCGTTCCTGTGCCACTACCGGCGGGCCACCGAGATCACCAACGAATACCCGTACGGCGAACTGGTCGCGTACCTGAAAACCCACCGCGACCAGGTCGACCAGGTCTTCACGACGCTGAGCTACTGCGACGGCGTCAACTTCGCCGCCCGGGCGACCGCGCCGACGCTGTTCTCGGTCGCGCTGATGGACGCGGTGTGCCCGCCGTCGACGGTCTTCGCGGCGTACAACCACTACGCCGGCCAGAAGGAGATCACCGTGTGGCCCTACAACGGCCACGAGGGCGGCGGCGCCTTCAACGTCGGCGCCCAGTTGCGCTACGTGGCCAAGCTGCTCGCCTAGACAGACGCGCAGCCCTCGTAACCCGGACGCTCGCTAGCCGGCGGGCTCCGGGCGGTGCACGCCGCGTGGCCGGTAGCCGAGACCTTCCGCCACCCCGGCCAGGTCGGCGAGATACCAGAGGACGGCCAGCCACATCTCGGTGCCCTGCAGGCCCGGTACGGTGGCCGGGTCGCCGGTCGTGGTCGGGTGCGGCGCCCGGAAGCCGAACCCCTGCCCGTCGGTCCAGTGCCCGAGAGCGTCCCGCAGCAGCCCGCGCGCCAGCCCGGCCACCTCGTCGGCGCGATGCGCGGTCTGCTGCCGGGCGAGCCAGAGCGGATGCGCGATGTCCAGGATGTTGCAGGCGTTCTGCCGCTCCGGCCGGATGACCCGCACGTCCGCGGCATGTGTCAAGACGGTGTCGACAACCCGTTCCGGATACGGGACCGGCAGCCCGAACTGGGCGAACGTCCCCCGCGCCGCCCGGTAGAAGCCGTTCACCGGTTGCAGCAGGCCGTCCACCGGCCGGCCGCTCCCCCACATGCCGGTGGCCGGGTCGGCGTGCGCGAGCAACCACCCGAACAGCGCCTCGGTCGCTCCCGGCCGTCCGCGCTCGCCCATGGCCCGGTTCCAGTGCACGGCCGTGCCCAGGATGTCGACCCAGTGCCCGGCACTCCACGCGCTGGTCCGCCACGGTTGCCGCTCCAGCCCGGCGACGATCTCCTCGGCGCCGGCCGCGGCCACCACCCGGACCGGCTCCGGAAACCGGCTCCCCAGCAGGTCGAGCGCGTAGCCCACGCACAAGACGTGATACCCGGCGGCCTCGTCGAACAGCCCCGGCTCCGGCCGCTCCTGCCCGCCGCCGGACCGCAGCGCCCCGACCATCCCGGTGTCCGGGTCCTGCCACTCCCGGAGCCGCCGCACCTGCGCCTCGGCGGGCAGGTGCCGAGGCGCCTCCCCCAGCAGCAGATCAGCAATCTCGACGGCGTCACATTGTGCCCGCACGGTGGGCGCTTCGCCGGGGCGGTCGACAAACAGCCCGTCCACGAAGCACCGGTCGAGAATCGCCTCAGCCTGCTCGCGCGCCCTGGTCGCGAACCCTGCAACCGCCCCGGCCACATCACCCCGGCGGTCCCAGCTCTCGCCTTCCGCGGCCTTGCCGGATAAATCGGATTTCGGCTGGGTGGTCGAGGCGGCATCGCCGGACAATCCGCCCGCCGGTGGGACCCTCCACTTCAGAATCCGCGCCGGGTTGCCGCCCACCACCGCGCCCGCCGGCACGTCCCTGGTGACCACCGCCCCCGCGGCCACCACCGCCCGGTCACCGACGGTCACGCCGTCCAGGATCACCACGTGCGACCCGATCCAGACGTCGTCACCGATCCGGATGCCCCGGCTGGTGAGCGGCTGCCGGTGCACCTCGACGTCCGGATCAGTCATGGTGTGGTTGAACCCGAGCAGCGACGTGTGCGCCCCGATCCGCACCGCATCGCCCAGCACAATGCTTCCCCGGATGACCGTGTACGGGTTCATCGTGCAGTCCCGCCCCGCCCGCAGTTCCCCGGTGAGATAGGCCCCGGCCGCGATGTAACTCCCCGGCCCGAGGGTCAGCTGGTCGTTCTGCACCGAGGCCAGTGCGGAGACAAAACAGCGCTCCCCGAAGTCGTACGCCAGCCCGTCCTGCAGGTCGAGTTGGCGCTTCTGCTCGTCCTCATCCGCCTCCGACCAGAACAGCCACGGCGAGTAGTCGAATCGCATTCCTCCGGTCTACCACCCGGATCAGTCCGTCCGGCCCCAGAGGTCGTGCGGATTGCGGCCGGGGCGGAAGCCGTGTGCGGACGCCATTTCCGCGGCCTCGGCGAAAGCGTGCGCCACCAGTTCCGGCGTATGCGCATCGCTGCCGAACGTCACCGCCTCCCCGCCCTCCTCGTGCCACCACCGCAGGATCGCCGGGTGCAGCGGAATGCGGGTGTTGATTTCCAGGGCGCGGCCGGACGTCGCGGTGGCCCGCAGCGCGTACCGGAACTCGTCCTCGAAAAGCCACGGATCGAACGGGCCGGCGCGCAGCGGCCACGAGCGGACCGGGTAGTCGATGTGGGCCAGCACCTCGAATGCCGCGTCGGTGGCGACCATCTCGGCCACGCCGGCCAGGTAATCGCGGACCACCGGCGGGGCGTCGCGGTACTGGTAGAGGTTCCACGGCTCGGTGTAACTGTCGCCGAACGGCAGGCAGTGCAGCGAGCCCAGCAGCCGGTCGAACGGACCGGCCGCCAGCACCTCGGCGCAGGCCGCGGCGTGCCAGTGCGGCTCGCCCATCTCGACGCCGCTCAGAATGCGCAGCGACGGAAACATCTCGCGGCAGCGCGCGATCGCCGCCAGATAGCCGGGCGCGTCAAATGCGGGTGGCGTCAGAATGCCGGCGTCGGTTGTCCGGGGGCAAAGACACCAACACGACCTCCGTCGGATAGCTTTCTCAGGTGTTGCTCCGCGCCGCCCGCCTCCCGGATCTGCCCGCCCTGCTGGACGTGCAGGAGGCCGGCGCCGTACTCGCCCTGCATTCCATCTTTCCGCAGGACACCCACCCGTTCCCGCGTGCCGATCTGGAAAGGCGCTGGGCGGCCGAGATCGCGCACCCGGACATCGACGTCCACGTGATCGAACGGATCCCCGGCCGGATCGAGGGTTTTGTCGCGATCCGCGGTGCCGAACTGCTGCATTTCGGCACCGCCGTCGACACCTGGGGCACCGGCCTCGCCGCCGGGGCCCATGCCGAAATCGTGGCGAAGCTGGAGGCGCCCGCGTTCCTGCGGGTCTTCGAGGAGAACCACCGCGCCCGCCGCTTCTACGAGAAAATGGGCTGGCGCCGCACCGCCTGGCAGAGCCGCAGTTCGTTCGCCCCGCATCCGGTGCTGTTGCGTTACGAACTTGATCTCGACCTTTAGACACCCGGCGATAATCTGAGTGCCATGGGGAGCGAGCGGTATCAACGTCTGGACCTCCTGGGCGACGGCGGGATGGGTCAGGTCTGGCGTGGGCGCGACACCGTGCTGCAGCGCGAGGTGGCGCTCAAGATGCCGTTGCCGCTGCTCGCCGGCGATCCCCTGTTCGTCGAGCGGTTCCGGCGCGAGGCCCGCACGATGGCCAGCGTCAAGCACGACAACGTGATCGACATCTACGACGTGTGGGACGCGCCGGACGGGCCGCTCATCGTGATGGAGTACGTGACCGGCGGCTCGCTGGCCGGCCTGCTGAGCGAGCGGCGGCTGGCACCGGCCGAGGCGATGACGATCATGGCGCAGGCGGCCCGGGCGCTGGACGCGGCGCACCGGCGGGGCGTGATCCACCGCGACATCAAGCCGGCCAACCTGCTCCTGCGCAGCCCCGACGAGGACGACGAGGAGGCCGGCCGCATCCGGGTGGTGCTCACCGACTTCGGCATCGCCCAGACGCCGACCGCCAGCGTGCTCACCCAGCAGGGGCAGGATCTGGGCACCGCGACCTACATGGCACCGGAACTCTTCGAGGGTTCCGGCGCCTCGCCGCAGTCCGACATCTATTCGCTCGGCATCGTCGCCTACGAATGCCTCACCGGCCGGCCGCCGTTCCACGCCGACAACGCGGTCGCGGTGGCCATGATGCACGTCAACAAGGCCCCCGACCCGCTGCCCGGCAACGTACCCGCGGGCGTACGGCACATTGTTGAAAAAGCCATGGCAAAGCAACCCCAGGAGCGGTACGCCTCGGCGGCCGACCTGGTGAAGGCGATCGAGACGGCCGGCTCGCCACGACCGGCGCCGGCCGTGCCCCGGCAACGAACTGCCCCGCCGCCGCAGCAGCCACCGCCGACCGCGATCCGGCCGCCCGGCACCGAGTACGGCCGCAAGCCGCCGCGACGGGCCCCGAAGGTGCTAGCCGTGATCGCGGCGCTGGCGCTGCTGGCGTCCGCGGCGGTGGGCATCAAGATCTACCGGGACCGCACCGTGGCCACCGGGACCACGACCGCCACCGGGGTGCCGCAGGACCTGCGCGCGTTCGCGCCCGGCTGGCCGTACGACAAATGCTCGCTGGACGGCCGGCCCGGCCAGGACCAGGCCGAACGCTGGAGCTGCAAGATCGACGACATCACCTGGCTCTATCTGATCCGCTACCGGCCGGGCGACTACCGCAATCAGAAACGCGAGCAGAACGACGGCATGGAGCCCAAGGCCGGCGCCGTCACGCTGGAGCGCGGCACGGCCACCACGCCCGACGGCAAGACCGGCCTCTACCGCGAGTACGAGGTGAACGTCGGCAACGCGGCCAAGCCGGACTGGCAGGACCAGATCTGGTTCGACAACCACCCGGTCAGCGACCCGCCGCTGGCCCTGCTGCTGCGCACCAAGCGGATGCCGGACACCGAGCAGTCGCTGGCCCGGCTGCGCAAGATCTGGCAGGACAACCGGTACAGCCGCCCGTCCTGACCGGAATTCAGGTGCGCAGCGTGTGGCTGGGCAGTTCGCCGAAGGTGGATTGGTAGACCGCGGTGAACCGGCTGGCCTTGGCGAAGCCCCAGCGACGGGCGATGGTGGCGACCGTGCTGCCGTCGCCCGGCTGGGCCGCCACCAGGTCGCGGTGCGCCCGGTGCAGGCGCACCCGGCGCAGGTAGGCCAGCGGCGTCAGGTCGAGGTGCCGGCGGAACGCGAGCTGAAGGGCCCGGACGCCGACACCCGAGGCGGCGGCCACCTCGGCGAGCGCCACCGGCCGGTCGGCGTTCGCGTCCATATAGGCGACGGCACGGCGTACCACCGCCGGCGTGACCCGGCCCGCGGCCGGCGCGCGTACCGCTGTCATGGTGGTGTTGGGAAAGGCCCGTAGCAGCGAGCCGGTGGCCAGCCGCAGCATCTGGTCGGCGACCAGCGGCGGCAGGTCCAGGTCGGCGGTGTTGAGCTGGCCCACCACGTAGTGCACGGTGGCGGCCCAGAACTCACGCATCGTCGTGGAGACCGGCATCACGGACAGGAACCGCAGGTCGACGGCGGGCAGCCCACTGACCTCCTCGGCGAGGCCGGCGGCGTAGGTGGGCGGCACTCGCAGGTACTGTATGCACGCGTTCTGGTAGTCGCAGTGGAACGGCGCCGCGAGCGGATAGAGAAAACTGTCGCCGGCGCCGACCGCAATGTCCTGGCCGCCGGACCGCAGCACCCCGTGCCCGTCCGTGAAAACGCCTGCGACCAGGAACGGCAGGGGTGGGACGTCGGCCGCGTACCGGGCACCGGAGACGTCGACCTGGTCGCCGCCCCAGTCCGCGACGCTGGTCGCGCGCACCTCGAACTGCACCTCGTCCGGGTCGGCGATGCGGATCCGGGCGCTGTGCTCGACCAGCCCGCTGATCACCTCGACCGCAGTGTCCTGATCGCGCGTCCACACAACGCTGCGCACCAGCCGATCCCGCATCGCGCGTCCTCCTTCACCGCCAGCATGCCCTAGCTACCGGGCGTTGAACGCGTCAGGCACGCCGGAGACTCGACCGCGGCCAGTCTGCCCGCCGCGATCGCCACCTGCCAGCCCCGCCCGGGAGACTCGGCCGCGGCCCCCGCCCGTCCCCTGGTCAGGCCCGCCCCGGAGACCCCGGCCGCAGCCAGTCCGCCCGTCTTGTCAGCCCCGTCCGGGAGAATCGGCCGCAGCCAGTCCGCCCGTCTTGTCAGCCCCGTCCGGGAGAATCGGCCGCAGCCAGTCCGCCGGCCACGATGGCCACCGCGAGCGGCCGCGCCACCTCCGGGACCACCGCCTCGGGCGGCCCGGTGACCAGCGCGAACAGCGCCCCGCCGTACATCACCAGCATGGTGAGGACCGCAGCCTGCGGGATCTGCAGCCCCAGCCCGGCGTGATGCTCGCCGGTGAAACCGGCCATCGCGGCCATCAACTCGTCGAGCGCCGCGGCCAGCGCCGGCCGCCGCAGCCCCTCCAGGCGCAGCTCGAAGACAGCCAGGTACCGCGCCCGCTGCGGTCCCGCGGCCAGCAGCAACGACTCCGCGATGAGGTCCACCGCGGACCCGCCACCCCGGACGGCCGCGGCCATGTCGGCCTGGTGCAGCGCCACGATCCGGTGGGCGGTGGCCACCAGCAGGGCCTCGCGGCTGCGGAAGTAGTTGGACGCGGTCCCGGCCGGCAGCCCGGCGCGGCGGTCGACGGCCCGGTGCGTCACGCCGTGCACGCCGGACTCGACGAGGAGGGCGATGGCGGCGTCGGCGAGCGCGGCCCGGCGCTCCTCGTTCGGTGGCGGCACCGGCTCATCCTATGACACCATTCGTAGTACAACGCTCGTAGTGAATGGGGAGGCGCCGTGAAAATCGTGATCGCCGGGGGCGGCATCGGCGGACTCGCGCTCGCCCGCGGCCTGGCCGGGTCCGGTCATCACGTACGGGTCCTCGAGCAGTCCCCCGGCCTGCGGACCGGCGGCGCGGCCGTGACGATCTTCAGCAACGGCGCGGCGGCGCTGGCCGGGCTGGGCGCGCCGCTCGCGGGCTTCGGCGGGCGGCTGGACACGCTGCGGTTCGACGCCGCCGACGGCCGCACGATCGTCACCGCCGACCTGTCCGTGCCGGCCCGGCGCACCGGCTTCCCGGTGACGTCGGTGCCCCGGGACCGACTGGTCGAGCATCTGGCGCGCGGTGTCGACGTGGAGTTCGGCCGCGAGATCGCCGGCGTCGACGTGCACCGCAACGGGGTGACGGCCGTCGACACCAACGGTGACCATCACGAGGCCGACGTCCTGGTCGGTGCGGACGGTCACCGGTCCGCGGTCCGTCGCGCCATCCTCGACCCGGCGCCCGCCGCCCCCAACGAGTGGACCACCTGGCAGGGCCTCACCCCCGCGCTGCCCGACCTGGCGGCCGGCACGACCGGCGTCTGCGTGGTCGGCGACGCCGGACTGGTCGGCATGCTGCCCTCGGGCGACGGCCTGCTGATGTGGTGGTTCGACGTGCACCGGCCGCTGGACGGGCCGCTGGCCGCCCGTTTCGCCGGTTACGGCCCGCTGGTCGGGCGGCTCCTCGACCAGGTCCGCGACGATCAGGCCGCGTCGTTCGGGCACGTGACGCACCGCGTACCGGATCATTGGGGTTGCGGGTCTGCCACGCTGCTGGGCGACGCCGCGCACGCGTTTCCGCCGACCCAGGCACAGGGCGCCAACCAGGCCCTCGAGGATGCGTGGTTGCTCAGCCGCACGCTGCGTGCCGACCCGGCGTCGATCCCCGGCACGCTCCGTCGCTACGAGTCGTTACGGGCCCGCCGTGTGCGCAAGGTCTCCCGGCGTGCGGCAAGCGAAAAGACCAACAAGCCAATGCCATTCCCGGTACGTGTCATCGCCGGCAGAATCCCGCCGGCCCTGATCGGCCGGGCCTACGCGGCGCAGCTGCGCGGCATCAGCAGCGTGCTCAACGACGAGTCGGTCTGACGTGGGTCGCCCGCCGCGCCTCGTACCAGTTCTCGCCCACCGGTTCGCCCGCCATGTTCCAGCTCCACGAAACCGAGGGCGTGATGCGCAGATAGAAACCGGGCCCCACCACGCCGACCCGCTCGACCGGCCCGTCGGCGTCGCCGTAGACCCGGATGCCCCGCGCGATGAACGGGTCGAACGACACCATGTCGTCGACGACCAGCGCGACCTTCAGCCGCCCGGCCGCGACGTTGCGGAATTTGCGGGTGCGCAGCACGGTTTCGCCCACCCCGCCCACCCAGAAGTCCACACCGTCGAACTCGAAACTCACCGGCATCGCGTCCGGCTGCTCGTCCGCGCCGAGCGTGGCCAGCCGGGCGAGCGGCTGCGACCGCAGATAGGCGATTTCCTCGCCGGTGAAGGACATGGCCTCATCCTGCACCAAGAGTCAAGTACGCGAAGCCCATGACATCCCGGTGCCCACGCAGCCACATACTCCGCTGATCGTCGAGCTTCTCCCGCACGGCCTGCGCCTCGAGGTGATCCGGGTGCGCCAGCAGCCACTCCTCCACGTCGGACGCCAGCCCCGACTCGAACTCGTCCCACTCGTCCCGGCTGACCGTCTCGATCCACAGCGGCCGGAACCCCGCGTCGATGGCCTTGTCGACCAGCCCCGCGAGATCGGTGCAGTCCCCGGCCGACGCCCCCGGCCACATCCGCGCGAGCCGCTCGGCGCTCGGCTCCCGCTCCCAGAACTCCGCCCCGAACAGCACCCGCCCGCCCGGCGCGACCATCTCCCGAAACGCGACCAGCGCGTCCCGCACGCTCCCGAAGGCGTGATACGCCCCCAGCGACAAAATCACATCAGCGGTACGCCGCAGCGTCCCCGCCTCCCCTTCGACAAAGGTGACCCGCTCCGCCAGCCCGGCCCGCTCGGCGTTGGCCCGCCCGCGCACGAGATCCGGCCCGTGCACATCGACCCCGACCCCGGTGGCGCCGGGCGTCGCCGCCAGTATCCGCAGCAGCAGTTCCCCCCACCCACACCCGAAGTCGACCACCGTGCCCGGCCCGGCCGCCGCCAGCCGCACCGCGATCCGACCGGCGCGGGCCTCCGACAGCGGCCCCATGAACTGCAGATGCGCCCCGTTACCAAGCGCAGGGGGTTCACTCACAGCCGCGACCCTAACGACTACCCCACCCCAAGCAACATCGATTTCCCACCCGGTCCCCACCGCGCCCCGCCCCCCACCGCGCTGCACCCCGCCCCGCCCCACCCCACCGCGCCCCACCCCACCGCGCCCCACCCCA
>NZ_BOMV01000026.1 GCF_016862375.1 Paractinoplanes rishiriensis | reverse complement strand
CCCCACCGCGCCCCACCCCACCCGCTGCACCCCACCCCGCCTACTCCGCGCCCACCAACCGCGCTCCTTCCGCGCTCCGTCCGCGTTGCGGACCTTGGTCCTCTCACCACCCCGAGACGCCATCCCGGCATCTGAACTATCCATCCCGCAGGACGATCGCCCCACCTGATAAATCGTATAAATACTCTTTAAAGGGCGTCGCTGGGACGCACGCGACCGATCTTGGCGATCTGCTGTCGGCAACGACAGCAACTCGACGACATCTGGCCGAGGACGACAGCGCGGACTACAGCGCGGACGACAGCGCGGACGACAGCGCGGACGACAGCGCGGTGGACGTGGTGGCCCGGACGGCGCCGCCTATCGCGCACACCCCTGCCGTGCTCCGGCTCTGGTCCCGCCGGGCCAACCACCAAGATCGGGTCGGTGGCCGGCCGGATCAGGGGCGTCGCTACAGTCGGCGGCCGTGGGGGATCAGGGCGAGGTCTGGACACTGCGACGGTTCGGCGACGACGGTGAGTTACTCGCACGGCTGGTTGTCAAGGACGGCGCCTTTCCGTGGCTCTACGCGCGAATCGAGGAACTCGACGGGTTCGGCGCGGTGCGGGCGCTGCTTGAGAGTTATGACGATGAGGGTGACTCGTCGTATCTGGCGGTTCGGAACGCCGTCGCTCTGCATTACCCGGACGGGGCACGCGTGCCCGAGTTTCTGCTCCGGGTGGACGGGCAGGAGGCAAGGTGGCGGTGGAGCGACGAGCCGTTCGACAACGACGATGACCTAGACGAAGAGGTTGACCCATGAGCGACGTGCACCCGCTGTATCCGAACCTCTGGGTGGCCGACCGGGTACGCCGCGGTGAGGCGTACGAGATCCTCATGGAAGCGACCGCCGAACCCGTGGACTGGGCCGATGCCGTGTGGGCGGACGTCGTGGGCCACCTCGCCGACGCCGACAACCACCAGCGGTCGATCGCCGCCCAACTGCTCTGCAACTTCGCGGCGCACGACCCCGGCGACCGCATTCTCGGCGACCTGGACGCGCTGATCGCCGTCACCAAGGACCCGAAGTTCGTCACCGCCCGGCACAGCCTGCGCTCACTCTGGCGGATCGGGCTGGCCGGCGGCACCGAGCGCCGTTCCGCCCTGCTCGCCACCGTGAGTAAGCGCTACGGCGACAGCTTCACCGAGAAGAACGGCACCCTGGTACGCAGCGACATCGTCGAGACCTTGCGCCTGCTTTACGACGCGACCGGCGACGACAATGTGCGGTCGACCGCGCTGGAGCTGATCGACGCCGAGCCGGACGATAAGTACCGCCGCAAGTTCGCCCGGTTCTGGAAAGGATGGGCCCGCCCCTGATATTCAGGCCCATCCCGGACGGGTCAGGCCCCGATGCGGCACAGGAATCCGCCCCAGGTGCGGTCGCCGGACGCCCGCAGGCCGCCGTCGACCGGTGCCGCCGTGCGCAGCGACCTCAGACGGAACGCGACCCGGCGGCCGCGCTCGCCTACCACGAGCGGGCCCTGGCGCTGGCCGGCGACCTGGGCCATCCACTCGACCGGGCCCCGCGCGCACGACAGTCTCGGCGGATGCCGTACGGGCACCTGGCCGCGCTGGCCTAGAAGAGTCCCAGCCGGAACACCTCGAACGAAGCGCCGTACCGGGCGCCGAGCCGCGCCCCGGTCTGCCGTGCGAAGCCCTCCAGGAACTCCTCCGAGTCGAAGTCGCCCGACCCCAGCCCGCGCAGGTATGCCGCGTGCGCCTCCAGCGACCGGACCCCCAGGTCGAAGGTGTCCGTGGTGTCGACACCGTGTTTGGACTGCGGCGAGCCGGCCGCCCACACCTCGCGGACCCCGCCCCACTTCTCCAGGCCGTCGGCGTCGATCTGCTCGCGGAACACCCACCGGTTGGCCGCGTCGCGCACCGCGTCCAGGGTGGCCTTGCCGGTGACGATGTGGTCGGACATGTTCAGCGCGTTGCCCTCCTCGTCCCAGCTGTCCCGGAAGTTGTTGGTGATCACGATCTCCGGCCGGTGCTTGCGGATCACCCGGCTCAGCTCGCGGCGCAGCGGAACCCCGTACTCCAGAACGCCGTCCGGAAGCCCGAGGAAGTCGACCTGCCCGACCCCGACGATGGCCGCGGACTCGCGCTGCTCCCGCTCGCGCAGCGGCCCCGCCTCGGCCGGGTCCATCCCGTCGATGCCGGCCTCGCCGCTGGTCAGCAGCACATAGACGATCTCCTTGCCCTGCGCGGTCCAGCGGGCGACCGCGGCGGCGGCACCGAACTCGAGGTCGTCGGGGTGGGCCACGATGGCGAGGCCACGCTGCCAGGTCTCGTCGACGGCCTGCAGCGGATTGGGCACGGAGGGCGTGTCAGCGGTCATGGCACCCATCTTGCGCTCCCGCCGCGTTCCGGGCGGCCGAAACCTGCCCGGCGCGCCGCCCAGCGTCCACCCGTTCGCGCGCACCACGAACCTCGACGGCATCCTGCGGGCCCGCCGCGGCGGCCTGGGCGTCCAGTTCGTCGACCAGCAGCAGCTCCTTACGCACCTGACCGGCACGGTAGGCGGCGCGCCCCACCATGTGCGCCGCCACCGGCGCGGTGCTCAGCTGGAACACCGCGACCAGCACCAGCGTGGTGATGTCGACCGTGTCGCGCAGCCGCAACCCGCACCCGAGCAGCACCAGCAGCAGGCCCAGCACCTGCGGTTTGGTGGCCGCGTGCATCCGGGACGGCAGGTCGGGGAAGCGGACCAGCGCCACCCCGGCGGCGAGGCTCAAAGCCGCGCCGGCCACCATGCAGACCGCGGCCACGACATCCAGTGCATCGGTCACGGCGGTGCCCCCTCACCCTCGATGTCGGCGGTACGGGAACCGGAGCCGTCCGACCGGCGTGGCCCGCTGCGGGTGGCGAACCGCGCGACGCTGACCGAGCCGGTGAACCCGAGGATGGACAGCACCGCGAGAATCGGCAGCGCGGTCCCGTCCCGGGTGGTGGCCGCGACCACGGCGACGGCCATCACCACGATGGCCAGCAGCACGTCGGTGGCCACGATCCGGTCCAGGATCGACGGCCCGCGCACCACCCGGACCATGGTGAGCGCCGTCCCGGCGGCCAGCAGCACGGTGACGACGACCGCAACGACGGTCATGACGGGCTCCCCTCACGGACGGTGGGCGCGGTCGCGGTGAGCCGGCGTTCGGCCGGACTGCCGAGGGCGTCGACGATGCGCGCCTCCAGCTCGAGCACGCCCTGCCGGAACCGTTCCACCTCGGCCCGGTCGCGGACCCCGAGGACGTGCACGTAGAGCACGCCGCGAGCCCGGTCGGCCTCGACGATCAGACTGCCCGGCACCAGCGACAACGCCTCCGCGGTCAGGGTCAGGTTGAGGTCGGTCGGCACCCGCAGGGGTACCGCGATCACGGCGCTGCGCGGCACGTGCCCGAACCGGAACGCCAGCACCGCGATCTGCACGCTGGCCACCACCAGGTCGGCCAGGAACCGGGACACCAGCCGCAGCAGGCCGGGCAGGCTGAGCCGGCCGCCGAACGTGACCGGCGGCAGCGGGAAGACCATCAGGATCACGGTGGCCACCAGCAGCCCGCCGACCACGTTGATCCAGGTCGGCCTGCCCCACAGCAGCACCCAGATCCCGGTGAGGCCGGCCACCGCGATCAACCGGTCCCGGGCCGGGCGGGTCATCGCGGTGCCTCCGGAAGCTGGCCCTGCGGGAAGACGGCGTCGACGTACCCGCTGCGCTCGATCAGGTAGCCGGCGGCCTGGTCGCTGAGCTCGTACAGCGGCCCGGCGGCCACGGTCAGCCCGGCGCCCAGGGCGACCAGCACCAGGGTCGGCGCCACCATCAGCCGGGGCAGCAGGGAGGTGGGCGGATCGGCCTCGGCCGGGTCGGGCATCGCCGGGTTGGGACGGCGCCAGAACGCCAGGTTCCACACCCGGGCGATCGCGTACAGGGTCAGCAGGCTGGTCAGCACGCTGCCGCCGACCAGCAGCCAGGCCAGCACGCTGCCGTCGTTGGCGCCCGCCTGAAGCAGGCCGGTCTTGCCGATGAACCCGGAGAACGGCGGGATGCCGGCCAGGTTGAGCGCCGGCACGAAGAACAGCCCGGCGAGCACCGGCGACAACCGGGCCAGCCCGCCCAGCCGGTCCAGGGTGGCGCTGCCGCCACGGCGTTCGATCAGTCCCGCGGCCAGGAACAGCGTGGTCTGGATGGTGATGTGGTGCACCACGTAGAAAATCGCGCTGGACAGCCCGAGCCGGGTGGCCAGCCCCACCCCGAACAGCAGGTAGCCGATGTGGCTGACCAGCGTGAACGACAGCAACCGTTTCAGGTCGGACTGCGCCACCGCGCCGAGGATGCCGACCACCATGGTCAGTAACGCGACCACCATGAGCAGCGTCGCCACCCGCCCGCCGGGGAACAGCAGCGTCTCGGTCCGGATGATCGCGTACACGCCGATCTTGGTGAGCAGGCCGGCGAAGACGGCCGTGACGGGCGCGGGCGCGGTCGGGTAGCTGTCCGGCAGCCACGCCGACAGCGGGAAAACCGCGGCCTTGATGCCGAACGCCAGCAGCAACATGCTCTGCAACATCAGGCGCAGGCCGTCGGGCAGCGCGTCCAGCCGGTCGACCAGCTGGGCCAGGTTGAGCGTGCCGGTGGCGGCGTACACCAGCCCGATGGCGACCAGGAAGATCAAGGACGAGACCAAAGACACGACCACGTACGTGGTCCCCGCGCGGATCCGGTTCTCGGTGCCGCCGAGGGTCAGCAACACGTAGCTGGCCACCAGCAGGATCTCGAAGCCCACGTAGAGGTTGAACAGGTCGCCGGCCAGGAACGCGTTGGTCACGCCGGCGGTGAGGATCAGGTATGTCGGGTGGTAGATGGACAGCGGCGTCTCCTCGTTGCCGTCCGCCATGCCCTGCCCGATCGAGTACACCAGCACGCACACCGTCACGGCCGACGAGACCACCAGCATGAGCGCCGCCAGCTGGTCGGCGATCAGCACGATGCCCAGCGGCGCCGTCCACCCGCCGACGGACACCACCAGCGGCCCGTCGGTGCTGGTCAGCACGAGCAGCGCCACCGAGACCAGCAGCGTGCCGGTGAGCACGCTGAGGCTGACCGTCCGCTGTGCCCGCGGCCGCCCGGCCATCATCAGCGTGAGCGCGGCACCGAGCAGCGGCATCACCACCGGCAACGGGACGAGGAAGTTCATCGCGGCGCCTCGGCGACGTCGTGGGTGTCGGCCGTGCCCGGGCCCTCGTCCCGCTCGGCCAGCACCATGATCCGGCGGTCCTCCACGTCGTCCTGCACCTCGTCGTTGCCGGTCAGCTTCCAGTTCCGGTAGGCCAGCGCGAGCAGGAACGCGGTCATCCCCAGCGTGATCACGATCGCGGTCAGGATCATGATCTGCGGCAGCGGGTCGCTCATCTCGGCGTTGGGGGTCACGCCCACGATCGGCGCGCCACCGGCCTTGCCGCCCAGCAGGATCAGCAGGTTGGCGCCGTTGCCGAGCAGGATCACGCCCATCACGATCCGGGTGAGGCTGCGCTCCAGCAGCAACGAGACCCCGGTCGCGAACAGCACCCCCACCACGATCACGTAAAGCAGGTTGGGTGTCATACGGTGACCTCCTCCCGAATCTCGTGGCGTTGTTCCTCGGCCGGTTCGGCCTGGCGGTCCAACTCGGCGCCCAGGCTGCGCAGGATCTCCAGCACCAGGGCGACGACGATCAGATAGACGCCGATGTCGAAGAAGACCGACGTGGCGAGATGGACGTGGCCGAGCAGCGGCAGATGGAAGTCGAGCAGCGCGCTCTGCAGCACCTCGCCGCCGAGCAGCATGGCCACCGCCCCGCTGCCGACCGCGACGAACAGGCCGGACCCCAGCACCAGGCCGGCGTCGACCGGTGCGGCCGCGATCAGCTCGCGACGGCCGCCGGCCAGGTAGCGCACGGTCAGCGCCAGCCCGGCCACCAGGCCGCCGGCGAAGCCGCCGCCGATCGCGTTGTGCCCCGAGAACAGCAGGTAGATCGAGAACAGCACCACGGTGTGGAACATCAGCCGGGCGACGACCTGGAGGATGATCGACTGCCGCCGGGCCTCCGGCGTGTCGCCGGCCGCGAGCCAGGCGGGCGAGTCGCCGACCGGCACCCGGCCGGGGCCCCGCCGGGCGCTGCGCCGCTCCAGCGCACCGGTGCGCCGGAAGATCAGGCTGGCCACCCCGGTCGCGGCCACCACCAGCACCGAGATCTCGCCCATCGTGTCCCAGGCCCGGATGTCCACCAGCGCCACGTTCACGATGTTGGTGCCGCCGCCGAAGGAGACCGCGAGCTCCGGGAACTGGCTCGAGATCGGCTCGGCCTGGCGACGGCTGACCGCCGCGTACGCCATTCCCGCGGTGACCGCACCCACCACCACCGCGAGTGCGCCGCGCAGCCGGCGGGTCAGCGCCAGCGGCCGGGCCGAGAAGTGTTCGGGCAGCCGCCGCAGCACCAGCACGAACATCACGATGGTGACCGTCTCGACCAGGAACTGGGTGAGCGCCAGATCGGGCGCGCCGTGCAGGACGAACAGCACGGCGATGCCGTACCCCGAGACCCCGACCAGCACCATCGCGGTCAACCGGCGCCGGGCCCGGGCGGCCACCAGGGCCGAGACGATGATCGCGGTGCCGGCCACCGCCTGCGCCGGGGAGTCCCACAGCCGCAGCACCATCGGCCAGGGCGCGCCGGCCAGCAGCGTGGCACCGCCGAGCACCACCAGCACGACCAGGATCACCGCGACGTAGAACGGCAGCGAACCGCGCTGGGTCGCGCCGGTCACCTCGACCGCGAGCCGGTCGACGCCGGCCATCACCCGGCGGTAGGCGCGGTCGCGCGGTGCGGCCGGCGGTCCGGGCCGGTCCGGGCGCAGCAGGAACAGCACCGTGCCGCAGGCCAGGGCGACGGCGCTGAGCAGCACCGGCAACCCCGGACCGTGCCACAGGGCGAGGTGGTACGGGTGTTCCGCGGCCACGTAGCCCGCGGCGTACGGGCTCACCATCCGGTCGATCAGCGGAGCCGTCACGCCGACCGCGAGTCCCGACAGCGCGAGGAGCGCGGGAGGCGCCAGGAAGAGAGCGCCGGGCGCGTGCGGCCGGGTCTCGGCGACATCCGGTTTGCGGGCAAAAGCACCCCAGACAAAGCGGAGGCTGTACGCGACAGTCAGCGCGGAACCGGCGACCAGGGCGAGCAGCACCAGCCGGTCGATGGTGGACGCCCCGGTGAAGGCCGCGAACACCGCCTCCTTACCGACGAACCCGGCCATCGGCGGCACCCCGGCCATCGACGCGGCGGCCAGCATCGCGACCCCGGCCAACACCGGTTGCCGGGCACCGAGCCCGCTGAGCTCGCGCAGGTCACGTGTGCCGGCGGTGTGGTCGACGACGCCCACCACCAGGAACAGCGCGGCCTTGAACAGGGCGTGCGCGAGCAGCAGGGCGGTGCCGGCCAGCGCCGCGTCCCGGGTGCCGGCGCCGAGCACCACGGCCAGCAGCCCCAGCTGGCTCACCGTGCCGTAGGCGAGCAGCAGTTTCAGGTCGTACTGGCGAAGCGCCGACCAGGCGCCGCCGAGCATGGTGAGCAGGCCGCCGATCACCAGCACCGGCCGCCACGGCAGGTCGTCGGCGTAGGACGGGCCGAGCACCGCGATCAGGAAGATGCCGGCCTTGACCATCGAGGCGGCGTGCAGATAGGCCGACACCGGGGTGGGCGCGGTCATGGCGGCCGGCAGCCAGAAACCGAACGGGAAGATCGCCGACTTGGACATCGCCCCGACCAGGATCAGCACGAGCGCGATGCCGAGGTAGACCGGCGAGGGCGACGGCCCGGCGACGATCGCGGAGAGCTTGTAGGTGCCGGCGGCCTGCCCGAGCATCACGAAGCCGACCAGCATCGCGAGCCCGCCCAGCGTGGTCACCAGCAGCGCCTGCATGGCGGCCCGGCGGCTCGGCCCGTGCTCCGGGTCGTTGCCGATCAGCAGGTACGAGAAGACGGTGGTGAGCTCCCAGAACACGTACAGCACCAGCAGGTCGTCGGAGACGACTAGCCCGGTCATCGCCCCCGCGAACGCCAGGAACAACGCGGCGAACCGGCCCAGCCCGCGCTCGCCGGGCGCGAAGTAGCGGGCGCTGTACGCCAGCACGATCGCTCCGACGCCGCCGACCAGCACCACCATGAGCCAGGGCAGCGTGGTGAGCCGCAACGCCAGCTCCGTGCCCAGTTGCGGCACCCACGGGTAGGTCTCGGTGGGCGGCCGGCCGTCGCGGACCCGGCCGCTCTGGGCCAGCGCCCAGGCACCGCCGGCCGCCGGCACCAGGGCCAGCAGGTAGAGCGCCCGGCGGCCAGCCACCCGCACCAGGGCGGGTGCGAGCACGGCGGCCAGCGCGTGGATCAGCAGAATCAGCAGCATGATCAGGGCTCGATGAGTCCGGCGCGGATGGCGTACCTGGTCAGCTCCAGCCGATCACGCAGGCCGAGTTTCTGCAGGATGTTGGCGCGATGCCGCTCCACCGTCTTGGCGCTGATGAACAGCAGCTCGGCGATCTGCCGGGTGGAGTGCCCCTCGGCGACCAGCTTGAGCACCTCCTCCTCGCGGTCGGTGACCGCCTTGGCCGGGATGCCGGCGCCGCCGCGCACGCGCTCCAGGTAGTCGCGGACCAGCGCGGTCACCGTGGCCGGGTAAAGGAATGGTTCGTCGCGCATCGCGGCGTGGCAGGCCTCGACCAGGTCGCGGTCGGCGGCCGACTTCAGCACGTAGCCGGCCGCGCCGACCCGCAGCGCCTCGAAGAAGTACTGCTCGTTGTCATACATGGTCAGGAAGAGAATGCGCAGGTCGGGCTGCATGCGGGTGAGCTCGCGGGCGGCCTGGAGACCGGTCATCCGGGGCATCGCGATGTCGAGGATGGCCAGGTCGGGCGGGTCGGCCCGGGCCAGGTCGAGCGCCTCGGCGCCGTCCGCGGCCTCGGCGATCACGGTGAGGTCGCTCTCCTGGTCGAGGATCAGCCGGACGCCGCGGCGCACCAGCGCGTGGTCGTCGGCCAGCAGGATACGGGTGGGTCCGGGCACGGTCATCTCCCCCGATCCCCGGAGGCCACCCGCAGGCTCACGTCGGTGCCGCCGCCCGGCGCGGCGGCGAAGGTCAGGATCGCGCCGATGAGCAGCGCGCGTTCACGCATGCCGCGGATGCCGGCGCCCTCGGCGGCCGAGCCCATCCCGCTGCCGTCGTCGCGGATGCGCAGCTCCACCCCGTCGTCGCCGTCCCGGCGCAGGATCAGCGTCGCGGTGTGCGCGCCGGAGTGCCGGGCCACGTTGGTGAGGCTCTCCTGCGCCACCCGGTAGAGCACCAGCTCCACGTCGGCGCTGAGCTCGGGCAGGTCGGTGCCGAGCTGGCGCTTGACGGCCAGCCCCGCGGTGGAGAACTCGGTGGCGAGCGCCCGCAGCGCGCTGGACAGCCCGAGCTCCTCGAGCACGCCCGGTCGCAGCCGGCGGGCGATGCGCCGGATCTCGTCGAGGCTGTTGCGGGTGGTCTCCTGCACCTGGCGCAGCTGGTCGGCGACCGGCGCCGGCGCCTGGTCGGCCACCCGCTTGATGTCGAGCAGCACGGCGGTCAGCGTCTGGCCGATCTCGTCGTGCAGCTCCTGCGCGACCCGGCGGCGCTCGGCCTCCTGCGCCGACAGCGCCCGGGCCGCGCTGGCCGCCCGCTCGGCCTCGAGCCGGTTGAGCATCGCGTTGAACGCCCGGATCAGCGCCGCGATGCCGGCCCGGCCGCTGACCGGCAGCCGGGTGCCCGGCCGCAACAGGTCGACGGTGGTCATCGTGCGGGTGAGCCGGTCGAGCGGGCTCAGCCCGACGCGCAACAGGAACGCGTTCGCGATCAACATAGCGGCCAGTCCGGTGATCAGGACGATCGCCTCGGTCAGCACCACCGGCGTGGACACCGTCACCGGCCCGAGCAGCAGTCCCACCGTCGCGACGACGAGCACCGCCGCGTTCAGCGAGAAAATGCGCCAGAACAGTGTCACGCCAGGCCCCTCATCCGACTGCGGTTCGTGTGCTTCGAGCCTGCCGGGCGGGCGGCACATCGTCCATCCGTGCTGGCACCCAAACAATGCGTCACGAAATGGGTGCCAGCACGGATGTTAAGCGGCCCTCCGGTGGGCCAGGCTGGAAAGTCACGGACGAGAACGGAGCCGACGATGACCATCGAGCGCATCGCACTGCCCGGTGTCGGCGTCTGTCACGCCATCACCACCGGGGCCCGGCAGCGGCTGGGCGTGATCAACCGCCGGCACGGCCGGCGCGACCTGGTCGTGTACGACCAGGACGACCCGGAACGCGCCGCCTGCACCGTCAGCCTCGCCGACCACGAGGCCCACCAGCTGGCCGACCTGCTGGCCGGCACCGTCTTCGTCGACCACGTCCGGGAGCTGGAATTGCAGACAGCCGGCCTCACCGCCGTCCGCATCAGGATCCCGGCCGGCTCGGCCGCCGACGGCCACTCGCTGCGCGACCTGCAGCCCGGCGGCTTCTCCGGCGCCGCGGTGGTGGCCGTGATCCGCGACGGCACCCTGGTGCCGGCCCCCGACCACGGCTTCGCGCTCCGCCACGACGACATCGCGGTGGCGGTCGGCGACGAGTACGGCATAGCGGTCCTCACCGCGTTGATCGCCGGCAGCCGCATCTCCGCACCCGGACGTTGATCTTTCTCCATGACCAGACCGGAGTCGGCGGTCGTCGGAGTCGGCGGGCCGCTGAACACGGAGCCGCGCGGCCGGGGCGCGGCGTAGACCCGCTCCCGTGGTATGTCGCGGCCGAACCCGGCCCGCCGGGGTACCGCGGTCGCTGTGGAGCTGTCGGCGGTCCGGTGCAGCGGGTCACCGGGCGGTTCCGAGAGGCCCGGCACGCCGGTGTCGTGCAGCGCAGCCGAGGGCGCAGTGCGATCGATCGAGCAGGCCCGCGGGGGGGGCGGCGGCCGAGGAGTTCGGCCAGGTCGGTGACGGGCCACATGGTGACAGTGGGTGCGGTGGCCACCGGGCCAAATATTGACAACCTTAAATAAGACCTGAGAGGCTCGATACCGGAACCGGTGAAATTAATTGGCTCAGCTGGGGCGAGGGCGAACCCCCGGCCGCCGCTCAACACATGCCTACGCGCGGCTTCCGTGCGACGCCCCCCGGTTCCGGGCGTCGATCCGCCCAGCTCAGCTGCGCTCGGGCATCTCGATCCCCCCATCGAGTGCTGGAGGCACCCATGTCCCTTTCTCTGCGTTTGCCCCGACCCGTCGCCCGGGTCGCCACCGTCGCGACGGCCGCCGCTGCGCTGCTCGCCACGACGCTCGCCAGCGGAGCGTTCGCCCACGGCTCCACCATCGACCCGGCATCCCGCAACTACGGCTGCTGGAAGCGGTGGGGCAGCGATTTCCAGAACCCGACGATGGCCCAGACCGACCCGATGTGCTGGCAGGCGTGGCAGGCCAACACCTCGGCGATGTGGAACTGGAACGGCCTGTACCGCGAGAACGTACAGAACAACCACCAGGCCGCCGTCCCGAACGGCTCGCTGTGCAGCGCCGGTAACACCAACGGCACCACGTACTCGGCGCTGGACACCCCGGGCAACTGGGTCGCGACGAACATCCCCAACTCGTCGAACTTCACCGTGGTGGCGCACGACCAGGCGCGGCACGGCGCGAAGTACTTCCGGGTGTACGTGACCCGGCAGGGCTTCAACCCGCTGACGCAGCGCCCGAGCTGGAGCGACCTCACCCTGCTGAAGGACACCGGGCCGATCGCGCCCGGCGTCGGTGAGACCACCAACGACCCGGTGCTGGGTGGCGTGTCCGTCAAGATCCCGGTGAGCGCGCCGGGCCGGACCGGACGGCACATCGTCTACACCGTCTGGGAAGCGGGCCACGCCGACCAGGTGTACTACTGGTGCGCGGACGTCAACTTCGGCTGAAAAGAAGGCTGACAGCTCCATCGGCGGCCCCGGGCATGTCCCGGGGCCGCTCGTTGTGTGCGCCATCCCGGCCGACCACTTTGTACGATGGCGGTTCTGCCCGGGAGGAAGGAACGCCGGATGGTCGCAGGACCGGCCGGCCCGGCCGTCTTCATCAGCTACGCCGGCGAAGACCGGGACTGGGCCCGGTGGATCGCCGTCGAGCTGGAGAAGGCCGGGCTGACGACGGTGTACCAGGCTGCCGACTTTCCCGCCGGGTCGGACTTCGTACACGAGATGCACGAGGCGGCGACCGTCGCGGAACACACCGTTGCCGTGCTGTCCCCGGACTACCTCACCTCCGTGCACGGCGCGGCCGAGTGGCGGGCGGCGTACGTTCGGGACCCGTCCGGGGCACGGCGGACGCTGATCCTGGTTCGGGTCCGGCCCTGCTCACCGGCCGGGCTGCTGTCCTCGCGGGTCTACGTGGATCTGGTCGGCCTGGACGAGGCCGCGGCCCGCGCCGCCCTGCTGGCCGCGGTGGACCGGAAGGCGGCACGCCCGTCCCAGGCGTCGTTCCCCGGCCGCCCCGAGGTCCGGTTCCCGGGCACCACCCCGCGGCCGGGACGGCTGGGCTGGTCCGGGCACCGGTACGCCACTGCGTACCGCAAACGGATGTTGAGCCGGACCCGGATCCCCAGCGCCGCCCCGTCGCTGCCGACCGTGGGGTCGGCGGTTCCCGATCTGGACGCGGTGTTCGTGGACGTCAGCCTGGTGCCCCGGCCGCAACACGATGTCCGCGGCGGCCTGCTCGACGACGCTCCCGCGACGGTGACCGACCGGCACTCGATCTGGCACTTCCTCGGCCGGCGGGAACCGCAGGCGCTGGTGCTCCTGGGTGCTCCGGGAAGCGGCAAGTCGACGCTGCTGCGCCATGTGGTGCGCCGGATCGCCGGCCGGTCGCCGCTGGCTCACCGGCGCTGGCTGCCGATCCTGGTGGAGCTGCGGTCGCACGCCGCCGCCGTGGTGACCGACCCGGCTGTGAACCTCCCGGAGCTGGTGGCCCAGCTTCCCGCCAACCTCGGCGTGCCCGAACCGCCCGGATGGTGGGACACCCAGCTGCGCCGTGGGCGGTGCGTGGTGCTGCTCGACGGCCTCGACGAGGTGACCGGGTTCGACGCACGCCGGACCGTCATCGAGTGGATCCGCCGTCAGCTCGAGTACTACCCGGACAACCACGTCGTGCTCTCGTCCCGCCCGTACGGCTACGACCGCCTCCGGCTCGACGAGCTGCGCACATTGCAGGTCCGGCCGTTCACCCGGGACCAGGTCGCTACGTTCGTCGAAGCCTGGTACCGGGTCACCGACCGGCCTGTGGGCGCGTCGCGGCGGGCGGCTCGGGCGCGGGCCGCCGCCGGGGCGGCAGACATGCTGACCCGGCTGATGGCGACGCCGGCGCTGCACGATCTCATGGTCAATCCCCTGCTGCTCACCATGATCGCGAACGTCCATCGCTACGGGGGCACGCTGCCCAAGAGCCGCCAGAAGTTGTACGACCAGCTGTTCCAGGTCATTCTCAGCCCGCGCGACGAACGCGACCCGGAGCAGGCACGGGAACACGCCGCGGCTGTCCGGGAACGGCTGGCCGCGCTGGCCTACCGTTTCATGACGGCGGGCACGGTGGTCCTGGCCCGGAACACGCTGACCGCGTCGCTCGCGGCCGGGACGGAGGCGGCCGCGGCGCTCCAGCAGGCGACCGCGAACGGCATCCTCGTCGAGCTCGACAACGAGCAGCTCTCGTTCGCTCACCTGACCTTCCAGGAGTACCTGGCGGCCGAGCACATCCGCCGCAACGGCCTCGTCGACGTGCTGATCGACGGGGTCGACTCGGCGTGGTGGCGGGAGGTGATCCTGCTGTGGGCCGCGGCGCAGTCCACCGACGAGATCATCCGGGCCTGCCTCGACTCCGAACGGATCACGGCGCTCTCGCTGGCCTTCGAGTGCGCCGACCTGGACCAGGCGGTCGACCCGCAGCTCCGGGAACGGCTGCGGGCGACTGTCGACGCAGCGTTCCAGCCCGGTGCCGGCCCGGAACGGCGCCGCATCGTGGCCGGGATCGAGGCACTGCGCTATCTGCGCCGGACGGTGCCCACCGAGAGCGGCAGCCGGCTCTGTGCCGGACCGGTGCCCAGCCGCCTCTACTGGCTGTTCGTCCAGGACGGGCATCCAGCGCCGGACCGGCCCTGCCATCCGGATACGACCCCGGCGCGCGGCATGTGGGGCCGGGATGCGCTCGATTTCGTCAGGTGGATCAACCGGATCACCGCCGAGTGCGGCGACCCGGACACCACCTATCGGCTGCCGACGAAAACGGAGCTCACGGCGCTGGCCGCCGGCACTGACGGGGCCGCCGAGGCACTTCGCGCGGGCTCGCCGCTCGTGTGGGCGGACGGCGGAATCTTTGAATTGCCCGTTCTATGGACGCTGCCGGGCCGGCGATCGCCGGCCATCGTCACCGGCGTGGAGCTGCGGACGGGCCTGACCGGCGAATCGGCCGATCCGGGACTCATGCTCGACCTGCTGTCGCTCGGCATCCGCAGCCGCGCCGTGCTGCTCGCCTCGACGGTCGGCACGCTCGCCCAGCGCCTCGGGGCCCGGCGCGACGCCCTGACCGTGCGGGCGGCCCGGCCGTACACCGGGCGGCGGGTGGCGCTCGACGGGTCGAAGCCGGCGGCCAGGGACCGGCAACGCGAGTACTTCGAGGCGGTGCCCTCACCGAACCCGTTCAGCGACGACGCCGAAGCGGCCCAGCAGGTGTATGCGGCGGTGGAGGATGTCCGGGCGGCGGTGCTGGAACTGGCGGCCGTGATCAACTCGGATCGTGACATCGGCGCGGCTGCCGCGATCTCCGACGTCCGCAACGCGGTGCACGGCGACTATGGGCTGGCGGCGCTGCACGAGCGTTGCGTGCGGCTCGGGGAGGCCGCCGAACGCCTTGCCCACAGCTCCGTGATCTCACACCACGGCCGCGTGGTGCGCGACGAGAACGTCGCCGCAGTGAAAACGGAGGCCACCGAGATCGTTCAGCGGATGAGCAGGTTCACCAACTCGTTCCGCCAGGTGGCCACCGTCGGCAACCGGCGGTGGCACGGGTGTGCAAGGACCATCGGCGAGCAGGGCTCCCTCCTCGCCGACCCGGCCGACGCGCAGCGCCTCCTGGCAGCCGCGGTGGGTGATCCGCTCGCCCGGGTCTGGCGCGAGACGGTCGCACGCCGGCCGGCCGAACATGCCAAGGCCTTCGCCGTCTTCGTCCGCGCACTCGCCGCGACCGCCGGGCTGTCGGACGAATACCGGGTCGAGGCCGCGCCGGAACTGCTGGGCGACCCGGCCCGGCCGACCGGTGCCGTGCCGGGGCGGCCTCGCCTGCCGGTCCCGCTGGTGGAACTGCTGCGGGAACGCACTCAGGACGTGCTGTCCCGGCACAAAGTGAGCCGGACGAGCCTCACGGAAATGCGAATGGCCGCGCTGATGCTGGCTGCTGCCGACCCGGCCGACCGGAACCATCTGCGGATCGCGGCGGCCACCATCGTCGTCGAGCGCCGTTGGGCCGGTTCGGCGCAGGAGACCATCTATCTGGCCTCGATGTGATGCGGCGCCGAACTGCTCACATATAGTCGCCGCCGAACAGGTGGCGGCCGGCATGGTCCTGGAACAGCAGGCACTTGTTGTCGTCGACCTCGGCGCGCTCGGGGACCCGCTGGGCCGGGCACATCGGCACCGGGACGATCTCGGAGGCGGCCAGCGTCCACTGCACCCACCACGGGGTGTCACCGGCGTGCTGGCCCAGGCCCGCGTGCGGGCCGGGGTGTGCCCGTTCGAGCTCGCAGTGCAGCACCCGGTCGAGGCCGTGCGCGGGCATCGGCAGCGTGCCCAGCCAGGCGATCTGGGCCGGCGCGAGCACCAGGTGGGCGGGGCAGCGCCCGATGTCGGCGGCCGGCGCGGACGCGACGTAGTTGCCGGCGCCCTTACGCGACGTGGTCAGGCCCTCGGATCGCAACTGGCGCAGCGCGGACTGGGCGGTGGCCCGCGCGACGTGATGTTTCGCGGCCAGTTCGTGTTCGGACGGAAGTTTCGTCCCCACGGTGAGGTGGCCGGCCAGGATCTGATTGCGCAGCCCGGCGGCGATGAGCTGGTAGGGGGCTTGCTGCTCGTCGATGGACACCACTGGATGCTGACGTGACTGGTCAGGTGGCAACAAGTACGCAGCCGCGTTGCAATACCCGGCTTCTTTTCAGTTAGTGTCCAGGCGTGGGTTCCAGGGTTACCGGTACGGCGCAGCGCGAGGCCTGGCTACAGCGGGTGTTGCCGCCGGTGGAGCAGGTCCGCCCCGGCGTCTGGTCGATTCCCGTCCCGATCCCGCACAACCCGCTGCGCTACACCCTCTCGTACGCCTTCACCGGCGACACCGTGGTGCTCGTCGACCCGGGCTGGGACGCCCCCGAATCCCGGCACGCGCTCAAGGAGGGCCTGGCCACGGCCGGCGCCGACCTGACCGACGTGGCCGGCATCGTGCTCACCCACATCCACCCGGACCACCACGGGCTCAGCGGCTGGCTGCGCGGCGAGAGCGGCGCCTGGATCGGCATGCACCCGGCCGAGGCCGCGACGCTGCCCGGCCGGCTGTGGCGCGGGTGGCGTTCCCAGGACGACCGGCGCTGGCTGCGCGAGCACGGGGTGCCGGAGGCGGACGTCGACGCGCTCACCATCGCTCCACGCCGGATGGACGAGTTGCGCACCATGGCCGAGCCGGACCGGATGATCGGCGACGGTGACCGGCTGCCGGTCGACGGGCGTGACCTGCGGGCGGTGTGGACGCCGGGGCACACGCCCGGTCACCTGTGCCTGCACGACGCCGAGGCGGGCGTGCTGCTCACCGGCGACCACCTGCTGCCGCGGATCAGCCCGAACATCGGGGTGCACGACAATCACGGCGACCCGCTCACGGCGTACCGGAAATCTTTGGAACTTATGGGCCGCTTCGACGCCGACGAGGCGCTGCCGGCGCACGAATATCGGTTCCGCGGCATCGGTGACCGGGCCGCCGACCTGCTCACCCACCACGACGAGCGCGGCGCCGAGATCCTGGTCGTGGTCAGGGACCGGGCCGCGTCCGCCTGGCAGATCGCGGCCGGACTGACCTGGTCGCGCGGCTGGGACGCGCTGTCCGGCGGGCTGCGGCGGATGGCGCTCGGCGAGACCCTCGCCCACCTGCACCACCTCGCCGCCGCCGGACACCTCACGCCGGTGGCCGGCCGCCCGAACGTCTGGCGGCTAGCCGGCTGACGGGCTAGCCGCCGGAGGAGCGCGGCGGGATCCGCCGGCGTACGTCGTCCACCACCGCGGGCCCCGGCTCCCAGGCAGCCACCCAGGCCAGGTCATCGGGCGGCAGCACGATGCCGTCCTCGACGAACGAGTAACGGCCCTCGAGCACCCGCCGCGCCACCCGGACATCGCGGGCGTCGGTGTTGGCCCACAGCCCGTCGAACAGCGCCTCGGCCCGCAACCGGGCCTGGTGGCAGAACAGGTCGGCCAGTTCGACGCCCTCCGGCCTGGTCTTGCGCTCGGCGCGGGCCCGCACGCAGACCGCCGACATGGCGAACAACTCGGCGCCGATGTCCACGATCCGGCCGAGGAAGCCCTGCTTCTTCTCCAGCTTCCCCTGCCAGCGCGACATCGCGTAGAAGGTGGACCGGGCCAGCTTGCGGGACGCCCTCTCCACGTACCGCAAATGGTTTGAAAGCGGGCCGAACTCGCCGAAGCCCGCCGGTGATTG
This sequence comes from Paractinoplanes rishiriensis, assembly GCF_016862375.1. Classification (GTDB taxonomy): domain Bacteria; phylum Actinomycetota; class Actinomycetes; order Mycobacteriales; family Micromonosporaceae; genus Actinoplanes; species Actinoplanes rishiriensis. The sequence continues at coordinate 166,224 of NZ_BOMV01000026.1, read as the reverse complement.
GCCCTTGCCGACCGCCAGGGTCGGCAGCCACTTCGCATAGAACGCGCCGGCGCGGACCCCGGCTCGCGCCTTGCGGCTCAGGCCGGCGTCCGGGTCGATGATGTCGCCGGCCACCGAGAGGTGCGCGTCGACCGCCTCGCGCGCGATGAGCAGGTGCATGATCTCGGTGGAACCCTCGAAGATCCGGTTGATCCGCAGGTCGCGGAGGATCTGCTCGGCCTCGGCGCCGCGTTCGCCGCGGGCCGCCAGCGAGGTGCCCTTCTCGTAGCCGCGGCCGCCCCGGATCTGGATCAGCTCGTCGGCGACCTGCCAGGCCATCTCGCTGGCGAACAGCTTGACCAGCGCAGCCTCGATCCGGATGTCGTTGGTGTCGTCGTCGGCGATCACGCAGCAGAGGTCGAGCATGGACTCCATCGCGTAGGTGGTGGCGGCGATGAACGCGATCTTTTTGGCGACTGCCTCGTGCTGGCCGACCGCGCGGCCCCACTGCACCCGGTCGGCGGACCATTCGCGGGCCACGTTGAGACAGCGCTTGCCGGCGCCCACGCACATGGCGGGCAGCGACAGGCGGCCGGTGTTCAGCGTGGTCAGGGCGATCTTGAGACCCTTGCCCGGACCGCCGATCACGTTTTCGGCCGGCACGAACACATCGTGGAACCGGGTCACGCTGTTTTCCAGGCCGCGCAGCCCCAGAAACTCGTTGCGGCGCTCCACGGTGATGCCCGGCGAGTCACCCTCGACCACGAACGCGGTGATGCCCTTGCCGGGGACGCGCGCCATCACCACCAGCAGCGTCGCCAGCGTGCCGTTGGTCGCCCACAGTTTGACCCCGTTGAGCCGGTAGCCGCCCTCGACCGGCTCGGCGATCGTGGCCAGGCGCGCCGGGTCGGAGCCCACGTCCGGCTCGGTCAGCAGAAACGCGGAGACTTCGCCTGCGGCGAGCCTGGGCAGGAAGGCTTTCTTCTGCTCGGGGGTGCCAAAGGTCTTCAGAGGCTGCGGTACGCCGATGGACTGGTGCGCGGACAGCAGGGCACCCGTGGCCGCGCTCACCGACCCGATCAGGGTGAGTGCCCGGCAGTAGTGCAGATTGCTGAGCCCGAGCCCGCCGTACTCCTTGTCGATCTTCATGCCGAACGCGCCCAACTCGGCCAGACCGTGGAACACCTCGTCCGGGATGCGGGCGTCGCGCTCGATGCTGGTGCCGTCCACGCCCCGGACGTACGTCTCCAGCTTTTTCATGAATTCTTCGGCGTCCGGGCGGGGTTCGGGTTCGGGCCACGGGTCGATCAGATCGAGCCGGAAGCGCCCGAGGAACAGTTCCTTGCCGAAGCTGGGCTTGCGCCACTCGGACTCGCGGGCGGCCTCGGCCACCTGGCGGGCCTGCTTCTCCGAGACGTCGGCCGGCTTGCCCTGGGTCGTGGTCACGGCTTACCCCCTCGATCCGAGTACGGTTCGCACCCAGCAGGTTACCGACGCGTATTACCCAGCGGTAGGCCCGTTACGCGAATCGCGGTTTCACACCTGCCGGCAGGGGATGCCCAGCAGGCTCGCCGCGGCGCGGTAGTCGGCCGCGCGATGCCCCAGCGACAGTGACCAGTGGTGCCCCACGCCGCTCGCGCTCCAGTCGTCGACCCACTCCCCCGGGTCCCGCCCGAAGTCGACCCGGCTCGTGGTGTTGCCGATCGCGAGCAGCGGCCCGTCCACCACCGTCCCTTCCGCGGCGATGAAGGACAGGCTGCCATCCCGATCCTGCCCAAGACCGAGCAAAGTCACCGGACCAGGGCGTACGTCGAATTCAACGCTCACTCCCCAGCCGCGTTTGCCGTGATAGACGCCGAGCCCGCGGAGCAGCGGTTGCCGGCTGCTGACCGCCAGGTGGGCCGGCCCGTCGTGCCCCATTTCGACCACGTCGTCCTCGAAGTTCAGCGCCTGGATCTCACAGAACGAGCCGCCGGCCCCGGCGACCTGGGTGGCCAGCTGGGCGACCGTGGTCCGCAGCTCGTACTCGCCGGTGGCCGGAATGCCGCGGGCGGTCAGCAGCGAGGCGCCCAGGATCATCCCGGCGCCGAGGCGTTCGTGCTGCTCACCGTTGAGGCCGCGGTGGTAGTACGCGAGGCTGTCCAGCGCGAAGTCGTCGACCAGCCGGTCCAGGCCCACCGACACCTGGGCGCCCCACGCGAAGTCCTCCGGCTTGACCGACTCGTCCAGCACGAAGATCTTGCGGGCCAGCTCCATCCGCTCGGCCACCTCGTCGCCGGTCACGGCATTCACGCGTTCCCGCAGGTCGTCGAACTCCAGCACCTCGACATGGGAGCCGAAGGTGGTGGGCAGCAGGGTCAGATCGGTGGAGACGTCGAGCATGCCCGGGTAGAGATGCCCCATCAGCCCGTGCCGCGCGGTGCGCAGCGCGGCACGGATGTGCGCGGCCTGCACCCACCGCCCGATCCGCTGCCAGGCCGACTCCTGCCGCAGCCAGCCGGTGACGCTGCGGAACTCGATGCCGGCCCGCCGGAACAGGTTGCCGACCTCCGGCACCGGGCACTGTGCGCAGTACGCCAGCCAGGCTCCCGTGCCGAAGGTGGCGTGGTCCATCTTCTCGGTCGGCTGCAGGTCGATCACCAGCACCGGAGCCCCGGCCCGCTGCGCGATCGGCAGCACCATCGAAGAGGTCAGGTACGTCGTCAGGAAGAGCACCAGCAGGTCACAGTCGACCCGGCGCAGCTTCTCGGCGGCCGCTGCGCCTTCCTGGGCATCCGAGATGAACCCGACGTCGGTAACGTCGGCGTCCATCTCGGCAAACCGCTCCGCGACATACCGGGCCGACTCCTGCAACTGCGGCAACAGATCCGGAAACTGCGGCCAGTACGTCCCCAGCCCGCCCGCCACCAGCCCGATCCGCGTCTTCCGCCGCCGCTTGGGCGCAAGCAGGTCCGTCATCGCCATCCCACGACCTCCGGCCTTTTGAAATGTTTCAGTTCCGCCCAACCGAACGTATGTGGCGCCGCTCACACGTGTCAAGGGAATCGTCGGCTCGCTCCCACCTCCCGGCCGGCCACCCGAAGATCTTGACGCCAGCACCCGAAAACTCGTGCAATATCCGATAGATGCCGGACCGCTCGACCCCCATTTGATTGATGCGCGGCCGGTGAAGTGCCACAGCGCGCCGACACCTGCCGCCGCCTGGCGGTGGTGGCTCCGGGCCGCGATCTCGAAGAGTCGGTGTTCCGGTCGGACGGGAACTCGCCACGATCTATCGGTGGCGCGACGTTATAAGGTATTACGCGGCTTTTGCTCCGGAGGGTCTCCCGGCGGGTGGAATGGTCGTCCGCAGTCCAGGACAGGCTCATGATGCGGTCAGCGGTTCCCGGCACGCGGTGGCGGTGCCCGGTGGCGGGAGAAGGTGAGCTCCGTTCCGCCTCGGCAACTGTTCGGGTCGCGGCAATGCCGGGGTCGACAAATTGCTCCATCGTCGACAGCGGGAGACCGTTATCCGCCGGGCACCCTCGAAAGCCCTGCTGAGTCCGCGCCGCTGACGTGGGGTTTGCAGCAATACAGGCTGTGAACAAAGCATTGATTAAGCCGGAATTAAGACATTGACTGCGGTCTAGCCCTAACCGCTCGTTCATCTGCGACGTACTTTTCAGCAGCAGCCCACCTTGACCGAATTAGAGGTGGGTGACCTAGAAAGGGGCAGATTGTGAAAAGACCACGTTTGGTCATCGGTGCCGCGGTTGTGGCGGTGGCGATGGCGGCTGTGGCCACGACGGCTTCGCTGGCCTCGGCCGAGGTGCCGCCGGCGACCGGGGAGCAGCAGGTTACCGAGACCATTGAGGTTTCCGGCAACTTCGACGGGGCCAACAAGCGGTTCGTCGGCGCCGGCGATCTCGGTGACGGTGGGCAGGACGAAGGGCAGGACCCGCTGTTCCGGCTCGCCGCCGGTGCGACGTTGAGCAACGTCATCCTGGGTTCGCCCGCCGCGGACGGGGTGCACTGTGCGGGCAGCTGCACATTGCGCAACGTCTTCTGGGAAGACGTCGGTGAGGATGCGGCCACCTTCCGGGGCACCAACGCGACCGTCGTGGTCGACGGTGGCAGCGCCGCGCAGGCGTCCGACAAGGTGTTCCAGGACAACCGGGGCGCCGGCGGTTCGGTGACCATCCGGAACTTCGAGGTGACCGACTTCGGCAAGTTCTACCGCTCGTGCGGCAACTGCTCCACGCAGGCCGCCCGCTCGGTGACGCTGTCGAACATCACCGCGTCGGACGGCGACGTGCTGGTCGGCATCAACGTCAACCTGGGTGACACCGCCCGGCTCTCCGGCCTCAACCTGGACGGCGACATCGGCATCTGCGACCTCTTCGAGGGCAACGATTCCGGTGACGAGCCCGAGAAGATCGGTGAGGGCCCGAACAGCACCACCTGCGTCGTGTCGTAAGGACAGCGCGGACGACCGGGGCCCCTCGGCAGACCCCCGAGGGGTTCCGGTCGTCGTCAGGAGTGTCGTCGTCAGGAGTTAGGACACTGCTCGTCGCACTTGCCCAGCGGGATGATCAGGTCGGCGCTGTCCCGCTCGGCCGGCCAGAACGCGTCCAGGCTCACCGCGACCCACCGGTCCTGCGGCGGACGCGCCCAGTCCATCCGGAACGCGCCGTAGTACTCGACCCCGACCGAGACCTCGGTGGCGGACGGCGGGATCGGGCTCCAGTATGCGATCGACGTCAGGTAGCGGCCCTCGTCGGCACCCGGGAAGGACATTTTGCTCGGCTGCTTCGGAACACTGAACCAACGGTCAAGTACGATCTTTTCCGGGTCCGGTGTATCCAGTGACGCCGCATCCTCGTCGTGTTTCACGTCGGCCAGCCGGCCGGCGCACGTGTCCGGGTCGGAAGGATCGAAGGGCCGGTCGTCCAGCTTCATGCCGGTCTGCCACGGATCACCGTCCCGGGCGGGCGGTGGCGACACCGCCTGGAGCCGCCGGAACAACGCCGGTGGCTGGTTTTCCACGGCCAGTTTGGCCGGCGCATAGGGATAGTCGAGGGGGGCGCCGAAGGCGAACCGCAGCGAGTGCTTACACGCGCCGAGCAGCTCGAACGCGGCATCGCTGACCGGATGACTCATGTCCGTTCTCCCTTGACGCGACTGATAGACCGATGGTGGGCAGTGAGCAGCGAGCGCGACCGTACGACGCGAAGGGTGGCCATGCCGGGCGTGACCGACTCGCGCCTCCAGACGCCGCAGATCGCGAGTGACCTCGCCGCGACCTGGCGCTCGTACCTGCCCGAGCATGTCCTACACCTGTTGCTCTCGGCCACCAATGTCAACAATCCGCCAGTCACCGAATCGGGTGACGCGGTCCTGCTCTACGCGGACGTGGCCGGCTTCACCGCGATGACCGAAAGCTTGTCGAGCGCCGGGAGCTACGGCACCGAGCAGCTCACCCGGATCATCAACCAGTGGTTCGCGGTGACCGCGGACGCGATCGCCAGCTCCGGCGGCAGCGTGGTGGACTTCGCCGGCGACGCGCTGGTCGGGATGTTCCGCTACTCCCCGGAGACCGGGGCAGCGGCGGCCGGCCGGGCGATCCGGTGCGCCGAGTTGATTCGCACGGCGACCGCGTCGGTGGGCCCGGTGTCCACGCCGGACGGGCCGCAGTCGCTGACCATCCGGATCGGCCTGGCCGGTGGCCCGACGCTGGTCATGCTGCTGGGCGACCCGGCGATCCGGCTCCAGCACGTGGTTGCCGGCCCGGCGCTGGACCGGGCGATCACCGCGCTGCACGAGGCCGACCGCGGCGAGATCGTCGTCGACCAGGGGCTGCGCGCGATGGCCGGCCCGCCGGGTGCGGACGAGGACCCGTCAACGGTTCCGGCGCCGCCGCCTGCCGAGTTGGAACGCCTGCTCACCCCGTTCCTGCACCCGGCGATCCGGGCCCGCCTGCGGTCCGGCCGGCACGAGCTGGTCAACGAGCACCGCAAGGTCAGCACGGCCTTCGTCCGGCTGCCCGACCTCGTGATCGACGATCCGGCGTCGGTGCAGGAACTGCAGCGCTACCTGGCCGCCGGGGTCGCGATCATCGACCGGTACGGCGGGCATCTGCGGCACCTGATGGCCGACGACAAGGGCACCGTGCTGGTCGCCGTGTTCGGCACGCCGGTGAGCAACGAGGACGACGAGGAACGCGCGCTGCGCTGCTGCCTCGAGCTGCTGGCCCTGCCCGGCGGGCCGTACCGGGGTGGGATCACCACCGGCCCGGTCTACTCCGGCGAGGTCGGCTCCGACATCCGGCGCGAATACGCCGTAGTGGGCGACGCGGTCAACCTGGCCGCCCGGCTGATGGCGTCGGCGCCGCCCGGGCGTCTGCTGATCGACCAGGCCACCTATGAGCGGGTGCGCGACGTGGTGGTCGCCGAGGGTCCGTCCGCGGTGACCGCCAAGGGCAAAGCCGAGCCGGTACGCGTCTGGCACGTGCGCGAGGCGCGCGAGCCGGCACCCGCCACCTCGGTGCCGTCGCCGGCGCCGGGCGGGCTGGTGGGCCGCGCCCGGGAGCTCGAACTGCTGCACAGCCTCGCCCGGCGGGTGCGCGACGGCCACGGCCAGGTGGTCTGGGTGCACGGCGAAGCCGGTATCGGCAAGTCCCGGGTCGCCGCGGAGGCGTTCCGGACCATGCAGACGTTCGGTTTCACCGGGTACGCCGGTAGCTGCCGCTCGCACGGCACCCGGGCCGGCTACCGGGTGTGGCGGTCGATCTGGCGCGAGCTGCTCGGCGTCGACCCGGCGCTGCCGCTGGCCCAGCAGCAGGCCGCGCTGACCAAGCGGGTCGCCCGCTACGACGGCACCGGCCAGCGGGCGCCGCTGCTGGCCGCGGTGATCAACCTGCCGATGCCGGACACCGACCTGACCGCCCAGCTCGACCTGGTCGGCCGCGACGAGCTACTGCGCGCCACCCTGGTGGCCTGCCTGCGCGACCGGGTGGCCGGCGGGCCGCTGGTGCTGCTGCTGGAGGACTGCCAGTGGATCGACCCGGCGTCGGTGGCCCTGCTCGAAATGATCGCCGGCCAGATCGCCGACCTGCCGGTGCTGCTGCTCGCCACCTCCCGCGAGCCGGTACCCGCCAAGCTCGCCGAGCTGGCCAACCTGGCCGGCCTGACCCTGACCCACATGCCGCGGGCGGACACCGACCGGCTCGCCGCCCTGCGTCTGCGCGAACGGTACGGGCCGGCGGCGACCGTGGCCGCGCAGCTGGTGCATCAGATCGCGGAGCAGGCCGGCGGCAACGCCTTCTACATCGAGGAGCTGGTCAGCTATCTGCACGGGCACGGCATCGACCCGGCCGATCCGCGCGCGATGACCGCCGTGCACGTGCCGGACAGCCTGCAACGCCTGGTGATGGCCCGCATCGACCAGCTCACCGACGACGAGAAGGCGACCGTCAAGGTGGCCAGCGTGATCGGCCGGCGGTTCCAGCCGCCGTGGATCGCCTCGGTCTATCCGGCCGCCGGCGCCACCGAACAGGTCGAGGAGCACCTGCACCACCTGCACGAGCGCGACCTGACCCAGCCGGTGCCGGACCAGATCGAACCGGAGCACGAGTTCAAGCACCCGATCACCCAGGAGACGGCCTACCAGAGCATCACGCACGAGACCCGCGCCGCCCTGCACGAGAAGGTCGGCCGGTTCGTCGAGGAGACCTTCGCCGACCGGCTCTCCCAGTACGTCGACGTGCTGGCCTACCACTACGGCCGGACCGAGCGGACCGGCGAGCAGCTGGTCTGGTTCCGGGCCGCGGGCGACCGGGCCAAGGCCATGTACGCCAACGAGACCGCCACCCACTACTACGGCCGTCTGCTGCCCTTGCTCCCCCGGGACGAGCGGGCCGAACTGCACGTCGAGATCGGCACCGTGCACTACCACACCGGACAGTGGGCCGACGCCGAGGAGCATTACCGCAAGGGCATGGACCTCGCCGAGGAGGCCGGCCGGGACGACATCCTCGCCGCCGGCCAGCGCCAGCTCGGAGACCTGCTGATGTACACCCACTCCGACGCCGAGGCGGTGACCTGGCTGACCCGGGCGCTGGACGGATTCGAACGTATCGGTGACATCGTGGGCCAGTCGCGCACCATGAACCGGATGACGTTCGCCCTGTACCGCCAGGGCGCCTACGCCGAGGCGCTGGACCTGGGCCTACGGCACCTCGCGATGGCCGCCGCGGCCGGCGACCTGTCCGCGATGAGCACCGCGCTGAACCACATCGGCCTGGTGCACCTCAACAGCGGCCGGCTGGACGCGGCCCTCGACCACCTGCGCCGGTCGCTGGCCACCGCAGAGCGGGCCGGCGACCGGCACAGCACGCTCAACGCGGCCTGCAACCTCGGCTGGGGATACGTACGCCGGGCCGACCTGATCGAGGCGTTCGCGTCCTACCGGCAGGCGCTGACCGTGGCGCAGGACATCGGCGCCCGGCACACCGGCAGCGTCATCATCGGCAATCTCAGCGAGATCTACCGGGAGGTAGGCGACCTCGGGGCGGCCCGAGTCTGCGCGATGCAGGCCCTGCGGGTGGCGGTCGAGCTCGGCGACTGGACCAGCGTCGCCGACCAACTGGCCCACCTGGGCGCGATCGCCGCCGCCGAGGACGACGCGGAGGATGCGGCCCGGCTGCTGGGCCGAGCCATCGAGCTGAGCCGGCAGCTGGAGGCGCCCTACCTGCTGTGCGAGTGGCTGCACCGGCTGGCGCGGGTCGAGCTGGCGGCGGGGCGTCCCGACGAGGCCGAGCGGCTGAACTCCGAGGCGCTACACATCGCCGAGGAACACGACGAACGCAACACCCAGGTCATCTCGTACGCGCTTGCGGTCCGGCTCCGGGTCACCGCGGGCCGGCTGGACGCCGGCAGCGCGGCGGAGCAACTGCGCAAGGCGACCGGCAAGTGGAACGAGGCGCACGAGGTGGCCGTGCTGCTGGACGCGGCCTGGCAGCTCGACCCGGCGGACACCGACGCCCGGGAGACCGCCGCCGTGATCTACCGCGGGCTGTGCGAGCGAGCGCCCACCGTGGAGCACCGCCACGCCTACCGGCGGCTGAGCGGCGCCGACCTGCCGCCCGGCCCGCAACTGCCGCCGCTGCCCGACTGGATCGCCGCCGAGGAGGGCCCCGACCTCGAGGCCCTCCTGGAGCGGATCACCCGGCTACGGCGCCCCGAGCCGGTCTGATCCGGCCAGCGACCGCAACGCGCGCAGCGACGGCGCAAAGGCGTACACCGCTCCGGTGGTGGTCACCAGGCCGCCGAAGGCGGACTTCGGGATCTGGCCGACCACGTCGTCGCCGAGCCGCCGGCGGGCTGCCTCCGCGCTGTCGCCGAGGACCGGGTCGAGGCCGTCGACGCGGCGTTCGAAGGTGCCGGGGCGGTAGCGGGCCACCGTGCTGGCCGGGAACTGCGGGTCGTTCGCCCAGCGGCGCTGGAGGAACTCGAACTGGTTCTCGATGCTGGCCATGAACGAGTTGAACAGCAGGCCCCGGTCGGCGTCGTCGCGGTGGTCGCGGTTGCACTCGGAGCCGTACGGGATGCCCCGGCGCAGCATCTTGTGGCCGCGGTCGCGGAACACCCGGTCCTCGCGCGGGTTCATCTTGCGGATGTGGGCGAACAGCGGGGTGCGCTCGCCGTCCTCGTCGCCGCCGAAGTCGAACGCATTGTGGTCGCCGCCCTTCCGGAGGCGGGCCAGCGGCTTGCCGTCGAGATGCCGGCCCAGCACCCGGGCGGCCTCCTCGTCCGGGTCGCCGCCCGCGCCGGCCAGGTCGCTCATCTTGTCCCACCAGCCGGGCACGTTCTGCCGTAGCCGGCGGAACACCTGGAACGAGCCGCCCACCATCCACGGTGCCGGCGACGGCGACGGCACCCAGGTGGCCGGGCGGCGCTCGCCCGCGCAGCCCAGGATGAACTCGCCGGTCGCGATGACCGCGGACGGCGTGCGGCGGCTTCTCAGTTCCGGGTCGGGGTAGCCGCGGACGGCCGGCTGGGAGATGCCGTCGGCGAAGCCGAAGTGCTCGATCCGCTTGCCGTCGGCGTTGCGCAGCACCCGGCCGATCTGGGCCCGGTCGCGGTATTCGCCGGGAATCCGGTGGATCTCGACCTGGGCGTCGTCGGCGGCCCTGATCTCGCGGTCGACAGCGGCGTGCAGGGTGTCGGGGTCGCCGGCCGCGAGGGTCACGATCGCGTCGACCGGCGGCCCGTCCGGCCCGCCGACCACCCACTTGCGCGGGTCGCTCTCGTCCACGTCGCCGAGCAGGGCCGGTGCCGTGGTGAGCAGGCCGGCGTCGTCGAACCGGGGGCCCAGCGGGCCGCGCCAGAACGCGTCGTACCCGGCCAGGTCGCCGGCCACCTCGCCGTGCAGCAGGACCAGGCCGGTGGCGGTCAGGCCCAGGCCGGTCAGCGAGCGGCCCGGCGCGATCCGCGAGCTGGCCGGCGACACCCGGGACTCACCGACGTCGCCGGTCCCGGAGATCCGGCCGGCCAGCCGGCCCAGCCAGCGCCGGGCGGCCCGGCGGTCGCTGGCGAAGGAGAGGAAGAGGAACGCCTGGCACTCGCCCCCGAACGGCCGCAGGATGTTGCCCTGAATCTGCTGCGGATCAGCCAGCGGTGAAGAGGCATCAATCGCCATCGCTCGGGGTACTCCCTCGGGTCAAGGTCGTCGACAGTAGCCGGTTCACGATCATGAACGCCGGCAATCAGCACGATGCCGCAGACGGTCCCGGACGGGGCCGTTACGTCCATGATCTGTCTGCCGCCCGCAATCGGACCCGACCCCCATCCCTACCAGCGCCGACCTGCCTGTGACGCTTGACACACCAGGAGTCCGGGCAGAGGGTTGAAGACCCGATCGAGGAGCATCTGTGGCGACCACCGACGACGCAGGCAAACCGGCCGGAACCGAGGCAGCAGCCCGGGTGACGGCCGCCTTCCCCACCCGATACCTTCCCGCACCGCAGGTCCGCGATCTGCCCGACGAGCCGCACCACTACCGGCGGCTGATCGGACCGGGCATCATCGCCGCCGGCGTCGGTCTGGCCTCCGGCGAGTTCATCCTGTTCCCGTACATCGCCTCGCAGGTTGGTCTGGTCTTTGTCTGGGCCGCCCTGGTCGGCCTGGTCACCCAGTACTTCCTGAACATGGAGATCGAGCGGTACACGCTGGCCACCGGCGAGACGGCGCTCACCGGTTTCAGCCGGTACTGGCGGCACTGGGGCCTGGTGTTCGCGGTCCTCACCTACTTCGCCAACCTGTGGCCCGGGTGGGTGACCAGTTCGGCCACGCTCACCACGTACCTCTTCGGTGGTGACCGGACGTGGATCGCGATCGGCATGCTGGTCGTGATCGGCCTGATCCTCACCCTGGCCCCGGTGGTTTACGTGGCCCTGGAGAAGGCGCAGATGCTCAAGGTGGCCGCGGTGCTGACGCTGTTCCTGGTCGCGGCGATCTTCGCGATCGGCGCGTCGGCGTGGAGCGACCTGCCCGAGGTGGTCACCCAGCCGCGCATCCCGGTCGAGGAACTCGGTTTCGCGTTGCTGCTGGGCGCCCTGGCGTTCGCCGGCGCGGGCGGCGGGCAGAACCTGGTGCAGTCGAACTGGATCCGGGACAAGGGCTTCGGCATGGGCGCGTACGTGCCCCGGCTGGTCAGCCCGGTGACCGGCCAGGCCGAGGCGGCGCCCAGCACCGGTTACGTCTTCGAGCCGACCGACGACAATCTGCGGCGCTGGAAGGGCTGGTGGAAGTTCGCGAACATCGAGCAGCTCACCACGTTCGTCCTGATCACGTTCCTGACCATCCTGTTCACCTCGCTGCTGGCCTACTCGACGGTGTTCGGCCGGGAGGGCCTGGAGAACAACATCGGCTTCCTCGAGGTCGAGGGCCAGATTCTGGGCGAGCGGGTCGGCTCCTGGTTCCAGTACTTCTTCTGGGCGATCGGCGCGTTCTCGCTGTTCGCGGCGGCACTCGGCATCGTCGACTACACCAGCCGCCTGGCCGCCGACGTCATCAAGACCTCGTACGCCCGCAACGCCAACGAGAGCAAGATCTACGCCGGTCTGGTCTGGGGCCTGGTCCTGATCGGCATCGCGGTCCTGCTGGCCGGTTTCGGCCAGCCCATCGTGCTTCTGGTGATCTCCGCGGTGGTCGGCGGCTTCATGATGTTCATCTATTCCGGCCTGCTCATCCTCGTCAACCGCAAGATCCTGCCGGCCCCGATCCGGGTCCGCGGCATCCGGCTGGCCGTGCTGATCTGGTCGCTGCTGCTGTTCGGCACGCTCTCGGTGCTGACCTTCCAGGACCGCATCGGCGAACTCTTCGGCGGCTAGCCGGCCAGTGCCCGCTCCAGGGCGCCCCGGCCGGCCGGGGCGCCGTGGGCGGGCAGCATGAGGTGCACCGGCAGGTCGAGCAGCGGCCGCAGGCCCTCGATCACCTGCTCGCGGGTGACCCCCCTGGTCAGCGTCTCGGGCCGGATCGCGAGTCCACTGCCGAAGTCGACCAGGGAGTCACCTGCCACGACCGCACGGTGGCTCTCGATCCAGAGCACGACGTCGTTGCGCTCGCGGCCCGGGAAAACCTCGATGCCGAACGGGAGCCGGTCGCCCGCGGCGTACACCTGCTTGTTCTGGTCGGGCAGCCAGTCGAGATCGCCGCTGCCGGCGGCCGCCCGCTCCGGGGTGACGCCGAACTGCCGGACCATGTCGTCGATGGTGAGGCCGTACTTGCGGTACAGGTCATCGGCGGTGTCCGCGGACGGCGTGTAGACCGGCGCGTCGAACTCCGCGACCACTCGGCGGGTGTCGCGCTCGTGCCACGGCGCGGTGAGCACCACGACCGGCGGGCGGCCGGTCCGGAGGAGCTTGTCCGGCACGGCGAGGGGATCCAGCAGGAGCAGGTGGGTGCCGGTGTCGATGGCGTACGAGGAAACCACCCGCGGCCAGTGATCCTGCGGCGTCCAGTCCGGGTGCGGCGCCTGCCAGTGCCAGAGCCCCGCCTGCAGTTCCTCCATGGGCGTTCACGATAGGGGCGGTTCCGGACGGTCGGCTTCCGGAATAGATTTGCCGGGCACGCGGGCCGCCGAGGTGAGCGCCGCGGGCGGTCGCAGGCCGGCCTGCACGCAGGCCCACCACACCAGCCCGGCGCGGTCCACCAGGGTGGTCCGGCAGCGCAGCGCGGCGTCCCGCAGCGCGGTCGAGACCGGCTGGTCGGTCACCAGCACCGCGACCTCGCCGCGCCGGAACTCGCGGAACGTCTGCGCGAACCGCCGCACGTCCGCCGGGCCCAGCCGCACCGCGTCGTGATGGCAGCGCACCACCCACCGCCGCCCGTCCGCCGCCACACCCACCACGTCGGTGCCCAGCTGTCCCATCGCCGCCGCCACGGTCACCCGCCGCCAACCACCGGAACGCATCAGCCCGGCCACCTGCTGGGGAAGATCCGGCAGAGCGTCCCGGCGCCGTCGCCAGTGCCGCACCAGGGCCGCAATCACGGTACGCATCACAAGCCTCCCCGGGATCTCGCGTCCCGTTGCAGGGGTCTTGTGACGGCGTCAGGTCTGACTTCCGGACCAACCCGCGTGATCCGGTCACAGTGGCGCGACCGTGCCGGACTTGCACCGGCTTCCGATCACCATCACGTTCTTGTCCCGGGAGTCTACGCACCCGTGACCGCAACGAACCCGCAGCTCACCGGGGTTGTGCTCGCCGCTGAGCGGGGTTCACCCGACCGGGCTCAGGCGGGCAGTGCCTGACGCAGCTCGCGGGTGACCTCGGCGCAGCGCCGGGTGGCCTCGGAGCACTTGCGGCAGTGCTCGTGGTGGTGGGCGTGCCGGCCGCAGAGTTCGGCGCTGCGCTCGCAGGCGATCGCGCAGGCCTCCAGCTGGACCCGCAGCAGCGCGGTGTCGACCCCGGCCCGGCGGATCAGGAGCCGGGCGGTGACCGCCAGGACGTCGGCGGTGTCCAGGTCGCGGGCCACCGCGCCAGCCAGCTGGCCGGCGTGCGGGTCGGCCAGCATGGCGGCCGAGCACGAGGTCACCGCGTTCTCGCCGTCCCGCAGCACGTCGATCGCGCTGGCCAGCATGTCGTGGTCCCAGGCGCCGGCGTCGGTCTCGGACAGCAGCTTGGCTTCCTGCATGGGCTCCCCCTCGGCTCGTCACCGATGCTAGGTGCCGGGCCGGTCGGCTGTTCGCGAAACGCTTCGCCCGGCCGGGGGCGCCGTCTAGCGTTCGGCCCGATGATCGCTGTCGAGCCGCTGCGCTGGGCGCTGACGGTGGCCTTCGCCGCGACCGCCGGCTTCCACCTCGTCCGGGTGCTGCGCCCGGCGGCCCCGGCGGAACGGCTCACCGAGGCGCTGCACCTGGTGATGGGCGCGTCCATGATCACCATGATCTGGCCCTGGGGCGGGATCCTGCCGGCGCCGGCCTGGATCGCGATCTTCGTGCCCGCCACCGGATGGTTCGTCGCCCGCGCGGCCCGATCGGCCGGGCAGCGGGTCGCGCCGATGTTCTTCGCCAGCGCCACCGCCGCCATGGTCTGGATGAGCGCCGCCATGCCGGCCGGCACGCATCACGATCACGGTTACGCCGCGTGGGTGAGCGCCGGGCTCGGCGCCTACCTGGTGGCGGCCGCGCTGTGCTGGGTGATCCGCGGCATGCGCCTGCGCCGGCTGGCCACCGCGTCCACCGATCAACCGCCGCCCAGTTGGGCAGCGCTGTGCCACGGCACGATGAGCGCGGGCATGGGCCTGGCGCTGCTGGCCGCCGCGTGAGCGGTCGCGCGTGAAGGGTCGCGCGTGAAGATGAGGGAACCCGCTTTCCCCCGCTCATCGCCGATAGCATCGTTACTCAAAGTGATCGACCGGGAGGTTTCCGATGCGTCGAGCCGCGATCCTGACCACCGTCGTCCTCGCCGCCCTCTGGGTGGCTTCGCCCGCACAGGCGTTCGCGCACAACGCCGTGCACAACTCGGCCCTGCACGCCCTGCTCGACGGACTGACCGTCGCGGTCGCCTCGGCGCCGGTGTGGACCGCCCTGCTGTGGGGCCGCGGCAACCGCCTGTGGCTGGCCGGGCTCATCGCGATCGTGCAGGTGCCGGTGGCGGTCATCGGTTTCGTGCCGATCGCCAACCCGGCGGTGCACCTCGCGCTGTTCCTGTCCGCCCTGACCCTGACCGCCGTCTCGCTGAGGCTGGTCCGCAGCCAGGCCCGCTCCGCCGCCGCGCGAACCGTCGCCTAATCCCCCGGATCGGGCCGCCGCCCGGCCGGGGCGGCGATCAGGCGGCGGCCAGTTCCCGCTCCGGTTCCGGGCGCCGGACGTCGTACAGACTCAGGACCACGCCGCGTGCCCAGCGCATTCTCGGCATCGCGGTCTCCGGGCACTCGCCGTACGCGGCGGCCAGCGTCGCCACGCACCCGCTCACCCCGAACGTCCGCACGGCCCGGCCGATGGCGGCCTCGACCACGGCCCCCGGCGGGCGGGTCCCCGACGGCAGTTCGCTGGCGAAGAGCGCGGCGGCCCGGGCGGCCAGTAGTTGGCTTCGCATGTCGATCAGCTCCGATCCGATGTGTCTCCCTGTGTGCTCAGGGTGACGCACCGGCGCCACTGATCGCCTCCGGGTTTCCGCCCCCTGCCACCCCGACATTCACTCGTGGCAAACCCCGAAACACCGACGCGCCGCCGGTCGATCCGGCGTCGCGTAAGGCTTTCCGGCAGGCGTGCACAAGAAAAGACCGGCCCTCGAGGCCGGCCCATCGGGCACCCGGCTGTCCGGATTCCGACCGGAACGTCGACGGCGACCCCGTACGACCACCTCGCTGTGGCCGTAGGGTGCCGGTCGCCTGGCTCAGGTGGTTGCGGCGGCGACCTCTTCGGCCGGCCTTTCCTCCGTCGTGGCGGCGGAGGAGGCGCGCCGGCTGCCGAACAACGCGTCGAGCGACCAGGGACCGGCGCCGAGGGCGGCGACCGCGAGGAACGACCAGGCATAGAGGGCCGCGTTCACGCCGCCGTTCTCGATCGGCATGAGACCGGTCTTCTGGTGCACCACGAAGTAGGCGTACGCCATCGAGCCGGAGGCCAGGATCGCGGCCGGGCGGGTGAACAGGCCGACCAGCACGAGCAGGCCGCAGACGAGTTGGATGACCGCGGCGTACCAGCCGGGCCAGGTGCCGGCGGGGATCGGCTCACCGCTGCCGCGGTTGCCGCCGAGCACGCCGAACAGGCTGGCGAGGCCGTGACAGGCGAAGAGCAGACCGAGTACGGCGCGGAAGAGTGGCCAGATCACGCGTGGGAGACGCTCGGAAATCAATTGATGCTCCTCAATGGAAGATGGGGCTTCCCAAACCCTGACAGCTTAAAAGGAGTCCTCTGTGCAAGCAATTGATACCGATAAATGTCTGAGGTTGTCACAGAAGTCTCAAGCGGGCACCGGCGCGGCCGATTAAGGCGAGGAATCGGACCGGATCACCTGGTCCGGACCGCTCGGCGGGGAGGAACGGCGATGCCATCAGCGTCCCGCACGCTGCGCGCTTCCAGCCACCTGGTGGCGCTCACCGGCGCCTGGGTCGCGGTGGTCGGGCTGCTCACCGTGACCGGCATGGTCGGGGACATCCCGGGCTGGGCGCTGTGGCCGCCGGCCGCCGCCTCCGGCGCGACCGGCGCGCTCGCCTGTGCCGTCGCCGCGGTCAGCGGGCAGGGGCCGGTCCGGCTGTTCTGGCGGCGCCTGGCGGTCGCGGCCGGCTTCATGGCGGCGGCCACCGCGCTCCGCGGCTACGACTCGCTGACGCACGGCAACAACACCATCGGAACGCCGACCCTCCCGCTGGTCAGCGGCCTGTTCCTGACCGCCGTCCTGCTCGCCGTGCTGGCCATCCTGCGGCTGCCGAACCGGCGCCGCAACCGGCGCTCGACGGTGGCGCTGTGCCTGGACATCGCGGTCGTCGCGGTGGCCGCCGGGCTGGTGGCCGCGCAGTTCATGTCGGCGACCGTGCTGACCGGGCGCGGCGGCCCGCTGACCACCGCGCTGTACCTGATCGTGCTGGGCACCGCGGGTGCCGCCGTGCTCGCCGTGATCAAGGTGGGGATGACCGGCGCCGAGCCGGTGCACGGACCGGCGCTGTGGACCCTGGCGCCGATCGGCCTGGTGGCGCCGCTCGCCCTGCTGCTGACCCCGGTCTTCCAGGTCTGGCCGCACCTGAACGGCATCGCCATCGCGATCCCGCTGGCCGGGCTGATGTTCGCGGTCGCCGGCCGCGCGCAGACCCGGGCCAACCTGGTCCCGCAGGCGACGCTGCAGCCGCTGCCCTCGGACCGGCACACCCGGGCCAGCGTGTGGCGGCGCAGCGTCAGCCTGGTGCCCTACCTCGCGGTCGCGCTCACCGTCACCATGCTGCTGGCCATCACGCTGCACACCGGATACCTGCGCCCGGAACTGGCCGCCGGCTCGATGGCGCTGATCATCCTGGTGTCGATCCGGCAGCTCATCGCGGTCGCCGACAACACCAAGCTGCTGGACCGGCTGGCCGACCGGGCCGACCACGACGACCTCACCGGGCTGCCGAACCGCCGGTTCTTCACCGCCGTGCTGAGCCGCCGGACCGCGCCCACCACGGTGGCGGTCATCGACCTGGACGGCTTCGCGCCGCTGAACGACTCGCTCGGTGACGACTACGGCGACCGGCTGCTGCGCGAGGCCGCGGCCCGGCTCACCCTCACCATCGGCGCCGACGCCGTGGTGGCCCGGCTGCTGGGCGACGAGTTCGGCGTGGTGGTGCCCGAGGGTCACCCGCTCGCCGACGACGTCGACCTGGCCGAGGCGCTGCTGCACGCGTTCCGCGCCCCGCTCTGCGTGGACGACCGGGACCTGCTGGTCACCATCACGGTCGGCGTCGCGAGCGGGTCCGGCGACATGGTGCCCGACCTGCTGCGCCGGGCCGAACTCGCGCTCCAGGCCGGCAAGCAGTCCGGCGGCAACCGCTACCACACGCACTCGGCCGCCCTGGACGCCACCGCCGAGCACCACGCGCACATCGCCGCGGCCCTGCGCCGGGGCCTGGAGCTGGGCGAGTTCCGGCTGGTCTACCAGCCCATCGTCGAGCTGCCGCACGGCATCGTGCAGGGCGTCGAGGCACTGGTCCGGTGGCACCCGGACGGCGGGCCGGCGGTCTCCCCCGCCGAGTTCATCCCGGTGGCCGAGCACACCGGCCTGATCGTCGACCTGGGCGCCTGGATCATCGACACCGCCTGCGCCGACGCCGCCGCCTGGCACCAGCGGCACCGCGACAACGCGCCCTGGATCAGCGTCAACGTCTCGGCCCGCCAGCTGCTCGACCCGGAACTGCCGGCCCAGGTGGCCGGCTCGCTGCACCGGCACGGCCTGGAACCGCGCTGGCTCACCCTGGAGATCACCGAGACCGCGGTCTTCGCCGGCGGCGCCGCGGTGGCGGCCGTCCAGGCGCTCCGCGAACTCGGCACCGGCATCGCGCTGGACGACTTCGGCACCGGGCACTCGTCGCTCACCCTGCTGCGCACCTGCCCGGTGACCACGCTGAAGGTCGACAAGTCGTTCATCGACGGCCTCAACGGCACCGCCCAGCAGGAGGCCATCGCCACCTCGCTGAGCGGCATCGCCAGCACGCTCGCGCTGCGCGCGGTCGCCGAGGGCGTGGAGAGCGAGGCACAGGCCGACCGCCTGCACGCCCTCGGCTACCGCTACGCGCAAGGCTTCTACTTCGCCAAGCCGGTCCCCCCGGACCAGATCGACGGCATCCTCGGCGCCAACCGAGCCCTCGCCGCCCCGCGCTGACCGCCGCTGGGCTTCTACTTTGGACGTTCGGCCCATGCCCGGCCCCACCGTAAGTGCGATCGGATCCCAGTGGAATCGGTAATAGCCGTTCGACTGAGGAGGGACCGTGCGCACACCATCCCGTGCGTTATCGGCAGCCGCCACGATGCTCGTCACGTCCGCGTTAGTGCTGGCCGGCGGATCCGGCACCGGCAACGCGGCGGCCGCCGCCCCGGCCGCGGTGCCGGTGGCGAAGGCTCCGGGGGACGATCATCACGAGAAACTGACCGACAACCGCCGCGGCCGGATCGCGCCCACCACCGGGCAGCGCAACCACGCCGCCGCGACCGGTGCCCAGGCCCGGTGGAACACCCTCGGCACGCCCGCGACGCTGACCGCACCACCGGGCGGGCCGCTGGCCGCCGGGCTGCCGGCCGACCCGGTCGCCGCCGCCCGCGCCTACGTCGCCGCCAACCGCGAGGTGCTCGGCCTCACCCCGGCCGGTGCCGACGCCCTGGAACTGCTCACCTCGGCACCGATCGGAAGCGGCGCCGCGGTGGTCTTCCGGCAACGCTTCGGTGACCTGGTCGCCGGCCACGACGGCCTGCTCTCGGTGGGCGTCCGGGACGGCCAGGTCTGGTACGTGAGCTCCTCGCTCGCCCGGGACGCCGGCGCACCGCCGCCGGCCACCCTCACCGCGGCGGACGCCGAGCGCCTCGCCGCCGCCGACGCCGGACTCACCACGCCGACCGTCATGGCGAACCGCCTCGTCGCCGTGCCCACGCCGGACCGCGGCCCCCGCGCGGCCTACCAGGTGACCCTCGGCGACGACCTCAGCGGCGCCGAGCCGGTCGCGTTCACCACCCATGTGGACGCCCGCGACGGCACCGTGCTGGTCCGCCAGGACATCGTCGACGAGCACGAGGTCGACAACCCGCAGTGGGACGTCTTCCCGAACTCGCCGCGCGTCGACTACTCGTCGCGGGACGTCCGGGACCGCTGGTGCTTCGGGCCGGGCCGGGGCTGCGACGAGGTGGTCGGCACCTCGGCGTCGCCGCTCGGCTGGGACGTCAAGCCGGCCGACGGCACGCCCACCTACACCACGGCCGGCAACAACGGGTTCGCGGTGCACAACTGGACCTCGAACGACCCGTTCACGGTCGGCACCGAGACCGCGACCCCGCAGCCCGACCGCAAGTACGTGTACGACTGGACCAACCAGTGGCACCGGGAGAGCTGCGCGCCGACCGTCTTCGAGTCGCCGCAGCGCAACGACATCGACGCGGCCCGGGCCAACCTGTTCGGCCAGCACAACCGGATGCACGACTGGTCGTACCACCTCGGCTTCACCGAGGCCACCTGGAACATGCAGGACGACAACCTGCGGCCGGGCGGCCTCCCCGACGATCCGGAGCAGGGTAACGCGCAGGCCGGTGGCATCTCGGGCGGGCCGCCGGCGTTCGCGGCCCGCAACAACGCCAACCAGATCACCCCGCCGGACGGCGAGGCGCCGATCACCAACATGTACCTGTGGCAGCCGCAGGCCGGCGCGTTCTACCCGCCCTGCGTGGACGGCGACTACGACATGTCGGTGATCGCCCACGAGTACACCCACGCCATCACCAACCGGATGATCGCCGGGCCGGACGGCGGGCTCAGTTCGCCGCAGGGCATGAGCGAGAGCTGGTCCGACCAGCTCGCGATCGAATACCTGGCCGAGCACGGCTACGCGCCGGGCGGGCAGCGGGCGTTCACCATCGGGCAGTACGTCACCAGCGACCCGGTGGCCGGCATCCGGAACTTCAACATGAGCCGGAGCCCGCTCAACTACAGCCATGTGGACTACGACTTCGTCGGGCTCCAGGTGCACGCGTCCGGCGAGTTGTGGAGCGCCACCAACTTCGACATCCGGGCCGCGATGATCAAGAGGTACGGCGAGGGCACGGCGAGGCTGCAGAAGTCCTGCGCCAACGGGCTCACCCCGGTCACCTCGTGCCCGGGCAACCGGCGGTGGATCCAGCTGGTCTTCGACTCGTTCCTGCTGATGGCCACCAGCGCCAACAGCATGGTGGACGCCCGGGATGCGCTGCTCGGCGCCGACCTGGTCCGGTTCGGCGGCGCCAACCAGGCGCTGCTGTGGAACGCGTTCGCCAAGCGCGGCCTGGGCGAGGGCGCGGCCAGCACCGGTGCCACCGACGCCGACCCGCGGCCGAGCTTCGCCTCGCCGCACGCCACCGAGGCGACCGTGGTGTTCCGGCCGGTCGACGAGAAGGGCCAGCCGGTGCCGGGCGCCAAGCTGTTCGTGGGCGACTTCCAGGCACGGGCCGTACCGATGGCCGACAACGACCCGGCCACGCCGCTGCCCGACCGGGTCAGCCTGATCCCCGGCTCGTACACGTTCCTCGGCCAGGCGCCCGGCTACGGGCACGCCCGGGTCGGCGCCACGTCGGTGCGGGCCGGGCAGACCCGGACGCTGACCGTGCGGCTGCCGCACAACCTGGCCTCCGCGACGGCCGGCGCCACGGCGACCGGCGACGGGATCAACGTGGCCCGGCTGATCGACGACGACGAGGCGACCAACTGGGCGTCGCTGGCCAGCCCGGTGGCCGGCAAGCAGGTCACGGTCGACCTGGCCGGCGAGGCGCAGACGGTCCGGCGGGTGCAGGTGAGTGCGATGCTGCGGCCGGCCGTCGAGGGCGACCCGGACGCGGGAGCGCAGAACCGGTTCACCGCGCTGCGGCAGTTCCGGGTGCTGGCGTGCACCGCCAGTGCCACCGTCACGTGTGCGGATGCGGCCGACTTCACGACCGCCTTCACCAGCAAGCCGGACGCGTTCCCGGCGATCGCGCCGCGGCCCCGGGTGCCGCAGCTGACCGTGCGGTCGTTCGACATCCGGCCCACCACGGCCACGCACCTGCGTTTCGAGGTGCTGACCACCCAGTGCACCGGCGCGCCCGACTACGCCGGTGAGCAGGATGCCGACCCGAGGGCCGGCACCGACTGCGGCACCGCGAGCCCACAGGCACTGAATGTGCGGGCCGCGGAGTTCCAGGCGTACGCGAAATAGATGCAGGTGCGTGGGTGGGCCGCCGAGCTCACCCACGCACCCGCATCCTCCCCGTTTTGTGCCAACCCCGGGCTACTTCACAGGTTCTTCACAACTGTCCGGATTGGATGGTTCGGCAGCGATCGGATCGACGCCGGTCGCATTGACGGGGAGGAACCCATGACTGACCCGAAACACCGTCGCCGGCGGACCCGCCTGCTGACCGCGGGCACCGTGGCCGGAGCACTGGCGCTGACCGCCGCGGGGGTGGGCATCGCCCAGGCGGCCACCCCGCCACCGCTCTCGTTCGTGGCCGCCACCAACGCGGTCACCGCCGAGCGCTACGTCTGGGACGACGAGGTGTGGCTCTCCTTCGACCTGGGGCTGCACGTGATCGCGGGCAACGACGCCTTCGAGATCTGGGCCAAGCGCTCCGGGTACGACACGCCGATCACCGCCGAGCGGGTGGTGACCCAGAAGGGCAAGAAGAAGCGGGTGCCGCTGCCGGCCGGCATGGTCGCCGACTTCTCCGGCCTCAAGGACTTCACCGCCTTCAAGATCACTAACGAGGCCGGCGAGGTGGTCAAGGAGTACAGCACGTCGTTCTGCGGCAACTCGTACTTCTCGGCCCGCACCCGGCCGGACGCGCCCGCCACCTCGCCCTACCCACGGATGTGCGGCGGCGAAAATCCGTTCGCGCTCGGCGCGGTGTGGGGCATCCAGGCCGGCTGGAACGCGCAGGTGCCCGAGTACCCGCCGTTCGAGCCCGACGGCGCGCAGTTCGACCTGCCGAACGGCAAGTACACCGTCACCGCCACGGTGACCCCCGCGTACCAGCAGCTGTTCGGCATCCCGGCGCAGAACGCCAGCGCCACGGTCGCGGTGACCGTGGTGGACGCCAAGGTCGACGAGGCCGGCCTGGCCCGGGCCAAGGCGGCCGACGCCAAGCAGGAGCCGGCGGCGGCGGTGGCCGCGGCCGACGCGCACGGCCTGCACGGCGGCGAGGGCGACGCGACCCGCCAGGTGTCGTCGTACCTGCCCGAGTTCCGGGCGCCGGCCAAGCGGCCCACCACCCTGGCGGCGGCGCCGGCCAGTGGTCCGAAGCCCGACCTGCGCTCGCTGCCGGCCTGGGGCATCGCGATCGAGCCCGGCGCCGACGAGGAGACCGGCGAGCCGGACGGCAAGTGGTACGTGAACTTCGGCGCCACGGTCTGGAACGCGGGCACGTCGCCGCTGCTGGTCGACGGCTTCCGCCGGACCGGCACCGACCTGATGGACGCGTACCAGTACTTCTTCGACGCCAAGGGCAACCAGGTCGGCTCGCGCCCGGCCGGCACCATGGAGTGGGACCCGCGCGAGGGGCACCTGCACTGGCACTTCACCGACTTCGCCCAGTACAACCTGCTGACCGCCGACCAGTCGCTGGCGGTGCGCAGCGGCAAGGAGGCGTTCTGCCTGGCCAATACGGACGCGGTCGACTACACCATTACGAACGCGAAGTGGCGCCCGGACAACACCGATCTGGCCACCTCGTGCGGCGCCGACACCGTGGTGGCGGTGCGTGAGGTGCTCGACGTCGGCAACGGCGACACCTACAGCCAGTACCGGCCGGGCCAGTCGTTCGAGGTCACCGACCTGCCGAACGGCACCTACTGGATCCAGGTGCTGGCCAACCCGGAGAACAAGCTCACCGAGCTGAGCACCACCAACAACTCGGCGCTGCGCCAGATCATCCTGGGCGGTACGCCCGAGGAGCGCACGCTGACCGTTCCGCCGGTGCACGGCATCGAGGGCTGAACGACGGGCTGCCCGCCGCGCCTAGAGCAGGCCGCGGCGGGCGGCCTCCACCCCGGCCTGGAACCGGGTGCCCACCCCGAGCGTCGCGGTCAGGCTGGAGATGCGCCGCCGGGCGGTGCGCATGCTGATCCCTAGCTGCCGGGCGATCGCCTCGTCCTTGAGACCGGTGGCGAGCAGCTGGAGCACCTCGTACTCCTCGGCGGACAGGCCGGTGCCCTCGACTTCGCGGCGGGCACCCGACCACAGCGGCGTGCCGCGCTGCCAGTACCCCTCGAAGATCTCCACGAGACCGTCGAGCAGTGCCGACGGGCCGACCAGGACGACGCTCTCGGTGCCGGTCGACGCCGTGGTGATCGGCAGCATGGCCCGCTTACGGTCGCAGATCATCATCTTGAACGGCAGCCGCGGCGCCACCCGGGCCTGCTCGCCCAGGTCGGCGAGGTGACGCAGGCGCGGCAACCGGCCCGGCACGTCGAGCGCGGCCTGCTCGTAGATGGCCCGGCAGGTGACGCCCCGGCCCAGCATCGGCGCCTCCGCCTCGACCTCCACGGCCCCCGCGTTCTCGTGCTCGCTGACCCGGTCGAAGGTCAGCAGCTCGACGCTGGTCGCGGAGAGCAGCTCGAGGAACCGGCGGCGGCCGACCTGCGGCCCGGTCAGCACCTCGAGCAGGCTGCCCGGCCGGGACGCCGCGGTGGCCTCCTGGTACTGGGCGAGCAGTTGCGGCACCGCGAGGCGGGCCAGATCGAGCGCGGACTGCCGCTCACTGGCCAGCGCGGTGATCGCGATGTCCGGCGGCACCGGGCGGAACCTGGCCGGCCGGCTGTCGTCGCGCTGCGCGAGCCGCAGCGTCACCAGGTGGGCCAGGTCCTCACGAACCCGACCGATCGGTAACCCGGTGCGATCGGCCAATGCGCGCGCCGAGCTCTCCGGCGCGCTGAGCAGAGCCCGGTAGACCTGCTCCTCGGCAGCGCCGAGACCTAACGGCTCCAACATCCCGGACCGCCTCCGTCGACTGATCTTCCAAACGCCGTCTTCGCTGGCCACAAGGGGCGCTTGGCCACAACTGGAAGCCCTCGGAGTATAGACATAGGTCAATTCTTCGGGTTGATTGTGAGAACCCCTGCCGCTCGACCCGGTGTAGGGGCGCTGTTGTTAGGGAGGACGCGGATGCGTCGCGTACGGATCAATACTGTCGGTTACGGATTGGGGGTTCTTACTCTCGTCGGTGCGCTGGCCGTGGTGCTACCCATCACCGTGCACGCCGAGGAAGCGCCGAAATCCCCCTCGACAGCCCATATCCAACCGGACCGCGTCGTGACGCTGCCCACCGGGGAACGGGTGTTCCTCACCGCCGCCGGAGACGGCCGGCAGGTGCGTGGCGTCGAGCCCCCGGCCGGTGCACGGACCGGGGCAGATCCGGTCCGGGTGCGCACCATGTCGGTCGCTGACCACCACTATGTCGTACCCGAGAGCGCTTTGCCCTTCGTGGGACGCCAACTGGACCTTTCGCTTTTCGACGTACGGAATCCCGCCGCCGCGATCCAGGTGGAGTGGGAGCCCGGCGTCACCCCGCGCACCATCCCCGGTCTTGACCTCAAGCCGGCCGCCGGTGACAAGTCCACCGGCCGGGTCGGCGATCCGGCGGCCTTCGGCGCCGCCATGGCCGGGGCCGCGACTCAGGCGCGGACGTCGGCAGCCCGGAGCACGACGTCCAGCCGCCAGGTCGCGGTCCCGGCCACCGGACCGCTGGCGGGTGTGCGCTCGGTGCGCGCCGCAACCGCGTCCGCCGCCGCCGAGCCCACCGCGAACCCGCAGTTCCCGTTGGCCAACCTGACCGTCAAGGGCCTCGACGCGCTCGGCGTGGCGGCGTTCTCCGGCGGCGTCTCGATCACCAACGCCGAGGACGTGCAGCGGTTCAGCAGCA
Source organism: Paractinoplanes rishiriensis (assembly GCF_016862375.1). Taxonomy (GTDB): domain Bacteria; phylum Actinomycetota; class Actinomycetes; order Mycobacteriales; family Micromonosporaceae; genus Actinoplanes; species Actinoplanes rishiriensis. The sequence goes on along the minus strand of NZ_BOMV01000026.1, from coordinate 140,661 downwards.
TGCAGTCGTTCGTCAACGGCGAGGTCTCGTTCAGCGTGCCGGAGGGGCACTACTCGCTCGAGGTGTCGATCACCACGTACGACGCCGAGACCAAGTACGTCGGCGACGCGCTGCTGTTCTTCCCGGAGATCGAGATCGTCGGGCCGCAGATGGAACTGGTCGCGGACGCCCGCAAGGCGACCACCGCGGTGCCGGTGCCCACCACCCCGAACCCGTCCGGCCTGGAGCAGATGCAGGCCACGTTCTCCCGGATGTCGGCGGCCGGATTCGACTCGACCACGGCGTTCATGATGGTCGGCGGCTCGCCCTCGCTGAAGGTCACGCCGACCGACCCGGTCTCCATCGGCGCGGTCCGCTGGTACACCTACTTCCGGCTGAACGCCCCGTCCGGCGCGGCCGACCCGTACCTCTACGACCTGGTCTTTCCCGCCGACGGCAGCGTGCCGGACAATTTCGCCGAACAGGTGCCGGCTGGCAGCCTCGCGACCCTGGACACCACCTACGCGGGTGAGGCCGGAGCGGCCCCGATCAGCACCTACCGGACGTCGTTCCAGGACTGGGAGCAGTTCCCGATCCGGTTCGCCAGCACCGCGAACGCCCCGCTGCGCCGCACCGAATACCTCTCCGCCGCGCCGGACATGGGCTGGGTCGGCACCGCGGTGGCCAAGCCGGACGAGTTCAACGGCGCCGCCCAGTCCCCGATGGTCGTGTACCAGGCCGGCGCCAAGCTCGCCGACCGGTTCCTGGCCGCCCCGATGGTGCCCGGCGTCGACCGCGGCACCGTGCGGACCCAGAGCTGCCCGGCCTGCCGCCAGGACGACCAGCTGATGCTGAATCTCCAGCCGTTCACCGACGCGGGCGGGCACGGCGTGCGCATGACGACCAGTGCGACCGCCACCATCCAAAACCAGATGCGGGTGTACGCCGACGGCCAGCTGGTCGGTCAGGCCACCGACCCGGCCGGCAGCATCGTGATCCCGGGCGGCAGCGAGCAGATGAAGCTCGAGCTGGACTCGTCGGTGACCGCGCCGTGGGTCACCACCTCGGCCAAGGTGCACACCGCCTGGACCTGGCGCACCGCAACGCCCACCGCACCGCTGCCGCCGGGCGGCCGCACCTGTCTCGAGGCGGACGCGCCCTGCTCCTACCTGCCGCTGCTGTTCGCCGCCTACGACCTGGGCGTGGACACCACCAACGCGGTCCCGGCCGGGGTGGCCGTCCCGCTGACCGTGACGGTCCGGCCGCAGGAGTTCGCCCCGGCGCCGGCCGCCGACAAGATCACCCTCGAGGTGTCCGGCGACGACGGTGCCACCTGGAGCCCGGTCACCACGACCGCGGCCGGCGGCGGCAAGTTCACCGGGTCCGTGACCCCGGCGGCCGGGAGCGAATTCCTCTCGTTCCGCCTGCACGCCAGCGAAGCGACCGGCGGCACCCTCGACCAGACCGTCACCCGCGCGCTGCGCGTCACCGGCTAAGGACAACCATGCGACCCCGTACTCCCCTGCTGGCCGCCGGTGCCGCGCTCGGCGCCACCGCGCTCACCGTCACCGCGGCGCTGACCGCGACGGCCGCCGACGAACCCGCGCCGCAGCCGCTGCGCACCGTCGACGTCTGCGCGCCGGCCGCACCGCCCAAGGCCACCTGCTTCGCCAAGCTGGTGGTCAGCGGCGGGCCGGCGGCGACCCTGGCGGCGCCGGCCGGGCTCGGACCGGCCGACCTGACCTCGGCGTACGCCATCCCGGCCGGCGGCAGCGGCCAGACGGTCGGCATCGTGGTGGCGTTCAGCAGCCCCACCCTCGAGGCCGACCTGGCCGTCTACCGCAGCACGTTCGGCCTGCCGGCCTGCACCTCGGCCGCCGGCTGCCTGCGCATCGTCAACCAGGACGGCGCCGCGTCGCCGCTGCCACCGGCCGACGCCGGCTGGGCGCTGGAGACGGCGCTGGACGTCGACATGGTGTCGGCGGCCTGCCCGGCCTGCCGCATCCTGGTGGTGCACGCCAACTCCAACGGGCTCGACGACCTGGGTGCCGCGGTGTCCACCGCGGTGCGGCTGGGCGCCGACGTGGTGTCCAACAGCTACGGCACCGGCGTCGAGTTCGCCGGGCAGGCCGCGTACGAGTCGCACTACATCCACCCGGGCGTGCCGCTCGTGGTGGCGGCCGGCGACATCGGCTACTCGGTGTCCTTCCCGGCCGCGTCGCCCTACGTCACGGCGGTCGGCGGCACCACGCTGACCCGCAACGCGAGCGGGGCCTGGACCGAGCGGGTCTGGTCGGGCACCGGGTCGGGCTGCTCCGCGTACATGCCCAAGCCGTCCTGGCAGACCGACCCGAACTGCCCGATGCGGATGGTGAACGACGTGGGCGCGGTGGCCGACCCGTCGACCGGGGTGGCGATCTACGACTCGTTCCAGAACGCGGGCTGGCTGGTGGTCGGCGGCACCAGCGCCGCCACCCCGATCATCGCGGGCATGTACGCGCTCACCGGCACGGCGGCCAACCGGGTCAACGACGGCTCGACGCCGTGGCGCCGGCACACCGCCGCGGGCGCCTTCCGCGACGTCACCAGCGGCACCAACGTGCCCGGCCCGAACGCGGCCACCTGCGGCGGCGACTACCTGTGCACCGGAGTCCCCGGCTACGACGGCCCGACCGGCTGGGGCACGCCCCTCGGGATCGGCGGTCTGACCGCACCATAGACGCCATGCGATGCGACATCTGCGGCACGCCGCTGGACCGGCCCGGTCAGGGCCACTTCTGCCGGACGAACGGCGCCGGCACCAGCCCCGCTGCCCAGACGTTCGCACTGGCCGCGCCGGCCGCCCAGGTCTTCGCCCAGTCCAGCAGCCGGGTGATCCGGTCCGGCGCGGTCTACGCGGTCCTGGTCGCCGCCGGCACCGCCCTCGGTCTGGCCGGCTACACCGCGATCCGCAGCGGTGCCGCCGACCCGGCCGAGCTCAGCACCCAGGCGACCGTCGTGATAGTCGGGCTGGTGGCCGGCTTCATCGGCCTGATCTGCCTGCTAGTCCTGCTGATTTCCACGGTGACCTGGGTGATCAGCGCCCACCGGCTGGCCGGCGGCGGGCCCGGCCCGGCCGGCTACGGCGGGGTGGCGGCCTTCGTCCTGCTGACCGGCCTCTCCTACGTCCTCCCGGGCGCGGTGCCCGGACTCGTCCCGTCGGTACTCACCGAGGCGGCGCTGCGGATCGGCGGCCTCCTGCTCCTGATCGCCGGCGTGGTTGCCGCCGGCCGCCGGGTCCGGGAGGTGACCGGCCTGCCCACCCTGGCCGCCCGGCCGCAGACTCTGATCCAGGCCGACGACTGGGACGCCTCGAAGTGGGACCCGGACGTCCACCGCGACATCGAACGGCGCCGCCGCCCGGTCGACTAGTTCCGAGTGCCGCATCGTGGCAGCCGTCCTGAGCGGATCCTTCCTCGATCCGGGCGACCGTCTCGGGTGGTGTCGGCGTCAAGATCTCGCCGCTGCGCGGCGCTGGGCGGGTGCGCGGACCTCGAACCCGGAAGCTCTTCAGCGGCCGAACCGGCGGTGCCGCGCCGCGTAGGAGCGCAGCGCCCGCAGGAAGTCGACCTTGCGGAATCCGGGCCAGTAGACGTCGCAGAAGTACAGCTCGGAGTAGGCGGCCTGCCACAGCAGGAAGCCGGACATCCGGTGCTCGCCGCTGGTCCGGATCACCAGGTCCGGGTCGGGCTGGCCGTGCGTCCAGAGGCGGGCCGCGATCCGCTCCGCGGTCAGTTCCTCGGCCACCTCGGCGACGCTGCGGCCGGCCCGCTCCTCGTCGGCCAGCAGCGACCGGATGGCCGCCACGATCTCGGCCCGGCCGTCGTAGCCGATCGCTACGGTCAGGTGGAACGGGGCGCCGCGGTCCCGGGTCGCTTCCTCGGCCGTCTTGAGGGCGTGGCGGGTGCTGTCCGGCAGCACGTCGAGCTGGCCGGCCACGCGTACCCGCCAGAGGCTTTCGGGTTGTGCCAGCCGCTCGGCGACCACCTGTTCGATCATCCGCATCAGGTGGCCGACCTCGGCGGTGTCCCGCTTGCGCATGTTGTCGACCGAGGCGACGAAGACCGTCACGTGGTGGATGCCGAGCTCCGCGCACCAGCCGAGCACCTCGTCGAGATGCTCGGCGCCGTAGCGGTGCCCTACCGCCGGGTCGTCAAAGCCCATCTGCCGGGCCCACCGGCGGTTGCCGTCCATCACCATCGCGACGTGCCTCGGCAGGGCGGCGCCGGCCAGGCGGCTGCGCAGGCGCCGGGCGTAGATCCGGTACATCCAGGACGTCACCATGGCCGACATCCAACCCCGGTGACGGCCGCTCCGGCCCGGTCTGCACCAGATCTGCACGACCCCTCCACACGGTGGCGTAGTGGATCGTGGAGTAGCTCTTCTCGTCGCCGATCCGCAGGTCGGGGTTGCGCGGCGCGCCCGCGAACGGCCCCAGGTCGGCATGCGAGAACGCGCCGCCCAGGGCGCGCAGCCACCTCAGCAGGCTCATCGCAGGAACGTCCCGAGTGCGGCCGCCGCGATCGCGGTGACATCGGTGCTGCCGTCGACCGCGCGGCGCAGGGCGAGTCCGCCGCCGAGTGCACCCCACGCCGCCACCAGCACCGGAATCGGCATCGCGGGCCGCACGCCGAGGCGTTCGCAGCACGCGGTCAGCAGCGTCGCCATCTCGCCGTCGAAGCGGGCCTGCACGTCGGCAACCCGGGCCGCATGCTCGGGTCGCCCGGCCAACGCCGCGGTGGCCTCGGCGGAGACCAGAGCCCAGCGGCCCGGCCCGGGGTCAGGGGTCAGCGTCGCGATCAACTCGGCCCGGGTGTGGACGCCGTCCAGCGCCTGCCGCAGCCCGTCGGCCAACGTCTCGCTCCACTGCTGCACGAGGGCGTGCCAGAGCCCTTCCTTGCCGCCGAAGTGTTTGTAGACCGCGCCGCGCGTGTAGCCCGCCTCGGCCGCGACCTCCTCGACCGTCGCCGCGAGGAAGCCCCGCCGCAGAAAGATCTCGCGGCCTGCGTCCAGCAGCCGCTCATGCGTCCGCTCCTGAGCCTGAAGCCGAGTCAGCCGCACAGCACCCTCCCCAGTAACACGGTGTTTCCAGATACACCGTGTTACTGGGGAGGATAGCTCAGTTGTCCTCGGTCTTGCTCAGGACCTTGAAGCCGGCGTCCAGGTCGACGTCCCACTCCTTCTTGTCGGCGCCGACGACCTCGACCTCGAAGCCGTCGCCGTCCGCCTCGACGTCGGCGACCGTGCTCCCGGCGCCGACCGCGGCGATCGCGGCCTGCTCGGCGGAGGTGCGCTCGGCGTCGGTGAGAGCCCGGTCGTCGGCGTCGGTGCCGTCCGGGGCGTCCGCGGCCTGGCTCAGCACCTTCAGGTCCTTGTCCAGGGCCACGTCGACCTCGGTGCCGTCCGGCTTGCGGACCTCCACCTCGTACGCCTCACCCTGGTCGTCGCTGGTCTCCACCTCGACGGCCTCGCCGCCGCCGACGGCCTGGGTGGCGGCGCTCGCCACCCGGTCGCGGTCGGCGCCGGTGACGTCGCTGGCGTTCGCGGCGGTGGCCCACACACCGCCGCCGATGCCGAGAGCCGCGACGGCCGCGACGGTGGGGATGACGATGCGCTTCTTCATGGCTGTGGCCTTTCTCGTCCGGTCAAGTTCTGCACGCAGCTTGCGCCGGGCTCCCTGAACCTCACCTGAACGAAGCTGAATCCGCCTTCAGGCAGACCTCGAACCGGGCCCCACCCAGCGCCGACTCCCCGACCGTGACGGTGCCGCCGTGCGCCACCACGGTCTCCTTGACGATCGCCAGGCCCAGGCCGCTGCCGCCGGCGTCGCGGGCCCGGGCCTCGTCCAGCCGCACGAACCGCTCGAACACCCGCTCCCGCTGGTCCGGCGGGATGCCCCGGCCGTCGTCCTCCACCGACAGCACGACGCCGCCCGGTGCCTCGCGAACCGCGACGGCGATCCGGGCGGAGGCGTGCCGGGCCGCGTTGTCGACCAGGTTGCGCACGACCTGGGCCAGCGCCGTCGCATCACCGCGCACCCGCCCGCCGCCGACACCGCTGGTATCCACGACCAGACCCGAGCGCCCCACCCGCCGGGCCTCGGCCAGCGCCAGATCGTCCAGGTCGAGGTCCTGCCGCGGGGATGACACCACGCCGGTGTGGGTGAGCAGCAGCAACTGCTCGACCAGGCGCTGCATCCGGCCGGACTCCTCGAGCACCGCCTCGGCCAGCTCACCCTCCGGCAGCGCGCCCGGATGGGCACCGGCGATCTCGGCGGCCTGGCGGATGCTGGCCAGCGGCGAACGAAGTTCGTGCGACGCGTCGGCCACGAACTGCTGCTGCCGCTCGCGCGCGTCCTGGAGGCGTATGAGCATCTGGTTCATGGTCTTGGCCAGACGGTGGATCTCGTCGCGCGAGGCCGGTTCGGGGACGCGCCGGTCGAGCCGGTCGCCGGTGATCTCCTCGACCTCGCGGCGGATGCGCTCGACCGGGGTCAGCGCGCGGGTGACCACCATCCAGGTCGTGCCGCCCACCAGCAGCAGCATCAGCGGCACCCCGGCGGCCAGCGGCGTGACCAGCGCGGCGGTCGACTCGTCGACGTCCTCAAGGGAGGCGGCGACCAGAATGTCGTAGTCGTCCGCGTCCTCGGTGACCACGAGATAGCGCTGACCACCGGCCGTGACCTCGCCGCCCCCGGACTCACCGTCCCCGCCCTCGCCGCCCGACCGCAGCGCCGCTCCCAGCGGCCCCGAAGCCCGAATGATCTGCCCGGATTTATCGGATATGTGCCAGAGGAGGTCATCATCATCGTCGCCCTCCTCACTACCATCCGAGTCGTCCGGCGCCGGCAAGCCGGCGCTGTCGACCTGCGCCGCCAGTACTGAAGCCCGCTGCTCGGCACTCGCTTCCACGCCGTCCCGCAGCGAAGCGCGTACCAGCAAAACCAGCGTGACCGAACCGGCCAGAAGGGCCACCGCCACCACCAGCACCGCGGCGGCGGTGGTGCGTAGCCGGACCGACGCCCGACCCAGGTCAGCCACCGTTGCCGGCCAGCCGGTAGCCCGCGCCGCGCAGGGTCTGGATCGCCTCCCGCCCGAACGGACGGTCGATCTTGTTGCGCAGGTGCCGGATGTAGACCTCGACGATGTTCGGGTCGCCCTCGAAGTCGACGTCCCACACCGCGTCCAGGATCTGCCGCTTGGAGACCACGTCGCCGGGGTGCCGGGCCAGGAACGCAAGCAACGAGAACTCCCGCGCGGTCAGCTCGATCTCGGTGTCGCCGCGCCACACCCGCCGCGCCGCCGGATCGAGCCGCAGGTCACCGGCTTCGATCTGGGTGGGACGCTCGCGCGCGCCGCGCCGGGCCACCGCCCGCAGGCGCGCCACCAGCACCGGGAAGGAGTACGGCTTGGTCAGGTAGTCGTCGGCACCGGTGTCCAGCCCCTCGACCTGGTCCCACTCGCCGTCCTTCGCGGTCAGCATCAGGATCGGCGTCCAGTCCTTCTCGGCCCGCAGCGTGGCGCACACCTGGTAACCGTTGATCCCCGGCAACATCAGATCAAGGACAATGACTTCGTACGCGTTCTCCCGCGCGAGCCACAAGCCGTCTGTGCCGTCATGGGCAACATCGACCGCGAACCCCTCGGCCTCCAGCCCGACGCGCAGGGTCTGGGCCAGGCGCTTCTCGTCGTCCACCACCAGCACCCGCATGGGTGCCATCCTCGCGCACCGCGCCTGAATGCGCGCTGAACGCCGGGCGCCGCCCTTTCCAAGACCGGCGCCCGGCGCCCCGTCACGCCCTGGAGTCCTGCCGGACGGCCAGCCGGCTCAGCGCGAGCGCCGCGACCATCAGTCCGAAGTCACGCAGCGCGACGTCGTAGTAATTGCCGAGGATCAGCAGGTTCACGATGATCCCGGCCAGCCAGGCGGCCACCACCAGCCCACCCCACCGGGGCCGGACCGCGACCAGGATGCCGGCCAGGATCTCGATGACGCCAACTGCGTACATGGCCTGCTGCGCGGTGCCGGGCACCAGCCGGTCCACGAACGGCGCCAGGTATCCCGGCCAGTCGGTCAGCAGGTTGGTGAACTTGTCCAGCCCGAACACGATCGGCGCCACCGTGAAGACCGTCCGCAGCAGCAGGTACGCCTGATCCGCCGGGCTGGTGACCCGAGCGGAGGTTCGCATGGCCATGCCACGCCCTCCCTTCTAAAAGACGTTTGCGCGTTTCTTAGAAACTAGGACCGGTCGAACTCTAAAGTCAAGAAGTACGTGTTTTACACTCGACGGCATGCCCTCCCGCCCGGTGCCCGCGCTGGCCGCCCTCGACGACCCGGTCCGCCGGGCCGTTTTCGATCTGGTCGCACGGTCCGACACGCCGGTGGGCCGGGACGCGGCCGCCGAGGCGCTCGGGGTGAGCCGGCGGGTCGCCGCGTTCCACCTGGACCGGCTGGCCGACGAGGGCCTGCTGGAGTTCGAGTTCCGGCGCCCCGAGGGCCGCGGCGGCCCGGGCGCGGGCCGGCCCGCGAAGCTTTACCGCCGGGCGGCCGAGGAGATCGCGGTGTCCGTGCCGGAGCGCCACTACGAGGTGGTGGGCGCGCTGCTCGCGGCGGCCGTCACCGAGGCGATCGACACGGGTGCCGACGTGCGCGAGACTCTGAACCGCACGGCGTACTCAGCGGGCCGCGCGGTCGGCGAGCAGGCGGAGGGCCTGCTGCCCGCGCTGACCGAGGCCGGCTACGAACCTCGGCCGGCCGACGACGGCGACCTGGTGCTGGGCAACTGCCCGTTCCACCGGCTCGCCAAGCAGTACACGGCCCTGGTCTGCGGGGTCAACCTGCACCTGCTGCGCGGCGTGACCGAGGGCGTGGGCGACCCGCACGTGCCGGTGCTCGACCCGGCCCCCGGTTACTGCTGCGTTCGACTTCAGCGACAATCCCGGTAGCCCAGGCCGGTGGCCCCGCCCGCCAGAGGCCCCGCCCGCCAGAGGCCCCGCCCGCCAGAGGCCCTGCGGCCGGTGGGGCTCAGGGCAGCGGCGGCGGTGGCTCCGAAGTGGCCGGGGCGGTCGACGGTGGGGTCGGCCGCGCCGGGGCCGGCTCCGGCACCGGACGCCACGGGCTCACCCCGAGCCGCCCGGTGCTGCCCAGGTCGAGCGGCCCCTCCGGGGTGAGGACCTGCGCTTTCCCGCCGGCCCGCGGCGCCACCGACAGGTAGGCCACCTCGACCGGCGGCCGGCGGGTGTCGTCGTATTTGTTGCGCCAGGCCACCAGCGCCGAAGCCCGCTCGCCCGGCCGCAGCACGAACGCCTCCGGCGGCCCGTCCCGGCCGGGCAGCGAACCGGTGATCCCGGTGACCCCGTCGAGCACCCGCACGTCCAGCGCGGCCCGGTTCTCGTCGAGCGCCCGGACCGCCGGATACCCGCTGACCCGGTACGGCGCTCCCCCGCAGTTGACCATGCCGAGCCCCATCGCCCGCAGCCCCATGGCGGCGTCCACCACACCGAGTTCCAGCCGAACCCCCGACGCCGGGCAGGTCGGCGGCCCAGGCGTCCCGGTGACCGACAGCGACGGCGCCGGCAGGTCGACAACGGACGGTCGCGGCTGCGTAATCACCGGCTGCGACACACCGCATCCCGCCAGCAGCGCCACCGTCACCAACAGCCCCCGAGTCAGCTTCACCGCCCCGATCCTGCCCCACCGGCGCACGCCCCGCCCCGGCCGTCAGCGCACGCCCCCTCCTCCACGGGAACCGGCCCCGACCGGCCCCGGCCGACTCTCAGCGCGCGCCCTGCTCCTCCACCCCGACCGGCGCCGGCGCCTCGTCCGGCTTCGGGAGACTGATACCGCGCAGCAGCGTCACCGCGATGACCGCCGCCACCACCATCAGGCCCACCCCGGCCCAGGCCACCACGTCCAGCCCGGCCACGAACGCCGACCGGGCCGCCGCCACCAGCTCCGCACCCGCCGCACCGGGCATCTGCCCCGCCGCGACCAGCGCGCCGCTCAGCGTCTCCCGGGCCGCGTCCGGCGCCACCCCGTCCAGCCGCGCCCGGAACACCGCCGTCCCGATGCTGCCCAGCACCGCGATCCCCAGCGCCCCGCCGAACTCCGACGACGTCTCCACCAGCGCCGACGACGAACCGGCCCGCTCCGGCGGCACCGTGCCCACCACCAGTTCGGTCGCGATCGACATGACCACCACCAGCCCGGCCGCATAGATACCCGCGCCGGTCAGCAGCACCCACAGCCCGGAGTCCGGGCGCAGCAGGCTCAGCACCAGGAAGCCCACGGCGGCCAGCCCGAACCCGCCCCCGATGACCAGCGCCCGGTCCACCCCGGCCTGCACCAGCCGCACCGCGAGCGGCGCCGCCCCGCCGACCGCCACCGTCGGCGCCAGGCTCCACAGCGCGCCCTCCAGCGGACTCATCCCCAGCACCAGTTGCAGGAACTGGGTGGTGTACATGGCGAACCCGACGATCGCGAACGTCGCCAGCAGGCTGACCAGCACCGAGCCGGCGAACGCGGGCCGGCGCAGCACCGCGAGATCGAGCATCGGGAACGGGCGGCGCCGCTGCCGCTGGACGAACACCACCGCGAGCGCCAGGCCCGCCACGATCGCCCCGGCCCGGTACGGCCCGAACCCGTGCGCCGCGATCTCCTTGATGCCCCAGATCATCGGCAGCACCGCGGCGATCGACAGCACCCCGCTGCCCAGGTCGAACCGGCCGGCCGCCATGTTGCGGTACTCCGGCAGCAGGAACGGCGCCAGCACCAGCAGCAGCACCATGGCCGGGATGTTGATCAGGAAGACCGAGCCCCACCAGAAGTGCTCGACCAGGACGCCGCTCAGGACCGAGCCGAGCGCCACGCCGGAGGTCATCGCCGCGGTCCAGATCGCCACGGCGGTGCTGCGCTGCTTGTCGTCGTGGAACATGTTGCGGATCAGCGCGAGCGTGGACGGCATCAGGGTGGCCCCGGCGACGCCGAGCAGCGCGCGGGCCCCGATCAGCATCGGCGCGCTGGACGCGTACGCCGCAAAAGCCGACGCCACGCCGAACCCGAACGCCCCGATCAGCAGCAGCCGGCGCCGGCCGATCCGGTCACCCAGCGCGCCCATGGTGATCAGGAAGCCGGCCAGTACGAAGCCGTAGATGTCCAGGATCCACAACTGCTCCGTGCTGGTCGGCGCCAGGTCCTGGCTGATGAAGGGGACGGTGAAGTAGAGCACCGACACGTCCATCGAAACCAAGAGCAACGGCAAGATGAGTACGCCCAAAGCCACCCATTCACGACGCCCCGCTCGCATCCAAGCCTCCTTCTGCGTATGCCATACGCGATACTGTTTAAGGTATACGCAGTAATAGGATGGAGGTCAACCCCGTGAGGAGATGAATGCGCGACACCACCGCCGTGCCCAGCGTCCTGCAGACGGCCTGGGGTCTGCGGGAGCGGCCCAGCAAGGGCCCGCGCCCGACGCTCACCACCGAGCGGATCGTCGAGGCCGCGGTGCGGATCGCGGCCGCCGAGGGCTTCGGCGCGGTCTCGATGAACCGGGTGGCCGGCGAGCTGTCCACCTCGGCCATGGCGCTCTACCGCCACGTGGCCAACAAGGAGGAGCTCACCGTCCTGATGCTGGAGTCCGTCGCGGGCCACCCGCCGGAGCCGATCGCCGACGGGGAGACCTGGCGGGCCGCGCTGGAACGCTGGGCGTTCGCGCTGTTCGCGATGTACCGGGAGCACCGCTGGTTCCTGCAGGCGCCGATCCCCGGCCCGCCGGCCACCCCGCGTCAGCTGGCCTGGGTCGAGGTGGGCCTGACCGCGCTCACCGGCACCCGGCTGGGCGAGGGCGAGAAGCTGTCGGTGATTCTGCTGCTCAGCGGTTTTGTGCGCAACGAGGCCTCGATCGAGGGCCAGATGGTCGAGGCGGCCCGGGCCGGCGAGCGCACCCTCGACGCGGTGATGGCCGAGTACGGCACCCTGCTGCGCCACCTGGTGCAGCCCGACCGCTTCCCGGCGCTGCGCCGGGTGATCGACGCGGGCGTGATGGACGTCGCCGACCACCCGGACACCGAGTTCGTCTTCGGCCTGACCCGAGTGCTCGACGGCATCGACCTGATGGTGAGATACCGCGCCGATCAGGGCTGACGTCGGCCGGCGCCCTGACTAGAGGTCGCGGCGCTGGAACGACACCGTGGCCAGGCCCAGCACGGCCGCCACCCAGAGCACGGACCAGGCGACGTACGCGGCGGTCAGCGGCGTGAGGCTGAGGAACGGCGACGCCTCGAAGCCGCCGCCGGCCGCGCCGGACAGCAACCCCGGGTTCTGGAACGCGTTCATCGCGCCGCGCCACAGGCCGTCGGTGGGCAGCAGCATCCGGGAGACCGTGCCGACCTGGGCCACGCTGTCGTTCTGGAACGCCTCGCCGACCAGGCCGACGATGCCGGCGATCCAGGTCGCGCCGAACAGGCCGACCGCCACGATGCCGGATGCCATCGGGGCGATCACCGTGGACAGCAGCAGGCCCAGGGTGAGCAGCACGACGGTCTGGCCGGCCAGCAGGGCCAGGCCGGTCACCGGGCGGGGCGGCCAGTAGTCCACGGTGGCCTTGACGATGGCGAACTGGGCGAGCCCGGCGACGGTCACGAAGCCGGCGCCGAAGGCCACCAGGCCCAGCCACTTGCCGACCAGGACCGACGACCGGCGGATCGGGCGGGTCATCACGGCCAGCGCGATCCCCGACTCGACCTCGCCGGCCAGGGTGGGGCCGGCCAGGAACGCGGTGCCCAGCGCGGCGATCAGGCTGAGCCCGAACATCACCAGGTTGAGCACCGTGGACCCGGCGATCATCGCCTCGCCGCTGGTTAGCCCGCCGAACTCCGCCTGGAGCCGGGAGAAGCCCCAGGCACTGAGCCCGAGCAGCACCGCGGTCAGCACCGCGAGCGAGCGCAGCACCCGCCGCCGGGCCGCCTCCTTGAGGGTGAGGCCGGCGATTGTCAGAACGGTCATCCGCGCTCCTCGTGAGGCGTCCGAAGAATGTCCAGCAGCCTCTCCTCGAGGCTGACCCGGGCGGGCTCCACCGCGTGCACCCGTACGCCCAGCGAAACCAGGTCGGCGACCAGGTCGGGCACGGTGTCCGGGTCCGGCTCGACCGGCAGCGTGACGACGAATTCGTCGCCGTCGCGGGTCAGCGGGCCGGCCGCACCCAGCCGGGTCTCGACCGCCGCGGTCACGCCGTCGAGCCGCAGCCGCACCTCCCGCCGGCCGAGCAGTTCGGGCAGGGTGCCGGCCGCCGCCACCCGGCCCTTGTCGAGGATCACCACCCGGTCGCAGACCCGCTCCACCTCGCCGATCAGGTGCGAGTTGAGCAGCACCGCGACGTCCCGGGCCTTGAGAGCGAGCAGCAGGTCGCGCACGTCGGCCCGGCCGAGCGGGTCGAGGGCGCTGGTCGGCTCGTCCAGGATCACCAGTTCCGGGCGGGCCACCAGCGCGACGGCCAGGCCGAGGCGCTGCTGCATGCCTTTGGAGAAGCCGCCCACCCGGTCACCGGCCCGGTCGGCCAGCCCGACCGTGGCCAGGCACTCCTGCCGCTCGGTGGGCGCCACCTGCGCGCCGGCCAGCCGGACGTGCAGCTTCAGCACCTCGGCGGCGGTCAGCCAGGGCTGATAGCGGAACAGCTCCGGAAGGTAACCGACCCGGGCCCGGCTCGCCGGTTCGGCGGACGGCTTGCCGAGCAGCAGCACCTCCCCGGCGTCCGGCCGGACCAGGCCCAGCAGCATCTTGATGACGGTGGTCTTGCCGGCGCCGTTGGGCCCGAGCAGGCCGAGCACCTCGCCGCGGCCCACGGCGAACGAGACGCCGTCCACCGCGGTGCGCTTGCGGTACCGCTTGCGCAGGCCGGAGCACCAGACCGCGGACGCGGGCGGCAGGTCGGCGACCAGCTGCGCCGCCGCGTCGAGAGCGGGGCTGGTCACGAGTCCCACCGCAGCCCGCGGGCCACCTCGACGACCTCGTCGCTGCTCAGCGAGCCGCCGACCGCGGTGAGGACGCCCTTCTCGACCCAGGCCACCCCGGACAACACCTGGTCGCGCGAGGTCAGCACGGTGGCCTGGGCGCCATTCACGTCGGTGCTGAACGACCGCTCCCGTTCCTGCTTGACCAGCAGCGGCAGGGTCGAGCCGTCGGCGGTGAAGTTGCGCAGCTGGGACGCCACCGATGCGGGCAGGCCGGGCATCGAGAGCAGGTAGTCGCGGGCGGTCGCGAACGGCACGCCCTCGGAGAAACCGGTGGGCGCGTTCGCGCGGAGCACCACGAGGCTGGGCAGGCCGGCCGACGACTGCCAGACGGCGGCCACGCCGGGGCCGGCGGTGAGGCGGAACTCGCTGCCGTCCAGGCCGGGCGGCGGCGGGGGCAGCGCCTGGCCGGCCGCCCGGGCGGTCGCGGCGGCCTTCGCCGTGGAGAAGGTGAACGACGCGCTCACCCGGTTGCCGACCAGGTACTGCGGCTCACCGGCGACGCCGCGCGGCAGCTTGCCGACCCGGGCCACCGCGAGGCCGGTGGCCTCCCGGGCCGCCGCGGCGTCCGGCACAGCGCGGATGTCCGCCTTCTGGTTGATCTTCATTTCCCCGTACGCCGAAAGCTCGGGCAACTTGAGCAGGTCGGCCTGAGTGACCGTCACCGGGGCGATCTTTTCGGCCTTGAAGATCTGGAACCAGTCCGCGGCGGCCGCGGCGCTGGCACCGGTGAGCAGCGCGACCACACCCACCACGGCGATCACCGGGCTGCGCAGCGCGGCCCGCCACCGGTTGCCGCGGGCGGCCGTGGTCACCGGGCGGGCCGGTTCGGCGGCGAGCGCGCCGGACAGCCGCCGCCACCCCTCGTCGACGTCGGCGCTCGCGTCCACGGCCAGCGCGCTGGTGATCAGGGCCGCGTCCTCGCCGGCGGCGGCCACCCCGGCCAGGCAGACCGGGCAGTCCGCGACGTGCCGGCGGTCGGCGTCGGCGACCCCGGCCGGCTCGTCCAGCAGGCGGCGCAGCGTGCCGTCACTCGGATGACGCTTCACGGTTCAACTCCTCGCGTAGGGCGGACTCGGCGCGCCGCACGGTGGTGCCGACGCTGCCGGGAGAGAGATCAAGGGCGGCCGCGACCTCGACGTAGCTGAGGCCGCTGTGCCGTAAGACCAGGGCGACGGCCTGCTTGCGGGGCAGCCGGGCGAGCGCCGCGCGCACCCGGCGGCGTTCGTCGCTGCTGACCACCGCGTCGGCGATGTCCGGGGTGACCACCTGTCCGTCCCCGGCCGCCTCCTCGCGGGAGGCCCGTCGCCGGCCGGTACGCAGGTGGTTGAGCGCGGTGTGCGCGGCGGCCACGGACAGCCAGCCGCCCGCCTCGCCGGCCGGCACCGCGGACCGGCCGAAGGTCAGGAAGACCTCCTGGGCGATGTCCTCGGCCTCGGACCGGTTGCCGAGCACCCGGGCGGCGACCGCGACGACCCGTGGGTAGGCGGAGCGGAAGACCTGTTCGAGATCGGGCCGCACGGCCCCTTGTCGCGCAGGAGTCACGGCCGCGGCGCCTTTCCGCTCGGCTCGCCCGCGGCCGAGGGTCAGCAGCGCGGGCCCGGCGAGCTCCAGTTCATCCTTCACATCAGGAGAGCACCGCCGCGCCCTCGCATGTGACAGGAGGCGCCGAAAAAGTGATCAGCGCCCGGCGCCGGCCTCCCGGCGCACCAGGGCGGTGACGGCCGCCGCGGACCTCAGCGGCCGGTAGGCGTACACGGAACTCGGAGCCCAGCCCACCTCGGTGCGGAAGCCGGCGGTCGTCCACTCGCCGGTGTCGCCGGCGGCGATCGCGGCGGCACTGGCCGCCAGATATTCACGCTCGGCAATCACGTTGAGGTCGACGCGCCGGCCGTTGTGCCAGGAGCCGTGGTCACGGAACGTGTTGCCCTTGTAGTTCTCGACGATGAGGTCGGGACTGCCGCGGTAGCGGAACACGTTGTACTCGGAATAGATCTTCGACTCGATGCCCAGGCCGAGAAAGTACTGCGGCGTGCCCTCGTAGACGTTGTTGTAGACGTGCACCTGACCGAACCGGACCCGCGGGCTGCGTTGCAGGCTGTTGCGGAAGAGGTTGTGGTGGAACGTGATGCGCAGGTGGCCGCGGTCCCGTTCGGCGCGGCTGTCACCGGAGCCGATCAGCAGTGACTTGTCGTGGTTCTCGAACACGCTGCGGGACACCGTCACGAAGTCGCTGCCGTCCTCGATGTCGAGCAGGCCGTCGTGGTGCTGCACGTGCTTGCCGCCCAGCCCGATCGGGGCTGAGCTGTCCGGGTAGCGGCCGTCGGTGAACGTGCAGCGGTCGATCCACAGGTTGAACCCGGTGACCACGGACAGCGCGTCGAACCGGGCGTTCCAGGCACTCTCGCCGTCCCAGGACGTGAAGTGGTCGACCGGCGCCTCGAGCGTGAGGTTGCGGACGATGATGTTGCTGCTCGCCCGGATGCTCAGGTAGACGCCGTTGAGCCGCGCGTGCCGGCCGAGCCCGACCAGCGTGGTGTTGCCCGGGACTTCGATCTGGATCTGCGCCTTCTGCGCGTTCGACCCGCTCTGCCGCAGCTGCCGCATGGTTTTGCAGTACGGGTACGCGCTGTCCGACCAGACTTTGCCGTCCACCCAGCAGGACATGTACTGCTGCAGGTCGTAGCCGGGCGCGTAGTCCTGCTCGCCGAGCAGCCGCCCGTCCGCCGCCTGGTTGCCCTCGATGGTGCCGGCCACCTGCACGATCTTGGGGCCGGTGGGGTTGCCGTTGTTCTTGAGCGCCGCGATCAGGCCGGCCCGGTCACGCACCACGGTCACGCTCTCCGGCGGCGCGCCGAGGCCACCGGTGACGCCGCCGTTCAGGCTGGCCCAGCCACCGACCTGCCGGTCTCTGGCTCCGGCCTGCGCCGGTGCGGGACCGGCCAGAACGACGACAACGGCGAGCAGCAGACCCACAGTCCTCTTCACATCGCGATGGTAGGCGAACGCATTGACACGGTTCAATGAGCACCCTAGCGTCCGTGGAGGAAAACGTTTTCCTCCACGGACGGAGAGCAGCGTGCTTCGACGGACCACCGGCGTGGCCGGACTTCTGATAATCGTGAGTAGCGTGATCGCCCACCCCGGTGCCGCGCAGGCCGCGCAGGCCGAACGGCCGCCGATGGTCCTCGCGGTCGACCTGTCGAAACCGATCAAGCCGGTCGACCAGGCCGCCTCGGGCTCGCTTTACGGCCTCGGCGACGAGGGTTGGCCGGCCGACAAATGGATCGCCGGCATCAAGCCCAAGATGTTCACCCAGCCACCGCCGGGCGCCACCCACCAGCCCAACGGCGAACCCGCCCCGGTCGGCGACACGCTCAAGGTGTGGCCGGTCGCCAAGCGGCACGGCGCGACCGTCACCGTCCGGCTGCCCGACATCTTCCCGAGTTTCCCGTACGTGTGGCAGGGCGACGACTACTGGTACGGCCAGGTCGAGAAGATGGTCCGCGCCACCCTGGCCTCCGGCGCCGACAACATCTACGGGTACGAGATCTGGAACGAGCCGCAGTGGACCTGGAACCCGGCCTGGGGTGACTTCTTCGCGATGTGGGCGAAGACCCACCGGCTGATCCGCTCGATCGACCCGGACACCCCGATCATCGGCCCGAGCTACGACCGTGACTACGAGGTCGGCCTGCGCCCGTTCCTGACCGCCGCGGTCGCCTCGGACACGGTGCCCGACATCGTTTCCTGGCACGAGCTGGGGCCGGTCACCGGCATGCAGGTCGAGACGCACGTCGACCAGTACCGGGCGCTGGAGAAGGAACTGGGCGTCGGCCCGTTGCCGATCAGCATCAACGAGTACGGCTCACCGCGCGACGCCGGCGTGCCCGGCTGGCTCACCCGCTTCGTGGCCAAGCTCGAACGTTCCCGGGTCGACACGGCCAACCTGGCTTTCTGGCACAAGCCCGGCCGGCTGGCCGACCTGCTGGTGCCCAAGGGCGGCGGTTCCGGTCCGGCGCGCGAGGCCGACCCGACCGGCAACTACTGGCTCTACCAGTGGTACGCCGGGATGACCGGCCGGATGGTCCAGGTGACCCCGCCCGCGCCGACCGCACGCTGGATCGAGGTCGGCACCCCGGTCCCGTCCGCGCCCACCCGCTCCGCCGGCCGGTTCGGCGGCGCGATCCCGCTCAACGGCGAGGCCCCGAACCGCCACGTCACGATGCCGGCCGGCGTGCTGCGCGGCGTCTCCGACTTCACCATTGCGACCTGGGTCAACCTGGCGTCCGTCGCCGACTGGGCCCGGATCTTCGACTTCGGCACCGGCACCTCGGTCAACATGTTCCTGACCCCGCGGGCCGGCGGCGGTGGCCTGCGCTTCTCGATCACCACCGGCCCCGGCGCCGAGCAGCAGATCAACGGCACCGGCCCGCTGCCCACCGGCTGGCACCACGTGGCCGTGACCAAGGACGGCACCACCGGCACGCTGTGGGTGGACGGCGCCCCGGTCGGCACCAACCCGAACCTGACCATCGGACCGGCCGACCTCAACGCCGGCGACACCCCGAACAACTGGATCGGCCGTTCCCAGTACCCCGATCCGCTGCTGGACGCCACGGTCGACGACTTCAACATCTACGACCGGGCGCTGACCGCCGCCGAGGTGCAGGCGTTGCAGACCGCGCCCGGCGCCGGCAACGTCCTCGCGTACCACTTCGACGAGACGGCCGCTCCGACCACGCCGGACGCCTCGGGCAACGGCCACGACGGCACCGTGACCACCGGCGTGACCGGCGTTTCGCAGTTGCCCGCTCCGGACGGCTTCGCCAGCGTCGACGGCCGCACCGCCAAGGTGGTCTTCGGCGGCGGCTCCGGCGACCTGCAGCTGAAGGTGGCCGGCATCCCGTTCCGGGGCCGGGCCGACGTCCGCGTCTTCGCCACCGAGTGGACCGGCACCGACGGCGTCTCGGCGGGTCCGGTACCGGTCTTCGGCGGCACCTATCCGGTCCGCGACGGCGCCATCTCGGTGCCGGTGTCCGATATGGACGACACCACGGCCTATCTCGCGGTGGTCCGCCCCGCCACGGGACCGGTTCCCTCGTACCATCGCTCCGAAGCTTTTGATGGTCGTTCCCGGACAAGCCCGCTGGCCTCGGAGAACCACTACGCGACCGGCAGGAACTTCACCTTCACCGTCGACGCCCCCGCGGCCGGCGCATATGATCTCGCCCTGCGCTACACCGGCGGCGCCGCCGAGGGCAGCATCGCCGGCCGCCCGGTCTCCTTCCCGGCGGCCGACGGCTTCGCCACCGTCCGGTCCACCGCCGTCCTGCGCAAGGGCCACAACCAGATCAAAGTCAACATCCGTGGCGGTACGCTCGGCGCCGACTACCTGGACATCAGCCCGTTTCGCACTCGCGTGCAGGCCGAGTCGGGCACCTGGACGGACGCCAGCCTGACCCGGATCGACATGTCCGAGGCCAACTTCTTCGCCCCCTACGTCTCGGGCAACGCCTACGTGGCGGATTTCGCCCTGCCCAGCAGCACGTTGCGGCTGCCGGTGTCGGTCCCGGCGGCGGGCCGCTACCGGTTGACGATCGGCTACTCCACCGCGGGCACCGAGGCGGAACGCCGCGCCCAGATCAAATCCGGCCAACTCGTGCGGGTGAACGACGGCCCGTGGCAGCCGGTCTCCTACGAACCCACCCAGTTCCGCCAGATGATCCGCCAGACCACGGTCCAGGTCGATCTCCCGGCCGGAGCGTCCACTTTGGCGTTCACCAAGTCCGACCAGCCCGGCACGGTCGACCTCGACTACGTCGATGTATCGAAAACTATCAATTGATACCTAGCCTTACGGATGCAATGCTTGCCGGGAGCGCTCCCATCCCCGATCGCCGAATAATGGAGGACGTACCGTGCCCCCACACGACTCCGCTCAGTCCGGCCGACAGTCCCGCTCAGCCGTCCGCGCGCTTCTCGTGGTCCTCACGATGCTCGCCGGCGCCTTCGCCTGGGCCGCACCCGCTCAGGCCCACGGCACCATCATCAGCCCCCAGACCCGCGC
Organism: Paractinoplanes rishiriensis; assembly: GCF_016862375.1. Lineage (GTDB taxonomy): Bacteria > Actinomycetota > Actinomycetes > Mycobacteriales > Micromonosporaceae > Actinoplanes > Actinoplanes rishiriensis. The sequence continues at coordinate 120,564 of NZ_BOMV01000026.1, read as the reverse complement.
GTACCAGTGCTGGAAAACCTGGGGCACCAACCACATGAGCCCGACCATGCAGACTCAGGACCCCATGTGCTGGGCGGCCTTCCAGGCCAACCCGGACACCATGTGGAACTGGATGAGCGCGCTGCGGGACGGCCTCGGGGCCCAGTTCCAGGCCCGCACCCCGGACGGCCAGCTGTGCAGCAACGGCCTCACCCGTAACGACAGCCTGAACACGCCCGGAGCCTGGAAGACCACGGCCATCAGCCGGAACTTCACCGTCCAGCTGTACGACCAGGCCAGCCACGGTGCCGACTACTTCCGCGTCTACGTCAGCAAGCAGGGGTTCAACCCGGCCACGCAGCGCCTCGGCTGGGGCAACCTCGACTTCATCCAGCAGACCGGACGGTACGCGCCGGCCCAGAACATCTCGTTCAACGTCAACACCTCCGGCTACACCGGACACCACCTGCTGTTCGTCATCTGGCAGGCCTCGCACTCCGACCAGGCCTACATGTGGTGCAGCGACGTAGTGTTCTCCTGATCAGCACCACCTCCGGCCCGGGACGCTGAGCGTCCCGGGCCGGACCCGGTCATCAGCCCGGGTGCGCCGCCGTGCGCGTGGTAGAGGCCCGGCGTTCGCCGTCTTGCCCTCCCAGCCCGGACCGTCGAGGTGCCCCACAGCGCGAGCGGCCGCTCGGCGTACCGCAGCGCGCCCTCGGGGTCGGCCTGCAGTCGTGCCCCGTACGAGCAAGGCGGTTGACCCGGACGCCGTGTCCCCGCCGGCTGCGGGGGCACGGCCCGTTCAGCGGTTGCCGCCCCGGAAGATCCGCAGGAAGAACAGGAACACGTTGAGGATGTCCAGGAAAATCGACGCCGCCAGCAGCGGCGCGGAGTTGACGTCCGACGAGCGCCGCAGCCGCTGGAAGTCGAACATGATGAACCCCGCGAAGATCACCAGCCCGAGCACCGAGTAGATCAGTGACCCGAACGGGATATTCACGAAGATCAGCACAATGCCGAAGACGAGCAGCGCCACCAGCGCCCAGAAGCAGATGCGAGCCAGCGCCGTGAGGTCCCGCCGGGTCGCATAACCGGCCGCCCCGAACGCCGCGACGAACAGCGCGGTGGCCGCCCCCGCCTGCCAGAGCGCCTGCGGATCGGTGCTGGCGTAGTAGACCAGCGTGGGCGCGACCGCCACCCCCATCAGAAACCCGAAGGCGGCAAGCAGCGCGACCGTGGTCTGCCGCGATCGTCGTACCGCAAACTGCATCCCGATCAGCGCGGCAAACGCCGCAAGGTAAGCGAGAAACGCAATGCCACCGGGAAAATTACGACCGAGGTACGCCCCGAGCGCGAACAGCCCGGTGGTAGCCGCGACATAGGCCATGGTCTGCGCAAACAGCGTACGCCCACGGTCCCGGACGGCAATCCCGGCCGGCCGGTAGGCATAGGTGTCGTCCATGGCCCATCACTATGAACCCGCGCGGGCAGGCGGACACCCTTCGCCAGGGGTGATACTCGCGGGCCTGGAGAGACTCACCGTCGATGACGCCGGGAGCCGGTCCGGTCGATCTCGTCGAGGGCCTCGGGCGCGAGGCAGGGCATCGGCGCCTGGTCGGCTCGGTTTCGCCAGCTCGGCCATCCGTTCTTCGAGGTCCAACGGGCGTGCTGTCCCGGGTGTCGCGCGCAGGGCCGCCCAATGCAGGATGAACGGCACCACGTACATTCGGCGACCGCTCCCGCGATTCTAGTGAGGCCTTCATTCATATTGATGGCCGGAAGGGGGCGAGGGTGGCGCGGATCTGTTCGGCTGCGCCCCAATCCGGGTCGAACTGGGCCAGGACCGCGAGATGTTGTCGCAGCTGGATTATCGGCATCCGGGTCTGCCAGCCGCTGTCGAGTGCGGTCAGCTCGGCATAGACCGGGAAGAACCGTTGTGCCTCGGGCGGCGGTGCGGTGGTCCATACGTGGGCGAGGTCTACCTCGGCCCACATGTACGACACCGCCGGATCTATCAGCGCCGGCCGGCCATCCGCGGTTGCCAGGACGTTCTGGGTCCAAAGGTCGCCGTGGGTCAGGCAGGCCGGCCGCTCCGGCAGCAACTCGGGCAACCGGTGACACAGCCGCTCCAACGCGGCGCGGTCGCCGGCGTCGAGTGCGGCTTCGACGCGGGGCTCCCCCAGCCATCGCAGCAGTCGGTGCTCGGCGAAGAATGCGAAGCCGTCGTCGTTCCAGGTGTTGATCTGCCGGCGGCGGCCCAGCCAGTTGTCGCGGTGCCATCCGAAACGCGGGTGGACCGTGCTCGTGTGCAGGCGGGCGAGCGCGTGGGCGAACTGCTCCCAGAAGGTCTCGCTGCGCGGTCTCGCCGGTAGGAGCGACAACACGAGCAGTTCCCGGTTGGCCAGGATCACCTCGGGTGTCGCCATGCCGCTTTCGCGCAGGGCGGCCAGCCCCTCGGCCTCCGCGGCGAAGACGTCGTCGTCCGGAACGTCGTCGAACGCCTTGACGAACACCGGTGGCGCGTCCCGGCGGGTTGCTATGCCCGCGAGCGCCGCGAGCCCACCACTTAGGGGCTCCACCGCGACGACGTCCGGCAACCCGGACCTCTCCAGGGTCGCGCGCAGCACGCCGCCGGCCAGCTCAGGTCCCACTGACGAGAACGATTTCGTTGCCCTCGGGGTCGGCGACCCGCCAGCGGTCCGCCGACTCGTCGAGGAGCCGGCCACCGGCGGCGACGGCCGTGGCGAGACGCGTCTGCGCGAGGTCCGGCGGCACGGCGAGCTCGAAGTGGATGCGGTTGCGCTGCCGGCGCCGCTCCGAGTCCGAGGTATCGAGCTGCTGGAACACCAGCACCGGGTTCAGCCGCCGCGGATCGTGGATGTCGCTCACCCCGGCCCGCCGGTCGTGGGTATATCCGAGCGCGTCGACCCAGAACGCGCGGACCGCGGTGACGTCGGCGGCGTCGAGGAAAAGCTGGGCGAAGCGCGGCAGCCCCGGATCCGCCGTCGCCCCGAGTTCGCGCGCGGCGGTCTGGAGGCTTCCGGCGAGGTCGGCGAAGTCGAGCTCCAGGCCGTGGGCGTCGTCTTCTGCCTGGTCCTTACCGCTGTCGATGATCACCAGCCCGGGGCGCAGGTCGATCAGCAGCGGGAAGCCCGCGTCGCCGGCCAGCGCCGCTGCCGCGGCGGCCAGGTCACGCTGCTGCGCCGGGGAGGTGACGCGGTAGCACGCCATCGCGCTGAACACCGTCTGCCAGTCGGCTGTCCCGATCCCCTCGCCGAGCACCGCGCCCGGCACCAGGTCGACCTCGTTGCCGTCGGGGTCGGCATGACAGACCCCGTACGGTCCCGATGCCTCACCAGGACGCGCCTGCTCGACCGCCGCGGCGGGCCGCACCACGTCGAGGTGGATGCGGTTTCGCAGCGGCCGTGGCTCGGTCGACTGCCGGATCCGTATCGCGGGGTCGCGCCGTACCGGATCCGCCAGACCGCCGTCCTTCCCCGGCGCGTAGTCGAGCACGCGCTGCCAGAACCGCCGCACCACGGACGGGTTCGCGGATTCGAACACGACGCTGAGTTGCTGCAGTACGGCCGGGTTCGCGGCCAGCCCGAGGTCTCGCGCGGCGGCCGACACCGCCTCGGCGTACTCGTCCGAGTCGAGGCGCACCCGCACGCCCGTCGCGCGCAGGTCGACCACGATGTCGGCCGGCAGCTCCCCGATGCGCCCGGCCAGCGCCGCCCCCGCGACCAGCGATGGCGCGTCGAACCATGCCGTCGCAACGCCGTCGACCGCCCGCCAATCCGGTCCGATCTCTGTCATGCCCAGCACTGTAGAGCCCTTTCCGCACGATCTCCTGCCGGATGCGGAATGTTGCCGCCGGCTTCGAACCGGGCGAGCCGCCAGCGTCATTCGCGAAACAAGAGGATGGCTCGCGAACTCCCGGAGTGAAAACATCGTCACAGGCCAATTTGTGGCGTCGGGAGGCGGGGAACGGATGACGACCGGGAGAGCTCCACAAGCGGCAATTGCGCCGGGCGGCGCGAAGCAGCACGTCACGACAGTTAAAGAGGATCTCGTAACGGTGATCTTCTCGGCCATGCTGATCGGGGGTTCGGCCGCCGACGCGTGGGCGCACGCCAACATCGTCGATGAGCTGGAAGGCTTCTTCACCCCGTGGCATGCACTGCTCTACGCCGGGTTCGCGCTAACCGCGGCGTGGACGTTCTGGCTGGCGTACCGGCGTCGCACGTCCGCGGAGCGGTGGTGGCTGGACGACTGGCCCGCCGGGTATGCAGTTGGCGGGTTGGGGGCGGTCGGCTTCCTGATCGGCGGCGCGCTGGACATGATCTGGCACACGATCTTCGGAGTCGAGGTCTCGCTCGACGCGGTCCTCAGCCCCAGTCACCTGGTGCTGGCGGTCTCCGGAACGCTGCTGGTGACCAGTCCCGTGCGCTCGTGGTGGGCCACCGGCACCACCAGCCGGCGCGCGGGCACGGGGCTCGCCGCGCTGGCGCTGGGCTCCGTCTTCGGCGTGCTGCTTCTCAGCCACTCCACCGCGTTCAGGTCGATCACGCCGACTCAGGCATACGACTTCGTGACCGGCTCGCCGAGCCACGTTGCGGCGTCGTACGCCTCGGCCCGATACCTCGCCACGACCATGATCCTGCTCCTGCCGATTCTGCTCGTGTACCGGCGCCGGGCTGTCCTCGGCACCGCGACCGCGGTGGTCGGTGCGATCTTCCTGTTCAACCTGATAACCGCGGAGTTCCCGAGCGTGCTCACGGCCGTCGCTCTCGGCGCGACCGCCGGGGCCTTCGTCGTCGACCTGATCGCGGTGCGCCTCGATGCGGTACGCGGCCCAGACGCCGCACTGCGCCTGCCGATCATCGGCGGCCTGTTCGGCGCCCTGTTCACCGCCGGTCATCTGCTCGGCCTGGCGGTGGCCCAGGGCATCGCCTGGCCGGTGGAACTGTGGACCGGCAACGTGGTCCTGGCAGCGCTGGGTGGCGCCCTGCTCGGCGGCCTCGCAACGCCACCCGCACGACGCGTCGAAGTCCCCAGCCCGTAGGCGATCGAGCGGCCACAGCCCGCGGTGGGCGACCCCACCGCGGGCCGGTGAGCGGTCGATGTGCGTGGCCTCAGCTCACGCGCCGCAGGGTGTTGTGCACCGTCCAGTCGCCGATCCGGACGCCGTGGGCGATGCCCTCGTCGACGGCCTTTCGGAAATGGAAGCCGACCATGATGCGCGACAGGCCGTTCTCGGCCGACGCCTGGCTGAACGAGTGGTAGCGCCGCACTACGGGTGCCGCGTCGGTGCAGGTCTGCCCGGCGGGCAGCGTGTAGCTGCACGTCTCGAAGCGGATCCGGTCGGTGCCGAAGAAGCGCTTCAGCACCTGCGCCGCGGCGCCGCCCTCCACACTGTGGCCGGAGTCGTAGTCGGGAATCGGCGGCGTCGGCACCAACGGCGTCCAGGTGGGGTCGGCCACGGTTCCCGGATTGCCGTCGCCGGCCGCGTTGCGGATGGCGGTTACCGGACGCCAGAAGTTGTACGCCCGATATTTAGTGTCGAATGTGGCCACGTAACCGTCCGCGAGTGCCATGTTCAGCAGGCCGAACAGTCGCGAGCTCTGCCATGGATCCAGGTGCTTGCCGGTCGCGGCGGCCCGGGCCACCCGGTTCCACAGCAGTGGTGAGCTCTCCACCCAGAAGCGGGCCATCTCCGTCTGGTCGGCGGTGCGTGCGCTCGGCGTGGTGACGCCGTCCCCGCCCAGGCGTTTGACCTCGGCCAGATCCCGGGCGTAGCGCTGGGAGGTCACCGCGTACGGCGGACCCGGCCGGAACTGCACGGCGCTGCGCAGCGCGAACGGAGTCACGTCGGCCCAACCTGGTGCGAACGCGAAGTCGAAGCCCGGGGTGAACCGGTATTCGCCTGGCCCCGTGCCCTGCGGGTACGCCGTGTCGAACAGCGGCGTGCCCGACCCGTCGCCGGCCCGGGCCGCGAGAATCGCGGCCGCGGCGGCGTGGCCCGTCGCGAGCCCCCGCGTCTTGGCGGAACCGTCGGGGATGCGGCTGAGGGCGGCCGCATAGCGCGCTTCGACACCGGCGACCACGTTCCCGCTGGTCACGCAGTCCGCGAACGGTGGCGGCAACTCTCTCAGAAGAGGCACGAGCACGTCGCGCGCCGCCGCGGCGACCGCGGCGTCCGGCGACGCGCCGCGCGCATTGCCGCGGTAGGCATAGGGCCGGGAACGGCGGTCGATTGCATTCAATGCGTCGTGCATCGCGATATGCGTCATCGCGTACATACGTGATTCATGGAGCGGATTATTCGTCGGCGCCAGGCAGGCGCCGAGCGCGGCCGTCGCGGCCGTGTCGTTCCATGCGATAACGGCTGATCCGTCTGAGGATTTCGCCGACGGATCAGCCCCGGCAGCGCCGCCTGCGGTAACCACGAGAAGAGCCGTCGATAATGTCACTGCCCATCTTCGCAAAGTGGAATACATGAATGCCCCCTCCGGGCGCCGCCCCGCCGAGAGATCGTATTCACGGTGAGCACGGTCGCCGCAAAAACCCTTTGATACGCCGGGGCGCTGGCGGGGTCAATGCAGGCGCTTTGATTTGACATTCAGCCATCCCGGCCGTGGCCGGTCACGACGGGATCAGGCGCCGCCGGCCACGTAGATGGAGTAGGTAGTGGTGTCGGTGGTCGTGCCGTCCGCCTTGCGGCCGGTCACATGCAGGGTGTGCGTCTCGAAGTTCGCCGGCGGCGTGTAGGTCATCGACGCCTTCCCGGTGCTGTCGGCCGCGGCGTCCGTCGCCGGGCCGTCGTCGATCCACCAGGAGAAAGACACGCCCGACCGTGACCGGACGGGTCCGCCACACCTCGATGGTCACCGGGACGGAGCAGTCGGTGACGGTCTTCTCGGTCGTCGACAGGTAGGAGCTGTGAACCACAGCACCCTTCAACTTGGTCAGGTCATAGGTGAAGTGGGAGCGTAGGTGTGCGGCCGCTGGGCGTCACCGCCGCGTCGACGACCGTCGCACGCGGGTTCTGCGAGTCCAGACAGGCCCAGCTGGCCAGCGGCACTTCGATCGAGCTGGCGGCCGAGGCCGGAGAACTGGTGGTCACAACAGGGGCGGTGAGGGCAATGCCGCCGACGAAATCGCCGCTCCCCGACGTTTACACGTGGATGTACTTTCCCCCGATGCAGCGCCTCATCGACGGAGCTGCGCGTCATCGCAACGAGGCGGCATTTTGCTGCCTCAGTCGAGGCGCGGCCGGCGACCGCCCGTGAGCGAACCACCACTCAGCGCGCCCGCCGCGCGGTGGGGCCGGGCCCGGGGCCGCTGCGTTCCGATAGCTCGTCAGGCGGCGCCTGGCCCGCCGCGGCGCCCTGCGGCCGGGTCGGATGCGGGGGCTGGGGTGCGTGGTGGGCCAAGTTCGGACCTGCTCTTTTCTTCAGGCAAGCGCTTTCCTATGCTGGTGCGACATCGGCACCGGCATTGGGGAGTCACGGACATGAAGATCGACGACGGGCTTGTCCCGGCGGACCTCTCACCGAAGATCGAACGACTTTGGGAGGCGTCGGCCGCGAAGATCGACTCGATTGAGCGGACCTGTCCGCCCGGGTCGCCATCGCCGGTCTTCACCGTTGCGGGGCAGTACACGGCGCGTGGCTGGACCGAGTGGACGCAGGGCTTCCAGTACGGGTCGGCGCTGCTCCAGTTCGACGCCACCGGTGACGAGCGCTTCCTGGAGGTCGGCCGGGACGCCACCGTGCGGGTGATGGCCGGACATGTCAGCCACATCGGGGTGCACGACCACGGGTTCAACAACGTCAGTACGTACGGGAATCTCTGGCGTTTGATCAACGAGGGGCGAATCCCGGACGCCGACCGGAACTTCTACGAGCTCGCCCTGAAGATCACCGGTGCGGTGCAGGCCTCCCGGTGGCGGACGACGGCGGACGGGACCGGTTACATCTACTCGTTCAACGGGCCGCAGTCGCTGTTCGTCGACACGATCCGGTCGTGCCGGGCGCTGGCCGTCTCGCACCTGCTCGGTCACGTGCTGATGGGCGAGCAGGACGCCCGGATCTCGCTGCTCGGGCGGATCATCGAGCACGCCGCGAACACCGCGAAGTGGAACGTCTTCTACGGCGAGGGCCGCGACTCGTACGACCTCCGCGGCCGGACCGCCCACGAGTCGATCTTCAACGTGAACGACGGTGCCTTCCGCTGCCCCAGCACCCAGCAGGGCTACTCGCCGTTCAGCACGTGGACCCGCGGCCTCGCGTGGGCGATGGTCGGATACCCGGAGCAGCTCGAGTTCCTGGCCACCGTCGCCGATGAGGAGCTTGAGCCGTACGGCGGGCGCGCGGCCGTGACCGACATGATGCTGAAGGCGGCCACCGCTACCGCCGACTTCTACCTGGAGCACACGCCCTCCGACGGCATTCCGTACTGGGACACGGGTGCGCCGGGCCTCGCCCACCTCGGCGACTACCTGGGCCGCGCGGCCGACCCGTACAACGCGCACGAGCCGGTCGACTCGTCGGCCGCCGCGATCGGTGCGCAGGGCCTGCTCCGGCTCGGCCGCTACCTGACCGAGGGCGGGCGGGCCGACGACGGCCGCCGGTACTGGCAGGCCGGACTCACCGTGGCCGCGACCCTGTTCGACGAGCCGTACCTGTCCACCGACCCGGCGCACCAGGGCCTGATCCTGCACTCGGTCTACCACCGGCCGAACGGCTGGGACCACGTGCCGGCCGGGCAGCGGGTGCCGAACGGCGAGTCGAGCATGTGGGGCGACTACCACGCCCGTGAGCTCGCGCTGTACCTGCAGCGGGTGGCGCGGGACGAGCCGTACTACACGTTCTTCGGACCGACCGCGTGAGCACCGCGATCGTCACCGGCGGCTCGCGCGGGATCGGCCGCGGCATCGTGCTGTCGCTGGCCCGGGCCGGGTACGACGTGGTGGTCAACTACGCCAGCAACGCCGACGCGGCGAAGACCGTCGGCGCCGAGGTGGAAGCGCTCGGCCGGCGCGCGCTGCTGGTGCAGGCCGACGTCAGCAAGGCCGGCGACCGCGCCCGGCTGATCGAGGAGACGTACGGTGCCTTCGGCCGTTTGGACCTGCTGGTCAGCAACGCCGGCGTGGCCCCCAACGTCCGTGCTGACCTGCTGGAAGCCGGCGAGGAGTCGTTCGACCGGCTCATCGAGATCAACCTCAAGGGCCCGTACTTCCTGATCCAGCAGGCCGCCAACCGGATGATCGCGCAGGAGCCGGGCGACTCGCCGCCGAAGATCGTCATCATCTCGTCGATCAGCGCGTACACGGCGAGCCTCAACCGCGGCGACTACTGCGTGGCCAAGGCCGGGCTGGCGATGACCACCCAGCTGTACGCGGCCCGCCTCGCCGAACACGGCATCAACGTGTACGAGATCCGCCCCGGCATCATCGCCACCGACATGACCGAGGGCGTGACCGCCAAGTACGACAAGCTGATCTTCGAGGACGGCATCACCCCGATCCGGCGGTGGGGCCAGCCGGACGACATCGGGCGCGCCGTGGTGGCCGTCGCGACGGATCTCCTGCCGTTCAGCACGGGCCAGGTCATCGACGTGGACGGCGGTTTCCACCTGAAGGTGCTGTAACGGCGAGCGGTCCTACCTGGACCCGGGCGGCGTGGGGCGGCACCTTCGATACCGCCTGCCCGGGACCGCGTCCCGAGTATTCTCGACTGGCAGGGCAAAAAGGATACTTGCCGCAAATACCAACGGTCGAGAACGACAAGGAGACCGCAATGGCTACCACCACCATCGCCAACGACTTTCTTGACACGCAGGTCCGGTTGCTGCAAGCCGGCGACACCAGCGCACTCGCCGAACGCTACGCCGAGGACGCCGTCTTCATCCGGTTCGACTTCGAGGCCCGGGGCCGCGCCGAGATCAAGAAGATGTTCGACGGCTACCTGACCGAGAACCCCGAGGTTGGTGACCTGGCCGGTGTGAAGATCACCGAAGACCTCATCCTGTACCAGGCCCCCGAGCGGCTCAACGGCAAGCAGTACTGGGCCGTCGGTACCCTCTATTTCGAGAACGGGCTGGTGAAGCGGCAGACCGCGACGTTCGTCGAGCGGTCCTGACCGATGGCGGAGGCGGCGGGGGCCGGTCCCGGCCCCCGCCGCCTGTCAGGCTGCGGCGTGCGCCGCGGCGTGCCGGTCCAGATGTTCGTCGTCGTGGTAACCCTCGCTCACCTCGACGACCAGGCCGTCCGGGTCGGTCAGCCAGACACTGCGCCAGCCTCGGATGACCTCGTCGAAGCTCAGCGGCCCGAGCGAGACCGGGACGCCGGCGGCGGCCGCCAGGAAGCCGTCCAGGTCGTCGGTCTGGAACGCCAGGTGCCGGGTCACGCCCGGATCCTGCGGGCCGTCCGCCGAGCCCTGCACCCGCGACGGCGCGGTGGACGGGAACAGTTCCAGATAGACGTCGCCCTGCCGCAGGAAGACGATCTCACCGCTGTCCAGCGGCACGACCCGGGCCCGGCGGAATCCGAACAGCCGTTGGTAGAAGGCTTCGGTGGCGGCCTGGTCCCGGCAGTTCAGCGCGACGTGCGACCAGCGGATGACGTTTCCGTCAGCCATGACGTGCCTCCTTGATCAGGTCGGCGGCACGCTCGGCGATCGCGACGACGGCGGTGTGGCAGTTGCCCGACGGCACCGCCGGCATGACGCTGGCGTCCACCACCCGGACCCCCTGCACACCGCGGGCGCGCAGCTCAGGGTCGACGACGGCGAGGTTGTCGATGCCCATCCGGCACGAGCCGGCCTGGTGGTGGTAGCAGTCGGCGCGCTCGCGGACGAACTGTTCGATCTCGGCGTCGGTGCGGATCTGCGTCCCGGGCAGCAGTTCGCCGGTGAGGTGACCCTTGAACGCCGTCGATGCGAAGATGTCGCGGGACAGCTTCACGGCCTCGACCATGCGCCGCACGTCCGCCTGATCGCCGAGGTAGTTCGGGTCGATCAGCGGCGCCGCCAAGGGGTCGAGCGAGGCCAGCCGGATGGTGCCCCGCGACTGCGGGCGCACCACGCCGGGCAGGATCGAAACGGCGTTCGGGTGCTGCTGTCCGACGATGATGTCGAACGGGACGTGCACGAAGGCGAGTTGCAGATCCGGCGCGATCATGCCCGGCTGGGACAGCGCGAACAACGCGGACTCCGACAGGTTCTGCCGGCCGGGCTGCACCGGTTCGGCCGTCTCCGCGATGATGCCGGTGAGCACGTGATTGTGGAAGTTCTCCCCTACCCCGGGCAGGTCGGCCACCACCGGGATGCGGAATCGGCGCAGCTGCTCCGCGGGGCCGAGGCCGGACAGCAGGAGCAGTTTCGGCGACTCGATCGTGCCGAGACAGACGATCGTCTCGGCACGGGACCGCACCTGCCGGACGCCGGGCTCCGCGGGTGAGGCGCCGCTCAGCCGCCGGCCCTCCGCCGTCGGGGCGGCCGGCGCCTGCTGCAGGTAGCGGGTCCCGACGCAACGGGTGCCCTCAAAGATCAAATTCATGGCGTACGCGTCGGTGCGCAGCGTCAGGTTGGGCCGGTCCAGCACCGGTTCGAGGTAGGACTTCAGCGCCCCGCGCCGTTCGCCGTCCTTGACATCGATGTGGTGCCAGCCCGCACCGATCATCTCCGGCCCGTTGAAGTCCGGGACCTCGCGGTAGCCCAGCTCCCGGCAGGCGTCGATGAATACCTGCGACATCGGGTTCGGTTGATGCCGGCCGGCGTTCGTCACGACCTGCGGGCCTTCCAGCCGCGCGAAGTACGGCTCGAGGTCCGCGTGCGACCAGCCCGCCGCACCCTGGTACGCCCAGTTGTCGAAGTCCGAAGGATGCCCGCGTACGTGCATCATGATGTAGAGATTGCTGCTGCCGCCGGGCAGCTTGCCGCGCGGCTCGTAGACCTGCCGGCCGCCCAGGCCGGGCTGCGGCACGGTCTGATATCCCCAGTCCACAGTGCTTCCGAGCAGGGTGTACCACAGTGGGGCGGCATCCACGTTGGCGGGCACGAAATCGCTGCCGGCCTCCAGCACCAGGACCTGGACGTCGGGGTTCTCGGTGAGCCGGTGGGCCAGTACCGAACCCGCGGTGCCACCCCCGACGATCACATAGTCGTATTCCTCGTCGCTCGTCACGGTGTGTTCCCCCTAGGCGGTCGTCTGCAACGCCGCGCGGAACGGCTGCGTGTCGTGGAAGTTGGCCATGTAGGTGATGGCACCGTCCACGACCCGGAAGTAGTTCATGACGTCGGCCTCGATCCGGCCGCCCCCGGGCGTGACCGCGGAGATGTGCGAGACCACCGCGGCCCGGTCGTTCTCCACGATCAGTTCCTTGGGCTGGTTGCGGAACGACGCGTACATGCCGGGGAAGCCCGCCATCATCGCGCGCAGCTTCTCGCGGCCCTCCACGTGCCCGGCGAGTTGTTCGTCCATCACCTGGTCCGCGGCGAACAGGTCGCACCAGGCGTCCCAGCTTCCGGCGTTGGCCAGTTCGTAGTACCGCGTGACAACAGCTTTGGTATCCACGGTGCCTTCCTTCGGGCGGTTAGAGGGTCGCTGAGCCCGGCATCGGCTCCAGCCGGTCGACGACGTACGTCTTGAGCTTGATCTTGTCGCCGGGCGCGGCAACCAGTTGCCAGCTCTGATAGGCGTCGAAGCCCAGCCATTCGCTCTTGGCGGCCGGCGGATTCCAGATCCGGGCCTGCCAGTTGACGACGACCGAGACGGTCGCGCCGCGCTCGTCGAGCGCGGTGATGTCCACCGAGGTGACGGTGTGCTTCTCGTCGAAAAAGCGGTTGGTGACGGTCTTGTACCAGTCGGAGAAGCCGGCGTGCCCGTGGGCGGTCGCCTCCGGGAACCGCATCTCCAGGCCGTCGTCGAGCAGGTACGGCAGCACCTTGGCGAGTTCGTCGTGCCGGTCCAGCGCGCGGTACCACTCGGTGACCAGCGCGCGGATGCCCTCATCGGTCAATGCCATCGCGGTCTCCTATCCGGGCACTTCGCGGTCGAGAACGACTTCGAGCAGGTACGGGCCGTCGTGGCCGAGCATGGCGCGGACCGCCTGGTCAACCTCCCCGGGCTTGCTGACCTGCATGCCGGGTACGCCGAGAGCACCGGCCAGCGCGACGAAGTCGATGGTCGGCTCGTGCACGTCGAAGAAGGGCGGGAACTCGCGATCGCCGGCCGCGGTGTCGCCGTCCTGCCAGTAGCGCACCAGATTTTCCTTGAGCAGCCGGTAGCTGGAGTTGTGGCAGACCACGAACTTCGCGCCGATCTTGTGGTGCGCCGCGCTCCACAACGCCTGGTATGTGTACATCGAGCCGCCGTCACCGCTGAACCCGACCACGGTCCGGCCCGGGTGGGCGAGCTTCAGGCCCACCGCCCCGGGCAGGCCGACCCCGAGGGTTCCGCCCGGGGTCTGGAAGAAGTGACCGGGCCGTTCGGGCGTCACCCACCGGGTCAGCTCGGGCGAGTTGGTCAGCGCCTCGTCGAAGACGATCGCGTCGGACGGCAGCTGCTCGGCCAGGCGGGCCGCGACCACCGACATCCGCATCGGCGTCTCCTCGCGCCGGGCCTCGTCGGCCTCGCGCGCCCGGCTGCGGGTCGTCGCGCTGTCGCGGCCGTGCTGGTCGGCCCGTTTCGTCGCGGCGGTGCGCTGCGCGGCGGTCATGGCCTTGTCGAGCGAGGCGGTCAGCGCCTCGAGCGTCAGCCGCGGGTCGCTGACCATGCCGATCGTGACCGGGTGGTTCTTGGCGATGGCGGCGGCGTCGAGGTCGATGTGCACGACCGTCGCGTCCGGCCGGAACGGGTTCGCGGTCGCCCCGAACACATCGGGGAAGACGTACGTCCCGCACACCACCACGGCGTCGGCCCCGGCGACGATCGCGGCGCTGTCCGTGCCGAACATGTGGCCGGTGAGGCCGGCGTAGAGCGGGTGGGTCCACGGCATGATCAGCTGCGACGCCATCGCGCCCCACACCGGGGCGCCCCAGGTTTCCGCGAAGCGGACCAGTTCGTCGACCGCCCCGCTGACGGCGACGCCGTCACCGGCGAGAATCACCGGCTTCTTCGCCCCGGCGAGCAGCCGCGCGGCCGCCTCGACCGCACCGGGCTCGGGGGCGACCCGGGTGTCCGGCACGACGGTCGGCAGCACCGGCTCGGCGTTCAGCTGATCGAGGACGTCCTGCGGGACGGCCAGGAAGACCGGCCCGCACGGTGGTGTCGACGCGACCTTGTAGCAGCGACGCAGCAGCCGGACCAGGCTCGCCGGGTGGATGGCCCGGGTCGCGTACTTGGTCACCGGGCGGGCGATGTCGACGAGGTCCGCCGCCATGTGCGCCTCCAGCGCGTCGTAGGCGACTCCGGCCTCGCCGGCCATCACCACCATCGGCGTCTGGCGGTGCAGCGCGTGGTAGAGGCTGCCGACCGCGTTGCCCAGTCCCACGCCGCTGTGCAGGAGCACCACGCTGGGCTTGCCGGTGGCCTGGGCGTAGCCGTCGGCGGTGCAGACCAGGGCCGCTTCCTGCAGTCCCATGACGTACTGGATGTCGGGGAACCGGGTGATCTCGGCGAGCAGTCCCTCCTCGCTCGAGCCGGGATTGCCGAACAGATGGCGAACGCCGTCGGCGCGTAATTGTTCGAGCAGCCGCCGGTGGCCGGTGACCTGGGTCATGACCGCCTCCCCGCGCCGACCGGCTCCCGATCCCCGGAGAGACGTTCGATCAGAGTGCGGGCGAACGCCCCCGCCTGCGCCCCGGTCCGGCCGGTCACCAGATCGTCGTCGACCACCACGTCGGCGTCCTCGTAGCGGGCGCCCATGTTGAGGGCGTCGCCGTACAGGTTGGGGTGGCAGACCAGCCGGCGCCCGCGGATCAGCTCGGGGGTCCGGGACATCAGCCACAGCCCGTGGCAGATGATCCCCTTCACGATGCCCGGCTCGGCGAACGCGCGGCGCATCAGGTCGGTCGCCGGCGGCAGCTCGGCCAGGTTCTCGCTGTACCGCAGCCGGTCGGAGACCATCGCCGACGGGATGATCAGCGCCGAGTAGGAGCGCAGCGTCTCGTCGTCCATGTTCTCGAAGCTCTCGGTGCAGACGAACGGCGCCTTGTACTCGTGCCCGGTGAAGGTCAGCGACGGCTGTCCCCACAGGCGGGTGAGGAAATGGACCTCGGCGCCCTCTTCGGGGAACCGGTAGTTGTAGTACCAGATCTCGTGCTCGTAGAAGTCGCTCTCGAGCAGGATCCCGATCTTCTTGCCGGCCAGCCGCATCCGGGTCACCAGCCGTATCGGCGCACGTTGTTGTCGAGGACGTCGACCAGCGCCCGCCCGCAGCCGACCGAGGACTCGGTCGACCGGGCGGTGATGAACGGGTAGTCCACGATGACCGACTCGTTGTGCCCGACGTTGCCGATGAACTCGCCGTCCGGCCCGACCGCGTCGCGCAGGATGAACTCGAGCGGATAGGCCGGCGGCCCGAAGTTGATGTAGCCGTCACCGAAGCCCTTGTTCGAGCCGTCGATCGCGTGCGGCCCCTCGTAACCGGTGCCGTCGTGGAAGTCGTAGTCGATCGGGTGACCGGTGACCCGCTTGCCGCGGATCAGGCTCAGCTTGCGCAGCGGGTCCCGGGCGAAGGCGAGAGTGGCGACGCCGTAACAGACCGCCGCGACCGGCCGGTCGAGCCGGACGAAGCCCTGGACCAGCTCGTGCAGCCGCTGGTTGTTGGCCAGGTCGACCATGGCGCCGCTGCCGCCGACGATGACCAGCGCGTCGTAGGCGAGCAGATCCTGGGTGACGATCCGCTGCACGGCGTTCCAGTACGCCTCCATGTCGCGCAGATAGGTCGCCGAGCTCGGGTACGGCCGGGCGGGTACCCAGTCGGCGAGATTGCGCGGCTTGTCCAGCCGGTGCGACGCATCGAGGTCGCGGGTCTTCTTCGCCATGTCCTTGGCCACCACCGACTTGCCCTGCGGCGGGTCGACGAAATCGACGGCCATGCTGACCGCGAGCGGGGTGGGCCGGGCGCCGGTGGGGGTGAGGAACTCCACCTCGTAACCGGCCTTGTCGCAGGCCTCCAGCGGGCCGATCAGCTCCTCGCCCCAGTAGCCCCACTCGGAGACCGCAATGAGCACCTTGGTCATGACCGACCGCCTTTGCGTCCGCGGGCCGGGCGTGCGCCGGCCGTGGCCAGTTCCTGATAGAGCTCGCTGTCCTGAAGTTGCTGCGCCACCTGACCCTTGGCGCCGGTGATGTCGAGCGCGAACTCCCGGTGCTGCTTGGTCAGCGCGAGATAGCGGACCGCCTGCGGGTCGAGATAGACCAGGTCGGTCATGTCGATGCTGATCGTGCCGCAGCCCGCGGCGAGCGCGGCCTCCACCTGCTCGAACAGCACGGACAGATCGGCCGAGGTGAGCGTGCCGAGCAGCGAGATCTGCGCGCGGCCGCCGGTGGTGTCCAGCGTGTCGGCGCTGAAGTCGACCGAGACCGGGAGGATCCGCACCCGTACCACCTGCTGCTCCTGGCTTTTCGGCAGCCGCACGGTCAGCGTGTCGGCATCGAAGTCACGGTGCTCGTGACCGTTGACCCACACCTGGGCGATCTTCACGCTCTTCGGCGGGAGCAGGTCGGGCGACACCCGCAACACCCCGTTGAACGCGCCCGGCTGCGGGTGGAAGTAGAAGTCCATCGGATTGCTGTTGGACAGCAGGTTGCCGTAGACGGCGGCGAGGAAGGCCAGTTCCGCGCTGTGGTACATGGCCATCGAGTGCGAGCCCTTGCTGCGCTCGCCGCCGAGGGCGAACGGCATGCCGTTGGCCAGGACGTTGAAGTAGACGCCGCCAGCGCCGGTGTCGAGCATCCAGGCGTTGTAGAACGCCGCGCTCTCCCGGGCCTGCTTGGCATACTCCGGCTTACCGAAAACCCCATTCAGGATCAGGTACGCGAGAATGCCCTGTTCCTGCTGCCACCAGGCTTTACGGTCGTGCCACACGAGACGGTGGAACTTCTCGCCCGGTGCGGTCACCCGCTCGACCATGTCGTACCAGCCGCCGCGCTGCCGGTCGCTGCCGACGCCGGGCATCAGGTCGGCGATCTTCTCGGCGAACTCTACGTACTCGGCCTTGGGCCGGGCGCTGTTGACCCGCATCAGGTTCCACGCGATCTTCAGGTTGTGCCCGACGATCGCCCGGTTCTGCTGTGAGCCGTAGTGCTGGTCCTTGCTCCAGTCGCCGAAGAACTTCTCCTGGACGAACGGGCTGTTCGCGTAGTCCGGGAAGTGCTTGGTGATGGTGTCGCACTGATCTTCCAGCATGTCGGCGTACCGTTGTTCGCCGGTAGCCAGGAACAGATTGATCAGGTACGCCGGGATGTGGTCGCCGACCGAGTTCCAGTTCTTCCGGTCGCGGTTGGTGCGCGGGCCGTCGTCGAGCGCCGGGCTCAGCGGGTCGAACGTCACCGGGTCGATGTGCGAGTAGTAGCCGCGCCGCGGCGTACCGTCCGAGAAGTTGGTCTTGTCCTTGAAGTACTTGTCGAACAGGTTGACCGTCAGGTCGATGATCTCGCGGAGCTTCGGGTCGCCGGTGATCCGGTAGACCTGGGTGAGGCCGGCCAGCGCGTAGATCTGCTCGTAGCACGGGATGGCGTTGTAGTCGTCGCCGAACTCGGACGCGAGGATCTTGCGCTCGGTGCCGTCGGGCTCGATAACCAGGGCGTGATACCAGTACGCGACCTCCGCCGTCCGGTCCACACAGCACAGGTGCTCGATCAGGTAGCGCGCCCCGGCGGACGCCGCGTCGAGATACCGCTGCTTACCGGAGAGCAGGTATGCCGTGGCCAGTCCGTAGACCAGGCGGGAGATGGTGTCGGTCTCCTGCCTGGTCGACGCGGTGGCGGTGCCCAGCATCGTCAGGTCGGTGCGGTAGTTGCGGTAGTCGAACGTGGTGGCGCCCGCACCGAACTCGGAGTCGAGGTAGAAGTCGGCGATCTTGACGATCTGGCGCTGCCACCAGTCCTGGGTCTCGAACCGGTACTCGTCGGCTTCCTTGCCGAACAGCGTGATGTGTTTCGCCTCGAAGGCCGTCCCGCCCGCCTCGGCCGGATAGAAGACGCCGTACGCGTGAATGAACCGGCCCGGCTGCATGAGCCCGCGCAGCTGCGCGGTGGCGTCGATGTACGCCTCGCCCAGGTTGCGGATCATCTCGCCGACGGTGTTCGAGGTGATCTTGACCGAGTAGGGCCGGCCGTCGGAGGTATGCAGCTCCGCGATGTCGGTGTCCGGGTCGTACCCGGTGAGGTAGCCGGCGATGAGATCCGAGAACGTGAAGTCCAACGCGTTGGACACAGTGCCTCCAAAGGCCTGGCGCGAGAGGTTGGTCAGTAGGGCTGGGAAACGAGCACCACGACGCTGCGACCGGGAACCGAGCAGGTCGATCCGTCGACGGGCTGCTCGGCGCCGGGCTCGACGATGTCGGCGGGCGACGGCAGGGCGGTGTTGATGGCGGTGGCCCACCGGTGGCCGGGGATTCCCATCAGCTCGAAATCGAGCGGCTCCCAGTACATGTTCATCATCAGGTGCAGGTCGGGCTCGGCACCTTCCCCGCCGAGCGTGCAGGACAGCGCCCGGGTGTTCGGATCGTCCCAGTCGGGGGCGCCGAGCTTGGTGCCGTGCCAGGTCAGGTCCGGAACGCCGCGGCTGTTGGACAGTCCGTTGTAGAACTCCCGCCGGCGCAGCACCCGGTTGGCCGCGCGGAACGCCAGCAGCCGCTGCCAGAAGCGCAGCAGCGCCGGATTGGCGTCGACCAGCTTCCAGTCGAACCAGCTGATCTCGTTGTCCTGGCAGTAGGCGTTGTTGTTGCCCTGCTGGGTCCGGCCGATCTCATCGCCGGCGACCAGCATCGGCACCCCCCGCGACATCATCAGCAGGGTGGCGAAGTTGCGGATCTGGCGCTCCCGGAGCGACCGGATGCCGGCGTCCTCGGTCGGCCCCTCCTGCCCGCAGTTCCAGCTCATGTTGTCGTCGTTGCCGTCGCGGTTGTTCTCGCCGTTGGCCCAGTTGTGCTTGTCGTTGTAGGACACCAGGTCGGCCAGCGTGAATCCGTCGTGGCAGGTGACGAAGTTGATGCTGTTGATCGGCCGGTGACCGCGGGCCTGGTACAGGTCGGCGCTGCCGGCCAGCCGGGTCGCCACCGCGCCGGCCACCCCGGGCTCGCCCTTCACGAAGCGGCGCATCGTGTCGCGGTACAGGCCGTTCCACTCGGCCCACCGGTAACCCGGATACCGGCCGACCTCGTAGGCGCCGGCCGCGTCCCAGGCCTCCGCGATGATCTTGGTGTCGGCCAGCGCGTCGGACAACTCGATCTGCCAGATGGCGGGCGGTTCATCGAGAATCGCGCCGCCCGCGCCCCGGCTCAGCACCGCCGCCTCGTCGAACCGGAACCCGTCGACGTGCATCTCCCGTACCCAGTACTCCAGGCAGTCGACGACCAACTTCGTGACGATCGGGTGGTTGGCCATCAGGGTGTTGCCGCAGCCCGAGTAGTCGTAGTAGTACTGCGGGTCGGCCGGGTCGAGGTAGTAGTAGTTGCGGTTGTCCAGGCCGGCGAAGGAGAACAGCGGACCGAGGTGGTTGCCCTCGTCGGTGTGGTTGAACACCACGTCGAGGATCACCTCGATGCCGGCTCGGTGCAGCGCCTTCACCATGTCCCGGAACTCGCGGACGTGCTGGCCCAGCTCGGGAGTGGTGCAGAAGCCCGCGTGCGGGGCGAAGAAGGCGGCGGTGCTGTAACCCCAGAAATTCGTCAGGGTGCGGTCGCCGACGGTGCGCACCTCGCTGTCGTCGAAGTCGAAGACGGGCAGCAGTTCCACCGCGGTGATGCCGAGTTCCTTGAGGTACGGGATCTTCTCGACGACCGCGGCGAAGGTGCCCGGATTCTTCACCCGCGCACTCGGCGACCGGGTGAACCCGCCGACGTGCATCTCGTAGATGACGAGATCCTCCATCGGGCGGTTGAGCGGCTGGTCGTTCTCCCAGTCGTAGTCCGCGAGGTCGACGACGGCGGACCGCAGGGAGGTGGCCACGTTGTCGCCGGGCACGCATGCCGATCCCCGGTCCCACAACGTCCGGTCCAGGCCGCGCGCGTACGGGTCGATCAGCACCTTCCGCGGGTCGAACCGGTGACCCTCGTGGCGGGCCTGGTCGCCTTCCGGCCCGAACACCCGCACCGCGTAGAACACCGGCGCCTGCAGACCCCGCACGTATGCGTGCCAAATGGCGAAACTCCGGTTTTCCTCCGGGTCCAAGGTGATTGTCTGGAACGGCTCGGTCGCGTCGTGCGTGTCGAACAGCAGCAGTTCGATTCCGGTGGCGTATTCGGAAAAGAACGCGAAACTGATGCCGCCGGCGTCCGGATGCGCCCCCAGCGGATGGTGACGACCGCGCTCGACGACATACGAATTCGGGCTTTTCGTGGACTTCTTCGACTTCGGCAGGGTGAGAGCCTGAGCCTTCATGAACACATCCTGAGGCTGTACGTGATGGCCCGCGGAAGGGCGCGGCCGGGCTTCAATTCGCAACAGCAGAAATTGCGTCAGGACCTCGTGGGTCCGGGCCTCGCATCGACTTGGCCAGCGTAGGTGAGTGATCGCCCACGCCGCTGCGGTTCGGCGATTTGACCGAGCGGCAATCGATGACTGTCACCGCAACAGCATCGACACGGCGTTCAGGTAGCTGTCCGGGCCGACCCGGATGTCTCCGTAGAACGGGTAGTTCAATTCGGTCACCAGGAACAGGTTGATGCCGACGGTGGCCGTCACCCCGGTCAACAGGATCCGGCGCAGCGCGCCGTCGCGTACGCCACAGGTGAGGCACAGTGCCAGCACCACCACCGACCCGCCGAAGACGGCGACCCAGAGGACGCCCGGAAGTTGCTGGTCGTGGGCCAGCCGGACGGAGGCGATCCGCAACTCGCTCGCCCGCGCCAACCGGGCCAGGGCGTCATCGACGAAGGCGCGCTGCGCCTGCGTCTGTGGCTCGAGTTGCGCGACGGTCGCGACCAGCCCGTCGAGATCGCGGCCCACCAGCAGCTGGGACTCGCCGCGGATCCGGAGTGACCAGCGGTCCACGACGTCACGGTTGTACGCGATGACCTCGGACCGGATCCGTTCCTGAACCGCCGCTTCGCACACCCGGCTGCCCTCGGCGACCGCCACCAGGTTGGCCGCCTCGGCCTGGGTGGCTCGTTCCGCGTCGTCGAGCTTGCCCCACAAGGTGACCACGCACAGCCCGATCGCCACCGAATAAACGACCACCGCGGCCGAAAGCATCACACCGGCCGCATCATTGTGCTCGCCACGCTCCCAATTCGGGAACATCCGCCGCACCAGCATCTGCAGAATCAGCATGAGGGCCGGCAGTCCGACGAGGAAAATAAGTATGCTGAGCCATTCCGCCACGTTGAGCGCGAACCATCTCACCGAACGTGTCCTTTCCCGGTCTTATGGTGCGGTCAGCGTCAATCCTGGCGGCGCGGTCACCGCTGCGCCGGGTTTTGACCGCCAGGGCATTGATTCGCGCAAAGGCGACGGAACGGAACACCGTGCCCGGTACGGTCCAAGGCCGTGAGAGTGATGATGTCGTGCCGCACCGGCTCCGCCGACCGGGCGACGGTCGAAAAGGCACTCGCCGCAATGGGCTGGTGTCCGGACCACCCCGAGGATTCGCCGTACCTGCAGGACCGGCGGGCCGAAATCGTGGCCAGACTGCCCGACTCGGTGCGTGCCGAACTCATGACGCACAACCCGCTGCTCATCACCACGTTCCCCAACGTGTGGGGACTCGCCTCCTTCGATCGCCGCGGAGCACTGCTGTTGTGCCTCTTCGGCGATGACCTGGAGGCCCTCAAACAGCAGTCTGCGCACGCGGCGGCCTCCTTCCCGCGGACCTTCGAGCGGGTCGTGGCCGGACAACGATGCGAATTCGACCCGCACGTCGAGGTGCGGCGTTTCGACGGCAACGCCCTGGTCGCCCGTGGTGTCATCAGCAGCACCGGCCACGTCCGGTTCAGCACGTACGTCTGGAACGTTCGACGGCGCGAACGCGTCGTCCTGCTCGCCCTGGTCTGCCTCTGCATCCTGTCGACGATTGCCGCGTTTGTGCTCTACCTGCGTTTCGACGGCGGTGACTGGGAGTACGTCCGCGGCTATCTCGACCGGCTGTCCAGTGCGGTGCAGACCGCAACCGTCATCATGGCGGTAAATCTGGTCTTCGAATACCGGGACTGGAAGGGCGCCAAATCCGTCATCGAATGGAGCGGGCCGCCAGCCCTCTGAACCCGGCCGCTCCGATTGAGCTTCGCTGTCCCCGCATGTCGTGCACCTAGACTGCGGCAATGACGACGACTGCTGCCTCGTGGGCGGACGCCGAGGTCGCCGCCGTACGCGACAGCCCGCACGCTCGCCTCGCGCTCCACGACCGAACCTACAACGGCCCGACCGGCGTAGCCCCCCGGCATCTGCCCTACCGCCGGGCGGCGCGATCTTTCATCCGCTGGCAGCTACGCAGAGGCTTGCTCGAACCCACCGACAGCTCACGTCCCGGCAGCCCGTGGTGGCGTGCGGTCAACAAGGGACTGCTTCGCGACGGATGCGAGGCGATCGCGCTGCTCGCCGGGCACACCGGCCGCCCGTCGACTCCGGCGGTCCGCCACTGGCTCGACTTCGCCGAGCGGCCCACCGCGGTCACCTGGTACCGCGCGCACAACGCGAGCATCGTCGCCGGTTACCTGCGACACCGTGAACTCGCCCTGAACGAGACTGCGGCCGAGCGGTTCTTCATGAACGTCATCCTTCTGCGTGTCCTCTACGCGCACACGCTGAACGCCGCACCGCGGCTGTCGCTGAGCTGGCTCCGGCCGCTCGCCCCGCTCCTGGGCGATCCGAGGCTGGGCATGACCGGCATCTTCCTGCAACTGTCTCGCATACTCCCCGCGACATACCCGTTGACTGAGGACGTCGCGTACTACACCGGCAACGAACTCGGATTCGGGCGGCTACTCGACTACGGCGTGATACTCCCCCGCCTCCATCTCCTCTACGAGTGGTCGGCAGCAGAACTCGGAACGCCCGGCCTGCTCGAACTCATCCAGCACGGTTATCCCGCCTACGCCGGCTCCGGCTCCGGCGACACACGCGTCTGGATTGCGCAACCGTCATGGTCACTTCGCCTGACCCGGACCCTGCTTCCTGCTCCGCACCGCGACAACGATTCCTAGCACCGCGGGCGGAGTCCTGGTGATGCTTGGTGAGCTCGGTGCGGGCGTCTGCCGGCGGAACGGGTATCGTGACCGACGGCGTCCGTTCGCGCCCAACCTCCGGCGATCCGCCCCAGCCCGGGTCCCTGCAGGAGGCAAAGGGAGGTCCACCTCTCGGACGGGGTTACGTTGTCGATCGTGCGTCCGCTGCACCGGTCGCTGGGGGACCTGCCGTGGGCCGCGGGAGACGAACGATGACCAGTAAGGCCGACTTCAAACGGCGCGTGCGCGCCCGGATGGCCAAGACGGGCGAGTCCTACGCAACCGCCCGCAGTCATCTCCTCGCTGAGCAGCCGGGCCCGCCGGTCCCCGCCGACCACGCGATGCTGGCGGCTCTGCACGTGAGCAACGGCGACAGCACGGACCTGCCCGGGACCGGGCTCGCGTCCAGGGTGTTGTACTGGCGTGACTCGCTGCACGAGGGGCCGGTGCCGGCGGTGGATCCGGAGGAGCTCCGCCGGATCAGAGCCGCCTTTCTGCTCGGGGCGCAGGTGGACGACCGGGCGGAGGGTTCCGGCATGTTCGCCGAGCGGGACCGGACTTTGGCGGCCAACCGCGACGGCGAGTACGTGCTGTGGTTTGAGGCGGATCTGTACGACCAGCTCCAAATCATCCAGATCCTCGCCCGCCTCGCCGACCTCGGCGTTCCGGCCCGGCGCATCACCCTGATCTGCATCGGTGAACATCCCGGCATCGCCCGCTTCGGCGGTCTCGGCGAACTGACGGCCGGGCAACTGCGCGAACTGCCCGCCACGAACGCGTGCGCTCGGCTGACCCCCGAGGCGCTCCACCTCGCCACCGATGCCTGGGCCGCTTTCCGGGCGCCGACGCCAGACGGCCTGCCCGCCATCGCCCGCAGTCGCTCACGTGACCTGCGGTTCCTGGGCGAGGCGTTCGACCGGCTCAGCCGGGAGTACCCGTCGACCCGCGACGGGTTGTCGCTGACCGAGCGGCGGATACTGGCCGCGGTCGCCGACGGCGCAGGTGCGGCGGGCCCGGCGTTCGTCCGTGCCGCCGCGCGGGAAACCCGCCCATACCTGGGCGATACCTGGTCCTTTGCCATGATGGACCGGATGGCGCACGCTCGGATCCCGCTCCTGCACGCCGAGCCGGCGGACCGTCCGGTTGACCGCGAAACCAGCCTGCACCTGACCGGCATGGGAGCACGGGTGCTTGCCGGCGCGGCGGACCAGGTAGCGCTCAACGGCATCGACCGGTGGATCGGTGGGGTGCACCTGCGCGGGGACCACCTGCCCTGGCGCTGGAACGATGCGACCGAGACCATCACCCGCACCTGATAAGGGAGAGCCCGGCATTGATCCGGATGGCCCGGGGCCACGTAAAGCCAGGCATAGATGCCGGTGTTTACGGAAGGGTGGTCGCGTACGTGTCGTCGGCGTTCCCGGATCACCCGCCAGCCTCCGCCGCGCAGTATCGAAGGCTTCCACCGGCTCGGCCGGCGGTTCCGCGTCAACGCGTCGCGTACATCCAGCCGCATGACGACGAACCGCGGTTGGCGGCCGCAGCGCCGGGTGACGGCCCGGACCCATGGTCTGGTTCTCGCCCGGACATGTACGAGACAGATTGGTCGACTCTTCGACACCGGCGAGGACGGCGGCGAGGACGCACGAAATCCACCCTGATAGCGATGAGCGCGGTCTTGGCCGCCGTGGGCGGAGTCGTCGCCGTCAGTGCTGCCGAAGATCCGGCTACGGTGTCGGTCGCGGTCGATGCCGCGCTTCAGCGGGAAACGAGCGCCGCCAAGCGAGGGGAGGTACGCAGATCCCGGACACCGGCCGTGCCTTCCGAGTCGGACAGCCCGCCGGCGGAGGCGTCGCCCATTCCCCGGTCACCCAGGCCGTTGGCGGGCCTCAACCAGGCACAAATGAACAATGCCGCGGTGATCGTGCAGGTCGCTCAGCAACGTGGTCTTCCCCGCCGGGCGATGCTGGTGGCCATGATGACGGGACTACAGGAGTCCAGTCTGCGTAACCTGGCCAACCCGTCAGTTCCGGCTTCACTCGACCTGCCGAACGAGGGCAGCGGCGACGACTTCGACTCGATCGGCGTCTTCCAACAGCGGCCGAGTCAAGGTTGGGGCACCGCGGCGGAGCTGATGAGCGTGCGCTTTGCCGCGGATGCCTTCTACAAGCGGCTCCTCAAGGTTTCCGATTGGGAGTCCAAGAGCCTTGGCGCCGCGGCACAGGCCGTGCAACGGTCGGCAGTGCCGGACGCTTACGCGGACCACGAGAAACGAGCGATCAAGGTCCTCGACGCGTTGTTGTGAACCGGCTACACAGCCGACATCCGCACGGACACCCCTGCTACATCTCGCGGCCGGTCGAATGATGCTGCTGCTCAGCGGGTACTAGCGATCCGAACGTTCCGCCTTCAGCTCGCGAATATGGCACCAGGCGGAAACTCGCCGCGCTCTCGCCAGGCACCCTTGATCTTCGAGACGATGGCACCGACGGCGGCATCGACACGCCCGTCCTCCGGCTTGACGTCCCAGGTCTCCTTGTCGATGGTCAGTACGCGATCGAATTCCTCGTCGAAGCCGAACTCGTAGCGCACCGTGGTCGGAGTCTCCGCCACCTTGCGACCGGTCACCATCATCCCGAGCCTCGGCGAACTCGTGCTCCACCAGGACGATGTCCTCCGGCAAGGGCCGCCCGCCCCGCAGCCGCAGCCACGCCTCCGCCATCTCGGAGCTGGGATCGTATCTCCGATGGACAATCCCGCCTTCATAATCGGAAAGCGGATGCTCATCAAAGAAGATATGTTTTCGGACCCGGTTGATCTCGTCCACGGAGAAACCGGCCGAGCCGTCGGGGCGATCCGCCCGACGCAAAGAAGCAGCGATCAACTCCGCGTCCAGGTTTGCCCGAATGTCGTCGTACGCAGCTCCAGCCCATCGTTCCTGACGCTCGACGTCGAGAATGCTTCTCGGCCGAGTGGAATGACCGCCATGGAGAAGCTCCCCGCCGAGATCAGCCGACTGACGTCCATCGGCGACTTCCCGGGCACCCGCACCAGCTCGACCGGCACGGGAAATCTCCGCAATCACGTCGTGCGCGCGGGACACGTTTTCCGCCGCACGCACCCGCGGTGTTGGCGCGCCCTCAGCTCGCCCATGGGACCGATCGCCACCCCCAGGGTCCAAGGCGCAGGTCCTGCCTTTCGACCTCGCCGCTGCCACCGCCTACGCGGACGTGGTCGCCGCAGGGAAACAACCGCCTGACGCCACCAGCCCGACTGCCGTGACCGGTCTCGCGGTGGCTCGTTGCGGTGGCGGGCGGATCGCCGAGAACGCAGCGTGGGCGGACCGCCCAGCGCACCCACCGCACCGTGGGGTCTGGGGGTCGCTCCCAGGAAAGTACAGCGCCGCCGCCACCGCGGGACCTGATGGCGGCGGCGCAGACCCCCGTCACGTCGCGGTGCAGGTCACCGTCGGCGTTGCGTTCGTGCCGGTCTGGGTGCCCACGAAGCCGAACGTTGCGCTCGCCCCCGGAGCCAGCGAGCCGTTGTACGACTCACTGCGGGCGGTCACCGTCGGGCCGGACGTGGACACCGCGGCGTTCCAGGACTGGGTTACCTGCTGGCCGTTGGCGAAGGTCAAGGAGACCGCCCAGCCGTTGATGCGGGACGCGCCGGCCGTCACTCGGACCTCGGCCTGGAAGCCGCCCGCCCACTGGCCCGTCTGCGAGTACGCGGCCGTGCAACCTGCCGGGGAGGTGGTGGGAGGAGGGTTGGTGGGAGTGGTAGGGGTGGCCACCGTGCCACCCCAGGCGGCCGTTGAGTCCAGCCAGGTGGCCCGGTTGGTCATCCAGGTTCGCATCACCTGGAGCTGGCCGGCCCACGTCGGGCTCGTGTTCGTCACGAACGGGCCGATATTGCGGGTGGACAGGTTGGGCCAGCGCTGGAAGTTGCGCTGGGCCGCGGCGGTCAGCGGGGCCGACAGGGCGTCGATGCGGGCGTTCAGGGACGTCGTGGCCAGCACGCCCCGGCGCAGCTCCTGCCAGCGGGCCTTCAGGTCCTGCTGGAATGCCTGATCCGTCAGCAGGATCTGGAACCAGTCGTTGGCCTGCGGGTTGCGGGTCTGCTGGTGTTGCCAGCCGGAGGTCTGGTCGTTGCCGAAGAAGCCGCCGGTGCCGAAGGTCAGGTCGTAATCCCACAGCGGGCCCGCGGTGATCGGGCCCTCGCGGTCCTTGTAGAAGTACGTGCTGCGCAGGTAGGAGTCCATTTCGCGGCTCAGCTCGTTCAGGATGATCAGGTCCACCCAGGAGCGGACGTTGATCCAGCTGCGGTAGCCGGTCGTCGGGTTGTTGAAGCCCGGCGTGTGCAGGAGGTCGTGGAACTGCTGGAGGTACTGGGTCAGCCAGGCCTTCTGCTGCGCGTTCAGCGGGTCGGGGTCGGCCACCTCGAGGAAGTTCCAGCAGGTCGCGGCTGCGCCCGTACACGTCAACGTGGGTTCTTCGGCGGCCAGCCATTCGAACTTGAAGATGTACCCGCCGGTGATCTTGGGGAGGGTGGTGTCCTCCTCCTCCAGCTGCTTGAGGTCGAGGCGGTTCTTCGAGTTCTTGATGGTCTCGACCAGCATGTAGACGCCCTGGTAGTCGTTGGCGGCTACCGGGCCGCTGTCGACGTTCAGGTACAGCTCGACGAACCGGTACCGGGGCGCCACCATGCCCATCTCGCGGCCCAGGTCGTAGACGAGCGCCTCGCGGATCAGGGACTTGTCGCTGAACGGGCCGCGCAGCACCCAGTCCGAGTCGGCCGGCATGCCGAGCATCTCGTGGTCGGCGTCGTCGTCGGTGTGGTCGCGCAGTTCCAGGCGGTAGGGCGCCTTCTCGAACATCGCCGAGGACTGGCCGCGCAGGTGGATCCCGGCCCTGGTCGCCACGGTGGGTGCCGAGGAGAGAGAGGTACGCCCGCCGGCCGTGTCGAACAGCATGGCGGCCGTGTCCACGTACTCGCGACCGGGTTTGCCCTTCCCGTAGTCGTCGAGCAGCAGCAGCGGCAGGTCGTGTTGCGCGTCGAAGTTCCGGGCCACGTACAGACCGGTCCCGCCCACACCGGTTGCCGTGCCGTTCACGTACGCCTGCGCCCTGATCTGGGTTGTTGCGGTGAGCGACAGGGCCGCCCCGGAGTAGAGCGTCGAGCTGGCCGTGGGTGCGGTGCCGTTGGTGGTGTAGCGGATCTGCGCGCCGGCGATCGCGGTGGACAGCGACACCGCGACGGAGCCCTGGAACGTCCCGCTCGGCACCGAGAACACGATGTCGCCCGGTTCGGCGGCCGCGGCCGGCGCTGGAGCGGCGAGCAGGCACACGGCGAGCAAAACGCCGGCCCATCTTCTAAAACCCATGAACAAGCTCCTCTACGCGGTGAAGTGCCGCCGGAGCAGCCGCCGCCAGGGTGCGGCCGGCAAGTCGCCGCGCAGCGCGGCGAGTCCGGTGGCGTACTTGGAAATGGCGACCGGCCGGTGCCCGCGGCTCCACAGCAGGCGGTCGGCCACCGAGGCGGCCGAGCCGGTCTTGGTCTCGACGACGGCGGTGCCGGGAATCCGCAGATGCGCGGCACCGGTCGGCGAGGAAGGGGCCGGCGAGGAAAGGGCCGGCGAGGAAAGGGCCGGCGAGGAAAGGGCCGTCCAGGACAGGTCGGTGTCGACGGTGACCCGGCTGTCCGACTGTGGCAGGAGCAGAGTGCAGCGCAGGTACGCCGTGGTCAGCGTCGGCCGCAGCGGCGGACGGCGACCGAGCCCGTGCCGGGTGAGGATCTCGTCGACGAACGCGGTGCCGCCGTCGACGCTGTCCCGCTCGCCGTGCTCGTACGGCACCCGGTATTTGACCGTGCTCCCCCGCGGGCCGGGCACCTTGACCTCCAGAACACAAAGACCCGAGTCCACGTACGTCCTTGTCCTGATCTTGAATCTGCGGCGGTGCCGGTGTGCGGTCCGCCGGTAGCTGATCAGCTCGGGCGTGTCGAAATAGATGGACTCGTACGTGAAATGGCGGCACCCCTCGATGTCGAGCACCCGGCTCGTCGGTGCCAACGTCGCCAGCAGCTCACCGGCATCCTCGACCGGCAGCACGTACTTGCGGTCGACGCGGCTCTGCAGTGCGGCCCGTTCCTCGAGTTCGGCAAGTCCGACGGCGGGCAGGTGCGCCAGGATCGGGAACGTCATGAGCGCGGCATGGCGAACTCGGGCTGCCGGACCGCGGCGGTGCGGCGCCGCGGTGTCTCGGTCCAGCGCACGTCCACCACGGTGGACTCGTTGATCAGGTCGATCCGCAGCAGCCGCGCCGAGTGCACCCGCCCGCCCATCAGCTGTTCCAGCCGCGCGACGAGTTCGGCCCGGTCGCTGACCGCCGCGTCCAGCACCACGATCTGCTGCTGGAACCGCCCCAGCAGCCGGCCGTGGTCCACGATCGTCATGACCACCAGGATCAGCGCCATCAGCCCGAGGTTGCGCCAGATCGAGGCGGTCTGCAGTGCACCGAGCAGACCCAGGGCAAGAGCGGAGAAGAAGTACGCGACCTCGTGCTGGTCCAGCTCGGTCGAGCGCAACCGGATGATCGACAGAACGCCGAACAGCGCCAGCCCCAGTCCGAGCCCGGTGCCGGTGTTGCTGGTAGCGAGCGCACTGGCCACCGCCAGCACCCCGATGTTGACGGCGAAATAAGCCACTACCAGATCCCGGCGCCGGTGCCGGGGGAAGTAAAGCCCCATCACCAGAACGGTGACGGCAACCACCTCGGCCCCGAGCAAGACGTACTCGGACATGCCCGACCTCCCACCAAAACTTCCGGAAAGTGACCGCAACTTGTCTGGAAGGTTAAGGGCACCCTTCGAAGAGTGTCAATGTCTTCCGATAAGGCCAGCGGTGCAGCAGGGATCGATATGCATGACCACCTGCAAAGACGTGTGCTGCAACATCCGAAACTTTCGGATATGAGGAGGATTCGCGGACCGTCCGGATTCATGCCTGCGGGGTGATGCCGGGGCCGGGCAACGCCGTTGAAGCTGGACTCGAGGCTCCCACCGGGCCGAGGAGGTACGACCAGCATGGATGTCACCACCTACCGGCCCCGGCGGGCTGCCGCCGCAACGGTCCTCGCCCTGTCCGCCGCGCTGCTGTCGGCCTGCGGTGACGACTCCGGGCCGCCGACGATCACCTGGTACATCAATCCCGACAACGGCGGCCAGGCGCGGCTGGCGCAGCAGTGCGCGGCGGCCGCGGCCGGCAGCTATCAGGTCGACGTCCAGGTGCTGCCCAACGACGCGTCCCAGCAGCGCGAGCAGCTGGTCCGGCGGCTCGCGGCGCAGGACAGCTCCATCGACGTGATGAGCCTCGACCCGCCGTTCGTGGCGGAGTTCGCCAACGCCGGATTCCTGCGCCCGTTCGACGCCGCCGACGCGACGGCCCTGACCCAGGGCGTGCTGGACGGGCCGCTGAAGACCGCGTACTGGAAAGACCAGCTCGTCGCGGCGCCGTTCTGGGCCAACACCCAGCTGCTGTGGTACCGCAAGTCCGTCGCCCAGGCGGCCGGCGTAGACCCGGCCGCCGGCACCTTCACCTGGGACGAAATGATCAAGGCGGCGGAGGCGCAGCGCAAGGTGATCGGCGTGCAGGCCAACCGCTACGAGGGCTACATGGTCTGGATCAACGCGCTGGTGGTGTCCGCGGGCGGCGAGATCATCACCGACGTGGAGGCGGGGAAGAACGCCAAGCCCGCGATCAACTCGCCCGCCGGCAACGAGGCGGCCCGCATCATCGGCGGCCTCGCGCGATCGCCGGCCGCACCGCCGGCCATGTCCACCGCGGGCGAGGAGGAGGCGCGCTCGGCCTTCCAGGGCCAGTCCGGCGGCTTCATGGTCAACTGGCCGTACGTGTACAGCGCGGCCAAGGAGTCGGTGGCCGACGGCGCCATCACCCAGCAGGTGTTCGACGACATCGCCTGGGCGCGGTTCCCCCGGGTCGACGCCGGCACGCCGAGCAAGCCACCGCTGGGCGGCATCAACCTGACCGTCGGCGCCTACACGAAGTACCCCGAGCAGGCGCTCGACCTGGTCCGGTGCGCGACCTCGCTGCCCAACAACATCGTCTACATGCTCGACTCGGGCAACCCGGCGGCACGCGGGGCGGCGTACGACGACGCGAAGGTGCGCGAGGCGTACCCGATGGCGTCGGTGATCCGCGAGTCGATCGACGAGGCCGGACCGCGGCCGATCACGCCCTACTACAACGACGTCTCGACCTCGGTGCAGATCACCTG
This sequence comes from Paractinoplanes rishiriensis, assembly GCF_016862375.1. Lineage (GTDB taxonomy): Bacteria > Actinomycetota > Actinomycetes > Mycobacteriales > Micromonosporaceae > Actinoplanes > Actinoplanes rishiriensis. Next base: position 88,955 of record NZ_BOMV01000026.1, on the reverse strand, counting down.
GCACCCGGCCACCGGCGTGACCTCGCCGGCGACGCCCGAGGAGTCCGCGACCTTCATGTCCGACGTCCTGCACGGTGAGCGGCTTCTGTGAGCTGAGAGGGCAGCCGAATGACAATGACCGACGTCCGGGTCGCCCCGCCGGCGCCCGAGCCCGAGGAAGTCACCGACCGCGCCCGCCACGAGCGGCGGCTGGGCCTGGCCCTGTCCGCGCCGGCGTTCCTGGTCATGGTGTTCGTGACCGCCTATCCGCTGATCTACGCGGTGGTGCTGTCGCTGTACGACTACCGACTGACCGACCCGGCCGGCCGCGAGTTCGTGGGGCTGGGCAACTACGCCACGGTGCTGACCGACCCGGTGTGGTGGAGCGACTTCAGCACCACGCTGATCATCACCGTGTCCAGCGTGGCGGTGGAACTGGTGCTGGGCTTCGCGTTCGCCTTCGTGATGTACCGGATCATCCGCGGCCGGTCGCTGGTCCGCACCGGCATCCTGATCCCCTACGGCATCGTCACCGTCGTCTCGGCGTACATCTGGCAGTTTGCTTTTCAGCTCGACTCCGGCTTCGTGAACCAGTGGCTCAACCTGGGCACCTTCAACTTCTTCGGGCAACGCTGGTCGGCGCTGTTCATCATCGTGCTGTCCGAGATCTGGAAGACCACGCCGTTCATCTCGCTGCTGCTGCTGGCCGGCCTGGTCCAGGTGCCGGAGGAGTTCCAGGAGGCCGCCCGGGTGGACGGCGCCACGGCCTGGCAGCGACTCTGGCGGGTCACGCTGCCGAACATGAAGGCCGCCATCATGGTGGCGCTGCTGTTCCGCACCCTGGACGCGTGGCGGATCTTCGACAACCCGTTCATCATGACCCGCGGCGCGAACGACACCGAGACTCTCTCGTTCCTCGCCTACCGGCAGAACGTCACCCTGGTCAACCTGGGCGCCGGCTCGGCCGTCTCGGTCCTGCTGTTCCTCACCGTCGTGGTCATCGCCTTCATCTTCGTCAAGGGCTTCCGCACGGACCTCTCCCAAGTTCGGGGTGATCGGTAATGGCGTCGGACCGTCGGGTCAGCAACTGGTGGACGGTTTGGGGCATCCTGATCATGGTCTGGGCGCTCTTCCCGCTGCTGTGGATGGTGTCGCTCTCCTTCAAGGACCCGGACACGTTCCGCAGCGAGGTACCCACCTTCTTCCCGGAGATCTGGGTGTGGGACAACTACAAGACCGTCTTCACCGACTCGCTGTTCACCAGCGCGCTGCGCAACTCCGTCTTCATCGCGCTGATCGCCACGGCGCTCGCGGTCGTGATCGCCATGTTCGCCGCGTACGCCATCGCCCGGATGGATTTCCCCGGCAAGAAGTTCCTGCTCTCGATGGCCCTGGCCATCGCGATGTTCCCGCAGGCGGCGCTCGTCGGCCCGCTCTTCAACATGTGGCGCAACCTGGGCATCTACGACACCTGGATCGGGCTGATCATCCCGTACCTGACGTTCGCGCTGCCGCTGTCGATCTGGACGATGTCGGCGTTCTTCCGGCAGATCCCGTGGGAGATGGAACAGGCCGCGCAGGTTGACGGCGCCACCGCCTGGCAGGCGTTCCGCAAGGTGATCGTCCCGCTGGCCGCACCGGGCGTGTTCACCACCGCGATCCTGACGTTCTTCTTCTGCTGGAACGAGTTCCTGCTCGCCATCTCGCTGACCTCGACCGACCGGGCCCGGACGGTGCCGGCGGCCCTCTCGTTCTTCACCGGGGCGTCGCAGTTCGAGTCGCCGATCACCTACATCATGGCCGCCTCGGTGGTCGTGACCATTCCCGTGGTGATCCTGGTGCTGATCTTCCAGCGCCGGATCATGGCGGGTCTCACCGCCGGTGCCGTCAAAGGCTGATCTGGGGAGGACGCCCTCATGGCCGCTATCAGCATGCGGAACATCGTCAAGCGCTACAGCGACGGCTATCAGGCGGTGGACGACATCAGCCTGGACATCGCCGACGGCGAGTTCGTCATCCTCGTCGGCCCCTCCGGCTGCGGGAAGTCGACCCTGCTGCGGATGATCGTCGGCCTGGAGGACATCACCTCCGGTGACATGCTGATCGGCGGCGAGCGGGTCAACAAGAAGGCGCCCCGGGACCGCAACCTGGCCATGGTGTTCCAGAACTACGCGCTCTACCCGCACCTATCCGTCTTCGAGAACATCGCCTTCCCGTTGCGGCTCAAGCACACCCCGGACGCCGAGGTCAAGGCGCAGGTCATGGAGGCGGCCGAGCTGCTGCAGCTCACCGAGCACCTGGACCGCAAGCCGGCCAACCTCTCCGGCGGCCAGCGCCAGCGGGTGGCGATGGGCCGGGCGATCGTCCGCAAGGCCGACGCGTTCCTCTTCGACGAGCCGCTGTCCAACCTCGACGCCAAGCTGCGCGGGCAGATGCGGACCGAGATCTCCCGGATGCAGCAGCGGCTCGGCACCACCACGGTCTACGTCACGCACGACCAGACCGAGGCGATGACCCTCGGCGACCGGATCGCGGTGCTCCGCAAGGGTGTCCTGCAGCAGGTCGGCAGCGCCCACCAGCTGTACGAGGAGCCGGTCAACCTGTTCGTGGCCGGCTTCATCGGCTCGCCGCCGATGAACTTCGTGCCCGGCCGGGTCCAGCAGGGCGAGATCGAGACGCCGTTCGGCGCGGTGCCGATCACCGGCGAGCGCTTCCAGCGGATCGGCGAGCGCGACCTGGTCATCGTGGGCCTGCGGCCCGAGTACTTCGCGGACATCTCGCTGGTGGCCGCGGACAAGCGCCCCGGCGGGCGGTCGTTCACCGCCGAGGTGGACGTCACCGAGTGGCTCGGCAACCAGCTTTACGCGTACGTGCCGTACGAGGCGCCGGCCGAGGTGACCGACCGCCTGGACGAGCTCCAGCGGGAGCTGGACAGCGAACAGATGCGCACCCAGCTCGTCGTGGCCCTGGACGTGACGAGCCGGATCCGCTCCGGCACCAAGGCCCAGCTCTGGTTCGACCCGGTGCGGATGCACGTGTTCGACGCCGCGACCGGCGAAAACCTGACCCGCGACCCGGACCGGACCTTCGACGATGACGAGCCCGCCGTCGAGAACGCCTGAACCATTTACCGATCTCCTGGCGGCCGGACCGCGAGATCGGCGCGGATCTCGTCGGCTTCGGGCAGGCCGAGAGCGGTGTACAGGGTCAGGGCCTGCCGGTAGTGCTCGTCGGCGAGAGCATGGTTGCCGAGCATGCGATGGGCGCGGCCGAGACCCGCCTCGGCGCAGGCCTGCTCGTCGGTCTGTCCGATGTCGACGGCCAGCGCGAGGGCCTCGGCGTGGTAGGTGACCGCGTCGGCGTGCCTGCCCGCGGCGGCGGAGGCCTCACCCAGGCCGTTCAGCGCCCCGGTCTCGCCGCCCCGGTTGCCGAGCTCGCGGAAGATGGTCAGCGCCGGCACGAAGTAGCCGATCGCCTCATCCGGGCGGCCCAGGCGGTTGTGCAGCATGCCGAGGCTGTCCAGCGCGCCGGCCTCGTGGTTGCGGTTGCCGAGCTGGCGGAACAGCGCGAGCGCCTGCTGCAGGTGGCCGGCCGCGGAGTCGAGCCGGCCGGCCCGGGTCTCGACGTCGCCCAGGCAGTTCAGCGCCTGGGCCTCCCCGTGCCGGTTGCCGATCTCGCGGTCCAGCGCCAGCGCCCGCTCGCAGTAGTCGATCGCCTCCGGGAAACGGCCGGCACGTTCCAGGACCAGGGCGATGCCGCTGAGCATGTTGGCCTCGCCGTTGCGGTCGCCGGCCTGCCGGTACAGGTCGAGGGCCTGCTGCTTGTAGTCGATGGCGTCCGGATAGCGGCCCAGCCACTGCACCACGGTGCCGAGGTCGAACAGCGCGGTGGCCTGCCCGATCGTGTCGCCGGTGCGCCGGAACAGCTCCAAGGCCTGCTGCAGGTCGTCGGAGGCCTGGCCGGGCAGCCCCAGCCGGCGGTGGGCAACCCCAAGATCATTGAGGGCGTACGCCTGGCCGGCCAGGTCACCGAGGTCGCGGGCGGCCCGGTGGGCATGGCCGTGCACGGTCAGGGCGTCGGCGTGGTAACCGCCCTTGAGGTATCGCGACAGCGTGCGGGCCAGCCGGACGGCCTGCTGCGGGGAGCCGTTGGTGGCGGCGTTTACCACGACCGCGACCAGGGTGGGCCGCTCGGTGTCCAGCCATCCGAGGGCGGCCCGGGAATCGGTCAGGTCCGGACCGGGGATGGCCTCCGGTGACAGCGGCGGCCGCTGGTGAGCCTCGGCCGGGTGCAGCGTGTTCATGGCCCGCCCGGCGGTGGCGAGATAGTAGTCGACCAGGCGGGTCAGGGCGGCGCGGCGGGCGGCCGGCGGGTCGTGGTCGTCCGCCCGGCCGGCGGCATAGGCGCGCACCAGGTCGTGGAAGGTGTACCGCCCCGGTGCGGCCGGCTGCAGCAGGTGATCGTCGGCGAGGTGCTCGAGCCAGGCCGCCGCGACGGCCGGGTCGGTGCCGGTCAGGGCGCCCGCCGCGTACGCGTCGAAGTCCTGGCCCGGGTGCAGCGCGACCAGCCGCAGCATCCGTTGCCGGTCGGCCGGCAGGTCCTGGTAGGACAGGCCGAGCGCCAGCGCGACACCGGAGTCCAGGCGCCGGTCCCGGTGCCGTTCGTCGAGCCGGTCGGCGTGGTCCGACAACGTCCAGTCACCGAAGTTGCGGATGTGCCCGGCGACCAGGCTCAACGCCAGCGGCAGGTAGCCGCAGCGCGCGGCGATGCGGGCGAGCGCCGCCGGTTCCGATCCGCCGACCGTGCCGCGCAGGAAGGTCACGGCCTCCTCCGGGCTGAACACGTCGACGTCGAGCCCGATCGCGGACGGCAGGCCGGCGAGGCTGCGCCGGCTGGTGACCAGCGCCAGGCATCCCGGCGTGTCCGGCAGCAGCGGCCGGACCTGCTCGGCCGTGGCCGCGTTGTCCAGCACCACCAGCGCCCGGGTCCCGGCCAGCCGGCCGCGGTAGGTGGCGGCGCGGGCGGCCAGGTCGTGCGGGATCTGATGGCCGGACACCCCGAGCACGCGCAGGAACCCGTCGAGTACCGCCCCCGGGTCGGCCGGCGGCTGCGCGGGGTCGGCGTGGAATCCCCGCAGATTGACGAACAGCACCCGGTCGAACAATCCCTCCCGGACCAGCAGATGCCCGGCGTGGACGGCGAGCTGGGTCTTGCCGACCCCGGCCATCCCGGCGATCGCCGAGATCACCACCGCCCCACCGGCCTGCCGGGCCGCGCGCAGCGCCAGGTGCAGCCGGTCCAGCTCACCGGTGCGGCCGGTGAAGCCGGCCAGATCCTGCGGCAGCCGGTCCTGGACCCGGACCTGGGAGACGGCCTCGATCTCGCCGCCGATCGTCCGGAGGGCCTGCCGCCACTGCGCCACATAGCCGGCGTCCGGATGCAACGCCTGCACCACGGCCACCACGAGGTCGGTGTTGAGCCGCCGCCGCCCGCTCCGGAAGCAGTCCGCCACCGTGGACTTGCGCGTCAGCTCCCCGGCCGGCCGCCCGGCCGCGGTCCAGGCCGCGTTGACCCGGTCCTTGATCGTGTCGTACGACGGGTCCCCGGCCCACACCTTCAACATGCGCAGCCGCGCGGCCACGTCATCCAGGCTGACGGCCTCCGCGGGATCGGGAAGCCCGGCGAACGGCAGCGGCATCATCCACCCCATCGACACGTCTTGTGGCCGACAGTAGCGACCCCGGCGGCAGGCACACAGTAGGTCAACCGGCCGGGGCCAGTTCGGTGTCCGGGTCGAGGGGGCGGCCGAAGCGCTCCAGCAGGTCGGCCAGGACGCGCCAGACCTGGGTGGACAGCCACTCGGACAGGTCGTCCACGGCGGACTCCTCGCGGTGGTCCAGCCACCAGATGATGCCGCCGTCCACCAGGCCGATCAGGCCGGCCACCAGGTGCGCCGGGGGGCGCGCCTCGTGGCCCGCGGCGCGCAGGTAGGCCGCCAGGGCGTCGGCGAACTCGGCCACCGCGGTGGGCAAGCCGTGCCGGGCCCGGAAGCGGTAGAGGTCGGGATGGTCGACCGCCCAGGTCAGGACCCGGTCGATGATGCCCCGGATGATCTCGATGGCGGTGCCGCGGGCGGTCAGGGTCGGGCGGATCCAGTCGCTCAGCAGGGCCGCGGCGTGCCGGGCCACCGCCTGGTCCAGATCGTCCTTGCCGGTGAAGTGGCGGTAGACGTGCGGGCGCGGCAGGCCGGCCTGATCGGCCACGGCAGCCAGGCCCGCGCCGGCCCCGTGCGCCTCGATCGCGCGCACGGCCGCCTCGACGATGCGCCGGCGGCGTTCGCCGGCCGTACCCGCGACGCGGCGTGCGGCGATCGTGTCCCGTCTCACCGCCGGCTCGCGCATGGGATCACTCTAATCGCGGGTACAGTCTGTACCCATGATCGGTCTGCAGGAAGTGCTCGACGGCCGGTGGGCGGCGGTCCGGCGGGCGGCGCGGGAACAGCTCGGCGGGACGCACTTCGTGGCGGTGCCCGGCGAGACCATGGCGCAGGCGCGCGAGCGGGTGTCCCGGCTGCTCCGGGAGCTGCCCACCGACCCGGGGATCGCCTCCGGATTCCCGAGCCGGTACGGCGGTCGCTCCGACCCGGGCGCCTCGGTGGTGGCGGCCGAGATGCTGGCCCACCTCGACCTGTCGCTGATGGTCAAGGCGGGCGTGCAGTGGGGGCTGTTCGGCGGGGCCGTGGTGGCGCTGGGGACCGAGCGGCACCACGACGCGTACCTGCGGGACATCATCTCGGCAGAGCTCATGGGCTGCTTCGCGATGACCGAGACCGGGCACGGCTCCGATGTGCAGCAGCTGCGCACCACCTGCACGTACGACCCGGAGACACAGACCTTCGACCTGCACACCCCGCACGAGGCGGCCCGCAAGGACTACATCGGCAACGCGGCCCGCGACGGCCGGATGGCGGTGGTGTTCGCGCAGCTGGTCACCGGCGGCCGGCGGTACGGGGTGCACGCCTGGCTGGTGCCGATCCGCGACGAGCGCGGGCGGCCGCTGCCCGGGGTGACGATCGGCGACGACGGGCCCAAGGCCGGACTGCTCGGGGTCGACAACGGACGGCTCTCGTTCGACCACGTGCGGGTGCCGCGCGACATGCTGCTCGACCGCTACGGCCAGGTCGCTCCGGACGGCACGTACTCGAGCCCGATCGAGAACGACGTCCGGCGCTTCTTCACCATGCTCGGCACCCTGGTGCGCGGCCGGGTGGTGGTCGGCGGTTCGGCCTCCGCGGCTACCAAGAGCGCGCTGACCATCGCGATCCGGTACGGCGAGGTGCGCCGCCAGTTCGCGGCGCCGGGTGAGCCGCGCGAGATCGCCCTCAACGACTACCTGGCCCACCAGCGCATCCTGGGCACCGCGCTGGCCACCACGTACGCCCTGCACTTCGCCCAGGAGGAACTGGTCAGCGCCCTGCACGACATCCAGACCTCGACCGGGCCGGCCGACGAGCACCGGCAGCGCGAGCTGGAGTCGCGGGCCGCCGGGCTCAAGGCGGCGCAGACCTGGCACGCCACCCGCACGATCCAGGCCTGCCGGGAGGCGCTGGGCGGGGCCGGTTACCTGGCCGAGAACAGGCTGCCGGGCCTGAAGGCCGACACCGACGTCTTCACCACGTTCGAGGGCGACAACACCGTCCTGCTGCAACTGGTGGCGAAGGGGCTGCTCACCGGGTACCGCGACGCGTTCGGGTCGCTGGACGGCTGGGGCCGGGCCACCTTCGTGGCCGAGCAGGTCCGCGAGATGGTGCTGGAGCGCACCGCGGCCCGGGGCCTGATCCAGCGCCTGGTCGACGCGGTGCCGGGACGCGACGAGGAAGTCGCGCTCACTGACCGCGGCTGGCACCTGGCCTTGTTCGAGGACCGGGAACGCCACCTGCTGGACGGCGCGATCCGGCGGCTGCGCAACGGCGCCGCGCGCCAGAAGGACCGGCCGTTCGACATCTTCAACGACGTGCAGGACCACGTGCTCGCCACCGCCTCGGCGCACGTCGACCGGGTGGTGCTGGAGGCGTTCGTGGCCGGCGTCGACCGGGCCGGCGATCCCGAGGTCAAGGCGCTGCTGTCCAAGGTCTGTGACCTGTACGCGCTGTCCACCATCGAGGCGCACCGGGGCTGGTTCCTCGAGCACCAGCGGCTCACCCCGGCCCGGTCCAAGGCGGTCACCGGGATGGTCAACGAACTGCTCCGGCAGTTGCGGCCGCAGCTGCCCACGCTGGTCGACGCGTTCGGGATCAGCGACGAGTGGCTCAACTGTGCGGCACTGCGCGAGGAACCGGGACGGCAGGAGGCGATGGCCGCGCACGACGACGAACTGCGCCGCCCGGCCGCCCGCGTCGGATGACCCACTCGGCGACCGCGGCGTTGAGCAGCCAGGCGCCCGTCATGGTGACGGTCCGGCCGGTCGTCGTGACCGGACCGATCGCGACCAGCCAGGCCGCGCTGGTGAACGCCTGCGTACCGGCGGCCACGCCGATCGCGTACCCCCGGATCATCCACGCCCGATGCGCGGGAAAGTCGCGGCGCCGGACCGCGACGAAGCCCATGAGCAGCGAGCCCGTCATGAAGGTCGCGACCGCGACCCGGACGCCGGTCAGGATCTGACTGTCGAACGCGCCGGGCGGCAGCGCGAAGGTCAACCACAGGCCGCTGAGCGCGGCGACCACGCCGGACGGCACCAGGGTCCGGCCGGCGATCCGGTGCCAGCCACGGTTGCGCCGGCGGAAGCCGGGTGCGAACTGGAACGCGCCGAGCAGGCTGAACACGGTGACGCTGACGATGTGCACCACGATCGGCAACGCCTGGGTGCCGATCCGGTCGCCGTCCGGCAGCACCGCGGCGCCGCCGGCGAACTCGGCCAGGCGCAGGCTGCCGGCCACCACCGGGATGAGGCTGAGGCCGACCAGGCCGGCCGGGATGAGCCAGTTTTTCGACATGCCGCCATCGTCGCGAGCGAGCGGCCCTGATTCATCGGCACGCGGGCCGGAGCTTTCCCGTTCTCCGGTACGGGACGGCGGCCGTACTTTCGGCCAATCCGGTGACCGGCGCCGATGCGTACGATCGGGGCGTGCGCGAGCTTCTCCGCTCGGTCTGGGCCGAGCCCCGGCCCCCGGACGTGCCGCGCCGCAACCGGCGGGACTGCGTGCTGGTGGCGGCCGCCGCGGTGGCCGTGCTGGCCGAGGGGCTGCTGCGCACCGACCTGCAGTCCCCGGTGGCCGCCACGCTGGTGACGCTCGCGCTGCTGCCGGCGCTGCTGTGGCGCCGCACCCGGCCGCTGCCGATGGTCGCCGTCGCGTTCGCCGGCGCCGGGGCAGCCGCCTTCGCGCTGGGCCACGAGATCGACCTGGTGTCCGGCGCGGTCGTGCTGTTCCTGCCATGGGCGCTGTTCCGCTGGGGCTCCGGCCGCGACCGGATCCTCGGCGCCGCGGTCATCCTCGTCAAGATCGGCCTGTCGGCCGGGTTCGGGCTCACTCCGGTGGCCGACGCGGTGGCCGGATTCGTGGTGATGTTCGCGGTGTTCGCGCTGGCCACCGCCGTGCGCTACCGGGTCACCCTGCGGTCCCGCGAGCTGGAACGGGTCCGCCTGCTGGAGCGCGAGCGGCTGGCCCGCGATCTGCACGACACCGTGGCGCACCATGTGTCGGCGATGGCGATCCGGGCTCAGGCCGGCATCGCGGTGGCGCAGACCCGGCCGGAGGGCGCGGTGGACGCGCTGCACGTGATCGAGTCCGAGGCGACCCGGGCGCTCGCCGAGATGCGCTCGATGGTGCGCACGCTGCGCGAGAGCGAGCCGGCCGAGTTGGCGCCCAGCCCCGGCATCCCGGACATCCGGCGGCTGGCGCAGGAGGCCGCCGGGCCGGTGGTCGAGGTGGAACTGACCGGCGACCTCGACGACATCCCGCCACCGCTGGGCGCGGCGATCTACCGGCTCGCGCAGGAGTCGGTGACCAACGCCCGGCGGCACGCCCGGCACGCCACCCGGATCGAGGTACGGGTGGCCGCCGACGCCGGCGCGGTCCGGTTGCGGGTCAGCGACGACGGCGACCCGGGCACGCCGCGGCCGGGCGGCTTCGGGCTGGCCGGGATGGCCGAGCGGGCCGGCCTGCTGGGCGGCACGTGCGAGGCCGGCCCGGGGCCCGGGCGCGGGTGGACCGTGACGGCGGCGCTCCCCCGGCAGGCCACGTGACGACCCGGGTGGTCGTGGCCGACGACCAGGAGATCGTGCGCACCGGCCTCACGCTGATCCTGAACACGCTGCCTGGCGTCGAGGTGGTCGGCGAGGCCGCGGACGGTGCCGCCGCGGTCGAGACGGCCCGGCGGCTGCGGCCGGACGTGTGCCTGTTCGACATCCGGATGCCCCGGATGGACGGCATCGAAGCCACCCGCCGGCTGGCCGGGCCGGGCGTCGCCGACCCGCTCGCGGTGGTCGTGATCACCACCTTCGACCTGGACGAGTACGTGTACGCCGCGTTACGCGCGGGCGCCCGCGGTTTCCTGCTCAAGGACTCCGGCACCGCCCTGCTCGCCCAGGCCGTGCACGCCGCGGCCGCCGGGGACGCGCTGATCGCCCCGGCGGTCACCACCCGGTTGCTGCAGGCGTTCGCCGACGCCGAACCGGCCACCGCCGCGCAACCGGTCGACCCGCTCACCGAGCGTGAGGAGGATGTGCTGCTCGCGGTGGCCCGCGGCCACACCAACACCGAGATCGGAGCGGCGTTCCACATCAGCCTCAGCACGGTGAAGACCCACGTCGCGAGCCTGATGGCCAAGCTCGGCGCGCGCAACCGGGTGGAGATCGCGATGTGGGCGTACGACACCGGCCGGGTCAGGCCAGGACCTCGCTGACCGGCCGCCGCCTGAAGCACCTCGATCGCACCGTCGCTGATCCGGAACCGCCACGGCCGCTGTAGTGCAGCGACGACGCCAGCACGGCCGCCCCGGCAGGGCCATGAGCCCTCGATATGAGGGGCCGGGTGGCCGCTCAACCGAAGCGCCCCAGACCTGCACCCATAACCGCAATCGGACCTTCTTTTCCCGCCCCGCCCCGAGCCGACAAGTGTTACCGCCTCCCCCGGTCGGCATGGATGAAGGGCTAACCACCAAAGTGCGTACGACCACGTCCCTCGGGATCATCGTCAGCGCGGTTCTGCTGGCCCTGCTGCCGTCCGTCGCCACCCCGGCCACGGCCGCTCCCGACCCGCTGACCACGCTGGCCGGCCGTCTCGCCGCGGTCACCACCGCCAAGCAGATGAACTACTACCCGGCGACCAGCGGCTGGACCCGCATGTGGACGAACTTCGACGCCACCCAGATCGACGCGGACTTCGCCAAGGCGCGGTCGCTCGGCGCGGACAGCGTACGGGCCATCGTCTTTCCCTCGGTCTTCGGTTATCCGGCGCCGAAGCCCGAGTACACCACCAAGCTGGCCCAGTTCGTGTCGCTGGCCGCCGCGCACAACCTGACCGTGAAGATCACGCTGTTCGACTGGTGGGGCACCTACGCCGACGTCGCCGGGAGCAGCGCCTGGGCCACCGCGATCGTCGCGCCGTACCGCTACGACCGGCGGATCATCTCGATCGGCGTGCAGAACGAGATGGACCCGAACAACGCGGCCGCCATCGCCTGGGCCCGCAAGATCATTCCAGCGGTACGCGGCGCCGCGCCGGCGATCCCGCTGACCATCTCGGTGAACGGCCAGGCCGGTGCGGCCGGGCTGGCCAGGCTCAAGTCGCAGCTGGCCGGCACCCCGCTGGACTACTACGACTTCCACTTCTACAGCAGCTCCGAGCAGGCCCTGGCCACGATCCAGCAGGCACAGGCCGCGGTGGCGCCGGCGCCGCTGGTGATCGGCGAGACCGGTGTCAGCTCGCTCACCAGCACCGAGGGCGAGCAGGCCGCATACCTGGCCCGGGTGTTCCAGGCCGCGGACCGGGCCGGCCTCGACTCGGTGGCGCCGTGGACGCTTACCGACTTCGCCGCGGGCGCGATCCCGGACTCCGGCGTGGCGCAGGTCCCCGCGCAGTACCGGTTCGGCCTGTTCCGGCTCGACGGCTCGGCCAAACCGGCCGCGGCCGTGGTCAAGGCCGCCTGGACCGGCACCGCCTATCCGGCGAACCTGCTGGACCTGGGCTTCGAGAACGCGGCCGGGCAGACGCCGTGGCGCGCGTACCTGCCGGAACTGGGCGTGGCCAGCAAGACGCAGGCGGTCGCCCGTACCGGTAAATGGTCGGTGGCCCTGACCAACACCGGCAAGACCGCGGCCGGGTCGCCGTCGTACTGCGTCGCCCCGATCGTGCCGGTCGTCGCCGGCCAGCGCTGGACCGCCGAGGTGTGGGCCCGCGGGAACGCCGCCACCGGCGCCACCCAGATCGCGCTGAGCTGGTTCGACGCGAACGGCAAGTGGCTCGGCGGCGCCTCCTCGGCGGCGCTGGCGAACGGCACCACCGCCTGGACCAGGCTGACCGCGGCGGCCACCGCACCGGCCGGCACCGCGAGCGTCCAGGTGCACCTGAAGTCCGGTGGCAACACCGGAACGGTCTGGTTCGACGACGTGGCGATGTCAGTCGCCTGACCTGGACACATGTGCCGCCGGCCCATCCCCTGGGGCCGGCGGCACATGACATTTCCGTGACACTCCCCCGGAAACCCTCCCATCCGCTCGCCGACCCGGTTACCGCCGGTCATGATGTGAACCGTGTCCGCAGTGCTGGTGATCGAAGACGACGACCGCATCCGGCTCTCGCTGGTCCTCGCGCTCGAGGACGAGGGCTACACGGTCACCGGCGCCGGCACCGCGGAGGAGGGCATCGCCCAGCAGCGCGCCCAGCCGGCCGAGACGGTGCTGGTCGACCTGATGCTGCCGGGCATCGACGGCTTCGAGTGCATCCGGCAGCTGCGCCGCACCGACGACGTGCCGATCGTGGTGATCAGCGCCCGCGAGGGCATCCACGACATCGTCGCGGCGCTCGAGGCCGGCGCCGACGACTACCTGGTCAAACCGGTCGCCATCCCGGAGCTGGCGGCCCGGCTGCGGGCCCTGCGCCGGCGGGCCCGGGTGGCCGGTCCGGACGCCATCCCGGTGCTGCGCTTCGGCGACCTGGAGATCGTGCCGGACGCCGGCGAGGTGCGCCTGCACGGCGAGCCGGTCGCGGTCACCCGCACCGAGTTCCAGCTGCTCTGCGAGCTGGCCGACCACCCCGGCCGGGTGCTGTCCCGGCAGCAGCTGCTGCAGCGGGTGTGGGGCTACGACGGCGGCGACGAACGCCTGGTCGACGTGCACGTCGGCCGCCTCCGCCACAAGATCGAGACGGACTCCACGTCGCCCCGGCACCTGGTCACGGTCCGCGGCCTCGGTTATAAGCTGCAGCGATGATCCGGTTTCAGCGATGATCCGGGCCGGCCTGCGCGCACGGGTGGTGACCGGGTTCGCGGCCGGCGCGCTCGCCGTCTCCGCCGCGATGGCCTTCGCCTCGTACCAGATCATCCGTCAGTCCCTGCTCGCCGAGCGGGAGGAGACCGCCGTACAGGCGGCGCTCTACGACGCCACCGTGGTGCGGGCCGGCATCACCGCGGCGGTCCGCCCGGACGTGGCGGCCGTGCTGCGCTCGCTGGACACCGGCGAGAGCCGGCACGCGCTGGTGAACATCGACGGCCGCTGGTACTCCCGGAACGCGGACGCCGGCATCACCAGCGCGGTGCCGGCGGAGTTGCAGGCCCGGGCGAACGCCGGGATCCCGGCGGTGCAGCGGGTGGTGGCCGACGGCGTACCGACTCTGGTTGTTGCCCTGCCGATCGCCGCCGACACCGTCTACTACGAGGTCGACTCGCTGACCGAGCTGGACAACACGCTCCGGGTGCTGACCGCGGTGCTCACCGGGGTGGCGATCTGCACGGCGCTGGCGGGTGCCGCGCTGGGTGCGTACGCGACCCGGTACGTGATGCGGCCGCTGGTGCGGGTGGCGCAGGCCGCGCAGGACATCGCCAGCGGCGCCTCGGACGCCCGGCTCGACCCGGCCCAGGAGCCCGACCTGGCCCGGCTGACCACCTCGTTCAACGACATGGTCGACCAGCTCTCGGCCCGGCTGGAACGCGACCGGCGGTTCGCCGCCGACGTGAGCCACGAGCTGCGGTCCCCGCTGCAGACCCTGGCCGCGGCCGCCAGCGTGCTGGAACGTCGCCGCGAGCAGCTGGACGACCGCACCGCCACCGCGGCCGGCCTGGTCGCCGACGAGGTTTACCGGTTCCAGCGCCTGGTCGACGACCTGATCATGCTGGCCCGCAGCGACCAGCCGGCCGAACGCTCCCCGGTCGACGTGGCCGACCTGGCCCGCTCGATGTGCGCCGAGCGCGGGGTGCCGGCCGCGGCGCTGGAAACCACCGGGAACACCGTCTGGTGCGTGGACCGGCGGCGGATCGGCCAGTTGCTCGGCAACCTGCTGGACAACGCGGCCGCGTACGGCGGCGGCGCCACCGCGGTCCGGCTCACGCTGGACGGCGCGGACGGCCGCATCGAGGTCGACGACGAGGGCCCCGGCGTCAGCCCCGAGGACCAGCCGGTGATCTTCGACCGCTTCGTCCGGGGCCGGGCGGCCGGCACCCGCGGCGGCAGCGACGGCACCGGCCTGGGGCTCGCGCTGGTCGCCCAGCACGCGGCGGCACACGGCGGGACGACCAGCGTGCACGACCGGCCGGGCGGCGGCGCCCGGTTCCGGGTCGACCTGCCCGGATGTGCGACGTGAGGCGCCTGCTTCCGCTCCTGCTGGCGGTGGCGCTCGCCGGTGGCTGCGGCGTGCCGGTCGACGAGGAGCCCCGCGACCTGGGCGGGCCGCGCCCGCCGTCCGGCTCCAGCCGGCCGGCGCCGGACGGCTTCGGCACCGCGGTCGAGCGGCTCTACATGGTGCGCGACGGCGCCCTGGTCCGGGTGATCCGCCGGGTGTCGGTGCCGCCCACCCCGCTCCAGATGCTCGACGACCTGCTGCGCGGCCCCACCCGTTCGGAGCAGGAGGACGGGCTCGCGACGGCGCTGAGCACGATGCGGATCGAGGGCATGACCGTGGTGCAGCGGCGGGCGACCGTGGTGGTCGGCGAGCGGTCGGCCGACGGGACGAGGAACGACGAGATGCTCGCGTACGGCCAGATCGTCTGCACGCTGACCAGCCAGGGCGCCGAGGTGGGGACGGTGTCGTTCGTCAGCGAGGGGCGACCGCTGGGCGTGCCGCGGGGCGACGGTTCGCTCTACACGGGTCCGCTGACGGTGGCCGACTACTCCAACCTGATCGAGCCCTGACCTGCTAGGCGCTGGCCGGCTGCCCCACGGCGATGTCGAAGACCTGGTCGACCCGGGCCAGCTTCAGCACCCGGCGCACCCGGCCGTTCGGATTGCGCAGGGTCAGGTGGCCGCCGATCCGCATCATGGTGCGGTGCGCGCCGAGCAGCACGACGATCGCGCCGGCGTCCATGGTCGGGCTGCCGGCCAGGTCGATTATCAGCCGCTCCGGGCCGATGGCGACGGCCTCCGCGATCAGGTTGCCCCAGCGCTCGACGCTGGCGCCCTCGAACGGGCCGGTGATCACGACCACCGTCTCCGGGACCGCACCTCCAGGCATGACCATCCTCCGCTTCCGTAGCCCTCGCGACTGTTCCAGGCTGGCGCAGCCATGTGGCGCCCCCACCCCGGCGATACGACAGTTCCGTGACGATCGAGGCGGGGTGACATGGAACCGTCATATGAACGCGCACGCTCCGCCATACGCGCCGTGCATCGTGGACCGAGGTTGAACACCCTCGCGCGGCCCACGCCAGCCTCCGGTTCCGGAGCGCCGGCGTGGGCCGCCTCCTCACGTGGCGGCGGCCTGACCGCCTCATCCCCCTCGGCCGCCGGCGGGCGCCTTGGCGGCGCTGCGGGAAAGCGGGCCCAGCCGCACCCCAGCGCCGCCTCGTCGTCACTCTTTCTGGGGCGTGCAGCTCGCGAACTCCAGGTGTTCGCCGAATGTCACGCCGGTGCAGACATCGCGGGTGACGGTCCTGGTGCCGAAGGCGTCCTGCCGGCGGTCGGTGATCACCTCGACGCTGCCGTCGAGGCGGGACGTGTAGGTGTACGGGATCGGATCGCCCTCGGTCGTCGGTCTGGTCACCGCCAGGCGGGCGAGCTTTCCGCCGCGTACGGCATCCACGAAACACTCCCCGGCCGTGACCGGCAGGTGCTCGCCCTGCCCCAGCTTGAAGGTGCCGCAGTCAGCGGCGGGCGTCGACACATAGACCAGTGGGGTGGCGGCGTCCGGGCCGCCGCACGCCGCGAGCAGGCCGGTCGCCGCCGCGAGAAGCAGAATTCGTCGCATGGTCTCTCGGACGCGGCGGTACCGGCGATCGGTTGCCTTCGCACGGTAGCTTTCACGCCATGTCGAGGGTGCTGTTCACGGCTGCGTTCGCGCTGGCCATCCTGGTTTCGGTGTGCCTGCACGAGCTGGGTCACATGCTCACCGCGAAACGCTTCGGCATGAAGGTGAGCCGCTACTTCGTCGGCTACGGCCCCACCGCGTTCTCGTTCCGCCGGGGCGAGACCGAGTACGGCCTGAAATGGCTGCCGTTCGGCGGTTTCTGCAAAATCGTGGGGATGGTCCCGGACGATCCGGTGGCGCCCGCGGACGAACACCGGGCGATGTGGCGCTTCCCGCTCTGGCAACGCACCGTGGTGATGGCCTCCGGGGCGTTCACCCAGCTGGGGCTGGCGCTGGTGGGCCTGTGGTTCGCGGCGGCGTACGTGGGCGTGCCCAACCTGAACTACCCGCAGACCAGCGCCGAGATAGGCGCGCAGCCCGCGGCGGTACGCGTGGCCTCGTGCGTGACGCCGGATGCGGCCCGGGCCTGCACCGCCGCCGACCCGGTGTCGCCGGCGATGGCGGCCGGCCTGCGCGACGGCGACGTGCTGACGGCCGTCGGCGGCGTCCCGGTGGCGAACTATGCGGAGATGGTGGCCGCGGTCCGGCAGGCGCGGCCCGGTCCGGCGCAGGTGGCATACTCCCGCGACGGCCACCCCGGCACGGTGACGGTCGACCTGCGGGCCGTGCAGCGTGCCCCGCTGGACAATCCGGGCGGACCGGTCGCGACGGTGGCCGCCCTGGGCGTCGACCTGCGCATCACGGCCCCCGCCGAGGTGACCTTCGGCCCGGTGGGCGCGATCCCCGCGACGGCCGACTACGCGGCGTGGCTGGGCGGCCAGACGGTGGCCGCGTTCCAGCGCATCCCCGGCAAGGTGCCGGCCCTGTGGAACTCCATCACCGGCGACGCCCGAGACCCGGAAACCCCGATCAGCGTCGTAGGCGTAAGCCTGATCGGCGGCGAGGCGGCGTCACTGGGCCTGTGGTCCACCGTCCTGATGATCTTCATAGGCCTGAACGTCTTCATGGCCTTCTTCAACCTGCTGCCGTTGCTGCCACTGGACGGCGGCCACATGTCAATCTGGTGGTTCGAGCGAGCGCGCTCCTGGCTGGCCACCAGGCGCCACCGCCCCGACCCCGGCCGCGTCGACTACTACAAGCTGGTGCCGGTCACGTATGTGCTGATCCTGGTGGGCGCCGCCTTCACCCTGCTGACCATCACCGCCGACCTGATCAACCCCATCACCCTCCAGGACTGATCCACAAACCCTCGCGCCGGCAACCAGGCGACCCGCCCGGACCGCAGTCGGGGAGGGGCCGGTGCGGCGAGCGGTCGTGCACGCCGACCGTCCCGCCGGGTGCCGCCGGGTGCCGCCGGGTGCCGCCGGGTGCCGCCGGGTGCTGGGCGACCCGGCCGGCAGTGCAGCGCGCGCCCGGGCCTTTGCCCGCAAACGTCCCCGCGCTGACGCTTGTCCGCGACGCGATGTTGTCGATCTGCTGTTCCGGGGGATGAGCGTAGATCGCCAATATCTGAACCTGGCGGTTCCTCGACGTCCGTTAAACGAGTATTTATCGGACATCTTCCGGGTGGGCCGCCGCATCACTCGCCGACAGGGCTGCAGAGGTGGCCAAAGCGGTGGTGGATAGCCAAGGTCCGGTCGGACCGGCGGAGCAGGGAGACCGGGGTGCTCCGCGCAAGAACATATCCGATATGTAATGCCTAAGCGGGCGGTCAGCGGGTCTGCTGGACCAGATCCTATTGATCTGCTGTCGCCCGCGAACTGTCGCCCGCGAACTGTCGCCCGCGAACTGTCGCCCGCGAACGGCAGATCGACAACATCGCGAGAGAACGCCAGCCAGACTTCGCGTCGAGCCAGCCTGAGCGAGCGCCGCGCCGCCGGGACGGGACAGGCCCGGCGACGGCAGCGCGGCCGCCGCCGTGACGAGGCCGCCGCCGTGACGAGGCCGCCGCCGTGACGAGGCCGCCGCGGTGACGAGGCCGCCGCGGTGACGCGGTCAGACGCCTCGGGGGGCCGCGGTCAGGGCGGTCAAGGTGCTCCCCCGGCCCAGCCTGCCCAGCGAGTCCGCCCGGCCGGTGGTCAGGTCGATGGTGTAGAGGCGGGTGCCCTGGCCCCGGGACAGGGCCGCTATCGCCACGCCGTCGGGGGCTATGTCGAAGCCGCCGGCCGTCGTCGCGTTCAGGTTGAGCGGGCCGGTGGTTCGCAGGGCGCCGTCGTTGGGCGGGCTCTGCACCAGCAGGGCGTCCGCGGTGATGTCCAGGTCGTACAGGGTGGTCGTCGTGGTGCCGGCCCGGTTGTTCGCGTAGGCGGCGTGTACCACCCGCGGAGCCGCCTGGGCGTTCGGGTCGCCGGGGGCGTAGCGCAGCGGCTTGTCGGTGCCGGCCACGGCTGCGGTTTCCGGGACCAGGCGCAGGTTGTCGCCGTTCGCGGTGAGGACTCGCAGGCGGTCGGCTGCCGGATTCACGTCAAAACCAATGCCTCTGCCGTACGCCGCGGCGCTGAACGGCAAGCCGATCCGCGTCACCGTACTAGTACGCGGATCTAGGGTGTAGATCTGGTTGGCGCTGGTCAGCAGGTAGGGGACGCCGTTGGCGGGGCGGACGTCCAGCCCGGTCACCTGCTCGCCCGGGGACAGGCCGGTGATCGGGTTCTGGCTGCGGATGCGCAACGTGGCCCGGTCGAAGACCACGAAGTCGTTGCGGGCGGTCACGGCGTACACGGTCCTGGGTTGGCCGGCGGAGGCGGCGATGCCGGTGACGCCGACGGGCAGCGTGCCCCGCATGGTGGCCTTGCCGGTGCGCAGGTTGATCCGGACCAGGCGGCTTTCGGGGGCGCCCTTCACCCGGACGGCGGCCACCGCGGCGTTGCCCATGATGTCGAAGCCGTCCATGCCGGTGACGTCCATGCCCAGCGGGCCCACCGGGGTCAGGCGGCCGGAGTTGGGCGGATCCTGCACCACCAGGCGGTCGGCGGTGCTGTCCAGGTCGTACAGGGTGGCGTTGCCCGCGTAGCCGGCCGCGGTGATGCCGGGGCTGCTCAGCGCCTGGTCGACGCCGGCCACGGCGCCCGTGGTCGGGTCGATCCGCAGGTTCTGGCCGGTGTCGCTGACGATGCGCAGCTTGTCGGCGGCGGGGTTGAAGTCGACGCCGAAGCGGGTGCCGGACAGCGCCGTGGCGAAGACCGGGCCGATCGCGCCGGCCGCGCCGGTGGCCGGATCGAGGGCGTACAGGCGGCTGCTGCTGCCCACCGCGTACAGCTGGCCGTTAGCGGGGCGGGTGTCGATGCCGACGATGCGCTCGCCGCCGGACAGGCCGGTGACGGGCACGTCCAGGCCGCGCTCGCCCAGGCGCATCAGCCGGTTGTCCTCAGTGACGACGAACAGGTCGCCCCGTTCGCCGTAGCCGTCGCCGCCCGAGGGGTTCACGGCGGCCACCGGTTCCGGGGTGGTCGAGCGCCACGGGAGCTTGTCCGGGCGTACGGCAATGAATGCTGTTGCCCCGAACGCAGCCACCGCGACCGTGGCCAGCGCGATCCGCAGGATCGTGCCCTTCGTCATCTGGTCCTCCTCGACATCGGTCGGCACCCGGTCTTCGGAGCGGAGGCGCGCGTCGATGGGTGACGGCGGCGCTACCGTCCGAACGGAGGAAGTAGATCGATAGGGTTGCCAGGTGACCGCGACCGCCGACGGGCTGACCCTGCGCCAGCTCGGGCCGACCATCTACCTGCCGTCCGCGGTCTACTCGACCGGGCTGGGTGCGGTCGCGCCGGTGATCGTGCTGACCGCCGTCGAGCTGGGCGCCTCGCCGGCCGTGGCCGCGCTGGTGGCCGGCATGCAGGGGATCGGGCAGATCACCGGGTCGCTGCCGGCCGGCATGCTGATCGCGCGGGCCGGTGAGCGCCGCGCCATGCTGCTGTCCACCGCGCTGGCGGTGCCCGCGATCGGGGCCTGCCTGCTGGCCGGGCACGTGCTGCTGCTCGGCGCCGCGGTGCTGCTGCTCGGCATGACGTGGTCGGCGTGGGGCGTGGCCCGGCACACCTACCTCACCGAGGCGGTACGCCCGGACCTGCGCGCCCGGGCGATGTCGACGCTCGGCGGGGTGGGCCGGATCGGTACGTTCCTCGGCCCGTTCCTGGGTGCGGCCGCGGTGGCCGGCTGGGGGCTGCGCGGGGCGTACCTGGTCGCCCTGATCGGGGTGAGCCTGGCCGGCCTGCTGGTCTTGCTGCTGCCCACGGTCCCGCACGACAGCCCGCCGGTGGCCGCGGCCGACCGTCCCCGGCTGCGCCAGGTGCTCCGGGACAACGCGCGCACGCTGCGCACGCTCGGCATCGGCGCGCTGCTGATCGGGGCGCTGCGCTCGTCGCGGCAGACGATCCTGCCGCTGTGGGGAGTTGGTCTCGGCCTCGACCCGGCGACCATCGGGCTGATCTACGGCGTCTCGGGCGCCATCGACATGCTGCTGTTCTATCCGGCCGGCCGGCTGATGGACCGGCACGGCCGCCGGTGGGCCGCGGTGCCGGCGATGTCGCTGCTGGGCCTGGCGCACGCGCTGCTGCCGCTGGCGAACGGCGCCATCGGCCTCACCGTGGTGGCGCTGCTGATGGGCCTGGGCAACGGGCTCAGCGCCGGCCTGGTGATGACGATCGGCGCGGACGTGTCGCCGGCGGCCGGGCGGGCCGAGTTCCTGGGTGCCTGGCAGATCTGCAACCACGTGGGAATGGGCGGCGGGCCGGTGCTGATCGGGGCGGTCACCGCGGTGGCGTCGCTGACCGCCGCGGCGCTGGCGGTGGCCGGAGCGGGGCTGGTGGCGGCGGGGCTGATGTACCGGTGGATCGGGCCGCGGCCGGCGCCGCCGGTCGGCGGCGCCGGTCCCGGGTGAGGGTCAGCCGGCGGTGATCCGCCAGAGCTGGTGGCTCATGTTGTTGAACGGCCGGGTCACCACCTGGTAGTCCGCCCCGCTGTAGTCGTAGGCGTCCACGTAGCGGGCGGGGCTGCTGACCGACTCCAGCCAGTAGTAGCCGCTGGTGTGCTGCCACAGTCGCCAGCGCTGGGTGGTGTTGTTCTGCTCGGGGCGGGTCACCACCCGGTAGTCCAGTTCCGGGATCTCGTGGGCGTCCAGGTAGCGGCCGCTGCTCACCTGCTGCAGGGTGTACTCGTTGTTGCCCCAGTCGGTCAGCACCCACCGCTGGGTGTTGTCGCTCTGGCGGGTGCGGGTGACCACGTTGAAGTCCTTGCCCGCGAACTCGTGGGCGTCCAGGTACCGGCCCAGGCCGTTCTGATCCAGCCGGACGATCCGTGAGGCCGCGACGGCCGGCGCGCGCCGCCAGGCCGCCCGGGAACCGGCCCGGTCGCCGGCCGCCTGCCGGGCGTCGGCCAGGTGGGACAGCACGATCGTCTCGGCGTACCGGATGCGCAGGCCGCGGATCAGGTCGAGGGACCGCAGGTAGCAGTCGACCGCCCGGCCCGGCTCGCCGAGGTTGGCGTGCACCCGCCCCAGACTGTCCCAGGCCTGCGCCTCGCCGTGCCGGTCGCCGGTCTCCCCGTGCAGGGCGACGGCGCGGCGGCAGTGGTCGAGCGCCTGCTGATGCTCGCCGAGGTGGGTCAGGTACCAGCCGATCGTGTTGTGCCCGTCGGCCTGCCCGGCCAGGTCGCCGGTGGCCTCGTACAGCGTCATCGCCCGGCGCGCGTATGCCAGCGCCTCCGGGTAGCGGCCCTGCCGGTCCAGCACCCAGCCGAGGTTGAGCAGCGTCTGCGCCTGCCCGGTGCGGTCCCCGGCCTGTTCGAACCGGCACAGGGTGTGCCCGAAGTTCTCGGTCGCGTCGTCCGGCCGGTCCAGTTTCGCGTACGCGCGGGCGAGACCCCAGTGCGCGTGTGCCTGACCGGCGTTGTCGCCCAGCCGGCGAGCGGCGCCGAGCGCGACAGTGTGAACCGCGATCAGGTCGTGCCAGTAGCTGTGGATGTCCAGGAAGTCCATCATCGTCCAGGCGATCCGCCAGCTGTGCCCGTCGAATCCGGTGCGGGCCGCCGCGTCGGCCACCGCCAGCAGCACCGCCCGCTCCGCCGTGTACCAGTCGAGCGCCTGCTCGTAGTCGGCTGGCGGCTCCGGGACGACACCGGGCCCGGCGGTGTCCGCCACGACCGACTGCCGGTGCCCGTCCACCTGCCGCGCGGCCCCGTCGGCACTGTGCAGGTAGTGGTCGAACATCCGGCGCCGGCCCTCGTGCCCCTCAACCGCATCAACCAAAGATCTCGCGTACGCGCGCAGCAGGTCGTGGAACGTGTAGCGGCCGGGCCGGTGTTCGGTCAGCAGATGCGCCCCGGTCAGCTCCGCCAGCAACGGGCGCGCGGCCGCAGCGGTGCAGCCGCCGAGGCTCGCCACCGCGGCCCGCGAGATGTCCGGACCCGGATGCAGGCCGAGCAGCCGGAACAGCCGGGCCGCCGGGACGCTCAAGGTGCGGTAGGACCAGGAGAAGACCGTACGCACGTCGGTGGCCGGGTCGCCGCCGTCGAACGGCTCCAGGCTGTCCGCGAACTCGTGCAGTTCCGCGGCGACCACCCCGAGCGGCAGGTCCGGGCGGACGGCGGCCCGCGCGGCCACCACGGCCAGGGCCAGCGGCAGGCGCGCGCACCGCTCGATGATGTCGCCGGCCGCCGCCGGTTCGGCGCCGACCAGTTCCGCGCCGAGGCGGACGGTCAGCAGATCCCGGGCCTCCGCCACGGTGAGCACGCCGAGCGGCACCGGGCGCGCCCCTTCGGTCGCGACCAGCGGGGTGAGTTGATCGCGGCTGGTGATCAGCACCAGGCAGCCGGGCGCGGCCGGCAGCAACGGCCGGACCTGGGCGGCGTCCCGGGCGTTGTCGAGCAGCACGAGGACCCGTTTGCCGGCCAGCACGCTGCGGTAGAGCGCGGCCTGCGCCTCCAGGTCGGCGGGAATCCGCTGCGCGGGCACGGCGAACGCGTCCAGGAAACCGCGGACCGCGGCGGCCGGCTCCACCGCGCTGCCCTCGGCCTCGAAGCCGCGGAGGTTGACGTACAGCTGCCCGTCCGGGAACGACCCCGCCACCTGGTGCGCCCAGTGCACGGCGAGGGCCGACTTGCCCACCCCCGGCGAGCCGCACAACGCGGCGACCACCATCGCCCGGTCGGTGGCGAGAAGCGCGTCGAGCTGCTTGATCGGCTGGCCGCGACCGGTGAACCCCGGCACCGCCACCGGCAGCTGTGCCGGGACGGCACCGGCCGCGCGTACCGTGACCGGCGCCGCCGGCAGGTCGAGGACGGCGTCCTGGCGCAGGACGGCCGCTTCCAGCTTCCGCAGCGCCGGGCTCGGCACGACGCCCAGGTCGTCCGCCAGGCTGAGCCGCAGCCGGCGGTAGGCGCCGAGCGCGTCGGCCTGCCGTCCGCTGCGGTAGAGAGCCACGATGAGCTGGCCGTGAATCTGCTCGCGGTACGGATGCCGGGCCGCCAGGCGTTCCAGCTCCGGCACCAGCGCCGCGTGCTCGCCCAGGGCCAGCCGGGCGTCGGCGAACGCCTCCCGGGCCGCCAGCTCCACCTGTTCGAGATGCTCGGCCTGCTCGGCCAGCCGGCGAAGGCCGGTGACGTCGGCGAGCGGCCGGCCCCGCCACAGATCGAGGGCGCCGCGGAGCCGGGCCGCTCGGCCGGCGGGATCCGGCGCCCGCCGGCCCTCGCTGATAAGCCGCTCGGCCACGGCGAGGTCGGTGGCGTCGTCGGGCAGCTCCAGGGCGTAGCCGTGGGACTGCCCGGCGATCACGCCCGGCGCGCCGAAGTCGGCACGCAGCCGCGACACGTGCCGTTGCAGCGTGTTCAGGGCGGTCGGCGGCGGCGCGCCGTCCCAGACGATGTCGATCAGCCGGTCGGTGCTCACCACGCTGCCGGCATCCAGCGCGAGCACCGCCAGCAGCGCCTTGCGGCGCAGCCCGGACACCCGGCGGGTCACACCGCCCACGACCAGATCCACCGGCCCGAGCAACCGCACCTGAATCCGGCTCATCCCACCCCCGGATCGAAGGTTATCGACCCGCGCGGGATGCGACCGGACACGGTCGGGCATCGGACTCAGCCCGGCACCGGGAGGTACTGGTGGTACACCCATCGCTGGTGACTTCCACAGGCCCGGCCGGGCGGGTGTTCTGGAGCGAAAGACAGGGGGCTTCGCCATGTCGGCTACGAATTTCCCGGGCGTGCGGTGGCGCGGTCACTGGGTGGCGCCGGACGTCCCGCAGTTCTCGATCGACCCGGCGAGTGTCGGCTCGGACCTGGCGCCGGCCGGCTTCTCGCGAGCGCATTTCCGCCGGGTGGTCGATCTGACGGAGGTGCCGCCGCGGGTGCCGCTGCGGGTGTCCGCGGACTCGCGGTACGTGCTGTGGGTCAACGATGTCGAGGTGGGGCGCGGGCCGATCCGGTCACAGCCGCGACGGCTGCGCTACGACGAGTACGACATCGCCGCGCACCTGCAACCCGGGCCCAACGCCGTGGCGGCTCTGGTGACCTACTACGGCCACCCGAATTCCTTCTGGCAACCGGCAGCATCCAGCGGGCTGATGGGCCGCGACGTGCAACTCGTTCTCGAAGCCGACCTCGGCGACCACTGGCTGGTCACCGACGACCGGTGGCGGACACTGCGGTCGCGGGCATGGCGGACCCTCGACGCCGGCACAGCGCTGGACGGCGTTCCGATCGAGCTGCTCGACGCGCGCGAGCTCGACCCGGACTGGACGGCGCCCGGCTTCGACGACTCCTCGTGGCCCACCGCGACCGTGCTCAAGGCCAGCCACGACGGGGCGCTCGGCGAATCCCGGCCACCGCTCGACCCCTACGGCGCGATGCTGCCCCGCGGCATCGGAACGCTCGGCGGACCACGCATCGCGGCGCCGGCACTGACCGTACGGAAGGCACCGGTCGTCGCGGACCTGCCCGACCACCCGGCGGAACGGCTGGTCCGCCAGCTCCGCGAAGCCGGACCAGCCCGGACAGCTCAGCTGCCCCTGACCGTCGACCGCGGGACGGACGAGACAACGCTGGTCACGGTCGACTTCGGCCGGATCGTCGCGGGTCACGTCGAGCTCGAGGTCGACGCCCCGCCCGGCGTCCGGCTCGACCTGTTCTACCAGGAATCCGCGCACTACGACGCGGTCACCGGCCCGGTCGACTCCGCACCCCGCAGCAGCGCCAGCTACATCACCCGCGGTTCGGCCGACCACTACCAGGCCATCGACCTCAACGGCCTGCGGCAGCTCTTCCTGCTGATCCCCGCGGGCTCCGGCACGGTCACCGTCCGCCAGGTCGCCGTCCGCGAACACCACTACCCGTTCACCGGCGGCGCGACGTTCGAGTCCAGCGACCCCGAGCTGGACCGGCTCTACCGGGCCGGAATCCGCACCACCGAGCTGAACTCGTTCGACTCCTTCACCGACTGCCCGACCCGGGAACAGCGGGCCTGGGTCGGCGACGGGGTCGTGCACCAGATGGTGCACCTGACCACCAACGAGGACTGGCGGCTCGCCCGCAACTACGTCACCCTTGGCGCCTCCCCACGCCCGGACGGCATGCTCCCGATGAGCGTGGCCGGCGAGATCGAGTACCGTGGCGGCTACACCATCCCGGACTGGGCGCTGCACTGGATCCACGCAGTCTGGAACCAGTACCGCCACGACGGCGACAAAGCCGCGACCCTCGCGTTGCTACCGATAGTCGAGCGGGTGCTGCGCTGGTACGAGCCCTACATCGACGAAAACGGCACACTCACCGACGTGCCGGAATGGAACCTGATCGACTGGTCGAGCGTGTTCTCCAACGGCCGCTCCTCGCTGATCACCGGCCTGTGGGCACGCGGGCTGGCCGAGTACGCCGAGATGGCCGGCTGGCTGGGCAACACCGCATCGGCCGGCTGGGCCCGCGAACGGTGGGAACAGGCCCGCACCGGCTACGCCGACTTCTGGGACCCCGACCGCGGCAGCTACGTCGACCACATCCTCGACGGCAAGCGGATGCCCGCCCTGTCCCAGGCCGCCGGCGCCGTGGCGATCGTGTCCGGGCTCGCCCCGGCCGACCGGCACGCCGGGATCATCGACGTGATCACCGACCCGTCCCGCCTGGTCGTCCGGTCCTGGATCGGCGGCGCGGACGGCGGCTACGACATGACCAAAATCGTCGAGCATTCCCAAGGCATCTACCGCATCGGCTGGGACCCCGACCGGGAGATCGTGCTCGCCGAACCGTTCTTCAGCTACGTCGTGCACGACGCGGTCGCCGCCGCCGGAAAGGCCCACCGCCTCCCCGATCTCCTGCGGCGATGGAGCCAGTTCCTGCACGACGGCTTCGACACCTTCGGCGAATGCTGGGGCTGGGGCACACCGGTGCACGCCTGGAGTTCCACACCCACCAAAGACCTGATCTGGTACGTCCTCGGCGTCACCCCCGGCACCCCCGGATACACCACGGTCCGGATCGCTCCCCGCCCCGGCGCCCTCCAACGCCTCTCCGGGGCCGTCCCGACCCCGCACGGACTCGTACGGGTCGAGGTCGACGACGGCAAGGTCCGCGTGGACAGCCCCGTCCCGGTGCACTTCATCGCCCCGACCGGCAACGAAGTGTCCGCACCCGCCGGACACAGCGAATTCACCCTGTGACCGCAGTGGAGTTGCTGGGCTGGACCGGCACCGTCACCGGAACCATCCTGGGCCTGCCCCAAGCGGTCCGGCTGCTGCGAACCGGCCGAGTCGACGGCCTGTCAATGACGGCGTGGCAGGCCATGCTGGTGATCAACCTAATCTGGACCGCTCATGGCCTGCGGATCGGACAAGCGCCACAGGTTCTGACCAGTGCCCTGAGTTTGTGCGCCACCCTGCCGATCCTGCATCTGCTCGCCCGCAAGCGCGAACGCCACCTGCTCCTGGTGATGCTGCCTAGCATCGGCGGTGCTTGCGCCTTGATCGGTGTCGACCAGTTCCTCGGGCCGGCCGCCTTCGGGTCGGCCGCGATCGTCCCCGCCGTTGTCGCCAACGCGGGACAGAGCCTCCAGTTCCTCCGTGCCCCGCACATCGTCGGCGTGTCCGGACTGTTCCTGGCCCTGGCGGTACTGAACCAGGGTGTCTGGCTGTCCTGGGCGACAGCGGTGCCCGACCCCAGCACCGTGATCGCCGCATCCGTCACCGGAACGATCACCGTGTTCAACCTGACGTGGTGGTGGCTGCGTACCCGGCAGGTACCGCCGGGCGGCGAACGCAGTGTCAGGCGGGATTTGCCGGGTCGACCCAGTGCAGATCGGGCACGTTGACCACGTGGCGTCCTGGGTGGTGCGGGAGATGACCACCACGGCGTCGCCGACGGTCGGGCGGGCACTCACCGCACCTTGTCCTGATCTGGCTGCTCAAGCGACCGGGCCCGGATACGAAAGGGGGACCGACCGCTTGAAAGGAGAAATCAATGGACAGCGGACAAAGGTTCGATCTAGCCACGGCGCTCCTGGGCGCCTTTATCAGCATTGCGGGCGTTGCCGCGACGGTGTGGTTTACTTACTGGTCGTGGCGTAGCCAGCACAGGATAGATCAGGAAAATATAGAAAAGCAGCAACAATTCGACCTTGCGTTGGGTGCGGCGGAAAGGGTCCAGTCCCGCCTGACCGAGGCGGCTGGGTTCATCTTCGACTTCAAGCGTTCCAACGACCCCAGCTTGCTCGACCGAGCACTACTGGCCGCAGACGCCGCGCGCGCAGAAAAGAGTAACCTCACAATTTATCCCAACTTACCGGCGCATCTGGACGCGGCGTGGAAACTCATGAGGAACCTCGTGGGGAAGGATCGGAAGGCACGCAGCCTGGCGGCGGAGGACGACAACGACCTCGCCATGCCAGTCGTGCTGCTGTTCACCGATTCCGCCATCGAGAAACTATCCGATATATCGCGGAAAGTGATCGCAGCGAGGGCCCACCGAAGAGGAGTTCTATTTTCCCACGCCAATCGAGGCCAGGGAACGGCTCAGGCAGCGTTACGCAATCCTTCCGGGCTATCAAAGGACGAGAGGGAATGGGTCCTGTTCGTCGAGGAGCAATTCAAGAATGGACCTGTCAGTCAGGCCGAAGGCCCGCCGAGATGATCGGCAGGCCCGCAACCATGCGCCGCCCACTCGCGATGTGTCTGATCCTGACGGCCGGCGTGCTCTCCGCCGGCTGCTCCGCCGGTGAGCCACCACCACCGGCACCGCCCGGCCTGTCGATGGCCGTCGCCCGCGCGTCGCACACCGCGACCCCCCTCCGCGACGGTCGCGTGCTGGTCGTCGGTGGCTGCGTCGTGGACCACTGCGACGGCACCGCCGGTGCGGACAGTGAGCTGTACGACCCCGCGACCGGGCGGTTCGCGCCCGGCCCGCCGCTCGCCGTGCCGCGGGCCGGGCACACCGCGACTGCCCTCGCCGGCGGCGGCGTCCTGGTGGTCGGCGGGTTCTCGGGTGAGCGGCTGCCGCCGCTGGCCAGCGCCGAGGTGTACGACCCGGCGACCGGACGGTTCGCCGATGCCGGTGCGGTGTCGGCCCGCCGCGCGGAACACACCGCCACCCGCCTGCAGGACGGACGGGTGCTCATCGCCGGCGGGGCGGACGGCACCAACGTCCTCGCCGGGGCGGAGATCTACGACCCGGCGTCCGGCCGGTTCACTGCGGCTGCGGCGCTGCCGGGGCCACGGTCGTTGCACGGTGCGGCACTGCTCGCGGACGGCCGGGTCCTCGTCGCGGGTGGCCAGTCCGCGCGCGGCACGCTGCTCGACACGGCGGCGATCTATGATCCGGCCAGCGACTCCTGGGCTGAGGCCGGGCGGCTCGACGCGCCGAAGTACAAGCTGGCGCTGGCCGGGCTGCCGGACGGCGGCGCCCTGGTGGTGGGCGGCCAGACCGCCGACGAACGGCAGGCACGGCTCACCCGGACCGAGCGGTTCGATCCGCGCACCGGCGCGTTCCGGGCGGGGCCGGTGATGTCCGAGCCGCGATACAAGATCTCCGACGCGGTGGTCACCCTGACCGACGGACGGGTGGTCATCGCGGGTGGGTCCGGCGTGGACACCTACGCCGGCGGCGCGCTGCGCCGGCTGACCACCGTTCCCGGTCCGGAGCGGCAGTTCCCGGCGGCGGCCGCGCTCCCGGACGGGCGGGTTCTCATCACCGGTGGCTACGACGACCGCACGTTCCTGACCGCCACCGCCGTCGTGGTCCGGCCCTGAGGCCTGTTTCAGGAGGGATGGCCGGGCTGCGGGGCCCCGGAAGCGGAACGCTCGCGAGTCCCGGCTCCGAACAAGACGTAGTTCTCGGTGGCGCCGGTGCCACCGCGTCGCAATTCGCGGATGCGGGCCTCGACGGTGCCGGAGACCGCCCAGATCGGCCAGGGCATCCGGGACACCAGACCGGCGTCGGCTTGAAGCCTGTTCCATGCGGCCGCCGCCCGTTCCTGCAACACCTGTTCCGGACACGACTGCAGGCCCGCGAGTGCATCGGCGAACGCGTTTGGTGGCTCCTGATCGCGGAGGCCCGTGACGAAGTCGGTGACCAAAAGCGCCGAGGCCAGGTCGTTGACCGGGGCGATCGGGGCCGCCGCCCAGGTGCAACCACCGGCCAGTGCGGCTGTGGCGAACGAGAAGGCCTCACGCTCGTACGCGGTATCACCACGCCGGCCTGCATTGCAGGCCGCCACGAGGAAGAAGCTGACGTCGGCGAGGGCCGCGTCGGTCGCGATGTCGGCCAGGGACAGGCCGATGCTCAGCACCGTCGCCAGCGGATCGCTCTGGTCGAAGCTGCCGTGACAGCTGGCAACGATGATCGTTGCCCAGCCGGCGTGCTCAGCGAACTTTTCCATCGAGACATCGGCGCCGACAAGTGAGATCACCTCGACGTGGTTCTGAGCCGCCAGGGCGGCAGCCTCCATCCACGGGCCGATCAGGGTCGAGGTGTCGTCGCCGATGTGCAGAATCCGGATCGGCCCGGTGGGTCGCCCGCCGGCTCTGTCGCGGTCTGCCGTAACTGCCAGCCGGACCGTGGGCAGGTATGACAGGAGGCCGCCGCCGGGACGGTTCGCCAAGGCGTAACTCCCGGTCAGGGCTGCCACCGCCCGGCGATGCCGGGCCGGCAGTCCGGCCAGGCCGCCGACGTCGATCACCACCGGCTGCAGCTCCGGTGTCGGAGCGTCGCTCCAAGCGTCGAAGGCCGAACGCCAGCTCTCGAACAGCCGGGTGAGGTGGTCCGCCGCACCCAGGTCGATGCCGCCCGTGTACACCACAGCACCCGGGCCGACGAGATGGACCAGGTGCAGCGTCTCCCGCCGGACGATCTGATAGGTCACTATCCCGACCCGGGCGGACAAGGCCGCCGCCTCAGCGAAGCCGGCCCGCGTGTGTGCCAGCGACCAGGACACCACGGCAGGTCCGTGACCTTCCGGGAAGAAGCCGCGAAGCCAATCGAAATCGAGCCACCCGGCCTGCTCCGCGGTCAGAGCCTCGCCGGTGAACCGGCCGGCCAGCGCATCCGTGA
This sequence comes from Paractinoplanes rishiriensis, assembly GCF_016862375.1. GTDB lineage: Bacteria > Actinomycetota > Actinomycetes > Mycobacteriales > Micromonosporaceae > Actinoplanes > Actinoplanes rishiriensis. The sequence continues at coordinate 57,997 of NZ_BOMV01000026.1, read as the reverse complement.
ACCAGCGCAGCAGAGGCGACATCCCACCATCGGTCACCCACCGCCGGGGCGGGTTGTGCCACCCCACTCTGCTGTGCGCCCGTACCCGTTCCGCCATCACGCTCAGGGCACGGGCTCGTCCCAGTTCGGCGATGTCGACCGCGACCTGCGGCGAGCCCTCCGCGAGCGCAGAGCACGCGGAGGCCACCAGTGACTCGCGCACCAGGTCCCGGCCGCGGATCTTGTCCAGCGGATCACCGTGGGCGAGCAGCTCGTCCTGGAGGAAGGTGATGCGCTCCAGGTCGCGCGTGTTGCGCGCGATCTCGCCGCGTAACCGGTGGCAGTAGGCCCGGGCGCGAAGCAGCTCGGCTTCCCGATCGGCGTCCACACCCCGGTCGAGGACCCGCGAGCAGAGCAGGATGAGCTTGTCGAGCTGGCTCGGCCGGGACCAGACCTCCGCCAGTGCGAGATGCCCGCGAAGGACCGACGCCAGCTGTGCCCAGTCGGCGTCGGCGGCGGTCGCGCAGGCGTCGTCGAGGAGACTGTCGACCGACACGATGAACTCGTCCCCGTCGAGCGTCGCGCCGAACTCCGCGACCACAATGGCGAGTGCCGTGAGCAGCTGACGCCGGGGGTCGTGCTCGCCGTCGTGCGGCATACCGGCGATGTCGCGCAGAGCGCGGACGGCGGCTTGCTGGTCGCGCTTCGAGCAAGCGTGCTGGACCAGCATTTGCATGTGGTCGTGACGCACTACCGCCAGCAGGGCGCGCACGGGTTCCGGATCGTCCGGTCGCGGTGCCAGCAGCACCGAATACCAGGCCGCTGACAGGTCCAGCTGACCGGCGTACCGGGCGGAATCGGCGACGAGGTACGCCGTGCGCACCAGCGTCATACGGTCGGGTGCCGGTAGATAACGCAGGAGGTAACCGACCTGCCGGCCGGCCATGTGCACGCCGACTGTCCGGCCGAACTGATAGGACGGAACCTGCAGCATCTCCAGCAGCCAGAACTGCAGCTCCCGGACCGCGTCGGTCAGATCGCCGCTGGATGTCATCCGGCGCCAGGTCGCCAAAGCGTGGTCGACGTTACCGGCGCTGTCCTCGTCGACCAGGCGCCGGGCTCGACGACGCATCCGGGCCGCCGTGTCGGGGCGGGTCGGGTCGATCGCCGTCGCAAGCCGGGCCGCGGTGTCGGCGAGCAGGGCGCGATCCACCGCGACGATCCGGCGCAGTGGGTCGTCCATCAACCCCAGCACGGCGTCGATGTGCAGATCCAGGACAGGTGGCGGGTCCAGGCCGGCACGGGTCAGCACGGCATGGCTCGCGTCGAGCAACTCGTGCCGGTGAGCCATCGCCGTGCTCTCGGCGACGTGGGCCGCGAGGAGAATGGCGTTGCCGGCCTGTATGCCGACCTTCGCCGGGTCCGCTGGGGACTCGCGGCGCCCGGTCAGGAATACCTGCAGGAAGACGGCGAACGCCGCCTCGGTGTCCGGCTGTTCCCGCTGCTCGCCCCGGTTCAAAGCGGCGATGGTACTGCTGGCCCGGGTATAGGCCAGGTTGGCGTTGAGGGAGGTGACGACGGACCCGGCCGCGGAGAAACGGTCACGATAGGCGGCGATCGCCTCCTCCGCCATGCGGTCCAGTGCGGCCGCGTCGAGCGCGAGAACGTGAGAGGCGACGTGAAGGAGCTGGGTGGCAGCCTCGGCGCGGGCCCGGTAGGCGAGTTCGAGTTCGATCTCCTCGTAACCCGCCCCCGAGATCACCTCCGCGGCAAGGGCGCCGGCACGCCGGAGCCAGCTCTCGGTCTCCCCCAGCCCCGCCGCATCTGCCGTGTACGTCCAGCGGATCAGCCGCCGGTACATCGCGATGGCGAGCCGGAGACGCGAGAAAGTCATGATCTCCTCGGCCTCGATCCGGCGGAGGATTCCGGCGGCGCGCAGCGTCTCGTCCTGGTCGGTCAGCTGCACGAGAAGATCATTGATCTCGGATACGAAGAACTGTTCGGGAGCGGCGTCGTCGGCCGGGCCGTCCCACCCGAACCGCCGGGAGGCCTGCCCGTGCAGCGCTGCAAGGAGGTCGGTGGCGTCCGCGCTGCGCCATTGCGGCAGCTCCCTCTCCAGCACCAGCGCCTCGACGGATGTCGGCCGAGCCGGAGACGGGGACAGATCCCGGTCGTCCGGCGGTGCCGCCTCCTGCTCGGCGTAGGCGCCGATCAGGGCGGCGAACGGCGCTGGATAACCGATGACGGCGGTGAGCCATCCCGTGTACGAGCGCATCAGATCGGGCTTGGCCTGCCGTGTCGCGAGAACGGCCCGCTGGACGTCCCAGGCGAGCAGGAGCTGGCCCCACTCCGGCAGTTCCGGCAGCATCGGAACGCCCGACTCCGCGGTGGTCACGAGTGCCTCGAGGAAGTCGGGAGCCCACGCCTGCCACAGGCGCCAGGCCTGGCGGGCGATCAGCGCCGGGTCGCCGGTGGCCCCGGCCTGAGCGAGCTGATGGACAGCGTGCTCACGAAGGGGCGGGGTGCGCAGTGCTACGCCGGGCGAGCGGTCGAAAGCGATCGCGGTGTCGGCGAAATTCCGGAGATCATCGGGCCTGGTCGCCGTCATCACCAGTGCGGTGAGGTAGTTGAAGTACAGCGCGCCACCGTAGAGCAGACCCGCGTCGGGCAACTCGTGTGACATGGCCGCTTCCATGAGTTGCCGGCCTCGACGGGCGAGACCGGGTCGCTGATCCTCGCGGACGAGTGCGTGGTGCAGAAAAGCACTGCCGAGCCGGGCCTGGACCTCGGCGAGGGCCTCGGGCCGGGACAGGGGCGGAGCGTTCCGGTGCCGGTTGATGAACTGGGTGACGGATTCGAGTCCGGCGACGTCCGCGCCGGGCAGCATCAACGCCTGGATCAGATTCTGCAGAATACCCGTGAACGACTGCTGCGACTCGGCCGAGGCGATGGTGAACAAGAGGTGATCGGCAGCCGCGCGGAACGCGGCGACGGCCTGGCCGGCGGTGTCCGCTTGAAACTTTCTGGCCAGCTGGGCGGTGACCATGCCGGACGTGTTCCACAGTAGGGCGAGCGTCGATGGATCGCGTGTCCGTTCGATGGCGGCGGCCAAGCGCTCCTGCAGGTTCTCGAGTTCTGTGCGGCTACCGGCGGCAATCGTATTGACTATTTCGTCGGGGTCAGACACGCCGGTTACTTTTCAGCGCCGTCCGCGGCCTGGGGCTGCTCTCCGGCGGCGGCACGTAACAGTGCGGCAAGCTGATCAACCGGAATGGTCACCAGATCGACCTCCTGTGCCGCGGTACCCGGCGCGGCCTGCAACCGGGCGACGGTGTCACCCTTGTTGCCGAACGCCTTCTTGAGCTGGCGCGCGATCGCCGTGGCGGCGGCCTGCGCCAGCGAGGTGGTCACGACGGTCACCAGCGACGTCGCGGCGGCGACGACGAGCGTCGGCACGAGGACCGGGTCGAGTCGTTCGGTTCGCAGGTAAGGCACGGCTAGACCCGCATCGATCAGGGGTCTGGCAACCTCTTGGGGAATCTGCAGATATACCGAGCGATCGTCCGCCACGTAGCTCCTCCGCACCTGTCGTGTGGATGGTCCTGGGCAACCCAGCGTAACCAGCACGGGCAACACCGCGATCGCCGGCGGTGCGGGCGTTCCGGTAGGAAACGCAGCCGCCGCGCTCTGGCAGGAGCGCGGCGGCCTTTGCGGATTGCTGCTAGCCGGTGATGCTCGCCTGCGGGCCCGTCGCGGAGCGCAGCAGGGCCGGCACGTTCGACGCCGGGTCGAGGGTGTACGAGTAGAAGCTGCTCGGGGTGAACGCCGAGCCGAGTGTCTGTGCCTTGCCCGAGCTGTTGACCAGGATGCTGCCGGTCTGGCGCAGTTGCGCGGTCGAGTCCGGGTAGTACGGGTTGGGACAGTTCTCGAAGTAGCTGTTCTCGATCACCATCTTGGTGGCGCCGCGGCTGTAGTTGCCGTACGAGGTGCAGCCCTGCAGGTAGTTGTTGTAGAGGTGGGCGTAGGCGATGTTGTCCGCGCTGGGGTTGCGGGTCTTGGTGTTCTGGAACCAGTTGTGGTGGATCGTGATGCGGGCGGTGACGTTCTCGGTCCAGCCGATGCCGAACGTCTTGTTGTTGTCCACCAGGTGGTTCCAGGACACGGTCAGGTTGGTGGTGTCCTTGCGGCTGTCGATGAGGCCGTCGTTCATCCGGGAGAGCCGGTTGTGGTCGATCCAGATCCGGTTGGCGGTGTCCATCTGGATGGCGTCGTAGTCGTAGGCGTCGTCACCCGGGTCGTCGTCCGCCATGGTGGTGTCGCGGATCGTGAGGTTGCGGATGATGACGTTCTGCACCCCGGCCGCGAGGAAGAAGCCGCCGCCGACGATGTGGCCGGAGGTGCCTACGCCGACGATCGTCTTGTTGGAGGCGACCCGCAGTTCGGTGCCCTTGGGGCTGATGTTGATCGTGCTAGCCACCCGGATGATGTACGGGCTGCTCGACGTCACGTACTGGTTGAGCTGCGCCTGGGTGGTGACCGTGACGGTCTGGCCGCCCGCGCCGCCGGTCGTGCCCGCCGCCCCGGCGAAGCCGTCCGGCGTGCTCGGCCAACTGCCGGGCGCGCCGCCGACCTGATTGAACCCCCACTGCTGGTTCGCGTTCGCGGCACAGCTCTCCTGGGTGACCGCCGCGCCGTTGGCCGTCGACGAGCCGGAGACCGCCAGGCACATCCCGCTCGCCACATTCCGGATCTGGTACGTGCCCGAACCCGACGCGGCGAAGGTGAACAGCTGCGGCGGCTTGGTGCCGTCGCCGCAACCCCACTGGTGGATCTGGACGCCGGCCGTAGCGGCCCCGTTCGGCACGTCCACGCACCGGGTGCTGTTGACGTTGACCAGGTTGAACTGGTTGTTGCCACGGGCCGTGACGGTGAACTGCTGGTTGGTCGCGGACGAGCAGCCCCACTGCTGGAGCAGCCCGCCGTTGTCCTTCGAACCGGCGGCCACGTCGATGCACCGGCTGCTGTTCGCGGCCGCGATGGTGTAGGTGCCGTTCGCCGCGGGTGGCACGGCGGCCTCGGACGGGAGCGCCGCGATCACCAGGGCGACCGGGGCAGCCAGGAGCACGGCCGCGAGGGCTGCGCGTCTCTTCGTACTCATCTGGATCTTTCTGCCTTTCAGAGGGGATTCCAGCCGTCGGTGCCGGCCAGGTAACGCTGGGGGGTGTAGTTCGCCGCCTGCGAGTCGGAGAGCTGCGGGCGGTTGCCGTTGGTACCCGCGCCGGAACCGGTGTTCTTGTATTCCAGGAAGCGGGCGTTCTGCCAGGTGTTGCCGGACATGTCGGTCCACGGCTGGGCGGTGCGGATGGTCGCGCTCAGGTTCGACTCGCGGTAGAGCACCTGCGCGCTCGGGCCCCACGGGCGGCCCAGCTGAGTGGTGTTGTTGGTCGCACCGGTGATCGTGCACCTGTAGAACAGGAAGCCGTACGCGTTCGCCGGGTCCGTGCGAGCGGCCGTGATCGGGCCGCCGGTGGAACGCTTCTCGTAGATCTGCGAGGCGTTGAAGACGCCGGTGCCGCCGCCGAAGATGAAGTCGACGGTGCCTTCGATGTACGAGTTCACGTAGTACGACCGGTAGTTGTTGAGCAGCAGGGTGTCCTGGGCGCCGAGGAAGCGCACGTTGTTGAAGATCGCCCGGTCGCCGTTCACGTTGACCGCGACCGCCTGGCTGCCCTCGCCGTAGTCGTTCGACATGGTCAGGTTGCCGGCGATGAAGTCCTTGCCGTTGACGAAGACCGTGGCGCTGCCCGAGGTGCCCCAGCCACCGGCCGAGCTGTGGTTGTTCACGATCAGTGTCTGGTTGGCCGCGGTGCCGGCGCCCTGGAGCGTGATGAACGGCTTGTTCGCCGGAATGGTCACGATCTCGCGGTAGGTGCCCGGCGCGATCGTGATGGTGCGGCGGCTGGTGTTGTTGGCCGGCACGGCGTCGATCGCGGCCTGCACGGTCGAGTACTGGCCGGTGCCGTCCTTGGAAACGGTGCACGGGCAGGACCCGCCACCGCCGCCGGAGACCGAGGTGAACTGCCACTGCTGGTTGGCGTTGGCAGCGCAGCCTTCCTGGGTGACCGCGGCGCCGTTCCCGGCGGTGGCGATCGACAGGCACATGCCGCTCGCCACGTTCCGGATCTGGTATCCGCTGCCGGAGGCCGCGAAGGTGAACAGCTGGGCCGGCTTGGTGCCGTCGCCGCAGCCCCACTGGTGGATCTGGACGCCGGCCGTGGCGGCACCGTTCGGCACGTCCACGCACCGGGTGCTGTTCACGTTGACCAGGTTGAACCGGTTGTTCGCCCGGGCCGTCACGGTGAACTGCTGCCAGGTCGCGCCGGAGCAGCCCCACTGCTGGAGCAGCCCGCCGTTGTCCTTGGAGCCGGCCGCCACGTCGATGCAGCGGCCGCCGTTGCCGGCCGCGATCGCGTAGGTGCCGCCGCCCGCGGGGGCCACGGCCGCCTCGGCCGGCATCATCGTCACGGCCACCGCCGCGGCTGTTGCGGACACCCCGACCACGGTCGCCAGCAGGCGCCTCGCGGTCCTGTTCAGAAAGCCTGACACGTCGGTCCTTCCTGGTGGGCGGGCAATTAAGTCAATCCATGAAAGTAAATGTTTCGCGAACATTACGACGGGGCGCCCGATTACGTCAACCCATGAAATAAATGGCGCTGACCTGCGCCGCAGACATTGACCAAGACCTCCGAACGGCTCTAACGTGGTCACCGTTCGGACGGCTCCGCGACCGTCGGTCGACGCGTGCCCGGCTCCCGGCGTAGACCATGGATATGTCGGTGTTCAAAGAAGTTCTCGACGAGACCGCGCGGTACGCCGTGCGCTACCTGGACGGCCTGCCGGAGCGACCGGTCACCACCAGCGCGACCCTGTCCCAGCTGCGCGACTCGCTGGGCGGCCCGCTGCCCGAGCAACCGCAGGACCCCGCGGCGGTGATCGCCGCGCTCACCGCGGCCGCGGAACCCGGCGTGCTGCCCTCGTCGAGCGGGCGGTTCTTCGGCTTCGTGATCGGCGGCGGCACCCCGGCGGCGCTGGCCGCCGACTGGCTCACCTCGGTCTGGGACCAGAACGCCGGCCTCTACGTGCTGGGCCCGGCCGCCATGGTGGCCGAGGAGGTGGCCGGCGGGTGGCTGGCCGACCTGCTCGCGCTGCCGCCGGACGTCTCGGTCGGCTACGTGACCGGCGCGCAGATGGCCAATGCGAGCGGCCTCGCCATCGGGCTGCACCACGTACTGGAGAAGGCCGGCTGGGACCTCGCGAAGGACGGGCTGTGGGGCGCGCCGCGGGTGCGGGTGCTGGCCGGCCGCGCCCGGCACGGCACGGTCGACCGGGCGCTGCGCCTCCTCGGCGCCGGCACCGGGCTGATCGTCGAGGTGGACGCGGACGCCGAGGGCCGGATGCGGCCGGACGCGCTGCGCGCCGAACTCGAGCGCGGCGGCGGGCCGGCCATCGTGTGCGCCCAGCTGGGCAACGTGAACAGCGGCGCGCTCGACCCGATCGGCGAGATCTGCGACCTGGCCCGGGAGCACGGCGCGTGGGTGCACGTGGACGGCGCGTTCGGCCTGTGGGCGGCGGCCAGTCCCCGGCTCCGGCCGCTGGTCGCCGGGGTGGAGAAGGCGGATTCCTGGGCCACCGACGCACACAAGTGGCTCAATGTCCCGTACGACTCCGGCTTGATCTTTTGTGCTCATCCGGCCGCACACCGCGCCACCATGGGTGCCCGGGCCGGCTATCTGATGCACGGCGCCGCCGACGAGCGGGACGCGCTCGACTACAACCCCGAACACTCCCGGCGGGCCCGCGGATTTGCCGTGTACGCGGCGCTGCGCGCGCTGGGCCGCGAGGGCGTCGCCGACCTGGTCGACCGCTGCTGCGCGCTGGCCACCCGGTTCGCCGCGAAACTGTCGGCGGCGGACGGCGTCGAGGTGCTCGGCGAGGTGGTGCTCAACCAGGTGCTGGTCCGGTTCGGCGACGACGACGCGCACACCCGCGCGGTGATCGACCGGCTGCAGCGCGACGGCACCTGCTGGATGAGCGGCACTACCTGGGACGGACGAGCGGCGATGCGGATCTCCGTGTCCAATTGGATGACCACGGCGGACGACGTCGACCGCTCGGCGGAAGCCATCCTGCACCACCACGCGAGGAGAGAACCCTGACTACCGTACGTGGCGTCATCGACGTCGACCTGCCCGGCCCGCGCATCAACCGGCACATCTACGGCCACTTCGCCGAGCACCTGGGCCGCTGCATCTACGACGGCTTCTTCGTCGGCGAGGACTCGCCCATCCCGAACGAGCAGGGCATCCGGCTCGACGTGGTGGAGGCGCTGCGGGCCGTCGCCATCCCGAATCTGCGCTGGCCGGGCGGCTGCTTCGCCGACGAATACCACTGGCGCGACGGCATCGGCCCGCGCGAGCAGCGTCCCCGCATGGTCAACAGCCACTGGGGCGACGTGGTCGAAGACAACAGTTTCGGTACGCACGAGTTCATGCAGCTGTGCGAGATGCTCGGCACCGAACCGTACGTCTCGGTCAACGTCGGCAGCGGCACCGTGCGCGCGGCCAGCGAGTGGGCCGAATACCTGACCCGCGACGACGACAGCCCGATGGCCTCGCTGCGCCGGGCCAACGGCCGGGACAAACCCTGGTCGGTGCGGTTCTGGGGGCTGGGCAACGAGCCGTGGGGCTGCGGCGGCGGCATGCGTCCGGAGCAGTACGCCGAGCAGGCGCGCACGTTCGGCACGTACAGCCGGGACCACGGTAGCAACAAGCTCTACCGAATCGCGGCCGGCGGCAATGACGACAACTACCGGTGGACCGAAGTCTTGATGAAGGCGCTCGGCCGCAAGCTCGGCGGCGACATCGCGGCCGAGGGCGACAACACGTTCCAGGCCATCTCGTTCCACCACTACACGCTGTCCGGTTCGTCGTGGTCACAGAAGGGCAGCGCCACCGAGTTCGACGTCGACAACTACTACTGGACCATGGCCAAGGCCGTCGACGTGGAGCGCATCCTGGCCGGACACGCCCGGGTCATGGACGTGTACGACCCGGACAAAACGATCGGCCTGGTGCTCGACGAATGGGGCACCTGGTTCGACGTGGAGCCCGGCACCAACCCCGGCTTCCTGTTCCAGCAGAACACCCTGCGCGACGCCCTGGTGGCCGGCCTGCACTTCGACGCGTTCCACCGGCACGCCGACCGCCTCGTGATGGCCAACCTGGCACAGACCGTGAACGTGCTCCAGGCGATGTTGCTCACTGACGGTGAGGCACTGGTGCGCACGCCGACCTACCACGTGTTCGCGATGAACCGCGACCACCAGGACGCCGAGTCACTGTCGCTGCGCTTCACCACGCCCGCTCCGGTGCACCGGGTAGCGGCCACCGACCTGCCGACGGTAACCGGCTCGGCGAGCCGCACCGCCGACCGCATGCTGATCTCCCTGACCAACCTGCACGCCGACGAAGCCGCCGAGGTGGAACTCGACCTGCGGGGCGCCACGCCCGGCGAGCCGGTGGCGACGGTGCTGACGGCCGACGCGCTCAATGCCCACAACACACCCCAAAACCCGGATGCCGTACGCCCGAGGCCGTTGCCCGGCGTGACGGTCGCGGACGGGGTGTTGCGGGTGCCGCTACCGCCGCACGCTTTCGTGACGGTCGCGGTGCCGGTCGGCTAGTACCGCCGTCGTTGCCGCCGCGGCCCGGGTCGGTGCCGCGGCGGCGTCGGGGCCGCGGGCGCTGGCCGGAGGGCTAGCCGATGGGTTTGCCGTTCACCCGGACGTCTGTCAGCTGGAGGTCGGCGATCTGCTCGGCCACGCCGGGTGAGCGGGCCTCGTCGACGGTGAAGCGGGTGAGCGTGACCGTGCCGATCGGATCCTGGGGGTAACCGGCCAGGCGCCACGGAGCGTCGGTGCTGGCGACTCGCCAGTCACGGAGATGAATGCCGTCGACCTCCGGCAGGTGCGGTCCGGCGTCCCCTTCCTCGTACCCGAAATCGATCTCCAGCACCTGATCTGCCACCCGCCCGACCGTGACGTCCTCGATGTGCACGTCACGGATGAAGCCGCCGCGCACCGAGTTGGTCTTGAAGCGCGCGCAGGACCACAGGTTGGGGCTGTCCATCCGCAGGTTGCGCGCGTAGACGTGCTGCACGCCGCCGCTCATCTCGCTGCCGATGGTCACCCCGCCGTGCCCGTCGGCGAACGTGCAGTTCTCGATCACGATGTGCTGACACGGCACGGCGAGCCGGCGCCCGTCCGTGTTGCGCCCCGCCTTGATCGCGATGCAGTCGTCGCCGGTGTCGAAGTCGCAGTTCTCGATCACCACGCCGTCGCACGACTCGGGGTTGCACCCGTCGTTGTTGTGCCCGTGCGAACGCACCGTGACGCCGTCCACCGTCACGTTGCGGCACAGCACCGGGTGGATCTGCCAGAACGGCGAATTGATGAGGGTCACGCCCTGAATCAGCACGTTCTCGCACCGGTACGGCTGCACGAACGACGGCGGCAGGTGGTAACCCTCGGCGAACACCCGCTCCGCCACCGGCACGTCGTCGTCGGCCATCCGCTCGAGCAGCGCGAAGTCGGCGTTCTCCAGCGGCTTCCAGGCCCACCAGTGCGCGTCGTCGGCCTGCCCGTCCAGCGTGCCGGCCCCGGTGATCGCAATGTCCCGGGCGTCGTAGGCATAGACGAACGGCGAATACCCCATCAGCTCGACGCCCTGCCACCGGGTGGGCACGGCCGGCAGGTAGGCCTCGGGCTCCCGCCGGAACCGCACCACGGCCCCCGCCCGCAGATGCAGGTCGACCCCGCTGAGCAGCCGGATCGGCCCGGTCAGGTAGGAACCCTCCGGCACGATCACGTGCCCGCCGCCGGCCGCGTGGCAGGCCTCGACGGCGGCCCGGAACGCCGCGCCGTCGTCGGTGGTGCCGTCCGCCGCCGCCCCGAAGTCGGTCACCGGGAAGTCCCGATCGGGAAACTCCGGCGCCCGGACCATCGCCCGGACCGCCGCGATTCCATCGATCGCCGTTGCTGGATGCTGCTCGCTCATAGCCGAAAACCGTACGCCATAGCCGGCCGGTAGCCGGCCGGTGCCGCGGTTCGTGCGCCCGGCTCAGCCCGCCGCCCGGCCGCCCCGCCCCCGGTGCGGCCGGGCGGCGGGTCAGGTCGTCGACCAGGTCTGGTTCGGGGTGCCGGCGCACTCGCGGGCGGTGACCGCCGCGCCGTTGCCGGGGCCCTCCGCGGTCAGGCAGAGGCCGGTGGCGCCGGTGATGGTGCCGGTCGGGTTGACCGTCCAGCGTTCCGCCTCGCCGCCGGTGCACTCGTCGATCGTCACCGGGGCGCCCGCCGCGCCCGCGCGCATGCACTTGGTGCCGTAGATGCGCAGTTCGCCGGAGGCGCTCGCGTTCCAGGACTGGTTGCCGCCGCCGTTGCAGTCCCACAGGTCGAGCGCCGTGCCGTTGGTCGTGGAGAAGCCGGGGACGTCGACGCACTTGCCGGACTCGGTGCCGCGGATCGGCGTGCCGGGCGGCGCGGGCGGCTCCTCGTTGACCGGCGGCACCTCGCCGAAGCCCCAGCCCCAGCGGAGCTGCGCCAGGCCGGACGCGCTGTTGACCTGCAGCTTGCCCTTGTCGTCCAGGCTGAGCAGCGAATACGAGTCGTTGAACCGCAGCCCGGGCCAATAGACGATGCCCATCCCGGTGCCGCGGGCCATGGTGGTGATCGCGCCCAGGTAGGCGGTCGACACGTTGCCGTTGTGGTTGCCGTAGTTGAGCCCGATCGTCATCGGCGCGCCGGCCTCGTCGACGATGGTCCGGTGTGCGACGGCGCCGATCCGGGGCAGCAGGTTGGCGATCCACTCGGCCTCGGTGGTGTGGTCGTCCCAGAAGCCGTAGAAGTGCAGCGACAGCAGTGTGCCGTCCAGCGCGTCAGCGGCGCCCACCCCGGTCACGTTGTCGTTGTAGCCGCTCCCGCTGATCACCATCCGGCCGCGGGGCACGCTCGGGTGGGCCGCGAGGAAGTCGGTGCAGACCTGGATCCACTCCTCGACCGGGTAGCCGAACGGCTCGTTCATCGGCTCGAAGTAGACCCGGTCGTTGCGCCCGTACGCGTCCACCACGGTCCGCCACATCTGCTGCCAGGCCGCCGGGTCGTCCACCCGGCCGTCCTTCGCGGTGTTCGCCTCCCAGTAGCTGAGGATGACCTTGAAGCCCTTGGCGGTGGCCGCGTCGACCGTGGCCCGGTACGACTTCCACCAGGTCGTGCCCACGCTGGCCGGGTTGATCGGCAGCCGCAGCGTGTTCGCGCCCAGCTTGGAGCGGAACCCGTCGACCATCGACGACGTCGTCCGGTACACGGTCCGGTAGTCGTCGGTGACGTTCAGCCCGCTCGGCACCACCTCGTCGGCCGCGTAGTTGTCCCGCGGATCCGCCCAGTTCACCCCCTTGAACTGGGCCGGCGGCACCCAGTGCTCCCGGGGTTTGCCGACGGCCGACGACGCACCGGCCCAGGCCAGGGTCATCGCGATCACCGCCGCGACGGACAGCGCGCTTCGGAGTGGCAGGGCCTTCACTCGATACTCCTCTTCCCCTTCGGCTAACGGATACGATAACCCCTGACACTCAGCGGACAAGTGGCCAATCGTGCCACTGGGCAGACGTCGCGGCCGGTCCGCGCGGCTACGCACCGCTTCCGCAAACTCGCGATCGGAACCGTCTTCCGGGCTCCGCCAGGAATTTGTGGCCTACCGGTATGGCTTCCGCGCAATCAGGGAACATGCGGTAACCGGCCGACCATCCACAGTTACCTGGACACCACTCGGATACGGCCGCCACGACACCGGAGTAAATGTTTACCAGGTCAGCGTCCACAGTCGACGCGAGCTTACCACGCCGACCGGCGCACAAGCCGCCACCATAAGGCAACGGCCTTGACATCTAACTTGACATTCTAAATCGACTAGCATATATATAATATGTAACCAGGGATATCAATGCAACTATTCAACAACGGGGTGCAACTATTTTGTTTGCTAACGGAAGAGGGCTCCGATGACCGAGCCCTCACCCGAATTTGATTCGTTCCGGGATCCGGGCAGGCCACTGGAGGCGCGTGTCGACGCGCTGTTGGCGCAGCTCACTCTCGACGAGAAGATATCCATTCTGCACCAGCACCAGCCAGCCATTCCGCGGCTCGGGGTCGCCCCTTTCCGCACCGGCCAGGAGGTGTTGCACAGCATTGGCTGGACCGGCCCGGTCACGGTCTTCCCGCAGGCGATCGGCCTGGGAGCCAGTTGGAACGGCGAGCTGGTCGAGGCGATCGGCGCAGCGATTGCGGACGAGCTGCACAAGCTCCGGCGCGACGATCCGTCGATCAGCCTGAACGTCTGGGGGCCGGCTGTCAGCCTTCTCCGCGACCCGCGATGGGGGCGGAACGAGGAGGGTTACTCGGAAGACCCTTTTCTCACCGCGATGCTTGCCACCGCATTCTGCCGGGGGCTGCGCGGGCACCGGCCGGACGAAAATCCGGCAGTGCTCAAGACGGCTCCCACGTTGAAGAGCTTCGTCGGGTACAACCACGAGGAGGGCGAGCCGAGATCGGGGCTACGGGCAAGAGTCCTGTGGGAGTACGAGGCACGGCCATTCGAATGGACCATAAAGGCCGGCGTGGTGTCGGGTGTGATGCCTACCTGCAAGGAGATCAACGGAAGGCCCGGGCACCTCAGTCCACTGTTTTCCGTCCTCCGTCGGTGGCAACCGGACATCCTCGTGATGTCCGATGCGTGGGCTCCCATCAATCTGGTTGAGGGTTCACATTTCTATGATGACCGGCCGCACGCGTACGCGTCCGCGATGAAGGCCGGCCTGGACAGCTTCACCTGCGAGGACGGGGATCCGACGAACACTGTCGAGGCCCTCGAGAGCGCCATTCTTCTCGGCCTGCTGTCCGAGTCGGACATCGACGCGGCGGCACGCCGCCTGCTCACGATGCGCATGCGGCTCGGTGAATTTGATGCGGGCGGCTCGGCCGAGATCTCGCCGACGCCGATCTCGCAGAGCGGCCCGAGTCGGGAGCCGGTGCGGACCGTCGTCGACTCACCGGCCCACCGGGCACTCGCCCGCGAGGCCGGCCGGCAGTCTCTGGTGCTCCTCAAGAACGATTCCGAGGTCCTCCCGTTCGACCGTGCCGACGTCGGGTCGGTGGCGCTGATCGGTCCCCATGCCGACAAACTCTTCCTCGACTGGTACTCGGGCGAGCCGCCCTACGAGGTGACCTGTCTCGACGCCGTCCGGGAACGCTTTTCCCCCGAAGCCGTGCGGCACGTCGAGGGAGTCGACCGCATAGCGCTGCGCCTGCCGGACGGCTCGTACCTGACAGCGGGGAGAGAGCCGGCGGGTGCGGCGCTCCGCGGGCATCCGGCGCCGGGGCCCGTGTCCGAGGAGCAGTCGTTCGATCTGTTCGAGTGGGGCGAGGCGGTCGTCTCGCTGCGCGTCGTCGCCAACCGTCGTTTCCTGGCCGAGCGGGACGGCGGCGAACTGGTCAACGACGCCGTCGCACCCGGGGGCTGGGTGGTCAACGAGACCTTCGAGGTGGTACCGCACGGCGACGCGTGGCTGCTGCGCAGCGTACGAAGCGGCCGGTACCTTGCCGTGACCGGCGCGGACGGCTCGGCTGTCCTGTCTGCCGACCGGCCCGAGGACGCCACGCCGCTGGTCCGCGAGGTGTTGAGCGACGCGGCGGCGGAGGCCCGGCTCGCCGCGTCCGCCGCCGACGTGGCCATCGTCGTCGTGGGTAACCATCCGTTGATCAACGGCCGGGAGACACGCGACCGGCGCGAACTCGACCTGGCACCCGGCCAGACGAGGGTGGTGCAGTCGGCGCTGGCGGCCAACCGGCGCACCGCGGTGGTGCTGGTGAGCAGCGCACCCATGACGGTCACCGACCTCGACCGGTCGGCATCGGCCCTGCTGTGGTCCTCCCACGGCGGCCAGGAAATGGGCGCGGCGATCGTCGCCACCTTGTTCGGCGAATATTCGCCGGCCGGCCGGCTGCAGCAGACCTGGTACCGGAGCGTCGCGGACCTCGGCGACATTCTGGACTACGACATCATCAAGAGCGGCAAGACGTACCTCTATTTTGCCGGCGAGCCGTTGTACCCCTTCGGTCACGGGTTGAGCTATACGACCTTCGAATATCGCAACCTGCGGGTGAGTCCGGCTCGCGCCGATCGGAGCGGCCGGATCTCGGTCCTGGTCGACGTGCTCAACTCGGGCAAGCGCGACAGCGACGAGGTCGTCCAGGTTTATCTGCGTGCGCCTCGCGGCGGGCCACCGCGGCCGGATCGTGAGCTGCGGGGTTTCCGCCGGATCTCACTCCCGGCCGGCGGCTCGACCACCGTGGCGATGGACGTGACGGTCGAGTCACTCGGGTACTGGGACGTCGGCCGAGGGCGGTTCGAGGTGGAACCGGGCGAGTACACCGTCATGGTCGGCCGTTCGAGTCGCGACATCGCCACCACGGCCAGCTTCGACGTCGCCGGCCGAGCTGATCGGTCGCGCAACGTCCGCGACCGTCTGGTCCGGGCCGCGGACTTCGACGACTATGACGATGTCTTTCTGGTCGCGGAGAACCGGGTGGCGGGCGACGCGATAGAGAGCCGGGTGGCCGGCGGATGGCTCCTGTTCCGCGGCGTCGACCTGGATGCGGCCGGACGGCAGCTGGTCGCTCGGGTCGGGCCGGTGGACGGCACCGCCAGCGCCATCGAGGCCCGCCTCGACGATCCGGCGACCGGAACGGTGGTGGCGCGCGCGGAGGTGCCCAAGGCGGTCGGGCCGAGCGGCTGGACCACGGTCACCGCCTCGGCCCGCCCGGTCTCCGGACGGCACGACCTGTACCTGGTCTTCGACGGTCCGGCACGGCTGGCGGCCTTCGCCATCACCGGGGATCCGGCCGGGGAGTCAGGGGACTCCCGATGAACGCCACCCTGCGATACCGGCTCCGGCTGGCGCAATCCCTGCGGGCTGGCGGCCTCGCCAGCCTGGCGCTCGGCACGGTGTTCCTGGTCCAGGCGGTCCTGCCGGCCGGAATCGCCCTGGCGACCGGACGGCTCGTGGACCGGGCGATCGCCGGTGCCGGCGGTGATCCGTGGACCCCCCTCGTCGCCCTCGGCGCCCTGCTGCTCACCGGACAGGTTGCCGACCAGCTCCTGCCACCGCTGCGGTTCGCGGTGTGGCGCCTGATCGACGGGGAACACCGCGACATGGTCTGCCGCCTCGCCGCGCAGCCGCTCGGGATCGCTCCCCTGGAAGACAGCGCGGTGCGTGACGACATTCTCCTGGCGGCGGCCAATCGGCGGAGCTGGGCCGAACAAAGTCCGGGAGAGGCTGCCATCGGTCAGCTGTGGGCATTTTCCGGTTTGCTGGCCGTGGCGCTGGCCGGGCTGGTCGTCGCGGCGTACTCGTGGTGGCTGGTGATCGTTCTGGTGACTCCAGTGATGATCACTCGACATCTCCTGCTGCGTGATGACATCTCGATGTCGAAGCTCTGGGCGGCCGGCGTGTCGGAGTCCCGGCGGGCCCAGTACTGGGCGGACACGGTCGCCCAGCCCGGACCGGCCAAGGAGGTGCGCCTGTTCGGTCTCCGGGACTGGCTCCTCGAGCACTGGCGCGGACGGGAACTGCGGCATCTGGTGCCGGTGTGGGACAAGGGCAACACGATCGTCAAGCGGCAATGGCTTACCTTCATGATCGCGTCCGGCGGCGCCTTCATCGGGCTGTATGTACTGGGTGTCGCCACTCTCGGCGGCAGCCTGCCGCTCGCCGGCCTGGCCGCCAGCCTGACCGCCGTCCTGGCCCTGCTCTCCTACGGCAACCTGGACCTCGCGGCGGTGGCGGTGGTTCGTGGCCGGCCCTCCTACGAGGCACTCGGCCGCCTTGAATCCAGGCTCCGTGCGGACGAGGCGGACCGGCCGCACCGGCCCGCCGATGCGGCCGGCCGAGCGGTGCCCGGCCGGCCTCCCCTGATCCGATTCGAAGACATCCACTTCACCTATCCCGGTGCGTCGCGCGCCGTGCTCAACGGGCTGAACCTCGAAATACGGCCGGGCGAGGTCATCGGCCTGGTCGGGCTCAACGGTGCCGGCAAGACCACGATCACCAAGCTGCTGACCCGGCTGTACGAGCCCACCTCGGGCCGGATCACGGCGGACGGGACCGATATCGCGCATCTCGACGCCCGGTCGTGGCGTAACCGCCTGGCCGTCGTCTTTCAGGATTTCGTCCGCTATCCGCTGTCCGCCGCCGAGAACGTGCAGGCCGGGGACCCGGCCGGAGACGGCGAACGGACACTCGCGGACGTAGCGCGTGAGGCGGGCATCGACTGGCTCGTCGAGCGGATGCCGAACGGCTGGGAGACCCCGCTGTCGCCGACCCTTCGCGGTGGTGTGGAGCTCTCGGGCGGTCAGTGGCAGAACGTCGCCCTCGCTCGCGCGCTGTACGCGGTCCGGGCCGGCGCTCAGGTGCTGGTGATGGACGAGCCGACCGCGCACCTCGATGTGCGGACCGAGGTGGAGGTCTTCCGGCGGCTGCTCCGCGCGGTTCCGGAAGCGTCCGTCGTGCTCATTTCGCACCGGCTGTCGACGATCCGGGAGGCCGACCGCGTGGTGTTGCTCTCGGGCGGTCGCGTCGTGGAGTCGGGCACCCATGAGGAGCTCATGGAGGCAGCCGCCGGATACGCCGAACTCGTGGCCGTTCAGGCAACCGCTGCCACGAACGGCGGCGCGGGACACTCCTACGACGCGGCGGAGGAGATCTGATGGCCAAGTTGCGCCTGTGGTTCGAGGTCATCGTCTGGTGCTTACGCGCCTCACCGGTCCGGACGGTCGGCGTGCTCGTCCTGTTGGTCGCGGACATCGCGGCCGTCGGAGTTCTCGGCCTGTGTCTGCGCGAGATCACCGATGCGGTGTCCGGCGGCGACCGTCGTACCGTTCTGGTGGCGGCCGTGGGTGGCGCCCTCGCCTTCCTCGTCATCAGCGCTGGTACCGGTGCCCGGTTCGGATTGATGGGCAACCTCGGCGAACGGGTCGGGCTCCGGGTGGACGAAGAGGTGCTCCGCACCGCCACCGGCCTGCCGTCGATCGAGCACGTCGAGTCGCCCGCCTACCTCGACCGGCTTTCGCTGGTCCTGGGCCGCGGCTCGAGTCTGGTGTACGCCGCGCTGGCACCGCTCGCCTCGGTGTCGAGCATCATCGGCATCGGGGTGAGTACGGCTCTGCTCTCGCAGGTTCACCCGGTGTTCGCCCCGGTGGTGATCTTCGCGGCGATACCCCTGCTCCTCAGCCGGCGCGGTGAGCGGCTCATCCGGGAGGCGAGCCTGGCCAGTGCTCAGGACGCGCGCCTCGAGCGTCAGCTGTTCGACCTGCTGACCCAGCCGGAGCCGGGTAAAGAGGTGCGCGTCAGCGGCCGGGGAGGCGACCTCATGCAGCGCCGGCGGAATTCCTGGCACGCCGTCCACAAGGTCCGCACGGCGGGCGAGATGCGTGCGGCCGGTCTCGCGGTTGCCGGATGGGCCGTCTTCATGCTGGCCTACGTAGCCGGCCTGGGGTTTGTGGTGTGGCTCGTCGCCCGCGGCGAACGCACCCCGGGCGACCTGGTTCTGGCGGTCACGCTCGCGGCGCAGCTCCGTGGACAGGTGGAGCGGACTCTGGCGATGGCCCGTGAGGCGCTCGCCGGGGTGGCCGTGATCGAACCCTTCCTCTGGCTTCGCGAGCACGCGCGGCGGCTCCGGGACGACAGCGGGGGCCGCGCGCTCGACCTGGACAGGCTTCGCAGCGGGATCGAGCTGGAGAGCGTCTGGTTCCGTTATCCCGAGGCGAAACACGACGCGCTCGTCGACGTCTCGATCCATCTGCCGGCGGGTTCTACCGTCGCCGTGGTCGGAGAGTACGGATCGGGCAAGAGCACGCTCGTGAAGCTGCTTCTGGGGCTGCACCAACCGGACCGGGGCAGCATCACGGTTGACGGTATCGACCTCCGCGACGTCGACCTGCAATCGTGGCGCGCCTCGACCAGCGCGGTGTTCCAGGACTTCGGCCGGTACCAGCTCCGTCTCCGGGAATCGATCGGCATCGGTGATCTGCCGGCGGTCTCCGACCACGAACGGGTGGAGCACGTGGCGCGCGCGGCGGGCGCCGACGCGGCGTCCTGGTCGCTCCCGGACGGCATGGACACCCAGCTGGGGACGCTGTTCAGCGGGACAGAGCTCTCCGAAGGTCAATGGCAGAAGGTTGCCCTGGCGCGTGGCACGATGCGCCGCGGACCGCTGCTCGTGGTGATGGACGAACCGACCGCCGCGCTCGACGCGCCGAGCGAACACGCGATGTTCGAGCGCTATACCGCGATAGCGCGCAAGTCGCGTGAGCTGGCCGGGACCGTGACGGTGATCGTGTCCCACCGGTTGTCCACCATCGACATGGCGGATCTGATCCTGATGATGTCGAACGGCCGCATTCTCGAAGCCGGAGACCACCAGACACTCATGGCGGCGGGTGGGCCGTACGCGGAGATGTTCCGGCTGCATCAGGTGGCCCATTCGACCACGGCCGCCGAACCCGAGCATTAGCGCGCGTGGTCCCGCCGACCGGTTCGCCGGCCGGCGGGACCGCAACTCCTACAGTGCGAGTCCGTTGACGGCCCGGGTGATCAACGATGTCGTGGAACGGCCGTCGAGGTACGGCACGGTGACCACCTGGCCGCCCCACGAGCGCACCAGAGCGGCCTCCGGGATCGCGGTGTTGGAGTAGTCGCCGCCCTTCACGAAGATGTCCGGGCGCAGTTCGTCGAGCAGGCGCAGGGGTGTGTCCTCGTCGAAGACGGCTACGGCGTCGACGGACTGCAGGGCCTGCAACACGAGGGCCCGGTCCGGCAGCGAGACGACGGGCCGGCTGGGGCCCTTGAGCCGCGCCACGGACTCGTCGCTGTTCAAGCACACGATCAGGCAGTCCCCGATCATCCGGGCCTGCTCCAGCAGGGCGACGTGCCCGGGGTGCAGGAGGTCGAAGCAGCCACCGGTGGCGACCACGAGGCCACCCTCCGCGCGGACCCGGCGCGCGAAGTCCAGTCCGTCGACCGGGCTGGTGGTGGCCGGGTGCGATGCGGTGTCGAGAATGCGCGGTCCCCCGGCAACGACATAGGCGGTGGCTGCGGCGACCGCCCCGGCCACCGCCTCGGAGAGCAATGCACCGTCGGCGAGCAGGGCCGCGGCCTTGACCGCGAAGTAGTCGCCGGCGCCGCAGGTGTCCTCGCCCGGGGAACCGTCCCACGCCGCTGGTATGACCAGCGGAGGGAGCTCGGGATCCTCGACGAGGGCCGCCCCCCGGTGACCGAGGGTGACCGCGATGCCGGCCACCGGCCAGCGCCGCAGGAGTTCCCGGGCGCGGTCCACGTCGGCACCGAGCCGGCTGCCCGAGATGGACTGGACGGCGTGGGCTGCTTCCCGGGTGTTCGGCGTGGCCACCCGGACGCCCGGAACCGGCTCGCTGCCTCGAGGGTGCGGATCCCACACCACGGGTACCCGCGCCGCCGCCTCGCCCAGCAGGTCCCGCACCGATGCCGCGGCCGTCATGTTCCGTCCGTAGTCGGCCACCACCACGGCATCAGTCTCGCCCGCCAGCAGCCTCGCCTCGGCCGGGACCGGGCGCAGGACGGCACCCGGCACCGGCGCCTCGTCGAGCATGAGCAGTGACCGGTTCCCGGTCCGGATCCGGGTCTTCACCGGCGTAGCTCCGGCGAGACCCAGATCGATCACCTGGACCCCGGCGACCTCCAGAAGGCGTCGCAGGTCGTGGCCGTCCGCGTCATCGGCGAGCGCGGTCATGAGCGTGACCTCCTTTCCGAGCCGCGCGGCGAAGACCGCCGCCAGGCCGGCGCCGCCGGGGCGCGTGGAGGTGGTCATGGAGTCGACGACCGGCACCGGGGCCTCGGGCGAGAGGCGCTCGGTGCGCCCGCTGACATCGCGGTCCAGGAGCGTGTCGCCGACCACGAGGATGCGGCTGGCGCTGCCGTGCCGCCTCGGTGGCCGCGGGCGGCCGCGGGACAGCGGCCTGCGCTGTATCACCACGGGAACGCCGGAGGCCGGCGCCGGTGTCGGGACGGCGCCGTCCGCCGCGGCAGGAGGACTGTCCGGCACGGCTGGGTGCTGGGCGGCGGCATCCACGGCCGCCAAGGCGCGTTCGAAGCTCTCGCAGATCAGATGCACGGCCGTGAGATGCAGCTCCTGGATCACGGGGGTGTCGCCGGTCGCCGCGACGGCCTCGTCACAGAGGTCAGCCAGCCGGTTCGGCCGCGGACCCGTCAGCGCCCAGACCGTCATCGCCCGGGCGCGCGCTGCCTCGGCCGCAGCCAGGACGTTGGGGCTGTTTCCGGAAGCGGACAGCAGGATCAGGACGTCACCGGCTCGGCCGTGCGCCTCGACCTGCCGGGCGAACACCTTCGCGTACGAGTAGTCGTTGGCGATCGCGGTGACGCTGGAGCTGTCCGCATGCAGCGCGAGCGCGGAGAACGGCTGCCGGTCGCGTCCGAATCGTCCCACGAGTTCAGCGGTGAGGTGTTGCGCCTCGGCGGCGGAGCCCCCGTTGCCCGCGGCGAGCAGGCGGGCGCCGCGGGACAACGTTTCATACAACTGGGTACCCCAGCGGTCCAGAACCTCGATGTCCAACACGGACAGTCCGGCGATCAGTCTCTCGACGTGTGCTGGCCCGTCTGCGGAGCGTGAGGTATCCGATGCACCGTTACGTGCAGCAGCCATAGATGATTCCCCCGGTTAACCTGCATCGATACCCTGTCCGCCCGCGCAGCCGTGTCACGCATGGACCGGATCAACAGAGCCGACCTTTCACGGCGTGTCAACACTAACGACTCTGCCGGACGTCGCCCTGGCGACGATGCGAATAATTGAAGATCCTCAAAGCGTACATGCTCGCACCCATCGGCGCATGGCTTTGCTGGTGACCTGCGAATCGACGGGCGCCAACGTGTCACGGGCGCGCCACTGCGCAGCAATCACATCGACTTAACCCAATGTAAACGGTCGGCGCAACACCTTGACGCCCGGAAGGATTGGGTGTTGGGATGGTGACACCTAGCAGAGTTACCGGGTCGCGTCGTCATGAACTGGGTGACCTGCCTCGGTAGCCATCAATCGGACCGGGGGGCTGAGTTGCTTGGTGTAACCGCTTTGCAGGTTGACGCTGCAACAAAACAGCACATTCACTGTGCAACCACAGAGCAGATTCCGGGCAGCGTACGCGCGCCAGATCATTGGAACGTCGTTCGACGATTCGTCTGCTCGATCCGCAGCGTCGGCGCCACCACCCCGCGACCATGACGGCAACACCGACGGTCGTCGGCATCAGCCCGGTCGGACGCGTCCTACCGTCCGCGGTCGTGGTGTCGACGTCTCCCGGCGACGTGGCCCGGTATGCGGCCGGGCGCCTCTATCTTGGCTGCTCCATAGTGGTCAGCATCGCGCCCGAGGTCGGCGACGACGCCCGGGTCGCTCGCAACAAGCTGGACGAGGCCGCGATGCGGCTACTCGGTGTCCAGTCCGTTCGCCTCCCCGCCGGCCCGGCCCTGGGCCACGATGCCATTGACGGCCCCGTCCAGCAGCGGTTACGCGAGCGGCTGGCGGCCATCTTCGAGGGCATCGCGGAGATTTGGCTGCCGGCCGGCAGCGGCGGCTCGCCGTTCGAGGCGGCCGTGCGAGAGCTGTGTGCCACCGAGGCCACGGCGGCGGGCAGCCGGCTCGTCCTCTTCGCGCCCGCGGCACTGGGCGCGGCCGAGGTGGAGGGTCTCGTCGCGCCACTGAAACGAATCATCGGCCGGTACACACTGGAGCTCCGGGCGGTCCGCCTCGACGATCAGGCCGCCGCCGCCAAGCGGGTGATCATCGACCGGTACGGTCGCGGCCATCCCGACTCGCCTGCCGGCCCGCTGGACGTGGAGCACTCTTGGCACATCCTGACCGCGGAGAACGGCTGACCACAATTCGCGTGTCCGTGTGCAGCCGGCCGAGGAGAAGATATGGAGATCAACCAGAACCTGAAGGCGCCGTTTCCGGCGGATCCGGTGTGCCACGCGACGATGCGGGAAAGCACCGGCGCCGGCACGATTTTAATTCGACGTCACCGGGTGGCGCGTACGGCTTTACGGCGTATCCGAACCATGTCGACAACCACATCGGGATAGGACTTCGTCCTCGGAATCTGATCCGGGCAGACGTGGTCCGGAGTAGGAGACGTCATGTACGTTCATCCTTTCTGGAGCTATCGCCCCATAGTCGGCGGATTTGCCGTGAAGAACCACCTGGAAAATGCGGAATTCATTGCTCCGGAGGATTTCGTCCCCGCGCTGCAGTCGGTTTACGACAGCGGGGCCGCGCTTCCGGAAGGGATGAGCCGCGACCTGGCCACCCGCCACCGTCTGGTTTTCGACTCCGCGGACGCGGCTGACACACACCTGTCGTCGCTGTCGGCTTACCAGGCGAAGGCACTGCCGGTCATCGACCAGATCGAGATGACGAACCGCTGCCCCTACACCTGTGGTATGTGCCCGCGCACCATCTCCATGACGCGCGAGCTCGGCGACATGTCGATGGACGTCTTCACGTCCCTCATCACCCAGGTCGCCGGGCGTCAGCGCTATCTGGCGCTGCACCACTTCGGCGAGTCCCTGCTGCACAAGGGCTTGCCGGACGCCGTGGCTTTCGCCCGGGACATGCGGGTGCGCACCGCCCTGTCGTGCAACCCGCCGAGCCTGCGGCCGCAGCTCGCGGAACAGCTCATGCGGTCGGGCATCGTGAGCCTTCTGCTGTCGCAGGACTCGTTGGATCCGGAGACGTACAAGAGCATCCGCGGACGGGTCGCCCGCGCCTCGCTGGCGGACACCCACATCCGTGAACTGGTACGGCTGCGGAACGAGGGCGGCTACGACACGGCGATCACCCTGCAAATGATCAATATGGACGCGAACCGCGACGAGGCCAACCGTTTCATCGACTACTGCGCCGAAGTCGGGGTGGACCGGGGCGTCGTCATCCGGCTGGGCCGGTGGGACTTCGACGACTCGTACATCGAACAGATCGGCGAGGTGACCGCGCCGGGTTACACGGCGCCGTGCTCACTGCCCTGGACGGCCCTGGTGGCGCTCTGGGACGGCCGGATCGTGCCCTGCTGCCACGACTACAACGGTGAAGTCGTGCTGGGTGACCTTCGCACCCAGACCCTGGACGAGATCTGGGAGAGCGCCACCGCCCGGCATTTCCGGGACCGCAACGACGACTCGGCATTCTGCCGCAAGTGCGCGTTCAGCAAGTGGTTCAAGGAACAGCAGCGCGAGCGCGAGGGATTCCTGTACTTCCACCGCGAACGGGCCGGCGAAGGCGAGGAGCGCGTCGAGTGGGTCAATCCCGAGTCGATCGGATGGCGCGACGGGGTGGCCTGGTTCAACCGCTTCGATGTACTGACCGGCGCATCCGCCGGCGCGTCGTCGTGACGCCCCGCCGCGCCCCGTCGAGCCGGCGCTGAAGCACCGCAACAACACCATCGCGCAGGCCGTCGGCCGGCCGCACCGATCCGGGCCGTCGATGGCCGAGAAAGGGACGATTGATGTTCAGCAGCAAGATCAAATTCTCGTTCGAGCACTCCCGCCGGCTGAAGGTCGCCGTCGTGGGCTGCGGCGGCCAGATGTTCCGCAACATCCTGCCGACGTTCCAGTACGCGCCCGTCGAACTGGTCGCTGTCGCGGATGTCGTCGCCGAGCGGGCCGAGGCGTACGCCCGCCAGTTCGGGGCGGCGGAGACCTACACCAGCCTGGAGGCGCTGCTCGGCTCCGCCGACGTCGACGCGGTCCTGCTGGCGACCGGGTACGACCAGGACGGCCGGCCCCGGTACCCGGAGCAGGCCCGGCTCGTCATGGAGTCGGGGCGGCACGTGTGGATCGAGAAGCCGCCGGCATCCAGCGTGGCCGAGATCGAGGAGCTCCACCGGATCAGCACCGCGACCGGCAAGCAGGTGGGCATCGGGCTGATGAAGATGTTCAGCACCAGCGTGACCAAGGTCGCCGAGATCCTCGCCCAGCCCGAGTTCGGCGCCCCGACGACCCTGTATCTGCGCGACCCGGAGAAGCTGCCGCCCGAGGATCAGCGGCAGGACCTGGACGCGATGCACTGGTTCCTGGACCACATCGTGCACCCGGCGTCCGTGCTGCAGCGTCTGATGGGGCCGGTCCGCCGGCTCTACACCGAGGAGGGGCCGGACGGCGAGCCGATCTTCACCATGAAGTTCGCCAACGGTGCGGCCGGCGTCCTGCACATGCCGTGGGGAATGTCGGGCACCAGTCCGATGGAGCGCCTGGAGGTCGTCGGCCAGGGTGCCAACGTCGTGGTGGAGAACAACACCCGGATCACCTACTACCGGCCGGGCCACCGGGGCGTCGGCGAATACGAGTACGGCCGGATCCCGGACTTCACCAGCCCGCTGGCGGATGCGCCGCTGCACTGGGAGATGGACTGCTACTCCGGCCAGCCCTACAACCTGAACCTCTTCGTGCAGGGCTACGCCCAGGAGATCATCTACTTCGCCACCCAGCTGCTGCACGACAAGAGCATCGAGATCGGCGGGCTCGAGGATGCCTGGCACGTCATGCACATCTACGAGGCGTGCGCGAAGGGCTCGAACCAGGTGGTCGAACTGCCGACCCTGTTCCAGCCGGACCGGCGAAGCGGCGCGGCGTGACGGCGCCGCAGCGGGATGCTGCGCCGACCGACTTCGCCGAGCTCAACTGGTTGGCGGTGGCCGAGCGGGTCCGGGCGGACACTCGGGTGCTCATCCCGATGGGTGCCACCGAGGAGCACGGCTATCTGAGCCTGGCCAGCGACAGCATCTACGCCGACTACGTCACGCGCCAGGCGTGTGCGCGCGTGGGTGTGCTGCGAACCCCGGTGGTGCCGTTCGGTCCCTCGGCGTTTGCGATCAACTTCCCGGGTACGCTGTCGATGCGAACCTCCACGATGTGCGCGATCGTCGAGGACATCATCGACTGCCTGTACCGGCAGGGTTTCCGCCGGCTGGTGTTCGCCACCGGGCACGGCGGAAACGAGGTGATCACCGGCGTCCTGTCCGAGGCGCAGATCGACCGGGACGGGCTGTCGGTCTATTACTACAACTGCTGGGACGGCATGCGTGACGAATCCCGGCGCATCTCCGAGGAGCGCGGGCTGGGCGTCTGTGATCATGCCGCCTGGTACGAGGTTCAGGCGGATACCCGGGTCGCTCCCATCCCGGCCGGTGCCAGTCAGCCGGTGCCGGCGGATCCCGACTTTCCGATGTTCCCGTTGAACCCGCGTACCGCGCGCAGGCAGATACCGGACGGCGTGGTGGCCGGCGCCTACGACATCGCCGACGACGCCGAGACGGCCCGCCTGCGCGAAGCGTGTGTCGACCACTTGACCGATTTCCTCCAGCGCCTCCCGGCTGCCGCACCCGAGCGATGAAGGGCTCACCGTGACGTCGATGAAACTGCTGTTCCAGCACCTCGTGGACCACGAGACCAAATTCCGGAACTCGATCTCGTTGATCCCGAGCGAGAACACGCTGTCGCCGCTGGCCCGCCTGGCGTACCTGTCCGACGGATACAGCCGCTACTTCTTCGACGAGCACGAGGTGTTCGGCCGGTGGAGCTTCCAGGGCGGCAGCATCGTCGGCCGGGTGCAGCAGGAGGTCCTCATCCCGCTGTTGCAACGCGTCGGCCAGGCCCGGTACGTGGACGTGCGGAACGTCAGCGGCCTCACGGCGATGACGACGGCGCTCGCCGCGTTCGGCGGGGAGCCCGGCGACGCGGTGCTGTCGGTTCCGGTGGCCAACGGGGGCCACCCCGACACGGCGTACGTCGCCCGCAAGTTCGGCTTTCGCCCGCTCGGCCTGCCGTTCGGGCACTGGGCCACCCTCGACCTCGAGGCGTTGGCCGACATGGTGGCGCGGGAGAAGCCGAGCCTCATCTACATCGATCACGCGACGTCGCTGATACCGCTGGACCTCACGGCGGTCGTCGAGTGCGTCCGGCAGGCGGCCGACCGGCCGGTCCACATTCATGTGGACACCAGCCACGTCAACGGGCTGATCTGGGGCGGTCAGCTGCCCAACCCGCTCGCCTGCGGCGCCGACAGCTGGGGCGGCTCGACGCACAAGACCTTCCCGGGTCCGCACAAGGCGGTCATCTTCACCAACGACGCGGAGGTGTCCGACCGCCTGACGATGACAGCCGTCAACATGGTCAGTCACCACCACATGAGCGACGTGGTCGCGCTGGCCATCTCGCTCGTGGAGTTTCTCGAGTGCGGCGGGGCGGAGTACGCCGCCGCCGTGGTGACGAACGCCCGGTTGCTCGCCGAGGCATTAGCGGCCGAAGGGCTGGGGGTGCAGCGTCACGGCGCCGACTTCACCCGCAACCACCAGGTGTGGGTCGACACCGCGAGCCATCGGGAGCCGCACGCGGCCGGCTCCCAGCTGTTCCAGGCGGGTCTTGTCGTCAACCCGTTCAACCCGCTGCCCAGTCTCGGCGGGCCGGGAATCCGGCTGGGGCTCAACGAGGCCACCTACCTGGGCATCAGCCCCGAGTCGTTGCCGGTCCTGGCCCGCGTCATGCGGGACGTGATCGTCGACGACGTTGATCCGGCGGCGGCAGCCGACCCGGTGCGCGAGGTACGGGCGGCAATGCGGCCGCGGTTCTGTTACCCGCCCGAGGTCTTCGCGGAGAAGCTGGCCGATCTCGTGGCCGTGACCGGCGGGAAGACCGACCTCGCCGTCGAACCGCTGACGGATTTCCTGTACTCGTGATCGCGCGGACCGGCCGGCGACCCCGGGACCCGGGGCCGCCGTCAGCCCGGCACCTATGCGGCTACGCCGATCACTTCAACGGACCCACCGCGGTCGACTCCCGGATGGCCTGGTACAGGAGAAACAGCAGATTGAAGGTGGACAGGTAGGTGTCGAAGGTGTGCCGCGCCAGCTTCCGCATCTGCTGCCAGCGCTCGTCGCCGACCGCCTCCACGGCTCCCTTGATGGACTCGCTCAGGTTGTCGTCGCTCAGCGACAGCCGGAGGCAGAATTCGTCGTAGTTTATGTGCTGCGGAAACGGAAGGGCCGCGTTCTCGTCAATGAGCAGCGGGGGCACCCCGAGCGACAGCGCTTCGTAGAAGCGGAACGAGTTCAGGCCGTAGCCCGGGACCGCGAGAACGAACCGGGACCGCATCGTGATGTCGAGGAACTCCTTACGCCATTTCGTCCGTTGCGGCGTCCCCGCCGTCTCCAGCCGGTCAGCGCCGCGGAGCTGGGGCGGGCCGTAGTAGTTCTGTCGCCGATCGACGACGCGCGCGCGCAGGCCAGACGCCCGCACGGCGGCGATGATCGGCTCGCGCGTCTGCGAGACCTCCCCCACGAAGGAGACGTCGTAGCGCAGCTCCGGCTCTTCGGCGAACCGGGGGAAGAAGTTGTCGATCCGTTCGGTGTACGGAAGGCAGACGCGGCGCGGGCCGGCGGCAGCCGAGTGCAGCGACGCCTTGAGAAAAACCGACTCGGCGAGAAAGTCCGGGATGGCGGGATCGTCTCTGGAGTCGAAGAACACGTGGCGTTCCGCAGCACCCGAATAGTGCGGCAGCGCCGACTGCAGTTCATCGATCCGGTCTTCGAAGTAGGCGACGTCGTACGGCGGCGTGAGGATGTCGGCCGCGTCCGGGTCCGTGGTCAGCTCGTAGAGCCAGCGGCCCTCCTGGAACCGCGGGTCATCGTGGAGCAGCGCCTTTGCAATCGGATTGAGCATCACATGCGGAAGTGAACCGGATTTGTAGATGTAGACCCGCAACGGTTCGTAGTCCTGAACAAACGCACCAGTCAACAGACTGTAATGGACCCGTGGAGCAACCAAAGCACTGTCCCCCGTGGTGACTTGCCGGGTCCGAACCCAACTCGAATTCGAACTCGGACACCGAAAACAACGACCTGTACATCCATGGGAAGGATAAGACTGGGCGCGACAAGCGTCAATTCAACGGTAGTAAGGTAGCCTTTCCCAGGAACCTCCCAGCGAAGTCGAACACCGCGTCGTTGCGGCCGGTCAGACTGCGGAACAACGCACGACGCAACCCGCCGGATCGACGTCGGTCCGCGTGATTTTGATCTCTTCCGTGAACCGGAGTCCGGCGGGCGGCCCTAATTCGACCGGCCGAGGTGCCGCGCGGCCAGTCGCACCGCTTCGTCAAGGTTGTCCACCACGTCGGTGCCGGCCAGCACCGGGTCGTTTGCGACGTCGTGCTCGGCGCGTCGGCCGTGGCCTGTCCGAACGAGAATCCCGCGCACGCCGGCGCCGTGGGCCGCCATTATATCGCGCTTCGCATCACCTACCAGAATGGTGTTCTTTTCATCGAGCTCGAATCGGCGCAGTGCGGCCAGCACCATGCCGGGAGCCGGTTTGCGGCAAGGACAGCCCGAATCCGGCGCGTGCGGGCAGAGAAGGGTGCCGGCCACCGGAACACCCGCGGCGGTCAGCTGCGCGACGAAGACCTCATTCAACCGAACCGCCTCGGCCAGCGCGAGGAGGCCCCGTCCGACGGCCGACTGGTTGGTGATCAGCACGACGGTGAATCCGACCTGGACGGCCCGGCTCAGCGCCCCGGCGGCACCGGGGAGGAAAGTGATGTCCGCCGGGGAGCGGACGTACCGGGGACGGTCCTCGATGATCGTGCCATCGCGGTCACACAGCAGTCCGAACGGCGTTTCGAACGACGGTTCGCCGGTCTTCGGACCCGGTACGAAAACTGGTTCCATCGGCTGGACGATCAGCCGGCCGTTGCCCGGAGTACGGTGTGATTCGGGCCGGGGTGTCGCTCCACCTGCAAGCGCGCCTTCTCGAGGGGTCGCACGTAGCGGTGCTCGATGCTGCGGTGTACGACCACCAGGAGACGACCGTGGCTCGCGCGCCGGGTCAGCGCGGTCATCAGCGCCTCCGTCTGTTTCACATCGATGTGCGTCGGAATGTTGCACAGGGTCAGTTCCGTCATCGGTACCGCCAGCGGGTCCGGACTGCACACCGCGGAAAGTGTCACTCCGTTGCGCACGGCATTGCGCTGCGCCAGCCATAGTGCAACAGCGTCGACGTCGGTGGCCACCGCACTGCCGGCCAGGCCGTTGGCCACCGCGGCGATGGCCAGCGGCCCGTAGCCCACCCCGATGTCAGCGACCGAGTCGACCGGCGGCTCGCGCATCGCGACCTCGGCCAGAAGCGCGGTGCCGTCATCGATCCGCTTCGGGGAGAAGACTCCGTAATCGGCCTCGAAAGTCAGGTCCCGGTCGCCGATGCGGGCGGCGAACTCCTCGGGTGGGGGAATATCCGCCTCCGCCGGAGGGCGGCTGCCGAGCACGACGTTCCGGCCGTTGCGCTTCTTCTCCAGCTGCGTCCAACCCCGGCCGCTCAGCATTCGAGCGATCGAGTCCGGGCCCTGCTGACGGTCGAGGTGCCAACTGACCTGGGCGTCCGGGCCGGCGAGGCGCTCGGCCGCCAGCCACGCCAGAACCGGCACCAGCGCCTTACCCCGGTAGGGCGGCAGCCAGACCTCGATTTCGGCCGCCCGCTCCAGGTCCGCGGACATCGCCTCGTGGAACGGCACGTCATGCTGACTCAGCGGCTCATCAGCGTGGAGCACGACCGTCCGGGTGTCCGCGGGGCCCGCCGCGTGCGGGGCCGCAATCAGCCAGCGCCGTGTCCGTCGATCGTTCATTCGGCAATCTTATGGTCGAGTCATGAGTCGTCCGCGTCCAGGTAGGCGAAACGATAACCGTGCCAGGACAGCACCGGAGCGGGGAAATGCGGATTTCGACCGGCCCGGATGCTCAAGGCGACCTTCTCGGCGCTGTCGGTAATGGAGAGTGTCAGTAGTTCGTCAACGCTTTTCCGGGACAACGGCTCACGTTCCCAGCGGTGGCCGCTGGGCGAGATGGTGCCGGTCTTGGCCAACTCCGCGAGAACGTCGTAATAGACCGACAACGCGCGGTACCGGGTCCGTTCCAGAAGGCTCGACTGCGTGTCGGTGTCCAGGATGTCGAAGGAATCGACCCGAAGGATGTCCCCGGTGTCGACTCTCTGCTCCATCACATGGGCGGTCACACCATAACGGGTATCGCCGTAATAGAGTGCGAAGCACGGCCCGCCGATGCCGGGCCAACGCGGTGGCGCCGTATGAAAATTGATCGGCAGCCGGACGCACCCGAGAATCGACTTCGGCACGATGACCGGGGACAGAAAGCTGAAGATATAGTCGATCTTCTCGCTGCGTACCAGTTCCCCGAGCTCGTCCGGCACGCCCTTGGCGGTGGGATCGGGGTACCTGGCCACCAGTCGCAGGTCGAAGAGCTGGCCCGCGAAGGCGATCGCGGCGTCGCCGAGTCCGTCCTCACAGGTGAGCAGGACGCAGGAACTCCGTCGCACCGGCGGGGATCCGTTACTCATGGCCGCCCCGTTGCGGTCCGGACCGCCCGGTGAGTGCCGCCGCCGTGCGGGCGGCGAGCGCGAGGATGGTCTGGACGGGGTTGGCGGCACCGGTGCGCGGGAACGTGCTGGGTCCGCAGGCGTAGAGGCCCGGTACGGCCCGGAACTGGAAGTCGTCGCCGAGCAACTCGCCCACCGCCAGCGTGCCGGCCTCGTGTTGCTCGGACCCGAGGGGGAAGGCATAGGTGTACGGGGCCTGCGGGAGCCGGAGAGCGTCGGCCCGCCGCAGGATGTCCGGCAGGTCCGCCGACCCGAATTCGTCCGCGTTCGCGAAACTCAGAGTGGCGGACGGGCAGCCGGTGCCGATCGCCGAGCAGACGGCGTCGTACAGGCGCTGCAACTCGGTGCGCTGCGCCGCGACGAGCCGCACGTCATCCGGACCCAGCGAACACCGCACATGGGTACGCCACGGTGTGTCGCCGGCGGGATCACACCAGATCGCACCATGGCTGCCGCGGGTCTGTTCGCCCATGAGGTACGCGTCGACGACGCCCACCCCGTGCTGGTTGACACGCAGACTGAGGAACGTGTTCGACCTCAGTTCCGGGTTGGGCGAGACGTAGACCCCGCCGTCGTCCGCCGCGCCGCGCAGCCCGTCGGGCAGGTGGTCCACATCGAACGTGGCCACGAACCCTTGCGCCACCTTGTCGACCAGACCGGTCAGGCGGGCGTCGGGCAGCCGGCCCAGGCCGGTCAGAGCCTGGATTGCCAGCCGGCTGTTCTCCACCGTGCTCGAGGCCAGCACGACGACGCGGGCACCGATGTCGTGCCGCCGGCCGCCGCGCTCGACGCGGACTCCACGGACCCGTCCGGCATCGATCAGGATCTCCACCGCCCGGCTTTCGCAGAGGATCGCGGTGCTGCCGTTCCACTGCTCGAAGGGCGAATAGGCACGCCAGCGACCGCCGTCGGGGCTTCGGCGCACCGCGCGGGGTGCCTCCGTGAAGCGGTAGCCGGCCAGGTCGAGGGTTCGCCCGCTGGACAACGACGTGGCGGGCGAACCGTTGGCCCAGCCGGCCAGCCGGGTGACGGTCCGTTCGTACAGCGGCCGGCCGTTCTCCCATTCCACGGTCAGGTCGCTCACCACGGAGGCGGGCCAGTCCGGGCTGGTGAGGGCCCACGGTTCGATGGGGAGCACCATGCCGTGCCAGTAGAGGGATCGTCCACCCAGCCGCCGGCGCACCGCGGAGACGCCGGCGAATGCGAGGCCGGTCGACTCGTACGGCCTCCACGCGTGCTTGTCGCTGTCCGGATCGAGCCACATCGAGGTGGCTGTCGCCTCGTCGAACTCCTGGCGATAGTGCTCCCGTCCAGCGTCGGAACCGGCCTCGACGACGAGCACGTCCTCGTTCCCGCGCCGGGCCAACTCGTCCGCGAGTGCCAGCCCGGCGAATCCTCCACCGACGATCACGACCGCCGCGCCGGCCGGAACGTCATGCGCGTCCGACCCGGGGCGATCATACGGAGACGGCGTCATGATTCCGGCTGGCTCAGCAGGCCGTGAGCCCGGATCGACAGCATCGTCAGGCCCACGTCGCTGCGCCAGCCCCTGTCCTCGCCGACGGGCCACACCAGCGTGTCCCCCGGACCGATCGGGATCCAGACACCGTCCGCACCACTCGCCCAGCCTGACCCGGACACGACCGTGCAGGTCTGGTCCCGGCGTCCGGGGTGGGACGGCACGAAGCCGCCCGCCGCGATCGACATCAGGTCGACCGACAGGTCCTGCGCACCGGTCGCACCGGCGAGGAAGCCGACCGTCGCCGTCAGGCAGCCCGGCAGCGTAGCCGGTTCTCGTGGCACGTCGGCCAGGCTGAGGACCTTCACCGCCCACACACCCTTTCGACGGCCTGCCGGAAACGCTCCGCGATGGCGTCGATCTCACCGTCGCTGCTCCGCACCGTCGCGCCGAAGCTGGTGGCGGAGTACCAGTCCGACGTGCCGGTGGCAATCGCGATGGTGCGCGACAGCAGCGAATCGGTCGCCGGCAGCGCTCCGGGCTCGTAGGCCTGCTCGTGGCCGCTGGGCCGCCGGAAGGGTGCCGATCCGCTGGTTCCGTCCTTGCCGAGCCGTCCCAGCTGGCCCATGTTGCCGTAGTAATGGCGATGCGACCGGACGAGTGGTGCGGTGTCCAACTCGCCGGCGACGCGCGCGGCATCCTGCGCGCTGTCGAAGATGTAGGCGAGCACGAGCGCACAGTCGCCGTCCGCGTCGACCAGCCGCCGGCGACGCACCCCGGGCAGTGCCCCGATGCCGTCCACCAGCCGGGCCTTCACCTCGCGGGTGCGGCTCAGCACAGTGTCGATCTTGCCCAGCTGCGCCAGCGCTATGGCGCCGGTCACGTCGGACATCCTCAGGTTCAGGCCGAAGAGGGCGGTGTCGTCGGAGGCTCCGTCGCGCAACGGGCGGAAGCCGTGGTCATGGATGCCATACGCGCGCCGGTAGAGCTCCTCGTCGCCGGTCAGCAGGAAGCCACCGTCGCCGGAGGTGAGCACCTTGAAGTAGTTGAGCGAGAAGGCACCGAACGCTCCGATCGCGCCCAGCCGGCGGCCGTGCTGGCTGCCGCCACACGCTTGGGCGACGTCCTCGACCAGGTGCAGGTCGTGCCGGCCCGCCACGTCGGCCAGCCGCTGCATGTCGGCGCCGGCACCCAGCATGTGCACGGCCATGATGGCCCTGGTGCGATCCGTGATCTTCGCCTCGACGTCGGCGGGATCGAGGTTCAGGGTGTCGTCGATCTCCGCCAGGACCGGCGTAGCACCCGCATAGACAATGGCGGCGATCGATGCGATGAAGGTGTAGCCCGGAACGATAACCTCGTCACCAGGACCGATTCCCAACGCACCCAGGCCGGAGAGCAACGCGGACGTACAGCTGTTCATAGCCAGACAATGCCGGCTGCCGAAGACTCGCTGCGCCTCGCGTTCGAAGCGATATACGAACGACTCGTCCTGGGAAGTGTCGTACCGGTAACGAGTGAGTGTGCCCTCCATTGCCGCGAGGACGTTACGAATCTCCTGCTCGTCAAAGAAAGCCCGACCTGGACCAGACATGGATTTCCCCTCACCTGGCGATGCGGAAGAGTGTGGACCTGACCTGGAAACACCTCATCAAAGCCGGGCGAAAAATCGGCACTCCACGCCCTTGGTGCGTTCCCCAGTGCTTGTCGACTGTACTACACAGACACACCATAACCAACGATTAATCGATGTTGACGGCACCAAGCGGGCACCGTTAACGTGCTGACAGCGCTCGCCTGTAAAGGCTTTCTGACCGAAATCTTCCAGGAAGGTACGGACAACCTGTGACTCCACAACAAATGGTTGCGGTGATTGGCGGTCGTCGCGTCAATATCCGGGATTCCCGGACCCTCGAGTTCGCCGAAGCGGTCGGACGTGAGCTTGCCCTCCTCGGCTACGGGGTGGCCACCGGAGGCGACGACGGTGTGGGCGGTGCCGCCTGCAAGGGAGCGGTGGAGGCTGGCGGGGTGACCCTCGCCTTTCTCAAGGAGGCGCACATCGACAACTGCTCGCCGTACGTCACCTGGGCCCTGCCGACGTCGCTGGACCTCTCCCGGAGCGTGCCACTGAACTGGGCCGGCTGCGCGATCGTGGCGTTCGACGGCGGATTCGGGACACTGTTCGAGATAGCGCTGGCACTCGACACCTCCCGGCCCCTGGTCCTGACGGGCGACCAGCCGCTGCTCCGCACCGAAAAACTCCAACTGCCGACGTGTGAACGGGTCATGGGCAACGATCCGGCGTCCACTCCGGAGGTCATCGCGGCGCTGCGCAAGCTGATCGGGCCACCGCCGGTGCCCTCCGCCCCGACCGGCAACGACCACCACCGCGTCCGTTGACCGGCGAAACCGGCACACCTCGATCGCACCCCCCGGTGAGCATCTCCGGCACCGAGTACGTCACGGAGCCGCACGGGCTGACCAGGCTGCTCGCTGACGCCGAGGTGACCGGTGCCGACGCGATCGAGGTGTGGTACCCCGAGAACTTCGGCGACGACGTTCCCGCCGACATCCGCATGCTGCGGAACTCCGGTGTCCCGGTGGCATGCGTCTCGAGCGGCAGCGAACTGGGCAAAGCCGACGTGGACCGGGACATCGCCCTGCTCCGAGCCGCCATCGACGTCGGCCACCGGCTGGGTGCGCCGGTGACGAACACGTACTTCGGCGGCCCGGGCTGGCGCGATGACCGGAAGTCCATCGACCGGTACGCACGCAACGTCGCGGGATGCCTGGATCTCGCGTCCGAGCTGGGCCTGACCGTGGTGCTGGAGAACGAGTTCGACGCCTTCGGACACGACCCGCACCGCGGCGATCCGAGCCGGCGCCCGGAAAGCCTGCGACGCCTCGTCGACACGATCGACCACCCCGCGTTCGGACTCAACTTCGACGCTTCGAACATGGTGTGCGCCGGCGTCCAGGACGTACCGGGAGCCCTGGACCTGCTCGCCGACGCCGTGCGCTACGCCCACGTCAAGGATGTGGTGCCCGTCGTCAGCCAGCAGGCGGCCCTCGACGGATGGACGGCGTACCCCGATGCCCCCGCCTGGTGGAGCACCTGTCCACTGGGCGAGGGTGTGGTGCCCTGGAGCAGCCTGTTCCCCGGGCTGGTGGACCGGGTCACCGCGATCACGCTGGAACCGCATGCCGCACCGCACCACCGCACCGCCGCGTTCGGCCACGCCATGCGGACGTGCCGCGGCTGGCTGGCCCGCCGATCGTAGTGCCGCCGGCGGCGGCAGCCGGAAGGACGGAGCGGCCGGCGGGTGGAGGGGGTAGCGGGGATGACCCGGCCCGGACCATCTAGATCAGTGCATCCCGCCGACCTCGGTGAGTCCCCGCAACTCTTCCACGGAGGCGGGCGGCGCGGTCCCGATGAGCTGGCGCACCCGGTCCGGCAGGCCGGCCTTGACCTCGGGCCGGACTGCCCGGGTGTAGTCCATCATGGGCCGCAGCGAGGGCCAGATCATCATCTGTTTGATGATCCATCGCGTGTTGGTCCCGGCGTTGAAGCTCGTGCAATGCCACAGCCTGGCATCGAAAAGCACCAGGTCACCGGCCTGGACCACGACCTGTTCGGCGCGCTGCTCCATCAACTCCACCGGCAAATCGGGCAGCATGCAGCGCTGACTGCCCGGCACGATCCAGGTGGCACCGGTTTCCGGGCCGGCGTCGTCGAGGTAGTACAGACAGGTGGCGCCGAACGAGTTCTCCGGCGGATTGGCCGTCCGGTTGAACGGAATGAGGTCGGTGTGGAAGTCCCACGGAAACCGGCTGCGACCGGGCATGAGTCCGAGGGCGTCGAACGCGGCGATCGACACCTCGCCGACCACCTGATCGACCACCGGGTACACCGGGTTCATGTCGGCCAACTCGGAGAACACCGGATCGCAGTCGCAGAGATTCCGGATGGCGCCGCGCTGGTCGATGCTCTCCAGCAGGTCGACGCCGAGCGTCCGCTCCTCCTGCGCGATCAGATCGGCGATCGTCTGCTTGACGCGCCGCAGGAGGTCCGGCGGAATGGCCTGACGGAAGTACGCGAAGCCGAGTGTCTGCAGGCTGTAGATCTGATCGTCGATCGAGTTCATCGGGCCATCTCCAGATCGAAGGTGGGTTGCCAGAAACTGACTTCGGAGACATCGCCGGCCGAGAACCGGGTCCAGCAGCGGGCATCGATGAGCACCCAGAAGCCCGGCTCCGGAGACAGTCGCCGGACGACGTGGTCAAGCCCGTCCGGGGGCATCCGAAGCCCTTGCGATCCCGGAACGTACTCCACCGGCGTGCGAACCGGGCCTTTCACGCCCAGCAATGCGCTCGGCGGGCCGATCGGCAGGCCGGGTGTGGTGGGTACCGCATGCCAGTTCCGATCGCCGGCGGCGGCAACCGGCCGGCTCGTGAACGATCCGAGGATCCGCGCCGCGACCTCGTCCGGCTCACGAGTCATGGTCCAGCCGGAAAGTAGGATCGACGTTACGTCGTATGAACTATCGGCGGTCTGCGGAGAAGCCATTCGTCACTCCTTGCGATGTCGTAGTTCAAGGGGAACGGGACACAATTCGTCGAGGGCCTGCACGACTTCGTCCGGCGTGATTCCCTTTCGGCACGGCGCCGGACATCCCCGGTAGAGACGGGTGCACGTGCCGTCGCGCTTCATCGCCCGACAGCGCAATGCCAGGGGACTCTGCATCGGCCGGGTGAGGTCGCCCAGCGGACGCCAGACCGCCGAGGCGGTGGCCAGGTGCAGGCTCACCACCGGGGTGACGGCGGCAGCGGCGAGGTGTGTCGCTGCGGTGTCTCCGGCAACGAGTCCGCGCAACCCGGCCAGCCAGTTGACGAACCCCTCGAGGTCGACTGCCGGCAGCAGGCTCACCATCGGATCGCCGAGGGCTTCGACGATCGTGCCGGCAAGCTTCCGCTCGACCCGGTCCGGTCCGGCGGCGACCTCCACCGGCCAGCCCCGCTGCCGGATGCGTGTGACGGTGTCCATCCACGCCTGCGCCGGCCAGCGTTTCACCCCGCGACTCGCGCCTACGAAGCATCCGATCGACGTCCCGGGCGCCCGGCGCAACGGGGTCAACCAGTCGCATCGGGGATCCGGCAACGCGACGCCGTGGCGGCGCAGGAGGGCGACGATGCGCTGGCCGATGCTGCCGGCCTCCCACATGCCGTCCTCGTGCAGATCCCAGCACTCGATCGACCGGCTGGCCGCCACCTCGCGGAAACTCAGGTAGTTGGTGTCCAGCGAAGCGATTTCCAGCCGGGCGTTGAGCACCACGCCGATACCCGACTCGCGCAGATAGGCGAAGATCCCGTCCCAGTCCTCAGGCCGGAACCGCCGCGTGAGCCCGGGCAACTGCGCGACGCGCAGGCCCGGCACCCGGACGTGCCGCAACAGCGTCTCCGGCAGAAACGGCTGATGGCACAGGACGTGGTACTCGTCGAACACCCCTACCGCGTCGACGGCCTCCAGCACCGGAGCGGCGATGACGTTGTTGCCGATACCGGAGTTCAGCACGATCAGCGCACGGCGAGTACCGGACATGACTAACTGATCTTCCGCCCGTAGTACTCGATGAGATCGCTGAGCGTCTGGTCGATCTTGATCGACGGTTGCCAGCCGGTCAGGTCCCGGCACCGGCTGCTGTCACAGGTCTGAACCGGAATGTCGATGGGGCGCACCAGAGCCGGATCGACTCGCTTCTCGACCTGATCACCCAGTCCGGCGATGTCCAACATCCGGTCCAGCAACTCGCCCATGGTGAATACCTCCTCCCCGCCGACGTTATATGCGGCGCCGGGAACCGCATGCTGCATCAACAGGTAGTACGCGCGGCTGATGTCCCGCACGTCGACCACCGCGCGGGCGCTCGACAGCGTGCCGACCCGGATCACCGGCTCCTGGTAGGACTTGAGGATCCGCACGATCTGGTACGCATCCGAGGCGATCGAGAAGCAGCGACCACGCCGCGGACCGGTGTGCGAGAACGCCCGCGTCACGAAGAACGGCAGTCCTTCGGAAATCGCGCGCTCGCGGACGTAGCAGTCGGCTGACGCCTTGCTCACGCCGTAGGGATTCACCGGAGCGATCGGAAACGCCTCGCTGATGAGGCCGAGAGCCGGATCCGGCGCACCGTACACCTCGGAGGTCGAACAGAACAGCATCCGGCATGACGGAGACACCGTCCGAATGGCATCGGCCAGGTTGACC
Organism: Paractinoplanes rishiriensis; assembly: GCF_016862375.1. GTDB lineage: Bacteria > Actinomycetota > Actinomycetes > Mycobacteriales > Micromonosporaceae > Actinoplanes > Actinoplanes rishiriensis. The sequence continues at coordinate 18,641 of NZ_BOMV01000026.1, read as the reverse complement.
GTGCCGATCGCATTCGTGACGAAGGTGCCGCGGGGGTCGGCGAAGCTGGTCGGCGGGTGACTCTGCGCCGCGAGATGGAACACCCCGTCGAACTCGGCCGTCCGGAGGGCACGGACGCAGGACTCCATGTCGATCAGGTCGCCGAGTACGAACCGGAGCTCGCTGAACGTCTCATCCGGCATGACGTCGCGGATGTCGTCCTCACGCCCGTTCGTGGAGCGCACCAGACCGTGTACTTCGTGCCCCTCGCGAACCAATAGATCCGCCAGGTGCGGGCCGACAAAACCAGTGATTCCGGTAATCAAAAAGCGCATGCCTTCGAGGTTCGCCTCTCTGCGAAAGTAGAGCTTATCTGGAGTGCAGATCCGACGCCGGGCCTTCCTGGCACGCGGGGAGACGACAGGAGCCCATCAGTTGTTACACAGCCACCTCCCTCATCCGGAGTGGAAGCTCACTAAACGATGTCCTGCACATGAAACTCAAATGTGGTGTTGTGCCCGGCCCGGTTCGCATACCCCTCCTTGTAAGGGTAGGAGCCTCGGGTGAGGTCCAAAATGGTCACTCCGGTGTCCGCGAAGTCGCGAATCATCGCGCGCAGCATCAGATGCCCGGGAGAATAGCGCCGGAAGGTAGCGTCATACGCCGTTCGGTAGGCACCGTACCAATGCTTCCACCGCAGGCCGAAATAGCTCGCCAGCAGCGATCCGCCGACCCGGAACTCGGTGAGGACGATCTGCCCGGCCGGTGCCATGTGCCGAATCAGGGCCCGGAATCCGCGTTCGACGTCGTTGTCGAACGGTGCGACGGCGTTGGATCGCCCCTCCCACTGCCGGCGGTGCAGTCCGACCAGCCCGTCGAACCGGGACTCGATCTCGTCCGCCGCGGTGAAGTGACGGCAGGTGACCTCCCCGATCCGCGCCAGCCGCCTCTCCTTGACCACATGCTCCTTCGTCTCCGCTACCCGCCGGAGGTGCTCCGCGCAGGTCAGATCGATGCCGAACACCGGCGTGCCGCGGTGCCGGACGAGCTGCGCCGGCAGCACCTGGTCGAGCAGTCCACCGCGAATCACCTCGGTCAGCTCCACCCGTCCGCCGTGTGCGCGAGCCACCGCCGCAACCGCCTGGGGCACGAGGTGCCGCACCGGCTCGGCGGCGAGCATTCCCACCGCGTCGTGATAGTCGGCCCATGGGGAGGTCAGCGGGGAGACCACCGGTACGCCGTCGCGGTCCCCGTACTGCAGGGCGATGGCGGCCGCCGGCTTTCCGTCGACGAGGAAGCGGATGACCACCGGGGTCTTGCCCTCCGCCGCGGCGACGGATCCGGTCCAGGCCAGATGCCATGCCGCCGACTGGAATGCCGTGGCATGCGGATTCTGGCGAGCCAGCGCATCCCAATCCGCATCGAAGATCGACCGCGCGGCCGTCCCCTCGCGAATTTCCCATTCCGCAGAAACCGTGGATCGGCTCATTCAACCAGCACCCGCGGCCGACCGCTTCTCAGCCGGCGAGACCGGTCGGTACAGCGAAATGTATGACGCCGGCGAGCTTCTCCACCGGAGTGCCCCGGTCAATGGGATCAGCGACTTTCCAGCACACGCAGGCAGACGCTTATTCGACAAATCTGGCATTCGCTCACTTGAACCCCCGTTATCGTAAGCATTGATGGCCGCGTTGATGGGAGCGGTCCCAAACTACTTCTGCCGCGCCACACCCATTGACTGCCATCTGGCTCTTATCGCAGCACCCGAGCCGTCTGATTGTCAAGCCTCACCGACCGGCGCACGCCGAGCCGCGAGGCCCGGCTTCCGGTCGCAGACGCAGGTGGGCGGGGTTGTCCGGCAACCGGTCGCGGCCCGGCGCGGTGGGGTCGGCGCACGTGCGGGGATGCGCATGACGAGCAGCCGGCCACCAGCGCCCGCCAACGGTGCGGGGACATCGGCGTTTCGACTGATCAAATTCCCGATAAATGGGAAGCGGGCTCCTCGGCGGCCGGTCCGCACCACAGAACCACCACTTGACGGGCCCTCCTGCGGTCGTCGACCTGACCTGGAAATAGGTCTGCGGTGGCCAGGTGAACGTGTTTTGGCTATCCTGACCGGACGCCGGAAAACGCAATTCCGTTCGGTATCCGCCCGCAGCCCGGGTAATCCGCGGAGATGATCGTCGGCGTCTGAAGTTTCTGGCGAAGATGGTGAGGCGCCGTCCGGATTCTGGCTGGGGGGAATGGGTGCTACAAAGGAAACTTGGTGACGTCGGCGTCGGCGCGATCGGGTTGGGCGCGCTACCCATGTCGGTCGAGGGCCGCCCCGACCGGGCGCAGTCCGTCGCCACCATCCACGCCGCCCTGGACTGCGGCGTGACCCTCATCGACACGGCCGACTGTTACGGCATCGGTCCCGGCGAGGTAGGTCACAACGAGCGCCTGATCGGCGAGGTGCTGGCGGCCCGCGGAGCCGAAGCGTCCGGCGTCGTCGTCGCCACCAAGGGCGGCCAGTATCGGACACCCGACGGCGGTTACCACGCGAACGGCCGTCCGGAGCATCTCCGGCTGGCGTGCGAAGCGTCGTTGCGGGCGACCGGCCGGGACCACATCGACCTCTACCAGTTGCACGCGGTCGATCCGGCCGTCCCGTTCCTCGACGCGGTCGGCGCCCTGGCCGGGCTGCAGCGCGAAGGCAAAGTGCGCATGGTCGGCCTCTCCAACGTGACCGTCCCGCAGATCATCGAAGCCGGCACGGTCGTTGCGGTCGTCAGCGTGCAGAACCGCCTGTCGCCCGGATCGCTGGCCGGCCTCGCCGAGCTGCGGCACTGTGCCGCGGCGGGCATCGCCTTCCTGCCGTGGGCTCCGCTCGGTGGTCTGCGCGTGCGGGGCACGGAGCCGGCCGGCACCTCGGTGTTCGCCGCAATCGGCGCGGAGCGTGGCTGGTCAGCCCAGCGCGTCTGCCTGGCGTGGCACCTGGCCCTCGCGCCGGTCACCATTCCGATCCCGGGCGCGAGTCGCCCGGGGTCCATCATCGACAGCGCGAGCGCGGCCGCTTCCACGCTGAGCGGTGCGGAACTCGCCCGCATCGACGAAGCGCTGGGTATCGGCGCCGAGGACCGACCTGCATGATCACCGGCCGGCGGGGACCGTCCCGGCGGGTGCTTGCCGCATTCGGCGCCAGAACGCCGGCGGTGGCCGTCCCCGGTGGACAGGGCGTGACATGGCGGGCCGGCGAGCTGATTCTCAAGCCGACGGACGATCCCGCGCTGGCCGCATGGTGCGCGGAGACCCTCACGGCGCTCGTCGAGGACGGCCGCTTCCGGGTGAGCCGTCCCGTCGCCCAGTCCGACGGGTGGGTGGCCGACGGGTGGACCGCATGGCGATGGGTCGAGGGTGCCGCCGCCGACTGGCGCATCCATGAGATCGCGGCGGCCGGGGCGGCGTTCCACGAGGCGCTCCGTGCGGTGCCACGGCCGGATCTGCTGGACCGCTGCGAGGATCCGTGGCGGTACGCCGACCGCATCGCCTGGGGTGAGGAGGCGCCTGCGACCGACGGTCCGTACGCCGATCTGCTGCACCGGCTGGCCGCGGTCCGTACCCCCCTGACCGCTCCCTGCCAGCTGATTCACCCCGACCTGGCCGGCAACGTGCTGTTCGCCGCCGGCCTGCCACCGGCCGTCATCGACTGGCCGCCGTACTGGCGCCCGGAGACCTGGGCCCCGGCGGTCGTCGCCGTCGACGGACTGGACACCGGCCGGGTCAGCGCGGGCGACGCCTTGGCCCTCGGGACGGCCGACGACTGGCTGCAGCTGCTGATCCGGGCCGAGATGTTCCGGGTGGCCACGAAGAACACCGCCGCGCTGCGGGGCATCAATCTGGTCGATGACAAGGTCCACCACCGGTCGACCGTGCGCCTTCTCTGCCGGCTGGCCACCGAGCCACGATCCACCGATGACCGTGGGTGAGGCGGCACGCCGGCCGGAAACGCGATCTGAACTGGGACTTCGGTCCTGGGCAGGGCAGAATCGGCACCGTGAGCATCCTCCAGGCACTGGTTTCCGCAATCCGTGGCGGCAGCGTCGAGGTCCTCGACCTCACCGCGCCACTCTCCGGCGACACGCCGATCCTTCTGCTGCCCGAGCCGTTCGCCAACACCATCCCGTTCCGGCTCGAGGAGATCAGCAGGTACGACGACCGGGGGCCGGCCTGGTACTGGAACAACATCCACACCGGCGAGCACACCGGCACCCACTTCGACGCGCCGATCCACTGGGTCACCGGCCGGGAGCAGGACGACGTCTCGCAGGTCAGCCCGCAGCGGCTGATCGCGCCGGCCGCGGTCATCGACGTGGCCGAGCGGGTCGCCGCCGATCCCGACTTCCTGCTCGAGGTCGACGACATCCGGCAGTGGGAGGCGCAGCACGGCCCGCTGCCCGACGGCGGCTGGCTGCTGCTGCGCACCGGCTGGGACGCCCGGTCCGGCGACCAGCAGGAGTTCCTGAACGCCAACGAGACCGGCCCGCACACCCCGGGCGTCTCGGTCGAGGCCGCGAAGTGGCTGGCCGAGGAGTCCCCGGTGATCGGCATCGGGGTGGAGACGGTGGGCACCGACGCGGGCGCGGCGCACTCGTTCGATCCGCCGTTCCCGTGCCACTCGTTCCTGCTCGGGGCCGGCAAGTACGGCCTCACCCAGCTGCAGAACCTGCGCCACCTGCCGCCCACCGGCGCGGTCGTGGTCGCCGCGCCGCTGCCGATCGTCGGCGGCTCGGGCAGCCCCACCCGCGTGCTGGCGCTCGTGGAACGATGAGCGGCACCGTCGCCGAGGTGGTCGGCGCGACCCTGGCCGGGCTCGGCGCCGACCACGTGTTCGGCGTGGTCGGCAGCGGCAACTTCCACGTCACCAACGCCCTCGTGGCGGCCGGGGCGCGCTTCATCGCCACCCGGCACGAGAGCGGTGCGGCCACCGCGGCCGACGCGTACGCCCGGGTCAGCGGCCGGGCCGCCCTGGTCAGCGTGCACCAGGGCTGCGGGCTGACCAATGCGATGACCGGCATCGCCGAGGCGGCCAAGAGCCGGACCCCGATGGTGGTGCTGGCCGCCGAGGCGACCGCGCCGGCCTCGAACTTCCGGGTCGACCAGGAGGCGCTGGCCCGCGCGGTCGGTGCGGAGAGTTTGCGGGTACGCGGCGCCTCGACCGCGGTGACCGACGCCGCGCGGGCCTGGCACCTGGCCACCGGTGACCGCCGGACCGTGCTGCTCAATCTGCCGCTCGACGTGCAGGCCCAGCCGGCCGAGTTGGCGCCGCCGCCGGTCGCGCTCGCGGTGCAGCCGCCGCGCGCCTCCGACAATGCGGTCGCCACCCTGGCCGGGCTGCTGACGAACGCCCGGCGGCCGGTGTTCATCGCGGGCCGCGGCGCCCGGGACGCCCGCGCCGAGATCGAGGCGCTCGCCGACGGGTGCGGCGCCCTGCTGGCCACCTCGGCCGCGGCCAAGGGCCTGTTCGCCGGCAGCCCGTGGGACCTGGACGTCTCCGGCGGGTTCGCCACCCCGCTGGCCGCCGAGCTGATCGGGCAGGCCGACGTGGTGGTGGCCTGGGGCGCGTCGCTGAACATGTGGACCACCCGGCACGGCGCACTGCTCGGCGGCGGCGCCACGGTCGTGCAGGTCGACCTCGATCCGGCCGCGCTCGGCGTGCACCACCGGGTTGACCTGGCGATTGCCGGTGACGTCCGGTCCAGCGCGGTGGCGGTCCGCGCCGCCCTCCCCCAGGAGTCGGCCGGCTATCGCACCGGGCCGCTGCGGGCGACCCGGTGGCGCGACGTGCCCTACCGGGACGACGGCGACGACCGGCTCGTCGACCCGCGCACGGCCAGCATCGCGCTCGACGACCTGCTGCCGGCCGAGCGGGTGATCGCGGTCGACTCCGGCAACTTCATGGGCTACCCGTCGATGTTCCTGTCGGTGCCGGACCACCGCGGTTTCTGCTTCACCCAGGCGTTCCAGTCGATCGGGCTGGGCCTGGCCAGCGCGATCGGCGCCGCACTGGCCGCGCCGGACCGGCTGCCGGTGGCGGCGTGCGGCGACGGCGGTTTCCTGATGAGCATCGCCGAGCTGGACACCGTGCGCCGGCTCGGCCTCGGCATGCTGATCGCGGTCTACAACGATGAGGCGTACGGCGCCGAGGTGCACCACTTCGGGCCGGGCGGGCACCCGCTGGACACCGTGCGCTTCCCGGAGACCGACCTGGCGGCGATCGCCCGTGGTCACGGCTGCGCCGCGCTCACCGTCCGCAAACCCGCCGACCTCGGCCCGGTCAAGGAGTGGGTGGACGGCCCGCGCGGCGTGCCGATGGTGCTGGACCTGAAAGTGGCCGCCGGCCACCCGTCCTGGTGGTTGGCGGAGGCCTTCCGCGGCCACTAGGTGCCGACGAAGCCCAGCGCCACCGCCGCGTCCCTCGCCAGCAGGAAGCCGACGATCCCGACGATCCACGACACCGCGTTGCTGCGCGCCATCCAGTCGCTGAACCGGGTGAGCACCGGGATCACCCGGTCCCCCGCCGCCATCCGGGCCAGCATCAGCACCAGCGCCGGGAGGATCATCACCACGCAGTACCCGGCCATCACCAGCGCGATCTCGGCCGGGGCCAGCGACGACGTGGTCATCAGCCCGATCGCGGCCAGGTAGGGCAGCATCGTCGTCACCTCGAGCGCCGCCGCGGTCAGCGCCAGCCCGGCCAGCGCCGTGACCCCGCTGCCCTCGGCCATCGTGCGTTCCCGCCAGCGGGCCACCCGGCCACCGCCGGGCTGGGTCTTCTTGTTCTTCCGGTCCAGCCGGAAGCTCAGGAAAAACAGACCCACGCCGAGGACGAGCTGCGTCCAGCGGGCCGGCTCGGTCTCCAGCACCCGGGTGATCTGCGGCAGGAAGGCGTCGGCACCGAGCGCGACGGCGACCCCGACCACGAAGTAGAACGCGGCCACCGTACCGAGGAAGACCAGCATCCGGCTGACCCGCACCCGGCCGGGGTGGATCAGCAGCCAGGCCGGGATGAGCAGGGTGCCGAAGCTGGTCGAGTCGATCAACGCGAGCACGACGAGCGAGCCGAGGAGAGCAAGATCCATGATTCAAACCATCCGGTACGCGGGCCGCCCGGCGCGTCGGCCGAAGGATGTCCGAGGCTCGGTCGCGTACAACCTTTGACGGACGCCGCCCTGGTCCGGCGCGTGATGGGATGGGTCCGTGACAATCGCCGGGCTCGTCGAGCGGTGGCGCGGCAGCGAGCGGCTCCAGGACCGCACGGCCGCGGCCGGCACGTTCGCGGCCGGCGCCGTGTTCAACCTGGTCGGCCTCACCGGCATCTGGGGCGCGCCCCGGTTCGACGGGCCCGGCTGGGCGCACACCGTCCTGCTGGCCGCCGGCTGCCTCGCCATGCTCGGCAAGCGCCGGCACCCGATGCGCGCCCTCGGGGCCGGCGCTGTGGTGGCTGCGGCCGACCTGGCCGTCGGCGGCAGCATCGCGATGGTCCTGGTCGTCTTCGACCTGATCTTCTCGGTCGGGGTGTTCGCCACGGCCCGGGCCCGGCACGCGGTCACCACCGTGGTGTTCGTGCTGATCGGCACCGCGAGCGTGGTGGGCGGGCTGGCGGCCGGCGAGTTCCGGATCGCGGTCTTCATCGCGCTCCAGCTGACGACGCTGCTGTTCGTGCCGCTGTGGTGGGCGGCCAACATCCGCCAGCAGCGCCGGCTCGGCCAGCTGGCCGCCGAGCGGACCGCGCGCGAGGCCGTGGTCGCCGAGCGCGCCGCGATGGCCCGCGACCTGCACGACGTGATCGCGGCCCACCTGTCGACCACGGCCATCCATTCGGGCGCGGCCCTGGCGGCTCCGCCCGACACCGAACGCGACCGTGCCGCGCTCCGGGCGGTCCGCACCAGCAGCCTGGCCGCCCTCGAGGACATGCGCTCGATGATCATGCTGCTGCGCGCCGACGCGGCGCCGGCGGCCGATCCGGCCCTGCCCGGCGGCCTGGACCGGCTGCCCGAACTGGTGGACGCGGCCACCGCCGACGGGTTGCGGGTCGAGGTGCACACGAGAGACGTGCCGGAGCTGCCGGTGCTGGTCGGACAGGCCACATATCGGATCGTGCGGGAGGCGCTGACCAACGCGCGCAAGCATGCGCCGGCTTCACACGTACGGCTGGATGTGAAAGAGGCCGGGGCGACGGTGAGCGTGACCGTGACGAACACCCTGACCCGCGCCGGTGGCCTCGGTCACCAGGCGCTCAGCGCCGGAACCGGCCTCACCTCGATGCGCGAGCGGGCGGCGCTGCTCGGCGGCGAGCTGACCGCGGGGCGCGAGGGCGACCGGTGGCGGGTGCACGCGACCCTGCCGTTGCATCCCGAGGAGCTGTCATGATCCGGGTCCTGCTGGCCGACGACCACGCCGCGATCCGGGCCGGCCTGCGGCTGATGCTGGAGCAGGCCGGCGACATCGAGGTGGTGGCCGAGGCTGCCGACGGCGCGGTGGCGATCCGGCAGGCCACCGCGCTGCGCCCGGACGTGGTGCTGATGGACATCCGGATGCCCGGCACCGACGGCATCAGCGCCACCCGGGTGATCACCTCGGCGGGGCTGGCCGACGTGCTGGTGCTCACCACGTTCGACGTGGACGAATACCTGTTCGGCGCGCTGCGCGCGGGCGCGGCCGGCTTCCTGCTCAAGTCGGTGGAGCCGGGCGACCTGGTCGCTGCGGTACGCCGGGTCGCGGGTGGCGACGGCGTGGTGGCGCCCGAGGTGACCCGGCGGCTGCTCGCGGCGTTCGCCACCGCCGGTCCGGCGCCGGCCGCCGCGCGTACCACCCCTGCTTTGGAAAGCCTGACCGCCCGGGAGCGGGACGTGCTCGCTGCGCTCGGCCGAGGTCTGTCCAACGCCGAACTTGCCACGTCCTTCGCGATCAGCGAGGCGACCGCCAAGACGCACGTGTCCCGGGTGCTGGCCAAGCTCGGCTGCACCTCCCGGGTGCAGGCCGCCATCCTCGCCAAGGAGTCCGGGCTCGCGTGAGGGTCAGGTCTGGCGCTGCAGCTGCCGGTTAGCGAGCCAGGTGACCAGCCAGAGCACGACGCCGATCACCAGCAGGATGCCGGCCACCCGGTAGTCGTCGCCGGACCGGCCGGACAGCGGGCTGGCCAGGTACGCGCAGACGATCGCGCCGATCACCGGGATCGCCGTGGGCGCCTTGAAGTGCTTGTGCTCCACCGGATCGCGGCGCAGCACCAGCACCGCCACGTTGACCACGGTGAACACGCAGAGCAGCAGCAACGAGGTGGTGCCGCCGAGCGCGGTCAGGTCGGCGAACCAGATCAGCCCGAACGCGATCACGGTGGTGAACACGATGCCCACCCACGGGGTCCGCCGGGTGCGGTGCACCTTGCCGAGCGCCTTGGGCAGCACCCGCTCATTTGCCATGCCGTACAGCAACCGGCTGGCCATCAGCATGTTGATCAGCGCCGAGTTGGCCACCGCGAACATCGTGATGAAGGCAAAAATCCAGAGGGGGAACGCGGCGGCGCCCGCTTCGACGACCTTGAGCAGCGGGGCATCGCCCTCACCCAGCTCCTCAGGTGTGACCAGCGCCACCGACGAGATCGACACCAGCACGTAGATCAGGCCGGTGATGCAGAGCCCGGCCAGCATCACCTTGGGGAAGATGCGTACCGGATCCTTGGTCTCCTCGGCCATGTTGACCGAGTCCTCGAAGCCCACCATGGCGAAGAACGCGAGGGCGGTGGCCGCGGTGACCGAGAAGAACGGGCTCTCCCCCTCGGCCGACTTGAAGTCGGTGAGCCGGGACAGGTCGCCGTCGCCGCCGCTGAGCGCCCACGCGCCGATGCAGATGACGATCAGCAGGCCGGACAGCTCGACGACGGTCAGCAGCACGTTCAGCTTCACGCTCTCGCCGACGCCGCGGAAGTTGATCAGGCCGATCAGGGTGATGAACCCGAGCGCCACCGCGGTCAGCCCGATGCCCTCGCCGAGCGTCAGGTCGAACGCCTCGCCGAAGTTCTCGGCGAACGCCTTGGACGCGCTGGACGCCGAGGTCAGGCCGGAGCACATCACCGCGAAGGTGACGATGAACGTGAGGAAGTGGATGCCGAACGCCTTGTGCGTGTAGAGCGCGGCGCCGGCAGCCCTCGGGTATTTGGTGACCAGTTCCAGGTAGCTGAACGCGGTGAGCAGCGCGACCAGGAACGCGATGAGGAACGGCAGCCAGACGGCGCCGCCCACCTCGTTCGCCACCCGGCCGGTGAGCGCGTAGACGCCCGTGCCGAGAATGTCGCCGACCACGAACAGCAGCAGCAGCCCGGGCCCCATGACCCGCTTGAGGGCCGGCTCGCCCTCAGTCTCTTCCCTCGTCACGGCGCCCGCCGTCTCGTCCGCCATATCCGGAGCGTGGTACAGATTGCCTGATCTGTCGAGTCGAGACACACTGCGAGACATGCGCATCGTCGTTGCCGCCAAGCCCGGAGCCGATCAGCCGTGGATCGCCGACGCGGTGATCGGCCTTGCCAAGCAGACCGGAGCCACTGTCGCGGTGGTCGCCGCGGACGAGGTGGAGCTGGAACGCTTCGCCGGCGCGCCGCGCGAGGTGTTCGCCGACAAGGCCCGCGAGTCCGCCGAGGCGCTCGCCCGGCGCATCGCCGAGGCCGGGATCGAGGTGGTCACCACGCTGCTGCCCGGGCGGGCGGTGCCGGCGATTCTGGGCTTCGCCGAGCGGGAGCGGGCCGACCTGATCGTGGTCGGGTCGAGCCACCACGCCAAGATGACGGAACGCCTGCTCGGCAGCGTTCCGCTGGATTTGATCAAGCAGTCCGCCCGGCCGGTTCTGGTGGTTACTCACCCGGCCGCGGCGGCGGGTTGATCGCGACCTTGCCTACCGCCGCCGCGGTGGGTTGCCCGCCACCGTCGCCGCGGGTTGCCCGCCACCGTCGCCGGGGTTGCGGAAACCACTGCAAATAACCTGCAAACGCCAAAGTCTTAACATCGATGGTTATCTGTGTTCCCCTGTTAACGGGAAAGCGCTTGCCTAGGTAACACCGGCATAGGGGCCACATCGGTCCGCGGTGACGCAAGTCGTCCGTGACCGTGCACGGTCGCGTGCCGGAAGTGCCGCGACGCCCTCCATCCGTTCCCCGGAGCGCCGCGGTCTACACCCCCCACAGGACCAAGGAGAAACCATGCGCAAGAACGTGCGCCGTCTCGTCCTCGGCGCCGGAGCAAGCACCATCGCGCTTGCCGTCGTCGGCGCCGGCCTCACCGTCGCCAACCTGGCGAGCGCCGAGGCCGAGGCCACCGCCGCTGCACCCAGCATCCTGCAATCCACCGTGCACGTGGGCTGGGGTACGCAGAACGGCGGCACCTCCGGTGGCGGCAGCGCCGCCACCACCACGGTCACCAGCGCCTCGGCGCTGACCTCCGCGCTCAGCTCGACCGCGGCGGCCAACATCCGGGTGTCCGGCACCATCTCCTGCTCCGGCATGCTGCGGGTGCGGTCGAACAAGACCATCATCGGCAACTCCGGCGCCACGATCTCGGGCTGCGGCTTCAACATCAACGGTGACCGCAACGTCATCATCCGCAACCTGACCTTCCGTGGCTGGGGCGACGACGCGATCAACGTCCAGGAGTCGGCGACGAACATCTGGATCGACCACAACAGCTTCACCAACGGGTACGACGGTGCCGTTGACATCAAGCGGGGCTCGGACTTCATCACCGTGTCGTGGAACCACGTGTTCGGCCACGACAAGTCGATGCTGCTCGGCCACAGCGATGACAACGCCAGCCAGGACCGTGGTCACCTGCGCGTGAGCTACCACCACAACTACTTCGACGGCTCGAACCAGCGTCACCCGCGGGTTCGGTTCGGCAACCCGGTCCACGTCTTCAACAACTTCTACCGCAGCAACGGTGGATACGGCGTGGCGTCGACCGAGGGCGCCGGCGTGCTGGTCGAGGGCAACTACTTCGAGAACGTGGACGACCCGTTCCACCTGGGCGAGGGCGACTCCGGCCCGGGCACCCTGGTCGCGCGCAACAACCACTTCACCGGCTCGGGCTCGGGCCAGCAGGGTGGCAGCGTCGCCAGCATCCCGTACTCCTACAGCCTGGAGGCGGCGTCCAGCATCAAGTCGGTCGTGTCCTCGGGCGCGGGTGCCGGCAAGGTCTCGCTCTGAGGTAGCCAGCAACAAATGATCAGTGTCAGCTGATCAGTGTCAGCATGCACCAGGCCGGGACCCGTTCCCGGCCTGGTGTTTTTTGGTCGCCGGAGTCGGTGGCCGCGGTCTGACACCCCCGTGCCTCCGCACCCCGCCCCGTGTCTCCACCATCGGCGCCCGCCCCGCCCTCGCCCCGCGGCCGATCTTGTGGAACTGCTGCCCCCCTCGAACGTCCCCCTCGAACACGAACTCCACATTGTCCGGCTGCGCAAGCCACAAGCACGCCCCAAAAAGGTGGAAGGCGGCATTTGTGCAGCGCGCGATGCCGAATCGTGGAACGGCCAACCACACGAGTCCGGGTCACGATTTCGGCGCCCCCGGGACGTGGGCTCGGACCTCAGCCGAATCCGGCCAAATCGACCGGCGAGGGCGGCCGCACGACCACGGCCTATCCGGCGAGAGCCTTGACCAGGAAACGACAAGCGTCCGCCACCTCATGCCGAGCGCCCGAATCATCGAGGTAGTGGTAACGGTCCAGATACTCGCAGCCCACGTCCACATAGCCGAGCCGGCCATAGAGAGCCGCCGCCCGCACGTTCTGATCGTCCACACCCAGCCCGATCCGGACCCGGCCCCGTTCGGCGGCCAGGCGTTCGGCAGCCTGAACGAGGGCCGTACCGGCCCCACGGGACTGATGGGCGACCCCGACCGTCAGCCCGTTGATCTCGGGGCAGTCCGGGAAGCGTTCCCGGACCGCCGGCTCCTTCGGGTGCCACCACAGCTCGCCGGCACCCACCGGTGCGCCGCCCCGGACGGCGACCAGATATGCGCTGCCCGGCCGGGCGAACCGGGCCTCGTGATAGCCGGTCGGCACCGTCTGCTCCAGCAGCCGCAGGTCCGATTCGCGGCAGGGGCGGACGGTCAGGAGATACGGTTCGTCACCCATCCGGCGCACGTTACCCGCCTCGGGCGGGAGGGTTCACCGGGATTTCGGGGTGGGCTGGTTAACCTCGCGGCATGATTCCCGGGGAAACCGTCTACCTGCGCCACCTTCAGCGCGACCAGCTCGGCATGGTGTTTCCGCTGCAGGTCGCCGAGAACCGGAACGACGGGTTTCTGCTGTGGGCGCCGGCCGGCACCCAGGGGTGGCACTTCGACATGCCGGACGGGCGGAACATGAGCGCGACCCCGCTGCCCGAATGGTCCGGGACGCCGCGACGGGTTCCGGCCACCCACCGGATCGACCACGGGCTGCTCAGCTGGCACCCGTGCGGCGCCGACTACTCGATCCGGTGGTTCTTCCGGGCCGACGGCACGTTCTACCGGTGGTACGCCAACCTCGAAGCCCCGTCCGTGGTCTGGCGCGACGCCGGGTTCACCGGCATCGACACCGCCGACTGGGATCTGGACGTGGTGGTCCAGCCGGACCGCAGCTGGGAGTGGAAGGACGAGGAGCTGTTCACCGCGCGCCTGCGGTTCCCGGACGCGTACTGGGTGGACGACGAGGATCGGGTGCGCCGGGCCGGCCGGGAAGTCATCGAGCTGGTCGAGGCGGGGGCGTTCCCGTTCGACGGCACCTGGTGCGACTACCGGCCCGACCCGGACTGGCCGGCCATCTCGGAGGTCCTGCCGGCCGGCGTCGACAGGGTGACGGCCGCGAGAGCCAGCCACGCCACGTAGCTCCACAGGGCCAGCCGCTCGATCAGCCCGATCAGGCTTCCGGCGATCAGCGACGGACCGTCCTGCACATCACCAACGGCGAAGACCAGCACCGCCGCCGTCCACACGCCGAGCAGCCGGCTGGCCAGCGGCCGGACCAGCAACGCCGATCCGGCCGCGAGACTCAGCAGCGCGACCGGGATCAGCCAGCCGTGCCGGGCGTGCACGTAATGGCTCACCATGGTCTCGACCGGGCTCCACGACGGACTACTCAATCGGCAGTAGAAACGCCGACCGCAGCCGCACATCAGAAACTTTCTATTGAACAGCGAAACTTTCCGGACCGAACAGCAAGCCCTCATCCCATCGATGCTCATAAATCAAGGCTGATAGAGACGCATACCGAGGGCGAGATGATCAGCACGGGCCGTTGACCAAATTGATGACCTTCACTAGCCTGCGGAGGAAACGTCCTCGATCTGTACCAGAAAGTTTCCAGATATGACCCGATCCCTCCCGGGCTGGCCGAACGGGACCTTCACCAACCCGGTGGTCGCCGGCATGTATCCGGACCCCAGCATCTGCCGGGTGGGCGAGGACTACTACCTGGCCTGCTCCAGCTTCGAATACTGGCCCGGCGTGCCGATCCTGCACAGCCGCGACCTGGTGCACTGGGAGCAGATCGGCAACGCCCTCGACCGGCCCAGCCAGCTGCGCATGCCGGCCGCCACGGCGTCGTCCGGCGGCATCTACGCGCCCACGCTGCGGCACCACGACGGGCGGTTCTGGCTGATCGTCACGAACGTCGGCCCCGGCGGCGGCACCATCATCTGCACCGCCACCAACCCGGCCGGGCCGTGGTCCGACCCGGTGCCGGTGCCCGGCGTCACCGGCATCGACCCGGACCTGGCCTGGGACACCGACGGCCGGTGCTGGTGCACGTACGCCGGCATCGAACAGGTGCGGATCGACCCGTGGACCGGGCAGGTGTTCGGGCCGCCGCAGCGGTTGTGGTCGGGCGCGCCCGGTGCGCAGGCCCCGGAGGCGCCGCACCTGTACCGGGTCGGCGGCTGGTGGTACCTGCTGATCGCCGAGGGCGGCACCGAACGCGGGCACGCCGTGTCGATCGCCCGCGGCCCGGAGCCGTACGGGCCGTTCGAGCCGTCGCCGGCCAACCCGGTCCTGACCCACCGCGGCACCCACAAGCCGATCCAGAACACCGGGCACGCCGACCTGGTCGAGGCACCGGACGGCTCGTGGTGGATGGTGCTGCTCGGGGTACGGCCGGGCGGCGGCACCCCGGGCTGGCACGTCCTCGGCCGGGAGACGTTCCTGGCCCCGGTCAGCTGGGTGGACGGGTGGCCGGTGGTGGGCGAACTGGCCCCGGTCATGACGGCGCCGCCGTGGCCGGCCCGGCCGGTCGCCGCGCCGCCGCCCCGCGACGACTTCGACGCCGACCGGCTGCACCCGCGCTGGGTCTCGGTGCGGTCCCGGCCGCGCAAGTACTGGTCGCTGACCGAGCGGCCGGGCTGGCTCACGCTGCACGCCCGGGACGAGTCGCTGGACCGGCCCGAGGTCACCTTCGTCGGCCGCCGCCAGCAGGACCCGTCCTGCGGGGTGCGCACGCTGATCGACACCGGGGACGGCCGCGGCGGGCTGGCGATCCGCCTCGACGAACGGCACCACTACGAGATCGAAGCGGGCGGCGGCGAGGTGCGGGTGATCGCCCGGATCGGCTCGATGCGGTGGGCGGTGGCGACCCGGCCGGTGTCCGCCACCCGCGTGCGGCTCGGCATCGACGTGCTGGCCGCGCCGGCCGAGTACTGGCACCCGTGCCAGGAGCCGGACATCGTACGGCTCGGCGTCGAGCATGCCGACGGCGTCTACGAGGTGCTCGCCGAGCTCGACGGCCGCTACCTGTCCACCGAGGTGGCCGGCGGTTTCACCGGCCGGGTCATCGGGATGTACGCGGCGTTCGGCACGGTCCGCTTCGACTGGCTCGACTACGAGCCGGTCGCCGCTAAGCTGTCGCCGTGACCGAGCCAGTGGCCGAAACCGTCGCGCCGGACACGCCGGTGACGATCTCCTTCATCGCCGAGTCCGCGGGCGTGTCGGTACCCACCGTGTCCAAGGTGATCAACGGCCGGTCCGGGGTGGCCGCCGACACCCGGTCCCGGGTCGAGGCGCTGATCAGCCAGTACGGCTACCGCAAGCAGACCTCGCCGAGCCGCAGCAACACCATGGAGCTGGTCTTCGACGACCTCGAGCACCAGTGGGGTCTGGAGATCATCCGAGGTGTCGAGCGGGTCGCCCGCCGGCAGCGGGTGGGCCTGCTGCTCACCGAGTTCGGCCCGCAGCACGGCGGCCTGCGCTACTGGATCGACGACACGCTCGACCGCCGCCCGGCCTGCGTGGTGACCGTGGCCCAGCTCTCCGACGAGCAGCGCGGCCGGCTGCGCGCCCGGGGCATCCCGTTCGTGGTGTTCGACCCGACCGGGGAGCTGCCCGAAGACGTGCCGTTCGTGGGCGCCACCAACTGGGCCGGCGGCCGGTCGGCCACCCGCCACCTGATCGAGCTGGGGCACCGCCGGATCGCGATGGTCGGCGGCCCGGACGGCGTGCTGTGCTGCCGGGCCCGGCGCGACGGCTACCGCTCGGCGATCGAGGCGGCCGGGCTGCCGGTCGACCCCGGCCTGGTGGTGCTCGCCGACCTGCACCGCGCGGGCGGGCACGCGGCGGCGCTCGACCTGCTGCGCCGCCCGCACCGGCCCTCCGCGATCTTCGCCTGCAACGACCTGCAGGCGTTCGGCGTGTATCAGGCCGCCCGCACGCTCGGCCTGCGCATCCCCGACGACCTGAGCGTGGTGGGCTTCGACGACCTGCCGATCACCGACCTGGTCGACCCGCCGCTCACCACCGTGCGCCAGCCGCTGCTCGAGATGGCGTCGGCCGCCACCGAACTGGCGCTGGCGCTGGGCCGCGGCGAGAAGGCGACCCAGCCGCGCCTCGAACTGGCGACCACGCTCACCGTGCGGGCGAGCACCGCGCCGCCGGCGTCCTCACGCTGAGGTGCCGGCCGGCGGCCAGGCGTCGCCCCACGCGGCGTCGCGGGCGGCCCGGTAGAGCGGGCCCTCGCGCTTCGACACGATCCGCGGCGCCACCTCCTCCGGCCGGCAGAGCTGGAGGGTGACCATGCCCTTGCGGAACGCCGGATGCCGCAGCACGCGCCCGCCGGGCCGGTCGCCGGTCGCCTCGGTGGCGGCGGCCACGAACGAGAACTTCTCGTCCTCGTGGCCCAGCTCGCCCTGCTTGAGCCGGCGGTGGATCGCGCTCCGGTTGACCCGGGCGGCGAAGTGGCACCAGTCGCGGGTGCCGGCCAGCGGGCAGTCGTGCTGGTGCGGGCACGGCGCCACGACGGTGAAGTCGTACTTGATCAGCGCCGACCGGGCCTCGAGGACGCGCTCGTGTCCGGCCGGGGTGCCGGGCTCGACCACCACCAGCAGCCGGGCCGCGCGGGCGGCCCGCTCCAGCAGGCGGTCGCGGGCCTCCGGGGCCAGTTCGCCGAGCACGTAGGACACCGTCACCAGGTCGGCGGCCGGCAGGTCGTCCTCCGTATCGGCCGACCAGTGCTGCCACGCGGCGGCCCGCAGCGCCGGCCATGGCGCCAGACCAGCCAGCTTCCTACCGACGTCCAGGGCACCGGCCACCTGGTCGAGCACGGTGACCCCGGTCAGGCCCGGGTAGGTCTCGGCGGCCGCCCAGGTGGCGGCGCCGGTGCCGCCGCCGACGTCCAGGTGGGTCCGCGGGTCGAAGCCGGGGAACGACTCGACGACCTGGCCGAGCGCGGAGCGGACCGCGGCGAAGGTGGCCGGCATCCGGTAGGCGGCATACGCCGCCACGTCCAGTCCGGACGCCATGATCGGCGCGGTGGGTGGACGGCCGGAGCGGTACGCCTCGATGAGCCGTCCCACGGACTGTGCGAGCCGCTGCCCGGGCACCCCCTCGACCGCGGTCACCAGGCCGGCCCGCAGCTCCGCCGGCAGTTCCACCATCCGTAGGTACCTCTTCCGCCGGTCGGCATTTCGTGCGGTGGCATTGTCCCACGCGTCGAGAATCCGACGATGTGCGCATGACGAGACGGGCGGGCGCCGCCGCCGCGACCCCCGCCCGCATACCGTCAGTCCTGCTTGTCCAGGTCGACGCCGACTATCTCGGCGTACCGGCGCACCACCAGGATCGGGAACCGGCGGTTGCCGTGTTCGCGCTGGTCCAGCCAGAAGGGTGACACGCCGAGCCGCTGGGAGATCTGCGGCTGGGACAGGCCCAGGTCCTCGCGGGCCTGTACCAGGGTGTCCAGCGGCACGCCGTCGGCCAGCACGCACGGCAGCGCCGGCAGCGCACCGGCCAGGACGCCGAGCTGGTAACCGATCGACACGGCGCTGGCCCGGTCCCGGGCGCCGAGCTGGGAGTACAGGATCCGCAGGCGGTCCTTGACGGTGTTCGGAGAGACGTGCGCGCGACGGGCGATCTGGATGGTGCTGTCGCCGTCGGCCACGGCCTCCAGGGTGAACTGCATGGAATCGGGCAGGACGGGGTGGATCATGACGTCACCTCGCAACGGTGGCCGACCCACGCCGATCACCCGCGACGGCAATCCGGGACCGGCCGTCAATTGAATCGGACGTCATCACTCTCACCCTTGGGCGCCACCACCCGCCGCCCACCGAGGTCGTCGGTGGGCGGCGGCGGTGGAGGGGAGCTAGTCGCCGGAGGGCGCGGTGATCGTGACACC
>NZ_BOMV01000025.1 GCF_016862375.1 Paractinoplanes rishiriensis | reverse complement strand
CCGAGCTGAACGCTCCCTTCTAGGCCCCGCCCGACCGCAGGCCGTCTCAACCTTGGCGCCCGCACCACCGCCCCGCGGTGGAGCGGGCGCCAAGGTCCGTCTACGGCAAGTTTCGCGTCGCGGTCCGCTGTCCGCTCAAAGCTGGCGTCGCCACCGCCACGGTGACCTTGACGCTTTGACCACCCCAATGGCGGTCATTGCCGAACAGCAGAACAACATCGCGTCACGGACGCGCGTCCGCGGGGGACATTTGCGGCAGAAGGCCTGGACGAGCCGGGGTGGTCGGTCATTGGGCGCCGGAGGCTCGCCAGTTGAGCTGGATCAGCAGGTGGCGGGCCTGGTCGGCTACCTCCGGGTCGGTCACCACCGCGTACTGGCCGGCCTGGATGGTGCTGCGGGAGGCGAAGTCGCGGCGGCCGCCGGTGGCGGCGTGGGCGATGGCGCCGAAGATGGCTCCCCAGACGGCGCCGATCACCAGGCAGACCAGCAGGACGGCCAGCCAGTTGGAGTCGCTGAACAGGCCGAACAGCAAGCCTACGAACAGGCCGAACCAGGCGCCGCTGGCCGCGCCGGCCAGGGCTGCCCGGCCGGTGGTCAGGCGGCCCAGCACGTTTTCCACCAGGCGGAGGTCGGTGCCGATGATCGCGGTTCGCTGGACCGGGAACTTCTCGTCGGACAGGTGGTCCACCGCCTGCTGGGCCATCGCGTAGTCGGGATAGGTGCCGACCACGACCGACGGCACCACCTGGCCGGGCGGAGTTTCGGCCGGCATGCGCGGCACCGAGCCGGCCGGACCGACCGGCTTGCCAGGGCCGGCGCCGGCGGCATCGAAGCGGCCGGCCGGCGACACCGGGTTACCCGACACCGGCGCACCCGTCGGCGAGGGCGGGGGAGAGGCGGCGGGCGACGCCGGGACCGGAACCGTGGTGTCGGATGACGCGGATGACGCGGATGACGCGGCGGGGAGCGGGGTGGTGGTGTCGGCAGACGCGGTGGGGAGCGGGGCCGTGGTGTCGGAGGACGAAGCTGCGGGCATGGCCGGCTCGGTGGCGTCCAGGGCGGACGGGTGCGAAGGGGCCGGGGAGGCCGCGGACGCGGGCGAGTTATTGGTGGGCGGGCGTTCGGGCGGTGTGGTGGTCACTTGGTGCCTCCCTTGGGCGGGCGGGCCGGCTGGTCCGCCGCGGGTTGGGTCTTGTCGGGGGGTGACGCCGGCCGGTCGCCGCCGGCCAGGCGGGCCCAGAGCAGGAACGTGACGGCCACCGTGGCCGCGATCGCCGCGGCGCCGGTCAGGAACGCGAAGCGGCCCGAGACCAGGTCGGGGGTGACGCCCTCGGAGGCGGCCACGGCGGCCAGGCCGAGCAGCGCGGCGGCGCCGGTGATGCCGGCGCCGATCAGGAGCAGCAGCGAGCTGCCGCGGCCGGGGCGTTCGGGCTCGCCGGGCAGCCGCAGGCGGACCACGCGGATCACGAAGGCGGCCAGCGCCGACCAGGCCAGGACGATCAGCAGGGCCGCGACCGTGTCGCTGGGGCGGTGCCACTCGGCCCAGACCGTGGCGATCGCGATCACCGTGACGTAGCCGGCGCCGATCAGGGCGACCATCCCGCGTACGGCGTGCGGCAGCACCAGGATCAGCGCGAACGCGACCGACGCGGCGGCCGCGGTGTGGCCGCTGGGGAACGAGTTCGGCGCCGGGAAGTCGTCGAGGTCGGGGCGGTCCAGGCGCATCTTCAGCAACTGCACGCTGGCGTTGGCGCCCAGCACCAGCAGGCCCGCGCCGATCGCCAGGTCGAGGCGTTTGCGGAGCACGCCGACCGTGGCCGCGGCCAGGCACACCAGCACCAGGCTGGCCAGGGTGGTGCCGTTCAGCGTACGGCTCAGGATCTCGACCACCCGGGGATGGTCGACGTCGCCGCCACGCATCGAGGCCGTGTCCACCGACTGGCCGAGCGTGGTCAGGACGAAGCCGTAGTACGTGGCGGCGGCCGCGACGGCGGCCAGGAGCACGACGGCCAGCGGGGCCAGCGCGTAGCCGGCGCCGCCGCGGGTGGGCGGCGGGGTGGACGTCTTGGGTCGGGACGCCAGGGCCGTCATCGGTGGGGGTCCTCCTGCGGGAGCGGCGGGGATGACTGGTGCGGTAGCCGATTTCCCAACTGGGCGCGGTTTCAAGCGCCCCCCAAGTATCACCCGCCACTTCCGTCCCGCCCGGTGACCTCGGCAACTCATCCGCAACCCCGTGCGCTCTCGCCCCGCAACGCCCGATCGCCACCTTCGTACGGACCGACCGCTACGAAGGGGACTCTTCTCATGAGGTTCAAGCTGGCCGGACCGATGCTGGCGCTCGCCGTCGCGTCCGGGCTGGTGGTGGCTCCCGCCGCGGCCCAGGCAGCCGCGGTGCCGGCCACCGTCGAGGTGCGCAGCACGCTCAAGGTGCGGTCCGCGCCGTCGCTCGCCGCGAAGGTGGTCGGCACGCTGCGCAACAAGCAGCGGGTCACGGTCGTGTGCGGGGTGACCGGGCAGTCGGTGCGCGGCTCCGTGCGTACCACCAACCTGTGGGTCCGGTTGAGCACCGGCGGCTACGTCACCCACGCGTACCTCTCCTCGGGCAGGACCATCGCGCGCTGCGCGACCACCGCCCCGAAGGGCGAGGCCGTGAAGGCGAAGCCGAAGCCGGCCGCCACGGTCACCTACAAGGTCGGCACGGTGAAGTCGACCGACGGCGCCGTGAACATCCGGACCGCGCCGACCACCTCGGCGCCGGTCAAGCGGACCGTCGTGAACGGCGCCAAGGTGCAGGGCGTCTGCGGCGTGGTGGGCACGATGGTCAAGGGCACGGTCCGCTCGACCACCCAGTGGAACCGGCTCAGCGACGGCAGCTACATCTCACACGCGTACGTGGTCACGCCCACCCTGCACATCTGCCCGGGCACCCCGGTGAACCCGCCGGTCACCACCCCGTCGATCACGCCGGCCGAGTTCATCAAGGCCGCGGTGCCGGGCGCGCAGCGCGGCTGGCGGGAGTACGGCGTGCCGGCGTCGGTGACCCTGGCGCAGGCGATCCTCGAGTCCGGCTGGGGCCGCAGCAGCCTGTCGGTGACCGACAAGAACTACTTCGGCATCAAGTGCCAGGGCACCAGCTACGGCAAACTGGCCAACGGCTGCCACGTGTACCGCACCCAGGAGTGCACCAAGGCCGGCGCGTGCTTCACCACCTCGGCCAGCTTCCGCACCTACGCCTCGATGGCGCACTCGTTCCGTGACCACGGCAGCTTCCTGCGGGTGAACAGCCGCTACAAGCCGGCCTTCGCGCACACCAGGAACGCGAACAAGTTCATCTGGGCGGTCTGGAAGGCGGGGTACGCGACCGACCCGAACTACTACACCAAGGTCACCACGCTGATGGCCTCCTACAAGCTCTACCAGTACGACAGCTGGAAGTAGGTCGGTAGGGGCGTTTTGCGTATTATGCTCGCTTTGGTGAGGCGAGCATGAGGCAGACGTGAGGCCACGGGGGACAACGAGCCGCGGACTGCCCGCCGGGCTGCTGTTCCCGGCGGTCGCGCTCGTCGTGGGCATCACTGCCACGCTGCTCGTCGTCGCCGATCTCCGCACCACTCAGCGGGAGAACGCGGACCGGGTCATGGACCAGCGCACGGAGATGGCCCGGGCCGCGGTGCTGGCCGAGACCGAGCGGTACCGCTCCCTGGTCGAGGCCACCGCCACCGGCCTGGCCACCGACGACACCATCACCTGGGACGACTTCGACGCGGCCACCGCGCCACTGGTCTCGGCCCGGTTGATCGGTGCGGCCAGCGTCTCCTTCGTGGTGCCGAGCAGCACCGCGGGGATCGGGGCCACCCAGCGCCGGTGGCGGGCCGCCGGCTCGGGTGGGCTGGTACTGCGCCCGGCGCCGACCGCCGGTGAGCACTACTTCACGATTTTCGGCCGGCCGCTGCGTACCATCGGCTCCCCGGACGGCCTGGACCTGGCCGCGGCGCCGGAGCCCGCGGCCGCCATGGTCGAGGCCCGGCGGATGAGCCGGGTGGCCGTCTCGGACACCTACGTCCTGTTGCGGGACCGCAACCTGCCGGCTTCGCAGCAGCAGCGGTCGTTCGTGTTCGCGGCGCCTATCTGGCCGCGCGACAACGACCCGCAGTTCCGTGGCTGGATCGTGCTCGGCATGCGTGGCGGCGACTTCCTCAGCGGGGTGCTGGCCACGGTCAGCCAGGGTCAGCTCGACGCCGAGCTGCTCGCGCCCACCGACCGCGGCGACCGGCCGGTGGTGGCCGCGTACGACGTCGCCGGAAAGCCGGACCTGGCCCGCAGCCGGCTGCTCGACGTGGCCGACCGGCAATGGCTGCTGGTGACCCGGGCCGCGTCGGCCCGCCTGCCCGGCGCCGGCAGCCGCCTGCCCGCCACCGTGCTGATCCACGGCATCGTCATCACGCTGATGGTGGCCGGTCTGCTCTACGTGCTGGCCACCGGCCGGATCCGGGCCCTGCGCCGGGTCCGCGAGGCCACCGCCGACCTGGAGGCGGCCGAGGCGGAGAGCCGCCGGCAGGCCGGCCTGCTCGGCGCGGTCATGACGAGCATCGGCGACGGGGTCGGCGTGGTCGACGAGAACGGCGAGTTCCTGCTGCACAACCCGGCCGCCAAGCAGCTGCTCGGAGTCGGCGACGAAGCCGGGGGGCCGGAGGGGTGGCAGCAGCACTACGGGCTGTTCCGCGCGGACGGGCAGACCCCGTTCCCGCTCGACGAGCTGCCGCTGATGCGGGCCCTGCGCGGCGAGTCCTCGGACGGGGTGGAGATGCTGGTGCGCAACCGGGCCCGGCCGGAGGGCATCCTGCTCAGCGTGGACGGCCGGCCGCTCGACCCGAGTGCCGGCCAGCGCGGCGCGGTCGCGGTCTTCCACGACATCACCGACCTGCGCCGCTACGAGAACGACCTGGCCGTTTTCGCCGGGGTGGTGGCGCACGACCTCAAGGCGCCACTGACCGTGGTCCGCGGGCACTGCGAGGTGATCGAGGAGGCGCTGGCCGAGGATCGGCCCGCGGCGGCCGGCCCGTCGGTGGACCGGATCTCGCACGCCGTGGACCGGATGGCCGCGATGATCGACACCCTGCTCGCGTACGCGACCGCCCGCGACGCCCCGCTGCGCACCCGCACGGTCGACCTGGCCACCCTGGTCGCCGACGTGCTGCACGACCGCACCGCGCACCTGCCGCCGGCGGAGCGCCCCGAGGTGCGCGTCGGCCCGCTGCCCGCGGTGCACGCCGACCCGGCCATGCTGCGGCACGTGCTGGAAAACCTGGTGGGCAACGCGATCAAGTACGTGCGCCCGGGCGGCATAGCCCGGGTCGAGGTGACCGCGGCCGCCGACGTACCGGGCTGGGTCCGGATCGATGTGGCGGACCGCGGCATCGGCATCCCGGACTCCGACAAGCCGGCCATCTTCGAGCAGTTCCACCGGGCCCACGCCGAGTCGGGCTACGCCGGCACCGGCCTGGGCCTGGCCATCTGCCAGCGCATCGTGGAGCGGCACGGCGGGGAGATCGGCGTGGCCGACAACCCCGGCGGCGGCACCCGCTTCCACTTCACCCTGCCCGTGAGCCGCACCGTGCCCCAGAACAAGGAGACCGAGATGACTGCGAACGACGAGCCGGACGACGACGCCCGGACCCGCCTGGAGCGCGCCCTGGCCGAGCGGGCCGCCATGGAGGAGCTGCAGATGCCCGGGATCAGCCCGCTGCCGGCGGACGACCAGCCGCCGGCCAGGCCGTCAGCAGGTTCGACACCAGCTCCACCAACTGGCCCGGGACGAACGGCTTGAGCAGCAGCGCGGACGCGCCGGCCTCCGTGGCCCGCGAGTCGCCGGGCAGCATCGAGCCGCTCGCCAGCACCACCGGGATGTGCTGCAGCTCCTGATCCGACCGGATCGCCCGGCACAGGTCGAGGCCGGTCATGTGCGGCATGTCGACGTCCGTGATCACCAGGTCCGGCACGTGTTCGCGGACGGCCGCCAGCGCCGCCGCGCCGTCCGCGGCGGCGACGACCTGGTGGCCGGCCCGCTCCAGCGACCGGGTCAGCACGTACCGGATGTCCTCGTGGTCTTCGGCGACAACAATCACGCCCACTCAACGCCGGTGGGCGGTCGCGGACACGGGCGGGCAGGATAGGTGGCGTGACCATTCCCGCTCTGACCCTGCCCGCGGCCGGCGACGGCACCGGAGTATCGATTCCGCTGCTCGGGTTCGGCACCTGGCAGCTGCGCGGCGACGCGGCCTACCAGGCGGTCCGCGACGCGCTGGAGGCCGGCTACCGGCACCTGGACACGGCCACGATGTACGGCAACGAGGCCGAGGTGGGCCGGGCCCTGCGCGACTCCGGCGTGCCCCGCGACGAGGTGTTCATCACCACCAAGCTGCCGCCGGACCGGGCCGGCCACGAGCGGGCCACCATCGAGGCCAGCGTGCGCGACCTGGGTGTGGACGCGGTGGACCTGTGGCTGATCCACTGGCCACCCACGCGGGGTCGCTCGGTCGCGGTCTGGCGTCAATTTTTGGCGGTACGCGAGGCCGGCCTGGCCCGGTCGGTCGGCGTGAGCAACTACGACGCCGCCGAGCTCGACGAGTTGATCGCCGCCACCGGGGAGAAGCCCGCGCTCAACCAGATCCGGTTCGGCCCGGCCCTGTGGGATGCGGGCGTGGTGGCCGTGCACCGGGAACGCGGCATCGTGCTGGAGGGCTACAGCCCGTTCAAGACCACCAACCTGCACGACCCGGTGCTGACCCGGATCGCCGACGCGCACGGGGTCGACCCGGCCCGGGTGGTGCTGCGATGGCACGTGCAGCACGAGATCGTGGTCATTCCCAAGTCCCAGACGCCCGAGCGGATCAGCCGGAACGCCGACCTGGACGGTTTCTTGCTGACCGACGCGGAGATGACCGCCATCGACGGGCTGGGCGACGGTCCGGGGCGGGGGCGGCGTTAATCACCGGCGATCGCGCCCGGTTCCGCCTATCCTTGCACCGCGATGTCCACAACACCCGCCCCACCGGCCGTGGCCGAGCTGCGCAGCCGCCTCGCCGACCTGCTCCCGCGCGACGAGTGGCGTCTCCAGCGCCGGCTGGAGGGCACCCGCAAGATCCGTGACGAGGCGTCCCGCGCCACGGTGCTGGCCGAGATCGCGGCCGAGGCCGACCAGGCCCGGCAGCGGCTGGACGCCCGGCTCGCCGCGGTGCCGCCGGTCGCGTACCCGGAATCGTTGCCGGTCAGCCAGCGCAAGGACGACATCGCCGCCGCCATCCGCGACCACCAGGTCGTGGTGGTGGCCGGCGAAACCGGGTCCGGCAAGACCACCCAGCTGCCCAAGATCTGCCTGGAGCTGGGCCGGGGCGTGCGCGGCCAGATCGGGCACACCCAGCCGCGCCGGATCGCGGCCCGCACGGTGGCCGAGCGGATCGCCGAGGAACTCGACCGGCCGCTCGGGTCCACGGTGGGCTACAAGGTGCGGTTCACCGACCAGGTGAGCGACGACACCATGGTCAAGGTGATGACCGACGGCATCCTGCTCGCCGAGATCCAGAACGATCGGATGCTGCGCCGGTACGACACGCTGATCATCGACGAGGCGCACGAGCGCAGCCTCAACATCGACTTCATCCTGGGCTACCTGCGCGAACTCCTGCCGCGCCGCCCCGACCTCAAGCTGATCATCACGTCCGCCACCATCGAGACGGCCCGGTTCGCCGAGCACTTCGCCGACGCCTCCGGCAAGCCGGCCCCGGTCATCGAGGTCTCCGGCCGCACCTATCCGGTCGAGGTGCGCTACCGGCCGCTGGTGGAGACCACCGAGGACGACACCGAGGAACCGATGGACCAGGTCGACGGCATCGCGGCCGCCGTCGACGAACTGGGCCGCGAGGGCGACGGCGACATCCTGGTCTTCCTTTCCGGCGAGCGCGAGATCCGGGACACCGCCGACGCGCTCGGCAAGCGCAACCTGCGCAACACCGAGGTGGTGCCGCTGTACGGCCGGCTGTCCGCGGCCGAGCAGCACAAGGTCTTCGAACGACATTCCGGCCGCCGGGTCGTGCTGGCCACCAACGTCGCCGAGACGTCGCTGACCGTCCCCGGCATCCGCTACGTGATCGACCCCGGCACCGCCCGGATCAGCCGCTACTCCAACCGGCTCAAGGTGCAGCGGCTGCCCATCGAGCCGGTCTCGCAGGCCAGCGCCAACCAGCGCAAGGGACGCTGCGGCCGGGTCGCCGACGGCATCTGCATCCGGCTGTACGCCGAGGAGGACTTCGAGACCCGGCCCGAGTTCACCGAGCCCGAGATCCTGCGCACCAACCTGGCCAGCGTCATCCTCCAGATGACCAACCTGGGCCTCGGCGACCTGGCGAAGTTCCCGTTCATCGACCCGCCGGACCGGCGCAACATCACCGACGGCGTCAAGCTCCTGGAGGAACTGGGCGCTCTGGACGAGCGGAAACTCACCCCGCTCGGCCGGCAACTCGCGCAGCTGCCGGTCGACCCGCGGCTGGCCCGCATGGTGATCGAGGCGGACAAGCAGGACTGTGTCGCCGAGGTGATGGTGATCACCGCGGCGCTGTCCATCCAGGATCCGCGCGAACGACCCACCGACAAGCAGCAGCAGGCGGACGAGAAACACGCCCGGTTCACCGACAAGGAATCGGACTTCTTCAGCTATCTCAACCTGTGGCGCTATCTGCGCGAGAAGCAACAGGAGCTGTCCGGCAACCAGTTCCGCAAACTGTGCCGGGCCGAGTTCCTCAACTATCTCCGGGTTCGCGAATGGCAGGACATCTACGCACAGTTGCGGCAGGTCGCGCGTACGCTCGCCTTGTCTTTGACTGAGGACCGTGAGGAAGTCGCGGCGGGACAGAACGTCCACACCGCACTCCTCGCCGGGTTGCTCAGCCACATTGGCCTCAAGGAGGCCGACAAGCGCGAATACCTCGGTGCCCGCGGGGCCAAGTTCGCCATTTTCCCGGGCTCGGCGCTCTTTAAGAAACAGCCCCGCTGGGTGATGTCGGCCGAGCTGGTGGAGACCAGCCGGCTGTGGGGGCGGGTGAACGCGCGGATCGAGCCCGAGTGGGCCGAAAAGCTCGCGCCGCACCTGGTGAAAAGCAGTTTCACCGAGCCGCACTGGGAAAAGAAGCAGGGCGCCGTGCTGGCGTTCGAGCGGGTGACGCTGTACGGGCTGCCGATCGTGCCGCGGCGCAAGGTGCTCTATTCCAAGGTCGACCCGGTGCTGTGCCGTGAACTGTTCATCCGGCACGCGCTGGTCGAGGGCGACTGGGAAACGCACCACAAGTTCTTCTCTCTTAACAGCGACCTTTTGGCGCGCATCGAGGAAATCGAAAATCGGGCCCGGCGCCGGGACATCGCGGTCGACGACGAGACGGTGTACGCGCTCTACGACGCGCGTATCCCGGCCGAGGTGGTGTCCGCGCGCCATTTCGACGCCTGGTGGAAGAAGGCCCGCCGGACCGATCCCGACCTGCTCACGTTCACCCGCGAGCAACTCGTCAACGCCGGTCGCGACGCGGTCGACCCGAACGCTTTCCCGGACGCCTGGCTGGCCGGTGGGGTCAAACTGCCGCTCACGTACGAGTTCGAGCCCAACTCGGCGGCCGACGGGGTGACCGTGCGGGTGCCGGTCAGCCTGCTCAACAAGCTCGACCCGGAGGATTTCGGCTGGTCGGTGCCCGGTTTCCGCAAGGACGTGGTGATCGCGCTGATCCGGGGGCTGCCCAAGGCGCTGCGCACCAACTTCGTGCCGGTGCCGGACTGGGCCGAGGCGGCGCTCGACCGGGTGCCGGCGCGGCGCGGTCCGCTGCCCGACGCGGTGGGTGCGGAGCTGCGGCGGCTGACCGGGACGGTGGTGCCGCGCGACGCCTGGCGGCCCGACCAGGTGCCCGATCACCTGCGGATGAACTTCCGGGTGATCGACGAGCAGGACACCGTGGTGGGGGAGGGGCGCGACCTCGAGGTGCTGCGGCGCGCGCTGGCGCCCAAGGTGCAGGCGACCATCTCGGCCGCCGCCGGCGACCTCGAGCGCCGGGGCCTCACGACGAACGACTTCGGCCGGCTGCCGCGCCGGGTGGCCCAGGTCCGCGGCGGCTATCAGGTCACGGTCTATCCGGGACTGGCCGACGAGGGCGATTCGGTCGCGGTCCGGGTCTTCGAGACCGAGGCGGAGCAGCGTACGGCGATGCGGGCCGGCACCCGGAAGCTGCTGTTGCTGACGCTGCCGCCGGCCGCCCGCTATCTGCAGGGGCGGCTGGACAACCGGGCCAAGCTCGAGCTGTCCCGGGCCAACCCGTACCGCTCGATCGCGGACCTGCTGGACGACTGCGCCGGCGCCGCGGTGGACAAGCTGGTGGCGGACGCGGGCGGCCCGGTCTGGTCGTCGGTCGAGTTCGCCTCGCTGCGCGACACCGTCCGCCAGGATCTGGTCGACGCGGTGGCGAACGTGGCCACCCAGGTGCAGGCGGTGCTGGCCACCGCGTACGACGTCGACCAGCGGATCCGTTCGCTGCGGGACCCGCAGCTGGTGCCCGCGCTGGCCGACATCCGGCAGCAGCTCAAGGGCCTGGTGCACCCCGGGTTCGTGACCGAGACCGGCTGGAAACAGCTGCACCACCTGCCCCGCTACCTGCGCGGCATCGTCCACCGGCTGGATCGGCTGGGCGCCAACCTGGCCCGCGACCGGCAGCTGACCGCGCAGCTGCACGAGATCGAGTCGGAGTACCGCGAGCTCAAGGCGGAGCTGTCCGGTGGCGCCGAGGAGGGCCTGCGCGAGATCCGCTGGATGATCGAGGAACTGCGGATCAACTTCTTCGCGCAGACCCTCGGAACCGCCTATCCGATATCGGACAAACGCATCTATAAGGCGATGGACCAGCTCCCCGCGTAGCGGCACCGTAGGCGCTCGGGTGCCGTTCGGTTACCCCCCTGTCGGACCCGCCGACCAGGCCCTAGCGTTCTGGCCATGACGAACGAATTCCTCGCCTTCGCCCCGATTTCTGCCGCCGCGGACGCCCAGATCCTGGACCCGGCGACCGAGCTCCTGGACGAGATGATGGCGCGGGTCGGCGTCGACGGTCTCGCCGCCGCGTTCGCTGACCCCGGCCTGCTCGCCCTGCTCGACCAGCACGCCGCTGCGGTCCGGGACGCGCTGGAGGGTGCTTCGCTCGAGCTGTCCGCCAAGAACCTGGCCTCGTACGTGAAATCGGTCGTCTTCTCGGCCCGCCGGATGGGCCGCGACGTCCCCGCCGCCGGCCAGGCTCCCACCCGCTGCGCCGACTGGATGGCCGCCGACTGGCACCTGCTCCGCCTGGTCGCGGTCTGCATGATCGCCGACGAATGGCGCCTGCTCTGATCAGCTGTTTCGCCCGTTTCCAGTAACAAAACGGTCATTGCGTGCTCTCTCCAGGTATGAAGAAGTTCGCAATCACTCTGGCGGCGGTGGCCGGGATGCTCATTCCGGCCACGCCCGCCCTGGCGGACGACCCGCCAACCGGCCCGACCGGCATCTCCGCCCGTCCTGCAGTTGCTCCCGTTGCCGCTCCCGGGGTTCCGCGGCTGGTGGCCCGGTGGGACTTCAACGCCGGCCCGGTCGCGGGCAAGGTGGCCGACACCTCGGGTCGCAACCAGACTCTCGCCCTCCGCGGCGCCGACCAGGGCGCGGTCCGTTTCGAAGGCTCGCCCGGCGGCCGTTTCGCGATGTTCCCGCCGGCCTGCGCGGCCGGCGCCACCACCTGCCCGCGGGGCCTGCTCGAGGCCGCGAACCACGCCGACCTGAACCCCGGAACCCGCCTGTTCCGCTGGTCGGCCCGGGTGCAGCTGACCCGCGCCCAGTTGCGCGGCCCCGCCAACGTGATGCAGAAGGGCGTCGCCGGCACCGGAAGCCAGTGGAAACTGCAGATCGGCGCCACCAACGGCCGCGCCCAGTGCGTCCTGGCCGGCACCGGCGCGGCGACCGTTTACATCGCCCGCTCCGCGGCCTCGGTGGCCGACGGTGCCTGGCACAAGCTCTTCTGCCAGCGCGCCGGCACGTCCCTGTCCATCTTTGTGGACGGTATCCAGCGCGGCCAGACCACAATCCCGGCCAACCTGACCGTCGACAACACCATGCCCTTGCGCCTGGGCGGCCCGAACTTCAACACCCGCAGCGACATGTACCACGGCAATCTGGACGACGTTTACGCCGAACTCGGCTGACCGCACACTCTACCGGCGGGGCCTGGCGCGTTTTGTTGCGCTGGGCCCTTCCGCCATCACCGGGGCGGGCGTACCAGCCGACCACGCGTGGCGGTGCCACCGGCTGCCCGCGGAGTCCGCAGGTTTGCTCGGCGCTGGTTTGCCCCCCGCCGGGTTGCCCCCGTGCTGGGTTGCCCCCGTGCTGGTTCGCCTCTGCACTGGTTTGCCCCTCGGGCTGAGTTCCCCTCGCGCTGTGTTCGTCCCGCGTCGGTTTGCCCTGCTTCGGTTTGCCCTGCGTCGGTTCGCCCAGCATTGGTGGCATCATCGACGATTTATCAGCTTAAGCGCGACTAAAGCGACATCTGTAGACGCGAAAGCGGGAACCACATCCCCGCACCTCGGCCCGACGGAGCGGCGGCCCGGCAGTCGGGCTCAGAGTTCGCGATGTTGTGGAGTTTCGGGTTCTGGGGGCCCACCAAGTCGACAAGGTCGAGTTCGGAGGTGTCGACCTTGTCGGGTTCGTGTTTGGGGGGCTTGCGGGAATCGACAAGATCGGGGCCCGGCGGGTCGGGGCGGGCGGGTCAGCCGGGGGTGACCAGGCCCTGGAGTCCTACCAGGACCGCGATCATGCCGAAGATGGCGATCACCATGACGGCCCCGGTCGGTTCGCCGTGGCGGCTGGTGGTTATCGGGCGCCGGGTGGTCAGGCGTTCCCAGGCCAGCAGGACGCCGACGGCTATGCCGACGATCTCGAAATGGAACGGGTGCGGGCCCGAGAAGATGTGCACGATCAGGTAGAAGCCGCCGGCCACGAGCGCGACGATGCCGATGATCCAGCCCCACGGCGCCACCCGGTCGGCGACCTGGCCGATGCCGGCGCCGACGCGTGGCAGGCGGCGCAGCAGGGGCGTGGCCAGGAGCAGGCCGCCGATGATGTTGGCGAGATCCAGCAGCAGCGACATGACTTCGACCGGCCGTCCTTTCACCCGATGACATCCAGAAGCGTCGATCTTAGCTGGTGGCGGCCGGAATCGCCGGGCGGGCCAGGAACGCCGGGCGGCGGCCGGGTTCGAGCCGGCCGCCGCCCGATCATGGCCGGCTCAGCTGCGCCGGAAGGCGTAGGAGCGGCCCTTGCTGGTCCGGCCGCCGCGGGCGTGGTCGCGTTCGGACCGGTCGCGGGCGGCCTGGCGGCCGTCCTGTGCGCCGTGGTGTGCGGCGCCGGCGGCCTTGCCGGGCAGAGCGCCCGTGGTGCCGGTGACGGACTGGCGGGGCAGGCCGGCGGCCAGGTTCTGCTTGGCGAGATCGTCCTGATCGACGTGGACGGAGAAGCGGGGCGCGTTCATGCGTACCTCCTTTGCCGATCGCGGCGCGCGGCTGTTCGCCGGCGCGCCGCGACCCGGGCAGGGCAGGGCTGAGCCGTGAAAAAGTGGGAATTCAGGTAGAGATCGCTCCGGGCGTCGGCACGAATGGCATCTCCACGGCGGACAACCGCCGGAGCGCCCGGAGCCGGAACGCGATCGCTGCCGCCAGCACAGGGCGGCCGGGGAGCATCAGGAGATCATGCGAATACGCTAGCTCGCGCCACGAGGGCCCACAACCGATTTAATTCCGCAGGTCATCGGGGGTTGGAAAGGCGGGCGATGCCGGCGTCCAGGATGGCGCGGGCCGTGTGGAAGTCGGTCAGCTGGTCGCGTACCAGGTCAAGGCCGGCCCGGAAGGCTACGGCCGGGACCTTCCGCGCCAGCAGGACCGCCGCGGTCCAGTCCACGAAGTCCGTGAAGATCTGGGTCTCGCTGACGTAGAGGGACGCGGACAGGAAGTCGACCACGTGGCCCATGTCCTCGGCGGTGGCCTCCCGCTGGCGCTCGTCGTAGTCGCGGACGGCGGGGTAGGCCGAGGCCAGGCGGTCCATCGACGTGGTGATCAGCGACGGGCGACTGCGGACCACGTACGTGTATTCCTCGTCGCCCAGGAAAGCGGTCAGCTGCGGATCGCGGGACGGTGGCGGCCAGTTGCGGGCCAACCGGGACACCGCCTCCTCGGCGTTCGCGGCCCAGGCGTCGGCGCCGATGTGCTGGGCGTAGCGGCCGCCGGGACCGAAACCCCGGCCGCCCGCGATCACCGGCACGCCGGCCGAGCGGCAGGCCGTGACGGCGGCGTGCGCGCGCGGGAGGCGGGTGGCGATCATGCAGCTCAGGGCCACCGCGTCGGGGCCGGTCTGGTGCAGGTGGGTGACCAGGTGCGGGCCGGGGACGCTCGCGCCCAGGAAGTCGACGCGCCAGCCGTCCATCCGGAGCATCTCGGCCAGGATGCGCACCGGCAGCGCGTGCCACTCGCCGTCCACGCAGGCCACCGTGATGCGGCCGCGGTGCGGGCGGACCGTGGTGCGGGCCGCCACCGCCGCCAGGGCGCGCTCGCTGGTGGCCGTGGCCGCGTGCTCGCGGGCCACCGACCACTCGTTGGCCGCCCACAGCTCGCCGACCCGCAGCTGGGTGCGGCCGATCAGGTCGACCATGACGCGCTGCGCGGGCGTGCCGGCGTCCAGCAGACCGTGCACGATCTCGACGGCGGCGTATTCGTCGCCGTCGCCCACGGCCGCGAGGAAGCTCTCGTCGACCGAGGAGACGGCGGAAGCGGTGATCGTGTTGGTCATACCCGCTGCCGGACCCGCCGCCGGGCGTCGATGGCGAACGGCGAGGTGTTGCGGGCACCGCCGCCGCGCAGGCTGAGCTGGGTGCGGGCCGGCGCGCGGATGGCGAGCATGGCGATGTCGTCGCGGACGCCGCCGCGCACCCAGTCGGACACCAGCTGGCGCAGCCGCTCGACGGTGGCCGACGCCGGCACGCCCTGGCAGGTGGACAGCGCCGCGTGCAGCCGCGCCTCACCCCACTGCTCGTCGCCGGCCGGACCGCCGCGCGCCTCGGTGAGTCCGTCGCTGTAGAGCAGGCACAGCTCGCCGGCGGCCAGTTCGACGTCCGCCGGGCGGACCTCGGTGTGCGCCACCGCGCCGATCAGCGTGCCGGTGGCCGGCACCTCCTCGACGGCGCCGTCGGTGCGCAGCACCAGCGGCGGCGGGTGACCGCCGGTGGCCAGGGTGAGCCGGACCCGGCCGTGGTCGGAGCGGCGCACCGAGCCGACCACCAGGGTCACGAACCGGTGCTGCCGGGCCGGCGCGCCGTGCAGCAGCGCCTGGTTGAGCACCCGCAGCATGTCGGCCGGCGCGGCGTCGACCAGGCGCAGCGCGCGCAGGGTCTGGCGCACCTTGCCGGTGAGCACGGCCGCCTCGGGGCCGGTGCCGCACACGTCGCCGAGCGCGATCACCGTGTCCGGGCTGGACTCGGTCGGGCCGAAGACGTCGTAGAAGTCGCCGCCGATGCGCAGCGCATCGCGGGCCGCCTGGTAGGACCCGGCCAGCTCGATGCCGTCCGGCTGGAGCAGCTCGGGCGGCAGCAGGTCGGCCTGGAGCACCGCGGTGGTGTCGACCTGGTCGCGGTAGAGCGCGGCGGCGGACAGCGCGGCTCCGGCCCGGGCCGCGAAGACGCGGGCCGGCATCTCGTCCTCGGGGCTGAACGTGGCGTCCGTCCCGCGCCGGGCCAGCACCAGCGCGCCGGCCGGTTCGGCGTTGCCGGGCAGCGGGGTGACCAGCAGCGCACCGATCGGGCCGAAGCCGGCCGGCAGCAGCCACTCGGGCGCCTGCCCGGGGTCGATCCAGCGGCTCGGGATCGGCGGGAAGCCGGCCAGCGCCTCGGCCAGTCCGGGCACGTCGGCGATCAGGTGCTCGGGTAGCGTGCCCTCCTCGACCATGCCGCCGCCGATCAGGCGCAACCAGGCGTTCTTGCGCTTGCGGGAGGGCAGGATCACGAGCGCCGCGTCGGCCAGGTGCGTGGCCGCCAACTCGGCGGTGATCCGCAGGCAGCGGCCCTGGTGCAGGGTCGCGGCCAGGCGGCGGCCGGCCTCGGCCAGGAACGCGCTGCGGGACCGCTCGGCGGCCAGCGCCGCGGCCCGGACCACCTCCTCGGTGCGGTCGTGCAGATACCAGCCGTAGTGCTCGTCGCCGAGCGGGCGGCGCTGGCCGATCAGGTGCCGGCCGGCGCACTCGTCGGTGAAGCTGTCGGCGCCGTCGGCCACCGCGCCGGCCAGCCCGGCCAGCGGACCGGCCCCGGCCGCACCGCCCGCGACCAGGCCCGGCACGAGCGTGCGGGCCGCGGCGTTCACCAGCAGGATCGTGTCGGCGGTGTCGCAGAGGAGCACGGCTTGGTCGGCGGCGTCGAGCGCCGCCCGCAGCAGGGCCGGAGCCGGCCCCGCGACCTGCACCTCGCCGGCCACCGCCGGCGATTGCCGAGTCATGAAAATCCTCCCGTCGCACTCCCCGCCGATTGATCCGTAAGCCTCAGACTAGTTCGTATCCCTGCTCCCGGCTCGGAACGGCCGGGTGATCATCCCGGCAATTCATCGATGTCGACCACGATCGGAGCGTGATCGGAGGGCCCTTTGCCCTTGCGCGCCTCGCGGTCCACCACCGCATCCGTCACCCGATCGGCGACCTCGGCACTCGCCAGCACGAGGTCGATCCGCATGCCTTTGTTCTGGTGAAACATCCCGGCGCGGTAATCCCAATAGGTGAACGATCGGTCGCCCTTCATCGGCCGGCCGATCACATCGCGGAGCCCGAGGTCACGCAGCGCAGCAATGGCGTCGCGCTCCGGCGGGGTGACGTGGGTCGAGCCGATGAACACCCGCGGGTCCCAGACGTCGTCGTCGGTCGGTGCCACGTTGAAGTCGCCGGCCACCACCAGCGGGCCGGCCGCCACGTCGGCCACCAGCGCTTCGCGCAGCGCGGCCAGCCATTGGAGCTTGTACGTGTAGTGCGGGTCGTCCGGAGTGCGGCCGTTCGGCACGTACACGGACATGAATTTGATCTTGCCGCAGACGGCGCTGACCGCTCGCGCCTCGGGGTCGGGAAAACCCGGTTCGCCGGGAAAGCCGTGCCGCACCTCCCCGAGGCCGGCCCGGCTCAGCAGGGCCACGCCGTTCCACCTGCTCAGGCCGTACGCGGCGGTCTCGTAGCCGAGTTCGGCCACCTCGGCGGCGGGGAAGGCGCCCTCGGCGACCTTGGTCTCCTGCAGGCACAGCACGTCGGGTTTGGTCGCGTCGAGCCACTCCAGCAGGCGCGGCAGACGGGCCTTGACCGAGTTCACGTTCCAGGTGGCGAAGCGCATCCCGCCAGCCTAGGGCGGCCGGGTCAGGGACGGCGAACGGCGGCGAGCAGCGCGACGGTGAGGCCGACGGTCAGCACGAGCAGGACGCCGACCAGCGCGGACACACCGACCTCCCATCAACCCCGGTAACTCCAGGAAGGGAATGATGCCCGAGTTGTCCCTGAGGCGCCAGGCGGGAAATGTCCGGATCAGCGGACCGTGGTAACCCGCCAGTGTTCGGCGAACTCGGCCGGCGGTACCGCGGGGCCCCACAACCAGCCCTGTCCGTTGGACACCCCGACGGAGGCCAGCGCGTCCCGCTGCACCCGGGTCTCCACGCCCTCGGCGATCACGCTGAGTCCCAGTGCCTGGCTCATCGCCACGATCGCCCGGACGATCTCGTCGGCCTCGTTGTCGACGCCCAGGCCGGTCACGAACGAGCGGTCGATCTTGACGCCGGTGACCGGGAAGCGGCGCAGGTAGCCGAGGCCCGAGAAGCCCGTGCCGAAGTCGTCGATGAGCAACTTGAAGCCCAGTTCGCGCAGTTCGTACAGGACCCGGGCGGCGGCCGTGCCGGAACCGTCGACCATCACCGACTCGGTCATCTCCAGCGCCACGGCCCGGGCCGGTACCCCGAACCGGGCCAGCTCGCCCGAGACCACGAGCGGGAAGTCCGGGTCGGCGAGCTGCTTGGCGGACACGTTGATGGACAGGTAGAAGTCGTCGGACACGGTCCCGTCGGCGCGCCACCTGGCGAGCTGGCGCAGTGCCTCCTGGCGCACCCGGTCACCCAGCTTGACGATCAGGCCGGCGTCCTCGGCGATCGGCACGAACACGGCCGGCGAGATGTTGCCGCGCTCCGGGTGCGACCAGCGGACCAGCGCCTCGGCGCCGATCGGCAGCCCGGTCTCGAGCAATACCAGAGGCTGGTACGCGACCCACAGCTGGTCGCCGGTGAGCGCCTGACGCAGCGCCATCTCCAGCTCGATGCGCTCGCGTACCCGGTCATGCATGGATTTGTCGAAGACCCTGGTGTGCCCCGGCCCCTCACTCTTGGCCTGGTACATCGCGGTGTCGGCGTCGCGCATCAGCTCCTCGGCGTCGCCGCCCGGGCCGGCCTGCGCGATCCCGGCCGACGCGGTGATCTGCAGCTCGACGTCGCGGACCACGAACGGGTCGTCGAAGCACCGGCTCACCCGCTCCATCTGGCGCATCGCGTCGACCTCGGAGCCCACGTACGCGAGCAGGAATTCGTCGCCGCCCAGCGCGGCCACCGGCACCCCCTCCGGCACGGCGGCCCGCAGCCGGGTGCCGACGTCGATCACCACCCGGTCGCCGGTGTCGTGCCCCCATGAGTCGTTGACGTACTTGAAGCCGTCCAGGTCGAGCAGGAACACCCAGACGCTGCGGGTGTCGCCGGGCGGCAGGCGGCGGATCAGCCGGGTGATCTCCCCGCCGATCATGCGCCGGTTCGGCAGGCCGGTCAGCGGGTCGTGGGTGGCCTGATGCTCGGCCTGCAACTGGGCGCTGACCTGTGCGTGCACCGCCGAGACCGCGCGGGCCAGCAGGAGCGCCACGATCAGGCCGCCGACCAGGCCGATGGTGAGCCGCCGGCCCGGGTCGGTACCGATCGCCACCAGCAGCGCGAACGGCGTGATCAGGGCCGGCACGAGCAGCAGCATCCGGGGCCAGGACCAGGCCTGCACCGGCTGCCGGGAGGCGCGGCCCAGGCGGACCGCGGACGGGTGCAGCGCGGTCACCCCCATCAGCGTGAACGCGATCAGGAACGGCGCGTCCATCAGCGGCGTGGAGTAGAGCTTGCCGGAAACCCCGATGATCGCGTACGCGAGATCGCCGGTGAGGATCAGCGTCATCGAGGACAACAGGGTCCACAGGCTGACCGGCCACACCTGCGCGGTGAAGCTGAGGTTCACCACCAGCAGCAGGACCACCACGTCGAACAGCGGATACAGCCCGGCCAGCGCGGACACCACCGGCGAGCGCCCGGTGATCTCGGCGGCCGGCGCGGCCAGCAGCAGCGTGGCGGCCAGCCCGCCGGCCAGGCAGACGATCAGGCCGTCGATCACGGCGTGTCGCTGCAGGCTGTTCCGGGCCTGCAGGAGCTTGCCGAGGAAGAGACAGAGCAGGACGTAGCCGGGCACGGTGAAGGCGTCGGCCAGCAGCGGCAGGCCGGCGTCCGTGACCACCGGCCGGATGAGCAGGCCGATCAGGAAGGCCAGGGCGCCGAGGCCGATCAGCCGCCAGGCCGACCGGGGTTCGGCGTTGAGCCGGCGCGGCCCGGCGAAACAGGCCCACACGGTGCCGGCGCCGATCGCGAGTGCGCAGGCGCTGTTGACCCCGGGGGAGAGGTCGAGGAGATATACGGCCGTCGCCGCCAGGCCGGCGAACGCCAGCAGCCGCCACTTTTCGGTCATCAACCGTCGGATCGGCGGCTACCGGCGAGGTATTAGCGTTTCGCCATCGACGAAACTTTCGGCGGCGTGCGCTGCCCGGGAACCGCCCGGCCGTGCACGAAGATGGTCGGGCAGGCGCCGTGGTGCAGCACCTCCCGGGCCACCGACCCGAGCAGCCCCGCGTCGTGCGCGCCGCGCGGCCCCAGCACGATCACCCGGGCCCGGCCGGACGCGTGCACCAGGGCCTGACCCGGCGCGCCGAACAGCACCCGGGTGCGGGACCGGCCCAGGTCGGGCACCCCCGCCACCAGGTCGTCGAGCAGCCGGCGGCCGCTCTCCTCGATCCGCCCGCCCGGGTCGGACACCACGTGCACCACCTCGACCGGCACCCGGCGCCGGCGCCCCTCGGCCGCGGCGTGGCGCAGCGTGAGCAGCGAGGACTTCGAGCCGTCGACCGCCGCCAGCACCGGGCCGGACGGCGGGCGCGGGCCGCGGGCCACCAGCACCGGGCACCACGACCGGGCCACCGTCTGCACCAGCACCGAGGTGGGCGGCAGATAGGGCGTGGTGGCCAGGTCGTCGTCGCCGACCACCAGCAGTTCGGCGGTGCGGCTGAGCTTGAGCAGCACCCGATCCGGCGAGCCATCCACGAGTTGACCGGTCACCCGCACCCCGGGTGTGGAACGCTGGGCGGTGGCGATCGCCTCCTCGACCACCCGGGCGGCGACCCGGCGCGCACTGTCGCCGTCCTGACCGGCAGCCGCCGGCCCCGAACCGAGCCAGGTGAAAGCGTGTACGACTCGGAGTTGACGGCCGCGCGAGACGGCCTCCCGCGCGGCCAGCCGCACGGCGGCCAGACTGGCGGACGTTCCGGTCACGCCGACCACGACGGGCGACGTACTCGGGTTGGGCATCGTTGCTACCTCCGGTTGTCGTCTGCCCAACATTATCTATGCAAGAACGCCACTCTTCGTGATCAATCCCTCAGCGGGTGGCCACCTGATGACCCATTCAGGTTGAGGGTTTACGGTGAACTCAAAATTCTTGTGGACATCTGCCGGTGAAGTGAGGGAAATACATGACGGATGTCAAGCTCGACCACCCGGGTGGACAGCTGTCTATGCCGGTGCGTGACGCCGTCGAGGGGCCCGGCGGCATCGACGTCAGCGCGCTCCTCAAGGAGACCGGTTACGTCACCCTCGACCAGGGTTTCGTGAACACCGCGTCGACCACCTCGGCGATCACGTACATCGACGGCGATGCCGGCATCCTGCGGTACCGCGGCTTCCCCATCGAGCAATTGGCGGAGAAGTCGTCGTTCCTCGAGGTGTCGTACCTGTTGATGCACGACGCCCTGCCGACGCCCACCCAGCTCAAGGACTTCGCCGACAAGATCCGCGTGCACACCCTCCTGCAGGAGGAGATGCGCACCTTCTTCTCCGGCTTCCCGCGTGACGCGCACCCGATGGCCGTGCTGTCGTCCGCCGTCACCGCGCTGTCGACCTTCTACCAGGACGCGCTCGACCCGCTGGACGCGGAGCAGGTCGAAATCTCCGGGATTCGCCTGATGGCGAAGCTTCCGACGATCGCCGCGTACGCGTACAAGAAGAGCATCGGCCACCCGCTGCCGTACCCCGACAACTCCCTCGACTACGTCGAGAACTTCCTGCGCCTGATCTTCGGCCTGCCCACCGTGCAGTACGCCGTGGACCCGAAGATCGCCAAGATCCTCGACATGCTGTTCATCCTGCACGCCGACCACGAGCAGAACTGCTCCACCTCGACCGTCCGGCTGGTGGGTTCGGCCCAGGCCAACCTGTACGCCTCGGTCGCGGCCGGCGTGAACGCCCTGTCCGGGCCGCTGCACGGCGGTGCCAACGCGGCGGTCCTGGAGATGCTGGAGCAGATCCGCAAGGACGGCGGCGACGTCAATTCCTTCGTCACCCGGGTGAAAAACAAGGAAAAAGGCGTCAAGCTCATGGGCTTCGGCCACCGGGTCTACAAAAATTACGACCCGCGCGCCGCCATCGTCAAGAAGGCCGCCCAGGAGATGCTGGCGACTCTCGACAAGCCCGACCCGCTGCTGGAAATCGCGTTCAAGCTCGAGGAGATCGCTCTCAACGACGACTACTTCGTCTCCCGCAAGCTCTACCCGAACGTGGACTTCTACACCGGTCTGATCTACAAGGCCATGGGTTTCCCGACCAAGATGTTCACGGTCCTGTTCGCTCTCGGCCGCCTCCCCGGCTGGATCGCCCAGTGGTCCGAGATGATGGTCGACCCGGCCAACAAGATCGGCCGCCCGCGCCAGCTCTACACCGGTTTCCCGGAGCGCGAGTTCGTCCCGATCGACAAGCGCTGATATTCGTTTCTCGAAAGCCCTGCCGATTCTTGCGGCGGGGCTTTCGCTTTTCCGGCGCGCCATCGAGTATGCCTTGACACTCATATAACTGGTGAGGCATGCTAACCGCCATGGACGCGCTGACCGCTATCGCCGAGCCCACCCGCCGGCGCATCGTGGACGCGCTCCGCGTCCGCGAGAGCAGCGTGACCGACCTGGTGGCGGCCCTCGGGATGAGTCAGCCGGCGATCTCCAAGCACCTCCGGGTGCTCCGCGACGCCGGGGTCGTGACCGCCGACGTGCGCGCCCAGCAGCGGATCTACCGCCTCCAGCCCGGCCCGTTCCGGGAGCTGGACGCCTGGCTCGCCCCCTACCGGCAGATGTGGACCAGGCATCTGGCCGCCCTCGAGCACCACCTGGACGCCAAGGAGCAGTGAGATGGCAGACGTAGCACTCGTGCCCGCCGACGACGGCAACTGGACCCTGATCTTCATCCGCGAACTACGCCAACCGCCCGAAACCGTCTGGACCGCCCTCACCGACCCGGCCGAACTCGACCAGTGGTCCCCGTTCCAGC
This sequence comes from Paractinoplanes rishiriensis, assembly GCF_016862375.1. GTDB lineage: Bacteria > Actinomycetota > Actinomycetes > Mycobacteriales > Micromonosporaceae > Actinoplanes > Actinoplanes rishiriensis. The sequence goes on along the minus strand of NZ_BOMV01000025.1, from coordinate 24,709 downwards.
CGGCCGACGATCTCAGCAAAACGGGCGACACCACCCTCACCATGATCGACGGCGACATCCGCGAGGACCTCCCCGCCACCGTCCGGCGCGCCGAACCGCCCAGCCTGCTCGAATACACCTGGGGCGGCGACCTCCTGCGCTGGGAGCTCGAACCGTCCGGCACCGGCACCCGCCTCACCCTGCGCCACACGCTCACCACGCCGGGCATGGAGGCCATGGTCGCCGCCGGCTGGCACATCTGCGCCGACGTCCTGCAGCATCTCCTCGACGGCACGCCGGTCGGTGTGATCCGCGGCCAGGACGCCAAGCTCCACGGCTTCGACGAGCTCAAGGTCAAATACCAGAACGAACTGCAGAGGTACGCGTCATAACCGTCGACCACCAGGGACCGGCCGCCCCGCCGAGGCGGCCGGCCAGCCGTCACTCACGGCCGTCGCGGGCCGCCGGGCCGGTGGTCTGACCACCGTTGAGTTCAAGAACGGGCCGGACCGGTCGAACAGCACCACGTGGGAGCAGTGCGGAAACCGGGTCTCGGGCCGGACATCGAGGTGCTGGCCGAACTCGGGCGCGGCGCCGACAGCGAGGTCTATCAGATCCGGCGCGGCGGCACGGACTACGCGCTCAAGATGCTCCGCGGCCTGAGCCGGGACAACGAGACCGCGGCGATCAGCTTCCGGCGGGAGGCGGCACTGCTGGCCCGGGTCAACCATCCGGGAGTGCCCCGGGTTTTCGACGTCGGTTCCGCGGACGGCCGCCCGTACCTGGTCATGGAATTTGTTGATGGTCAGCCCCTGGCGCAACGCCTGACCACCGGCCCGCTGGCCGAGCCCGAACTGACCAGGCTGGCCGGGGACGTCGCCGAGGCGCTGGCCGCCGCCCATCGCGCCGGAGTGGTGCACCGCGACATCAAGCCCGCCAACATCATCATCACCGGTTCGGGACGGGCGCGACTGATCGACTTCGGGCTGGCCGCCACCCGGTTCGGCGGCACCCCGGACGAGGCCGTGATCGGCACGTTCGACTACTCGGCACCCGAGCAGACCGGCATGCTGGCCCGGCCCGTGGACGGCCGAGCCGACCTGTACGCGCTCGGCGTCGTCCTCTACCAGTGCGCGACCGGCGAACTCCCGTTCCAGGCCGAGGACGTCGGGCAACTGCTGGCCCTGCACGCCACCGCGCCGGCGCCGGACCCCCGCGTACGGCGCCCGGATCTGTCGCCGGCCCTGGCCGCGTTGATCGGACGGTTGCTCGCCAAGGACCCGGACGATCGGCCGCGCTCCGCCCAGCAGCTGTCCGCAACCCTCAACGGCCAACCCGCCGAGCCCGACCTCACCTCCCCGCTGGTCGGCCGTGACCAGGAACGCGCCGTCCTGCACGACCGCTGGAAGCGCGCCCTCTCCGGCGACGGCGGCGCGGTTCTGCTGTACGGCTCGGCCGGCAGCGGCAAGAGCAGCCTGGCCGCCCACCTCGCCGACACCGCGCGCGACCAGGGTGCCCTGGTCCTGTCCGGCAAGTGCGACGGTGACTCGCCGCTCCCGCTGGCCCCGCTGCGCACCGCGGTCGACGGCTACCTCCGCACCGTAACCGGCCTGGCCTCGGCCTACCGCACCGCCGCCATCGAGGTGCTGCGCGAGGCGGCCGGCGTCGGCGCCGGGCTGCTGCGCCCGCTGTCCCCGGCGCTGGCGCTACTGCTGGACGCACCCACGCTGGCGGCCGACGAGCGGCACGAGCAGTTCGCCTCGGCGGTGGCCGCGTTCCTGGCCGCGCTCGCCACCCGCCACGGCGGGCTGGTGCTGGTCCTCGACGACGTGCAGTGGCTGGACGCGACCAGCCTCACCGTGCTGCGCCGGCTGGCCGAGGACTTCGCGAACGCCCCGCTGCTGGTGCTGGCGACCGCGCGCGACGACGACCCGCAGGAGGTGGCCCGGTTCGCCGGCGCCCTCGGTGACCGGCTCGACCTGCGGGTGCCGGTGCGGCGGCTGACCGACGAGAGCGTCGCCGACCTGGTCGCCGGCTACCTGGCCGGATCGGCCGTGGGCGACGACGTGATGGCCGAACTGGCCGCCCGCGGCCGGGGCAACCCGTTCACCACCCTCCAGTACCTGCACGCGCTGGTCGACGGCGGCGCGCTGCGCCCGTCCTGGGGCACCTGGCAGCTCGACGCCGGCCGCCTCCAGTCGATCGAGCTGCCCACCGACGTGTTCGAGCTGGTGCTGGCCCGGATCGGCGGCCTCGGCGAGCAGGTCGTCGAGATCCTCACGCTGGCCGCCGCGATCGGTTCCCGGTTCGACCCCACGCTGCTCGCCGAGACCCACGGCCGGGAACCGGAGCAGGCGCTGGCCGAGGGCTGCCAGCACGGCGTGCTGACGGCCGGCCCGGACGGCTACGCCTTCGTGCACGACCGGATCCGCGAGTCGCTGCTGTCCGCGGTCGACCCGCCCGGCCGGCGCCGCCTGCACCAGCGGATCGCCGAGCTGCTGGACGCGCGGGCCGGCACCGACCCGGCCGCCGTGTACGCGCTGGCCGGCCACTACGCGCAGGGCGAGCGGGAGCGCACCCCGGACCGGGTGGTGGCCACCGGCTGGGCCGCCGGGCAGCTCGCGCTGGCCGAGTTCGCGCCGAGCGCGGCCATCGCGTTCCTGGAGGTCGCCGGGACCGTGGCCGAGGCCGGCGGCACCGTGCTGGACACCAGCTTCGACGAGGCGCTGGCCAGCGCGTACCTCGCCACCGGCCAGGCCGAGGCCGCCTACGAGCGGCTGGCACCGGCGCTGGACCGGGAGACCGACCCGATGCGCCGGGCGGCCCTGCTGCTGTGCCTGGCCACCGCTTCCCGGTTCCGCTGGGAGCTGGAGCGGTCCCTCGAGTACGTCTACCGCGGCCTGGCCGAACTGGGCCGCCCCATGCCCCGGCATCCCGTCGCGTTCGGCCTGCTGACCGCCCGGTTGATCGGGCAGTGGCTGCTCACCGGCACCCGCCGGGTACGCCGCCACCCGCTCACCGGCGAGGCGGCCGAGCGGCTGCGTCTGGAGCTGGAGCTCTGTCATGCCGGCACGGGCGCGGCCGCGATGGGCCTGCAGCCGCACCTGTCCCCGGCCTTCACGCTGCGCCCGGCGATGGTGGCGCACCGCCTCGGCGCCGGCCCCGAGTACGCGCTTGCCTACAACGGCACCAGCCTGCTGGCCGGTTTCATGCGACTGCACGGCCGGCGTGACCGGATCTTCCGCCGCAGCGCCGCGCTCGCCGCCGAACTGCACGATCCGAAGCTGTCCGCAACGCTGGCCTGGATGCACAAGTTCGCCAGGGCGGCGGGCGGCGCCTCCTCGTGGGCCGAGATGGCCGAGCTCATCGAGGCCCAGCGGCAGTGGCTCGAGCTGGACTACTACACCAACATGGCGCTCGTGCGCTCGCACGACCTGCTGTCCCGCGGCTACGCCCGGGAGGCGCTGGAGTGGCACGACCGTGGCCGGGCCCGGCTGTCCAGCTCCACGGCCGAGGCGTTCACCGGCTACGACATGGCCGACGCGATGGCCCGCAGCCTGCTCGGCCAGATGCCCGAGGCGCCGGTCATCCCGCCCGACCTGGACGCGCGTGGCGCGGACCTCGGCTACTGGGTGCACCACCTGAACGCCGCGGTGCAGGTCGCCGTCGAGCAGGACGAGCTGAGCACCGCCATCGACGAAACCATGGCCACCTTCGACCGGCTGGGCATCGCGGTGGCCCCGCTGTTCAGCACCCAACGGATGATTTTCGTGTATGAGGCGCTCGGCCGGCTCACGCTGGTACGCCGGGCCGGGGGCGAGCGCCGCACCGAGTTGCTGGCCGCCGCCACCGCCGCGGTGCACAGGCTCGGCAAGGCGGCAAATGATCCGCTGCTGCGCGCGTACCACCTCATCGCCACCACGGACCTGGAGGAGATCGACGGCCGTGCCGACCGCGCCCTGGCCCGGCTGGCCCGGGCCGAGCGGTACCTGGTGACCTTGGACGCACCCCTGGTGCACCACGAGGCGGCCCGGGTGCGTGCCCGCGCGCTGCGTGCCGCGGGACGGGAGGAACTGGCGCTGCAACAGGCCGACTTCGCGCTGCTGCTGGCGGACCGGCACGGCTGGGCGAGGCGGGCCCGCTGGATCCGCGCCGAGTGGGGCAACCGCGTCGTGGCCGCCGGCCCCGGCAGCCGCAGCGAGAGCTACCGCCAACACCCGTCCGCCGACGCCGACCGCTACCGCCGCCGGTTGGCCGCCTTGCAGCAGGTCAATGCGGCCGCCGCGAACGTCCTGGACCCGCAGCGCCTGGCCCGCCTGGCCCTGGACGAGACGCTGCGCATCTTCGCCGCCGAGCGGGCGGTGCTTTTCCTGACCGGCGAGGACGGCCGCCTGCGCCTGAGCGTGGGCCGAACCGCCGACGGCGACCTGACCGAGCTGACCGGCTACTCGGCCAGCCTGGTGGACCGGGTGAGCGCCGAACGCCGCCCGATCGTGGTAACCGGCGGCGAGGAGGGCGCGGCCCTGGGTTCGGCGAGCGCGGTGACCCACGGCCTGCGCAGCATCATGATCGCCCCACTGGAGGTGGACGGCCGTCTGCTGGGCGTCGTCTACTTGGACAGCCGGGTGGCCAAGGGCGTCTTCACCGACCAGGACGTAGACGTGCTGACCGCCGTGACCAGCCAGGTAGCAGTATCTTTGGAAACGGCCCGGGCAGCCCAGCTGGAGGTAGCCGTCCACGCCGCCCGCCAACAGCGCGACACAGCCGAAACCCTGCGCGGCGCAATGATCGATTTCACCGCCACCCGAGACCCCGACCAGGTCCTGACCCTGCTACGGGCCATAGTGTCCCGCTCAGTAGCCGCCGACCGAGTCTTCGTAATCCAACGAGACGGCACAACCTTCACCGTAGCCGGCGACGAGGAGTCCGCCCGGGTCAGCGCTCCGGACACTTCTTCAGTCACGGTCCCGGGTGGTTCGTCGGGTGCGGTGCCGGATGCTTCCTCGGTCGCCGTCCCGGGTGCCGCTTGGGATGCCGCATCGGCCGCCGATCTCTATGCCGCCCTGTTCTCCGCGCCCGGGCCGCGCAGCGGCACCGCCGTCGACGCCCCCGCGGCGGTTGCGGCGCTGCTGGGCGACGTGCGCGGCTGGCTGACCGCCCCCCTCAACACGATGGACGGCGTGGGCGGCGTGCTGGTGGCCGGCGCAACCGAGTTCGGCGCCGCCGAGCTGGACATCGCCGCCGCCCTGACCGGCCAGGCCGCCACCGCCTACGACAACGCGCGGCTCTTCGCCCAGGTGCAACAGCTGGCCACCACCGACGCCCTGACCGGCGTCTACAACCGCCGCCACTTCAACGACCTGGCCGGAAACCAGCTGACCACAGCCCGCCGCAACCACCGCGCGCTGGCCGGCATGATGGTGGACATCGACCACTTCAAGGACATCAACGACGCCTACGGCCACGCCACCGGCGACGAGGTGATCCGTGCCGTAGCCGGCGCCCTCCGATCCGTTGTCCGCGAGCCCGACGTCCTGTGCCGCTACGGCGGCGAGGAGTTTGCCCTGGTAATGAGCGAAATGGAGGGCAACCCCCTGGAGATCGCCGAACGCATGCGCCGAACCATAGCCGACCTCATAGTCCCCACCCCCACCGGCGAAGTGTCGGTGACGGTGAGCATCGGCGTAGCCGAACTGAAGCCCGACGACGACCTGGCAGCACTGCTGGGCCGCGCGGACGAAGCCCTGTACCGGGCCAAACAGGACGGCCGCAACCTGGTCAGACCGGGCTGACAGCCCGCCAGGTCTGCTCACGCTGGCTCCCGCCAGCGCCGCAATCGAGGAGACGGTCGACGGGCGCGGTCGGCCCGGCGACGGCGCACCCGCCGCTGAGCGGGACGGTGACGGCGGGCCGGCGATTGCCACCATCACGGCAGGCCGGCGATCGCTACCGTCACGCCGGAGTGGATCGACTTCGGCAGCAGCAGCGCGGCGCCCGGCCCGGCCGCCAGTAACGCCGCCGCTTCGGCCACGCTTGCGGTGCCGATCGACTCGGCAACCCGTCCGCTCGGATGCGGCACGGCTTGACCCGCCAACTCGGCCACCGTGTATCCGCGCAACTCCCAGCCGCAGACCCGCGCCGCCAGACGCACGCCATCCTCGGCCGCTCGCCGATCGAGTGTCGCCAGCACCCGAATGTCTTCACACAACAGCCGCGCCGCCGCCAGTGCCGCGTCGGCCGCCGTGCAAATGTCTCGCATCGGCGTGCCTCGCCGTGCGCCCAATCCCATAGCGCATTCCCACCGAGGCTCCACCGAGGACCAGCGATTCCGAGTGCCAATCTCGGTCTCAATTTGGTCGCGATACCCGACGGCATCTTCGGGGCGATGGGCACCGTCCATGCTGCTCACGACCTCGTGAAATTCCTGCTCATCCACGACGCTAATTCCCCAAGACCGGCCGGAGTGCGCGCCGGGACCGCCGCCTCGGTGAATTGCACCCGCGGCTTACGTCCGGCCGCCAATCCGTCCCGATCATGTGGAATTGCTGTCCGCTGACAACGCCATTTCCGCATGATCGGGGCGGAGGCGTGTGTGGGTTGCGATGTTGTCGGAACGGCGTCGGCGGACGAGTCTTTGCGTGGACCGGTGATGCCTCGCCGTCAAGCCCTCGGTCGAGTGGCTTCCGCTTCCCGGTCTCCTGGCACCCGGCGAGGTTTTGAGCGTTCCGGTGGAGACGCCGGATCGTGAGAGCTTCGGCCAACTCTTGCCGCCACGACAGCGGGGAAGCAGCACTCGGCGGCCGGTTCAGGGACAAGCAACGCTCGCAGCCGGCTCAATGGCCTGCCGCTGCGGTGACCAACCGATTAGCCAAGCCCGGCGCGCCCGCCCAATGCAGGTGCAAATAGGACGCATGCACCCCGCCCACCGCGAACCCCTCCGGATCATCGCCGCGCCACTGCCACGCCGCGCCGGCCGCCGGTGACAGCAGCAGCCCGGACCGGGGATGCACCACCGTTCGGTGGAACTCGTGGCCGGTCACCCGGGTGCCGGCGGCGGCCAGTGGGCTGTCACTCAACGCCACCGCATCCCGATAGCCCAGTGTGAGCGTCGGGGTCATCGCCGCGTCCGCGTCGAGGACGCCGCACATCGGGGCGCCGTCCAGGGTTCGGCACAGCCAGAGCAGGCCCGCGCATTCGGCCACTATCGGTGCGCCCGCGGCGGCCAGGGCGGCCACCGATTGGCGGAGCGGCTCGTTGGCCGACAACTCGGCGGCGTAGACCTCGGGGAAGCCGCCTCCGACAACCAGGGCGCTCGTCGACGGCGGCAGCTTTTCGTCGCGCAAGGGGTCGACCGTGACGACCGAAGCGCCGGCCGCGGACAGGAGTTCGGTCGTCTCGGCGTACGAGAACGTGAATGCCGGACCACCGACCACCGCGACCACCGGGCGGGTTCGGGTGGGCGGCGGGACGCCGGCCGACGGGTCCCAGGGCGCGGAATCCAGCGGCGGCGCCGACCGCGCGATGGCCTCCACCTCGGCCAGGTCGACCGACGCGGACACCAGCGCGGCCAGGGCGTCCACCGACTCCCGCGCCTCGGCTCGGCGCTCCGCGGCCGGCACCAGGCCCAGATGCCGGGACGGTGCGGCCACCGCGTCGGCCCGCCGCAGCGCGCCCAGCACGGGCGTGCCCACCTCCTCGCACGCCTCGCGCAGGATCGCCTCGTGCCGCGGTGAGCCGACCCGGTTGAGGATCACGCCGGCCAGGCGCACCGAGCCGAAGCTGCGGAAGCCGTGCACCAGCGCGGCGATCGAGCGGCCCTGCGCGGCGGCGTCGACGACCAGGATCACCGGGGCGTCCAGCAGTGCGGCCACGTGCGCGGTCGAGCCCAGGTCGCCGGCGCCGGTTCGCCCGTCGTACAGGCCCATGACGCCTTCGATCACCGCCAGTGAGGCTCCGGCCGCACCGTGCGTGAACAGCGGGCCGATCAGCGAGGGGCCGACCAGCACCGGGTCGAGGTTGCGGCCGGGGCGGCCGGCCGCCAGCGCGTGGTAGCCGGGATCGATGTAGTCCGGCCCGATCTTGAACGGCGCCACCGGCACGCCCCGCCGCGCGAACGCCGCCAGCAGGCCGGTCGCCACCGTGGTCTTGCCGTGGCCGGACGCCGGCGCGCCGATCACGACCCGGGGGATGCTCACCACTCGATGCCCTGCTGTCCCTTGCGGCCGGCGTCCATCGGATGCTTCACCTTGGTCATCTCGGTGACCAGGTCGGCGGCCTCGATCAGGGCCGGCGCCGCGTCCCGCCCGGTGATCACGACATGCTGGTTGCCGGGCCGGGCCGCCAGCGTCGCCACCACCTCATCCACGTCGACCCAGCCCCACTTCATCGGGTACGTGAACTCGTCGAGCACATAGAACCGGTACGTCTCGGCCGCCAGGTCCCGCTTGATCTGCGCCCAGCCCTCGGCCGCCTCCCGCGCGTGGTCCCGTTCGGTGCCCGCCCGCTTGATCCAGGACCAGCCCTCGCCCATCTTGTGCCAGGTCACCCGCTCGCCGAGTGCCTTCATGGCGGCCTCCTCGCCGACCCGCCACTTCTCCGACTTCACGAACTGGAACACCCCGATCGACCAACCCGCGCTCCACGCCCGCAAGGCCATCCCGAACGCGGCCGTCGACTTGCCCTTCCCGTGCCCGGTGTGCACGGCCAGCACCGCCTGCCGCCGCCGCTGCCGGGTGGTGAGCCCGTCGTCCGGAACCGTGGTGACCTTTCCCTGCGGCATCAGGCGGCCCGCCCGGCCTCGAGCTGGTCGAGCGGCATCAGGTCGGCGTCCAGCGCGGTCGCCAGCCGCCCCGCCAGCCCCAGCCGCACCGGCCCCGACTCGCAGTCGACCACCACGGTCGCGACGCCGGCCAGTGCGGGCGCGACCGACACCGGGTCCGGACCACTGGTGGCCCGCCCGTCCGTGACCACCACGAGCAGCGGCCGACGGCGCGGGTCCCGCCGTCGTTCGGTGGCGATCGTCGCGGCCGCGGCCCGAAGTCCGGCCGCGAGTGGCGTCCGCCCACCGGTGCGCAGCGAGGCCAGCCGCAACACTCCCACCTCGTGACTCGACGTGGGCGGCAGCACCTGCGTGGCCTCGTGCCCCCGAAAAGTGATCATCCCAATCCGATCCCGCCGCTGGTAGGCGTCCCGCAGCAGCGACAACACCGCGGTCTTGACCACGGTCATCCGGCGCCGCGCGGCCATCGACCCGGACGCGTCCACCACGAACAGCACCAAATTGGCCTCCCGCCCCACATGCACGGCCTCCCGCAGGTCACGCGCCTGCACCTGCCGGCCTCCGCGGTGCAGCGCCGCGCGCAGGGTGGCGGGCAGATGCGGCGCGCCCGCGAGCTTCCCGCGCGGCACCCGCGATCCGGTCACCCGCCCACGGCGGGCCAGGCTGGGAGATCGGCGTCCGCTATGACCGCCGGTTCCACGAGTGGAGATTTTGAGGGTACGCGTCCGGAATGCCCGACCCGGTGACACGGCCACGCCGACTGCCGGGTCACCCCCGGTGCCGCCGGTTCCGGCCGGTGTCGGTGGCTCGGCATACCGCGAACCCGGCTGCCCCGCGTCTGGTCGCCCGCCCGCGCCGGCCGCGGCCCGGCCGGGGGAGAGGTCGTCGTCAGGACCGCTCCCCGGGTCGAGCCCGTGCCCCCGGAGCCGGCCGCTGCCCAGATCGCCGCCCCGGTGCGGCCCGCCGCCCGGGCGCCGGCCGTTGTCGGGGCCGTCCCCGGCATCCCGCCCGCTCTCCTCGGCGAGGCCGTTACCGGCCGGATCGCCGCCGCTCCGGTCCGGGCCGTCCCCACCGCCGTCGGGATCGTCCGGCCCGCTGCCACCCCCGCCGTTCCCGTCCGGTGGGTCCTCGTCGGCGCCCGCCCCGGCCAGCGCCTGCTCAAGCCGCTCCTCGTCCGTCCCCGGTGGATCGAGGGGATCCTTGCGGCGCCGGTGGGGCAGCGCCAGCCGTGCCGCATCCCGCACCTCAACGGCCGTGACAGCGGCCCGCCCGTGCCAGGCCGCGAGCGCCACCGCACACCGGGCCACCACGATGTCCGCCCGCATCCCGTCCACCCCGTAGGCGAGACAGACCCGGGCGATCCGGTCCAGCTCCGTGTCGGGCAATACCACCCGCGGCAGCAACTCCTGGGCCGCCACTATCCGGGCGGCCAGCGAGCGTTCCGCGTCGGCGAAGCGGGCCGCGAAACCGTCCGGATCGGCCTCGTAAGCCAGCCGCCGCCGCACCACCTCGGCCCGCTCCCGCGCCTCTCGCGGTGCCGTCACGTTCACCACCAGGCCGAACCGGTCGACGAGCTGGGGCCGCGGCTCGCCCTCCTCCGGGTTCATGGTGCCGACCAGCAGGAACCGGGCCGCGTGCTTGACCGACACGCCGTCCCGCTCGACGTGGGCCCGGCCCATCGCCGCCGCGTCGAGCAGCAGGTCCACCAGGTGGTCGGGCAGCAGGTTGACCTCGTCGACGTACAGCACCCCGCGGTGCGCCGCGGCCAGCAGCCCGGGCTCGTACGCCTTCACGCCGTCGGCCAGGGCCCGCTGGATGTCGAGGGTGCCGACCACCCGGTCCTCGGTGGCGCCGACCGGCAACTCCACCAGGCCCGCCGGGCGTCGCGCGAAGGGACTGTCGGTGGCGTGCGGACCGTCGGGGCAGGCCTGGTCCGGCGCGGCCGGGTCGCAGGCGAAGCGGCAGCCGCGTACCACCGAAATGGCCGGAAGCAAGCCTGCCAGCGCACGCACCACCGTGCTTTTCGCGGTGCCTTTCTCGCCCCGCACCAGTACCCCGCCGACGGCGGGGGAGACGGCGGTGAGCAGCAGCGCCAGGCGCAGGTCGGCGAGCCCGACCACGGCGGAGAACGGGTACGGCGTCACGGAGGTCCCTTCTGCCCGGGTGTCCACGCCCGCGCGAATGAGCAACGCGAGCGGCCGGAGTCTCCTGACTCCCGGATCGACGCTGCCCGCCCGCCTTCCCGCCGTTGCCGGCCGTGGCGAAACTCAGCGGGTCGCTACCCGGTCACAGTGGCGGGACCGTCCCGGACTCGCACCGGGTTCCTCCGCTACCGCTCGCCGGTCATGCTTTCGCACCCTCCGGTGCGTCGTCAACGCGTCCCCGGGTGACGGGGATCGCCTTCTCGGTCGTGGGCAGCGGGGGCGGGGCCAGCCGGTCCAGTTCGGTCACCGTGTCCCGCATGGCGAGCGCCGACTTCTCGACCAGTGGACGCAGCCGGGCGTACAACTCGGCCGCCGCCGGGTCGGGCCGGGTCGGCTTGCCGGTCGGCACCAGCGCGGCGGCCCGCTCCAGGTCGGGCAGTTCACCCAGGGCGTGCCGGGCCAGCAGGCAGGCGCCCAGCGCGGTGCCCTCGGGGGTGTCGGCCACCGAGACCGGCAGATCGAGCGCGGCGGCCAGCACCGACACCCACAGCTCGGACGCGGCCGCGCCGCCGGTCGCCCGGACCTCGGTGACCGGGCAGCCCTCGGCGTCGAACGAGTCGCGCACCAGGGCGAGTTGCTGGCAGACCCCCTCGACCGCGGCCCGCACCAGGTGCGCGCGGCCGTGCTCGCGGCGGAGCCCCAGGTACGCCCCGCGCAGGCCGGGCCGCCACCAGGGCGCCCGCTCGCCGAGCAGGTACGGCAGGCAGAGCAGGCCGTCGCTGCCGGGCGGCGCGTTCTGGGCCTCGGTGAGCAGCGCGGCGTCGCGTTCGTCGGCGTCCTCGCCCTCGGCGCCGGGTCGCTCGAAGCCGGCGGCGAACGTCTCGCCGGCCCAGCGCACCACCGAGCCGGCGTTGTTGACCGCGCCGCCGATCACCCAGCGGTCCTCGGTGAGCGCGTAGCAGAACAGCCGGCCGGCCGCGTCCACGGTGGGCCGGTCGACCACTGTGCGCAGCGCGCCGCTGGTGCCGAGCGAGACCGCGGCCACCCCGGCCGGGGTGGCGCCGACGCCCAGGTTGGCGAGCGGGCCGTCGGCGGCGCCGATGATCAGGGGAGTTTCGGCGGGCAGGCCGAGGGCCGGGTTGAGGCGCAGCCTGGTGGTGGTCGGCACCACCTCGGCCAGTTGCTCGGGGCGTACCCCGGCGATCTCCAGGGCCTCGGGGTCCCAGCGGCGCCGGTGGATGTCGTAGAGGCCGGTGCCGGACGCGATCGACAGGTCGACCAGGAACCCCTCGTCGGCCAGCGCGCCGAGGATCAGCTCCTTGACGCCGCCCCAGCGCGGGGTGTCGCGCAGCGTGACCGGGTCTTCGTCGCGCCACCAGGCCAGCTTGGTGAGCGGCGACATCGGGTGCACCGGGGTGCCGGTGCGGGCCTGCAGGTCGTGGGCCCGGCCGGTGTCGAGGATGCGCTCGCACTGCCCCGCGGCCCGGCTGTCGGCCCAGGTCACGACCGGGCCGAGCGGCCGGCCGGCGGCGTCCAGCGGGACCACCGCGTGCAGGAACGCGCTCAGGCTCACCGCCACCACCCGGTCGCCCCGCTCGCGGCACTCGGCCGCCACGTCGGTGAGCGCCTTGCACGCGGCGTCGCGCAGCCGGGCGGGGTCGAGCTCGGCGCGCCCGGACGCGGGCACGGAGAGCGGGTAGTGGACCGAGACGAGGGCGCGTACCTCGCCGTCCGGCCCGGCGGCGAGGCCCTTGGTGGCGGTGGTCCCGGTGTCGATGCCGATCACGACGTCCATGCGCAGTCCCTTACCCGTTTGCCGGCGACACCAGGCACAGCACATGACCGTCCGGATCGGTGAGCACCGACTGGCGCTCGCCCCAGGGCTGGTCGGCCGGCGGCGCCGCGATGATCGCGCCGGCCCGCTCGGCCGCGGCGGTCATCGCGTCCACGTCGTCGACCAGCAGCGCCGCGGCCACGCCGGCCATGCCGGGGGTGGGCGGCCGCTGGTGCAGCAGCAGTTGCAGGTCGCCGTCCGGCACCTGGAGCATGACGACGTCGCCGGCCCGGTACTGCTCGACGAACCCGAGGGCGTCGCGGTAGAGATGCAGCGCCGGATCGAGCTCGGCCACCGAGACGATGATCCGGCGCAAGCCGCGTACGGTCATGCTGTGTCCTCCTTGGGCATGCCCTTCTGGCCCTCGCCTGCGGCGCCGTCCGATGGTGCGGCTGGGTGCCGCTCGGTGCAGGCGGTCATGCCTTCAAACTAGTGCGACCGGCACCGGATTTCCGCCGCGGGGAGTCACCTCGACCCGGCTGGCCGCGGCCGGCAGCAGCGCGGTGTCACCGTTCACCGGCAGCCACGGCCCGGCGCCGGCCCGGTAGCGCAACGTCGCGGCCGGCGCCGACACCAGGACGCCGATCTGCTCCGGCAGCCGGATGTGCACCAGCGTGGTCTGCCGGGGCAGGCCGGTCGCATACCGGTCGTCCAGCTCGCCCGCGTAGTGCGGCCGGTCCGGCGTGCCGATCATCCAGAACACCCGGCGCCGGTCGCCGAGTTCGAGGATCTGCACCACCAGGCGGCGGCCGTCCGGTGCGGCGCCCCGGACGATCCACCGGAAGTGGCCGGTGAACGGATGGAAGCCCAGGTTGTCGTTGTAGTCGGGGCGGAACGACAGATCCCAGGTGTCCAGTTCGGCCTGGGTCAGATCCGCCGGCCAGGCCCGGTCGCGGCCGGGCAGCCAGCGCTCGACCCGGGTCGGCGTCCGGTTCTCCTGGCTCGCCGGCACCACCTCCTCATAGTTGGCCAGCGGCACCGACTCGTCCCAGTTGCCGTCCTCGCGCAACCCGAGCCGCACGTCACCGGCCTGCGGCGCGACGGTCCGGACCAGCACGCCGCCGTGGACCGGCCCGATCCGTTCCCAGTCGCGCCGCACCTTGCCGGCCGCGTCCACGGTGTGGCCGGCGGACAGCGAGACCGTGTTGCCCGCGTCCCACACCACCAGCACGTCCCGCCGGGGCCCGAGCAGCACCGCCATCGGGGATCCCTCGCGCCACCGCGACAGGTGCACCGGGCCCAGCCCGCGGCCGGCGTGCACGAAGCCCTCCGCCCAGAGGGTGCCCCCGGCCACCGGCGACGCCTGCTGCACCACCGCGACCGGGCCGGCCGGAGTGCGGCCGGCCCAGCGGATCAGCGGCTCGCCCTCGGTCGCGAAACCCAGCATCGCGGTCGCCCACGCGGCGCGAACCCGGGCCCGGAACTGCGGATCGCCGGCCAGATCACCGGCGGTCTCCAGGTCGTTGCCACTGCGCCCCCGAGCGCTCAGCGGCACCGCCGCACCCGCCGCGAGCACGGCCAGCCCGCCGGCCAGCACCGCGCGCCGCCGGATCACCCGCCGCCGGCCGCCGGCCCGCACCCGGTCGAGCAGGTCGGGACGGACGCTCAGGTCGCCGGTCGCCCGGTCCAGCACCTCGCGGATCTGTGTCTCGGTCATCGTTCCCCTCCGTCCGGCACCAGGACCGGCCCGAGCACCGCACGCAGGCGCTCCAGCCCCCGGGCCGCGTTGCTCTTGACCGTTCCGGCCGTGCAGTTCAGCGCCGCCGCCACCTCGTGCACCGGCAGGTCGTCGAGGTAGCGCAGGACGACGGCGGCCCGCTGCCGGGGCGGCAGCGACCGCAGCGCCGCCAGCACGGTGTCCCGCACCACGACGCCGTCGCTGTGGTCCGGGGCGCTGACGTCGTAGCCGTCCAGCCCGGTCTCCGGTTTGCGCCCGCGCCGCCGCCACCGGTTGGTGGCCCGGTTGACCAGGGCCCGCCGGGCGTACGCCTCGGGCGCACCGTGGATCCGCCGCCACTTCACGTACATCTGCTCCAGCACCTCCTGGAGCAGGTCCTCGGCGGCATCGCGGTCGCCGGTCAGCAGGTAGGCGATCCGTAACAGCCCGACCGAGCGCGCACGCACGAACTCGTCGAAGCCGGTTCTCTCCATCGCCCCTCCCGCGGTCACCCTTCCAGACACCGGCACCCGCGGGAGGGTTGCATCATTCGCTCCGGAGAGCCGCGGCCACCGGTAGACGGCCCGCCGAGCGGGCCGGCAACAGGGCACCCAGCACGGCGATGGCCAGGCCCGACCCGAGCAGCGGCAGCAGCACCGGCCACTGCCACACGGTCATCATGCTGGCCGGGATGTCGGTGCCGGCGGCCGCGGCCACCAGCGGGACGCTGACCTTGTGGGCGACCATGCCCACCGCGATGCCCAGCAGCCCGCCGAGCGCACCCAGCATCGCCATCGAGGTCACCATCATCGCGGTCACCTGGCGCGGGGTCATCCCGATCGACTTGAGCATGCCCAGGTCGCGGCGGCGTTCGTGGGTGTTGAGCACGACCGTCTGGAACACGCCCAGCGCCGCCACGATGCTCAGCATCACGGTCAGCACCACCGAGATGCTGACCACGGTCACGATGAACTCGTTGGCGCCGCGGCTGTTGTCCACCGGCATCAGGCCGGGGTCGGCCTGCCGCACCGCCGCCAGGTAGGCCTCGACGTCGGTGGCCGGGGCCAGGCGGACCAGGTAGCGCACCAGGTCGCCACCGAACGGCGCGCCGGGCGTCAGTGGCTGCACCGCCGCCCACTCCGCGTACGCCTCGTCCGGGTCGTCGCCCATCACCTCGCCGACAATGGTCAGCTCGGCCCGGCGGCCGTCGCGCTGCAGGGTCACCGTGTCGCCCAGGTCGGCGCCGCGGCCGCGCAGGAACGCCGAGGTCACCACCGTGTCGCCGGGGCCGGCCAGCCAGTGGCCGCGCACCAGCTGGTCCTGGTAGCCCAGCGCCGAGTAGTCGCCGTCGAAGACCTGGAGGCGTACCGGCGCGGTGCTGCCGGCCACCGGAACGGTCACGTCGGTGACCGCCGTGACCCCGGTGGTGCCGGTCAGCGAGGTCAGCATCTGCCGGGTGGCCGCCGGATTGCCCTGCGGCTTCGGCTCGCCGAACTTCTCCAGCCCGGGCAGGACCTCGACCTGCACCGACTCGGAGTTGTCCCGGGCGTCGGCGAAGCGGCCCAGCGAGGCGGCCACCCCGGCCGCGAACGTCACCGTGGTCACCCCCAGCACCACCGCGGCCGCGGTCAGCGCGGTGCGGCCGGGCCGGCTGAACGGCAGGCCCAGGCCGAGGCTGACCGAGCGGGGGAGCCGGGTGCCGGCCAGCCGCCGCTGGGTGTGCAGGGCCCGCCCGGCCCGGGGCGCGCTGCCCGCGCTGATCGCCTCGGCCGCCGGGATCCGGTGCGACCGCAGGGCCGGCACCAGGGCGGCCAGCAGCACCACCGCGAGCATGCCGAACAGCGCGACCAGCACCGGCCACAGCGCCACCGTGACCCGGCCCAGGCCGGCGCCGGAGAACGCGTCGTCCAGCATCGCCTCGGCCAGCGGATAGCCGACCGCGACCCCGGGCAGCACCCCGGCCAGCGCCGGCAGCCCGGCCATCAGCAGATAGACCGCGACCACCTGGCGGGGCGTGAAGCCGAGCGACTTGAGCACCCCGATGTGCCGGAAGCCGGAGACCACGGCGCCACTGACCACATTGGTCACGATCAGCACCGCGACGGCCAGGCCGAGCACCCCGAAGATGGCCAGGAACGGCAGATACCGGCCGGGACCGGAGGCCGCGGTGGTGCGCAGCACCAGGTATGACTGGGCGTCGGCGAGCGCGCCGGCCGGCAGCCCGGCGGTGGCCGCGGCGACCCGGGAGTCGAGCGCGGCCTGGGTGGACACGTCGCCGGTCCAGCGGTAGAGCACCTGGGCGCCGGTCGGTTCGAACGCCGCCATCTGCGCGGTCGTCACCCAGCCGCCGGCGCTGTGGCTGACGCTGTACGCGAGCCCGACGATGGTCAGCGAGCGGCCGCCGTGCGAGATCGTGCCGCCGATCGCCGGTTCGAAGTCCGGGTTCGCGGGCGGCATCGC
Organism: Paractinoplanes rishiriensis; assembly: GCF_016862375.1. Lineage (GTDB taxonomy): Bacteria > Actinomycetota > Actinomycetes > Mycobacteriales > Micromonosporaceae > Actinoplanes > Actinoplanes rishiriensis. Next base: position 7,856 of record NZ_BOMV01000025.1, on the reverse strand, counting down.
GTTGAGGACGATCTCGCCGTCCCCGGTCGGCCAGCGGCCCCACCACAGGTCCAGCTCGTCGGCCGGGCCGCCCGGGTCGTCCCGGCCGGCGACCGTGATCGGCCCCGGCCGCACGCCCGGTGCCAGCACGCTCTCCGGCAGGTCAACGGTCGTGGTGGCGTACGGGCCGGCCGTGCCACCGGCGCCGGCCAGCTGGTCGAGGCTCACCCGGCCGAGGTCGAACGAGGCGACCACGTGCGCGCCGCGGGTGGCCGCGAAGGCCCGGTCGAACGGCGCGGACAGCGCGGCCAGCAGCGCCAGGGCGACGACGATGGACGCCGTGGAGAAGAGCACCACCAGGCCGATCACGAAGGTCTGCAGGCGGCGCCGCCGCACCGCGCGCTGGGCGACCCGCCACACCGCCCTCACGCCGTACGCTCCAAAGCCCGCTCCCCGGCGATGCGGCCGTCGGCGAAAGTCACGAGCCGGCTCGCGCAGCGAGTCGCGAGCCGCTCGTCGTGGGTGACCAGCAGCAGCGTCTGCCCGATCTGGTTGAGATCGATCAGCAGATCCATCACCTGCTCGCCGGCGTGGCTGTCGAGCGCACCGGTCGGCTCGTCGGCGAGCAGCAGCGCGGGCCGGTTCATCAGCGCCCGGGCCACCGCCACCCGCTGCCGCTCGCCGCCGCTGAGCACCGCCGGAAAGGCGTTGCGCCGGTCGGCGATGCCCAGTTCGTCGAGCAGTTCCATCGCCCGGCGCCGGGCCGCCGCGGCCGGCGTGCCGGTGAGCTGAGCGGCCAGCGCCACGTTGTCCAGCGCGCACAGGTCGTCGAGCAGGTTGAAGAACTGGAAGATCATCCCGACCCGGTGCCGCCGGTAGAGCGCCAGCCCGGTCTCGTTGAGCCGCCCGAGCTCCTGCCCGTGCACGGTGACCGTGCCGCTGCTCGGCCGGTCCAGCCCCGCCACCATGTTGAGCAGCGTGGACTTGCCGCAGCCGGACGGGCCCATCACGGCGACCGCCTCGCCGGCCCGGATCTCGAGGGTGATGCCGTCCAGTGCGGTGGTCTCGCCGTACTCCTTGCGGACCTCATCGAGCCGCACGACGACGTCGGAACTTTCCATGGTCATGGCGACGACGCTAGGCCCGCGGCGTCCGCCGGGCGTCGGTCCGGCGGGGTATTCGGCGGCCCGGGTCATCCCCCGGATGTAGGCCGTGCGGCCCGGGGATGACGCGCCACGCCGGGCCGGCCTGGTTAGGTGGGTGGGTGACCGGTTGGCTGCTCGTTGCGCTGGCGGTGGCCGGCCTGGCCGCCGCCGTCCTGGCCGTCGAGCTGGCCCGCACCCGGCGCCGGCACCGCGACGCGCTCGGCGACCGCGGCTGGCTGCTGGAACGCGAACGCGCCACCGCGGCCCGCCGCGCGGTCGCGGTGGAACGCGCCCGGATCGCCCGCGAGCTGCACGACATCGTCAGCCACAACGTCAGCCTCATGGTGGTGCAGGCGAGCGCGGCCCGCGAGGTGCTGGCCAGCCGCCCGGACGAGGCCGGCACCGCGCTGGCGGCCATCGAGACGGCCGGCCGGGACGCGATGACCGAGTTGCGGCACCTGCTCGGCGTGCTGGCCCCGGCCGCGGACGGCTCCGACGATGCGGACGACCCGCTGGCGCCACAACCCGGCCTGGACCGTCTCGGCGAGTTGGTCGACCGGATCGCGTTCGCCGGCCTGCCCACCGAGGTGCGCCTCTCGGGGGAGCCGCGCCCGCTGCCCGGCGGCATCGACGTCACGGCCTACCGGATCGTGCAGGAGGCCCTGACCAACGCGCTCAAACACGGCTCCGGAGGCAAGGCCGAGATCATGATCAGGTACGCGGAGCGCGCCCTGCGCGTGGAGGTGCTGACCACCGGCCCGAGCGTCCTCACCGGCGCGCCGCCGCCGTCGCCGTCCCCGGGTGCCGGCCGCGGACTGGCCGGCCTGCGCGAGCGGGTGGCGGTCTACGGCGGCACGCTGGACGCCCGGCGCCGGCTGGGCGGCGGCTACCGGGTGCGGGCCCGCATCCCGCTGGAGGGCTCGTGACACCCGGGACCGAGGAGCGGGCGCCGCGGGTGCTCATCGCGGACGATCAGGCGCTGGTGCGTACCGGCTTCCGGCTCATCCTGACCGCCCGCGGCATCGACGTGGCCGGCGAGGCCGCGGACGGCGCCGAAGCCGTCGCGAAATGCCGCGAGCTGCGCCCGGACGTGGCCCTGCTGGACGTGCGCATGCCGGTGCTGGACGGCCTCGAGGCGGCCCGGCGCATCCTGGCCGCCGACCCCTCCTGCCGGGTGCTCATGCTGACCACGTTCGACCTGGACAAGTACGTCTATGCCGCGCTGGCGGCCGGCGCCAGCGGCTTCCTGCTCAAGGACGTCACCCCCGAGCATCTGGCGAACGCGGTCCGCCTGGTCGGCACCGGCGACGCCCTGCTGGCCCCGTCGATCACCCGGCGGCTGGTCGAGCGTTTCGCCGCCGGTGACCGGATGCCCGCCGACCCGGCTGTGCACCGCGAGCTGGCCGTGCTCACGCCGCGCGAGCGGGAGGTGCTCACCCTGCTCGGGCACGGACTGTCCAATGCGGAGCTGGCCGCGGCGCTGGTGCTCAGCGAGACCACGGTGAAGACCCACGTGGCCCGCATCTTCGCGAAGCTGTCGCTGCGCGACCGCGCGCAGGCCGTGGTGGTGGCGTACGAGACCGGCCTGGTGGCGCCGGGCGACCGGGACGCCTCGTAGCCCGGTCCGGTGCTTACGCCGGTGGGTACTCCCAGGTGTGGACGGGGCGGTTCTCGTGCATCAGGGGGAGGTAGCGCCGGAGCATCTCGTGCAGTGCCTCCCGCCGGTCGCTACCGTCGGCCTCCAGCGCATGCAAGGTGTGTACCTGCCAGGCGGCGCCGTTGCGGTGGGTCAGGCAGCGCTGCTCGATGATGCCGAGCAGCCGGTCGCGCTCACCGGCCGAGACGCCCCAGCGGTCCAGGCCCTGGTGTGCCAGCGGCAGCAGCCGGCGCAGCACCAGCTCGGTGACCTGGATGTAGCCGAGCCCGGGCCAGAACACGCTGGCGTCGATGCCGTGCCGGGCGCAGGCGTGGAAATTCTCCTCCGCCGCGCTGAAGCTCATCTGCGTCCACAGGGGGCGCTCGGCCTCGGCGAGCGTACGGATCAGCCCGTAATAGAACGCCGCGTTGGCCAGCGTGTCGACGACGGTGGGCCCGGCCGGCAGCACCCGGTTTTCCACCCGCAGGTGCGGGCGCCCACGCACCACCGCGTAGATCGGCCGGTTCCAGCGGTAGACGGTGCCGTTGTGCAGCCGCAGTTCGCTGAGCTCGGGCACCTCGCCGCGCTCCAGCACCTCGGCCGGTTCGGTCTCGTCGCAGATCGGCAGCAGCGCGGGGAAGTACCGCACATTCTCCTCGAACAGGTCGAACACGCTGGTGATCCAGCGTTCCCCGAACCACACCCGCGGGCGTACGCCCTGCGCCCTGATCTCCTCGGACCGGGTGTCGGTGGCCTGCTCGAAGAGCGGGATCCGGGTCTCGCGCCAGAGTTCCCGGCCGAACAGCAGCGGCGAGTTGGCGCCCAGGGCGATCTGCACGCCGGCGATCACCTGGGCGGCATTCCAGTACGCGGCGAACTGCGCCGGACTGACCTGCAGGTGGAACTGGGTGCTGGTGCACGCCGACTCGGGCGCGATGGTGTCGGTGGTGACCGCGAGCCGGTCCACGCCGTCGATCCGGATGTCCAGGTCCTCGCCGCGGGCCGCGAAGATCTGCTCGTTGAGCAGCTTGTAGCGCGGGTTGGCGGACAGCGCGTCGAGGGTCATGTGCTCGCGCTTCAGCGTCGGCAGGATGCCGATCATCACGGTGTGCGCGCCCACCTCGCGGGCGTGCTTCTCGGCGTTGTTGAGACTGGCCCGCAGGGTCCGTTCCAGGTCGGCGTTCTCGTCGCCGGCCAGCCGCCGCGGCGGCACGTTGATCTCGATGTTGAACTGGCCCAGTTCGGTCTGGAAGTCGGGGTCGGCGATGGCGCCCAGCACCTCGGCGTTGCGCATCGCGGGATCGGCGTTCTCGTCGATGAGATTGAGCTCGATCTCCATGCCGGTCAGCGGCCGCTCGAACTCGAAACGTGACTCGCGCAGCATCGCGGCGAACACGTCCAGGCTGCGGCGGATCTTGTGCCGGTACTTCGCCCGATCCTCTCGGCTGAAGTTGGTCTGCTCGACTTCCTCGCCCACGGCACACCACCTCTCTCGAGAGACTCCAACGTCGCACACCGGTGGGGTCTGCGCCAGGCGTCGCTCGGCAGCCGGTGAATGAGCGTGCCGGTACCCCGCCGAGCCGCCGGTTATGCGGCCCGGCCGGTTACCTAACGTGCCCGGCCACGCCGCCGGGGGAGAGGGGCTCTGACCGATTCAGCCCAGCCACACGGCCGCGATCACCAGAAACACGGCCAGCCCCAGCACGGCCTGCAGCAGCAGAGCCGGTCCGAGGTGCGACCACATGGTGGGAATGCGCGGGGTGAGCGGCTGCATGGTGGTCAGGTTGACCACCTGGATGAGGCGGACCGGCAGGCGTACGTCCTTCTGCGGACGCGTGGTCAGTTGCACCAGGTCACCCCGGTGCAGGGCGGACTGCGGCAGGTGGCCGTGCATCTCCACCTCGTACGTCTGCCCCAGGTCGTCCCGGACCCGCAGCGGGGTCACCAGGAATTCCGGCCCCTTCTTGAGCTCCTTGAACTTGCGGCGGGCCGGGTTCATCCGGATCAGCGAGGCGAGCAGCTGCGCGATGCCGGCGGTGAGGAAGACGACGACCAACAGCGGCTGCCCGACCTTCACCTCTCGGGTGTACGAGGTCTGGAAGCCGGCGAAACGGCCGGTGATGACGGGGCTGACATGCCGGAGGATCTGCTCGCGGTACAGCTCGACGTCGTCCATGGGGGATCACCTCCTGGATGTCTTCCTATCGTACGGAGAGCAACACTTTGCGTACCGTGAGTGAATTTCGCGCGCTCCGCCTCACCTTCCTCTTTCAGCACCAGAAATGCCGAAAAACCGCGCGAATCGCCACGCGGGAAGGTGAACTTGACTCGGAACCGTGGCGCCCGGGATGGGGGAACAGCAGTGGCACCGACAGAGGCCTTCGTGAACCCGGACAGCATCCTCGCGCGTACCGCCCGGGAGATGCTCGAGGCGCACGCCGGCGGCGGCGGCCCCCGCGACGGGATGACCATCTGCCCGGTCTGCTCCGAGCATCTGCCCTGCGCGGCCGGGCTGGCGGCCGCCGAGGTGGTTGCGGCCGCCGGCCTGGCCGAGGCTTCGGGTCTGGTCACGGCCGCACGGCAGGGCATTCCGACCGGGTACGCGTCACCGCTGGCCTTCCCCTTCGGCGCGGCACCCACCGTTGAGCCACCGCGCGACTCGCAGCCGTCCTGGAACGGTCCGTCGGCCGGCACCGCTTTCGGCACCGCTAACGTCGAGGTGTCGTTCGACGAGCCGCTCTACGACCGCCCCCCGCTGAGGGCTGCCGGCCTGGATCCGTCCGGCCTCGAACCCCACGCCCGCCGGCAGGAGGCGCCCCCCTCCGGCTTGTCCTTCGACACCCCACCGTCCGGTCGGGAACTCGGCGGATCCCTGTCGTTCGGCCAGATGCCGGGTGGTTCGTCCTTCGGTGACGAGGCGCCGGGTTCGCTGTTCGACCGGTCCGCGGCCGCCTCCAGCTTCGCCCCGGAGCCCGGCGAATCCCCCTTCGGCCAGCCCCCGGGCCGGTCCTCGTTCGGCCAGCCCCCGGACCGGCTGCTGTTCGGGCAGGCGCCGGGCCGACCGTCCGTTGAGGAGCCGGTGGACGCGCTGTCGTTCGGACCGGCGCCGGACGGAGCGTCCTACGGGGAGCCGGGCGGGCTGTCGTTCGGGCCGCAGCCGGAGGAACAGCCGTTCGGGCAGGCGCCGGGGCGGCCGTCGTTCGGGCTGGAGCCGGGTGGGCCATCCCTGGAGCGGAGCGGCCTGTCGTTCGGCCAGGCGCCGGGTGCGCCGGAGTTCGGCCAGGTGGCGGGTGCGCCGGAGTTCGGCCGGGTGGCGGGTGCGCCGGAGTTCGGCCGGGTGGCGGGTGCGCCGGAGTTCGGCCAGATGGCGGGTGCGCCGGGGTCCGGTCCGGAGCCTGGTGCGCCGAGGTTCGGTCCGGACCCGGACGGTCCGGCGTTCGGACGGGCGCCTGGTGCGCCGGGTATCGGCTCCGGCGCTGACTTGCCGGCCTTCGGCCAGGACCGGGTGGGTCCGGCCTTCGGCCAGGCGCCGGCAGGGCCGTCGTTCGGGCCGTCGTCCGGGCCGTCGTCCGGGCCGTCGTCCGGGCCGTCGTCCGGGCCGTCGTTCGGGCCGGAGGTGGGTGGACCGGCGCCGGGTCCGCTGTTCGACCGCACCGCGGCCCCGTCGAACCTCACGCCGGAACCGCACCGCGGGCTCGGCCAGTCGTCGGCCGCCTTCCCGCTGCCGCCCGCCCCGGAACAGCTGACCCGCCCCGTCGACGCCCCCCTGCCGCCCGAGGCCCGCGCCTTCGGCACGCCCCAGCCGCCGGCCCGCCCCGCCTCCCACGGCCCCGCCACACCCCAACCGGCCGGCTCGGAGCCACCCGGCCTCGTCACACCGCCGGCCGGCCCCGCCTCCCACGGCTTCGCCCAGCCCCAGCCGCCGAGTGCCCCCGCCTCCCACGGCTTCGCCCAGCCCCAGCCGTCGAGCGGCCCGGCGCCCCACGGCTTCGCCCAGCCCCAGCCGTCGAGCGGCCCGGCGCCCCACGGCTTCGCCGCGCCGCAGACGCCGAGCGGCCCTGGTTTCGCCGCACCCCAGCCGGCGAGCCCGGAGCCGCATGGTTTCGCCACCCCTCAGCCGCCGGCCGGCCCCGCGCCCCATGGTTTCGCCACACCCGAGCCGCCGGTCGCCCCCGCCCCCACGGCACCCGGCGGTTGGACCTCGCCGCCACCGCCGCCCGCCGCCCAGGTCAGCCCGGCCCGGCCGCCGGTGAGCCCGGCCCGCCCACCGGGCGCGGTCATGCCGGAAGTCGAGCCGCTGCCGACCATCCCGCCGGCCCCCCTGGTCCGCCAGCAGAACCGCCCGCTCGACGCCCCCAACTTCCGCCCCTCGGCGCGCCCCGGCCCGCCGCCGCCCCGGCCGCACACCGGCCCGGGGGTGTCTCCGGTACCGCCCACCGGTTCCCCCGCCGCGGTGCCCGGCCCCGCCGCCGAAGCCCGCCCCACCCCGCCCCCCACGCCTGCCCAGCCGCCGGTCGCCGGCGGTTCCCCGCTGCCGCCCCTGAACGTCTCGATGCCCGGCGGCCCGTCCCGCCCACCCCAGCTGCACCAGCCCACCGAGCAGCCCGCACCGGGCGCCCCCGGCCAGCCCTCGACCGGCCCCGGCCCGAAGCCGAGCGGCCTAGGACAGCCGCCGACCGGCCCGGGTCAGCTCCCCGCGCCCGGCCAGCCACCGGCCGGCCCGGGCGCACCCAGCGGCATGACCCAGCCACCCGCCGGCCCGGGCATGCCGAGCGGTCTGGGCCAGCAGCCGACCGGTCAGGGGATGCCGAGCGGCCTGGGCCAGGCCTCGGCGGCTCCGGGCGCGTCGAGTGGTTCGGGTCAGACTCCGGCGGGCCCGGGCGGCGCGTCGAGCGACTGGGGCCAGACCCCGGCCGGCCCGGGCTCATCGAGTGGCCTCGACCGGCCACCCGCCGGCGCCGGCATGCCGAGCGGCCTCGGCCAACAGCCCGCAGGCCAGGGAATGCCGAGCGGCCTCGGCCAGACCCCGGCCGCTCCCGGCCAGCCGAGCGGCCTCGGCCAGCCCCCAGCCGGTCCGGGCCAGCCGAGCGGACTGA
>NZ_BOMV01000024.1 GCF_016862375.1 Paractinoplanes rishiriensis | reverse complement strand
AGCCGAGTGGTTCGGGCCGGCCGGGTCAGCTGGGTGGACCGGGGCAGGCAGCACCGAGCGGCCCGGCCCCCGGCGTTCCGAGCGGTCCCGGCACCCCGCGCCCCAACCGCCCGCCCCTGGAGCCCCCGTCCGCCGACGGCGCCACCATGCCCAACCAGCCGCCGCTGTCTGCGCCGGCCACCAAGCGCCGCAACCGCCCACCCCTGGAGCCCCCGCAGATGGGCCAGCTCAACCGCCCGATCGCCGGCACCGACCAGCCCGACCAGAACCAGGCAGGCGGCAACTAGGAAATCCTGATTTCCGCCATTTGCGAACCAGTGTGCGCCACGCTGCGAGGGTCGCCGGATACCGGGACGTGCTCCCGCAATGCGGACGATGAGCCGCCGGTCCATCCAGATCAGCCGGTACAAAAGCCCTATTACCGCTCATAATGGCGAGGCGGCGGTAGGGGTGGGAGAGTTTCTGGTGGTGTCGAACGTGAACTCTCCAAGATCGCGACCTAGCGCGCCGAGGGTGAGGGGCGCGCCGAGGGCGAGGGGCGCGCCGAGGGTGAGGGGCGCGCCGAGGGTGAGGGGCGCGAGGAGCGCCCAGGAGGCCCTCAGGCCGCGCCCAGCTGGGTCCACACCACCTTGCCGTCGCTGACCGGCAGGACGCCCCACGCCTCGGTGAGATCACGCACCAGGCGCAGGCCGCGGCCGCCCGCCGAGCTGAGACCGGGGTCGCCCGGCTTCGGCATCCGCCGGCTGCCGTCCCGGACGCTCATGCTGACCCGGCCGTTGCGCAGGGACAGCGTGAACTCCATCGTGGTGTGCGCGTGCCGCACCACGTTCGCGACCAGTTCGGTGGCGACCAGGGTGGCCGTGGCGACCAGGTCGGAGCGGTTCCAGCGTTCGCAGGCCTGGGTGACCAGCTGCCGGACCTCGCGGCAGGCGTCCGGCACCGGCCGCAGGCGTACCCGGATCTTGGGGGGTTCGGGTTCCATGCGGGCCTCCGCCAAAGCCTTCTCGCAGTCGGGTGCGTAGTCGAGACCCGAGCAGTCGGGTACCGCCGCGATCGCGGCCGCAGTCTCCTCGTCGGCGCCGCAGAGCACGATGGGTACGCTCGGCCAGTCCTGGGTCTGGCAGACCACGGCGCTGAGGGCGGCCAGGCCCAGCGGGTCGCCGATGCGCACCTGCGTCACGTCGATCAGCAGCCGGGTGGGTTGCACTGCGAGGCTGCGCCGGATCGCCTGCTGCAGGGCGTCGCCGGTGACCGGGTCGAGGGTGCCGTTGACTCGCAACACCGCCACCGGCCGGTCCCTCTCCGGGCGGCAGACGAGTTGGCCAGGCAATTCGTCTCCCTCCCCTGGGTCTCGTGCAGATCAGTGCCCGGAGTCGGGGCCCGGCAAACGTCAGGCACCAGGGATGGCAGAGGCGGCCGCGGAAAGGTGGACGGGAGGCGTCCACCACCCTCTCAGGAAAATAAAGTACCGTTGCGCGCCATGGGTGTGTCGCAGCGGCTGAAGAGCCGGTTTCGCAAGTTTTTGCAGCGTCCGGGCACGACGGTCGACCTTGCGCCGTTCCGGAAGCGCCTGCCAGCCATCGAAGCTCGTGAGGAGGCGCTGCGCGAACTCGATGACGAGGCGCTGACCGCGGCCGCCCAGGAAGCGAGCGATTTCACCGAGGTGTCCGCGATCGGCCGCGAGGCGGCTCGCCGCGCCCTCGACCAGCGGGCGTACGACGTACAGCTCCTCGGTGCCATGGCCCTTCTCTCCAGCAAGGTCGCCGAGATGGCCACCGGTGAGGGCAAGACCCTGACCGCTGCCATCGCGGCCTACGGTCACGTGCGCCTCGGCCGTGGCCCGGTGCACGTCCTCACCGTCAACGACTATCTGGCCCGCCGGGACGCGGAGTGGATGGAGCCGGTCTACACCCGGCTCGGCCTCACCGTCGGCTGGGTCACCGAGACCTCCACCCCGGAGGAGCGCCGCGCGGCCTACCTCTCCGACGTCACCTACGTCTCGGTCAGCGAGGCCGGCTTCGACTACCTGCGCGACCAGCTGGTCACCGACGTGACCGACCGGGTGCAGCGCGAGCTGGCCACCGCGATCGTCGACGAGGCCGACTCGATCCTGATCGACGAGGCCCGGGTGCCGATGGTGCTGGCCGGCAGCATCACCACCGAGAGCGACCCGGTGCACGAGGCCGCCGAGCTGGTCCGTGACCTGCGCTCCGGCAAGGACTTCGAGGTGGCCGACGACGGCCGCAGCGTGGCCTTCACCGAGGCCGGTCTCCAGCGCGTCGAGGAGAAGCTGGGCGGCGTCGACCTGTACGCCGACGACCAGGTCGAGCACCTGTCCGCGGTCAACGTGGCGCTGCACGCGCACGCGCTGCTGCGCCGCGACGTCGACTACATCGTCCGCAACGGCTCGGTCGAGCTGATCGACGAGATGCGCGGCCGGGTGGCCCAGCGCCGCCGCTGGCCGGACGGCCTGCAGGCGGCCGTGGAGGCCAAGGAGGGGCTGAGCGCCACCGCCGAGGGCGAGGTCCTCGACACGATTACCGTGCAGGCCTACATCGCGCTCTACGCCACCGTCTGTGGCATGACCGCGACCGCGGTGCACGTCGGCGAGCAGCTCCGGGAGTACTTCAAGCTCGAGGTCGCGGTCATCCCGTCGAACGCCGAGAACATCCGCGACGACGAGCCGGACCGCATCTACTCGGTGCACGACGACCGCGACCGGGCGCTGGTCGAGGAGATCCAGATCGCCCACGACAAGGGCCGCCCGGTGCTGATCGGCACGCTCGACGTCAAGGCGTCCGAACTGCTGGCCAAGCAGCTGGCCGCGGCCGGCATCCCGTGCAACGTACTGAACGCCAAGAACGACGCCGAGGAAGCCACCATCATCGCCGAGGCCGGCGCGGTCGGCGCGGTCACCGTCTCGACCCAGATGGCCGGTCGCGGTGTCGACATCCGGCTGGGCGGCAGCGACGAGAAGGACCGCGACCGGGTGGTCGAGCTCGGCGGCCTCTACGTGATCGGCTCCGGCCGGCACGACAGCCGCCGGGTGGACGACCAGCTCCGCGGCCGGGCCGGCCGGCAGGGCGACCCGGGCGGCTCGGTGTTCTTCGTGAGTCTCGAGGACGAGCTGGTCACCCGGCACGCCGGCGATATCCTGCCGTCCTCGCCGCGGATGGACATGGACGGCGTCGTGCACGACGACCAGGTGGACTATGCCGTCGAGCACGCTCAGCGGGTCGCCGAGGGCGTCAACCACGAGATCCACCGCAACACCTGGCGGTACAGCGTCGTGATCGAGCAGCAGCGGATCGCGCTGGCCGAGCGCCGCGAGCGGCTGCTCACCTCCGAGGTCGCCGCGATCATGCTCCTCGAGCGCTCGCCGGAGAAGGCCAAGGAGACCGACGAGGACGTGCTGTCCGACGCCGGCCGGGCCATCGCCCTGTACCACCTGGACCGGCTCTGGGCCGAGCACCTGGCCGAGCTGAGCGAGGTCCGCGAGGGCGTGCACCTGCGCGCGCTGGGCAAGCTCGACCCGCTCGACGAGTTCCACCGGGCCGCGGTGCCGGCATTCCAGGATCTGTTCACCAAAATCGAGGCCCGCACCATCGAGACGTTCGAGGAAGCCGATCTCAGCGAGGGCTGGCAACCGGAACGCGCCGAGATCGTGCGGCCGAGCGCGACCTGGACATATCTGGTTCACGACAACCCGTTCGGCTCCGAACTGGACCGGCTCATCGCGGCCGTGGGCCGTCGCCTGACCGCCGGCAACTGATCGCCCGGATGCCGCGCGGCGCCACGTATGCGCCGCGCGGCATCCATTTTTGGTTCTACACTTTCGGCGTCCTCTCAGGAGACGCCAAGAATTCTTTCTGGCTGTGCTGCGGCCGATGTGGTAAGCGTCTCACGGCATTGCGTCGTGACGGTCGACACCGTGATCGCGGACACGCATCCTGACCAGGCAAAACTTATTTAGATGCCGGTCTCCGAGTTCGGCAATATTTAATGAGCCTGACAGAATCTGTTCGCAGAATGCATTTGCCACTGTCAAAGCCGTTGTGGAACGTTTTTCCCACAGTGTGGTTGCTTACTTGACCCGGCAGTAGGGGTGGCGGAAACATTCTCCGCGGATTTACGGAGGGTGATCGGTCGTATACGGTTACCGACCTTTGCAATTTCAGGGGGCTCGTTCACTATGCCGGTCAGCGCTCTGTCGCCTCGTACCACCCGCCATCTCACCGGACCGGGACGCGGTTCCGCGAATCGCCGGCCCTCCGACCCCGCATTGACCGTGACGGTCGCTATTCCGCTCACCACCGACGCGTTCACCCCGCAGGCGCACCGGCTGATCGAGGCGGTCCGCGAACTCGTCGAGATCAGCCAGGGCACCATCACCGTCGAGCCGGAACTGCCGGTCCGCGATGAACCGGTGCCGAACGGTCCCGAGGTGCGCCTGCTCACCGCGTCCCGGCAGGTGCTGCTGGACGGCGAGCCGCTGCCGCTCACCCGGCTCGAGTTCGACCTGCTGCTGTTCCTCGCCGAGCGGCCGCGCCGGGTGTTCACCCGGGGTCAGCTGCTGGCCGGCGTCTGGGGCTACGAGCACACCGGCGAGCGCACGGTCGACGTGCACGTCCGGCGGCTGCGGCTCAAACTCGGCAACTGCCACCCGGTGATCACCACCGTGTACGGTGTGGGCTACCGCCTGTCCGACGACGCCCGAGTGGTGATCTCAGCCCAGGAGTAGCGTGCGCGTCCGCCCGGTCTCCCTCGACGGCCTGGTCGACGAGATCGCCGACGAGCTGATCAGTCGTGAACCCGACAGTTGGCTGCGGGTGGCGGTCGACGGACCGGCCGCCGCCGGGCCGGGCCGTCTCGCCGACGCCCTGGTCGACCCGCTGCGGGTGCGCGGCCGCCCGGCGGTACGCGTGGATACCGCCGACTTCCTGCGGCCCGCGTCGCTGCGCCTCGAGTTCGGCCGGCACAACCCGGACACGTTCTACGCCGGCTGGTTCGACGAGTCCGGCCTGGCCCGTGAGGTCCTCGACCCGGCCGGACCGGACGGCTCCGGCCGCATCCTCACCCGGCTCTGGAACGCCGGCACCGACCGCGCCGCGCGTGATCCATACCACGATCTGCCGCCCGGTGCCGTGGTCCTGGTGAGCGGTCCGCTGCTGCTCGGCGGCGGTCTCGCGTTCGACTTCACGGTGCACCTGGAGCTGTCCCGCGCGGCCCTCGACCGGCGCACCCCACCTGCCGAGGCGTGGACCCTGCCGGCGTTCGACCGCTATGCGCAGGAGGTGGACCCCGCGGCGTTCGCCGACGTGGTGGTCCGCCTCGACGATCCCCGGCGTCCCGCGGTGGTCCTGGAACGTTCCTGAAGCGAGTCCGTGGCGGATTCGACCACTGACAGTTATGCTCCGGTTACTTTTTTAGCGGAGACCTCGTTTGGGATCTCCGGCGGCGGGTATCTGCCGGCTCCACGGTGCGATGGAGCCGGCCCGCGGGGGCCCGCCGGCAGGGGCAGAGGAAGGGCAGGGGGAGCGCATGCTCGTCAATGGAGCGGTGATCACGGGCAAGGGTGCCGCCAAGGGCCGGTCGGCGGAGGAGGTCGAGCAGATCCGGACGATTCTGCGGACCAAATTCGATTCCCTGAACGCCGAGTACGAACAAGCCCTCGCGGAAAACCACAAGCTGCGGCTGGTCGAGATCGGCGATGCGGCCGGCGACGACCAGGCGGACAGCGGTTCCAAGACGGCGGAGCGGGACGCCGCCACCTCGCTGCTGCGGACCCTGCTCGACCGGCGCACGCAGGCCGAGCACGCCATGCAGCGTCTCGACGACGGCACCTACGGCAACTGCGAGGGTTGCTCCAACCCGATCCCGTGGGAGCGGCTCGAGGTCTTCCCCTCGGCCACCACCTGCGTCAACTGCAAGCAGGTGCGCGAGCGCCGGGCGAGCTAGCCAAACGTACGAGGGGTCCGCCGCCTGGCGCGGCGGACCCGTCGTATCAGGGCTAACTTGGCGGTATGGGTTCGCTCAAGGTCGGCACGGCCTCCTGGACCGACCGGACGCTGCTGGCTTCCGGCTGGTACCCGCCGTCAGCCGACACCCCCGAGAAGCGCCTGGCCCACTACGCCCGGCAGTTCGACGTGGTGGAGGTCGACTCGACCTATTACGGGCCGCCGGCCGAGCAGACCGCGCGGCTCTGGGCGCAGCGCACCCCGGACGGCTTCACCTTCAACATCAAGGCCTTCAGCCTGCTGACCGGCCACCCGACGAAGGTGTCGGCGATCTACAAGGACCTGCGTCCCGAGACGGACAAGCGCAACGTCTATCCCGACGACGTACCGCCCCAGACGTACGAGGAGATCTGGAGCCGTTTTCTCGCCGCCCTGGAGCCGCTCGCCGAGGCCGGCAAGCTGGGCGCGCTGCTGTTCCAGTTCCCGCCGTGGTTCGGCATCCGCCGCTCCAACAAGGACTATCTGCTCGAGGTGGCCGCGCGCTGCAAGCCGATGCGCCCGGTCTTCGAGTTCCGCAACGCGTCCTGGTTCGACGGCGACAACCGCGACGAGACCATCGAGTTCCTGCGCAGACACCGGCTGCCGTTCGTCGGCGTCGACATGCCGCAGGGCCACCGCTCGTCGGTCCCGCCGATCCTGGAGGCCACCGCCGACCTGGCCGTGGTCCGTTTCCACGGCCACAGCGACAAGTGGACCAGCAAGGACATCCACGAGAAGTTCGGCTACGAGTATTCCCGCGCCGAACTCGCCGAGTGGGCCCCGCGCCTGCGCAAACTCGCCGACGAGGCAAAGCACACGCAGGTTTTCATGAACAACTGCTATTCCGACTATGCCCAGCGCAACGCCTCGACCCTCATCGAGTTGCTGAACGACTAGGGCGTGCGGGTAACGGCGACGCCTAGGCGGCGGGCCCTCGCGGCCATCGTGCTGGCATCGCGCACTGCCGCACCGCCGGGATCATTATTGAAGAAGACGTACGCGCAGGAGACCTCGGACAGTCGTGCGGTCCACCGGGTCAGGGCCGCCGCTCCGTACCCGGGCCATGGTTTTGCTCTGCCTTCATGCAGCCGCAGATAGACGAACTCGGCGGTGCGCCAGAGCGGCGTGATCGGACGACTGCGACGATCCGCCCAGCACAGCGCCGCCCCGTGACGTTCCAGCAGCTTCCGGCAGTCGTCGGTGAACCAGGTCGGATGCCGGGGCTCGACCGCCACGCGTACCCCGGACGGGAATTGCCCCAGCGTGTCGTCGAGCGCATCCAGATCGGCGCGCAACGTGGGCGGCAGCTGGATCAGCACCGGACCGAGCTTGGCACCGAGCCCCGCGGCCCGGTCCAGGAAGCGCGCGACCGGTTCGGCCGGCTCGCGCAGCCGCTTCACGTGGGTCAGGTAGCGGCTCATCTTCACCGCCACCACGAAGTCGTCCGGCGTCCGCTCCCGCCACTGCTCGAACGTGTGCCGCTCGGGCAGCCGGTAGAACGCGTTGTTGACCTCCACGGTGGCGAACCGCTCGGCGTAGTGCTCGAGCCACCGCCGCTGCGGCAGCTTTGCCGGGTACAGGCGGCCGCGCCAGTCCCGGTACTGCCATCCGGAGGTACCGATCATCAGCACGGTCAGCGGATACCCAGCCGGGAGCGGATTAGACGTGATCACCGACGGGTACCCGGTGGCCCGACAGCAACACCGGAAACAGCAGGGAGATCCATATGTCACTCAGCGACGAGGACATCACCGGCGGCACCGGCACGGCGGGTGAGGGACCGGCCGACGGCGGCGCGAACCCGGCCGGCCAGGACGGCGGCGCGGACGGCGGCGCGACCGGCGAGGGCCCCGCGGACGGCGGCGCCAACCCGTCGGGCCACGACGGCGGCGCGGACGGCTCGGCCGACGAGGGACCGGCCGACGGCGGCGCGAACCCGGCCGGCCACGACGGCGGCGCCGACAGCGCCGCGGTCTGAGAGCACCGCATGACGATCGAAGCGCCGGGCGATGACCGCCCGGCGCTCGCCCGGGTGATCGCGGCCGAACCGGACAAGTTCGCCGCCGCGCACTGGGGCCGGGCGCCGCTGCTCAGCCGGGCCGCCGAACTGGCCGGCCCGGACGGGTTCGCCGACCTGCTGTCGCCGCACGCCGTTGACGAGCTGCTCAGCGGCCGCGGCCTGCGCACACCGTTTCTGCGGGTGGCCCGGAACGGCAAGGTGCTGCCGGCCGCCGAGTTCACCGGCCCGGGCGGGGCCGGTGCCGAGATCGCCGACCAGGTGCACGACGACAAGGTCATGGCCCTGTACGCGAGCGGCGCCACCCTGGTCCTGCAGGGCCTGCACCGGATCTGGCCGCCGCTCGCCGAGTTCACCCGCCGGCTCGGCGCCGACCTGCGCCGCCCGCTGCAGGTGAACGCGTACCTCACCCCGCCGCAGAGCCAGGGCTTCAGCACCCACTACGACACCCACGACGTGTTCGTGCTGCAGATCGACGGCACCAAGCGCTGGCGCATCCACGAGCCGGTGCTGCCCGACCCGCTGGAGCAGCAGGCCTGGGGCGGCCGCGCCGACGAGGTGGCCGCGACCGCCGAGGGCGAGCCGGCCCTGGATGTCGAACTGGCCCCCGGCGACGCCCTCTACCTGCCCCGCGGCTGGCTGCACTCGGCCCAGGCGCAGGGCGGCCGCTCGCTGCACGTCACCGTCGGCGTCCGGGCCCTGACCAGGTACGCCCTGGTCGAGGAACTGCTCCGGGCGGCCACCGCGGACCGGCGGCTGCGGGCCACCCTCCCGCTCGGACTCGACGTCACCGATCCGGACGCGATCGAGCCGGAGCTCACCGAGACCGTCGAGGCGCTGCGCGACTGGCTGTCCGGCACCGGCCCGGCCGAGATCGCCGAGCGGCTCACCACCCGCGACTGGCCGTCCGCCCGGCCCGCCCCGATCGCCCCGCTGGCCCAGCTCGACTACGCCGCCGGCCTCGGCCCGGACAGCCTGGTCGAGGTGCGCGCCGGTCTGCGCTGGCGGCTCGTCGAGGACGGTCCCGACCATGTGGTGCTCCGGCTCACCGGCCGGACCCTGCGTTTCCCGGCCTACTGCGCACCGGCGCTGCGCTGGGCCTTCGGCGGCGATCCGGTGCGGGTCGGCGACCTGCCGCTGGACACCGACGAGGACCGGCTGGTGCTGGCCCGCCGCCTGCTGCGCGAGGCCCTGGTGGTGCCGGGCTTCACTGCACCCCGATAGCGCCGAGCAGCGCGCCCGCGGTGATCATGCCGGCCAGCAGGATCGTGGCGACCGTCGCGGCGTCCAGGCCGACGCCGCGCCGGTCGGCGACCTTCTTGGCGGCCACCACCGACAGCACCGGGCAGGCCAGCAGCACCACGAGCGCCACCACCGGCAGCGCGTCCTTCCAGGTGCCGGTCTGGCTGCCGCCGTTCGCCCGCAGCACCCGGTAGGCCGCCACCCCGGCCAGGCCGCCGGCCACCCCGAACGCCCCGAACAGCAGCTTGATCCCGAAGGTCAGGGGCCGGGCCTTCTCGGTGTACTTCACCTTGGTGGCCACCTCGTCGAGGTAGTCGGCCGCGTTGCGCTCGCTGCGCTGCCGCGGGATGACCGGCTGCGGCACGGTCCGGCCGAAGCGCTCCGCCGCCGGCCCGACCTTGTGCACGTAGTCCGACCACAGCCCGGCGGCCCGCGCGTCCACCTCCTCCAGGTTGCGCTGGGCCTCGGCGACCGCCTGCTTGGCGTCTCGCAGCTGCTGGTCGGCCTGCCGGACGGCGTCGTCGGCCGCGGCCACCCGGCCGTCGTGCCAGCGGCCGGCCTCGGCGCGCAGGCTCGCGGCCTCCTCGTCCAGGGTGGCCAACCGCCGCAGCACCACCCGGTAGTCGGCGGTCTCGAAGTCCGCCGGCTGTACATCGCGCTGCGTCATGACGCGCGTCCCCGCGCGTCCGCCGCCGCCGTCGTGTGAACTCCGTTGTTCATAACTGTCCGTAGGGGATGATGACCTCGGCGCCCCGATGCACCGAGCGGTCGAAATGTAGCGCCCGCCACGGACGGGGGTACCACGCGGGCGCCCCGGTGCCCGGATAGTAGGGCGCCAGCTCGCTGCCGTGCACGTCGAGCGCCACCCAGGCGCCGATCGCGTCGGTGCGCGAACCCTGGCCGCCGAGCGCCTCGCGCAACAGTGCCGCGCCCCGCCACCAGCCCAGCACGTGGATGCGCCGCTCCGGACCGTGCCGCAGAATGGTGCGCAGCTGGTCCGCCGCGCCCTTGCCACCCGGCATCGCGTCCGCCGCGTACACCAGCAGGAAATGCGGCCGGTCGGCCGGCCAGGACGCCGACGCCTCGGCGGCCGCGTCCTCCAGCAGCCAGTCCGCGTTGTCCGGCTCGTACCAGCCGCACTCCGGCAACTGCTCGCAGAGTGTCGCGGCCGCGGTCCGGGCGTCCGGGTCGAGGCAGAGGATGGAGTAGCGGGCGCCGTCCGGCGGGAACTGCGCGGCCAGCGACAACCCGGCGGTGGCCAGCACCGAGCAGGCCTCGTCCACCCGGGTGCCGAGCACGGCCAGGTTGCGCCCGGGGGCGCGGCGCAGCACGGTCCGGGCCGACCGGGACAGCACGTCGATCGTCTCGCCGAGCAGCACCACCGGCGCGGGTGAGCCGTCCACCGGGGCCAGCCCCTGGTAGTCCGGGCTCTCGCCGAGCGACGGCACCACGTCGCCGTCGAACAGCCGCGGCGGTCCCTGGCCCTCCGGGCGGCGGCGCCACAGCCGGTGCTGGAGTGCGTTCCACCGGTCCCGGTCGCCGGCGGCCGGCACCCGGACGATCCGGTTGGCCTCGGTGGCGCCCGAGTCCGCATTCACCACGGCGTGATAGCGCGGCAGCGACTCGGCGGCCTGGTTGGTCTCGGCCAGGATCCGCCGGGCCCGGGGCAGCGCGATCCGCAGCGAGAACTGCGCCACCAGCGCGGGCCGGCCCCACAGCGCCTCGATGCCGGAGACGTCCTGGCTGGCCAGGATCAGGTGGATGCCCTGCGAGCGGCCCCGGCGGGCGAGGTCCTCGAGCAGGTTGACGGCCTCGCCCGCCACCGCGTCCCGGCCGGAGAGCAGCACCTGGAACTCGTCGACCACGGCCACGATCCGGGGCCAGCTGCCCTCCGGGTCCTCGGCGCGCAGCTCGGCCAGGTTGGTGACCTCGTGCCGTTTCGCCGCCTCGGCCCGCCGGCGCAGCTCCTCGCCGAGGAAGCGCAGCAGGGCCAGCCCGAACTCGCGGTCGGTGTTGACGTTCACCCCGACCAGGCGCACGTGCGGCAGCCAGCTCTGGTCCCGCCGACCCGGCGCGAACCGGGCGAACGACACCCCCTCCTTGAAGTCGAGCAGATAGAACGCCAGCTCGGCGGGGGAGTAGCGGGCGGCCAGCGCGCCCATCCAGGCGTAGATCAGGTTGGTCTTACCGGTGCCGGACGGACCGGCGATGAGCGCGTGCGGCGGGTAGTCGCTGAGCGTCACGGCCACCGGCGTCCCCTGCGGGCCGTCACCGAGCGGCGCGGTCAGTCCGGTGGCGGAGCTCTCCTGCCAGTCCGTCTGCGGTAACAGGCTGTCCAGGGCGACCGGGGCCGGTCCCGCGGCGACCGCGTCGGCGATCCGGCGGCAGGCCGCGGCCACCACCGCCTGCGGCGGGCCGCCGTCCAGCCGTACCGGCAACGCACCCGCACCCGACACCCGGGCGCGATCGTCCGGCGCCGCGGTGATGAACTCCACACCCGGACCGGACTGCACCGGCATGCCCTGGATCACCAGGTGCACGCCCGCGGCCGGCCCGGTGCGCAGCAGCCGCTGGAGCTGGGTCTGCTCGTGCCGGCTCAGCTCGCCGGCGCCCAGCAGCACCGCCACCCGCCACGGCTCGGGCCGCCGGTGGGTGGCCGCGTTCAGCTCGCGCAGCGACGTGTACTCACCGGCCAGCACCGTCTCGTTGATCCGGCGTACGTGCTCCACCAGGTCGTCCAGGAGCCCGCCCAGCCCGCCCGGGCCCACGAACGTGAGCACCCCCGCCGGGGCGAGCGTGGCGAACCGGGCCAGCCCGCCGCCGAGGTGCTCCGGGTCGTAGCCGATCAGTTTGAGCGCGCCCGGTGCGGCCGTGCCCACCGCCCGCAGCAGCAGCCCGGCCACCACATCGTCGCCGATCTGCCGGTCGCCGCGCACCACCACGTGGCCGTGGTCGAGCAGCGGGACCAGCGCCGGCACCTCCTCCGGATGCGGCAGCAGCACCCGGCCCACCCGCAGCTCGGCGGCCCGGTCCAGCGGCGACGGCTGCCAGTCGTCCCACGGGTCGCCGGCCGCTCCCGGTGCCGCCCGGTCGGCCGCACCCGCGGCGGCGCCGGCCAGCGCCGCCAGGTCGGTGCGGTGCTGCTCGTCGATCTGGCGCAGGCGGACGTCCAGCGCCTCGGCGACTCTGCGGCGCCGGGCGATGGCGGCGGCCACCACGCGTTCCCGTCGTTCCTGGGCCGTCGTGTACGCCTCCCGGGCCGCGACCAGCGCGGTCTCGGCGGCGCCCAGGGCGTGCGACAACCCGGCCCGGATGTCCATTACCTGCTGTGCGGTCGAATCAGCCATGACTCGTTCTCATCGGGCGTCGGCGGCCTCGGGGCGGCGCAACGGCTCGGGGGCGTCCGGATCGAGGGTGCTGGCGTCCCGGCCGAGCCGGGCCAGCAGCACCCCGGCCAGCACACCGGCGGTGACAGCGTTGTCTGCCGGGTGTGCGGCGGGCTGACCCTGCTGCTGCTTCGTGGGCGCCCGGCAGATCCGGGCCAGCAGGGTGTCCAGTACGGCCGGTGAGGTGCCCGGCAACAGCGAGCGCACCCGGCCGGTGGTGGCCGTGCGCAGTCGTTCCACATCGTCCGGTCGCGGCTCGTGGCCCAGCAGGTCACCGGCGAGCCGGTGCAGCACCGGCGAGGTGACCGCGGCCAGCCCGAGCCCGGTGGCGGCGTTGGCGGCGTGCAGGTCGCGACCGACCTGCGCCTTGTCCCCGGAGCGCACCGCGGCGGCCACCCGGCGCAGCAGATCGGCCGTGTCGCCGCGCTGTCCGGCACCCTGTCCGGCACCCTGGCCCGCACCCTCGGCCGGCGCCGGCTCACCGGTCAGCTGGGCGACCCGCTGCTGCCACCACGGCCCGAGCCGCTCGGCGGGCGGCTCGGCCGCGTCGGTCGGCTCGACCTGAGGCGCCGGCCGCAGCCCGGCCCGCCACTCCTGCTCGGGCGGCGCGCTGGCGTCGCCGGTCAGCCCGATGGAGGCCAGATAGGTCGCGATGGCGTCCTGGGCCAGCCGCAGCGCCGCGGCGGCCCGTTCGGCGTGCTCGGTGGCGTTGCCCAGCTGCGGCACGCCGACCGGGTCGACCGACGCCTCGCGCACCCAGGCGAGCAGCTCGGTGGCGCTGCGCAGCCGTTCGAGGGCCACCGAGACGAGCCCCGTCGGCAGTTCGTCGGACGTGGCACGGAGCTGGGCGCCGAGTTCCTGAATCAGCGACATCGCGTCAGAGCATCGCCGTGTAGGTCTCGGCCTGCTCGACCGCCATGGCGGTCGCGCCGAGGCACTCCTCGAGCGACTGGTCGGCCTGGGAGAGCGAGGCGTGTGCCGCGCCGACCGCGTCGCTGCCGCTGCCGTCGAGCGCCGCCGCCAGGCTCTGCTGGGCCTCGCCCAGCTTCTCCCGGGCTGCCTGTATCGCCGCCTGCCCCTCGCTCACCTGCTGGAGCGCGGCGTCGACGGCCGCTTTGACCTCGGCGACACTGGCCACCCGTGCAGCCTCCTGCTGTGCGGAACCCGATTTCGGCCCTCAGACTACTGGCCCCTTCCTGCCTCGTCGTCCGCGCACACCCCTTTTGCGAGGCGAGCCCGTTCATGCGGGAAGCATCGACCCGACTGATACCCACTCCCGCCGACGTGTCCGAGATCTGACGACTGAATGAACAGGATTGAATACTTAAAGCTACCTCGCAAGCCGGAATCCGCGCGCCCGGCGCTATCTCCACAATGCTCAAAATTCACCGCAGAGGGGTACGGGTCCAGGGGGTACGGGCCCAGGGGGCACGGGTCCAGGGGTTATGCGGCCAGGCCGCCGCGGTCATGGCGGCCACCGCGGGCAGGCCGGACACCGGCGCGACCAGGAACCCGGTGCCGACGGCGCCGCGGTCAGCGGCCCGGTCGCGCCGCCCCGGTCGCGCCGCCCCGGTCGCGCCGCCCCGGTCGCGCCGCCCCGGTCGCGCCACCACGGTGAACGCCGTGAAGATCCAGCGAACGCCTCCACGGCCGTTCCCGGCGGAGCCAGCCGATCGGCCGCCAGGAACGCCGCGTGAGAGCAGCGGCGGTAGTCCCAACCCGCTGACCGCCGGTAGCACCACATCGGCCGCGGTGACGGCACGAGAAGAAGCGGCACATAACCCGCTGTGAACACCGCGGCCAGCCAGGTCCCGCCCGCGCTCGCCAGGGTGTAGAGCAACCCGCTCACCAGAGCGCCACCCGCCTGCGCCGCCAACAGCCGCCCGGTCAGCCCCCGGTCGCCGGCTATGTGCCGCACCTCGGGCAACGCGGCGCCGGGCTCGGGCAGTGCGTTGCTGGCGGGTTCGGGGTGGCGCGCTTATGGGGACAGTGCGTTGGTGCCGGGTCCGGGCGGCGTGGGGTCGACGGGTGGGGGCGCTCGTGGTGGTGCTTGGTGGCAGGTCGGCGGAGCGGTGGGGCGCCGGGTGGGGCGCTGGGGGCGGGGTCTCGTGACGAACTGCCGGTGTGGGGCCCCGGGTCTCGTGGCTACTGCCGGTGTGGGAGTGGCGGGCGGTGGGAGGTGGCTGTCGGCGGGTGGTCAGGAGCGGGGGATGGTGGACGGGCCGCGGACCTCGCCGCCCAAGGCCAGGACCCGGGTGCGCAGGCCGCGGTCGGCGGTTATCACGACGGTGCGTCTGGTGGGGGCTGCGGCTCTGACCAGGTCGGCGATCTTGTCGTCTCCGGAGGCGGGGGCTCGCTCGATGCGTACGCCGTTGGTGGTTTGGGGAATTTCTCGGGCTTTGCCCTCCACTACCAGCGCAATCTCCACCGGTCCTGAAATATCGGAGATGCCGGGCTCTAACAGTGTGGCCAGGCGATCGCGGAGGCGGATGGCGGCGCCCGCTCGGTCGCGCCACCAGCCGTCGGGGACGGAGCCGACGACGTTGGCGCCGTCGACGATCACCAGAGCCGCAGCCGCAGCCGCAGCCGCAGCCGCAGCCGGAGCCGGTGCCGGAGCCGGTGCCGGAGCCGGTGCCGGAGCCGGTGCCGGGGGCGGAACTGGGGGCGGAACCGGGGGCGGAACCGGAGCCTGAGGTGGGGTCATGAAAGTTGAGCGTACCTGAGTCAAGTTTCTGCGAAATCTGGGAATCAACGGATGGTCACCAGCGCTGATAACGGTCGCACGCCGGGGAATGCGGGGGCGTGCAGCCGCTAGCAACAGGAGAGAAGTGGACCAATGAGCATCGGACCGATCGGACCGGGCGGGCCCGGCAACTGGGACGACCTGTTCGCGCGCTTCTTCGGGGCGGCCGAGCCGCGCCGGCAGCCGCGCATCGACATCACGAAGTACATGAGTGGTGACGCCCGTGAGGTGCTGTCCACCGCCGCGCGTCGTGCCGCCGATCTCGCGGATCCGGACCGGACGCTCGCCGACCTGGACACCGACCACCTGCTCTGGGCCGTTCTGCAGCAGGAGCCGATGCGGCAGACCGTGCGCCGCGCCGGCGTCGATCCGGAGAGTCTGCTGTCCGCGCTGGGCCGGCCCGCGGGAGTCCGCGAGGACGGTCCCGCCCAGGTGGCGCTGACCCCGGCCGCCAAGCGCGCGCTGCTGGACAGCCTGCAGATTTCCCGGGCGCTGGGCGCCTCCTATGTCGGGCCCGAGCACATCCTGATGGCCCTCGGCCTCAACGCGGACTCCGCGGCCGGCCGGCTGCTGGGCGGCAAGCTCGACCCGCAGGCGCTCCAGCACGCCGAGCCGCAGCCGCACCCGGGTCGCGGCGGTCCGGCCGGCGGTGGCGGCAGCGGCAAGACCCCCACGCTGGAGCAGTACGGCGTGGACCTCACCGAGCTGGCCCGGCGCGGCGAGGTCGACCCGGTGATCGGCCGGGCCGACGAGATCGAGCAGGCCGTCGAGATCCTGTCCCGGCGTACCAAGAACAACCCGGTGCTGATCGGGGAGGCCGGCGTCGGTAAGACCGCCGTGGTCGAGGGCCTGGCCCAGCGGATCGTGGACGGTGACGTGCCGCAGACCCTGGAGGGCAAGCGGGTCATCCAGCTCGACCTCGCCGGGCTCGTCGCGGGCACCCGCTACCGGGGTGACTTCGAGGAGCGCCTGCGCAAGGTGATCGACGAGATCCAGAACGAGGGGGACGGGCTGATCGTCTTCCTCGACGAGATCCACACGCTGGTCGGCGCCGGTGGTGGCGAGGGCGGCGGCATGGACGCCAGCAACATGCTCAAGCCGGCCCTGGCCCGCGGGCGGCTGCGGGTGATCGGCGCGACCACCATGGACGAGTACCGCAAGCACATCGAGAAGGACGCGGCGCTGGCCCGGCGGTTCCAGCCGGTGCTGGTGGGCGAGCCGAGCGTCGAGGACACCGTCGCGATCCTGCGCGGCCTGCGGGACAACTACGAGGCGCACCACCAGGTGCGGATCACGGACGAGGCGCTGGACGCGGCCGCGCAGCTGTCCGACCGCTACATCACCGACCGCTTCCTGCCGGACAAGGCGATCGACCTGGTCGACCAGGCCGGCGCGCGGGTGCGGCTGCGGGTGAAGACCCCGTCGCCGGACACCCGCGAGGACGAGCGCCGGCTGGAGCAGCTGAGCCGGGACCGCGATCAGGCGGTGGCCGCGGAGAACTACGAGCGGGCATCGTCGCTGCGGGACGAGATCAACGCGATCAAGGAGAAGTTCGCGGCGGTCACGGTGGCGGCCACCGGGGTGCCGCAGGTGACCGAGTCGGA
Source organism: Paractinoplanes rishiriensis (assembly GCF_016862375.1). Classification (GTDB taxonomy): domain Bacteria; phylum Actinomycetota; class Actinomycetes; order Mycobacteriales; family Micromonosporaceae; genus Actinoplanes; species Actinoplanes rishiriensis. The sequence goes on along the minus strand of NZ_BOMV01000024.1, from coordinate 34,959 downwards.
CGTCGCCGAGGTGGTGTCGAGGGCCACCGGCATCCCGGTCGCCCAGCTCACCGAGGAGGAGCGGGACCGCCTGCTGCGCCTCGAGGCACACCTGCACGACCGGGTGATCGGGCAGGACGACGCGGTGGTCGCGGTCGCCGAGGCGGTCCGCCGGTCCCGGGCCGGGCTGGGTGACCCGGAGCGGCCGGTGGGCAGCTTCCTGTTCCTCGGGCCGACCGGGGTGGGCAAGACCGAGCTGGCCCGCGCGCTGGCCGGGGCGCTGTTCGGCGACTCGGACCGGATGATCCGGCTGGACATGAGCGAGTTCCAGGAGCGGCACACCGTGTCCCGCCTGGTCGGCGCGCCGCCCGGATACGTCGGCTACGACGAGGCCGGCCAGCTGACCGAGGCGGTGCGGCGCAAGCCGTACAGCGTGGTGCTGCTGGACGAGATCGAGAAGGCGCACCCGGACGTGTTCAACATCCTGCTCCAGGTGCTCGACGACGGGCGGCTGACCGACAGCCAGGGCCGCACGGTGAGCTTCAAGAACACCGTGCTGATCATGACGAGCAACATCGGTTCGGACCTGATCAGCGGCACCCGGCGCAGCGTCGGATTCGGCGCCGGCGAGGGTGGCGACGACACCGAGCTGCGGGAGCGGCTGGACCGGCGGCTGCGCGAGCAGCTGCGACCGGAGTTCATCAACCGGATCGACGAGATCATCGTGTTCCGGCAGCTGGAGACCGCGCAGCTGCGGCAGATCACCGAGCTGTTGCTGGCCGAGACCCGGCGCCGCCTGCACGCGCAGGACGTGACGCTGGACATCACCCCGGCGGCCGTGGACTGGCTGGCAGGCAAGGGCTTCCAGCCGGAGTTCGGGGCCCGGCCGCTGCGCCGCACGATCCAGCGCGAGCTGGACAACCGGCTGTCCACGCTGCTGCTGGCCGCCGACCTGGCACCGGGCCAGACGGTGCGGGTGGACGTGTCCGGCGGCGGGCTCAGCTTCACGCCGAGCACGCCGCACCCGGCGCCGGCCTAGAAAAGCCGGTCAGACGTTACCGAGCGGAGCGAGGCCGTCTACCGCGCCACCCAGGTGCGGATAGTCGGCCATCCACTCCAGGTATTGCGGGTTGCGCCCGACGACCTCCTGGTAGGACTCCTGGGCCATGGACATCAGCGTGGACGCGTTGCGGGCCGCGGGGGAGTCCGGGTGCCAGCCGAGCACGAGCCGCCACCGCAGCGGCGCGCCGCGCATCGGGCGGTGGGTGAGCGCCGCCGGTGGCCGGAACGTCGGCTGGCACAGGCCCAGGGCCGAGCCCGACTCGACCATGTCGACGCAGCCGCGGATGTCGGTCTCGAGCACCCGGCGCGGGGTGAACCCGGCCCGGGCGCAGGCCGCCGCGAAGCAGTCGGCGAAGCAGCCGTCGCCGGTGCCGCCGACCCACTGCTCCTCGGCCAGTTCGGCCAGGTCGACGTCGTTGCCCTTGGCCATCGGGTGGTCCTCGGGCATCAGCACGCAGACCGCGTCGACCGCGATGGTCTGCCAGACCAGGCCGAACTCGGCGGAGGGCATCGCGTCCCCGCAGACACCCACCTGCGCGTAGTCGAGCTTGCCGGCCAGCACCATGTTGGCCAGTTCCTCGACGTAGTACGTCGCATAGGTGGTCACCTGAGCATCCGGCTGTGCCTGGGACAGCCGGTGCACCATGCCGCCGAGGATCGGACCGCCGATGGCGCCGATCCGGTAGCGGCTCATCTTTTCGGTGCCGGTGGCACCGGCCAGCCGGGCCGCCTCGTCCTGCAGGCCCTTCATGGCGGGCAGCAGCACCCGGGCGCGGGCCAGCACCAGCTCGCCCAGGGCGGTGGGCCGGGCGCCGCGGCGGTCGCGCTCGAAGAGCGGGCCGCCGAGGGTGCGCTCGATTCGCTGCAGCTGAGCGGTCAGGGCCGGCTGGGCGAGCCCGAGCTGCGACGCTGCCTTGGTCACGCTGCCGGTCTCGGCGATGGCACATACCACCTTGAGATGGCGCAGCTCCAGGTTCATAGCGTGACGTTAGGACCTCCGAGACATCGAAGGCTAGCCCTGGAGACAGGTGAAAGATTCTCCACTTGTGACAAAACGGTTACGCAACCCGTTGGTAACGTTACAAATCGCGACTGTACGTCGTACGCCGTGTGACAACATCCCGGAATTTGTCGACGACGGCCACCGCCGGATCGACGATCTTGTTCCACGGCGGGGTGGACGGCGTGCCCGGGTGCGGACGGGTCGGCGCGGCCTCCTCGGCCGTCTCGATCCGGTTGCCGACCCGCACCAGATCCTCGTGCGACACCATCTGGGTGAGCACCGGCAGCAGCTCCTCGGCGTCGGCCGCGACGTGCCGGTGCACCGCCTCGGCGACCTCGGTCGCGGCCTGTTCGCCCCGGTCCAGGCGCTGCAGCGTGACCAGCAGGTCGTGGTCCTCGGCCAGCTCGCGGTCGGCCAGTTCCTCGCCGCCGGGCACCGCCGAGCGGATCGCGGGATAGAGGTACTGCTCCTCGGCGGACAGGTGCCGGGAGATCGTGGCGATCAGTACGTCGGCCAGCCGGCGGTCGTCCGGCTCGGCGGCCAGCCGGTCGGAGAGCTCGACCAGCTCGCGATGCTGTTCGGCCAGCAGGTCGACGACGTTGCGGCCGGTGGTCTCGCCGCCGACCGGCGGCAGCGGGGGCAGATTGAGGGAGGACACGGCCGCCGCAGTACCCGGTAGCAACATCCCGTCAAACCCCGGCTGGTATGAAGGGCGGATGACGACCACCGCCGCCGACGAGGTCACCGGCATCTGCCGTGACCTGCTGCGCATCGACACCACCAACACCGGCGACCCGCGCACCACGGCCGGCGAGCGGGTCGCCGCCGAGTACGTCGCCGCGCAGCTCGCCGAGGTGGGCCTCGACTTCGAGCTGCACGAGTCGGCGCCGAAACGGGCCAACCTGGTGGCCCGGATCCCCGGCGCGGACCGGACCCGCGGCGCTCTCCTCGTACACGGTCATCTTGATGTTGTGCCGGCGGACGCGAGCGAGTGGTCCGTCCCGCCGTTCGCCGGTGCGGAGAAGGACGGCTATCTCTGGGGCCGCGGCGCGATCGACATGAAGGACTTCGACGCGATGATGCTCGCCGTGGTCCGGGACTGGCAGCGCACCGGCTACGTACCGCCGCGCGACATCGTGCTCGCCTTCACGGCCGACGAGGAGGCCGGGATGGAGTACGGCTCGCAGTGGCTGGTCCGGGAGCACCGTGACCTGTTCGAGGGCTGCACCGAGGCGATCGGCGAGGTCGGCGGGTACTCCTACACGGTGAACGACAACCTGCGCCTCTATCTGGTGCAGACCGCCGAGAAGGGCCTGGACTGGCTGCGCCTGCACGCCACCGGCCGGCCCGGGCACGGCTCGTTCATCCACGACGACAACGCGGTCACCGCGCTGGCCGAGGCGGTCGCGGCGGTCGGCCGGCACCGCTTCCCGGTGGTGCTGACCCCGACCGTGCGCACGTTCTTGCAGGAGGTGGGCGACGCGCTCGGCATCGACCTCGACCCGGACGACCCGGAGATCGCGGTGGCCAAGCTCGGCCCGATCGCCAACCTGATCGGCGCCACCATCCGCAACACGGCCAACCCGACCCGGCTCGAGGCCGGCTACAAGGACAACGTGATCCCGGGCAAGGCGTCGGCCACCGTCGACTGCCGCACGCTGCCCGGTCAGGCCGAGTCGTTCCTGGCCGAGCTGCGCGAGATCATCGGGCCGGACATCGAGATCGAGCACATGCACCGGCAGCCGGCCGTGGAGACCGAGTTCGGCGGGCCGCTGGTGGACGCCATGGGCGCCGCGCTGCGTGCCGAGGATCCGGGTGCGCGTACCGTGCCGTACCTGATGTCCGGTGGCACCGACGCCAAGGCGTTCGCGACGCTCGGGATCCGCTGTTTCGGCTTCGCGCCGCTGCGGCTCCCGGCCGACCTGAACTTCGCGGCGCTGTTCCACGGCATCGACGAGCGGGTCCCGGTGGAGGGACTAAAGTTCGGCGTGCGTGTGCTCGACCGTCTGCTCCGAAACAGCTGATTCCCGGAAGGACCTACATCGATGACCGACCAGAACGCGGAGCTCGACGCCGCCCTCGACCGTGTCGTGGAGGCTGCCCGGGCGCACCTCGCGGCGGTCAAGTCGGCCGCCGGCCGAATCGACGACGACGACGTCTGGCAGGCGTACGTCGATCTGAACAACGCCTCGTTCGCGTACGACGAGAAGCTGCTGGACGCCTTCGGTGAGGTCACGCCCTGGGATGTCGAGTCGATCGACCCGGACGAGGCGGACCACCGGTTCGGCCTGGGCATCGACGGTTCCGAGCCGGGCGACTCGACCGACCCGTACCCGCAGGTGATCTCGGTGCGGCAGCGCCGCGACTACCGGGTGCCGAGCGTGTCGGCGCTGCTCCGGGTGGCCGACGTGGCGCGGCGCAACTCGGTGCCGGAGGACGAGGACGCGGGCCCCGTGGAATCGGTCGGCGAGGCGGTGCTGGAGTTGCTCCAGGCCGGCGACGGATCGCTGTCGTCGCTGGATGTGCCGGAGCTCGAGCCGCTCGACGGGCTGCTCACGGTCAGCGAGATCACTGAGCCGCTCGACCTGGAGGCGTACGAGGACTCCGACGGCGACGGGCCGTTCGCGCCCAGGGAGGGCGACCTGCTGGTGGGCAGGCTCGACGAGCACCCCTTCCTGTCGGACGAGGAAGAGGATCACGCCGGGCACAACCACTGAGGGTTGGCTAGTAACTGAGTCCCGGCTGGGGGTTAGGCTGGATCCGGCGGCGGAGCATCACTTTGCGGGTGCCGTCCCGGAAGAGCTGGACCCGCGCCAGCTCCCATCCGGAAAACTCCGCCTGAATGGCGAGCTGCGCCGCCGCGGTCAACCTGTCGACATTTGAGGGCAACCGCAGCGGCGCGTATTCGTAGTCCATGCGGTCTAATATGCGCCCGCCTGCGTGACCGGCACTACCCCTGCGGGGGGATCTCCTACGCCACACATTTCGCAGGCCGGGCGGCGGCGCAGATAGTAGGCCAGGGTCGCGGCACCGAGCGCCACGCTCCACGCCGGCCAGGTGACCCACGGCGCGCTGGCCAGGCCGTCCGGCGTCAGGATCGTGCGCCAGCTCTCCGGATCGGCGGCCAGCGCCACCGAGGCGGAACCCACGAAGACGGCGACCAGCGTGGCCGGGATCGTGGCGAGCCGGATCGGCACCCGACGACCGGCCAGCCCCACCATCCAGCGCGGGAACACCTCACCCCAGCGCTGCACGAGGCCGAGCGTGAGGATCGAGCCGGCGATCGCGAACAGGCCGAGGCCCAGGCCGGCCCAGACCAGGCCGGTGCGCCGCAGTTCGTCGAGGAACTCCGGGGTGACGCCGACCGGGATGCCGAGCGCCCAGCCGACCCGGCTGACCGCGTAGAGCAGCGGGATCACCGCGGCGACGTAGGTGACCGCCGGTCCCCACCGGACCGGCCCGGACAGCGCCGGCCGGCCGCAGTCGGCGCAGGCCCCGGCGGTGCGGAACTGCCAGCGCAGCACGGTCCGGCACAGCAGCAGGCCACCGGCCACCGCGAAGGCCTGGTTGCCGAGGACCCAGGTGAGAATCTCGGAGTAGTCCACCGGCGGGTAGCCGAAGGGAAAACCGACGATCAGGATCGGGACGTATCCGGTGATCATCAGCAGCCGGATGTCCGGCACCACCAGCAGCAGGGCGGCGATCACCAGCCACATCCAGGTGAGCAGCGCGGTCCGGGCCGGCCCGCGCGGCAGTTCCCGTCCGGCCATGACGAGCAGGACCACCGTGGTGATCGCCAGCACCGCGGCGAACAGCGGCGCCCCGATTCCCGGGTCCAGGTTGCGCAGCGGGCTGCCGTCCCGGCCCGGGTCGTCCGGCCCGAACGGAAAGCCGCGACCGGTGATCGTCCAGCCGAGCGCGATCGTGGCGTAGGCGGCCGACCAGCCGGCCGCGAGAAATTTGGTCATGCCTCGACACTCGCGAAGACGCGAGCCTGGGTGATCCCTCCGGGGAGCGGGGCGCGTCCCTCTCTAGGGGGAGATAAATCCGGAGCGGTACGCGACCACGACCGCTTGGGTCCGGTCCCGGACCCCGAGCTTGCCCAGGATGCTGCCGACGTGCGTCTTGACCGTCTCGACGCCGAGGAACAGCCGGCCGGCGATCTCCGCGTTGGACAGGCCGTCGGCCATCAGGGCCAGCACCTCGGCCTCCCGCTCGGTCAGCCGCGCGCCGGGCAGCCGGGCCTCGGCCGGTCCGTACGCGGCGGCCAGCCGGCGCACGGCCGCCGGGAACAGCAGCGACTCGCCGCCGCCGACCACCCGCACCGCCTCGACGATCTGCGCGGGCCGGGCCCGTTTCAGCAGGAAGCCGCCGGCGCCGGCGCGGAGGGCCTCGTACACGTACTCGTCGTTCTCGAACGTGGTGAGCACCAGCACCCGGGGCGGGTCGGGCACCCGGTCCAGCAGCAACCGGGTCGCCTGGATGCCGTCGACCCGGGGCATGCGTACATCCATCAGAATGACGGCCGGGCGCAGCCGGACCGCCGCCGCAACCACCTCGGAGCCGTCCGGCACCTCGCCGACCACGGTGAGGTCGTCCTCGGCCTCGATGATCGCCCGCAGCCCGGCCCGGATCAGCTCGTCGTCGTCGACGATCAGCACGCTCAGCACGGCAGCCGCACCCGGAGCCGCCACTCCTCGCCGTCCGGTCCGGCGGTCAGGTCGCCGCCGAGCAGCATCACCCGCTCGCGCATCCCGGTGACACCCCGGCCGGCCGCGAGCCGGTTCCGGACCTCGATGATCAACCGATCGCCCTCCACGCCGAGCCGCAGCCGGACCTCGCCGGCGCCGTGCCGGGCCGCGTTGGTGAGGCTCTCCTGCACGATCCGGTATGCCTCCCGGGACACCGGCTCGGGCACGTCGACGGCCGCGACCTCGGCCGTGATCTCGTCGGTGAGCAGCCGGCCCAGGTCGTCGAGAGTGGGCGCGGTGGTCCGGCCGGCCGGGTCGTCGCGCAGCACCCCCAGGTTGGGCGTGGTAGTCCGGTCGGGCGCGTCGTCGCGCAGCACCCCCAGCACCGCGTCCAGTTCGTCGAGTGCGGTGCGGCCCAGTTCCTCGATCGCGCCGAGCGCGCGCCGGGCGAACTCCGGATCGCGGTCGAACACGGCCCGCGCCGCGCCCGCCTGCAGGGTGGTCGCGGTCAGCGCGTGCCCCACCGAGTCGTGCAGCTCGCGGGCCAGCCGGTTGCGGTCGGCCAGCGCCCGCTCCCGGGCCGCGAGCGCCGCCTCCCGCTCGGCCGGCGACGGCCCGAGCAGCACCGGCGCCATCGCGTGGGCCAGCGCGCCCAGCCACTTCGTCGCGTAGAAGGTGGCCGCCAGCAGCGCCACCCCGGCCGCGGTCCAGAGCCACCGGTCGCCGCCCAGCTGGCCGCGGGTGATGCCGAGCCGCTCGGTGAAGGCCAGCAGGGCCAGCGGCACCGCGACCACCAGCGCCGCGGCCACCAGGCCACCGGTCACCAGATGCAGGCCGAACCACAGTGCCGCCCGCAACCGGGTCTCCAGCGCCGGCCGGCCCGGCTCCGGCGGCGGCAGGTCGGTGCCGAGCAGGGCCCGGGTCGCGGCGATCTCCAACTCGCGGGTGCCGGCCAGGAACGGGGGCACCGCCGCCGCGGTCAGCGCCACCAGTCCGGTGATCAGGCCGCCCGGGTCGCCGGCCCGGACCGCCTGCACCAGCACCCCGGCGACCAGCGCACAGGGGAGCAGCACCACCGCACCGAGCAGCAGAAAGACCGCGCGCCGCAGCAGCACGAGCGCCTCAGCCCTCGCCGTCGCGCTCGGGATAGCCCACGTCGATGGCCGACACGTCGTCGAGCGCCGTGGCGATCTCGGCCGGCAGGGTCAGATCCTCGCTCTGCAGCACGCCCTGCAGCTGGGCCGCGGTGCGGGCACCCAGGATCGGCGCGGCCACCCCGGGCCGGTCGCGCACCCAGGCGATGGCCACCTCGAGCGGCGACACCCCGAGGCCGGCGGCCGCGGTCACCACCGCCTGCACGATGCTCGAGCTGCGCGGCTCCAGGTAGGTCTGCACGAACGGGGCCAGGTGCTCGGTGGCAGCCCGCGAATCCAGCGGGCGGCCGTTGCGGTATTTGCCGGTCAGCACCCCGCGGCCCAGCGGCGACCAGGCCAGCACGCCGAAGCCGAGCGCCGCGGCGGCCGGCAGCAGTTCCCGCTCGATGCCGCGTTCGAGCAGCGAGTATTCCATCTGGGCGGCCACTATCGGGGCCCGGCCCGGGTATGCCGACTGCCAGGTGGCGGCCCGCGCGGTCTGCCAGGCGGCGAAGTTGGACACCCCGACGTAGCGCACCCGGCCGCTGGTCACCGCGTGGTCGAGGGCCGCCAGGGTCTCCTCGACCGGGGTCTGCGGGTCGTAGCCGTGCACCTGCCACAGGTCGACGTAGTCGGTGCCGAGCCGGCGCAGCGACAGGTCGAGCGAACGCAGCAGATTGCCCCGGGAACCGTCCCGGCGGCGGTAACCGTGCGGAGTCAGCCCGGCCTTGGTGGCGATCACCACCTCGTCCCGCGGCACCAGGTGGTCGAGCAGCGAGCCGATCACCGACTCGGCGTCGCCGTCGCCGTACACGTCGGCCGTGTCGAGCGTCGTGCCGCCGGCCTCGAGATAGAGCTTGAGCTGGGCGGCCGCGTCGTCGGGGTCGGTGTCCCGGCCCCAGGTCATGGTGCCGAGGGCGAGCCGCGAGACCCCCAGCCCGCTTCGGCCGAGCGGTCGCTGTTGCATGTAGTGAACCTTATTCAGAGACGCCCCTTGACGAAATGCTCCGGCCCAGGTCAACCGCGTCGGTTACCGGACGGGAAATAACGCTCCGTAGGTCAGTAGGCTGCAAACGTGCGACTCGGACTCAACCTCGGATATCAGTCGGCGTGGACCACGCCGGCCGACCACCTCGCGATGGCCCAGGAGGCCGACCGGCTCGGTTACTCGGTGGTCTGGGCGGCCGAGGCGTACGGGTCCGACGCGGTCAGCATGCTCAGCTGGATCGCCGGCCAAACCGAGCAGATCGACCTGGGCTCGGCCGTCATGCAGATCCCGGCCCGCACCCCGGCCATGACCGCGATGACCGCGGCCACCATCGACACCCTGTCCGGCGGCCGGTTCCGGCTCGGCCTCGGTGTCTCCGGCCCGCAGGTGTCCGAGGGCTGGCACGGGGTCCGCTTCGGCAAGCCGCTGGGCCGCACCCGGGAGTACGTCGACATCGTCAAGATGGCGGTCGCCCGGCAGCCGGTGTCGTACGCCGGCGAACACTACACGCTGCCCCTGCCGGACGGCCCCGGCAAGCCGCTCAAGCTCGGCTTCCATCCGCCCCGCCCGGCGGTCCCGATCTATCTGGCCGCGGTCGGCCCGAAAAACCTGGAACTGGCCGGCGAGATCGCCGACGGCTGGCTGGCGATCTTCTTCGCGCCGGACGCCGCGGGCGAGTACCTCCAGCACATCGAGCGCGGCCGGGCCAAGCACGGGCTGGGCCTGACCGGCTTCGACGTGGCGCCGACCGTGCCGGTGGTGGTCGGCGACAACGTGGCCTGGTGCGCCGACGTCATCCGGCCGTACGCGTCGCTGTACGTCGGCGGCATGGGCAGCCGCGAGCAGAACTTCTACAACCAGCTGGCGGTCCGGATGGGCTACCCGGACGCGGCCCGCACGATTCAGGACCTCTACCTGTCCGGGCAGAAGGCCGAGGCCGCCGAGGCGGTGCCGCAGGAGTTCATCGAGCGCACCTCGATCGTCGGGCCCAAGCCGGTGATCGTCGAGCGGATCCGGCAGTACGCGGCGGCCGGCGTCGGCACGCTGTCGGTCAGCCCGTACGTGGGCGACCTCAAGAGCGGCATCGACACGCTGCGGATCGTGTTCGAGGCGTACGAAGAGTCCGGCGTGGGCGAGTAGTGGCCACCGTTCTGCTGCTCCGGCACGGGCGCACCACGGCCAACGCCACCGGCGAACTGGCCGGCCGCCGCCCGGTCGACCTCGACGACACCGGCCGGGCCCAGGCCGTGCGGGCCGGCGAGCGGCTGCGTCAACTGCCGCTGTCGGCGGTGGTGTCCAGCCCGTTGCCGCGCTGCCGTCGTACCGTCGAACTGGCCCTGCCCGAGGCCCAGATCATCGAGGACGACGGCCTGATCGAGTGCGGCTACGGCGACTGGGAGGGCCAGGAGCTCAAGACGCTGGCCAAGGACCCGCTCTGGCCGGTGGTGCAGGCCCACCCGAGCGCCGTGGTGTTCCCGAACGGCGAGGCGATGGCCGAGATGTCCGCCCGGGCGATCGCCACGGTCCGCCGCTGGGACGCCAAGATCAGTGCCGAGCACGGCCCCGGCGCCCTCTGGCTGGCCTGCACGCACGGCGATGTGATCAAGGCCATCCTGGCCGACGCGCTGGGCCTGCACCTCGACCAGTTCCAGCGGATCGTGGCCGACCCCGCCTCGGTGAGCGTCATCTCCTATACGCCGACGAGGCCGTTCGTGGTGCGGATGAACGACACCGCCGACCTGGCGTCGCTCGTACCCCCGAAGGAATCTGACGCGGCGGTCGGCGGTGGCGCCGGGCACACTGCGTGACATCCGTGTTACCGCAGGTCCACGGCGTTGCGCCCTAGGCGAACCCGGTCCTGCAGGATGGGCGATCCTGGGCCCGGCTCGATAGGGTTGACGGCATGACCCACCAGGTGCACTCGTTCGAGCCGCCCGAGCGGTTCGTGGCCGGGACGGTGGGCGAGCCGGGCGACCGGACGTTCTTCCTCCAGGCGCGGGGCGGCGGGCGGGTGATCAGCGTCGCGCTGGAGAAGGTCCAGGTGTCGCTCCTCGCCGAAAAGCTCGAGGAGTTGCTCGTCGAGGCCAACAAGCGCTTCGGCGTCTCCCTGCCCGACCTGCCGCAGACCAGCACCCACGACAACGAGCCGCTCGACACTCCGGTCGACGAGGAATTCCGGGTGGGCACCCTGGGGCTGGCCTTCGACGTCGACACCAGCACCGTCGTGATCGAGGCGATCGAGGCCGGCGACGCCGAGGTCGAGATCGAGCTGGGCCCTGACGACCCGGACGAGCCCGACGACGCCGATGAGGACGACGACGAGCCCGACGACGACCTCGACCGTCTCCGCGTCCGCCTCAGCCCCGAGGCCACCAGGGCGTTCATCGACCGGGCCCGCCGCGTGGTGGCCGCCGGCCGCCCACCCTGCCCGCTCTGCGGCCAGCCACTCGACCCGGCCGGTCACCTCTGTCCCCGCCACAACGGCTACCACCGGTGACCACCGAGCCGGCCGCCGCGCTCGCCGAGAGCGATGCTCTGGACCTGCTCACCCACGGGCGGATCGAGATTGAGGGCCGGCTCGTGGACGCCTCCAACACCACCTTGCGCGCCGAGATCACCCTGCACGGCCTGACCCGCCGCTGCGTCTACAAACCGGTCCGCGGCGAACGACCACTCTGGGACTTCCCCGACGGCACCCTGGCCGGTCGCGAGGTGAGCGCCTACCTGGTCTCCCAGGCCACCGGCTGGGATCTGGTGCCACCCACCATCCTCCGCGACGGCCCGCTCGGTGCGGGCGCGCTGCAACTGTGGATAGACGAGCCCGCCGAGGCCGAGTCCATGATCGGCTTCGTCCCCGCCTACGACGTACCGCCGGGCTGGCTTCCGGTGGCCAACGCCCGGGACGAGGACGGCGACGCCTACGCCCTGGCCCACGCCGACGACCCCCGGCTGGCCCGCCTGGCGGTCTTCGACGCGGTGATAAACAACGCCGACCGCAAAGGCGGGCACGTCCTCTACCCCGCCACCGGCGCCGTACACGGCGTGGACCACGGCATCAGCTTCCACACCGAAAACAAACTGCGCACTGTCCTATGGGGCTGGACCGGAAGGCCGTTACCGGCCGAGGCGTGCGAAATCCTGCCGCGCCTGGCCGTCGCCCTGGAGTCCAAACTGGGCGAGATCCTGGAAGGCCACTTGACGCTTTCCGAGGTCCAGCACATCCGGCTGCGCGTGAAACGCCTCCTGCGGGCGGGCCGTTTCCCCAAGCCGCCCCAGGATTGGCCGGCGATTCCCTGGCCTCCGGTCTGACCGGCGAAAATGCACGACCCGAGGAGCCAGGCAGGCTCCTCGGGTCGAGGGTTATCGGCCGGCGCGACCGGCATTCACCGGTCGCGCGGCGGGCGGGTCAGCTGAACGGCGACAGGATCGGGATGAGGCCGCCCTGGTTGCCGCTGCCCTGGTTGCCCAGCAGCTGGATGCCGTTGAACGAGTTCTGCTCGTAGTCGGAGCCGAAACCACTCGGGTAGCCCGCGTAGTAGCTCTGGCCGTACGGGCACGGCGTGTGTCCGGGGGCGGCGGACGCGGGTCCCGCGAGAGCAAGGCTCGCGCCGGTGGCCAGGAGCATGCCAGCGAGGTACATAACCGGACGACGCATGATGTTTCCTTTCGAACGAGATTAGGACCACGAACAGTCTGGCGGTCTTGTTAGCAAAATGTGGCCGTTTGCCGCTAAGTCCAGACAAAGGCGTTCTTTTTCGGCAAAAGGGCCCGGCGTCCTCGGTTGGCGGTTAGAGTCCGCGCGGGCCGTCGTCTCTTGAATCCCGCCGGCACAGCAGCACCGCCCGCCCCGCCGGGTTCAGGGAGTGGGTGAATCGGCATGGGGATGACAGCGCTTCCGCCGCCCTGGGGCGTGACGGCGCCCGGCAACGCGTGTCCGCTGCGCCCGGTGTGGATTGGGTCGGGGCGCGGCCGCGACGGTGGAGTGAGCTGACCTGGCGGGCGAACCTGGTCAGGCTCTGGGTGGTCTGACGCTCAGAGGCGGACGCCCAGCAGCGCGTCGACTGTTTGGGCCATCGCGGCTGGGGCGGTTTCGTCGTCTCCGGCGCCGGTCAGGGCGGACTCGGCCCAAGCGTCGACTATGGCCAGTGCGGTGGGGGAGTCCAGGTCGTTGTGCAGGGATTCGCGGACTGCGGCTCGTAAGCCCTCGCCGGACGGGCCGGCGGGGGCTGCGGCGGCCGCTCGCCAGCGGGACAGGCGTTGCTGGCCGTCCTTCAGTACCTCGTCGGTCCACTCGCGGTCGGCACGGTAGTGGCCGGAGAGCAGGCCCAGGCGTAGCGCCATCGGGTCTACGCCGTCGGCGCGCTGGCGGGAGACGAAGACCAGGTTGCCCTTGGACTTGGACATCTTTTCGCCGTCCAGGCCGATCATGCCGGCGTGTACGTAGTGGGCCGCGAAGGGGGCCTTGCCGGTCAGGGTTTCGGCGTGGGCCGCGGAGCACTCGTGATGGGGATAGAGCAGGTCGTTGCCGCCGCCCTGCACGTCGATGGTGTCGCCCAGCAGGTCGAGGGCGATCACGGCGCACTCGATGTGCCAGCCGGGGCGGCCGGGGCCCAGGTCGCCGCCGTCCCAGGCCGGCTCGCCGTCGCGGGCGCCGCGCCACAGCAGGGGGTCGAGCGGGTCGCGCTTGCCGGGGCGCTCCGGGTCGCCGCCGCGTTCGGCGGACAGCGCGATCATCTCGGGGCCGGACAGGTGTGACTCGTAGCCCCATTGGGGCGCGGCGGCGATCGGGTAATACACGTCGCCGGTGCCGTCGTCGAGGGTGTAGGCCGCGCCGGACGCCAGGAGGTCGCGTACGCGCGCGGCGATGGCCGGGATCGACTCGACCGCACCGATGTAGTGCTCCGGCGGGATGATCCGCAGCGCTTCCATGTCCTCCCGGAACAGGGCGGTCTCCCGCATGGCGAGGACCACCCAGTCCTCACCGTCGCGCTGGGCGCGTTCGAGCAGGGGGTCGTCGATGTCGGTCACGTTCTGCACATATCGCACCGTGCGGCCGGCGTCCCGCCAGGCCCGGTTGATCAGGTCGAACGTGATCATGGTGGCCGCGTGCCCGAGATGGGTGGCGTCGTAGGGCGTGATGCCGCAGACATACATGGTCGCGACGTCGCCGGGGGCGGTGGCCTGCACCGACTGCCGCGCCGAGTCGTACAGCCGCGGCAACTGCGCGTCTCCCGGCAGCGTCGGAATGTCGTGCCCGCTCCAAGCGTCCATGGTCAGGAGCCTATCCAGCGCCTGTGACAGAAGCCGTGGACCGTGAGCTACAACTCAGGTTCCTGGTTTGACCTCAGCCCCCCGGGACAGCCCGGCAGCCGGGCGGCGGGGGTGACCACCCACCCGGCCGGTCGTGCGCCACGGGACTCGTGCCGACGCGTACCTCCTCTTGCTTTTGATTGTTTTACGCTCCCAGCCATGTCTACGCCGCGGCAGAAGATCGAGGTGGCCTGTGCTGCGCGGGGCGTGCGCGAGGTGGTGGCGGCGTGCGTGGAGCTGATCGAGGGCGGGGAGGCGGATCCGGCGCTGTTGCTCGTGCTCGGTGGGCCGGATGCGCCTCAGTATCTGCACGCGCCGGATGATCAGCGGTACTGGCTGCGGGTCTGGGGGACGCGCGGGCTCGGGTGGGCGCTGGGGGTGACGGGGGCCCCGGCGGCGGACGAGCCGGCGATCGTGGGGGCGATCCTGACGTCGTTGGGGGACGGTTGGTGGCGGGTCCGGGAGCAGGGACTCAAGATCATTGCGCGGTACGGGGTGGATGACGCGCAACCGGTGGTGGTGGAGCTGCTGTCGGATGAGGTGCCCCGGGTTCGCGTGGCGGCGGCGCGGGCGTTGCGGGTGCTTTCTACGGGTTCTAGGCGAGAGCGAGGCCCGGGCCCGGATCGGGCGCCGGGGTAGGCGCGGGGATCTTGTACTCCTCGGTGAGCGTCGTCATCGGGCCCGGCCAGGTCGCCTGCGCCACCTCGATGGGCTTGCGGGTCTCGTCGAAGGCCACGTGCAGCAGGTGCAGGACCGGGGTGTCCGGGCGGATCTGCAGAATCTCGGCCTCGTCGCGGCTGGGCTGGCGGGCGCTGATCGTGTCGGTGGCCGAGGCGTAGCGCTTGCCCAGCACCTCCTCGGCCTCCTGATAGAGGGGGCGGCCGAACGCCTCGGCGCGTTCCAGGGAGGTGCCGGACGCCTCGGCTACCCGGAACCAGGACGCGCCCAGCTCGACGGTGGCGTCGTCGGTGCGGACGATGTGCCGGCGGACCAGCATCTCGGTGCCGTCGCGGACGCCGAATGCGTCGGCCACCTCGGGCGGGGCGGGCTCCCGGCCGACGGATACCAGCTGCTGGCGATAGCGCGCGGCGAGATCGGCGTGGTAGCCGCGGTGGGCGCCGTAGCGACCGCGAGAAAGACGGTTCAGGCGGCGGCGGGTGCCGCGGACGTAGGTTCCCGAACCGGGCTTGGTGATCAGGAGGCCTTCGACCCGGAGCTGGTCGACGGTGCGCTGGACGGTCTGCTTGGCGACGCCGAACATCTCGGCCATGGCGGGGATCGAGGGGAGGCGCTCGCCGGGCTGCCAGTCGCCGCGGCGGATGCGTTCGCGGAGTTGGGTCGCGATCTGGCGGTGCGGGAACTCGGCAGCTCCGGGGTTGATCGCCATGGGATGTCCTCCTTGACCCTAGGTTCCTAGGATGCATGGCCGGGTGCGGATTGTGGCATCGACACGCCGATGGCGTCTTCGTAGCGGTAGAGAGGTCGTTTCGCGCTATCAGCTATACCGCAGGTTGCTGCCTAGCAATCATGTCCTGTTCATACACACACTGAGCGCAGGCCCCATGCCGGGAGGCTCGATCCATTGGGTGCTGTCGCCCAAGTCGGGCTTCGATTTCCATGCAGAGATGGAGAAGCGCAGATGCCTGTCTATTACCGCGGACGGCTGGCGACAATCACCCACGAAATGATCGCTGTTTCCCGGACGGAACGGCGAATTGTGCGGTTCGACGAGTTGACCGCAGTGCAGTTGGTGGAGCTCGGATCCGCGAGTGACCAGTACAAACACCGTGTTCTTGGCGGCACGGCGCTGTTCGGCCTGGTTGTTGCCGGCCCGGCCCTCGGCGGCGTGTCGATCATTCTGGCGGTGGTGGTGGCCGTGGTTCTGCTGGGCTACGCCGGTGCGTGTATCCGGGTGCGGCCGCGGGTGCGATATCAACTGAACGGGTTGGTCGACGAGGAGTGGACGACTCTCGTCGAGACCTCGAACCGAGTCGAGTTTCAGCAGGTCGGGCGAGGATTACGACGCGCTCTCGAGCATCGTGAGGACCGGGCGCGGCATGTCTAGCCGGGATTTGACCGGCGACAGGACCGGTGCGTGTGACGTAGCATGGCGTCCGCCAGACGAAACAGCAGTGTGGCTGATAGCTGTGCTGCAGATGGCGGAGGTGGCGTGAGCTTGACTGCCTACTTCGGAGAGCACCCGGCCGTCGCGCGCCGACGCGTGCGGCGTGCACTGCGTGAAGCCAGGCACGCAAGTGGTCGCAGCCAGAGCGATGTCGCCGATCGGCTCGGCTGGAGCCTCTCCAAGGTGCAACGTATCGAGAGTGGCGAGGTCGCGGTCTCCGGCACGGATCTGCGCGCTCTCATCGACCTGTATGGAGGCATCTCCGGCGAGCGCTTCAGCGCGCTCGCGGAGGACGCCCGGCTGTCCCGGCGGAGCCGGTGGCTGACCCGGCCCGAGTTTCGCGACCATCTGACGCCGGGAACGATTCAACTGATGGGATTCGAGGCTTCCGCGAAAGCGATCCGGGTGTTCCAGCCCGTCGTGATCCCGGGTCCCTTGCAGACGCCCGCGGTGGCGGAGAAGATCTTGCAGATCTGGAATTCCGTCGATAACGAGGATCGCATCCGGGTCCGCACCGAATCTCGCGTGCTACGGCGTAAATTCCTGCTGGATCGCGAAAACCCGCCCGACTACCGGCTGGTCCTGGACGAGTCCGTGCTCTCCCGGGACATCGGCGGCGCGGAACTGGCGGCGGATCAGATGGTGGCGCTCGAACAAACTGCCCGCCGGCCGAACGTGCACATCAGGATTCTGCCGTTGGATCGTGGGGTGCTAGGACTACTGGGCGGATTCACCCTGGTCGACCTGGATGACGAGGACACCCGGGACGCCGTGCTCTACCGGGAAAGCTGGGACGGCGACCAGATAATCGATGATCCGCAGGTGGTTGCCACACATCGGGCCTATTTCGAAGATATCAGCGCGAACTCACTCAACGAGAACGCCAGTCTGAGCTTGATCATGGCTCGAGCGGCGAAGTTGCGAGCCGCGCTGGACCGTGAGGATGCTATATGAACAATTGCGACGTATAACACAATAGATAACCTCGGCGATCCGCCGACCGGTCGGCCATATCTCGTGCCGCAGGGTTGAACATGTCTCGCCTCGCTCGGTTCGTGCATCGAGCGGGTCCCTTTGGCATACCCAAAAACGAGTAGGGAGAGGTTGTATTAAATTGAATGATCAGGAGTGGACGCGAAGCAGCTACTGCGCCGACAACGCCTGCGTGGAGGTCGCGGTGCTCGACGATGATCGGGTAGCCATGCGCGACAGTAAGAACCGCGATTCCGAGCCCATAATTTTCACCCGACCTGATTGGGCCGGTTTCCTTGCCTGGATAGAGGAAGGCACGTTGGTCGCATTCAAGATCGACAACTGCCTCCCAGTCTAGGGTCTGGTCGGGAGGGCTGCGCTTCACGCCCCTGTGGGAATGCTTCCCCAACGGCGTGAAGCGTGGTGACTGCGACTAGCGCATCACCAGGAGCCGGCGGTCGGGCCGGCTGAGCCGCCCCGGCGGCGCAGGTATTTCTCGAACTCGCTGGCTATCTCGTCGCCGGTCAAGGGCTGTATGCCCTCGTCGCCCACGCGTTCCTCCAGCTCGCGTACGTACTCGCCGAGTTCCGCGTCCTGTTCGGCGGCCACCCGCACGCGCTTTTCCCACTCGTCAGCCTCCTCGGCCAGGTCGGCCATGGGTACCGGCAGGTCCAGTACGTCCTCCAGGCGGCTCAGGAGGGCCAGCGTCGCCTTGGGGCAGGGCGGGTTGTTGGCGTAGTGCGGGACGTGCACCCAGAAGCTCAGCGCCTCCAACTCGGCGCGGCCGGCCGCCTCGTGCAGGACGCCGACGATGCCGGTGGGGCCGTCGTAGCGGGTGGGGACGACGTTGTACTTGTCGGCGGCCTCGCGGTCGCTTGCCGAACCGCTGATCGGCAGCGGCCTCGTGTACGGGACGTCGGCCAGCAGGGCGCCCAGCAGGACGATGCGGTTGACCTCGAGGCTGTGGCACACCTCGAGGACCTGCTCGCAGAACGTGCGCCAGCGCATGCTCGGCTCGATGCCGCGGATCAGCACCACGTCGCGGTCGCTGCCCTCCGGCGAGGCGACCATGAAGCGGGTGGTGGGCCACTCGATCTTCCGGGTTTCGCCCTCGGCCATCGTGATGGTGGGCCGGCTCACCTGGAAGTCGTAGAAGTCCTCGGGATCGATGGTCGTGATCTCCCGGGCCTGCCACACCTGTTCGAGGTGTTCCACGGCCGCGGTGGAAGCGTCCGCAGCGTCGTTCCAGCCCTCGAAGGCGGCGATAGCCACGGGGGAGCGGAGCAGCGGGAGGCCGTCGAACTCAGTCATAGGTGACAGCCTACGTGCGGACCGTGCAGGGCACCCGGCGGCCGCGCCGCGCACGGCCCGCCCACCGGGGTGCCGGGGCGGGCATTTCAGGCGTACGCGTGCGCGGCGAGGACCGCCGCGCAGCGTAAGTTTCGATATTGGCCCTGGTAGTCGAGGCCGTAACCGACGATGAGCCCCGGACCCACGTCGAAGCCGACGAAGGTCGGCGTGTCCCCGAAACGCGCCGTGTCCGGTTTGCGGAGCAGGGCGCATACGGTGATCGAGGCCGGGTCGCGCTGGCGCAGGCTGCTGATCAGCCAGCGCATGGTCAGGCCGGTGTCGATCACGCCGTCGACGATGACCACGTCGCGGCCGGCGATGTCCACCTCCAGGTCCTTGAGCAGGCGGACCGAGCCGGACGCGCGGTTGCCGGTGGTGTAGGACTTGAGCGCCATCCAGCCGATCTCGACCTGTCCGGGGTACGCGCGGGCCAGGTCGACGGTGAACGTGGCGGCGCCGCCGAGCACGCCGACCAGGACTGGCGCGCGGGTTTCATACTGCCGGTGGAGTTCGTCGGCGAGGGCGGTCACCCGGGCGAGGATCTGCTCCTCGGTGAGGATCACCGTCTCGAGGTCGCCGGCCACGTGGCTGGCCTCCATGTCTGCTGCCCCCTCGGATCACGGATGGGTGAACGGAAAGTGACTCGGCTCGGCGGTCAAAGCCCACACAAAGGTCATTTCGCGTACGGGTTCTCACCGGGCGTTGGTTTCCGGTAATGTCCGCGCGTTCGAAAGTTCATGTTCAGAGCACCAGGTGGGTTGTCTCATGGCGCAACGGGTAACCCTCGACGAGATCCGTACCCGGACCTACAAGAGCCGCGACGCGTGGTGGACCGTCTGGCTGGTTGATCCGCTTGCCTCCCGTCTGGTCCAGCTTGTCGCCCCGTGGCGCTGGGTCACGCCGAACCGGCTGACCACCGCGGCGTTTCTGATCGGCATCGTCTCGGCCGTCTGTTTCTGGCAGGGCACGTACGCGTGGCTGCTCGCCGGCGCGCTGCTGTTCCACCTCAGCTTCGTGCTGGACTGCATGGACGGCAAGATCGCTCGCCTGAACGGGACCGGATCGGTGTTCGGCGCCTGGCTCGACTATGTCTTCGACCGGTTGCGGGTGGCGGTCTGCACGATCGGCCTCTTCGGCGGGCAGTACGTGCTGACCGGGAACTTCGCGTACGTCTGGCTAGCCGGTCTGGTGCTCTTCCTGGACATGTTCCGCTATCTGAACGCGCTCCAGATGGGCAAGGTCAAGAACGAGATGAAGGCCGGGCTCGCCGCGCTGCGGGGCGAGGACGCGCCGCCGGTCGTGTTCGTCGAGGACGGCGAGGACGAGCACCCGGCCGAGCGGGTCGAGTCGCCGGACGTGGCCGACGTCTACGGCGATTTTCGGACGCGTTTCGGGCTGTTCATCCGGATTCGCAACGCGCTCATCCGCCAGCGCATCCGGGCGCACGTGATCAGCGGCATCGAGTTCATGATGTTCGTATTCATCGTCGGCCCGGTGGTGAACGGGATCATCGGCACCACGCTGATCTCGGCGGCCCTGCTCGCCGGTTTCGAACTGCTGCTGATCTACAAGCTCTACATCGCGACGAAGTCGTACGCACGGCAGGTAGCCGCCGGCCCGCGGATTCCCGCGCCCGCTGCGGACCGTGACGGCGTGCCTGTTCTCTAAAACGTCAGCTCCATGACGGCGACGTCGGTCAGCACGCTGTAGCCGTTGCGCGCGTACAACTCGATGGCGCGCGCGTTGGCCAGGTCGGTCTGCAGCGACAGCCGGTGGGCCCCGCCGGCGCGCGCCTCCTGGGCCACCTGGGTGAGCAGCGCGCGGGCCACGCCCTGGTGCCGGGACTCGGGCCGGACATACAAATCCCGGACCAACCAGGCCGTACGCAGCGTCAAGGCGGCCGGGACCACGGCTACCGAGCAGATCCCGTACGCGGTCACGCCCTGTCCCGCCACATAGATCCGCGCCCGGGACGACAGCACCTGCTCGAGCATCCAATCGGCCACGGTCTCCGGAGCCGGATTGGCACCGTAGTGCTGCCGGTACTCGTCGAAGAGCGTGGCCGCCCCAGCGAACAGCGGTTCGGTGGCCGCGGTGAGCCGCGCCGTCACGGTCATAGCGTCATAATCGCGGTGAGCACCGCAAATAGCCCTAAAAACCCGCATAATGCAACGGTGGCGCACATCGACCAAGTCCTCGGACCGGCCGACGACACCGTGACGTTCTTCCAGCCCCGGGCCATGGTCTACGTGACGATGCTCTGGGTGATCGCCGCCGTCTGGTCGGTTTGTCTGGTGCTGCACCTGCTGATCCGCCTGGTCATGGGCTACCCGCCGACCGCGGGCGACCTGGTGACCAGCCTGGAATTGGCCCTGATCGTCCCGGTCGTGCTGGCGGCGCTGATCCTGCTGGTCGCCTGGCGCCGGCTCGGCTGGCTGCACAGTTCGATGCACGGCCTGGACTTCGCGGCCACCGGCCGTAAGCCGGTGCACCTGCCGTGGGCCGGCGTGGCCACGGTGTCGCTGCGTCACTGGGGCCCGTTCCGGGAGCTGGTCGTCACCCCGGTCGCCGAGGACTTCGCCACGATCGGCGACGGTCCCGGCCGCCGTCCGCGGATGCGCCGTCGCGGCGGCGAGGTCGCGTACCTGGTCGATGTGGGTTTGATGTCCCCCGGCCCGGACGTGTTGATCGCCGAGCTACACCGCCGGCTGCCGACCAAGGTCTAGGGCCGGGGCGAGCGGGCGCAGGGCGGCGCGGATCAGATCGGGCAGCGAGCCGGACGGCACCACAAAACCGGGCGTCGACGTCGGCGCGCTGCCCTCTTGCGGCGCGCTGCCTTCATCGGGCGCGCTGCCTTCATCGGGCGCGCTGCCTTCATCGGGCGCGCTGCCTTCATCGGGCGCGCTGCCTTCATCGGGCGCGGTGGCCGCTCGCAGTGCGGTGGCCTCTTGCAGCCAGCGGCGAAGGGCGACCCGGACGGCGGCGCTGACCGCGGCGGCGAGCACCTCGGCAGTCAGCGGGTCGATGCCGGGGTGGCGTGCGGTGAGCGCTTCGGCCAGCGGTATTTCGATCATGGTCGCGGCGTCGACGTAGCAGTCGCGCAGGGCCGGGGTGGACAGGAGCATCGTCAGCACGCGCGGCGACTGGTCGCTCTCGCCGGTGTAGAGTCCCACGACGGCGTCGGTCAGGCTCACCCGGGCGGTGCGGAAGCCGGCCGTCCGGCCGGCGATGACCGCGGCGACGATCGCCTGCTCACGGCTCGCGAAGTAGTTGTTGTAGGTCCGCGGGGACACCCCGGCGGCCTCGGCGATGTCGTCGACCCGCACGTTCTCCGGGCCGCGCTCCAGGGCGAGCCTCAGGGCCGCCGACCGCAGGGCCTCCCGGGTGGCCTGCTTCTTCTGCTCGCGTGTCACGCCGTGATCCTGCCAGAAACTTGCGTGCGCGCAAAATTGCGTGTACGCAAGATTTATGCGAGCCAACGGCATCACCTACGACACCGGATTCGTCCAGCACGGGCGCAACTCCCTGGAGAACCTCGACCCGGAGCTCATCCGGCGCGAGCTGACGATCATCCGGGACGACCTGCACTGCACCGCCGTTCACCTGGTCGGCGGTGACCCCCAGCGCCTGGAAGCGGCCGCTCGAACCGCCGCCGATCTCGGACTGGAGATCTGGTTCTCGCCGTACCCGCTCGATCTGACGGACGGCGAGATTCGCGAACTCTTCCTCGACTGCGCCGCACGGGCCGAGCGAATCCGGATGGCCGGTGCCGAGGTGGTGTTCGTGGCGGGCGTCGAGCTGAGCATCATGAACCGCGGCTTCATCCCCGGCGACCGGCTCGGCGACCGGCTCGGCTGGCTGTTCGCCGACCCTGCCGCCCGGATGGCCGAGGTCCGCGGCCGGCTCGATCAGTTCCTGCGCGCCGCGGTGGCAGAAATCCGGCAGATCTTCAAAGGCAAGGTCACGTACGCCGCCATCCCGTTCGAGGGGGTCGACTGGGAACTGTTCGACGTCGTGACCGTGGAACTCATCCGGTCCGCCGAGGTAGCCGACCAGTTCCGGGCCGGCGTGCGCAGCCTGGTGGCGCAGCCCAAGCCCGTCGCCGTCACCGGGTTCGGCACCGCCACCTGGCGCGGCGCCGGTGACGTCGCACCGCGCAGCATGGAGATCCTGGAGTTCGACGAGGTCACCGGTCTGCCGCTGCGGCTGAACGGGGAGTACGAGCGGGACGAGCCCGGCCAGGCGGCGTACCTCGGCGAGCTGCTGGAGATCTTCGACAGTGAGGGCGTGGACAGCGCATTCGTGCATCTCTTCGCCCTGCACAACCTGCCGCACCGGCCCGGCGGCGCTCCGCGGGACGACCTCGACCTGGCGAGCCTCGGGATCGTGAAGGTGCTCGACGGGCGCACCGCCGCGACCGGGCTGCCGTGGGAACCAAAGGCCGCCTTCGCCACGATCGCCGAACGCTACGGCTCCGGGAAAGCCGCGGGGCCGGGAACCGCCGCGGGGCCGGGAACCGCCGCGGCGCCGGGAGAGACTGCGACGCGGGGGGCCGCTACGGCTCCGGGCCCAGCTTGGCGATGATCTCGGACACCTCGACGGCGTCGGCGTGATGGAGCGTGGCGCCGGCCCGCGGGTCATGCGCGTGCACGGTGTGCATTACCGGCGGCCCGTCCTCCGGCAGGTCGACCACTGAGGCCGAGGCGCCGCGGACGGTGCGCTCGGTGCCGTGCGCGGCGGTCAGGTCGATCCGGTTGACCACGCCCGGGGTGACCCAGACCGGTACGCCGCCGAGTGCTCCGGTGAGCTGCAGGTGGAAGTGGCCGCAGAGCAGCAGGCGGACGTCGCTGCCGGCGATCGCCTCGGCCAGTTCCGCCGGATTCTGCAGGCCCAGGGCGCGCTGGACGGCCACGCCGGGCACGTGGATCGGCGGGTGGTGGAACGCCACGACGGTGCCGTGCGGGGCGGGGCCGGCCAGCACGGCGCGCAGCCAGTCGAGCTGGGTGCGGCTCAGCAGGCCGTAACCCTTGCCGGGAACCAGCGAATCCAGCGTGACGATGCGGACGCCCCGCACGGTGCTGACCGCGGCCCGCTCGCCGTCCGCCGATTCCAGGTGGGTGATCGGGCGGTCGGCGTGACCGGTGCCGAGGACCTGGGTGAAGGCGTGGCGTTCGTCGTGGTTACCGGTGGTGACGTACGCGGGAATGCCCTGCTCCCTGGTGAACGCGGCCAGCAGGTCGCGGACGTCGGCGTAGGCCTCCCGGGACCCGTCGTCGGCGACGTCGCCGGTCAGCACCAGCGCATCCAGGCCGGGAATCTCGGCGCAGTCGTGCAGGATGCGCCGGAGCGACTCGCGGGCGTCCACGCCACGGGCGTCCGCGCCGGTTTCGCGGCGGACGTGAGTGTCGGAGAGGTGCAGGATCCGCATGCGGGGCACGGTACAAGCACGGCGCCCGACCCGATCGTGGCGGTCTCATGGGTCTATACCAGCAGGCCGCCGGTGGCCCGGATGTTCTGGCCGGTGATCCAGCGGGCGTCCGGGCCGGCCAGGAAAGCCACCACGGCGGCCACGTCGTCCGGCTCGCCGAGGCGTCGCAGAGCGGTCAGCGCGGCGGTCTGCGCGAGCGCCTCGGGCGGGTTGGTGGCGCGTAACATGTCGGTGTCCGTGGCACCCGGGGAGACGGTGTTGACGGTGATGCCACGGTGCCCGAGCTCGCGGGCGGCCACGGCCGTGACCTGCTCCAACGCTGCCTTGCTGGCGCAATAGAGAGTCAGGCCCGGCCCCGGGATCACGGTGTTCAGGCTGGACAGGTTGACAATGCGCCCACCGTCGCGCAGCAGCGGCAGCGCCTCGCGGATGGCCAGCAGCGGAAACGTGAAGTTGACGGTCATCACCCGCTCCAGCTCCGCGGTCGTCAGGTCGGCGATCGGGGTCGGCGAACTGATCGCGGCGTTGTTGACGAGGATGTCCAGGCCGCTGTCGCGGACCTGGTCGAAAACCACGGCCAGGTGGGCGAGGTCACTCTGATCGGCCACGATCGGCTGGGTTCCCGGGTACGCGTCCACGCGCCGTGCTCCGGCGTGGGTGAAGACCACGCGTGCCCCGGCGTCGGCCAGGCGGCGCACGATCGCGCGCCCTATTCCGCGCGAGCCACCGGTCACGATCGCGGTCTTGCCAGTCAGCGTCATGCCGCCGAAGCTAGGCGGCGGCCATCTCCCGGTATTGGACGATTGCGCGCAGCTCCCCGGGCGTCCACCCGGCGAGGTCGCGCGTCTCGCGGCTGAGGTGCGACTGGTCGGCGTAGCCGCTGCGGGCCGCGACCGCGGCGAGCGGAACGCCGAGCCCGATCAGGTCGGCGGCCCGCTGGAACCGGGCGACCCGCTGGACGGCCCCCGGCGACATGCCGAAGTGCTGCCGGAACGCGCGCTCCAACTGACGCCGCGGTACACCGACCTCGGTCGCGACGGCGCCCACTCGGAGGCGGCCGCGAGATCGGTGCAGCAGGCGCCAGGCCGCGAGCGTCGCGGGGTCGGGCCCGAGTCTCCGGCCGCCGGGGTGCGGAGCGCGGGGTTCCGGCTGCGGCTCGCGGCTTCCGGTGCGTGTGCCGGCAAGGTGAGCGCCGGGGAACAACGCGCCGGTCAGCAGGTCGTCGAGCATGGTGAACCGGGCCGACCAGTCCGGGGCGGCCGCGAGCCGGTCAGCGAGTTCGACAGCGCGGCGGCCGGTGAGGATAGTGGCGCGGGGCTTGGTGAGGCCAGTGGCGCGGGGCCCGGTGAGGATAGTGGCGCGGGGCCTGGTGAGGCCGGCGGTGCGGGGCTCGGTGAGGTCAGTGGCTCGGGGAGCCGGCAGGTCGGTGAGCGGCACGGTCTGGCCGGTGAGTTCGCTCATGGGGATGCCCAGCAGGGCCGGCACGCCGGCCGGGGTGAGTGCGACGGTGACGCCGCTGCCCCAGCGGGTCGGGCCGGCCTCGGTCATCCGCGGGCGGGCGCCGGTGGCCAGCAGTTCCTCGTCGGGGTCGAGGATCAGCGTGACCAGGCCGAAGGGCAGCAGACGGTGGGCCAGGGCGTGCCGGGTGCCGGAGCGGAAGGCGCCGTAGCCGACGACATACCTTTGCAGGGCCGGGTGGGGTGCGCGGGTGGCGGTTTCGCAGGCCACGGTCTGCGGGCGGGTCGGCACGGAGTGGATCATCGAGGGCCTCTGTCGTTCCCGTCAGCCTCGCGAGTGCGGGCTGATCATGTGGACATCGGTGGTTTTGGGCGGCATCTGGCGTAATTCTGGGACGCTTTTAATAGTCCATCGATATTTGTGAATGGGCTGCAAATAACCTGCAACTAATGGGTATCGACTCCATTCGATACCGCAAATACACTCTGGGGATGTTAACGATCTCATGAGAGGAGGCTTCCGGCCGGCTTCGGGTATTGGTGGGCGTCCATCCAGGCAGTCGTCCCTGCCGGCGTGGCGCTGTTTCCGCTCGTAGCCGTGTGAATCAACCGTACCGCCCCCCGTTCCGGAATCGCATTGAACTGCGATCCGGCAGGTGATGTGCGCGCTTATTGCCCTTCCTTCGTATGAGTTCTGAAGGAGCGTCATGTCCACCGATCGTTCCACATTCCTCAACCGGCTGACGCGGCACCGGGTGCTGCGCCGGCTGGCTCCGGCGGCGGCCCTCGTGGTCGCCATTCCCGCCACGCTGGCGGTGCTGGCCACCAGTTCCCAGGCGGCCACCGTCGACACGTCGGCCCAGTATGTGTTCGTCAACCGGCACAGCGGCAAGGCCATGGACCTGTGGGAGTGGTCCACGGCCGACGGCGGTCAGATCCGCCAGTTCACCCGTACCGATGCCACCAACCAGCAGTTCCAGTTCGTCAGTGTCGGCAGCGGCTACTACCAGCTGCGCAACCGGCACAGCGGCAAGGTCGTCGCGGTGCCCAACGCGACCGACGGGGCCCAGGTCGTCCAGGCCACGGCCAGCAGCGACAACAAGCAGCACTTCGCGCTGCGGGACTCGGCCGACGGCTACGTCCGGTTCATCAGCCGGCACAGCGGTAAGGCACTGGACCTGTGGGAGTGGTCCACCGCCGACGGCGGCATCGTCTCGCAGTTCGGCGACCTGGACGGCTTCAACCAGCAGTGGCAACTGATCCGTGTCGGCGGTGGCACCACCAACCCGCCTACCAACCCGCCTCCCTCGTCCGGTGGACTGGCCGGATGGGCGACGCAGAACGGTGGCACCACCGGTGGCGGCAGCGCCGCGGCCACGACCGTGACCAGCGCGTCCGCGCTGACCTCGGCGCTCGGCTCGACGAACGCCGCGGTGATCCGGGTGTCCGGCACGATCTCCTGCTCCGGCATGCTGCGGGTGCGGTCCAACAAGACCGTCCTCGGCAACGCCGGCGCGACGATCTCCGGCTGCGGCTTCAACATCAACGGCGATCGCAACGTCATCATCCGCAACCTGACGTTCCGCAACTGGGACGATGACGCGATCAACGTGCAGGAGTCGGCGACCAACATCTGGATCGACCACAACAGCTTCACCAACGGCTACGACGGTGCGGTCGACGTCAAGCGCGGCTCCGACTTCGTGACGATCTCCTGGAACCGGGTGTTCGGCCACGACAAGTCGATGCTCCTGGGCCACAGCGACGACAACGGCAGCCAGGACCGTGGCCACCTGCGGGTCACGTACCACCACAACTGGTTCGACGGCTCGAACCAGCGGCACCCCCGGGTCCGCTTCGGCAACCCGGTGCACGTCTACAACAACCTGTACAGCAACGTCGGCGGGTACGGCGTCGCGTCCACCGAGGGCGCGGGCGTGCTGGTCGAAGGCAACTACTTCGAGAACACCGACGACCCGTTCCACCTGGGTGAGGGCGACTCGGGGCCGGGCACCCTGGTCGCGCGCAACAACTGCCATGTGGGCTCGGGCTCGGGCCAGCAGGGCGGGAGCGTGGCCAGCATCCCGTACTCGTACGCGCTGGACACCGCGTGCAACGTGAAGTCCATCGTGTCGGGCGGAGCCGGCGCCGGCCGGATCAGCGTCTGACGGTAGTGCGCACCAGCGGCCGTGGCCCGGTTCCGGGCCACGGCCGCCTCGGTGACCACCCGCCGGGCCGGTGGCCGGTATGGCCCGGGGTGGCTACGGCCCGGTCGCTCGATCGGGTTCGGGCGTTTGTGCGGTTGGCGCCGGGGTCGCGCGTACCTTATGAATTTTGGGTCTTCCGAATATCACCGGGACGCCGGGCGAGTACAGGACGCTGCTCGGGGGCCCGGCGGGTGCGGGCAGACCGGCCGCGCTGACCAGGGAATCGTCCAGCGACAACAGGGTGGCCCGGTGCAGGGGCCAGCGGGGATGCTCGTTGGCCAGATGGCGGGTGGCGCCCCAGGCTCGGGTGTGCAGGCCCCAGCGGGCGGTCAGGAAGTGGTCCAGCGGGGTCGGCTCGGTGATGGGGGCGCCGATCCGGATCGACATCGCGTTCCGCGCGCCTCGGGGAGCGGGCCAGCGGCGGCGCGACGAGTAGGTGCGGACGTCGCCGTGGCGGGCCAGGCGCATGCGGGACCACATGTAGGGCAGGCGCAGCGAGACGCGGGCCACCAGCACGGGGATCAGACGTTCGGCTTCCAGTGAGCGGAAGACCACGGCTCGGCGGCCCTGGGGGTCCACGCTGTACAGGCGCACGTTGGTCTCGCAGAACGTGCCCAGATAGGGGACGCCGGGACCGCCCAGAAAGCCGAAGCCCTCCATCCGGAAGCCGATCAGGCCCACGTAGGTGACGCCGTCGAGCGTGTCGGGTCTGGTGCCGGCTGGAAGCAGCGGGGCGACCACCTCGGGGGCCACCGGCCAGTGCAGGAAAGCCAGATCCGCCCAGCGTTGCAGCAGCAGGGGGCTGCGGACGGGGCGGGCGGTCTCGGGGGTCACGTCCTCGGCGTGCAGCTCCATGAGCGGAAGCTACTGCTGCCGTGATGCAGCTGACAGGACGATCGTTGATTCTGTGCCCCGATCGGCGGGTGGGGCGGGGAGAATCGGGAGCGATGAACTCTCAACGACCGGCCGCGGTGCTCTTCGACATGGACGGCACCCTGGTCGACAGCGAAAAAGTATGGGACATCGCGCTGTACGAACTTGCGGTCCGGGCCGGGGGCGAGCTGTCCCAGGGCGCCCGGCACGCGATGGTCGGCAACAGCATGGCCAACAGCATGCGGATCCTGCGCGAGGATCTCGGCCAGCCCGACCGGCCCGAGGAGCCCGACGTCAAGTGGCTGACCTCGCGGGTCTTCGAGCTCTTCCGGGAAGGGCTGGTGTGGCGGCCGGGCGCGGCCGAGTTGCTGCGCGCGGTCAAGCTGGCCGGGATGCCGACCGCCCTGGTCACCTCGACCGGGCGGCTGCTCGTCGAGGCGGCGCTCGACACGCTCGGGCGGGAAAACTTCGACGTGGTGGTCTGCGGTGACGAGGTGACCATGCCCAAGCCCGACCCGGAGCCCTACCGCACCGCGGCGGCCCTGCTCGGGGTGCCGATCACCGAGTGCATCGCGGTCGAGGACTCGCCCACCGGGGTGGCCAGCGCGCTCGCCTCCGGTGCGGTGGTGCTGGCGGTGCCGGCCGAGTTGGAGCTGCCGGCGACCGACGGGGTCCACCTCCGCACCTCGCTGGTGGGTGTGGACCCCGCCTACCTGACGTCGCTACTGATCAGTCATGAGCTATTGCAGCCAGAACATTGAGCCGGGCCGCCTTGATCGACGGTAGGACTGCGGCCAGGACGCCGACCAGGGCGGCCAGGCCGAGGTAGAGGCCCATCCCGCCCCAGGGCAGGACCAGCTGGGTGATGCCCTCGCCGTCCAGCGCGCGGACCACGGCGGCGCCCAGGCCGGCGCCGACGGTGACCCCCAGCAGGGCCCCGAAGACCGAGATGACCACGGCCTCGACGGTCACCATCCGCATGGTCTGGCCGCGGCTCAGCCCGACCGCCCGCAGCAGGCCCAGCTCCCGGGTGCGCTCCAGCACCGACAGGGCCAGCGTGTTGACCACGCCCAGCACCGCGATGAGGATGGCCAGCGCCAGCAGCACCTGCACCATGGTGATCACCGTGTCGAAGTCGGCGACCTGCTGCTGGACGAACGTGGTGCGGTCGGTGGCGGTGACCTCGGGGCTGTCCGCGACCAGCTGCTTGACGGCCGGTAGTGCCTGCTCGACGGTCACCCCGTCGGCCAGCCGGACGAAGCCGAAGATCGGCTGGGTCAGGCCGAAGTCCTTGGTCAGCGCCGCCGGGAGCAGGTAGCTGCCGGGCATCGCGTTTTCGTCGTAGGTGGCCGCTACGGTCAGCTTCGTGGGGTCACCGCGCGCGGTCTGGACGGTCAGCACGCTGCCGATGGTCCAGTTGTGCTCGGTGGCCTGCTGGGTGCTGAGCGCGATCTGGTCCGGTCGCAGCGTGGGCAGCGCGGGGCTGCCATATGCGGCGGCCAGCTGGGCCAGGTCGTCGGTCGCGTTCACGTATGTGAGCCGGCCGTCGATGAGCGCCTGGTCGTTCCACACCCCGCCGACCGCCTGCACGCCGTCGACCTGGCGGGCCTTGGCCAGCACCTCCGGGTCGAAGGTGGGTGCCCGCGGGCCGCCCTGCTCGCCGCCGATCACGATCTGGGCCTTGATGGTGTCCTCGGCCTGCGCGGCGAGGCTCGTCTTGGCCGAGTTCATCACCACGGTGACGCCGGTGACCAGCGCGATGCCGACCATGAGGGCGGCCGCCGTGATGGCCGTACGCCGGGGGTTGCGGCCCGAGTTGAGCCGGCCCAGCCGGCCCGGCACCGACCAGGAGAAGATGCGACCGAGCAGGGCCACGACCGGTCGCGAGATCAGCGGCGTCAGCAGCGCCACGCCGATGAAGCTCACCAGTACGCCGGTCAGGATCAGCCAGAGCGAGCTGGTCGCGTAGAGGCCGATGCCGAGCGTCGTGGCGCCGGCCGCACCGACGAGCGCACCGGCCACGCTGACCTTGGTGAGCGGACGGTCCGGGGTCGCTACGTCCTGCATGGCCGCGACCGGGGCGATCCGCGAGGCCCGCAGCGCGGGCAGCACGGCCGCCACCACGGTCACCACCACGCCGACGATCAGCGAGCTGAGCACCGCGGCCATCGGCACCCCGACCGGGGCCAGGTCGATGCCGCCGCCCATCGCGCTGAACAGGTAGCCGAGGCCCGCGCCCACGCCGACCCCGGCCGCGAGGCCGATCGCCGCCGCGAGCAGGCCGATCACCACGGCCTCCAGCAGCACCGAGCCGATCATCTGGCGGCGGCTCGCGCCGAGGGCCCGCATCAGGGCCAGCTCGCGCGTCCGCTGGGCCACGATGATCGAGAAGGTGTTGAGGATGAGGAAGATGCCGACGAACAGGGCGACGGCCGCGAAGCCGAGCAGCACCTGGTTGAAGAATCCGAGGAACTCCTTGAGCTCGGCGGCGTCGTCGGCCGCCAGCTGCTCGCCGGTCTTTACCTCGTAGGCGCTGCCCAGGGCGGCCGCGATCCGGTCGCGTACCTCCGCGGGATCCGCCCCGTCGGCGGTCCGCACGCTGACCATGTTGTAGACGCCGGTCTCGCCGAGCATCAGGCGCTGCGCCGCGGCGTCGGTGAACGCGACCTCCTGCACCCCGCTGAGACTGTCCTTGTCGCTGTTGTAGCCCCAGATGCCGACCAGCGTGAACGTCTTCTTGGGCTCCAGAGTGAGCACGCCCACCTGGTCGCCGACCTTGAGCCCGGCGGCCTTGGCGACCTCGGCATTCACCGCGATCTCGGTGTCCTTCTCGGGCCCCCGGCCCTCGCGCAGCCGGGTGAGATCGTCGGTGCCGACCCAGTTCACGCCCAGCCGGGGCGGGCCGAAGCTCTGCAGCACCTTGCCGTCCGACCCGATCACCCGGGCGCCGTCGGCACCGACCATGCCGGTCGCGGTCCGCACCCCGGGGATCTGCCGGACGTCGTCGACCACGCTCGCCGGCAGCGTGGCGTCGACCTGCTCGCCCTCCATCTCGGACACGGCGATCTTGGGCTTGGCCGTCACGCCGACATCGGTCTGCGAGTAGCCCAGCGCGAAGACCTGGTCGAACGAGCGGCCCAGGGTGTCGGTCAGCACGAAGGCGCCGGCCACGAACATCACCCCGAGCACCACGGCCAGACCGGAGAGCACCAGCCGCAGCTTGCGGCCGAGCAGGCTCTTCAGCGTCGCGCGCAGCATCAGACCAGCACCTCCCCGTGCTTCATGGCCTCCAGCACGGACTCCGGGGTGGGCCGGTCGAGTTCCTGCACGATCTCGCCGTCGGCCAGGAAGACGACCCGGTCGGTGTAGCTGGCCGCGACCGGGTCGTGGGTCACCATCACGATGGTCTGGCCGTGCTCGCGCACGCTGGACCGCAGGAACGACAGCACCTCGGCGCCGGACTTCGAGTCCAGGTTGCCGGTCGGCTCGTCCGCGAAGATCACGTCGGGCCGGCTCATCAGCGCCCGCGCGCACGCCACCCGCTGCTGCTGGCCGCCGGACAGCTGGCTCGGGCGGTGGTCGAGCCGGTCCTGGAGGTTCACGGTGCCGATGACCGTGTCCCACCACTGCGGGTCGGGCTTCTTGCCGGCGATGTCCAGCGGCAGCCGGATGTTCTCCGCCGCGGTCAGCGTCGGCAGCAGATTGAACTGCTGGAAGATGAAGCCCACCCGGTCCCGGCGCAGGCGGGTGAGCGCCTTGTCGCCGAGCCCGGTCACCTGGGTGCCGCCGATGTGCACGGTGCCGCGGCTGACCGTGTCGAGCCCCGCGAGGCAGTGCATCAACGTCGATTTGCCGCTGCCGGACGGCCCCATGATCGCGGTGAACT
The DNA here is from genome assembly GCF_016862375.1 of Paractinoplanes rishiriensis. Taxonomy (GTDB): domain Bacteria; phylum Actinomycetota; class Actinomycetes; order Mycobacteriales; family Micromonosporaceae; genus Actinoplanes; species Actinoplanes rishiriensis. The sequence goes on along the minus strand of NZ_BOMV01000024.1, from coordinate 2,495 downwards.
TCCCGCGGGCGAAGTTGGCGCTCACGCCGCGCAGGGCGACCACCCGCGCCTCCGCGGTCCCGTACACCTTCCACACCTCGTCGGCGCGTGCCGCCACCGGTTCCAGCGCCCTTGTCCCATCCATCCGTCGTGCCCCTTCGCCCCTCATGCACGTGCGGCGCCGCCCCCGTCAGGCCGGCCCGTCCGTCCGCCGTTGGTCCGGCCGGGCAGACCTGCCCGGCCGGCTGACTCAGTGTTTCGGCGGTCCGGCGCCGAATCGTCCGTCCAGCGGGGGAGGGCGCAAGGAGATTCGGGTACGGGGAGCACCCCAACCCGGACTCAGGGGCGTCCCTGAGATGTCATAGTGGCACTTGCATGACGTCAGTTATGACGTCATAGTGGTGACATGGACCTGACGCCGTACCTCGAAACACTCCGCGCCGACCTCGCCGCGGCGGCTGCACCGGGTGGCCCGGAGACCACCCGGGCGGCCGAACTGCTGGGGCACTCGCTGGCGGCGTCGGCGCGGCTGGCGCTGCTGGAGGCGCTGTCCGACGCCGCCGCCGAGATCACCACGCGGCTGTCCGACGCCAGCGTCGAGGTGCGGCTGCGGGGGCGCGAGGCCGATCTGGTGGTGACGCAGCAGGAGGCCACGCACGTGCCGCCGGCGGCGCCACCGCCGGACAGCGGCGACCTGACCCGGCTCACGCTGCGGATGCCGGAGGCGCTCAAGACGCACGTCGAGCAGTTGGCGGCGGCCGAGGGGATCTCGGTCAACGCGTGGCTGGTGCGGGCGGTCACCGCGGCGGTCTCCGGGCCGCACCGGGCGTCCGGGCCGGGTCGGCGGATCAGTGGCTTTTTCCAAGCTTAGGAGCAGGAGATGTACGAGTTTGAGCGAGCGGCCCCGGTGACCGTGGTGCTGCGGGCACTGAGCGGGTCGGTGGACATCACCGCCGAGGACCGGGACGGCATCGAGGTGGAGGTGGCGGCGCCGGGTGGCGGCGACGCGTCGCAGACCCAGGTGGTGCTCGAGGGCGACAGCCTGGTGATCCGGGCACCGGCCGGGCGCCGATCGCCGAGACTGCGGATCGTCGCGAGGGTGCCGGCCGGCAGCAGCGTCGCCGGCGAGAGCGCCTCGGCCGACGTGCGGTTGGCGGGCCGGTTCGCGGACGTCCAGCTCGGGGTGGCCTCGGCCGCGGTCAACCTGGCGGAGGCCACCGGCAACGTGCGCCTGGACGCGGCCAGCGGCGATCTGACGGTCGGCCGGGTCGGCGGCGCGCTGCACCTCAAGAGCGCCTCGGGCGAGCTGCACGCCGGTGACGTCACGGGTGACGTCACCGTGGAGACCGCCAGCGGCCGGATCCGCCTCGACGCGGTCGGTGGTTCGCTGCGGGCCGGCTCGGCGAGCGGCACCATCGAGGTAGGCCGGCTCCGGCGCGGCCAGGCGAGCGTGCGCACGGTGTCCGGCGACGTCCAGGTCGGCGTCGCGGCCGGGTCGGCGCTGTGGATGGACCTGAACACAGTGTCGGGCCGGTCCACCACCGACCTGACGGCGCAGGGCGACGTGCCGCCGGCGGACGGCCCGGTCGAGCTGGAACTGCGGGTGCGCACGGTCAGCGGCCACATCCGCATCCACCGCGCGGCCCCGGCCGGCGTGGCCGACGACCGGGCGGTGGCGTGATGTTGCCGGGGGAGCGGTTCGGGCTCGAGACCGACGCGCGGGCGAGGAGGCGGCGGTTGCTGGCGGAGAAGGTGCGGGCGGGCCGGTTCACGCCGCCGGAGTGGCCCCGGAGCCGCGGCCCGACACCGCGGCGGTGACGGTTTTGGGCGGGTTGGCGCTCCCGTGTCGGGTTGGCGCTTTCCGCGCTGGGTGGCGCTTTCCCGCACTGGTTGGCGCTTTCCCGCGCTGGTTGGCGCTTTCCCGCGCTGGTTGGCGCTTTCCCGCGCTGGGCCTGTCCCCGGCGAGTTGGCTCCACCTTTCGGGGCGCGGGCAGGCCCAGGTGGTCGGCACCCGGGCATGCCGGCGGACCGAGCCGTAGCTTGGCCGCACCGAACGCGAAGCTGACCGCCACCCTTCTTTCCGCCCACCCACGGATCGGTTGGCCGGTCGGCTTAGCCGGATATATCAGGCTTAACTATGTCTTGTGCTGTCGTCTTTGACTAGGATGTCCGAAATGTCATGGCGGTCAGCGCGGAGTTTGTCTTTCGGGTCACTGACGAACTGTCACTGACGAACGGCTACTCCACAAGATCGGCGACAGGAGGGCGATTTGGGTGATCTGTCCTCGCCGGTGGTTGCTTTTGGGCTGGCGCGAACTAGGCAAAACGGGCCAATGCGCATTTGGCTCGCGTTCCAGGACCGGCGGGTGGCAGCAGGAACGAAACGAAGGCGGGGGCCTCGGGCATTGCTCGGGTTCCGTGGGTTCGGTGGGTTCGGTGGGTTCGGTGGGACGGGCCGGGTGGGGTCGGTTGGGTGGGCCCAGTCCGGTGGGCTGGTCCGGTGGGACCGCGCGGTT
>NZ_BOMV01000023.1 GCF_016862375.1 Paractinoplanes rishiriensis | reverse complement strand
GGGGTGGGATGGGGCCGGTCAGGCGCCGGGCTTTACCAAGCCTGTTTCGTAGGCCAGGACCACCGCCTGGGTGCGGTCGCGAAGGCGGAGCTTGGTCAGGACGTGGCCGACGTGGGTTTTGATGGTGGTCTCGCTGACCTGTAGGGCCTCGGCTATTTCGGCGTTGGAGTGGCCTCGGGCCACGTGGATCAGGACCTCGCGTTCGCGGTCGGTCAGGGCGTCCAGTTTGGACGTCGTGGTGGTTTCCGGGGCGGGCAGTGCCTCGGCCACTCTGGTCAGGATGCGGGCCAGGATTTTGGGGGTTACCACGGCGCCGCCGGTGGCCACGGCGCGGACGGCGGTGGTCACCTCGTCGGGTGGGGCGCTCTTGCACACGAAGCCGGCCGCGCCGGCGGCGATCGCGGCCAGGACGTCCTCGTCGGTGTCCTGGGCGGTCAGGATCAGGACGCGGACCGGCAGGCTGGAATCCGTCACGGCGTGGGCCACCGCCAGGCCGTCGAGGCGGGGCAGGGCGATCTCGGCGATCAGCACGTCGGGGAGCAGGCGGCGGGCCAGGTCGAGCGCCTCGGTGCCGTCGCCGGTCTCGCCGGCGATGACGATGCCGGCCGCGGCCAGGGCCATCCGCAGGCCGGAGCGCTGCATCGGGGCCGGGTCGGCCAGCAGCACCCGTACCGGACGCTCGCTCACCCCTACCCCCGCTCGGCTCGGCAGACTCTGGGCGTCACCCTAAGCGATCGTCGTCGGCGGCAGTGGCCTCCAGGGGTGTGGTGTCGACCGTGGGGTAGGGCGGCGGGGTGCCGCCGAACTCGGGGCACAGCGCCTGATGGTTGCACCAGCCGCACAGGCGGCTCGGCTTGGGGCGGAAATCCTGGTCGCGTTTGGCCTTTTCGATCGCCTGGGAGAGGGCCACCAGGGTGCGCTCGAAGCGTTCCAGCTCGTCGGCGTCGGGGCTGTAGTCGCAGACCTCGGCATCCTTGAGATAGACCAGGCGCAGCACCCGCGGGACGACGCCGCGGGTGCGCCACAGGACCAGGGCGTAGAACTTCAGCTGGAACAGGGCACGGCCCTCGAACGCCTCGCGCGGCGCGCCGCCGGTCTTGTAGTCGACCACGCGCAGGTCGCCGGCGGGGCTGACGTCGAGGCGGTCGATGTAGCCCCGGATCAGCAACTCCTCGTCGACGGTCGCGGAGATCAGGGCCTCGCGCTCGGCGGGCTCGAGGCGGCGCGGGTCCTCGACCGCGAAGTAGCCGTCGAGCAACGTGCGGGCGCTACCGAGGAAGGCCGCGAGGCGGGCGGCGTCGTCGGCGGGTGGGGCGTCGAGCAGCACGGCCTGACCGGTGGCGTCGGCCTCGGCGGCGGCGACAGCCGGGTCGGCCGACAGCCGGGCGGTGACCGCGAAGATGTCGGCCAGCGACGGCTCGTCGGCCAGCAGGGCGGCCCAGGACGGCGCCACCAGGGCCGCGGCCGCCTCGGGGGTGCGTTCGGCGGCCGGCAGGTCGAACAGGCGCTCCAGCACGGCGTGCACCAGCGTGCCCCGGGCCTGGTCGGCGGAGGGCTGCTCGGGCAGGCGGTCGACCGTGCGGAACCGGAACAGCAGCGGGCAGGTCTTGAAGTCGGCCGCCCGCGACGGAGACAAGGAGGGGCCGGGCAGCGGGGGGCCGGGCAGCGGAGTGACCGTCGGTGCCGTCATGGTGGAGAGGTTAGGGCAGGGGTACGACGAAACGGCGTGGCGACCCCGCGGCGGCGACTCCGTAGCATCGACGCGTGGAGCAGAGCACGCCGCAGCCGCGCCGCGCCGGCAGACCGGGCCGGCCGGTGGGCCGTGTGCTGGGCATTCCGATCTTTGTCAACGCCTCGATGCTGCTGCTCGCCCTGCTGGTGACGGTCGTCTACGGCAACTACGTGCGCACCGAGCTCACTCTGCCCGAGCCGGTCGCGTACCTGGTCGGCCTTGGTTTTGTGGTTTGCCTGCTGGGCTCGGTGCTGTTGCACGAACTGGGGCACGCGCTGACCGCCCGCCGATTCGGGATCGGGGTTCGCGGGATCACGCTCGAGCTGCTCGGCGGCTGGACCGAAATGGATCGGGACGCACCGACGCCGCGGGTGGACGCCCTGGTCAGCCTGGCCGGACCGGCCGTCTCGCTGGTGCTCGGCGGGCTCTCGACCGCTGCCTACCTGGCGCTGCCGGACCGCACCATGGCCGGCCAGATCGCGTTTCAGCTGGCCGCCAGCAACATCCTGGTGGCGCTGTTCAACGTGCTGCCGGGCCTTCCCCTGGACGGTGGCCGGGCGTTGCGCGCGGGGCTGTGGGCACTGCTCCGGGACCGGAACGCGGCCACCGAGGTGGCCGCCTGGGCGGGCCGGGTGCTGGCGTTCGTGACCGCGATGGTGGCGCTCTGGCTCTACCGGCTGGAGCACCTGACCCTTTTCGGACTTCTGTTCGTGCTGCTCGTCGTGTTCACGCTGTGGCAGGGCGCCGGGCAGTCGATCCGGCTGGCCCGGATGACCCGCCGCTTCCCGCTGGTCGACCTGCGCCGGCTGACCCGGCCGATGCTGACCGTGCCGGCCGGCACCCCGCTGGGTGAGGCGCAGCGCCGCCGCGCCGAGGACCCGCGGCCGAACGTGGTGCTCGCCGTGTCGGACTCGGCCGGTAATCTCACCGCACTGGTCGACCCGGTGGCCGCCGAGCGGGTTCCGGTCGACCGGCGCCCGTGGGTGGCCGTGGACACCGTGGCCCGGTCCCGCGACGCGGTGCCCGTGCTCTCCCTCGGGCTGACCGGCGAGCAGGTGGTCCGCGCGTTGCAGGCCCACCCGGCCGGGCAGTATGTGGTGACCTCGGGCGAGGATGTGGTCGGCGTGCTCCGCGTCGGCGACGTCGCCGAGGTCCTCGAGCCGCGCCGGCAGCGTCCGGTGCAGCGCCCCCGTTAGCCGAGCTTTGAGAGAAAAGAAACCAGTGACCAGTACGCCTGCCACCGTCGTCGACGACTCGCTGCCCGCCCACCGCGGGCCGTTCCGGGCGGGTGACCGCGTCCAGCTCACCGACCCCAAGGGGCGGATGCACACGATCGTGCTCGAGCCGGGCAAGTCGTACCACACCCACCGCGGCGCCCTCGACCACGACGGACTGATCGGGCTGCCCGAGGGCAGCGTCGTCACCTCCGCGGGCGGCACCGCCTATCTCGCGCTGCGCCCGCTGCTCAGCGACTATGTGCTGAGCATGCCGCGCGGCGCCCAGGTGATCTATCCGAAGGACGCGGCCCAGATCGTCGCGATGGGTGACATCTTCCCGGGCGCCAAGGTGCTCGAGGCGGGCGCCGGCTCGGGCGCGCTGTCGTGTTCGCTGCTGCGGGCCGTGGGCAGCGGCGGCGAGTTGCACTCGTTCGAGTTGCGCGACGACTTCGCGGCGATCGCCCGCAAGAACGTCGAGGCGTTCTTCGGCGGCCCGCACCCGGCATGGCACCTGCACCACGGCGACGTGGCAGGCAACGCCGAGACCGGCTTCGACCGGATCATCCTGGACATGCTGACCCCGTGGGAGGCGCTCGACATGGTCGAGCGTGCCCTCGTGCCCGGTGGGGTGTTCATCGGATACGTGGCCACCACGCCCCAGTTGTCCGAGTTGGTGGAGGCGCTGCGCGAGCGCGGCGGCTGGACCGAGCCGCGGGCCTGGGAGTCGCTGGTCCGGGACTGGCACGCCGAGGGACTGGCGGTCCGGCCCGACCACCGGATGGTGGCGCACACCGCATTTCTGGTCTCGGCCCGCAAGCTGGCGCCGGGGGTCACGGCCCCGCCGCGGCGGCGCAAACCGAGCAAAGGCGCTGAGGCGTACGCGTTGCGCCGCGCCGCGCAAGCGGCACTCGCCGCAGCCGCCGCAAATGAGGCGGAAGTAGCCGAATTGGATCGATGACGATGCACCCACTCGGGGATGTGACTCCGGGGGTCCTCCTCGGGTAGCTTCCAATGGCGGCAGGAAGCGAACGGAGGATCGGGTGGGCGCAATGAGTTCTCCGCCGTTCGGCGGCAGCAACGAGATGCCGGCTGTCTTCCCGGACTGGTCGCCTTACCAGGACCTCGACTCGGCCGCACGGGCCTATCTGCGCGATCCCGAGGTGGCGCTGGACGCGCTGTTCGGGGTGCTGCGCGGTGCCTCGGTGCTGTGCTTCACGCTGGAGCGCTTCGTCAACGAGGTGAACGGCGTCTGGCAGGAGGTCGTCATCTGCGACGGCAGCCGGCTGGTGCTGTGGCACGGCGAGGACGTGGCGCCCGGCGACGGGCCGGTGGGCTCGATGACGTCGTCGTTGCGGGTGGTGCCGCTGTCCACGGTCACCGAGGTGGGCTGCCGGCGCCGGCTGACCCGCACCTCGAACGGGCAGGCGCGGGTCGACAGCATCGACGTCTACCTGCTGCTCAGCTCGATCGACGACGCGGTGCCGCCGCCCGGGATGGACGAGGGCGAGGGCCGCACCGCGCTGCGGCACGACGCGCTGCGCTTCGGCAAGACGCTGGACGACGGCGGCCCGGGGCAGATCGCCCGGCTGGAGGAGTTCTCCCGGGTGGTTGCATCGTTGGTGGGACGACCCACGCTGTGACATTTTCCGCGTTTTGAGTGCGCTCGCGTGAGGTGTTCCACCCGACAACGGCGCTCGCGGGAAATTTGTCAGGCGGCGTCCGGTCCGGCCACCTCGACGTCGTCCGACGACCGGACCACGTGGATGCAGTCGCCCGGGCACTCCTTGGCCGCGTCGATCACCTCGAGCCGCAGGTGGCCCGGGACGTCGGTGCGCACGCCGGGGGATTGCAGCAGCTCACCGCTGCTGTCCTTGACGTACGCGAGGCCGTCGATGTCGAACTCGAACACCTCGGGTGCGTACTGCACGCAGAGTCCGTCACCGGTGCACAGGTCCTGATCCACCCAGACCCGCAGTTCGTCCGTACCGGTCTGCGCCGACACTCCGCACCTCCCAGAAATGGCCCCATCCGACGGTACCGGAAGCCTCCGACAACCAACTTGCGGGCACTGGCCGAATGGATCAAGACTCAGTGACGAGGGTGTTGCATGGGTCGAAATCCGGCCCGCAGCAGCTAGTGTTATCGCAAGACGTTCGAGCCCCCGGGGAGGTGGGACGTGGCACGTAACGACGAGGCGGACTCACGCGCCGCACGTTGGGAGAAAGAGGCCAACGATCTCTCCAGCCAGGTCGCGTTCCTGCAGGAGGAACTAGCCCTGGTTCGGCGTAAGTTGACCGAGAGCCCACGGCACGTCCGGCAGCTCGAGGAACGGCTTGCGGCAACGCAGGCGCAGCTGGCCCGAGTGACCGAGAACAACGACCGGCTCGTGGCGACCCTGAAGGAAGCCCGGGCACAGATCGTCACTCTCAAGGAAGAGATTGACCGGCTCGCCCAGCCGCCCAGCGGCTACGGCGTGTTCCTCGCCGCGCACGAGGACGGCACGGTGGATGTCTTCACCGGAGGTCGCAAGCTCCGGGTGGCGGTCTCCCCGTCGCTGGAGACCGAGGAGCTCAAGCGCGGGCAGGAAGTCCTGCTCAACGACGCGCTGAACGTGGTCGACGCCTTCGGCTTCGAGCGCAGTGGCGAGGTGGTCCTGCTCAAGGAGGTGCTCAGCGGCCCCGGCGGCGAGCCCGGTGACCGGGCCCTGGTCGTCTCGCACGCCGACGAGGAGCGGATCGTCTTCCTGGCCGACTCGCTGCAGGTCTCCGCGCTGCGGGCCGGCGACTCGCTGATGATCGAGCCCCGCTCGGCGTACGCGTACGAGCGGATCCCGAAGAGCGAGGTCGAGGAGCTCGTGCTGGAGGAGGTCCCGGACGTCGACTACGGCGACATCGGCGGCCTGCACTCCCAGATCGAGCAGATCCGCGACGCGGTCGAGCTGCCCTTCCTGCACGCCGACCTGTTCCGGGAACACCAGCTGCGGCCGCCGAAGGGCATCCTGCTCTACGGCCCACCCGGCTGCGGTAAGACCCTGATCGCCAAGGCGGTGGCCAACTCGCTGGCCAAAAAGATCGCCGAGCGGCGCGGTGAGGAGAAGCACACCAGCTACTTCCTCAACATCAAGGGTCCCGAGCTGCTCAACAAGTACGTCGGCGAGACCGAGCGGCACATCCGGCTGGTCTTCCAGCGGGCCCGCGAGAAGGCCAGCGAGGGCACGCCGGTCATCGTGTTCTTCGACGAGATGGACTCGATCTTCCGGACCCGTGGCTCCGGCGTCTCGAGCGACGTGGAGAACACCATCGTTCCCCAGCTGCTCAGCGAGATCGACGGTGTCGAGGGCCTGGAAAACGTGATCGTGATCGGCGCCTCGAACCGGGAAGACATGATCGACCCGGCGATCCTGCGCCCCGGCCGGCTCGACGTGAAGATCAAGATCGAGCGTCCGGACGCCGAGGCGGCCAAGGACATCTTCGCCAAGTACATCCTGGCCGGCCTGCCGCTGTCCGGCGACGACCTGGCCGAGCACGGCAACGACCGGGACGTCACGGTGGCCGCGATGATCGAGGCGGTCGTCCTGCGGATGTACACGGAGTCCGAGGAAAACCGCTTCCTCGAGGTCACTTACGCCAACGGTGACAAGGAGGTCCTGTACTTCAAGGACTTCAACTCGGGCGCGATGATCCAGAACATCGTGGACCGCGGCAAGAAGATGGCGATCAAGGAGTTCCTCACCTCGGGCAAGAAGGGGCTGCGCCTCCAGCACCTGCTGGACAGCTGCGTCGACGAGTTCCGCGAGAACGAGGACCTGCCGAACACCACCAACCCGGACGACTGGGCCCGCATCTCGGGCAAGAAGGGCGAGCGGATCGTCTACATCCGCACCCTGGTCTCCGGCGGCAAGGGTGCCGAGGCGGGACGCTCCATCGAGACGGCCACGAACACCGGCCAGTACCTGTAAGGCCCAGTACCGGTAAAGCCCAGTACCGGTAAAGCCCAGTACCGGTAAAGCTCAGTGCCGGTAAAGCTCAGGGCGGCGCGGGCGGAGGGATCACCCTTCCGCCCGCGTTGTCGTTGCACCGGGCATGAGGCTTGGCTGGCTCGATGCTCTGCGCGGATACGCGGCCCTCGTGGTCGTCTGCTTCCACCTGAGCCCGCAGGTGATCGGCACCGAACGCCACCTCGCGGTGATGCGGCACATCGACCTGGGCAAGTACGGCGTGCTGCTGTTCTTCCTGGTCAGTGGCTACGTCATCCCGATGTCGCTGGAGCGGCACGGCAGCCTGCGCCGGTTCTGGATCGGGCGGCTCTGCCGGATCTACCCGGCCTACCTCGCCGCCATCGCGCTGTTCGCCCTGGTCTGCGCGTTCGGCTGGCTGCGCTGGCCGGCCGGTCTGCGCCAGGAGACGGTCACCGGCGTGCTGGCGCATGTCACGATGCTGCCCGACCTGCTCGGCCAGCGCGGCGCCCTGCGGGTGTTCTGGACGCTCGCCTACGAGATGACGTTCTATCTGATCGTTGCCGGACTTTTCGCGTGGCGGCTGCACCGCTGGAGCGCGTGGTGGGCGTCCGGTCTCGCGCTGGTTGCGCTGCTGCTCGGGCCGGCCCTGCCGAACGATCTGCTGGGCGGCACCGTTGCCGAGCGCCGGGTGACCGCCGCCGTCCTGGTGGTGCTGGTGGGGCTCGGTCTGCTCGCGTACCTGACAGACCCCGCGTACCAGAAAGGCCGGATGGTCCTCGTGGCCGGCGCCGGCGGCATCGCGATGGTCCTGCTGCCCGCGCTCAACGGGCACGCCACCCGGGACAGCACCGTCATCGCGTCCTGGCAGGGCCTGCTGCTGCTCGCCGTCATGTTCGCCGGCACCGTGGTCTATCGCGCGCAGCACGGCCAGATCGGCCGCCGCTCAGCGGCGATTTCGCTGTCCGTGGTCGGGCTCGGCGTGGTGGGTGCGCATTGGACACATCTGGGTTCCGGTGCGGCCGTACGGGTGTGGCTCGCCAACACCGCGGCGGTCGCGATCACCTTCGCCGTGGCGTACGCGTGCAAATCCCGCACGGTCCCGGCGGCGCTCACCTGGCTGGGTCAGATCAGCTACTCGCTGTATCTGCTGCATGTGATCGTGCTGTTCCTGCTTCCCCGGGTCGTCCCAGATCTCGGGACCCGGCCGGGGGCGGTGCGGGTACTCGTCGGGTTCGCGTACCTCGTCGTGGTGATCGTTGTCGCCTGGCTCGCGTACCGCATGGTGGAATTGCCGGGCCAGGCACTCGGCCGGCGGCTGACCGCCCGCCTCGAGCCGCGCCCGCCTCGGACGCCGGTGTTCGCCACCCAGCGTGCATCGCCGGGCACGGGGCGGGGGCAGAACGAACGCCAGAGCGTCTAGGCTCGATACATGAGCAGCGAGGGCATCGTGGCGGACAGGGTGGTCGCATGAGTGTTCGGCGGATTATGGGCACCGAGGTCGAGTATGGGATTTCGGTTCCCGGGCAGCCCGGAGCCAACCCGATGGTCACCTCGTCCCAGGTGGTCAACGCCTATGGAGCGCGGCCGGAGCTGACTCGCGGTGGCCGTGCCCGCTGGGACTACGAGGAGGAGTCGCCGCTGCGGGACGCGCGCGGCTTCACCTATTCCGGAGCCGCCTACGACCCGGCCGACGCCCTCGCCGACGAGGACCTCGGTCTCGCGAACGTGATACTGACCAACGGTGCTCGGCTCTACGTCGACCACGCCCACCCGGAATACAGCACCCCCGAGTGCACCAATCCGCTCGATGTCGTGAAGTGGGACAAAGCGGGCGAGCGCGTGATGGCCGAGGCTTCCCGCCGCGCCGCCACCATCCCGGGCACCCACCGGATCCAGCTCTACAAGAACAACACCGACAACAAGGGCGCGTCGTACGGCTCGCACGAGAACTACCTGATGCGCCGGCAGACCCCGTTCGCCGACATCGTGGCCCACCTCACCCCGTTCTTCGTCACCCGGCAGATCTTCTGCGGCGTCGGCCGGGTGGGCCTGGGGCAGGACGGCTCCGGCGCCGGCTTCCAGATCTCGTCGCGCGCCGACTTCTTCGAGGTCGAGGTCGGTCTCGAGACGACGCTGAAGCGGCCGATCATCAACACCCGCGACGAGCCGCACGCCGATGCCGACAAATACCGCCGGCTGCACGTGATCATCGGCGACGCCAACCTGTCCGAGATCGCCAGCTATCTCAAGATGGGTACGACGTCGCTGGTGCTCGCGATGATCGAGGAGAAGGTGTTCACCGGCGAACTGGGCATCGCCGACCCGGTCAGCGAGCTCAAGGCGGTCAGCCACGACCCCGCCCTCAAGCACCTGATCCGGCTGCGCGACGGGCGCCGGCTGACCGCGCTCGACCTCCAGTGGGCCTACTACGAGCGCGCTGCCGCGTTCGTGGCCGAGCGCTACGGCGACGACGGCGACGAGCAGACCACCGACGTCCTGGCCCGCTGGGAGGACATCCTCGACAAGCTGGGCCGCGACCCGATGCTCTGCTCGGACACCCTGGACTGGGTGGCCAAGCTGCGCCTGCTCGACGGCTACCGGGAGCGGGAGGACCTGGGCTGGTCGTCGCCCAAGCTCCAACTGGTCGACCTGCAGTACGCCGACGTGCGCCCGGAGAAGGGCCTCTATCACCGCCTGGTGGCCCGCGGCTCGATGAAGACGCTGCTCGACGACGCCGCCACCGAGAAGGCCATGTACGAGCCGCCGGAGGACACCCGGGCCTACTTCCGCGGCCGCTGCCTGGCCCAGTACGCGTCCGAAGTGGTCGCGGCCAGCTGGGACTCGGTCATCTTCGACGTGGGCCGGGAGTCGCTCGTCCGGGTGCCGATGATGGAACCGGAGCGCGGCACCAAGAAGCACGTCGGTGCCCTGTTCGACAAGTGTGAGAGTGCGAAGGACCTGCTCGAGGTCATCACGAGCCGCTGAGAAAACACCCGGACCGGCAGCGGGTTTTGTCGTACCAGCGAGGTAGGTTTTTCCCATCCCGATGTTGTGCGGACTTCGGGCCCGTACAGGGGTGACGTGAGAAGGGGGACACCGATGGCAACCCGAGACACCGGCGGCCAGTCGCAGTCCGGCAAGGGCCGGAACGACCAGGAGATCGACGACGTCACCGTTGAGGCAAACCCGGAGGTAGCCGAGCGGCACGCGGAGCTGACCGAGGACGTCGACGATCTGCTCGACGAGATCGACTCGGTACTGGAGGAGAACGCCGAGGAGTTCGTCCGAGGATACGTCCAAAAGGGCGGCGAGTGAGCTGATTGTCCGATTCAGGTGGTGGGACGCGGAGTTACGCCCATAGCCGAATTCGGTAACTGAACCGGCGGAGTTCCGATGGCCGGACGCGGCGACGCGGCCGGCCATCGTGGCATTGTCCGCCCCGGTAGCGGCACTTCCGGCAGGCTGGTTCCTGGTCGTGGGTGGCGCTCCCAACACGTCGATCACGATCATCGCACCGGTGGAGCGTGCGGGATATTGTTCTTCAACCGCACCGGCGCCACGCGGGCCGGCGCGGCGGCAGATCACGTATCTGAAAGGAACCACGTGGCAAAGGACTTTGATCCATCCGGGCGGCTGCCGGATGTCTACACCAACTCGGGGACGTCCTCCTTCACGCAGTTCCTCAACCAGGCGGCCCCCGACCTGCTGCCGGGGCGGCGGCCGTTGCCGCCGGGTCTCGCGGCCGGTGAGATCGCGCCGCACGCCACCACGATCGTGGCGATCTCGACCGCCGAGGGCGTGGTGATGGCCGGCGACCGCCGGGCCACCATGGGCAACCTGATCGCCAGCCGGGACATCGAAAAGGTGCACCCCGCCGACAGCTACTCGCTGATCGGCATCGCCGGCACGGCCGGCATCGGCATCGAGCTGATGCGGCTGTTCCAGGTGGAGCTGGAGCACTACGAAAAGATCGAGGGCATCATGCTCTCCCTGGACGGCAAGGCCAACCGGCTGGCCGGCATGGTCCGCGGCAACCTGGGCGCGGCCATGCAGGGGCTCGCGGTGGTGCCGCTGTTCGCGGGCTTCGACCTGGCGCCGGCCGACCCGGCCCGGGCCGGGCGGATCTTCAGCTTCGACGTGGCCGGCGGCCTCTACGAGGAGACGGGTTACGACTCGATCGGCTCGGGCTCGCTGTTCGCCAAGTCCGCGCTGAAAAAGAAATACCGCGCCGGGGTCAGCACCGGCGACGCGGTCCGGCTGGCCGTCGAGGCGCTCTACGACGCGGCCGACGACGACACCGCGACCGGCGGCCCCGACCTCACCCGCAAGATCTATCCGGTGGTGATGACAGCCACGGCGCAGGGCACTCACCGCCTGACCGAGGAGGAGACCGCGGCGGTGGCCGAGGAGGTCGTCCGCGGCCGGATGGAAAACCCGGGCGGCTAGTCCCCGCTGCACCCGAGCCGACTTCACCAGGGACGAAAGGGAGTAGCCACCCGTGGCCATGCAGTTCTACGCATCACCCGAGCAGGTGCAGCGGGACCGCTCGGAATACGCCCGCAAGGGCATCGCCCGCGGCCGCTCCGCCGTGGTCCTGACGTACGAGGGCGGCATCCTGATGGTCGCCGAGAACATCACGACGCTGCGCAAGATCAGTGAGATCTACGACCGGATCGGCTTCGCGGCCGTGGGCCGGTACAACGAGTTCGAGAGCCTGCGCCGGGCCGGCGTGCGGATGGCCGACCTGAACGGCTACAGCTACGACCGGCGCGACGTCACCGGGCGCGGGCTGGCCAGCGCCTACACCCAGACGCTGGGTGCGATCTTCTCCGAGACGCAGAAGCCGTACGAGGTGGAGATCTGCATCGCGGAGGTCGGTGCCACGCCGGAGGCCGACGAGCTGTACCGGGTCACGTACGACGGTTCGGTGATGGACGAGCCCGGCTTCATGGCGATGGGCGGGCAGGCCGAGGCCATTTCGAACGTGCTGCGCGAGCGCCACGACACCGCGGCCGACCTGACCACCGCGCTGGCGCTGGCCGCCGAGGCGCTGGGCAGCGTGGGCGGCGAGAACGGGCAGGCGCGGCAGCTCGGCCCCAAGCAGCTCGAGGTGGCAGTGCTCGACCGGCGGCGGAGGGGCCGGACCTTCCGGCGGCTCGCCGACGCGGCGCTGACCACGCTGCTCAGCGGTGACCACGACGTGCCCGACAAGGACCTCGGCGGCGTGGACGCGGCCCCGCCCAGCCCGGCCGAGGACAAGCCGACCGTCTCGGCCGCGTCGGAGGACGCCGAGGGCAAGGACGCGCAGCCCAAGGACGCGCAGCCCAAGGACGCCAAGCCCAAGGACGACAAGCCCAAGGACGACAAGGACTAGCCGAGCAGGGGGCGCCACCAGCCGGAGTTCTTGCGGTACCAGTCGACCGTGTCGGCCAGGCCGCTGGTGAACTCCACCTGGGGGCGCCAGCCCAGCTCATGCCGGATCTTGAAGTCGTCGAGGACCTGCCGCTCGTCGCCGGTCTCGTCCTCGGCGACCGCGACCACCCGGCTCCAGCCGGTGCCGCACTCGTCGAGCACCAGTTCGGCGAGGTCGTGGTGGGCGAGTTCGAGGCTGCCGCCGACGTGGTAGATCTCGCCGGCCCGGCCACCGGCCACCACCAGGCCCAGCGCCCGGCAGTGGTCCTCGACGTGCAGCCAGTCGCGCACCCGGCCGTTGTCCGGCACCTCCACCGGCCGGTCGTCCAGCGCGCTCGTGATGAGGCGGGGGACCGGGTTCGAGGGGTGCTGGTGACTGCCGTAGGTGGCGGTCGCCCGGACCACCATGACCGGCAGGCCGTGGCTCTCGTGGTAGGTGAGGGCCATCTGGTCGGCGCCCGCCTTGCTGGCCGCGTACGGCGTGATGGGTGCGGCCGGCGCGTTCTCGGTCCAGGCGCCGTCGTCGATCGACCCGTACACCTCGGCCGTGGACACCTGCACGAAGCGCGGCACCCGGTGGCGCAGCGCGGCCCACAGCAGCACCTGGGTGCCCATCATGTTGGTGGCCGCGAAGTCGCCGGACTCGGCCTGCTCGGCCGCCGCGAAGTGCACGATCACGTCCTGGTCGTAGACGGCCGATCCGACCGACGGCGCGTCGCCGATGTCGGCGGACACGTACCGGAAGCCGTCCAGGCCGGCCAGGTTTTCCGGCTCTGCGACCCGGTCGAGGACAGTGACCGAGGAGCCCTCGAGGCCCGGCAACCGGTTCGAGAGCAGTGCTCGCACGAAATGTGAGCCGATGAAGCCGGCGCCACCGGTGACCAAGAGGTTCATCGCACCGGCAGTTTATCTGCCAGTTCGCGCCGCAGACCCGATCCGGTGATCAGCAACTGCGGTCAGTACCCGGGAATGCGCGAGTGGTGACTGCCAATGGATGCCCGATGAGGCTAGTGTTTCGTCATGGAACGGCGAATTTTCGGCCTCGAGACCGAGTACGGCGTCACGTGTACTTATCGGGGGCAGCGGCGGCTGTCGCCGGACGAGGTGGCCCGCTACCTGTTCCGCCGAGTGGTGTCCTGGGGGCGCAGCAGCAACGTTTTCCTCCGCAACGGTGCCCGTCTCTACCTCGACGTCGGTTCCCATCCTGAGTACGCGACCCCCGAGTGCGACTCCGTCACCGACCTGGTCGCCCACGACCGGGCCGGCGAGCGGATCCTGGAGGGTCTCCTGGTCGACGCCGAGAAACGGCTGCACGACGAGGGGATCGCGGGCGAGATCTACCTCTTCAAGAACAACACCGACTCGGCCGGCAACTCGTACGGCTGCCACGAGAACTACCTGGTCTCGCGGCACGGTGAGTTCGGCCGGCTCGCCGACGTCCTGATCCCGTTCCTGGTCACCCGGCAGTTGATCTGCGGCGCCGGCAAGGTGCTGCAGACCCCCCGCGGTGCGGTGTTCTGCCTGTCCCAGCGCGCCGAGCACATCTGGGAGGGCGTCTCCAGCGCCACCACCCGGTCCCGGCCGATCATCAACACCCGGGACGAGCCGCACGCGGACGCCGAGCGTTATCGCCGGCTGCACGTGATCGTCGGCGACTCGAACATGAACGAGGTCACCACCCTGCTCAAGGTGGGCAGCGCCGACATCGTGCTCCGCATGATCGAGGCGGGCGTGGTGATGCGCGACCTCACGCTGGAAAACCCGATCCGGGCGATCCGCGAGGTCAGCCACGACGTCACCGGCCGCCGCAAGATCCGCCTGGCCAACAACAAAGAGGTCAGCGCCCTCGAGATCCAGCAGGAATACCTGGCCAAGGCCACCGAGTTCGTCGAGCGGCGGGGCGGCGACCAGACCGCCAAGCGGGTGGTCGAGCTGTGGGGCCGGGTGCTCAACGCGATCGAGAGCGGTGACCTCGACCCGGTGTCCCGCGAGATCGACTGGGTCTCGAAGTACAAGCTGATCGAGCGGTACCAGACCAAGCACGAGATCCCGATGAGCCACCCGCGGATCGCCCAGCTCGATCTGGCCTACCACGACGTCCGCCGGGGCCGCGGCCTGTACGCGCTGATGGAGCGTCGCAAGCAGGTCGACCGGATCACCAACGACCTGGAGATCTTCGAGTGCAAGGAGACGCCGCCGCAGACCACCCGGGCCCGGCTGCGCGGCGAGTTCATCAAGCACGCGCAGGAGAAACGGCGTGACTTCACCGTCGACTGGGTGCATCTCAAGCTCAACGACCAGGCCCAGCGCACGGTGCTGTGCAAGGACCCGTTCCGAGCGTACGACGAGCGCGTGGAGCGGCTGATCGCGAGCATGTGAAACCGTAATGCGCATGGCAGACATCGTTCGTCCCGAGATCAACGACTACGTGCTGGCGCACAGCTCGCCCGCCGACGACCTCCTGCGCGACCTGGCGGCGGAAACCGTGGCGGTCTTCCCGCAGGCGGCCGGGATGCAGATCACGCACGACGAGGGCCAGCTGCTCACCATGCTGGTCCGGCTCACCGGGGCGTCGTACGCGGTCGAGGTCGGCGTGTTCACCGGATACTCGTCCATCTGCATCGCCCGCGGACTGCCCAAGGACGGCCGGCTGCTGGCCCTGGACGTGTCCGAGGAATACACCGCGGTGGCCCGCAGGTACTGGGCGCGGGCCGCGGTCGACGAGCTGATCGAGCTGCGGCTCGGCCCCGCCGTCGACTCGCTGCGGCAGCTGCCCGCCGAGTCGGAGATCGACTTCGCTTTCCTGGACGCCGACAAGAGCGAATACCCGGAGTACTACGCCGAGCTGGTACCGCGACTGCGCCCCGGGGGCCTGCTGGTCCTCGACAACGTGCTGCGCGACGGCAACGTGCTCAACCCCGTCCGCGACTCCGACGTGGTGGTCAGCCGGCTCAACGCCGCGATCGTGGCCGACGCCCGGGTCGAGTCGGTGATGCTGCCGGTGCGCGACGGCGTCACCCTGGTGCGCAAGCTGGGCTGAGCAGCGCGGCCGCGTGCCGTCCGGCGGCCGCGGCGGCCAGGAAGTAGGCGTGGTCCTGGTCGAGCCCGCGCCCCATGGTGGACAGGCCGACCGGGCTCTCGCGCAGCGCCCGGTCCAGGCCGCCGGTCGGCACCCGCACCAGATGGTGCCGCTCGGCCAGCGGCGCGAGCGCCGCGTCGATCTCGCGAGCCAGGTGCGGCTCGAGGCCGTCCGGCACCGGCAGGTCCGCGCGGAGCAGGGCCACTCTCCCGTACGCGGTGAGGCTGTGATGGGAGACGCCGCGGTGCCGGGGCCGGCCGTCCCCGTCCGAGATGCGCAGCGACCCGACCGGCCGCCCGCCCAGCGTGCCGATCGCGTTGACCGCCTCGCCCAGGGCCACCCCGGAGAACCCCCAGGTGGTGCCGGTGCCCAGGTTGCCAGGCCCCTGCGCCACCACGGTCACGTCCGCACCGAGCACGTGCCGGGCGGCCAGCAGCCCGGTGTGCACGGTGCTCGCCTCCAGGTCGCCGCCGAACGCCTGACCGGTGGTGATCGTGCCGGCCAGGTGACCGCGGAGCCCGTCGAGCGTGCGGGAGAACCAGGCCGGCAGCGCGCCACCGTCGGTCATCACGTACGCCACCCGGCAGTCCGGCCGGTCGGCGCGGACCCCGGCCAGGATCGCCGGCAACGCCGAGTGCAGGTCGGCGGTGACCACCGGCATGCCGTCCAGCGAGGTGGCCGACTCCAGCACCGCGCGGTGCGGCGAGGCCTCCTCGTCGACGCCCAGCCGGATCGCCTGCAGCGGGGTGTAGCGGGCCTTGACCAGGTGGCCGGCGTCGCGGGTGGTGCCGTCCGCCAGCGGGTCCGCGGGCAGCCGGTCGGGCAGCGCCACCACCAGCGCGTATCCGCCGGTGCCGAGGCCCATCACGAGGGCGCCCACGTTGAGCAGCACCCGGTCGCCCGGTTCAGGGTCGCCGACCAGCGCCGGGTAGGCGAGCGCACGCAGGTCGCCGTCGCCGGTGCGGACCTCCACCTCGGCCGCCCCGTGCCACCGTCGCCGAACCGCCAGCACCGTCCCGGACCGCCACCGCACCATGAGCGGCGAGGTTACTCGACGCCGCCGCCGGGGTGGTGGCGCCCGGCGGGCCCGGGTGTCGGGTGTCGTCCCCCGGCCGGTCACGAATAACCGTCCGGCCCGATCGGCTGCTAGCGTTGCCTGCTGTGTCGCGGACCCGCACCGAACGCCTGGTCAATCTGGTGATCTGCCTGCTGTCCACGCGACGGTTCCTGACCGCCGCGCAGATCGCCGCGACCGTGCCCGGTTACGAGCACGACCCCGAGGACCCGCGCGACCACGAGGCGTTCCAGCGCAAGTTCGAACGCGACAAGGCCGAGTTGCGCGAGCTGGGCGTGCCCCTCGAGACCGGTACCGCGAGCGTCTTCGACAACGAGCCGGGCTACCGCATCGCGCACCGAGAGTACGCACTGCCGGACATCATCCTGGAGCCGGACGAGGCCGCCGCGGTCGGCATCGCGGCCCGTCTCTGGCAGCACGCCGGCCTGGCCGCGGCCGCGTCGTCCGGCCTGGCCAAGCTGCGTGCGGCCGGCGTCGAGGTGGACCCGCAGGCGACCCTCGGGGTGGAGCCGGTGGTCACCGTCGACCCGGCGTTCGCGCCGCTCACCACGGCCGCCCGCGACCGGCGCGCGGTCACGTTCAGCTACCGGGTGCCCGAGGTCGACGAGCCCGCCATCCGCCGGCTCGAACCGTGGGGCGTGGTGTGCTGGCGCGGCCGGTGGTATGTGGTGGGTCACGACCGCGACCGGGACGCCACCCGCTGCTTCCGGCTGTCCCGCATCGTCGGCAGCGTGCGCCCGGTGGGCCGGCCCGACGCGTTCGTGCCGCCCGCCAAGGTCGACCTGATCAGCCACGTGGCCGGCTTCGACGGCCCGGTGCCGCGCACCGGGCGGGCCACCGTGACGGTCCGGCCCGGCCGGGCCGCGGGGCTGCGCCGCTGGGCGTCCGAGACGCTGCCGGGTCCGGACGGCGACAAACTGGTGATCCCGTACGCGGACGCGGAGCAGCTGGCCGGCGCGATCGTCGGGTACGGGCCGGACGTGCGCGCGGACGGCCCGCCGGAGGTCCGCGAGGCGGTCATCCAGCAGCTCAAGGAGGTCATGGCCCGCCACGACGGGGTGGTGGCAGCATGACCGACTGCACCGGCGCGAGCGGAGCGGGCATAGGGCCAGGAGGGCATGCCCGAGGAGATTCAGCATGACCGACTGCACCGGCGCGAGCGGAGCGGGCATAGGGCCAGGAGGGCATGCCCGAGGAGGCTCAGCGTGACCGCACCCAAGCCCTCCGTGGATCGCCTCGGGCGGCTGCTCAACCTCGTGCCGTACCTGCTGGCGCGGCCCGGCATTCTGGTCGCCGAGGCGGCCGCCGACCAGGGCGTGACCGAGCGCCAGCTGCGCGAGGACCTGGAGCTGCTCTGGGTGTGCGGGCTGCCCGGGTACGGACCGGGCGACCTGATCGACATGGCGCTCGACGGCGACCGGGTGACGATCAGCCACGACGCGGGCATCGACCGGCCGCTGCGGCTCACCCCGGACGAGGCGCTCGCCCTGGTGGTGGCGCTGCGGATGCTGGCCGAGACGCCCGGCACCGGCACCCGGGACGTGATCGAGCGGGCCCTCGCCAAGATCGAGAATGCGGCCGGCGACCTGGCCGACGCGCCGGTCGCGGTGAAGCTGCCGGCCAACGCCGAGCGGCTGGACCGGATCCGGGCCGCGGTCGAGGGGCGCCACGCGCTGCGGATCACGTACTACACGGCGGCCCGGGACGAGACCACCGAGCGGGTCGTCGACCCGATGCGGGTGCTCATGGTCGAGGGCCGGGCCTACCTGGAGGCCTGGTGCCGGCGGGCCGAGGCCACCCGGATGTTCCGGGTCGACCGGATCGACGCCTTCACCGAGCTGGACGAGCCGGCCGCGCCGCCGGACGAGGCGGTGCCGCACGACGTCAGCACCGGCGTCTTCCACCCCACGCCCGACCTGCCGCTGGTGACCGTGCGGGTGGGCCGGGGCAGCCGGTGGATCGCCGAGTACTACCCGGTCGAGGACATCCGCCGGGACGGCGACGAGTGGGTGGTGACCATGCGGGTCACCGACCTGGGCTGGGCGCAACGGCTGCTGCTCGGCCGGCCGGACGTGACCGTGGTCGGCCCGCCGGAACTGCTGGAGCGGATCCGGGCGCAGGCCACGGCGGCGCTCGACAGGTACAGCGCGCCGGGCCGGTAGGGTGGGCGCCGTGCTGCTCTGGGTCTGGATCGCCGTGGTCGTGGTCGCTCTGATCATTCTGGTGGCGGCGGCCGCGCCGCTCGCCGGCCGGCTGGGCGCGCTGCACCGGGCCGTGCTCAAGCTGCAACGCCGGCAGACCGAGGCGATGAAACTTCAGGAGAAGGCCGTCGTTCTCGAGCAAACCGTGGCTGAACTCGAGGGAAAAATCGCCGCAATAGCCGCTAGATCGGAACGTAGGTAGCCTTTACCGGCCTTGCGGACGCGAGGTAGCTTCGCGGGATCGAGAGAAACCGGTGGGGTCCCGCCGGGCCGATTCCCAAGAATTGACACGTACGATGGACCCCGCACAACTGATCCGACCGACTGGAGTTCCCCATGGGTGCCCTCAAGCCCTGGCACATAGCCATCTTCGTGGTCGTCCTCGTGCTGCTGTTCGGCGCGAAGCGACTTCCGGACGCGGCCCGGTCCCTGGGCCGGTCGCTGCGCATCATCAAGGCCGAGACCAAGGGCCTCATCGACGAGAACAACGACGTCGCGGAAAAGGCCGAGCCCCAGCACAGCCGCCAGCCCATCCAGGGCGAGGTGCTGCACCAGCAGGGCCAGCAGGCGCCGCCGCCTCCGCCCCCGGGCTACCAGCAGCCGGCCGCCCAGCCGCAGCCGCAATACCAGCAGCCGCAGCCGCAGCCGTACGTCGACCCGGTGCAGCGCACCCACGACCGCTGATCGGTCATGGCGCTGACCCTTCGCCGCAAGGGGCGGCCCACTAAGTTCCAACAGGCCGCCGACGGCTCCATGACGCTGATCGACCACGTCCGCGAGCTGCGCAACCGGTTGTTCATCGCGTCGCTCGGCCTGGTCGCCGGGCTGATTGTCGGTTTCATCATCTCCCAGTGGGTCTTCGACCTGCTGGGCAAGCCCTACTGCTCGCTGCCCTCGTCGATCTCGGTGCGTGCCGACGGCACCGAGTACTGCGACTGGGTCGTCCTCGGGCCAGTCGACGTGTTGCTCATCCGACTCAAGATCGCGCTGTGGGTGGGCGTGGTCGTCGGTGCCCCGGTCTGGCTCTACCAGCTGTGGGCCTTCATCGCCCCCGGACTGCACCGGCACGAGCGCAAATGGGCGTACGT
Organism: Paractinoplanes rishiriensis; assembly: GCF_016862375.1. Lineage (GTDB taxonomy): Bacteria > Actinomycetota > Actinomycetes > Mycobacteriales > Micromonosporaceae > Actinoplanes > Actinoplanes rishiriensis. Next base: position 98,961 of record NZ_BOMV01000023.1, on the reverse strand, counting down.
CTTCGTCGCCATCGCGACGCCGCTGTTCGTCGGCGGTGCCGTGCTGGCCTACCTGGTGGTCGGGCACAGCCTGGCGTTCATCATGGAGGCCGGTGTCCTCGGCGAGGCCACCCAGCTTGAGGTCGGGGCGTACACCGGCTTCGTGACCAGCATGTTGTTGCTGTTCGGGGTGGCGTTCGAGTTCCCGCTGATCCTGCTGATGCTCAACTTCACCGGGGTGGCCACCGCGAAAAGGCTGCTCAGCTGGTGGCGGGTGGTGGTGTTCCTGTCGTTCGGGTTCGCCGCGGTCGCCACCCCCGACCCCGGCCCGTTCGGCATGACGTTGCTGGCCTTGTGCCTGGTGGTGCTCTACCTCATCGCGTGCGGTGTGGCGGCGCTCAACGACAAGCGCAAGGGCCGCGGCAAGGAGATCTACGCCGGCCTCGACGACGACCAGATCTCGCCCCTGGAGGACGACCGGCAACCGGTCGGCGCGGCCGAGCACGTCGAGGCGCCGAGCGTCATCGACGCGCCCGCCCCGGTCGCCCGTCCGCGGCCGTTGGACGGCCGGTACGACGACATCTCGTAGTACGGTGCCGCTGTGACGAGCGGCGACATCGCGGTGCTGGCCAACCCCTCGGCGGGGCGCGGCCGGCACCGCGGTCTGCTGCCGGGGGTGTTGCAGCGGCTCGGTGCGGCCGGGCACGCGGTGCAGCTGCTGACCGCGTCGAACTCCGAGGAGGCCGAGAAGGCCTGCCACCGGGCGGTGGCCGGCGGGGCGGTGGCGCTGGTCGCGGTCGGCGGCGACGGCACCGTGCACCAGGCGCTCCAGGCGGCCGCGGACCGGGCCGTCGGGTTCGGCGTGATCCCGGCCGGCACCGGCAATGACTTCGCGCGGTGCACCGGCGTACCGGATGAGCCTTTAGCCGCCGCCGACGCGATCAGAGCGGCCCTCGCCGAGGGACGCGAACACCGGGTGGACCTGGCGCACAGCGTCGGCACGGACGGGGAGGGCCGCTGGTTCGGTGCGGTGCTGGCGGCCGGTTTCGACGCGATTGTCAACGAACGCGCCAACCGGATGCGCTGGCCGCGCGGCCCGCGACGCTACGACCTGGCCATCCTGCTCGAGCTGACCAGGCTCCGCCCGCGGATCTACGCCCTGGAGATCGACGGCGTGCACCACGGCTTCGAGGGCACGCTGGTGGCGGTCGGCAACTGCGCCAGCTACGGCGGCGGCATGCGCATCGTGCCCGCGTCCGACCCGGCGGACGGCCTGCTGGACGTGGTGACGGCGGCGCCGCTGAGCCGGGTCACGGTGGCCCGCCTCAAACCGCGGCTGCGCCACGGCACCCACGTGACCGACCCGCGGGTGCGGACGTTCCGCTGCCGCCAGGTGCGCCTGCACGCCGACGGCATCATCGGCTACGCGGACGGCGAGCGCCTCGGCCCGCTGCCGCTCGAGGTGACGGTTCGCCCGGGAGCGATCCGGTTGCTGCGCTAGCTTGGCGGTCAGTTCTGCCACCGGCGGCCGAACAGGTTGGCATGTCGCTCACCTCGCTCCGCGGATACGCCGGTCTCGCTTCCAACGCTCTCGACACCGCCCGCTCGACGTTCAAGGCCATGGCCGACGCGGCCGTGCAGCCCGAGGCGGGCGGCGCCGCCCCGGACGCCGAGCCGAAGGCGATCATGAAGTCGGAGGCCCCCGCGGCCCCCGCGGCCGCGGAGCAGCCGGCGCCGAAGCCGGCCGACCAGCCTCGCAAGGGCGTGCGGCGCGGTGTCGCCCTGGACGCCTACGCCTGAGCTGGGGTTGCCCCGGCGTTGGCGGTTGTCCGCGACGCGATGGTGGTCCGTCGGCAGTTCTCGCCGCCGCCGCCGAACGGCCGCGGTGTGGTGTGGTGTGGTGTGGCGGCGCGGGATGGTGCGGCGGCCGGTGTCAGGTGGTGCAGCCGGTCAGGGCCAAGGTGGCGGACAGGCCGTTGGGGTGGCCCGGTTCGGCCGCGGGGAGGACCAGGGCGGCGCAGCCGGCCTTTACCGCGCCGGCGTCGGCCGGGGTGTCGCCGACCATGAGGGTGCGTTCCGGGTCGGCGCCGAGCATGCCGCACGCGCGGAGGAAGATGGCCGGGTCGGGCTTGGCTCGGCCGATTTCGTAGCTCAGCGCGTACGCGTCAATCAGATCTTCCAAGCCCCACGCGGCGAAGTGGGGACGGATGTCGAAGCCGATGTTGCTGACCACCCCCACCCGGATGCCGGCGTCGTGCAGGGTGCGCAGGGTGGGCGCGGTGTCGGCGTAGGGTAGCCAGCCGTCGGGGCCCAGCAGGCGGTCGTAGAGGGCGTCGGCCAGACCCTCGACGTCGGTCGGCACGGTCGCGGCCAGGCCGGTGTAGGCGGCGCGGTGGCTGTGGGCGTACAGATCCCGGTCGGCCCAGTGCTCGGCCAGGTGCGGAGGGACCCGGTGCGGCACCGGTCCGCCGGCTCGTCCGGCCATCACCAGGCGGTCGGCAAGCACCGTGGCGCGGGTGCGATCCAGGTCTCGCCCGCAGGCCGCGGCGGCCGCCTGAACCCAGAGCACCGGGTCCTCGACCTGGGCCAGCGTGCCGTGGAAGTCGAACAGCACGGCGTCGACCTGGCGGGCCGGCCGATGGGGAGGGTGATCGGTCGATTCCACAGCATCCGGCACGGGTGCACCATACCGAGCCGCTCCCGCGCGCCGGGACGCAACCGCCGGTGCTGCAGGTTGTCGTACCCACGCACTAGCCTGGTGTTCATGACGAGTCCCGCCGAACGGTATGCGGAATCCAAGCGGCGGGCGGCCCGGCTGGCCGAGTTTCCGGCGCTTGACGACTTCATGCTGGATGTCGGCTTCGACCTGGACGACTTCCAGCGCTCGGCGTGTGAGTCGCTGGAGCGGGGCAGCGGGGTGCTGGTGTGTGCGCCCACCGGAGCCGGCAAGACGGTGGTGGGTGAGTTCGCGGTGCACCTGGCGCTGCGGGCGGGCCAAAACGGGGTGGGGGAGCGCAAGTGCTTCTACACCACGCCGATCAAGGCGCTGTCCAACCAGAAGTTCCACGACCTGGTGGAGCGGTACGGGCCGGAGAAGGTGGGGCTGCTCACCGGCGACAACGTGATCAACGGTGATGCGCCGGTGGTGGTGATGACCACCGAGGTGCTGCGCAACATGCTCTACTCCTCGTCGCCCGCGCTGTCGGGGCTGGCCTATGTGGTGATGGACGAGGTCCACTACCTGGCCGACCGGTTCCGGGGTGCGGTCTGGGAGGAGGTGATCATCCACCTGCCCGAGTCGGTGACGCTTGTCTCCCTCTCCGCGACGGTCAGCAACTACGAGGAGTTCGCGGACTGGCTGGTCACCGTTCGCGGGCACACCGAGGTGGTGGTCAGCGAGCACCGGCCGGTTCCGCTGTGGCAGCACATGCTGGTCGGGCGGCGGATGTTCGACCTGTTCCACGACGCCGACGCCGCTCGCAAGCACGACGTGCACCCGGAACTTCTCCGCTACACCCGCGAGATGATGCGCCGGCTCGAACTGACTGACCGGGCGCACGGACCGGGCTACCGGGGCGGCCGGTCCCGGCGCTGGCAGCCGCCGCCGCGGGCCGAGGTGGTCGACCGGCTGGAACGCGCGGGGCTGCTGCCGGCCATCCTGTTCATCTTCAGCCGGGCCGGCTGTGACGCCGCGGTGCAGCAGTGCCTGTCCGCGGGGCTGCGGCTCACCGACCCCGACGAGCGGGCCGAGATCCGGCGCATCGCCGAGGCCCGGGTCGCCGGCATCCCCCGCGAGGATCTGACCGTCCTGGGCTACTGGGAGTGGCTGGACGGTCTCGAGCGGGGCGTCGCCGCGCACCACGCCGGCATGCTGCCCGCCTTCAAGGAGGCGGTCGAGCAGTGCTTCGTGCAGGGCCTGGTCAAGGCCGTCTTCGCGACCGAGACGCTGGCCCTGGGCATCAACATGCCGGCCCGCTGCGTGGTGCTGGAACGGCTGGTCAAGTTCAACGGCGAGGCGCACGTCGACCTGACCCCTGGGGAATACACGCAGCTCACCGGCCGGGCCGGTCGTCGCGGCATCGACGTCGAGGGGCACGCCGTGGTGCTGTGGAGCCCCGAGGTCGATCCGCGGCACGTGGCCGGGCTGGCGTCGACGCGCACCTATCCGTTGCGGTCGTCGTTCCGCCCGTCGTACAACATGGCGGTCAACCTGGTCGGCACGGTCGGCGCCGAGTCGTCCCGCGAGCTGCTCGAGTCGTCGTTCGCGCAGTTCCAGGCCGACCGGTCGGTGGTGGGGCTGGCCCGTCAGGTGCAACGAAACCAGGAAACCATTGAGGCGTACGGGCAGGACGCGGCCTGTCATCACGGCGACTTCGACGAATACTTTGCGATCCGGGTGTCGATCAACGAGCGGGAGCGCGCGCTGAGCCGGCAGGGTGCCTCGCAGCGCCGGGCCGCGGCGGTGTCCTCGTTGGAGCGGCTGCGGGTGGGCGACGTGATCCGGGTGCCGCAGGGCCGCCGGGCCGGGCTCGCCGTGGTGCTCGAGGCGGTGAACGGCGGGTTCGGCGAGCCACGGCCGCTGGTGCTCACCCAGGACCGCTGGGCCGGCCGGGTCAGCCCGGCCGACTTCCCGGGCGAGGTCGAGGTGCTGCACCGGCTGCGGGTGCCGAAACACTTCAACCACCGGTCGCCGGCCGCGCGCCGCGACCTGGCCGCGCAGGTCAGCGCCACCGGGCTCGACCGGCACGGCGAGGGTCGCCGCAGCCGTCGCGGCGGCAACGGGGAGGACCCCGAGATCGCCCTGCTCAAGGTGCAGATGCGGCAACACCCGTGCCACGCCTGCGCGGAGCGCGAGGAGCACGCCCGGTGGGCCGAGCGGCGGCACCGGCTGCAGCGCGACACCGAGGCCCTGCGCGACAAGGTGGCCGGCCGCACCGGTTCGCTGGCCCGCACGTTCGACCAGGTCTGCGCGGTGCTCACCGGTCGCGGCTACCTGTCGCCGGCCGGCGACGTCACCGAGGCCGGCCGGATGCTCGGCCGGATCTGGTCGGAGGCCGACCTGCTGGTCGCCGAGTGCCTGCGGCAGGGCCTCTGGGAGGGGCTGGCCCCCGAGGAACTGGCCGCCGCGGTGTCCATGGTGCTGTACGAGTCGCGTCGCGAGGGCGACGACCGGGCCACGGTGCCGAAGGGGCCGATCACCGCGGCCGTGGACGCCTGCACCAAGCTGTGGGGCGAGATCGCCGCCGACGAGGCCGACCACGGGCTGACCCTGACCCGCGAGCCCGACCCCGGTTTCGTCTGGCCGATGTACCGGTGGGCCCGGGGCGAGCCGCTCGCCCAGGTGCTGGCGAGCAGCAACCACTACGACGCCGACATGCCGGCCGGTGACTTCGTGCGCTGGGCCCGCCAGGTGCTCGACCTGCTCGGCCAGGTCAAGGAGGCACCGGCTGCCTCCACCGGGGTGCGGGACGCCGCCCGCAAGGCGATCAACGCGGTGAACCGGGGGGTGCTGGCCTACCAGGCCGAGTTGTGACGGCGCCCCGGGCTGGGGTCGGTGGGCGGGGACCGCGGGTGGCGCGGGCTCGGCGGTGAGCGGGCTTGCGGTCAGATCTGGGCGAAGCGGCGGGCGCGGTCGCGGTGCTCGCGGGCTGCCGCGGCGAAGTTGCCGACCGGGAAACCGAGGGCTACGCCGTTCAGCCGGTGCATCTCCTCGACCTCCTCGGCGGCCCGGAGGTGCCAGCGGGCGGCGTGTTCGCGGCATGGCAGGCAGGTGACGCTGCGTGGTTCGGGGGAGGTCATCGCCAGCGACACCTGAAGGCCGCAGCCCGTCGTCACCCGGGTCGGCAGGTCGGCGGCCAGCCCGAAGGTCGACGCCAGCATCTTGCGGGTCGCCGTGTGACGGAAGAGGTTGACCTCGACGTGGATGTACGGGTCGGTCACGGGTCCTGCATACCTGATTTTCCGGGCGCTGTCGAAAACCCGTACGGCTCAATCGTGTAGTGGGTGTCAGCAGCCTGAGAGAGGAGCCTTCCGATGCGTCAGTACCTGCTCAGCATCTACCAGCCCGACGGTGACCCGCCGCCGCCGGAGGTGCTCGACCCGATCATGGCCGAACTCGCCAAGCTCAACGACGAGATGAGGGCGGCCGGGGTCTGGGTCTCGGCGGTCGGCCTGCACCCGGCGAGCAGCGCCACCGTGATCCGGGCCAAGGACGGCGAGCCGCTGCTCACCGACGGGCCGTTCACCGAGGGCAAGGAACACGTCGGCGGCTTCACGCTGATCCAGGCCGAGGATCTGGACGCGGCCCTGTCCTGGGGCGGCCGGCTCGCCGCGGTGCTGTCGCCGCTGGCCATCGAGGTACGGCCGGTCGCCTACCGCACATGACCGAGCCACCGATGACCGGGATCGAGCGGATCTTCCGGGCCGAGTACGGCCGGGCGGTCGCCGTCCTGATCCGCCACTTCGGCGACATCGCGATCGCCGAGGAGGCGGTGCAGGACGCGTTCGTCACGGCCGTCCGGCTCTGGCCGGAGCAGGGTGTCCCGCCCAGCCCGGCCGGGTGGATCATCACCACCGCCCGGAACCGGGCCGTCGACCGGATCCGCCGCGAAGCCGCCCGGGGCGAGCGGGAGGCGGCGGCCGTCCGGGAAGAGGCGGCCGCGGCGGGCCGGACCCGTGGCGAGGCGGGCGCCGGCGGGGAGACGGGTGTGCCCGGCGACGGGAACGGCGACGACCGGCTCCGGCTGATCTTCACCTGCTGCCATCCGTCGCTCGCCCCGGAGGCCCGGGTGGCGCTCACCCTGCGCCTGCTCGGCGGCCTCACCACCGGCGAGATCGCGCGCGCGTTCCTGGTGCCCGAGACGACCATGGGGCAGCGGCTGAGCCGGGCCAAAGGCAAGATCCGCGACGCCGGTATCCCGTACCGGGTGCCGGCCGACGACGAGCTTGCGCCCCGGCTCGGCGCGGTGCTGGCGGTGCTCTACCTGATTTTCAACGAGGGGTACGCGGCCAGCACCGGCGACGAGCTGACCCGGGCCGACCTTACCGCGGAGGCGATCCGGCTGGCCCGGATGCTGGTCGTGCTGCTGCCGGACGAGCCCGAACCGGCCGGCCTGCTCGCCCTCATGCTGCTGGTGGAGAGCCGCCGGCCGGCCCGCACCGGTCCCGGTGGCGACCCGATCCGGCTGGCCGACCAGGACCGCGGCTGCTGGGACCGGCGGCTGATCGACGAGGGGCAGCGGGTGCTGCGCGACTGCCTGCGGCGCAACCGGCCCGGCCCGTACCAGCTCCAGGCCGCGATCAACGCGGTGCACGCGGACGCCGGGACCGCCGCGGAGACCGACTGGCGGCAGATCCTGGTCCTGTACGACCTGTTGGCCGTACTGACACCGACGCCGGTCGTCGCGCTGCACCGGGCGGTCGCGTTCGCCGAGGTGCACGGGCCGGGTCCGGCGCTGGCGATCGTCGACGGCCTCACCGGGCTGGACCGGCACCACGTGCGGCACGCCGTCCGGGCCGACCTGCTGCGGCGCCTGGACCGGACGGCCGAGGCCGCCGGCGCCTACCGCCGCGCCGCCGAACTGGCCGGCAACGCCGCCGAACGGCGCTTCCTGACCGCCCGCGCCGAGGAACTGACGGGTTCGGGACCTTGGTCCCTACTTCGCCCGTGACGCTCATGATCAGCTCTGTCGTGTCGTAGGGAACTGGCGAGAACGACACGCGAATGGAGCTGGACCCGTCATGATCCGCACCCGCACCTGCCTCGGCGCCGTCATCGCGGCGGGCGCCGCCGTCCTCGGGATCGCCAGCCCGGCGCAGGCCCACGAGAAGTGGTTCGTACCGGACCCGGGCAGCTACCCCACCGACTGGTCGTTCGCCTGGCGGCCGGTCACCCTCGCGCTCATCCTGGCCGTGGTCGGTGTGACCCTGGCCTGGCGTTACGTGGCCCTCAACCACCTGCCCACGCCGGAGCTGCGGCCGCTGCGGTTCGTCGGCAAGGTGGTCCCGTACGTGCCTCGCCTGCTCGCCGTCCACCTCGGTGTCTCGCTGCTGGCCGCGGCCGTGACCGGGCACTTCCTCACCCATGACCTCGCGGTCGGCGACCACAGCTACCTGCTGCTGATCGAGGGCGCGCTGGGCGTCTGGTTCATCACCGGCATCCGGCTGCGCCCGGCCGCCATCCTGCTGGCCCTGGCCGGCCCGTTCGCGCTGCTGTTCACCGGACCGGTCGGCCTGCTCTCCGCGATGGACCTGCTGGGCGTCGCGGTCTTCCTGGCCTTCGTGCCGCCGTCGGACGGCACCTTCGGCCGGGTCGAGCCGGACGCCGCGGCCCTGGGCAACGCGCTGCTCGCGCTGCGGATCGGTGCCGGCGGCGCGCTGATCACCCTGGCCTTCGCCGAGAAGCTGGCCAACCCGGCGCTGGCCCGCGAGACCCTGCGGCTGTTCCCGCAGCTGGACGTGTTCGCGCTGGTCGGCATCCAGGTGCCGGCCGACACCTTCGTGGCGGTCGCGGGTGCCACCGAGCTGCTGTTCGGGCTGCTGGTCATCTCGGGCGCGCTGCCGCAGGTCGCGGTGCTGGTCGCCGGCATCCCGTTCAACGCCACCCTGCTGCTGTTCGGCGGCACTGAGCTGCTCGGCCACCTGCCCGTCTACGGCGTCTTCCTGGCCCTGCTCGCGTACGGCTCGCACGCGACGACGGCTCCGCTGGTGCGCCGGCTGCCTGCCCTGCCGCGCCGGACTCCCAAGCCGGTGACCGTCTGACTCACTAGTTTCGGCGGGCCGCCCTCCCGGTAGGAGAGCGGCCCGCCGAGCGGCCGCGTGACGCGGCCACGAGCGGGCGGTGGCGGCCATCCACCCGCGACCACGCCGGCCAAACCGAGGGCGCGCCTGTACGTCCACAGGCGCGCTGCGGTCGGATATCCCATCCGGCTCTCGTCCGGCCGACGGGGGGCGGCCTTCCGAGTGGCGACGCGGTTGACAGGAATGAGACACCGAAAGAAGCGTTTATGCAACAGCTCTGTCTCTATAAGTTTTTTCGAGAGTCCGTGATCTGCTACTTCAGAGCTCTCGGGCGGAACTAGCCTCAAACGATGCCCGCGTCCCAGGAGAACCTCACGCCACGTACACCGCTGGGCGCCACGCTGCTACCGGGCGGTCTCGCCGTCCGATTCTGGGCGCCGGCCGCCGAACGTGTATATATCGCCTTCGATGAACAACATCCCGAAGGTAATGACGACCTTGAATTGGTGCGGGACGCCGCCGGGGTTTGGGGCGGGTTCTTCCGCGGTGTCGGGACCGGCCGGAAATATCGGTTCTATGTCGTCGGTGCCGGCGGCCGGGGCTTCAAGCGCGACCCGCGGGCCCGGGAGTTGGAGCTGTACGGGTACCCCGACTGCGACGGGCTGACCGCCGACCCGGACGAGTACCCCTGGCACGACGCCGGCTGGACCCCGCCCCGGTTCACCGACCTGATCGTCTACCAGCTGCACGTCGGCGTCTTCTCCGGCTCCGGCCGCGGCCCGGCCAAGTTCCTCGACGCCCTGCGGCGGGTGCCCTACCTGGCCCGGCTCGGCGTGACCGCGATCCAGCCGCTGCCGGTGGTCGAGTTCCAGGGCGAGTGGAGCCTCGGCTACAACGGCACCGACCTCTTCTCGCCCGAGATGGACTACTGCCTCGACCCCGACGACCTGGGCCCCCACCTCGAGGCGGTCAACGCGCTGCTCGCCGAGCGCGGCGCCGACCCGCTCAAGCCGGAGCAGCTGGCCGGGCAGGCCGCCCAGCTCAAGGCGTTCGTCGACGTCTGCCACCTGTACGGGATCGCGGTGCTGTTCGACGTCGTCTACAACCACGCCGGCGGCGGCCTCGACCGGCAGAGCCTCGACTACATCGACCTGCCGGCCGACCCGGGGCCGCACAACAACGCCTACTTCTCGGATCAGGGCTGGGCCGGCGGGCGGGTCTTCGCGTTCCACCGGCCCGAGGTGCGCGCGTTCCTCACCGACAACGCGGCCCTGTTCCTGGACGAGTACCACGCCGACGGCCTGCGCTTCGACGAGGTCAGCGTGATCGACCGGATGGGCGGCCGGGGTTTCTGCCAGGAGATGACCGCGGCGCTGCACGAGCGCAAGCCGTCCGCCGCGCTGATCGCCGAGTACTGGGGCGAGCACCGCTGGCTCGCGGTCCAGCCGCCGCCCGCCGGGATGGGCTTCGACCTGGGCTACGCCGACGGGCTGCGGGACGCGGTGCGGGACGTGCTGCACGACGTCGCGCGCGGCGGGTCCGGACCGGTCGGCGTCGGCCGCCTGGCCCGTGGCCTGCATCGCCCCGCGCACCTGCGGCACGCCTGGCAGGCGTACCAGTGCCTGGAAAATCATGACCTCGTGCTGGACATGGACGACCACCGCGACCCACGCATCGCCTCGCTGGCGGATGCCAGCAATCCCCGGTCCTGGTACGCGCGGAGCCGCTCCCGGGTGGCGACCGGCGTGCTGCTGACCGCGCCCGGCACGCCGATGCTGTTCATGGGCCAGGAGTTTCTCGAGGACAAGCTGTGGTCGGACAGCCCCGGGCGCACCGACCGGCGGATCTGGTGGGACGGCGCGCTCGGCGGCGACCGGCACATGGCCGACTTCCTGCGCTGCACCACCGACCTGATCGCGCTGCGCCGGGAACTGCCGGCGCTGCGGTCCGACGCGCTCCACGTGTATGCGCCCGACGAGGACAACCGGGTCCTGGCCTACCAGCGCGACAACGTGGTGGTGGTGCTCAGCTTCAAAGAGCAGATCCTGTACGGGTACGAGCTGGGCCTGCCGCAGCCGGGCCGCTGGCGCGAGGCGTTCAACACCGACTGGTACGACCACTGGCCGAACCCGTGGGTGGCGGGCAACGGCGGCTCGGTGCGGGCGGACCGGCCGGGGCGGCACGGCTTCGCGCAGTCGGCGGCGCTCACGATTCCGGCGAACGGGTTGCTGGTCTTCGTGAACTAGTCGAGTCCTACAAATGACGGATGGTCGTGCACACCAGCCCGGACCAGGGTGGATGCCATGATCTACGGGCGTCCAGCACCGCTGCCGGAGCCGCGGGAGAACTCGTGGCGCTCGGCCGGTGCGGTCGTTCTGGTCTTCCTGGCGGTGTACGGGGCCGGAATCGGGGCGGTGCGGTGGCGGCTCGAACAGCCCGTCGAAGCCGCCCGGATCAGCGCGCCGGACACGCCGGTGGAGCCGGTCGCGGTGGTGCCGGCCCCGACCACGCCCGCGCCGCCGGAGATCGTGCTCGGCCGGGAGTGCCTGCCCGAGGGAGCGCGCGGCGTGACGGCGCTCGGCCTGCGGGTGGTGTGCCTGCAGCAGCCGTGGGACATCGCCCCGAACTGGCAGCTCCGCTAGGCGCCGCATGCTGTCGTACCCGCCCGGTACCGTTCCGGCATGACAGTCCAGACCGACCAGGACGGGCTCGCGGCGCTGCGCGGTGAGCTGGTCGGATACGCATACCGGATGCTCGGCTCGCCGTTCGAGGCGGAGGACGCCGCGCAGGAGACCCTGTTGCGCGCCTGGCGTCACCTCGGCGACTACGACCCGGCCCGCGGCTCGCTGCGCACCTGGGTCTACCGCATCGCCACCAACGTCTGCCTCGACATGCTGCGCTCCGCCCAGCGCCGGGCCCGGGCCACCGACTTCGCCTCCACCGCGGCACCGGGTGGAGACCTGGGCCCGCCGCTGCCCGAGACCACCTGGGTGCTGCCCATCCTCGACCGAGACCTGGCCGACCCGGCCGACGTAGCGGAGCGCCGCGAGACGGTGCGCCTCGCGTTTGTGGCCGCCCTGCAGCATCTGCCGCCGAAACAGCGGGCCGTCCTGATCCTGCGCGACGTGCTGTGCTGGCCGGCGGCCGAGGTGGCCACCCTGCTGGACACGTCGGTGGCGTCGGTGACCAGCGCTCTGCAGCGGGCCCGGGCAGCCCTGCGTGCGGCCGGTCCGGGCCGGCCCAGCCCGCTGTCCGATCCGGCCAAGCGCTCCCTGGTCGAGCGATACGCGGACGCCTTCCAACGGCACGACGTGGCCGCGCTGGTCGCGCTCCTGCACTCCGACGTGGTCACCTCAATGCCGCCGTTCACCTGGTGGCTGCGCGGGCGCGACGTGGTGGGCGCGGTCATGTCCGCCTCGGACGCCTGCCTCGACGACCGCCTGACTTTGACGGCGGCAAACGGGTCGTTCGCGCTCCGGCAGGAACGGCCGGCCGGTCCCGGCGGGGCGCTCGAGCCGTTCGCGCTGCTGGTTTTCGAGTTCGGCGACGAGCTCATCACCGAGGTGACGACGTTCCTGGGCTTCCGGGCGGATCGCGCTCCGCGCGGGTGAGCATCCCGGACCGGGTCCGGTGCCGGCCTCCGGCGATCCCTGTAAGAGCCACCGGAAGCATCAATTCGGCAACCTCGGTCCGTCGAGCCGGACATAAGCGGAAATATGATTTTGGGCGCGGTCGAAGGTGGGGCCGGAACGTTCGGTCCACGATGCGGGACGGCGGCTGCTGTCCAGGACACGATTCCGGGATACGAACGCAGCGGTCACGGAGTGAGTGCCGGGCCTGCTGCATGGGGGCAATCGCTCCGGATAGCAGAAGCCCTGGAAACACGAACTCGTCAACATCGCGGCGAGCGGCGAGCGGCGAGGCGAGGGCGGTGGCGTGCAGGATGCAGCGGGGAGGCCGGGGCGGTGGCGTCGGGGATGCGGCGGCGAGGCGGGGTGGCGGTTGGGGAGCGCGGGTGGGGTCGCGAGGTCGGGTTCGGGAGGCGTTGACCGTCTGCGGTTGGGCGGGGTGGTGGCGTTGGGGGTGGACCGGGGGAACGGCGCGCGCGGGGGTCCCGTACGGTATCGGGGTTTTTGAAGGATGGTGCCCGGTGTGTGGTCGAGTGGTGACTCTCGGGTCATACGATCGTGGCGGGCGCGGATTGTGCCGGGACAAAACGGGAGTGGGGAATGGAGACTCTGGAGTTCCAGGCTGAGGCGCGGCAGCTGCTTCAGTTGATGGTCCATTCGATCTATTCGAACAAGGACATCTTCCTGCGGGAGCTGATCTCGAACGCCTCGGATGCGCTGGACAAGCTTCGTCTGGCGGTGCTTCAGGACGGGCTCGAGGCGGACACGTCGGATCTGCACATCGAGATCGAGTCGGACGCCGAGGCGCGCACGCTGACCGTGCGCGACAACGGCATCGGGATGACGCACGACGAGGTCGTGGCGCTGATCGGCACGATTGCCAAATCCGGTACGGCGGAGCTGCTGGCGAAGCTCAAGGAGGCCACCGAGACCAAGGACGCGGCGCTGATCGGGCAGTTCGGCGTCGGCTTCTACTCGACGTTCATGGTCGCCGACAAGGTCACGCTCACCACGCGCAAGGCCGGCACCGACGGGCACGGCACGCGGTGGGAGTCGGCGGGCGAGGGCACATACACGATTGACGACGCCCCGGACGCGCCGGTCGGCACCTCGGTGACCGTGCACCTGCGGCCCAAGGACGAGGAGGACGCCCTCTTCGACTACACCGACGAGTGGAAGATCAAGGAGATCGTCAAGCGGTACTCCGACTTCATCTCGTTCCCGATCCGGATGGGTTCCGGCGACGAGGCGGCCACCCTCAACTCGATGAAGGCGCTGTGGGCGCGCCCGCGGTCCGAGGTGTCCGACGAGGAGTACCACCAGTTCTACCGGCACATCAGCCACGACTGGACCGACCCGCTCGAGATCATCAACATGCGGGCCGAGGGCACCTTCGAATACGAGGCGTTGCTGTTCCTGCCCGCGCGGGCGCCGCACGATCTGTTCCAGCGGGATGCCCGCCGGGGCCTTCAGCTGTACGTGAAGCGCGTCTTCATCATGGACGACAGCCGGGAGCTGATTCCGGACTACCTGCGCTTCGTCAAGGGCGTGGTGGACGCGGCCGACCTGTCGCTGAACATCTCGCGGGAGATCCTCCAGCAGGACCGGCACATCCAGATGATCCGGCGGCGCCTGGTCAAGAAGGTGCTGTCGACCATCAAGGACCTGCTCAACAACCACCCGGAAAAATACGCGACGTTCTGGCGCGAGTTCGGCCGGGCGGTCAAGGAGGGCCTGCTCAACGACCCGGACAACCAGAAGGCGATCCTGGACGTGGCCACCTTCGCGTCGACGGCCGGCGACGAGCCGACGACGCTCGCGGCCTACCTGGAACGGGTGAAGGAGGGCCAGGAGGAGATCTACTACCTGACCGGGGAGTCCCGTTCGCAGGTGGAGAACTCGCCGCACATGGAGGCGTTCCAGGCCCAGGGTTACGAGGTGCTGATCCTCACCGACCCGGTCGACGAGGTCTGGGTCGAGGCGGTGCCCGACTACGACGGCAAGAAGCTGCAGTCGATCGCGCGCGGCTCGGTCGACCTGCCGTCCGAAAAGGAGAAGCCCGAGCCCGAGGGCGACTTCGGCCCGCTGCTCACCTTCCTCGGCGAAAAGCTGGAAGAGCAGGTCAAGGAGGTACGCCTGTCGCACCGCCTGACCACCTCGGCGGCGTGCCTGGTCAGCGACGCCAACGACATCACGCCGACGCTGGAGAAGATGTACCGCGCCATGGGCCAGGAGGGCCCTCGGGTCAAGCGCATCCTCGAGCTCAACCCGGACCACCCGCTGGTGAGCGGCCTGCGCGAGGCCCACGAGCGCCAGGCCGACGACCCGGCCCTGCCGGACACGGCCGAGTTGCTGTACGGGACCGCGCTGCTGGCCGAGGGCGGCGACCTGGAGGACCCGGCCCGCTTCGCCAAGCTGCTGGCGGATCGGCTGGCCCGCACGGTCTGAGTTTCTGGCTCCCGCCCGGACGAACCGACAAGTCGGGGTTGTCCGGGCGGGCGGCTATCCGAGGTCGACGGGAAGGGCTTCGAGCCAGGCCCGGGGTCCGGCGTGCTGTACGCGCACGCCCGCGACCCGGATCGCGAAGGCGATGGCGTCCGGCAACGGCCGATCGCTGGTCAGGGCCACCGCCAGGGCGCCGTGGAAGGCGTCGCCTGCGCCCGCTGTGTCGGACGCGTGGAGCCGGGGGACGGGGATTTCGCCGGTCGCGGTGGGGGTGAACCAGCGGACTGGGGACGGGCCGTGGGTGACTATCGTGACCGGGGCGGCTATGGCTGCTGCCAGGGCCTCGTCCGTGGGGGACTGTTGGGCCGGGTGGCGGAAAGCGGCCGAGCACGCCACCACCTCGGCGTGCGGGAGGATTTCCGTGAACGCGTCGCGCCAGGTGCCGGCGTCCACCAGCAAGCGGCGGGCACTTCGGGCCGCGGCCGTGGCCAGGAGCGGGTGATGGCCGTCCACCAGGGTCAGGTCGGCCTCAGGTAGGCCGGCTGGTGGGGGCGGGGCCTCCAGGGTGGCGGCGTTGCGGCTGACTATGGTGCGTTCGCCGGCGGGCTGGACCGTGATGGCGGACACGGGCGGGGGCACCGCAGTCTCCGGCAATTGGTCTATTACGCGTACTTTATAGGTTTTTAGGTCTTTGCGGATGAGGTCGCCCAGCGGATGGGCGCCGATGGCCGTGACCAAAGTTACGTCCGCGCCCAGTGCGGCTGCCGTTATTGCCGCATTTGCGGCGGGACCACCGGCGGCGATCTCCAAGGAACGGGCCTGCGCCTTCTCGTCGGGCGCGGGAATGCGGTCGACCCGGTAGATCAGGTCGAGCGTGGTCAGGCCGACGCAGAGAATGCGCGGCGTCACGTGGATAGTTCGCGCAGGAATGTCCCGATGTTACGGAAGATTTCGCTCATGCCGTCGCCCAGGCCGTGGGCTATGTCGGCGGCGGGGCCCGGGTTTGTGCCGATGTAGAAGATCACCAGTATCAGCAGGATCCAGCCCAGTGCCTTCTTCATGCCGGGCCTCCCTTCTGCGCCTTTACATGATCGTGGCATGGGCGTGCACCCAATTCGCGGATCTTCGCCCGCGCGGCGGGATCGATCATGAGCGGAATTGGCAGTGACTTGAATTTGAGAGCTACTGTCAAAACATGGTTACTTTCACATCGCGCTGGGTGGCGCTGGGAGCCCTGTCGCTCGGGACGCTGGCGGTGGGGCTGGACACGACGGTCCTCAGCGTGGCGCTGCCGACGCTGAGCCGGGACCTGGACGCGGGCACGGCGGAACTCCAGTGGTTCACCAACGCCTATCTGCTGGTGCTGGCGGCGGGGCTGCTGCCGGCCGGCATGCTGGGGGATCGGCTCGGGCGCAAGCGGATGCTGCTCGGGGCGCTGGTGGTGTTCGGGGTGGCGTCGCTGGCATGCGCCTACGCGGCCACCGGCGGGCAACTGATCGCGGCGCGCGCGGCGCTCGGGCTCGGGTCGGCGGTGATCATGCCGCTGTCGGCCGCGGTGCTGACCGTCCTCTTCGGCGAGCGGGAACGCGGTCGGGCGCTGTCGGTCTGGGTCACCGCGAACGCGCTCGGCGTGCCGCTCGGGCCGCTGCTCGGCGGGTGGTTGCTGGACAACTTCTGGTGGGGCGCGGTCTTCCTGATCAACCTGCCGCTCGTGGCGCTCGCCGTCGTCGCGGTGGCGCTGTGGGTGCCGGAGTCGCACGGTGACCGGCGGCGGCGGTTCGACGGGCGGGGCGTGCTGCTGTCGGCCGCGGGGCTGGTGGTGCTCACGTACGGGATCATCGAGGCCGGCGAGCACGGCTGGATCTCGGCCGCCGCCCTGGTCCCGATGCTCGGCGGGATGGTGCTGCTCGGCGCGTTCGCCGCAATCCGGTCGCCGCTGGTGGACTGGGCGCTGTTCCGGTCGCGCACGTTCACCGGCGGGGCGCTGCTGGCGACGCTGGCCAGCTTCGGGATGCTCGGCCTGCTGTTCGCGCTGCCGCAGTACTTCACGGCGGTGACCGGCACGGACGCCTTCGGTGCCGGACTGCGGCTGCTGCCGGTGATCGGCGGCCTGCTGGTGGGCGCGCGGGCCGCCGACCGGCTGGTGGTCCGGTTCGGCGCCCGGGCGGTGATCGCCGGCGGCCTGGCGGTGATGGCAGCGGGACTGCTCGCCGGGTCGTTCACCTCGGCCGGCAGCGGCTACGGCTTCGTCGCGGCCTGGATCGCGGTGGCCGGCGTGGGCATGGGCCTCACCATGCCGCCGGCCATGAACGCGGCGATGGCGGCCCTGACGCCGGAACGCAGCGGGGTCGGCAACGGGCTGCTGCAGGCGCTGCGGCAGGTCGGCGGCGCGATCGGGGTGGCGGTTCTCGGCACCGTGCTGAACGCGGCCTACCGGGACGCGCTGCCGGCGTCGGCGGGCGCCGCGATCCGGGACAACGTCGCTGCGGGCCTGGGCGATCCCGCGGTGCAGGCCGCGTTCACCACCGGAATGGGCGCGTCGATGCTGGTGGCGTCCGCGGTGGCGCTGTGCGGCGCGGTGCTGGCGCTGCTGGTCATGCCGGTGCTGGCAGAATCGAGAACATGACCTCGTCCCTGCCGGCCGGGTTGCGCGAGCGCAAAAAGGCGAAGACCCGCGCGGCCATCCGCGAGCACGCGATGCGGCTGTTCGAGGATCAGGGGTATGCGACCACCACCGTCGAGCAGATCGCCGAGGCGGCCGAGGTCTCGCCGAGCACGTTCTTCCGCTACTTCCCCACCAAAGAGGACGTGGTCCTCACCGACGACTTCGATCCGCTGGTGATCGAGGCGATCCGGGCGCAGCCGGCCGGGACGCCGCCGGTCCGGGCGCTGCTGGACGGCATGCGCGCGGTCTTCGACCTGCTCACCGAGGAGGCGTGGACCGCCGAACGCCGCCGGCAGCGCCTGATCGCGGCCATCCCCGAGTTGCGCACCCGGGTCATGCAGCAGACGGCCGCGGCCATCGACATGCTCGCCGAGGTGCTGGCCGAACGCGAGGGCCGGCCGGCCGACGACCTCAGATGCCGGGTGATCGCGGGCGCAGTGGTGGGGGTGGTGCTGGCCGTGGCGCCGCCGGCGAACGGGCCCAGCTTCGAGCCGCACGACCTGGTGCGGGTCGAGGAGGCCCTGCGCCTGGTGCAGGACAACTTCCGCCTCGACTAGCAGGCGGCGTCGAGTTTCTGGCCGACGGTCGCGAAGCCGCCGTCCACGTACGCCCTCGGGTCGGCCTGCTTGGCACCCGCGGTGAGGTCGGCGGCCACCGTGCCCAGCGCCTGCTTCAGTTCCGCGTCGGTGGTCCGCTCGGCCTCGGCGGTCACCTGCGCGGCCATCCCGGTGAACGTGTCGCGGATGCCCTGCTCGGCCGAGTCGCCGCTGCCGGAGACGAAGCCGGCCAGGTGGACCGCACCGTCGGTGAGGATCTTGTAGGCCGCGGTGCAGACGTACTCGGGTACGCCGGCGGACGCGGACGGTGTCGGAGCGACGCTGAACGGCACCGGTATCGCGTCGGCCTTGACCTCGATGCCGCAGCCGGCGGTGAGCGTGACCGTCGCGAGCAGGACGGCGAGGCGTCGGAGCACGACTTTCTCCCTCTCGTTCGCGGTACGCGGGCAAGCATAGTTACCGCCGCGTAAATATATTGAACACTCGCAATGCCCTGCCCCCGGGTTAGCCCGTTCGGTCCGTTTTGCCACCCGATCGGCGGCGCATCTTCGACGGAGAAACAGCCGTTAGCGTGCAATGTGCCCAACTTGCTAAAAAGCGGTAAATCGGTGGTCCGCCGGACCCTGATCGTCGGGGTAGCCACGGTTGTGGTCGCGGCCGGTGGCGCCGCCCTCGCCGAGGTGGTCTCGCCCGACCCGGTGGCCTCCCCGTCGTTCAACGGCCCGGTGTACGCGGTCGCCTACCGCGGCGACACCGTCTACGTCGGCGGCAACTTCACCAGCGTGGCCGCGACCGGCAGTAAGGCGGTGGCCCGCACCCGCCTCGCCGCCTTCGACGCCCGCACCGGCGCGCTGCTGCCCTGGAACCCGAGCGCCGACGCCAACGTGCGCGCGCTGGCGGTGGACGGCGACGTGGTGTACGCGGCCGGCGACTTCGACGCGGTCAACGGCGAACCCCGGGACGCGGTGGCCGGCCTCGGCGCCGCCGACGCGAAGCTCACCCCGCTGCGGCACACCGTGCTCGGTCAGCCCAACGCGCTGGTGGCCCACCAGGGCCGGCTCTACGTGGGCGGCCGGATCACCGCGGTGGACGGCGTGCCGCGCTCCAATCTGGCCGCGTTCACGCTGGCCACCGGGGCCCTCGACCCGTGGGCGCCGACCACGGACGACACCGTGAACGCGCTGGCCGCCGCGAACAACCGGATCTACCTGGGCGGCCGGTTCCACCGCACCAACGGGGTCAGCTCGACGCTGCGGCTCACCGCGGTCGACCCGGCCACCGGCGTGCTCGACCGGGGCTTCGTGGCCAAGCCGGTGTCCCAGGTGTTCGCGCTGACCGCCGACCAGACCGGGGTCTATGCGGCGCTCGGCGGGCTCGGCGGTCGCGCGGTCGCGTACACCCCGGCCGGCGCCACCCGCTGGACCCGGGTCTTCGACGGCGACGCCCAGGCGATCGCGGTGCTGGCCGGCATCACCTACGTGGGCGGCCACTTCGACAAGGCGTGCACCACCACGAACAACGGGATCAAGGGCGTCTGCACCGACGGTTCGGTGGTGCGCGGCAAGCTGGCCGCCATCGACAGCCAGGGCAACCTGCTCGACTGGTCGCCGCAGGCCAACGGCGTGGCCGGCACCCGTCAGCTGGCGACCAGCGCGACCCTCGGGGCGATCAGCGCGGTCGGCGACTTCACCACGGTCGGCGGCGTGACCCGCAAGCGGTATGTGTCGTTCACCGGCGCTCGTTCCTTCGTGGAGAAAAAGGAGGCCGCCGGGCAGGTCGCCGCGTACAACTTCGACACCACCGTCGCGGACGGCACCTTCGACGACGGCTCGGGGCGCGGCAACCTGCTGCGCGCGGTCGTCCGCAACGGCGGGAAGATCACCTTTGCCAAGCGTGGGAACGGGCAGGCCATCACGTTCCCGGGCAAGTGCACCGGCGCCACCTGTCCGCGGCTGGTGCTCCAGGCGGCCGACTCGCCCGACCTGAACCCGGGGTCGCGGCCGCTGCGCTACGGTGCGGCCGTGCTGCTCACCGCGGCCGAGGCGGGCGGTGGCGAGAACGTCCTGCAGAAGGGCTACGCGAACGGCGGCGGGCAGTACAAGCTCCAGGTCGACGGGGTGTCCGGCAAGCCCAGTTGCGGGATCAGCGGCAAGACCGACACCACGGTGCACATCGCGCGCAGCCGGCAGTCGATCGCCGACGGCACCTGGCACACCATCGAGTGCCGGCGCACCGGGCCGACGCTGTCGATCCTGGTGGACGACCAGATCCAGGCGAGCGTGGCGATCCCGGAGGGGCTGTCGGTCGAGTCGGCGCAGCCGTTCAGCCTGGGTGGCAAGGGCGTGGGCGTGGACAACGACCAGTTCCACGGCAGCCTGGACGACGCCTGGGTGAGTATCGGCTGAGGGGTCAGCCGGCCGGCGTCGCCGCGACGTCGGCCGGCTCCTCCTCACCGCCGCCGCCACCGGGCCCGCTGTTGTCCTCACCCTGGTCCTCGCCGCCCGTGGTGGGCTCGGTGGGGGCGGGGGCCTGGGTGGTGGTCTGCGTCTGCTCGGGCTCCGTGGTGGCGGTCGTCGCGTCGTCGTCCGGCGGGGTGGTCGCCTGGGTCGCGGTCTGCGGCGCCGCCGGGCTGGGCGAGCGGCTCGGGGTGGCCGCGGGCGTGCCGCGGCGTTCGTTGTTCTCCTCGGTCCGCCGCTGCTGGCCGGTCGAGGTGGGCTTCACGGACGCCCCGGCGCTGGGCGGCAGGGTGGCCGACTCGGCCGGCTCGCCGCCCGGGAAGATGCCGCCCGGGTTGGCCAGGAACAGCACCGCGAAGCCGGTAGCGAGGATCGCCATCGCCAGCGTGGCGAGCAGCAGTTTCCGTTTGCGGCCGCCGCCGTCGAAGGTCTCGATGGCGGGCAGCACCGACGTACCGGTGCCGGGCGACGGCGCTCGGGCCGGCACCGTGGCGAGGATCGCGGTCGTGTCACCGACCGTGGTCATGGCGTTCTCCGCCGCGGCGGCCATCACGGCCGCGGACGAGAAGCGTTCCGCCGGATCCTTGGCCATCGCGGTCATCACCAGGGTGCGCACCGCCGGTGGCACGTCGTCCGGCAGCACCGGCGGCTCGTCCTGGACGTGCTGCAACGCCACCATGATCGGGCTTTCGCCGAGGAACGGCGGGTGCCCGGTCAGGCAGTGGTAGGCGACGCAGCCCAGCGCGTAGATGTCGGCCGACGGCCCGGTGGTCTCCTTGGACACCTGCTCGGGCGCGATGTAGAGGGCGGTCCCGACCACCTCCTTGGCGCCGGTCAGGGCCGCCGACTCGGATGACCGGGCCACCCCGAAGTCGACCAGCACCACGGTCCCGTCCGGCTGGATGATCAGGTTGCCCGGCTTCACGTCCCGGTGCACGATGCCGGCCTGGTGCGCGGCCTCCAGCGCCCGTCCGGCCTGCGCCACGATCGACATGGTCTCGGCCGGGGTGAGCCGGCCACGCTCGGCGATCCGGTGGTTGAGCGCCTCACCCTGGACGTGCGCCATCACGATGTACGCGTCCGGGCCGCTCTGCCCGTAGTCGTACACGTCGGCCACGCCCGGGTGGTGCAGGACCGCCATGGCCCGCGCCTCATGCTTGAACCGGGTCTGGAAGCCCGGATCGCCGGCCCTCTCCGCGTGCAACGTCTTCACCGCGACGTCGCGGCCGAGCACGGTGTCGGTGGCCTGCCAGACCTCGCCCATGCCGCCGGCCGCGATCCGGTCGTCCAGCCGGTAGCGGTCGCCGAGTACTTCTCCAGGGTGTGGCATGGCTACCCCACTACCCATCGGGCGCCCGCACTACGCCCCAGTTCAGCCGGGCCCCTGCTCAGCCGGTGAACCGCCCGGCCGCCGTACCCTCCAATCGGGAAGCCGGCACCCGCCGCCCGCAGACGATGAGCAGCAGATCCTGCGCGGCGCCGCGCAGCGGAGCCCCCGCCCCCATCCGGAAGTCCAGGTCAGTGGCCTCCAGCCGCACCCCCGACAGATCCACCCCGAAGTACCGCAGGTTCCTGCCGTCCGCCGCCGCCAGAATCATCCCGACCCGCTCCACCGGCGGCCGCCGCGCCACCCCGAGCGCCACCGAGATGTCCAGCCCGTGAATGAGATCGTGCGACAGCGCCCCCACCGGCCCACCCCCCGGCGGCTGCCACTGATGCGCCACGTTGTCCCGCAGCGACCCGAGCAACTCCGCATCACTGAACCGCCCGGTGTCCCGCCGAGCCACCCGGTCCGCCATCCGGTTGAAGTTCCCCCTGGCTCGAACCATCCCGCCGAGGAACTGAGGCAGCCCCATCCGATAGGGCATCGTGATGTGCGCCACGACCTCCCGAACCCGCCACCCCGCACACAGTGAGGGTGCCGCCCACTGCTCCGGCGTCAGCCCCGCCAGCATCTGCACCAGCTCCGTCCGCTCAGCCACCACCGCAGCCCGAACCTCGTCAGCCATCCCCGACCTCACTTCCGCGCCCCGCGTCTCGGCACGCCCGAGGTAAATACGAAGACAACCCCAAGAACTAATCGGAGATACGCGCGAAGGGCCCCCACCAGCAGCGGCGGCCCGCCGACGGTGCAGCGCCCGGGCCGTAGCCACTACCGCCCCGCCCGCGCCCGCCGGGCGGGCCCACGCCGAAAGCCGCCGCCCGCTCCCGCCCCGCCCCATTCCGACGGAAGGGCCGTTGCAACGTCCCGCCACCAAGCCGGGTCAAACTCGTCGATTTCGCATCATCCACCGACGCGGATTCCACATGACCGCCGCGTGGCGCCCTAAATGCGCGCTTTGTGGAGGTGAGAATCTCGGAATGTGAGACGCGAAATCTATCCAATGGGAGGGCATCCACGATGTGGGAGCCCTCCCGTTATATGGCCGCTAGTGCGCGGCGGTCGGTGGCGGCGGGCGGTCGCGGTGGCGGTCAGCCTATGTAGGCGAGGGCGAAACCCACCGTCGGGATGCCGAACAGGACTGACACCGCGGCCATTTTCGGGATGCTCGGGTTGCGGGTCAGCAGGGCATATCCGGCAATCAGGACCGGGACGGTGAACAGCTGGGGTACGAACGTCGAGCGGGGCACCACCGTGTCTGACCAGGCGCACAGCAGGGCGATCGCCAGGGCGGCCGACCACAGGGCCACGCCTAGCCACCAGGCCGGCCGCGCGCCGAAGCGGACCGCGAACGTGGTGTCGCCGGCGCCCGTGTCGGCGGCCAGGTCGGTGACCGTGGTGGGGACGTAGAGGGCGGCGGCGAACAGCAGGCCGATCAGGCCGAACTGCCACGGGAACTCCCACGGCGGCCGGGTGATCGCCCAGCCGGCGGCGGGGGACACCACGCCTACCACCAGGGCGTTCACCGCTACGTCCCAGCCGGGGCGGGTCTTCAGGCGCAGCGGCGGCACGCTGTAGGCCCAGCCGAGCAGCAGCACGCCCGCCACGCCCAGGACGAACAGCGGGCCGACGAAGAGGGCTACCAGGATGGCGGCCGCCGCGATGGCGCGGTACCAGACGCGCAGCCGCTGTTCGGTTACGGCGCCGGTGACCAGCGGGGCGGTGGCCTTGCGCGGGTTGGCCCGGTCGCTGCGCAGGTCGTGCAGGTCGTTCTGGGCCAGCACCGCGCCCCAGATCAGCGGGCCCAGCACCAGCAGCGCGGCCAGCGCTCTGGGCAGGTCTTCCGGGGCCGGCAGCCAGGCGTGGCCGGCCAGGACCGTGCCCAGATAGGCCGGCACCCAGGACACCGGCCAGAACCAGGGTCTCGATACCAGCACCAGCAGAGCCGTGGGTCGTTCCCGCACCGCCGTCATTCGACCATCATCGGCGGTGATCGCTGTGTCCGCCCTGAGAGGTCCCGGCGGTAGCATCCGGTGAGTGGCGTCCACTTCGTACGACGTGTTCCTCAGCTATCGGCGCAGTGACGCGGCGGCGGTCGAGCGGATCGCCGACCAGCTGGTGGCCGCGAGGGTGAAGCCCTTCCTGGACCGGTGGGAGCTGGTGCCGGGGGACGCCTGGCAGGAGGGGCTCGAGTCGGCGCTCGGGCGCAGCACCGTGTGTGCCGTGCTGATCGGGCCGCAGGGGCTCGGGCCGTGGCAGAACGAGGAACTGCGCAGCGCCATCGAGGAGCGGGTCAGCAGCCGGGGCTACCGGGTGATCCCGGTGTTCCTGCCGGGCACCGAGCCGAAACCGGAGAACCTGCCCCGGTTCCTGCGGCGGTACACGGCGTGCACCTTTGAGACGGCCGACGATCCGGAAGGTATGCGGCGGCTGCTGGCCGGCATCCGCGGCGAGGCGCCGGGACGCGGTGCGGCGGCCACGGCCGAGGCGCCCGGCCACGGTATGCCGGTCGCGACCGAAGGGCCGAAGATCCGGCCGGCGCTCGGCGTCGAGACGATCACCTGGCGGCGGTCGCGGGTCGTCGACGAGGCGCTCGACGCGTACCGGGCGGCGCCGATGCCGATCGTGCTGCACGGGCTCGCGGGGATGGGCAAGACCGTGGCGGCCTGCCACGTCGTCGAGGAACTGGTCGCCGAGGACGGCCGGGAGGTGGTCGCCGTGCCGGCCGCGCCGACGTCCGCGGCCGACAGCACCTGGGCGCTCGGCTTTCTGGCCCCGGGCACCGACAAGGGGCCGCTGCTCGACCTGCTGCGGGACCGGATCGCCGAGTACGCGAGCCGGGACGTGGTGCTGGTGCTCGACGGGCTGCGGCTGGCGCCCGGTGACTGGGCGGCGGCCGTGCTGGAGCAGCTCGCGGGCGGCTGCCGGGCGACCGTGGTGATCACGGCGGACCGGCGGCCCGAGCCGGTTCTGCCGTTGCACGCGGTCGCCGTGCCGCCGTTGAGCGAGGCCGAGAGCGTCGCTTTCATCGAGCATTACGCGCGGCTGTTCCGGCTCGATCTGGAGCCGGACCGGCTGGCCCGGGAGATCCGGCCCGCGCTTCTCTCGTACCCGATCTCGTTGCGGGCCCTGCTCGGCCTGGCCCGCACCACCCCGGCCAGCCTGCTGGCCGCCTCGCTGGCCCGGGCCGCGCCGCCCGACCTGGCCGCGGGACTGGTGGCCGGGCTCGACCCGGACGACCTGCGGATGCTCGCGCTCGCCGACGTGGTGGCCGGTGCGCCGGTGGCCGGCCTGCTGGCCGCGGCGGTGCCGCTGCCCGCGACGTTCGGCGAGTCGCTGGCCCGGCTGGTCGATCGCTGCCTGGTGCATCTGGTTGCGGACACCGTGGAGGTTCCGGCCCTCGTCGCTGACGCCATTGACCGTACGCATCCGGACGAGCGCGCCGGTGCGGTCGCCGAGGTGCGGGCCGCGCTCGCCGCGGCGGCCGCCGACCCCGGCTGCTCCGCCGACGTCCTGGCCGTGGTCTACGCGGCGGTCGTGGCCCGGGCCGCGGCCGATGAGGACTGGGAATCGGTCACCGGCCTGTGCACCGAGCCGCTGCTGGAACGGCTCAACCTGCACGGCCGCTGGAAGGAGTACCTGCTGTTGCTGCGCCTGCGGGTGACCGCGGCCGACCGGGCCGGCGTCACCGGCGACCGGATCGACTACCGGTTGCGGCTGATCCGCAAGCTCTCGCAGAGCCGCGACTTCTCCGGCGCCTGGGAGACCCTGCACGAGGTGGCCGGCGTCATCGACCGGTCCGCGCCGCAGCGCCGTGCCGAATATCTGAGCCACCGGGGTTTCCTCAACCACCTGGAGCGCGATGCCGAGGCGGCGCAGGCCGACCTGACCGAGGCACTCGAACTGCACCGGGCCAACGACAACGCGTACGGTCTCCTGATTGTTTTCAAGCTCCTCGGCCACCTGCACCTGGGCCGTCACGACTACGCGCTGGCCGCGCCGCCCTACCGGGAGGCGCTCGCGATCGCCGAGGAGATCGGCGACACCAAGCAGCGTCTGGAGATCGAGTCCAGTCTGGCCGTGTGCGAGTCGCACCTGGACGGAGCCGAGGTGGCTGAGCGGCGGCTACGCCGCGTCATCGAGGAACTGGAGGCGGGTGACTTCCGTCCGGAGCTAGCCCGTACGCTGCTCAACCTGACCGTCGTGCTGGAGAGCCAGGACCGGCTGGCCGAGGCGCGCGAGACGGCGCTGCGCGGCGCCCGGATCGCCACTCCGGACACGTCGATCACGGTGATTCTGGAGGCGATGGCCGACCGCATCAGCCGCCGGGTACCGGCGCTGGGCTACCGACGGACGGGAGGATCGTGATGGCGAAAAAGCACCCGATGGAGCGGCTGTTGCGGGATCGGGACCTTCCGGAGCGGCTGGTCCGCGCCGTGCTGGAGGTGTTGCCCGCCGCGCTCAGCGATCAGACCGCCTTCCTGCTGGCCGGCGCGATCCGCCAGTGGGACGACCGGAGCAACGCCATGCCCGCGGCGCTGACCGAGGGGTGGCAACAGGACGGCGGTGTGCCGGCCGAGCTCGACCGGCTCCGGGCAATGTTCCGGTACCGGCGGGAGCGGCAGCGCTACAAGTGGTTCTACGAGTCGGGCCAGGCCATGCGCGACTCGGAGGAGGAGTTGCGGTCGTTCTGGGTGACGACCGGACACGACGTCGCCGACCTGGACCGGTACATGGCCGGCGTGGACGCCGAATTCCCGGACATGTCCGCGGGCTGAACACGTGGTCAACGATGAACTGACCGGGCTGCTCGCCGATGCCCGCCGCGCCGTGCCGTTCTATCAGGACCGGATCCCGGAACCGCCGTTCGACCTGACGCGCGTGCCGATCCTGACCCGCCCGGAGATCCGCGTCGCGGCCGCCCGGCTGTGGTCCACCGAGGGTGACCCGCGCACCTGGAAGCGGATCCGCACCACCGGCACCACCGGCGAACCGCTGTCCGTCGTGCTCGACCCGTCGGCGCAGCGACAGGAACTGGGCGAGCTGGCCGAACTGCTGGACCGGACGCTCGGCCCGGAGACGGCCTGGGACGAACGCGACGTGCTGCACCTGACCCTGCACCGGTCGGCATCCTCGGTGGCCGTGCCGTCGCCCTGGTATCCGGGTGCGGTGCTGGCGAAGTGGAACCTCAGCCGGCTCTGGCAGTTGCCCGACGCCGACTTCCGCGCAGCGCTGAGCCGGCTCGACGGCCAGGTCGTCACGGCCATGCCATCCGTACTCGCGCTGCTGCTCGACCGGCTGCGGGGGATCGGCGGTCCGGCGCCCTCGCCGCTGGCCGTGGTGCTCTCCGGCGAGACGGTCGGCCCGGAGATCCGGCAGGCCGCGGCGGCCGGACTCACCACCCGGGTCTTGGCGACCTACACGCTCGCCGAGGCCGGTACCGCGGCGACGTCCTGCCCGGAGACCGGCGGATACCACCCGACCGGCAGCGTCGCGGTCGAGGTGGTGGACGGCGACATCCTGGTGACACCGCTGCTAAACCGGGCCATGCCGCTGATCCGCTACCGCACCGGCGACCGCGGCGAGTGGGCGGAGCCCGGGTGCGGGTGCGGCGAGCCGCTGCTGCGCCTGACCTCGACCCGGCCGGGCAACGTGACGATCGGCATCGCCGGCCGGCCGGTCAACCGGGTGGAGTTCGAGAAGCTGACCGCGGCGCTCGAGGTGGATGCCGTACGGGTGACCGGCGGCGACGACGGCGCGGTGGTGGAATACGCGGCGGCCGGGCCGCTGCCGGCCGCCGAGGGTGCGGTACTGGTCGCGGCCGTGCGCCGGGTGCTCGGGCGTCCGGTGCCGGTGCGCCTGCACCGCCTCGACAGCCTGGACGAGACAGCGCCGGTCGTGCCCCGCCCGTTCCAGCCGCCGGCCGTGCTCGCGACCGACGAGGTGACCGGGTGGCTGCGGGAGCGGCTGGCAGAGGTGCCCGGGGTGCTCTGGGCCAGCCTCACCGGTTCGTCGCTGGACCCCGCGGTGACCTCCCGGTTCAGCGACATCGACCTGACCGTGCTGGTGGCGGCCGACCCCTCGGCGCCGCGCTGGCGCAGCCTGGCCCGGCAGTTGCACGAGGGCCTGCCGACCCTGCGGGTGAACGTGACCACCGCCGCCGACCTGGCCGACTCGCCGCTGATCGCGGCCCGGCTGTGCGCCGAACGCCGGGTGGTGCTCGGCGCGGACTGCCCGATCGACTTCCCGGCACCGGAGGCCGCCGCCGCCGAGGCCCGGATGTGGGCGCAGAACGCCCGCGCGGTGCTGTGGACCCGCATCACCGACCCGAACCCGCCGGGCGCGGACGTGCTGCGCGAGGCATGGATGGCCACGAAGTTCGCGGTGGACGCGCTGCGCTACCAGGCCCTGCGCACGGGTGGCCGGGAGACCGGCGCCGCCCGGGTGCTCGACGAGGCCCAGCACTGGGGAGTGCCGGGCCTGCCGGCGGTGCGGGCGGCGGCCGAGGTGGCCCGGGAACACCGCCCGCCACCGGCGGATGTCGCGGCGGGCCGCCGCTATCTGGAAGCGGCCCTCGGCGTCGTGGACTGGCTGATCACGGGCCTGCGCGCGGCCTGAGCGGCCGGGCGGGCCCTGCGCGGGTGGGTTCAGCGCGGGTGGATTCAGCGCGGGTGGGTTCAGCGCGGGCTTGGCGCGGTCGCGCCGCGGCGAGGCAGCCAGAACGCGACCACCGCGCCCGCTCCCACGATGGCGGCGCCGACCAGGATCGCCGGGACCAGGCCGTCCACGAAGGACTGGCCGGAGGTGTAGCCGCCGTTCTCGCTGAAGACCGAGGCCAGCACCGCCACGCCCGCGGCGACGCCGAGTTCGCGGAGGGTGTTGTTGGCGCCGGAGGCTACGCCGCGCTGCTGTTCGGAGACGCTGGCCAGAGCCATCGTGCTGATCGGGGCGAAGGTCAGGCCCATGCCCACACCGGCCATCGCGAAGGCGATCGCCAGGTCGCCGTAGGCGACGCCGGTGGTGGTGGCCAGCGCCATCCAGGCGATCGCGGCGGCCAGCAGGATCTGGCCGGCCAGGATCAGGTTGCGCTGGCCGATGCGGTCGCCGAAGATGCCGGCCAGCGGGGCCACCACCATCGGGGCCATCGTCCACGGCAGCGTGCGCAGGCCGCTCTCCAGCGGGCTCAGGCCCTGCACCACCTGGAAGAACTGGGCCAGCAGGAACACCGCGCCGAAGGTGCCGGCCGAGAAGGTCAGCGTGACGATGTTGACCAGGGTGAAACCGCGCGAGCGGAACAGCGACAGCGGCAGCATCGGGGTGCGGTTGCGGGCCTGCCAGGCCACGAACGCGACCATCAGGACGGCACCCACGGTCAGCATGGTCACCACCCGGGCCGACGTCCAGCCGTGGTCGGGACCGTCCACCACGCCCCAGACCAGCAGGAGCATGCCGGACGCGGAGAGCAGCAGGCCGAGCGGGTCGAGCCGGCGGGCGCCACCGCGGGACTCGTCCAGCACGGTGGCGGCCAGGGCGATGGCCACCACGCCGATCGGGACGTTCAGCCAGAAGATCCAGTGCCAGTCCAGGCCCTCGACCACGGCGCCGCCGACCACCGGGCCGACCGCCACGCCCAGGCCGCTGATGCCGCCCCAGGCTCCGACCGCGGCCGTCCGCAGGTGATCGGGTACGGCCTGGGCCAGCAGCGTGAGCGCGAGTGGTGCGACGGCGGCACCGCCCAGGCCCTGCGCCGCGCGGGCCGCGGTCAGCTGCCACGGCTCGGCGGCCAGCGCGGCGGCGGCCGAGGCCAGGGTGAAGACCACGAGACCGGCCAGGAACATCCGGCGGCGGCCGATCCGGTCGCCGAGCGCGGCGGCGGTCAGCAGGAAGGCGGCGAACGGCAGCGTGTACGCGTTCACGAACCACTGGAGGTCGGCCAGCGACGCGCCCAGGTCGGTGCGGATCACCGGCAGCGCGGTGCTCACCACCAGGTTGTCCAGCGTGACCATGAAGGTCGGGATGCCCACGGCGGCCAGCACCGCGCCGAGCGGGCGGGTGCGCCCCGCGGCGGGCGGCGGCTTGACGGCGGTTGCGGTCACAGGTCTGCTCCCCTAGTTGTTATCGACTGATAACCATG
Organism: Paractinoplanes rishiriensis; assembly: GCF_016862375.1. Lineage (GTDB taxonomy): Bacteria > Actinomycetota > Actinomycetes > Mycobacteriales > Micromonosporaceae > Actinoplanes > Actinoplanes rishiriensis. The sequence continues at coordinate 68,976 of NZ_BOMV01000023.1, read as the reverse complement.
AGCCGTACGTTAGTTATTGACTGATAACCTGTCAACCATGACCCGCACCCGCCTCACCGCTGAGGAACGCCACGAACAACTCGTGGCCGCCGCCGTCACCGCGTTCAGCCACGGCGGTTATGCCGGCACCACGACCGATCAGGTCGCCCGCCTGGCCGGCGTCTCCCAGCCGTACGTGATCCGGATCTTCCGCACCAAGCAGGAGCTCTTCATTGCCGCGGTCAACCACGCCAGCGGCCGGATCGAGCAGACGTTCCGGCAGGCGGCCGAGCGCGAGGCGTCGCTGACCAGCCTGGGTCACGCGTACGACGAACTGCTCGCCGAGCGGGAGCTGATCACCCTGCTGCTGCACGGCTTCACGGCCAGCGCCGAGGAGGCCATCGGCGAACCGGTGCGGGCCTGCTTCGGCCGGATCTATCAGACCGTGGGCGAGCTGACCGGGGCCTCAGCCGAGGAACTGCGCGACTTCTTCGCGGTCGGGATGCTGCTCACCTGCCTGGGCGCGATGCGGGTGATCGGGCCCGACCCGGTACCGCCGACGCCCTGGATCCAGAGCATGCTGTCGGCGTTCGAGAAACACTGATCAGACGTTGTGCCGGGTGTACGCGGGCGGTCGCCAGCCCAGCATCGCCTCGGTCATCCGCACCGCGTCGACCACGGCCCGCACGTCGTGCACCCGGACGATCCGGGCCCCGCGCAGCACCCAGAACACCACGGTGGCCAGCGTGCCGGCCAGCCGGTCGTGCTGCGCGGCGTCCAGGGTCTCGCCGATGAAGTCTTTGTTGCTGGTGGCGGCCAGCAGCGGGTATCCGATCGCGGCGATCTCGTCGAGCCGCCGGGTCAGCTCCAGCGTGTGCAGAGTGTTCTTGTTGAGGTCGGGGCCGGGGTCGACGATGATCTGATCGGGCCGCACCCCGCGTTCGAGCGCCAGCGCCACCCGCTCCCGCAGGAACGCCGCCACCTCGGCGGTCACGTCGTCGTAGCGCGGGCTCGGCCACAGCGTGCGCGGCGGTGCCAGGCTGTGTGTGATCACCAGCTGGGCGCCGGTGCCGGCCACCGCGTCGGCCATCGCCGGGTCACGCAGGCCGGACGTGTCGTTGATGACTCCGGCGCCGGCCCGGATCACCTCGCGGGCCACCTCGGGCCGGAACGTGTCGACCGAGACCACGGCCAGGTCGCGCGCCTTTTCGACCACCGGCAGCACCCGGTCGATCTCCTCGGCCGCGGTGACCTCCGGGCCGGGCGCGAACGGCACGCCGCCGACGTCGATCCAGTCGGCACCGGCCTCGGCCGCCGCGGCGACCGCCGCCAGGGCCCGGTCCAGGGCGTACGTGCTGCCCCGGTCGTGGAACGAATCGGGAGTCCGGTTGACGATCGCCATCACGGCGACCCGGCGCGAGAAATCGAATTTGCGCCCACCGACGACTCTTGTAGCGTTTTGTTCGCCCACGGTTCGGGAGGGTAACAGGCTGCTCGAGGGGGATCTGGTGAACCGCGGACCGGCCCGCTACCTGCTCTGGCTGGTCGTCCGGCAATGGCCGCGCATCCTGCTCGGCACCCTGCTCGGCACCACCTCGATGCTCAGTTTCGTCTCCGCCCCGTACATCATCGGCGCGGCCGTCGACGAGGGACTCCGGGCCCACGACCGGCGCGCGCTGGCCGGCTGGGCCGCGCTGCTGCTCGGTATCGCCGGGGTGAACGCGGTGCTCGGCCTCTTCCGGCACCGCACCATGACCAAGATCCGGCTGGACGCCGGCTACCGCACCATCCGGCTGGTGCTGAGCCGCACCGTCGAACTGGGCGCGGCGCTGCCCCGGCGGATCACCGCCGGCGAGGTGGTGACGATCGGCGTCGGCGACGTGTGGGTGATCGCGCGCGGCCTCACCGTCACCGGGCCCGGGGTCGGAGCACTGATCGGGTACGGGGTGGTAGCCGTGCTCCTGGTGCGGATCTCGCCGCTGCTGGCCACCGTGGTGTTGGCCGGCGCGCCGGTGATCGCGCTGGTGGTGGGGCCGCTGCTCGGCTCGATGCAGCGGGCCGGCGACCGGTATCGCGGGCACGCCGGCGAGCTCAACGGCCAGTTGGTCGACGTCGTCGGTGGCCTGCGGCTGCTCAACGGGCTCGGCGGCAAGGACGCGCACGCCGCCCGCTACCGGCGGGGCTCCGCCGAGGTGTGCGCGTCCGGCAACCGGCTGGCCGGCGCGGCCAGCTGGGTGCACGCCTCCGGCACCGGGATACCCGCGCTGTTCCTCGGCGTGGTCACCTGGCTGGCCGCGCACCAGGCCGTCCGCGGCGAGATCACGATCGGTGAGCTCACGGCGGTTTTCGGGTACGCGGCGGCGCTGGTGCTGCCGGTGCGGATCCTGATCGACACGGGCAACGACGCCAGCCGGGCGCTGGTCGCCGCGCGCCGGGTGACCAACCTGCTCGCGGTCACACCGGAGCCGTTGCACGGCCGGGACGCGCCGACCGGGCCGGCCTCGCTGCACGACCCCTCGTCCGGGGTGACCGTCGAGCCGGGACTGATCACGGCGGTGGCCGGTGCCGGCGCGGCCGCGGTGGTCGACCGGCTGGGGCGGTACGGAAACACGGACGCCACCTGGAACGGCGACCGGCTCGACGAGATCGCCAAGGCCGCGATCCGGGACCGGATCCTGGTGGCGGACAACGAGGCGCACCTGTTTCCCGGGCCGCTCGCCGAGGTGGTGGCGGGCCGGTCGGTGCTGGACGAGGACGCCGTCCGGCACGCGCTGGACGTGGCGGTGGCACATGACGTGGCGGCCGAGGTGACGGCCGGCGGGCGCAACCTGTCGGGCGGCCAGCGGCAGCGGGTGCGGCTGGCGCGGGCCCTCTATCAGGACCCCGAGATGCTGCTGGCGGTGGAACCCACGTCGGCGGTGGACGCGCACACCGAGGCGGCGATCGCGGAGCGGCTGACCTCGGCGCGGCGCGGCCGGGCGACCCTGATCGCGACGACGTCGCCGGTGCTGCTGGACCGCGCGGACGTGGTGCATTACCTGCACGACGGCCGGGTGGTGGCCAGCGGCACGCACCGGTCTCTGCTGACGGACGAGCCGGGATACCGCGCGCTCGTCTCGCGCCGCACGTGAGCGGGGTGCTGCCGGTCGCGGGGCCGGGGGAGGTGCGCGAGGCCTATCGGCGGCTGCTGCGCGCGGAGAAGCCGGCGGTCGGGGTGATCGTGGGGCTCAACGTGCTGGCTACCGGGGCCGGGCTGGCGGCGCCCTGGCTGCTGGGGCGGATCGTGGACGGGATTGCGGCCGGTGGGCCGCACACCGACGTGCTGGCGCTGGGAATCGTCGCGGCCACGGTGGCCGAGGTGCTGTTCACCCGGTTCGCGTTGCGGTCGGCGCTGCGGTTCGGGGAGCGGACCGCGGGGCGGATCCGGGAGGAGTTCGTCGACCGGGTGCTCGACCTGCCGGCGTCGGTGGCCGAGCGGGTCCCGGCCGGCGACCTGGCGGCGCGCGGTACCGGCGACGTGAGCGCGATCGCGAGCACCATGAGCTACGCGCTGCCGCAGGTGTTCATCGCCAGCCTGCGAGTGGTGTTTCTGCTGGTGGCGGTGGTCTTGGTGGCACCCGTTGCGGGTGGCGCGGGCCTGCTCGCGCTGGCCGGGATCGGGGTGGCGCTGCGCTGGTACCTGCGCCGCGGCCGGCCCGCCTACCTGGCCGAGGGGGAGGCCAACTCGCTGATCGCCGACGAGTTGGGGGCGACCGTCGAGGGTGCCCGGACCGTGGAGGCGCTCGGGCTGGCGGCGCGGCGGCTGGACTCCGGCGGGGCCGCGGTGGAGCAGGGGCGGCTCACCCGGCTGCGCACGCTGTTCCTGCGTAACGTGCTGTTCCCGGTGGCCGAGGCGTCGTACGGCGCGCCGGTCGCGGTGGCGCTGTTCGTCGGCGGGTTGCTGTATTTCGAAGGCGCGCTGTCGCTGGGGGCGGTGGTGGCGACGGTGTTCTATCTTCGGCAGCTGGACGGGCCGATGAACACGATCCTGGTCTGGGTGGAGTCGTTGCAGGCCAGCGCGGCCTCGTTCGCGCGGGTCGAGGGGATCGCGGCGGTACCGCGGCCCGAGGTGTGCGACCCGGGCCGGCCGGTGGACGAGCGGATCGTGGTGTCGGACGTGCGGTACGCGTACGCGGGCGGGCCCGACGTGCTGCGCGGCGTCGATCTCGAGGTGCGGCCGGGGGAGCGGCTCGCCGTGGTCGGGCTGTCGGGAGCCGGCAAGACGACGCTGGGGCGGCTGCTCGCGGGGGTGGACCGGCCGCGCGCCGGGACGGTCACGGTCGGCGGTGTGCCGGTGGCCGACCTGCCGCCGGACGAGCTGCGCCGGCACGTCGTGCTGGTCACCCAGGAGCACCACGTGTTCCGGATGTCGTTGCGGGACAACCTGATGAGCGCGGCGCCGGACCCGGAACTGCGGGCGGCGCTGCGGACCGTCGGTGCCGACTGGGCCGGCGACCTGGACCGGGATCTGGGCGAGGATCCGCTCGACGGTGCCCAGGCCCAGCAGCTGGCGCTGGCCCGGGTGATCCTGGCCGACCCGCACACGGTGATCCTGGACGAGGCGACCGCGCTGCTCGACCCGCGGACGGCCCGGGCCGCCGAGCGGGCGCTGGCCGCGGTGCTGCACGAGCGGACGGTGATCGCGATCGCGCACCGGTTGCAGACCGCGCACGACGCCGACCGGGTGGCCGTGATGGACGCCGGCCGGATCGTCGAGCTCGGCACGCATGACGAGCTGGTGGTGCGGGACGGCCCGTATGCGGCGCTGTGGCGCCGCTGGCACACCTGACCGGTTTCGGCCGCGGCCTGGCTCTGGTCGAGCAGGCGTGCACGGGCCGCCGCCCGGCTTTCAGTGGTCGCGCGTTACTCCAAAGGTTTGTCGGGGGTTGTCGCGGGAACCGCAAACTCATGCAGATCGGGTACAAGCTGGCGGCGGAGGCGTTCGGGCCCAAGGAGCTGATCCGGCAGGGCGTGCGGGCCGAGCAGGCCGGGTTCGACTTCGTCGAGATCAGTGATCACTACCATCCGTGGCTGGACGTGCAGGGTCACTCTCCGTTCGCCTGGTCGGTCCTCGGCGCCATTGCGGCCCGCACCGAGCGGCTGCGGCTGGCGACCGGCGTGACCTGCCCGAGCGTGCGGTACCACCCGGCGATCATCGCGCAGGCCGCGGCGACGCTCGCGATCATCTCCGATGACCGCTTCACGCTGGGTGTCGGCTCGGGCGAGCGGCTCAACGAGCATGTGGTGGGTCAGGGCTTTCCGGCCGTACGCGAGCGCCAGGCGCGCCTGGCCGAGGCGCTGGACATCATCAACCTTCTGTGGCAGGGCGGTTATCAGTCGTACGAGGGCACTTACCTGCGGCTGGAGGACGCGCGGGTGTTCGATCTGCCGCCGAAGCTGCCGGCCATCGCGGTGGCGGCCGGCGGGAAGCAGGCGGCGGAACTGGCCGCGACGCACGGATCCGGGCTGTTCGCCACCGAACCGCGGGCCGACCTGGTCGAGACGTTCGAGGCGGCCGGCGGGTCCGGGCCGAAATATGCCGAGATCCCGGTGGCCTGGGCGCCCTCGGCCGAGGACGCTGTCCGCGAGGCACACCGGACGACGCGGTGGGCGGTGACCGGCTGGAAGGTGATGGCGGAGCTGCCCAATCCGGTCAACTTCGAGGCCGCGGCGGCGACCGTGCGGCCCGAGGACGTGGCGGACAAGTTCGTCGTCGGGCCGGAGCCGCAGCCGTACCTGGAGGCGATCCGTACGCACGTGGCGGCCGGTTACGACCACATCGTGCTGATGAACTGCGGGCCCGACCCGGACGGGTTCTTCGACTTCTACACCAAGGAGATCCGCGGGGCGGTCAGCTGAGCACCGCCAGGATCACCGGTGTCGGCTGGTCCGGCCAGGTGCCGGTGAGCGCGAGCGGGCCGGCGGCCGGCTCCGCGGTGAGCACCCGGCGGACCTCGATGCGGGCGGTCGTGGTGACCGCGACCGCCGGGTCACCGTCCTGCACGCGCACCAGCTGGCCGGTCGGCTTCGGCGCCTCGGCCCAGCCGGTGCCGCGCACCGACATGAGCGGGTCGCGGCGCTGCGGGCCGGCGTCACCCTCGATGTACTCCTCGGCCTCGGTGCCACCGGTGTTGATAGCGGTGGCCAGGCAGGCCAGGTAGACCGGGTCGCCGACCGCGTCATAGACCCACCGGGTGCCCAGGACCGAGTGCTCGAGCGTGCCGATCAGGTAGTAGTCGGCCTCGTCCAGCGGCGCGCCGCGGTAGGTGAGCGGGACGTGCAGCAGCGGGCCGTCCGTGGCGCGCACCACCAGCATCTCGATGCCCACCTCGCCGTCCGGGTCGTCGAACCGGCACGCGCCGAGCCGGTCCAGGTCCGGCGGCTGCTTGGCGCCGGGGTACCACGGGCGGGTGGGCAACCAACCCTCCAGCAGCTCCAGTTTGGTAGGGGTGAGCGTGGCCTGGTGGATAGTCGCCATGGGCGGACTCTAGCGATACGCACCGGTGCGGGACGACTACCCTTGGTCCGCTGGTGGTCTTGAGCACATTTACGCTTATCGATTTATTGCCCGGGGCGCCGCACCCATCCACCGTTGCGCATGTTTGCAGGCTATCGCCTGAACGGCCGGGCCATGATTCGCTCCACAGTGGATACCCGCAGGTCGGCGCCCGGCTAGCGTCGATGGCCATGAGCCGGCCGTTACGCGTGCTCCTCGTCTCGTCCAGCGGCGGGGTCCTGCTGGATCTGCTGGCGCTGCGCCCCTGGTGGCGGCGGCACTCGACCGCGTGGGTCGCGGTGCGGGCCGCCGACACGGTCGTCGCGCTGGCCGATCAGCGGGTGGTCTGGCAGTCCGAACCCGCCGGTCCCCGCGCGGTGTGGGGGACCGTCCGGGCGCTCCGCCCCGACGTGATCGTCTCGGCCGGGCGGGGACTGGCGCTGCGCTACTTCCTGGCCGGACGCCTGCTGGGAGTGCGCACGGTCTGGCTGGAGACGCTGCCGCAGACGACGGACGTGCGCGGCTCGGCCCGGCTGTGCGCCCGGCTGGCCCACACCGTGCTGGTGCAGCGGCCGTCGCGGCTCTCTGCGTATTCCGGCGCGGTGCTGGTCGGCGAGCTGTACTGATGGCGCGCATTCTGGTCACGGTCGGCATGACCATGCGGCCGTTCGACCGCCTGGTGTCGGCGATCGCCCCGCTGTGCGCATACCACGACATTTTCGTGCAGACCGGCTCGTCCTCGGTGGTGCCGCCCTGCCCGCACGACGGCTTCGTGCCGCTGGACGAGATGCAGCGGCGGTTGGCGGACGCCGACCTGGTGATCACGCACGCGGGCGGCACGGTGCGGCTGGTGCAGAGGTTGAGCGGGGTGCCGATCGTGGTGCCCCGGCGGCGGGAACTGGGGGAGTGTGCCAGCTCCCGGCAGGTGGATTACCTGCGGGCGGAGGAGCGGGTGGGGCTGGTGCGGGCGGTCTGGGAGGTGGCGGCGTTGGCGGCGGAGCTGGCGGCGGCGGTGGCTTCGCACGGGGAGGAGGCGGGTCGGTTGCGGTCCGCTCGGGTGGTGCCGCCGGCCGTCTCCGATGCGGAACTGATCGCCACGATGGACCGGGTTTGTGGAGGGTTGGGCTGAAGTCGGCTCATTGGGCCGCGCCGGCTCGCGCCGGCTGCATTGTTGCGGGCGTGCATGTTTGCAGGCGGCCGGCGGTCAGGTGCAGGGTGCGGTCCACGCGGTCCAGGCCCTCGGTGCGGTGGGTTAGCAGCAGCACGGTGCGGCCGGTGGTGGCGGTCAGCAGGTCGGCCATCAGCGCCTCGGCGGTCGGGGCGTCGAGGCCCTCGGTCGGCTCGTCGAGTATCAGCAGTTCGGGGTCGGCCAGCAGGGCGCGCGCGGTGGCGAAGCGGCGGGCCTGACCACCCGACATGGTGCTTCCGCCGGTGCCGAGCCAGGAGTTGAGGCCGTACGGGAGACCGGCCAGCCAGCCGTCCAGACGCACCCGGGCCAGCGCAGCGCGGAGTTCGGGGTCGGTGGCGGTGGGGCGGGCCAGGCGGAGGTTTTCCCGTACGGTCGAGGCGAAAATGTGGCCGGTGTCGTCGCCCACCAGGACGATGCGGCCACGGACCGCGGTCTCGGGGAACGATCGCAGGTCCCGGCCGCCCGCGGTGAGGTGGCCGGCGCGCGGGTCGAGCAGCCGGGCCAGGACGGCGCCCAGGGTGGACTTGCCGGAACCGGAACGACCGACCACCGCGACCCGGGAGCCGGCCGGCAGGTCGAGGTCGAGATCGCGCAGCACCGGCGGGCGCGCCGGATCCCAGCCGGCGCTCAGGCCGCGTACCGAAATCGTCCCCAGGTCTGTCTTTGGGTTGTGGGACGTCGACGGGAACCCCACGGCCGGCGGCTCGGTGGTGAGGGCGGCGATGCGGTGGGCGGCGCCGGCGGCTCGGCGGCGGGCTACGGCGGCGTCGGGAAGGGTGAGGGCTGGTTCGCCCAGGGCTACCACGGCCAGCAGCACCACGGCCGTCCATTCCGGGGTCAGAACGGCGGCCTGCTGGAGGGCGTAAGCGGTGCCCGCCACGGCCACGCCCCACCCCAGGTGCGCCAGCGCGGCGGCCCGGCCCGCGGCGTGCGCGGCCCGGGATTCGAGGCGGGCGAGGGTTCGGCTGCGGCGTTCGGGGACCTCGGTGCCGGGGAGTTCCTCGAGGCCGGCGACGGTCTCCACCATGGCGTCGCGCAGGCGAGCCCGGGCCGTGGCGGTTCCGGCGTCCTCGCGGGCGGCCTGCCGTGCGGCCATGGCGGGTGCCAGGACGGCGGTGATCAGCAGCCCGGCGGTCAGCGGCAGTGCGGTCGCCGGCGCGATCCAGACGGCGACCGTGGCGGTCACGATCAGCGTGGTGGCCGCGGCCAGGACCGGGAGCAGCCCGCGGAGCAGGCCGTCGATCTTGGCGTCCACGTCGTCGACTATCCGGGTGAGCAGGTCGCCGCGACGGCGGAGGTGAGGGCCGGGCAGGCGCGGGATCAGGGCCGCGTAGACCCCGGACCGGCGCCTGCCCAGATTCGCGAACGCCACGTCGTGCGCCAGGAGCCTTTCGAGGTAGCGCAGCAGGGGGCGAGCGACGGCGCTGCCCCGGACCAGGACGACCGCCGCGGAGAGCGTGAGTACCGGGGGCATCGAGGCGGCACGGACCAGCAGCCAGGCAGCGGCACCGGTGAGGAGGAGGGCGGCGAGGTTGGAGGCGCTCCCGAGTAGGACGGCGGCCCAGGGGCGCCGCCACGCCGACCACCGTTGCGGGGCGGGGGCGTCACGCGCGGCCGTTTCGCCTGACATATCCGAAATATCGTGGGATTGGGGCGGTGAAATGCCGGACGGCGGCGGCGCGGTGGGATGTGGAGGAGGGGTGGGGGTTGGCGGCCCGGTCGGGAGTGGGGTGTGGGTTGGCGGCGCGGAGGGAGGGGCGGGAGGCGGCGGCTGGGTTGGTTGCTCGGTGTGGCGCGGTGGGCTGGCGTGCCGGGGCGGATGGAGGGTTACCGCGCGGTCGGCGGCTGCCAGCAAGGCCGGGCGGTGGGCCACCACCAGGATTGCGGAACCCGCCTGGGCCGCGGCGCGCAAGTGGGTGATGACGCGGCGTTCGGTGGTGGGGTCCAGGTGGGCGGTGGGTTCGTCGAGGAGGAGGGTGGCCGGGGTCCGGGTGGCGCGGTGGAGCAGGGCGGCCAGGGCCAGGCGCTGTCGTTGGCCGGCGGAGATGCCGGTGCCGTGTTCGCCGAGGGGCGTGGTGGCGGGCAGGTCGATGTCGAGCGCTGCCAGCGCCGCGGTGATCTCGGTGGCCGGGGTGCCGGGCTCGAAGGCGTCGGCGACGGTTCGGGCGTGTGGCAGGGTGGGGCGCTGGGGCAGATAGAGCGGGTGGCCTGCCGTGAAGGTGCCGGCCGCGGCGGGGTGCAGGCCGGACAGCACCCGCAGCGCCGTGGTCTTGCCGGCGCCGGACGGGCCGCGCAACGCGACGATCTCGCCGGGGCGGACCGTCAGGGCGGGCAGGGCGAGCGCATCGGTGGTCGCTTCCGGATACCGGGCCCGCAGGCCGGCCACGACGACGCCGGGCCCTTCGACCGGGGCGGCAAAGCCGCTTGCCGCCGGCTGCAGGATCTCGTCCACGTCCGCGATGGCGGCCGCCGCGGCCGTTGACGCGTGGTAGCGGGCCGCCATCTCGCGCAGTGGCCGGTACGCCTCCGGGGCCAGCAGGATCACCAGCAGGGCGGGAGCCAGCGACATGGTGCCCGCCGCGACCCGCAGGCCGGCCTCCACCGCGATCAGGCCGACCGACAGCGTCCCCACCAGGTCCAGGGCCGTCGACGACAGGAACGCCACCCGCAGGACCCGCAGCGTCGCCGAGCGGTGCTGGTCGGTCAGGTCGGCCACGACGGCGGTCTGCCGGGACGCCCGGCCGAAGATGCGCAGCGTCGGCAAGCCCTGCACCACGTCCAGGAAGTGGCCGGCCAACCTCGCGTCCGCCTGCCAGCGCCGCCGGGCGCTCGCCTCGGTCGCCCAGCCGATCAGGGCGCCCAGCACCGGGATCAGCGGCAGCGTCAGCAGGGTGATCAGGGCCGACGCCGGGTCCACCACCGCCATCGCCAGCACTACCAGTGGCGGCAGCAGCACGCCTAGGACCAGCGACGGCAGGTAGCCGCCGAACCACGGGCGCAGGGCGTCCAGGCCGGTGGTGAGCACCGTGGTCAGGCGGCCGGGGCCGAAGTTCGCCACCCAGGCGGGGCCGCGGCGGGGGAGGGCGCGCAGCAGCGACCGGCGGAGCTCGTCGGTGACGCGGGCGGCGGTGCGGCGGGCGACCACCTGTTCGGTCCAGGCCAGCGCGGCGCGGACCACGGCCGCCGCCAGGAGCAGCCCCAACGCCCACCCGGAGCCGTCGCCGACCAGGACGCTCAGCGCGACCGCCACCGCCAGAGTGGCCGTGGCCTGGCCGGCGCCGGTCAGCGCCAGCGCGGCGATGCCGGCGCGGCTGGTCCGGGCGTGCCGCAGCAGCCGGGGATCGACCGGGCGGGTCACGTGGGCACCCGCTCGCTGGCCACCCGGCGCCGGAAGACGAAGTAGGAGTACGCCTGGTAGACGAGCACGCCGGGCAGGATGAGCACCCCGGCGTACGTGATCAGCGTCAGCGCACCGGGCGTCGCGGCCGCGTTGTGCATGGTCAGCGACCACGCCGGGTCCAGGGTGCTGGGCAGGACGACCCGGCCGTTGGCGGTGAAGACGGCCACCACGCCGGTGGTCACCCCGGCCGCGGTGACCGCGAACGCCAGCGCCTCCCGGCCGTAGCGGGACAGCAGGCCGGTCGCGAAGGCCAGCACCGCCACGGCCAGGACCACCCGCGAACCGGTTCCGATGCCGGCGAGCACCAGGCCGGCCGCGCCGCCGGCGCCCAGCCACCGCGCCAGGTGACGGGCCCGGCGGCGGACCGGGCCGCTCGTGCGCAGGCTGAGGAAGGTTGCGCCGAGCAGCACCGCGGCAAAGAAGGCGGCCAGCGCGCCGAGGGCGGCGGCCGGCGTGAGCAGCGGGGTGAGGCTGCGGGACAGGCCGTCGCCCTGGACCGCGCCGTCGGGACCCAGCGCGAGGCCGCGTACGAACACCGCCAGCAGAGCGCCCCAGAGCAGCACGATGGCGGCCGACGACGCCGACAGGGCCAGGTCGCAGCGGCGGCGCCAGGAAACGCCGTCGCCCTTGCCGCGGAACTCCAGGGCCACGCCGCGGATCGCCAGCATCAGCAGCAGCGCGGCCATCGGGAGGTAGAGCCCGGACAGCAGCGCCGCGTACCAGGCGGGGAAGGCGGCGAAGGTGACGCCGACCGCGGCCACCAGCCAGACCTCGTTGCCGTCCCAGAACGGGCCGATCGTGCGGATGGCGGCGCCGCGTTCGTGGTCGTCGCGGCCGAGCAGCGGGGCGAGCACCCCGACCCCGAAGTCAAAACCTTCCAGAACGAAGAACAACACCCAGGCGAGTACGACGACGGCGAACCAGAACGTGACCATCGGGTGCTCCTCAGTAGACGGGGGCGGGCTCAGCGGTCTCGGGAAGCTGGCTTGGCTGCCGGGCCAGGTGCCGGACCAGGCGGAACCAGACGACCGCGAGAATCCCGTAGACGATCGTGAAACCGGCCAGCGAGGCGATGACCTCGGCACTGGTCAGGGTGGGCGAGATGCCCTGCTCGACGGTCGAGAGGCCGAACGCGATCCACGGCTGCCGGGCGGTCTCGGTGAAAATCCAGCCGAGCGAGTTGGCGGCGGTGGGCAGCAGCGGGATCAGCGGCAGCCAGCGCAGCAGCCACGGCGGCGCGGAACGGTCGCGGCGGGTGCGCCACAGGTAGACGGCGGCAACCGCGGCGGCCAGCATGCCGAGGCCGATCATCAGGCGGAACGACCAGAACGCGACCGGGATCATCGGCACGTAGCTGCCGGGACCGAACTCCGCGGCGTACCGGGCCTGCAGGTCGTTGATGCCCTCGACGGTGGCTCCGGGTGAGCCCTTGGCCAGGATCGAGAGCAGCCAGGGCACCTCCAGCGATAACTCGGGCAGCGGGTCGCCGGTGGCGAACAGCGAGAACGGCGCGCCGCTGGTGGTCGCGTACAGGGCCTCGGCGGCGGCCATCTTCATCGGCTGCACCTCGGTGATCACCTTGCCGAGGTGGTCGCCGGTCAGCGCGGTGGCCGCCCCGCCGGCCAGCATGATCCAGGCGCCGAGCTTGGCCAGGGTGCGGTTGTCCGGGGAGAACGGGCGCCACACCGCGATGGCCAACAGCAGCGCGCCGCCGACCATGGCCGCGCCGGAGAGGGTGTGCGGGAAGGCGGCCAGGTTGACCTTGTTGAGCATCAGGTCGGCGAACGAGGTCAGACGCGCCCGGCCGGTGACCGGGTCCAACTCGTACGCGATCGGGTTTTGCATGAAGCTGTTGGCCGCCAGGATGATGAACGCCGACAGCATCGTGCCGACGGCCACCACGACGATCGTCGCCGTGTGCAGCAGCCGCGGCAGGCGGTCGCGGCCGAAATACCAGAGCGCCAGGAACGTGGCCTCCAGGAAGAACGCGAGCATGCCCTCGATCGCCAGGGTCGGCCCGAACACGTCGCCGTAGAAGGTGGCGAACGCGCTCCAGCCCATGCCGAACTGGAACTCCTGCACGAGCCCGGTTACCACGCCGACCGCGAACGTGACGATCAGCAGCTTGCCGACGAACGTGACCAGGCGCAGGTAGCGCTCGTTGCGGGTGCGCTGCCAGGCGATCTCGAGGCCGGCGCAGGTCACGGCCAGGCTGATCGACAGCGGCACGAAGAAGTAGTGGTAGATGGTGACCACGGCGAATTGGAGCCGGGTCAGGTCGAGCACGTCCAAGGCAAAACCCCCGATCCTGTACGACGCTGCGTAGTAGATACTACGCCGTGTAGTACGACCCATGTAGTACTACCTGGGCAGTAGAGTGGTGCACATGGCACTCGGGGACCTCGAACGCGAGGTCATGACGCAGTTGTGGGACGCGACCGGGCCGCTGACCGTGCGGCAGGTGCACGAGCGGCTCAGCCGGGACCGCGACCTCGCGTACACGACCGTGATGACCGTGCTGGACCGGCTCGCCAAGAAGGGCGTGGTCACCCAGCAGCGGGCCGACCGCGCCTACCGCTATGCGCCGGCGCAGACCCGCGAGGAGATGACCGCCGCGGTGATGCTCGACGCGCTGTCCGCCACGCCCGACCAGGACGCCGCGCTCGCCTACTTCGTCGGCCAGTTGCCGCCCGACGCCCTGGCCGCCGCGATCGAGGCTGCGAACCGGAAATGATGGCTTGCCATTCGATTTTGGGGTGGTGGGCGGGGCGGTTGGACGGATGACGGCGCTGCTGTTGGGCGCGCTCGGGTTGACGCTCTCGCTGCTGGTGCCGGGTCCGCTGGCCGCCGCCCGCTGGCCCGACCGGGCGCCCGCCGCCGCCGTCCTGCTCTGGCAGGCGATCACCCTGGCCGCGGTGCTCTCCGCCCTCGGCGTGGTGCTGGCGGCGCCCGAGGAACTCACCCGCGCGGCCGGTTCGGGCAGGTTCGTGGCGACCGCGGCCCTGGTCGGTGCGCTGACGGTAGCGGCGGTCGTCGTCACCCGACTGCTTTTTTGCCTGTACGGGGTGACCAAGCGTTCCCGGCAGCGGCGCACCCGGCACCGGCTGCTCGTCGACCTGCTCGATCGCGCCGAGCGGCGGCAGGAACTCGGCGTGGACAACCTGCGGGTGCTCGACGGTGCGCTGCCGCTCGCGTACTGCGTGCCCGGGCGCGAACCGCGGGTGGTGCTCAGCGACGGCGTGCTCCGGGTGCTCGACCGGCCACAGGTCGACGCCGTCCTGGCGCACGAACAGGCTCATCTCCGGCATCGCCACGAGTGGGTGCTGGAGTCGTTCACCGCCTTCTATCGTGCCGTGCCGGGTCCGCTGCGCAGCCGGGCGCCGCTGGACGCCGTACACCTGCTCCTGGAGATGGTGGCCGACGATGCCGCACGTCGCCGCACGGGCCCGGACCCGCTGCGGGCCGCGCTCGAAAGGCTGACCGACGCCGTCCCCCTGGCGGAGGAAATCGGGCCGGACCCGATGGGTGCGGCACGCGCCCGGAGGCTGGCCCGGCTCACCCGCCCGGACCGCCGGCCGGCGCTGCTGAACACGGCGGTGGCGGTGGCCGCGACCGGGCTGCTGGTGCTACCCACCGTGATCCTGGTGGTGCCGTGGCTCGACCGCGCGCTGGATGCCTGGCCACTCTGAGCAGTTTCCGGCGGCTCCGACTTCATATATCTGGTTGATCAGGAGTACGGTGTTCTCCGGTTCGGCAGCCCCCCATCGGTCAACCGTCCGATCTGACGAGCCACCGCCGTCGGCGGCTCGACGGAAAGGACTACGCACCCACGTGAAACGGATCGGGGCAGTTCTGCGCGGTCTGGTCTGCGGTGTCGCGGTAGTCGGCACCGTTCTCACCACCGGGCCCTTCGCCGCGCACGCCGCACCCTCGCCGTCCGCCATCGAGGCGCAGATCGACAAGCAGTGGAACGAGCTCGAGCCGGTCATCGAGCAGTACAACGACGTCCACGGCAAGCTGATCAAGAACCAGGCCCAGATGAAGAAGCTGTCCGCCCAGCTCACCCCGCTGCAGGTGCAGGTGGACGTGGCGCTCTCGCAGGTGCGCGGCCTCGCGGTCGACGCCTACAAGCAGGGTGCGCCGAACGCGTTCAACGCCATGCTGATCAGCGGGTCGCCGACCGGGCTGACCGACAAGCTGACCTACCTCGACCAGCTGTCCCGGCACCAGCACGCGCAGATCGCCGGAGTGGCGAAACTGCGCGACAAATACGCCGGGATGAAGGCCGATCTCGAGGTGCTGACCGAGGCGGTGGCGGCTCGCGACGCCGACCTCGCGCAGAAGAAGAAGGCGATCGAGTCCGAGATCGGCAAACTTCAAAAGCTCAGGATCCAGGCGTACGGTGCGGCCGACAAGAGCGACGGTCCGCTGCGCCTGGGCGCGTGCCCGGTGACTTACAGCAACGACAAGGGCGGCCGCGCCGCGCAGAAGGCGTGCGACCTGATCGGCAAGCCGTACGTCTTCGGCGCCGAGGGTCCGAACAGCTTCGACTGCTCGGGCCTGACCAAGGTGGCGTGGGCCAGCGTCGGTGTGCACCTGGAGCACTACACGAAAGACCAGTGGGCCTCCGGCCGGTCGGTGTCACGCAGTGAGCTGAAACCGGGTGACCTGGTGTTCTACTACCCCGGCAGCCTGCACCACGTGGCCCTCTATATCGGCGGCAACCTGGTGGTGCACGCCCCACACACGGGCGACCACGTGCGGATGGCAACGATCGACCGGGCGACCATCGCCGGTTACCGAAGGCCGTCGTAGGCACGACGTGTTCT
Organism: Paractinoplanes rishiriensis; assembly: GCF_016862375.1. GTDB lineage: Bacteria > Actinomycetota > Actinomycetes > Mycobacteriales > Micromonosporaceae > Actinoplanes > Actinoplanes rishiriensis. Next base: position 53,044 of record NZ_BOMV01000023.1, on the reverse strand, counting down.
CGACCGGGGCCCGGGTGACTCGTCACCCGGGCCCTGTCACGTCCCGGGCATAATTCGGTGTCATGAGCGACTCGCCCCTGATCGACAGCCTGACCGCCGCGGTGCAGGCCCGGCCCGACGACCTGCCGCTGCGCCTGCACCTGGCCGAGCTGCTGGTCACCGCGGGCCGGGGCGCCGAGGCGATCGGGCACGCCGCTCAGGTCCTGGCCCGCGAGCCGGAAAACGAGTCCGCCCAGCGCCTGATGACAGCCGCCCTGGGCGGTGCGACCGCCGCCCCGGGTGGCGCTCCGCCGGCCCCTCCCGGGTCCACCTCTCCCGCCGCGTCCACCTCTCCCTCCGGGTCCACCCCTCCCACCGGCGCCTCCACCCCTTCCGCGCCCATCCCTCCCGGCGGCGTCTCCATCCCGCCTGCGGCCACCCCTCCCGGCGGATTTTCCGCCCACCGCCCGAATTCTCCCTCTAACTCGGACAATTCGGTTGACTGGGCGGCTATGGAGCAGGAGCTCGGTGACATCGTGCCGCCGCGGTTTGCCAAAGCCGACGACGAGCCGGATCCGGTTGAGGGGCACGCCGACCGCACGTTCGACGTCGAGAAGTCGACGATCACGCTGGCCGACGTGGGCGGCATGCAGGAGGTCAAGAAGCGCCTCGAGGTGTCGTTCCTCGGTCCGCTGCGCAACCCGAAGCTGCGGTCGCTGTTCGGCAAGAGCCTGCGCGGCGGCCTGCTGCTCTACGGCCCGCCCGGCTGCGGCAAGACGTTCCTGGCCCGCGCGGTCGCGGGCGAGATGGGCGCCGCGTTCATCTCGCTCACCATCACCGACGTGCTGAACATGTGGATCGGCAGCTCCGAGCGCAACCTGCACGACCTGTTCCAGTCGGCCCGCGGGCACGCGCCGTGCGTGCTGTTCCTCGACGAGATCGACGCGCTCGGCCACAAGCGCAGCCAGCTCAACTCGTCGTCCATGCGCACCGTCGTCAACCAGCTGCTCACCGAACTGGACGGCGTCGACGCCAACAACGACGGCGTCTTCGTGCTGGCCGCCACGAACGCCCCGTGGGACATCGACTCGGCGCTGCGCCGTCCCGGCCGGCTCGACCGTACGCTGCTGGTCCTCCCACCCGACAAGGCCGCGCGCGCCGCCATCCTGGAGTATCACCTGCGCGACCGGCCGGTGGCCGGCGTCGACCTGGGCAGGGTCGCCGACGCCACCGAGCACTACTCCGGCGCCGACCTGGCCCACGTCTGCGAGACCGCCGCCGAGTTCGCCATGCGCGACTCGATCGCCACCGGCGAGATCCGCATGATCGCCCAGGCGGACATGCTGGCCGCCGCCCGCGAGGTCCGCCCGTCCACCGACGGCTGGTTCGCCACCGCCCGTAACGTGGCGATGTTCGCGAACGAGAGCGGCGAGTACGACGACTTGGCGGCGTACCTCAAGAAGCGCAAGCACCGCCCTTGACCTCCGACGCCTACCACCGGGCCCACCGCCTGGCCGAGGTGGGCCGCCTGGCCGACGCCGAACGCACCGCCCGGGACGCGCTGGCCGCCACCCCCGCGGACGGCCGCCTGCTGACCCTGCTCGCCTCGGTGCTGCGCCTGCAACGGGACTACGCCGCCGCCCTGTCCACCGCCGGCGCCGCGGTGGCGGCGGCACCGAGCCTGGCCGACGCGCACGCCGAACGCGCCGAGTGCCTGATCCTGCTGATCCGCTCACGCGACGCGGTGGCCGCCGCCGAGGAGGCGGTACGCCTGGCCCCGCACGCCCCCGACGGCCACCTGGTGCTGGCCCGCGCGCTGGCCGCGACCCGCGCCTACCCGCGCGCGCAGGCCGCCGCGGCGCACGGTCTGGCCCTGGCCCCCGGCTCGGTGGCGGCCCTGCTCACGGTGGCCGACGTGGAACGCGACGCCGGCCACCGCGAGGCCGCCACCCGGGCCGCCCGCGCCGTGCTGGCCGTGGACCCCGGCAACGCGTACGGCCAATGGTTGATTGCCATGCTCGACGCCGAACGCCTGCGGGTCCGCCGCTCGATGCGCGGCCTGCGCGACGTGGCGGGGCAGAACCCGGCCCGCCCCGACGTGATGTCGCTGACCTGGCCGATCCGCGGCGTCCTGAGTGGCCTGCGCCGCGGCCTGACCGCCGGCGCTATCGTCGTCTGCCTGCTGCTGGTGGCCGGGCACTGGTGGCCTCCGGCCGGCATCTTCGCGCGCGTGCTGTCCGCGGTGCTGGCCCTCGTCCTGGCGGGTTTCGCCGCCCGGGTGCTGGTGCCGGCCGGCGGCCTGCCGTGGCGCTGCCTGGCCCTGCTGCCGGCCCTGATGCGCCGCGCGAATGTGGCCGCCCTGATCACGGTGGCGGCAGCGACCGCGCTGCTGGTCGGCCATGCGGTCACGGGCTGGTGGTGGTTGGCGGCGCTGGCGCTGGCGGCCGCCCCGGCGATGTGGTCGTTCAGCCTGCTCGAGTTGGTGGGCGCGGGCTTGGACGACCCGGGTTTCCGGCAGGCGTTCCGCGACCTGGCCGGCGCGTTCCGCGACTGGTGGCGGACGACAAAGCGAGACCTGCGAACCGCCTGGCACGACGACCGGAATTGAGGCCGGCCGATCGGTAATTCCGCAAGATCGGGAGTGCGACATGGCCGACCGGGCGACCGGGAGCTCACCCGGGAAAGCAGCGTCCTCGCGCCGCTCGGTCAACAGGACGTGGCGCTCTTGATGGGAGCCAAGGAAGCAACCGGACATCCAGCTGCTGAACCGCCGCTTCGGGGGTGGCGCCGATAGTCTGCGGGTATGAGGCTCGACTGGCCGGACTGCGAAAACGTCCGTGATCTCGGCGGCCTGCCCACGCGGGACGGTGGGCGCACCCGGCCGGGCGGGCTGATCCGGGCCGACGGGCTGCACCGGCTCACGCCTCACGGCGTCGCTTCGGTGCGGGCCGCCAACGTGGGGCGTTTCCTCGACCTGCGCGGCTTCGCCGAGTGCGAGCGCGAGCCCAGCCCGTTCGCCGCCGACCCGGCCTACCACCACGTGCCGCTGCTCGACGAGGTGCTGACCTACGAGGTCCAGCACGACACCTACGCGCCCATGCTCGAGCACAACCGCGACCGGATCGCCGGCGCCTTCCACCTGCTGGCGGTGGCCCCGCCGGATGCCGCGGTCGTGGTGCACTGCGTCGGCGGCCGGGACCGCACCGCCGGCCTGGTCGCCCTGGCCCTGGCAATAGCCGGCGTGGAGCCGGAGGCGATCATCGACGACTACGGCCTGAGCCCGGAACGCGACCCGATCTCCATGCGCAACACGCTCGCGCACGTGGACGAACGCTACGGCGGCGCCGAGGCCTACCTGCACGAGATCGGCGTCGCACCGGCCGACATCGAGGAGGTCCGGCGCCGGCTGCGTAGCTAACCGCTGCGTAGCTAAGACGTGGCCTGGCGGGTCCATTGCATGGACAGGCCGGTCACCGCGCGTTCGGTGCGGATCTCCAGGAGCGTGCCCAGGATGGTGGCCCGGTCGAAGACCAGCGGGGTGTCGTCCAGGCCGTAGGTGACCCGGTCCGAGACGAAAGCGGGGGTGCCGGGCGGCTGCGCCAGCAGCGTCGCCTCGGAGTCCGCCAGGATGCCGGGCCGCACCGACTCGGCGGCGCGGTGCACCACGATGCCGCGGTCGGCCAGGGCGGCGTAGAGCGACGTGCCGCTCAGGTCCGTCTCGGCCAGCTCGGTGCCGCGGATCCAGGAGAGCTGGTGGACCGCGGGGCGGCCGGCCAGCAGGCGCAGGCGTTCCAGGCGTACCGCGCGGTCGGCGTCGCCCAGCTGGGCCGACACCCACCTGGGCGGGCGGTGCACGGCCTGGCCCAGGATCTGCGTGGTGACCAGGTGGCCCTGGCTGCGCAGATCCTCGGCGAAGCCGCGCAGCGAGTCGAGGCGGTAGGCGGCCCGCGGCTCGGTCACGAACGTGCCGCGGCCGGGCTGCTGCGACACCAGGCCGTCGTCCTCCAGCTGCCGCAGCGCCTGGCGCAGGGTTGCCAGCGTCACCCCGTACGCCGCGCTCAGCTCTTTCTGCGGCGGCAGGGCCGATCCGGGCGGCAGCTCGCCGCCGCGGATCTTGCCCGTCAGGTCAGCGGCGATCGCCTGGTATTTCGGGGTGCGCGGGGTGGTCAGCGTGATCCTCCAGGGCGTCGAGTTCCCGGCGCAGCGCCGCGACCTCGTGCCGCAGATCGTCCGGCGTGGCTCCGTCCAGCACCCTACGCATCAGGGCCGATGCCACCACCACCCCGTCCCCGGCGCGTCCGGCCTCGGCTGCCTGCTCGGGACCGGAAACCCCAAAACCAATCATGACGGGTACGTCGGAGACGGCCTTGATCCGGTCGGCCAGGGTCACCGCGGACTCGGCCAGGGTCGCGCGCTCGCCGGTGGTGCCCATCAGGCTCACGGCATAGACGAAGCGACGGGTCCGCGCCACGATCTCGGCCAGCCGGTCGTCCGGGGTCACCGGCGCCGCCAGCAGGATCAGGTCGACGCCGGCGGCCGCGGCGGCCTCCTCGACCGCGCCCAGCTCGTCCACCGGCAGGTCGGGCACGATCAGCCCGGTGATGCCGGCCGCGGCGAGCCGCCGGCAGAAGTCCGCCGGTCCAGAACGCATGACCAGGTTGGCGTAGGTCATCACGATAAGTGGTACGTCGAACTTTATTTCGGAAATGTCAGCCAAGAGCGACGCCACGGAGACGCCGCGGGACAACGCGCGGTCCGAAGCCTGCTGGATCGTCGGGCCGTCCAGCATCGGGTCCGAGAACGGGAGCCCGATCTCGATCATGTCGGCCCCGGCGGCCTGGTACGCGAGGAGGTAGTCGGTCCAGTCCGCGGTGATACCGCCGGTGACGTACGGGATAAGTGTTTTCACAGTGCCCCCATGTCCTTGTCGCCGCGTCCGGACAGCGTGAGCAGCACGGTCGATCCGGCCGGCAGGTCGGCCGTGCCCGCCGCGCGCAGCACCCAGGCCACCGCGTGCGCCGACTCGAGCGCGCAGATGATGCCCTCGGTGCGGGCCAGCCGGCGGACCGCCGCGACCACCTCGTCGTCGGTCACGGTCCGGTAGTCGGCACGCCCGATCGCGCCGAGGTGGGCGTGCTCCGGACCGATACCGGGGTAGTCCAGGCCCGCCGCGATCGACTCCGCCTCGGACACCTGCCCCTCGTCGTCCTGCAGCACCATCGACCGGGCGCCGTGCACCACGCCGGTCGCGCCGTTGGTCATCGCCGCGCCGCCGGCCGCCTCGACGCCCACCAGCCGGGCCGGGGTGTCGACGAATCCGGTGAACGTGCCGGCCGCGTTCGACCCGCCGCCCACACAGGCCACCACCACGTCCGGCAGGCCGGGGGCCTGCCGCCGGGCCTCGGTGCCGATCACCCGCTGCAACTCACGCACCATCCAGGGGTACGGGTGTGGCCCGCCGACCGAGCCGAGCAGGAAGTGTGCGCCGTCGACGTCGGCCACCCAGGCCCGCATCGCCTCGTTGGTGGCGTCCTTCAACGTGCGGCTGCCGGTGCCCACCGGGATCACCTCGGCGCCCAGCATGTCCATCCGCTGCACGTTGAGGTGCTGGCGCTCGATGTCGCGCTCGCCCATGTAGATCGTGGCCCGCAGGCCGAGCAGCGCGGCCGCCGTCGCCGTGGCCACCCCGTGCTGGCCGGCGCCGGTCTCCGCGATCAGCCGGGTGCGGCCCATCCGGCGGGCGAGCAGGGCCTGGCCGAGCACGTTATTGATCTTGTGGGAGCCGGTGTGCGCCAGGTCCTCGCGCTTGAGCCAGAGCGTGATGCCGAGCGCGGCGGAGAGATTGCGGGCCGGGGTGAGCGGCGTGGGCCGGCCGGCATAGACGGCAAGCAGTTCGTCCAGTTCGTCGCGGAAGTTCTTGTCGGCCCAGGCCGCCCGGAACGCCTGGGCCAGTTCGGCGCAGGCCGGTACCAGGGATTCCGGCACGTACCGGCCGCCGAAGTCACCGAACCGGCCGAGCGCCGGTTCCGCCATCAACGTCATCGCACACACCTCCAACAGTTATAGAACTCTCCGCCGCAGTGTTGCATAACGCGGCGGAGAGTTCTAGAACTTTCTGAGGTATTACTTGGCGGCTGCCTCGTACAGCTTCTCCGGAGCGACGGCGCCGGCGAAGACCCGGCCGTCGTCGGTCACCAGCACGCTGAACAGCGTCCCGGAGAACAGCCGTCCCTTACCCCACGCGCCGCTGACCTCGGGCAACGCCTGGCTGAACGCGGCGCCGAACTGCGCCTCCTCGGGGCTCTGCGGCTGCGCCGCCCCGCCCTTGTCAGCGGTGTCGGTCTTTTCGGCCGGCAGCTTGGCGGTGACGATCGAGGTCCAGCCGTCACCGATCACCCGGAGTCCGCCGTCGTTCGCCTTCTCGGCCTCGGCGAGGTCCTTGGCCATCCGCTTGTGCTCCTCGGCCAGCTTTGCGGCGTCCTCGGAGGACAACTCGGCCTTGGCACCCGCGGAGCCCTCGGTCACCTTGGTGCCCGGCGGCGGGTTGAACGTGAACTGCTCGGCGTCCGGCACCTCGAAGCTGATCTGCTGGAACGCGACCCGGACCGCCGGGCTGGTGGCGTTCTTGGCGTAGACGTCGACGCGCAGCGGAATCTTGTGCTCGGCGTCGATCGCCAGGCGCACCTGGCCGATCAGCGACGCGGTGTCCTTCGGGCTGAGCACCAGTTCGTACGCGTCCCGGCCGGCCACCTTTGCGGCGCCGGTGGTGCTGACCTTGGTGGTCGGGTCGATCGCGGCGAGCGCCGCGTCGGCCGCCTCCTGCGGGGTCTTGGGCACCACGCCGGTCAGCGATTCCGGCTTCCGGTCGGCCTGGCCGGCCGGCAGCTTCAGGTGGGACGCGGTCTTTTCGGCGCTGTCCCACAGCCAGACGTCCGACCCGTTGCGGATCACGTCCGTCTCACCCTGCTCGCCGAGCAGCGCGAGGCGTACCTTCTCTTCGCCGGCGTACCAGACCCGGGCGGTGTTGCTGCCCGCCAGCAGGCTGGTGAGGTCGGCCTTGCCGGAACTCGGCACCAGGTTGGCGATGGGCCCGAGACCCAGGTCGGCACTTTCCACGATGGTGCCGGACAAGCCGTCGACCTTGGCGTTCTGGACGTCGACGAGCAACTGCGCCGCGCTGCGCTCCGGCAGGGCCGGATCCGCACTCGCGACGATCGTGCCGGCCGCCGCGCCACCCCCGAGGACCACAACCGCAGCAGCGGCGGGTACGAGCCAGCGCAGCGCCGGCCTGGACTTGACCACGGACACGATGTCCACCTCCGTTTCTTTCTGGACCCAGCGTGCCGTGCGGCCGCTGTGACAGCGCTGAGAGCTTCCCCTAGGGGCGGCACCTGACGTGTAAAGGTGTTCTCGTGCGGTTGCTGGTGGTGGAGGACGAGGCGCGCCTGGCGGCGGCGCTACAGCGTGGCCTGCAGGCCGAGGGATTCGCGGTGGACGTGGCCGGCGACGGCCAGGACGGGCTGGAGATGGCCCGGCACGGCGGCTACGACGCGATGATCCTGGACGTGATGCTGCCGCGGCTCAGCGGCTACCGGGTGGTGCGCCAGTTGCGGGCCGAGCGCAACTGGGTGCCGGTGCTGATGCTCTCGGCCAAGGACGGCGAATACGACCAGGCCGACGGCCTGGACTGCGGCGCCGACGACTATCTGACCAAGCCTTTCTCGTACGTGGTGCTGCTGGCCCGGCTGCGCGCGCTGCTGCGCCGGGGCGCCCACGAGCGGCCGCCGATCCTGACCTTCGGCGACATCGAACTCGACCCGGCCGAGCGCCGGGTCACCGTGGCGGCCGGCGAGGTGGTGCTGACCGCCCGCGAGTTCGCCCTGCTGGAATACCTGATGCGCCGTCCCGGCGAGGTGGTCAGCAAGATCGAGTTGCTGGACCACGTGTGGGACGCCGCGGTGGAGACCGCGCCGAACGCGGTCGAGGTGTACGTGGGATACCTGCGCCGCAAGATCGGCCGGGACCGGCTCGAGACGGTACGCGGCGCGGGGTACCGCCTCGCCACGCTGACGGCGGACTAGGTGCGCCGGCCCACCGAGTTCAGCCTGCGCTCGCGCCTGCTGTGGCTCACCGTGCTGGTGATGACCGCGGGACTGGCCGCCGGCGGCATCCTGCTGATCGGCGTGCTCAACTTCGCGCTGCTGCGGGCGGTCAACACCGAGGCGCTGGACACCGCCCGGGGCGTGGCCAAGCTGATCAACCAGGACCAGCTCAGCCTGCCGATTCCGGTCAGCCCGGCCATGCAGGTGCAGGTGATCGACGGGCAGAACCGGGTGCTGGCCATCTCGGCGGGCGCGGACCGGCTGGTACCGATGCTGCGCCCGGACGAACTGGACGGGATGGCCGAGGGCGACCTGCGCGACATCCCCGGCAACCGGATCGGGCTGTCCGGCGGCGCCCGGGTGGTGATGGTGCCGGCCGGGCCGCCGACCGCGCCGCTGCGGGTGCTGGTGGCCCGGTCGACCGACGACCTGCGGCAGGGCGTACACCTGCTGCGTGTCACCCTGCTGGTCGCGTTCCCCCTGCTGGTCGGCATGCTGGCGCTGATCAAGTGGCGGATCCTGGGCGCCGCGCTGCGGCCGGTGGAGGCGCTGCGGGCCGGCGCCGAGGAGATCACCGGCGGCACCCGGGCCGGCACCCTGCCGGTGCCCGAGGCGCGCGACGAGATCTACCGGCTCGCGGTCACGCTCAACGGCATGCTGCACCGGCTGGACGCGGCCCGGGCCCGGCAGCGCGCGTTCGTGGCCGACGCCGCGCACGAACTGCGCAGCCCGCTCACCACCATGCGCACCGAACTCGAGGTGGCCCAGCGGCTGCCGGCGGGCAGCACCGACTGGCCGGCGCTCTCCGCCGACCTGCTCGCCGACGTGGAACGGCTCAGCCGGCTGGTCGACGACCTGCTGCTGCTGGCCCGCTCGGACGACGGCGGGCCGGCAATGCCCCGGCTCGCCGACATCGACCTGGACGCGCTGGTCGCCGACGTGGTGTCGCGCTACCCGGACATCGGCTACGAGCGGCCGGACACGCCGGTCACCGCCACGGTCGAGCCGGACGCGATCGGGCGGGTGGTGGCCAACCTGATCGACAACGCGTGCCGGCACGCCCGCTCCCGGGTGCGGGTCGAGGTGGCCGACGAGGGTACGCACCGGCTGATCACGGTGACCGACGACGGCCCGGGCATCCCCGAGGCGGATCGTGAACGGGTCTTCGACCGGTTCACCCGCCTCGACGACGCCCGCGCGCGGGACGCCGGCGGGTCCGGACTGGGCCTCGCGATTGTCCGTGAGTTGGTACGCCGGCACGGTGGCACGATTACCCTCGGTGACGCGAACCCCGGCCTGCGGGTGGACGTCCGCCTGCCGGCGAACAATTGGTGATTTCGGGGAACTTTTCCGCGGCGTCCGCCGACCAACAGCCGTGCCCGGCACCGGGCGATTCGACACGCGGAAGGTATCGACACCGATGTCCCTGCTCAAGCGCACCGCCGTGCTGGCCGCTCTGGTCGGCGGCCTGACGCTCGCGCTGGCCGGCCCGGCTGCCGCGCACGTGACCGTGAACCCGAACACCGCCGCCCCCGGCGGTTACGCCAAGGTGAGCTTCCGCGCGCCGAACGAGTCGGACAGCGCCGAGACCGTCAAGATCGAGGTGAACATGCCGGCCGACGCGCCGGTTGCCTCGGTGTCGGTCAAGCCCACCCCCGGCTGGACCGTCGAGGCCGTCAAGGGCAAGCTGGCCACCCCGCTCAAGGCACACGGCTCGGAGATCACCGAGGCGGTAACGAAGATCACCTGGACCGCGTCGGCCGGCAACGGCATCAAGCCCGGCCAGTTCCAGGAGTTCGACGTGTCGATGGGCCCGCTGCCCGAGAACGCGCAGCAGATGGTCTTCAAGACCCTGCAGACCTACTCGGACGGCACGGTCGTGCGCTGGATCGACGAGCCCACCACCGACGGCACCGAGCCGGAGAGCCCCGCACCGGTCCTCAAGCTGGCGGCTGCCCCGGCCGCCCCCGGTGCCGCCCCGGCCGCCCCGGCCGCCGAGGCCGCGCCCGCCGAGGAGTCCGGCGGTTCGAACGCACTCGGCATCGCCGGCCTGGTAGCCGGCCTCGCGGCGCTGGTGCTGGCGCTGCTCGCCTACCAGCGCGCCGGCCGCACCGCACCCGCGACCGCCACGGCGAAGTCCGAGCCGGTCGACGCCACCAAGAGCTGACGCCCGCGCGGCGCATCCCCCGAGCGCGGGCGGGGTGCGCCGGGGCGCCATCGGCCCGGTGGTCAGGGGGCAGCCCCGGACCACCGGGCCGATCCGTTTCCTCCGGCGGCGCGGGCCTCAGGACGCGTAGCGTTTTTCGGCGCGGGCGCGCGCCTTGGCGGCCTCGACCTCGCGGTCGCGGGGCGGCGCGACGGTCACCAGCTCGCCCAGCAGGTCGGCGGTGGCAGCCGCGACCGCGGCCACGGCCCGGTCGAACGCCTCCTGGTTGGCCCGCGACGGCCGGGTGGACCCGGCGATCTTGCGGACATATTGCAGGGCCGCGGCCTGGATCTCGTCGGAGGTGGCCGGCGGCTCGAAGTTATGCAGCTGATGAATGTTGCGGCACATGGCTGTCAACCTACGCCTGGCGTACGACAAAAATCGGTCGCCGTGATCAATGTTGTACGGTGTGCAGGAACGCCTTTGTGGGGAGGGCGCCGGTGCAGCAGAGGCAGAGACCCGGGCCGCGGCGGGCGCTCACCGAGGAGGAGATCCTCGATGCCGCCCTGGCCCTGGTCGACGCGGGCGGCGCCGAGGCCGCATCGATCCGGCGCATCGCGGCTGCGGTCGGGGTGGCGCCGAACGCCGTCTACACCTACTTCCCGGACAAGGCCGCGGTCGAGCGCGCTCTGGTCGAGCGGCTGCTCGGCGAGGTCGACCACGCCACTGCGGTGGCCAGCCGGGCCGAGGCCGGACCGGGTGCGGCCGAGGCGGCCGGCCGCGGCGACTGGCGGGTCGGCGTCGAACTGCTGGCGCTCGACCTGCGCCGCCGGCTGGTGGCCCACCCCGGCGTGGTCCCGCTGCTGGTCGGCGGGCCGATGGAGGGGCCGAACGCACTGTTCCTCGGCGAGCGGCTGCTCGACCTGATGGCCGCGGGCGGCCTCGAACCGGCGGTCGCGGCGCGCGGAGCGTACCTGGTCATGGTTTATGTTCTTGGTGCGATCGCGCTCGAGGTGGCCGACGCACCGCGGGCCGCCGCCCTGCCCCCGGAGGCCGAACGCATCACCGCCCGCCGCACCACGCTGGGCCGGGTGCCCGGCGAACGCTTCCCGCGCGCCGCCGCGGCCGCCGGCGTGATGGCCACCTGGGTGGGCACCGAGCAGTACCTGTGGGGCCTGCGCCGCGTGCTGGACGGCCTGGAACGCAGCCGCGAAATAGAATAGGAACATGCCTCACTGGTACGAGTCGTCGATCGACCGGCAGCTGCGCGAGGCCACCGAGCGCGGCGAGTTCGAAAACCTGAAGGGCACCGGTGAGCCGCTGTCCGACCACGGTCAGGAGTACGCGGACGACTGGTGGGTCAAGGACTGGCTGCACCGGGAGGGCGCCACCAGCGGCGTGATCCCGCCGACGCTGACCCTGCGCCGCGACGTCGAGGACCTGGAGTCCAAGGTGGACCGGCTGCGCACCGAGGCCGAGGTGCGCGCGCACGTGGCCGAGCTGAACGAGCGGCTCGGCAAGGCCCGGGTCGGCCTGCTGGACGGGCCGCCGGTGGTGCTCGCGCCGCGCGACGCCGACGCGGTGGTGGCCGGCTGGCGGGAGCGCCGCTCCTAGCGCCGCTCCTGGCCCAGCCACGGGCGGCCACGGGGTCAACCACGGCCGGCACCACGGACCACCGGGGCGCGGCCGGCGCCTGCCGCGGGCGACGGTGAGGTGGTGACGCTCCACGCCGAGGACGACCTGGACCGCTTCGTTCGCACCCGGCGACGCCTGTTCGCCATCGCCTACCGGATCGTCCGCAACGTGGACGAGGCCGAGGACATCCTGCAGGAGGTCTGGCTCCGCTGGCAGCGCGCGGACCGCGCGGCGGTGCGCAACGCCGAGGCCTTCCTGGCGACCGTGACCACCCGGCTGGCCATCAACGTCATCCAGTCCGCGTGGCGCCGGCACGAGACCTCGGTCGACGCCTGGCTGCTGGACGAGGTCGCGCACGGCGACGCCGGGCCGGCCGCACACGCCGAACGCGCCGCGCTCCGCGAGCAGGCCGCCCGCCTGCTGCGCGAACGCCTGCCGGCGGCGGAACGGGCCGCCTTCGCGCTGCGGGTCGGCTTCGGGTACCCGTACCAGGAAATCGCCGAGCGGCTCCAGATCCGGGCCGCCAACGCGCGACAACTGGTGCGGCGGGCCCGGATCCGGATCGCGGCATTCCCGGCAACCGGGTCGCCCCTACCGTGATCCGGTGAACGGCTTTAGCCTCGAATCCGGGGGGCTGAGCCATGACGAGCGGTGCTGCGGCGCGCGAGTTCCGTGGCCGGCGCAGGGAATGCGCGATCCTCGACCGGATGGTCGGGGACGTGCGTTCCGGCCGGGGACAGGTGTTGCTGATCCGCGGTGAGGCGGGCGTGGGTAAGTCGGCCCTGCTCGATTACCTGGCCGGACGGCCGGCGGGCTACCGGGTCGCGCGGGTGGCCGGTGTCGAGTCCGAGATGGAGCTGCCGTTCGCGGGCCTGCACCAGTTGTGCGCGCCGATGCTGGACCTGCGCGACCGGTTGCCCGGCCCGCAGGGCGAGGCGCTGGCGGTCGCGTTCGGCCACCGCGCCGGCACCCCGCCGGACCGGTTCCTGCTCGGCGTGGCGGTGCTGGGCCTGCTGGCCCTCGTGTCGGAGGGCAAGCCGCTGCTGTGCCTGGTCGACGATGCACAGTGGCTCGACCAGACGTCGGTGCAGACCCTGACCTTCGTCGCCCGGCGCCTGCTCGCCGAGCGGGTCGGCGTGGTGTTCGCGATCCGCGAGCCGGCCACCGGACCGGCCTGGCGTGGCCTGCCCGAGCTGAGCATCGGTGGACTGCCCGACGACGACGCCCGGGCGCTGCTGGACTCGGCCGTTCCGGGCCGGCTCGACGAGCAGGTACGCGACCGGATCGTGGCCGAGACGCGCGGCAACCCGCTGGCCCTGTTGGAGCTGCCACGGGGACGGACCGCGGCGGAGATGGCCGGCGGGTTCGGCCGGCCGGATGCCCAGCCGCTGGCCAGCAAGATCGAACGCAGTTTCGCCCAGCGGATGGAGTCGCTGCCGGCGCTGACCCGGAAGGTGCTGCTGACCGCGGCGGCCGAGCCGCTCGGCGACCCGATGCTGCTGCGGCGTGCGGCCCGGCTGCTGGAGCTGCCGATGGGCGCCGCCGGGCCGGCCGAGCAGGCCGGGCTGATTCAGCTGGGTTCCCGGGTCCGGTTCCGGCATCCGCTGGTGCGGACCGCGATCTACCGGGCGGCGCCGATCGCGGACCGCCGTGACGTGCACCGCGCCCTCGCCGACGCCACCGACCCGGCGGCCGACCCGGACCGGCGCGCCTGGCACCGCGCGCACGCCGCGGACGACACCGACGAGGAGGTCGCCGCCGAACTCGTCGCCTCCGCCGAGCGGGCCCAGCGTCGCGGCGGGATCGCGGCCGCGGCGGAGTTCCTGCGGTGCGCGACCGAGCTGACCCCCGACCCGGCGACCCGGGCGGTCCGCGCCCTGGTCGCCGCCGAGGCCGAACTGCGCTGCGGCGCCTTCGAGATCGCGCTGAAGCTGCTGCTGACGGCCGACGAAGGACCGGCCGGCGAGTTGCACCAGACCCGGGTCAACCTGATGCGGGCCCGGGTCGCCTTCGCCGCCGGTGACATGGCCGCCCCGCGCCTGCTCCTCGACGCCGCCCGGCGCCTCGAACCGCTGGACGCGGGGCTGGCCCGGGACACGTACCGGGATGCGATGGGTGCCGCCGTGCTGACCGGCTCCGGCGTGCCGGAACTGGCCCGGGCGATCCGGGCGGCGCCGAAACCGGCCCGGCTACGGCCCGGCGACCTCCTGCTGGACAGCATCGCGGTGGCCCGCACCGACGGGTATCACGCCGCCATGCCGCTGGTGAATGAGGCCATCCGGGCGTTCCGAGCGGACCAGACGTCCGGCGCGGACGACCAGGCCTGGCTGTGGCTGGCGTCGATCACCGCCGCCGACGTGTGGGACGACCAGGGCTGGCCGGTCCTGACCGAGCGGCACGTACGCATCGCCCGCCGGGTCGGCGATCTCAGCACGCTTCCGCTGACGCTCAACTCCCTGGTCTGTGTGCACGTCTTCGCCGGCGAGGAGGCGGCGGCGGCCTCCGCGGTCGCGGAGATCCAGGCGATCGCCGAGGCGACCGGGGCTGCGCTGGCTCCGTACGGCGCGCTCGCGCTGGCCGCTTGGCGCGGTGACGAGGCGGCCGCCGCCCCGCTGTTGGAGGCCACCATGGCGGAGGTGGCGGCCCGCGGTGAGAACACCGGTGCGACGGTCACCCACTGGGCGCAGGCGATGCTGCTGAACGGCCTGTCCCGGTACCGGGAGGCGGTGCCGGCGGCCCGGGCGGCCACCGAACATCCGGTCGAGTCCGGCGTGGTCAACTGGGCGCTGTCGGAGCTCATCGAGGCGGCCGTACGCAGCGGGCAGCCCGAACTGGCGACCGGCGCCTACCAGCGTCTCCGCGCGTCGACGACCGCCAGCGGGACCGACTGGGCCCTCGGTGCGCTGGCCCGGGCCGGTGCGCTGGTGGCGACCGGCCGCACCGCGGACGCCCGGTACCGGCAGGCGATCGAGCACCTCGGCCGCACCCGGATCCGCACCGAGTTGGCCCGCGCCCACCTGCTGTACGGCGAGTGGCTGCGGCGCGAGGGCCGGCGCCAGGACGCCCGCGGCGAGCTCCGCACCGCGTACGACCTGCTGGTGGCGACCGGCGCCGACGCGTTCGCGGACCGCGCCCGCCGCGAGCTGGCCGCCGCCGGCGAGCCGGTCGCCGAGCGCGCCGGCCGGGCCAGTGACTCGCTGACCGTCCAGGAGGCACACATCGCCCGGCTGGCCGGCACCGGCCTGACCAACGCGGAGATCGGCGCCCAGCTCTTCCTCAGCCCGCACACCGTCGAGTGGCACCTGCGCAAGGTGTTCACCAAGCTCGGCATCACGTCCCGCCGGCAGTTGCGCCCGCCGGACTCCGGCTGACGACTGTCACAGAGCCGCCCGCCACCCGGTCAAGTTGGCAGGAGATCCGACCGGCGGGAAGGTGGGCCAGAGGGTGAGTACTGTCGCGTTCCTCAACATCGGCATGCACGGGCGCGTCAACCCGACGCTGCCGGTGGTGGCCGAACTCGTCCGTCGCGGGCACACCGTGACCTACCACACGGCGCCGGCGTTCGGCACCGAGATCGCGGCCACCGGCGCGACCGTCTACCGGTATCCCGGTGGCGACCAGCCGCTGCCGGACACACCGACCCCGCCCGTCCTGCTGGCCGGGCTGGCCCGTACCGCCGTCGGCCTGGTTCCCGCCGTGCTCGCCGAGCTGCGTACCGTGCGGCCGGACCTGATCGTCCACGACTCGGCCTGCGTGTGGGGCGCGGTCGCGGCCCGGGAACTCGGTGTGCCGGCGGTGTCCTCGTACACCACCTTCGCCTTCAACCGGCAGGTGCCGAGCCCCACTCGAGTCTCGTGGAGGTTGCTGGCCGACGCAGGGGCGCGGCCCGGCAGCATCCCGGGCTATCTGCGCCCGCGGCGGCAGCTGTCCCGCCGCTTCGACACGCGTGGGGTGCCCCTGGTCGACCTCGGCAACATCCGGCAGCCGCTCAATCTCGTCTACACCTCCCGGGCGTTCCAGGTCGGCGCCGCGAGCCTCGACCGGTCCTACCGGTTCGTCGGCCCGAGCATCGGCGCCCGCCCGGCCGACCGGTCGTTCCCAGCCGAGCGGCTGCAAGACCCGGTGCTGTACGCCTCCCTGGGCACCGTGTTCAACGCGGGGCCCCGGTTGCTGACGACGCTCGCCACCGCCCTGGCGCCGCTGGGCGGCACGGTGGTCGTCGCCACCGGACGGACCGATCCGGCCGCCCTCGGCCCGCTGCCGGACAACGTGCTGGCCCGCCGCTCGGTACCGCAGCCCGAGGTGTTGGCCCGCGCCGCGCTCTTCGTCACGCACGGCGGCATGAACAGTGTCAACGAGGCCCTGTACGCCGGCGTCCCGATGCTGGTCGTGCCGCAGGGCGCCGAGCAGCCGCTGGTCGCCGCCCGGGTGGCCGCGCTGGGTGCCGGGCTGTCGCTGCATCCCCGGGAGGCCGGCGTGGACGTGGTTCGCGCGCTCGCCCGGCGGTTGCTCGACGAGCCCGGATTTCGGGCCGCCGCGACCACGTTGCGGGCCGCTCAGCGGCAGGCCGGCGGCTACCGGCGGGCCGCCGACGAACTCGAGCACTACCTGCGGACCGGCACCAGCACCGCGGCCGTCCGCCAGCCGTCGGAGGGCTGACGCGATGTCGCCCGCTGTCGCCGTGCTGCTCCTGCTCGCCGGGCTGTCCGAGGCGATCGGGCGGGTCCTGCCCGTGGTGGCCCGGCGGTCCGGTGCGACCCGCCGCACGGCGTCCGGACTGCTGCTGCTCGGTGCCGTGGTCGACGGCGCGGTGTTCGCCGTCTGGCCGCTGGCCGCGTGGACCCTGGCCGGGCTGAGGTGGCCCGAGGCCACCGGCGCGGACCCGCTGTTCTGGTCGCCGGCGTTGGCCGCCCCGCTGCTGCTGGCCGCCGTGCTCGCGTTTCCGCTGCTGGGTCCGGCACTGCATGCCCTGCTCCTGGCGGGCGTCGGCACCGGCCTCGCCGACGCGCTCGCCGCGTCGGCCGGGCTCGGGTGGTGGGTTGCCGCCGGCTGCGTCGCAACGGCCGGGCTCGGTCTCGCGGTGGCGGTCGAGTCGGTCCGGCGGCTGGTCGCCCGTCTCGGCCGGCCGGTTCCGGAGGTCACGCCATGACCGACTTCACGCTTGTCCTGCTGCTCGGTGTGCTCGGGCCGGTCCTGCTGGTGGAGGCGCTGCTGGCCCGCTACGAGTTGTTGGCCTGGACGGCCGGCTGGCGGACCTCCGGTGCGGACCTTCCGGCCGGTATGCCGTACGCCAGGGGCGCCGGCCCGGACCGCCCGCCGGATGCCTACCTGGTCTACCTGGACGGCATCGGCAAGCGCCGGTTCCGCGACACCCGGGACGGCGGCCAACTGGTCCGGGCGCTGATCGACGGTGCACCGGAACTCCGGGTCCTGGGCCAGGTGCTGCCGTACTCGCCGCTGGCCGATCCGCTTGCCGACCGTCCGGTGTGGCGGTGGTGGCGCCGCCACCTCGGGCTGTTGCTCTTCCTGCACAACGTGATGCAGATCTTCATCGCCGCGGACCATCGCTACCGGCCCCTGTACAACCGCGCCGTCGGCTCGCAGATCGCCACTCAGCTCCAGCGCGCCGGTTACCGGCCGGGCAGCGGTGTCCCGGTGGTGCTGCTCGGCTACAGCGGCGGCGCCCAGCTCGTCACCGGCGCGGTGGACGAACTCTGGTCCCGGCTGGGCGGCCCGCTCTGGCTGATCACCCTCGGCGGCTTCCACAACGGTGCCAACGACATCACCCACGCCCGGCATCTCGACCGGCTCACCAGCGGCGGCGACCGGATCGAGCGGATCGGCGGCTGGGTCTTCCCCGCAACGGTGGCCTCTGGTCCGCTGGAGCGGATGGAACCGGGCCGGCCGGGCCGGAAAGATCGCCGTGCACCGGCTCGACCCGGCCACCCACGTGGGACCGCGCAGCTACATCAGCCCGGCGGCCCGGCTGCCCGACGGGCGCAGCCATCTCGGCCGCACCGCCGACACCGTCATCGCGCTTGTTCGCGGCCGGCTTCGGGCGGAGTCCGGACCACCGCGACCGGGCACGCCGAGTGGTAGACGAGTGCCTGACTGACCGAGCCGAGCACCAGGCCCTTGAACGTGTCCCGGCCGCGCGCTCCCAGCACGACGAGCTGGGCCGTCCGCGACCGTTCGATCAGGACGTGTTTCGGGTTTCCGCGGACGAGTTCCGGCCGGAGCACCACGCCGGGGTGTCGCTCCGGCCAGCCGGCCAGATATGCGCCGAGCCGGTGGCGCGCCGCGGACTCCGAGTCCTGCCAGGCGAGAACCGCGACCAGGTCGGTCCGGCGAAGGGTGCTTTCCTCGGCGGCCAGGGCCATGGTGCACTCGGACCCGTCGGCGCCCACGACGACCGGGCCGCCTGCCGCCTCGGCGCCGCGGACGATCAGGACGGGGCAATCGGCGTGCGCGACCGCGTGCACGGCGACCGACCCGACGATCAGGCCGCTGACGCCGCCGAGACCACGGTCGCCGAGCACCAGCAGCGCGGCACCGAGGGCTTCGGCCAGCAGGACGGGCGCCGCCACCCCGTCGATCAGTGCCGTGGTGACCGCTACCTCCGGTGCCGCCTTCCCGGCCTCCGCCACGGCCTCGGCCAGCAGGTCCTCGGCATGGTGCCGCAGCCCGGTTTCCGGCATGTCGCGGTCGACCGGCCCGACGTTGACGTGCAGATAAGGCCAAATGAAGGCGTGTACGACGTGCAGCGGCACGCCGCGGCGACCGGCCGCCACCGCGGCGGCGCGCACGGCGGCCAGTGCCTGTTCGGATCCGTCGACGCCCACCACGACTCGCGACCCCATGAGGTTCTCCCTTCCGGCTCGTCAGCTACGACCGGGCGGCGCCCCGGCTTTGTGACGGTGCGGCGGGCGCGCTGTGCCGGCCGCGGCGGCCGGCGTCAGCGGTCGGTCCGGGACAGCAGACGGGTGAGCGTGGCGGTCCGCTCCGCGTTCCATCCCAGTGGTGGCGCGATCTGCGCCCACGCGGCGGCCGGCGTGGCACCGAAGTTGTGGCCGTGGCCGGCAGGCACGTTGTTGGCGAACGCCATGTCCGCCGAGACCTGCCAGAACGTCACGAACGGGTACCAGCGCACGGTGGACAGCACGTCGGCGCCCCGGGGCTCGGTCAGCCAGTCCGGCCGGCTCACCATCAGCCGCGGGGACCACCAGGTGATCGGGTCGGACGGGTATTGGAGGTAGACCACCCGGGGCGTGCCCCAGGCTCCGGCCGGCCGGGTGAGGTCGGCCGGGTCGGCGGCGAAGCGTACGGTCTCGCCCTGTTGGTAGACCGGCAGGACCGCCGGGCTCGCGGGGTCGCGGTCGGTGAGGAAGTCGGTCCAGAGCTGGTTGCGGTTGGGCGGGCCGATCAGCAGCATGCCGTCGGTACGGTTGCGGACGTCCGCGGGCCCGCTGAACGCCGCCTCCGCGCCGAACGAGCCCAGGCTCTCCCCGAAGACGAGCAGTTTGGGCCGTCCGGTGGTGGGCAGCCGGGACCACACCGCGTAGACGGCGTCGAACAGGTCGCGTCCGGCGTCCCGGGCCCGTTCCTTGTCGACCAGGAACGAGATCGGGCTCGGCAGGTACGAGTACTGCGTGGCGACCAGCGCGCTGTCCCCATGGTACATGAACTCGAGCGGGTCCACCGCCTGCTCGTTGACCCATCCGGTGCCGGTCGTGGTGATCAGGCACAGCACGGCCCGGTCGAAGCCGCGGGTGCGCTCCAGTTCCTCGACCGCGAGGGCGGCCCGCTCCCGCGAGGACCCGGCCGCGTCGATGCCGATGTAGACCCGGACCGGTGGCCGGGCGCCGGGCCCGCCGAACGCCTCGAGCTCGGCGATCCCCGGGCCGCCGCCGATGAACCGCCGGCCCTGGTTGCCCAGCGAGTCCCAGGTGACCAGGGAGCCGGGTCCGCCGGACCGCACCGGGTCGGCCGGGGCGGCCAGGTCGGCATGGGTTTCGCCGTTGAGCGTGCGGAACGAGGCGTCCGCGCTGGTGAAGGCCGCCCGCAGCACGACACCGTTGAGGATGCCGAGCAGCAGCAGCGCTACCGCCAGGCCGGCGGCAGCCCTGGCCGCGGCCGCCGGGATCCACCGGCTGAGGAGGGCGGCGAGGCGCTGCGCGGCCCGGCGCAGCAGCCGGGCCAGGCCGATCAGGGCGACGAGGGTCACCACCGCGACGGGCAGGACGAGCAGGTAGCCGATCCGGGGCGGTGGATCCAGGCCGACGAGGCGGTGGATCTGTGTCTGCCACCGGGCACCGAGGTAGATGAAGATGACGCAGCCGACGGTGGCGACGCCGGCGAGAACCCGCCAGGCGATCGGCCCGGGTCGCGGCGGCGTGCGCCCGGTGAGCTGCTTACCCAGCCAGACGGTGAGCGTGCCGAGTCCGTATCCGACGGCGGCCAGCAGGCCACTGATCAACCCCTGGATCAGCCAGCTCCGGGGCAGCAGCGACGGCGTCAACGACATGCAGAACATGACGGCGGCCACGACCAGGCCGGAGAACTGGTAACGCCGGCCGGCGGTGTGGGTCTGTTCCGTCGTCATGGCGCTCCGCTCTGCCCGGTCTACGGAGGACAGTGACGGCTGGCGACCGGGCACGGCTTCATCCCGCCGGGACGATGTTCACGGCTTCGGGCAGTGCTGAAAGGCGGTGATTCCGTAAGGCTTGCGGATCTCATCCACGTCGGATGAGGCCCCGCCCTCCGCACCGATGCCAACGTTGCCTGCTCGCACCATGAGGATCGATCTGTGCAGGGGGAACACACGATGTCCGACTTGATCATCATCGGGTACGGCGACCACGACACCGCCAAACGCGCCTACGCGCAGGTCATCGACCTCCAGAAGGATCACATCGTCGAGCTCAACGGCCTGGCGGTCGTCACCGTGGACGCCGAGGGACACAGCCACGTCGACACCCCGGGCAAGTTCGTCTCGGGCGGCGCCGCATCCGGGGCCCTGTGGGGCGCGATCTTCGGTCTGCTGTTCCTCATGCCGTTCGCCGGTGCGCTGGTCGGCGGCGCGCTCGGCGCACTGTTCGGCAAGCTGGGCCAGGCCGGCATCAACGATTCGTTCCGCGCCCGGGTCCGTGCCCTGCTCACCCCCGGCAAGGCGGCCCTCGTGATCATGAGCCGGGAACGGACCGAGGACAAGTTCGCCGACGCCCTGCGCCCGTTCGGTGGCGAGGTCCTCCAGACGTCGCTGTCCCACCAGCAGGAGAAGGAACTCGCCGAGGAACTCGGCACGGCGGGCTGACCCGTCGCGGCCGGGAGGTTCTCATGGACGTCTCGCGTGGGCGCGTCGTCGCCGCGGCGGCCGGGCTGACCCTGGTGGCGGGCATCACCGGCGGGGTGGTCGGCGCCCTGGCGGCCGGCTCCGACGAACCGGCCCGGCCGGCAGCCGCCGCCCCGGCCGGCGGCACCTCCTGCGATGTGTCCGCGGTGGCGGCCCGGGTCTTTCCCTCCCTGGTCACCATCCACGTCCAGGGTGGCGCGGCCAGCGGCCTGGGCTCCGGATCCGTCCTGGACGGCGACGGGAACATCCTGACCAACGACCACGTCATCGCGCCCGGCGCCGGCGGCAGCGTCACCGTCGACTTCGCCCGCGGCCCCGCCGGTGTGCCGGCGACCGTGGTGGGCCGCGACCCGGCCACCGACCTCGCCGTGATCCGTGTCGACAAGAACGCCGCCCGGCTGAGCCCGATCGCCGTCGGCGACTCGTCGGCACTGGTGGTCGGGCAGCCGGTCGTGGCGGCCGGTTCGCCGCTCGGCCTCAACAGCACCATCACCGCCGGCGTGGTCAGCGCCCTGAACCGGTACGTCGACGTCGGCCAGGGCGAGGAGCCGGCCGCCCTGGTCAATGCGGTGCAGACCGACGCTTCCATCAACCCGGGCAACAGCGGCGGCCCGCTGCTCGACTGCGCCGGGCGGCAGGTCGGGGTCAATTCGGCCGGAGCGCAGACCCCGCAGGGCGGCGGCGGCAGCATCGGTCTCAACTTCGCCATCCCGATCGGATTCGCGATGTCCGTCGCCGAACAACTCATCGAGTCGGGCCGCGCTCAGCACTCGATGATCGGCGTCCTGAGCGTGACGGTCACCGACGAGATGGCCGGCTCGACCGGCCTGCCCCGCGGCGCGTACGTGGAACAGGTTTTGCCCGGTCTTGGAGCCGCCCGCGGTGGCCTGCGCGCCGGCGATGTGATCACGCAGATCGGCGGCACCGCCGTGAACAGCACCGACCAGATGCTCGTGGCCGTCGCGGAGCACCGCCCCGGTGACACCGTCGAGATCGGCTACCAGCGCGGTGGCACTGCCCAAAAAGCCGACGTACCGGTGACCGCACCGTGAGAGATGGGGACATGGACGCGTTACTGAACTCGCTCACCGAGACGGAGCTGCTGCTCGCCCGGGCGACCGAGCCGGAGCGGCTGGCTCAGCTGGGTGAAGACGAGCTGATCGAACTGCACACGCGGGTCCGGCGGGCCCGGAACAAACACGTCAAGGTGTACCGCCGGCAGGCTGCCGCTCAGGTCGAGCCGGCCGGCGGCCGGGGCAAGGCGTACCCGAAGAACAGCCGCAGTCGTGCCAAGGCCGAAGTTTTCGAGGACGCGTTGGCTCGGGTCAGCCAGCGACTTGCCGCGGCGGCCCGAGCCAGCGCGGCGGCGCTGCAGGCTGAGCGACTGGCCGAAGCTCAACGACCGGGCAACCCCATGCCCCCGGATTCACCCGCGGTTGCGGCGGTGCAGGGTCGCACCGCGCAGCGGCTGGATCGTCGTCCCGACCACGCCGGTATTCCCAAGCGGTACGCCTCAACCCGGGCCGGTGTCGCCCGGCGCCAGGGGCGCCGCGACAGCCGTTAGGGGCCTCCCGGTGCCGGTCTCCGCGGCGTCGTGGCTGGCTGTCCTGCTGGTCGGCCTCACCGCCGGTTTCGCCCTGGCCGGGCCGGCCGATGGCGCACAGCCTTCCAGTCCACCGATACCTGGAACGGCCCCGACGTCTGCGGGCGAGGCCGGTGAGCCATCGCCGACCCCGGAACCGGATGAGCCGATTTCGCCGGACCCGCAGGCGAGCGACCCTGCTACCCCTTCGGCGCCGGTGTCCGTGTCCGTGTCCGTGTCTGCGGACTCTCCGCCCAGCCCGACCCCGCTGGCGTCCACGACGGCGGCACCCGCATCGCGGGCGCCGGTGCCTGCGGGTGCGCCTGCGGCGACGCGATCTGGCATCACGGTGTCCATGCTGCTCGCGGCCCTGGGTGCCCTGCTGGTCGTGAGCGCGGTCGCGCTCGCGATCGGCCGTCGAGCAGCGCGTGCCGGTCCTCGTGCGGCTGATCCGCCCCTGCCGGACCCGGGTGTTTCCCGGTCGCTGGTGCCGTTCCTCGTGGCCCTGGGGCAGGCGCTGATCGACGGCGGTGAGCCGGTGTCGTCGGTTCAGCAGATCCTGGGCCGGGTAGCGGCGGTCAACGGTGTTCCGGACGCGGAAGTCGTCGTTCTGGCGACGGCGTTGTTCGTCACCACGCCCACGCTGGGTACGGTGCAGACCGCGGTCGCGCCCGCCGGCACCGAGCAGCTTCGCCTGGAGCAGATGGATGCTCTGCACCGGCTTGTCCGGTCAGCGGAACGCGGTCAGATCGGGCCGGCCGATGGGCTGGTCGAGCTCAACCGGATCCGCCTTCTGCCGCCGGTGTTCGGGCCGGCGGCCCGGGTGGCCGGTTATGCGCTGCTGACAACGGGGCTGGCTCTGGTCCTGCGGGCCGATTGGACCGGCCTGTTGGCCGCCGTCCTGCTGGGCGCGGGAGTCGGCCTGCTGCAACTGGCGACGGATCGGGCGCCGGCGCGGTGGCAGCCGTTCCTTCCGTCGTTGTGCGCCTTCGGCGTGGCGATTACGGCCTTCCTGCTCGCCCGGCTCGCCCCGGGCATGGGAGTGCTGGCGCCGCTGGCCGCGCCCCTGGTGACGTTCCTTCCCGGCGCGCTGCTGACGACGGCAGCAATCGAGCTGGCCACCGGTCAAATGATCTCCGGGGCCGGTCGGTTGGCGTCCGGCAGCATGCGCCTGTTCCTGCTCGCCCTCGGTATCAGCAGCGCGGCCGAACTCGTCGGCGCCCCAGTCGATGCGGTCGTCGGGGTCAGCTCGCAGCCCTTGCCGGCGTGGACCACCTGGCTAGGCGTTGCTTTGTTCGGTGCGGGTGTGGTGCTGCATCACTGCGCCCGCCGCGCCTCGCTCGGGTGGCTGCTGGTGGTGCTCTACATCGCGTACGCGGGGCAGGTCGTCGGAGGATACTTCCTGGGTGGAGTGCTGTCGGCATTCGTCGGTGCGGTGCTCATGACGCCGGTGGCCCGGCTGGTGGCGCGTGCGCCGAACGGGCCGCCGGCGCCGGTCAGCGTCCTACCCGCCTTCTGGCTGCTCGTGCCCGGGGCGCTCGGCCTGCTCGGCGCGACCAAGTACATCGGGGCTGACCCGTTGGACGGACTCAATACCCTGCTGTCCACGGCCGTGACGATGGTCGCCGTCGCGCTCGGCGTGCTTCTCGGCAGCGAGATCCGCTGGGTAGACCGTGCGTCACGCCGGTCGCCCGGTTCGCGGACGGCCGAGGCGACCGGTCCGCACGACGACAGCAGGCAAGGGTAGGGCGGGCCTTCGCGGGACGCTGCTTCAGATGGCGATGAAGCCGGCCCACAGGCCGATGATGCCGGTGATGCCGGCGGCCACGATCAGGGCGCACAGCGCGATCTCGGTGGGTGTGAACAGCCGGCGGCCACGCTCGCTGCGCGCCTTGACGTACAGCAGGGTGGCCGGGGCGAGCAGCACCGAGCACAGCAGCAGGAACTTCAGGCCGGCGGCCTCGAACAGGAACAGCGTGTAGGCTGTCGCGATGCCCGCGAAGATCGCCTCCTTGCGGCGGGTGCGCGCCGGCACGTCCTCGTAGGACTCGCCGGTGAGGCCGAGCTTGAGCGCGTACGCGGCGGCGAGGAAGTACGGGATCAGCGCGAGGCTGGTGCACAGGTCGAGCATGAAGTTCAGCGCGTCGGTCAGCACGAGGGTCACGGCCAGCAGCAGCTGGACGGCCAGTGAGCTGACCACGAGCGCGGTGATCGGCGTCCCCTTGCCGTTCTCCCTGCCGAGGAAGGCCGGGAAGTCCTCGTTGTGGGCTGGGATGTACATCACCTCGGCGGCCATCAGGGTCCAGGCGAGGTAGGCGCCCAGGACGGAGATGATGACGCCGGCGCTGATGAACCAGCGCCCCCAGTCACCGACGACGTGCTCGAACACGCCGATCATCGAGGGCTGGCGGGTCGCGGCGATCTGCGGCTGGGCCATCACCGAGTAGCTCGACAAGGTCACCAGGGCGAAGATCGACAGCACGGTCAGGAAGCCCAGGATGGTCGCCCTGCCGACGTCCTGGCGTTTCTTGGCGTAGCGGGAGTAGACGCTGGCCCCTTCGATGCCGAGGAACACGAACGTCGTGATGATCATGGTGTTGCGGATCTGTTCGTTGAGCGAGCCGAGATCGCCGTACCCGGTCGCGATCCAGTTGTCCGCGAAGACACCGGCGTCGAACGCGACGAACAACACCACGATGAAGACCAGGATCGGCAGGATCTTGAGTACGGTCACGATCCGGTTGATGACGGCCGCGTCGCGGACTCCCCGCGCAATCAGGAAGTGAAACAGCCAGACGCCGACGGTGGACAACGCCAGCGCGAGGACGGTGTCGCCGTCGCCGAAGGCGGGGAAGAACGCGCCGAGGGTCGCGTTGATGAAAACCCAGTAGAAGGCGTTACCGGCGATCGCGCTGGCCCAGAAACCGATCGCGGAGTTGAAGCCGGCATAGTCGCCGAAACCTGCCTTGGCGTAGATGAATACCCCGGAGTCCAGGTTGGGCTTGCGGATGGCGAGGTTCTGGAAAACAAATGCGAGCATCAGCATCCCGGTGCCGGCGATCGTCCAGGCGATCAGGGATCCCAGGATGCCGGTTGCCACCCCGAAGCGTGCCGGCAGGGAGAACACACCCGCACCGACCATGCTGCCGACCACCATCGCGGTCAGCGTGGGCATACTCATCTTGCCCGGCGTCACGACCGGAGGATCGGCGGCCGGGGTACCTGGGGGCGAGGCGCCGGCGAGCGCGGTGTGGGCGGCCGGGGTGTTACCGGCCGAGGTGTGCGCCGCGCCGGGAACTGTGTCAGCCATGTAGGTCGCTCCGTCCTGGTGACGGATCGAGCGCGACCGGCTCGACCCTCTCGATCTTGAAACCGGTGACGCCGTACAGCACGCTCAGCGCGGGGCTCGCGTAACAGAAGATGGCGTACGGCAGGTAGAGCAGGGTGGAGACGCCGAGCGTGGCGCCCATGAACGCCCCGCACGAGTTCCACGGCACCAGCGGAGATGTGACGGTTCCGCTGTCGGCGGTTAACCGGGACAGGTTCGTCGGCGCGAGACCGCGCCGGGCGAACTCGACCCGGAAGATGCGGGCCGGAAGGACCAGAGCGATGTATTGGTCACCGGCAACGATGTTCAAGCCGAACCCACACGCGAACACGGTGAGAAACAGCCGGCCGGTGCTCTTGGCGGAGGCGATCATCGGGTCGACCAGCCGGGAGATCAGCCCGAACTTCTCCAGCAGAACACCGAAGGTCACCGCCCCGAAGATCAACCACAGCGTGTACAGCATGCTCGCCATGCCGCCGCGCGAGACGAGCCGGTCGACCTCGGCAAGGCCGGTGTCGGCGTGGAACCCGGTCGCCATCGTCAACCAGGTCGCCTTGATGGACTCCACCACCACGTTGCCCGGCCCGGCGATGAAGTCGGCGATGACCTGGCGTTGGGTGAACGCCGCGACCAGGCCGGCGAACAGCGCCGAGGCGAGCAGGGCCAGCGACGCCGGTGCCTTGCGCACCGACAGCACGACCAGCAGCAGCAGTGGCAGCAGGTTCACCGGGCTGATCCAGAACAACTGGTCCAGGTCGGCCAGCTCCGTCGCCGTCGACACGGTGTCCCGCACGTCGGGGGCCTTGATCCAGCCCAGAACGAAGAACACGACCAGCGCGATCAAGAACGCAGGCACGGAGGTCCACGCCTGCCGTTTGATGTGCTCGCGCGGGTCGACCCCGACCATCTGCGCGGTCAGGATCGTCGTCTCCGACAACGGCGAGAGCTTGTCGCCCAGGTAGGCCCCCGAGATCACCGCACCCGCCGTGATCGCCGGCGAGACGCCGAGCAGGCCGCCGATGCCGACCAGACCCACCCCGAGCGTGGCTGCGGTGGTCCAGGAACTGCCGATGCTCAGCGCCACGATCCCGCAGATGATTGCCGTGGCCGCGTAGAACCACGACGCCGACAGCACCTGGATCCCGTAGTAGACGAGGGTCGGGATGGTGCCGGACAGGTTCCACGTGCCGATCAGCGCACCGACGGCCAGCAGGATGAACAAGGCACTGGTCACCGAGGCGATCGCCTCCTGCCCGGCGCCCTGCACCTCCGCCCAGCTGTGCCCGTTCTTCAACGCGATCAACGCGGCGATCGCGGCGCACACCACCAGAGCCACCTGCAGCGGCCCGTCCAAGGCATCCAGACCGAACAGCGCCAGACAACTCGCGATCGACGCCGCCAGCGCGACCAGCGGCACCACAGCATCGACCAACGACGGTTGACGCGCCGTCGACACCTCATGCTCTGCCATGGGTCCCTCTCCGGGTCACGAACCGGCCTCTCAGAATTCGACGGCGTCGCGGATCAGGGGGCACGTCATGCAGTGACCGCCGCCCCGACCGCGGCCCAACTCGGCCCCCACGATCGTGATGACCTCGACGCCGGCGCGGCGCAGCAGGGCGTTCGTCTGAGTGTTGCGGTCGTAGGTGAAGACCACGCCGGGCTCGACCGCGACCGCGTTGTTGCCGCTGTCCCACTGCTGCCGTTCGGAGGCGTACACGTCCCCGCCGGTCTCGATGACCCGCAGCTGTGGGAGATTCAGGGATTCGGCGACCACGTCGACGAACTTCCGGTCGCCCTCGTCGATCACCTCGACGCCAGGCGACCGGTCGGACGGACGCAGCGAGAACGTGTGAACGCCGTCCATAATGGTCGGATAGAGGGTCACGATGTCACGGTCGGCGAACGTGAAGACGGTGTCCAGGTGCATCGCGGCCCGCAGCTTCGGCATCCCGGCGACCACCACTTGTTCGGCCGCGCCGGCCGCGAACAGCGCCGCAGCCACCTGGGTGATGGCCTGGCGGGAGGTGCGCTCGCTCATGCCGACGAGCACGACGCCGTTGCCGACCGGCATGACGTCACCGCCCTCGAAGGTGGACAGACCCCACTCCCGTTCCGGGTCACCCCACCAGACGCTGGCGCCCGCGAAGTCGGGGTGGAACTGGTAGATGGCCTTCATCAGCAGGGTCTCGTCGTGCCGGGCCGGCCAGTACAGCGGGTTCAGCGTCACGCCGCCGTACAACCAGCAGGTCGTGTCGCGGGTGTAGAGGGTGTTGGGCAGCGGCGGCATCAGATACTCGCGGATCCCGGTGGACTCCCGGGCCAGCGCGATGTAGCCGGAGCGGAAGTCTTCGGGCAGGTCGCTGGTGGCCAGCCCGCCGATCAGGAATTCGGCGAGCTCCGCGGGCTTGAGCGTCTCGAGAAACGCGCGGGTGTCCTCGAGCAGGCCGAGGCCGACCTCGTCGGCGACGATCTTGCGATCCAGCAGCCAGGTGCGGGCCTGGGGGATCGCCATCGTCTCGGCGAGCAGGTCGTGCAGCTCGACCACCTCGACGCCGCGGTCGCGCAGCTTCTGGACGAAATCGGCGTGGTCACGCTGCGCCATCTGCACCCACATGACGTCGTCGAACAGCAGATCGTCGGCGTTGGACGGGGTAAGCCGCCGGTGCGCCAGGCCGGGAGCGCAGACCAGCACCTTGCGCAGTCGTCCTACCTCCGAATACACGCCGAGGCTGCGGTTGTCGGGCATGGCGGTGACTCCCTTTCGTCTGGTCTGCTTCGCGATCGGGACTGGGTGACGGCATAGTCGACCGCTGAGACGACCCAGTGGCGCGGTGGTAGGCGGTGGCCAGTACCTCGTAGCTACGGCCATTCGCGGCGGGTCAACCCGACACTAGGCAGCGACCCGGAACAAGGTCTTCATCCGTCACGGGTGAGCCCCGGTCCCCATCCACCTGCGACGATCCGGCCATGAGCGAGCCGGAGACGCTGGTGTTCCTGGTCGTCATCGGCGCGCGCTTCGTCGTCCCGCTGCTGATTCCCC
This sequence comes from Paractinoplanes rishiriensis, assembly GCF_016862375.1. Taxonomy (GTDB): domain Bacteria; phylum Actinomycetota; class Actinomycetes; order Mycobacteriales; family Micromonosporaceae; genus Actinoplanes; species Actinoplanes rishiriensis. The sequence goes on along the minus strand of NZ_BOMV01000023.1, from coordinate 23,877 downwards.
GGTTTCCCCTGCCGGCGATCGTCGCGGCGCTGGTGCTCGACGGTGTCGACCAGTCGATCTTCCAGCTGTTCGGGTACGACCCGCCCGGCTACCAGAGTTACGACAAGGCGATGGACATGTTCTACCTGTCCATCGCGTACCTCGCGGCCATGCGGAACTGGACCAGCCGGCCGGCGTTCGACGTGCTCCGGTTCCTGTTCTTCTACCGGTTGGTCGGCGTTGTCCTGTTCGAGCTCACCGATTGGCGACCGCTGCTCCTCATCTTCCCGAACACCTTCGAGTACTTCTTCATCGCGTACGAGATCGTGCGGTTGCGCTGGAACCCGGTGCGGGTGAGCCGGCGGACCTGGGTGGTCACCGCGGCGGCTATCTGGATCTTCGTGAAGCTGCCGCAGGAGTGGTGGATCCACGTCGCCCAGCTGGACGTGACCGACACACTGCGGGCGATGCCCTGGCTCGTTCCGGTCCTGGTGCTGCTGGGGGCAGGCCTGGCGGCGGCCGGCTGGTTCTGGTTGCGGCCGCGGCTACCGGCGCGGGCGTGGGACTGGCATGTCGCGGCGGACCCGCTGCCTGAAGAGATCGACACTGCCGCCGAGCGGGACCGGTGGGTCACCGCGCAAGGCCGGGTCTGGTCGGCGGCAACCGCCGAGAAGGTGGTGCTGCTCGGTCTGTTGTGCATCATTTACGGCGAGCTGGTGCCCGGGCGCCGGACCACCGACCTGGAGCTTTTCCTCGGCGTCGCCGCGTTCGTGGTGGTCAACGCCGCGATCAGCATGGCGGTGGCCCGGCGTTCGGGCAACGTGGAGTCCCTGCTGGCGGCGTTCGTGGCCCGGGTGGTGCTGAACGTCGCGATGGTGGCGGCGGCGGGATGGTTGCTCGCCCGATTCGGCGGCGGGTTCGATCCGGCCGCCGCGGTGTTCTACGTGCTGCTACTCACGCTGATCCTGACCCTGGACGACCGGTTCCGGCCGGTGTCACAGGTGCGGTTCGGGGCGGATGCCGCCCGGGCAGAGATCTCCGCTCCATCCCCCGATCGGCCATCGGGCCACTGATGCGGTGGCCGTCGCGCGTGACGTCAACCCGGTGGGCGCAAGTCCAGCGTCACGGCTGCCGCCAGCGCCGCGACCATCAACAGGAGGTAGCCGATCGTGGTGCGGATGAAGTCGTGTTCACGGGCGCGCAGGTGAATGACGATCGCACCCAGAAAGAAGAGGACCAGCCCGATCCCAGCCGCAACACCCAGATAGGGTACGCCGAGCAGCCCGAGGAGCAGACCCGCGGCGCCGGCGCTCTTGAGCACGCCCAGCACCGGCAGGAGCGCGGTCGGCACACCGACCCGGATCGCGTTGTCCACGGCAAGCGGGCCGCGCGCGAAGTCCGCCCAGGCCGCATAGACGTTGGCAACGACCGCGGCGATGATGACCACCGCGCAGAGAATTAGCACCGGCATACCAGACATGACCCGGCAGCGCCCGGTTTCGTGACGGGCGACGTGTCCTCAGCTGGCGAAGACGACCCCCGGCGGAAACTCTCCGCGTTCCTGCCACGCACCTTAGACCTTGGCGGCCACCTCACCGGCGGCGGAATCGAACCGGCCGTCGTCGGCGGCCGCCTGCCAGGTGTGCTCGTTGATGGTGAGCACCCGGGTCGAACCGGCGATCCAGCCCGAACTCGTATCGCACCTCGTCCACGGTCTCGGCGACCTTGCGCCCGACCACCATCATGCCCACGGTTACCTCCAGGGTTCCGAGTAGTCCTCGTAGGTCGGGTCAGGCACCTGATCCTGCCAGTTGGAGACCTCGTTGGCCGCCGCGTGGGCCTCTTCGTAGGTTGCCCGCGGGTGGGCGGCGGACCGCATTACCTCGCGCCCGTCCCGCTGATACGGTTGCCGGGCCGAGCTGGCTAGAACTTCTCCTGGACCTTCAGGGGGTCGCCGGTCAGTACGTCGCTGCGGACGTAGGCCAGCTGGATCGTCACCTCGGTGAACCACAGCACCGGCAGGGTCAGCGGCGGCGGGGAGTCCGGCGTGAAGGTCACCGGGATCAGGCCGAAGAGGTTGCCCTTGAACTCGGGGGTGTAGAAGCGCACCGTGCCGGTGGTGGTCAGCTCGTCGCTGGTGATTACCGTGGTGGACTTGCCGGCCTCGTCGATGGTCAGGTTGAAGGGCTTGTTCACGGCCTTGTCCATGCTGAACTTCAGGGCCTTGAACGTGGTGCCGCCGGCCACCGGCATGTCCACCACGCCGTCGTAGGTGGAGTTGTACATGGTCAGCGAGTCGACCTTCATGACGCCGGGCTTCGCGGACACCAGCGGGATGTCGTCGGCGCTGGCGATCTTGCCGAAGACGCGGGCGCCCAGGCAGGGGATCTCGGTGTCGGACGGGCTGGGGCTGGGGTTGGCCGACGCGCTCGTGGCCGAAGCCGATGCGGACGGGGACTGGTCCGGGGAAGAAGACGAAGAGGGCGAAGAGGGCGCGGACGGCGACGCGCTGGGTTCCTCCGCAGCCGGGCTCTCCGACGGGGACGGCGACTCGCTCGGGGACGGCGTCTCGTCGCCGTTGATGCCGAGCAGATTGCCGACGCCGTCGAAGAAGTTCTCGATGCCCTCCAGGATCGGGTTGCCGCCCTCGTCCTCGGCCGGGGCGGTGGAGGCGGACGTGGACGCGGACGCGGAGGGGGTCGCGGCCGCTTTGCCGGACGGCGACGTGGTCCTGGACTTCTTGGGCGCGGGCTTGGCGGTGGTGGCCTTCGGCGCCGATGTCTTGGCCGCGGTGGCCTTCGAGGCCGGCGCCGACCGGGACGGCAGGCCCTTCGGGCACTCCTCGGCGCTGGCCGGCTGGTTGCTGCCGGCCACGAAGATCGCCGCAGTGGCCGCGAGCGGGACCATCGCGAGGACCATCGCCTTCGGATTCTTGCCGAGCCTCTTGCGCGGCGCCGCATGCTGCGGGAAGCCGGGGACGATCGCGGTCTCCTGCGCCGAGGGGCGCACCTGGTGGCCGTACGGCGGGCGGTCGTCGTGGCCGGCGACCGCGATGGTCTGGGTATCGATGGTCTGGGTATCGATGGTTTGGGTCTCGTCGAGGTCCTGCGGGGCCAGGTTGCCGGGCTCGTCGCTCGGTGGCGCGTCGGTGTTCTCGACTTCCGGGCGCGGCTGCGGCGGTCCCCAGGCGATCACCAGGCCGCCGCCGACGATGCCGAGCAGCATGCCGACGAAGAAGCCACCCAGGTTGAGGCCGACGAACGAGTACAGCGCGGCGAGCAGCGCCACGATGCCGTAGAACAGCCGCTGCGGCGGGGAGAACCAGGACAGCAGGCCGCACAGCAGCAGCATCAGCGGCAGCACGTAGGACAGGAAGCCCTGCGGTCCGAGGTGGACCTGCATGCCGTCGAGCTCCATGTTGGAGCTGAGGAACATCTCGGCCGCCGACAGGATCAGGAACAGCCCGCCCCAGAACGGGCGGACCCGCCGCCAGCGGCGGAACTTGCCCCAGAAGTTGTCGGTCGACACTTGTCCTCCAGAAATCGCGCTACGGGCGGAACACACATGAGAAGGGCTCGCGGGACGTCCCGCGAGCCCCGGGGTCAGCTCAGAAACATTCCTTGCCGGTGCCGACGTGCAGCTTGAGGCTCATGCCCTTGAGCTTGAACGTCGACGCGGACGTCGAGTAGGCGATCTGTCGCAGGTTGGTGATGACGACCTTGTCGGCCTGCTGCCCGAAGCTCTTGGCGGCGCCGTGCTCCGGCAGACCGTCCTTGCTGAGGGTGGAGGCGTCCTGGCCGATGTCGATATTGGTGAACTCGGCGTCGCCGCTGAGTTCGGACATGCCGATGAGCAGGTCGGAGGCCTCCACCGGGTTGTCCGCGTCCTTACCCGCCTCGATCCGGAGAACGAGGGGTCCGGCCGCGACGGTCTGGCAGAGGTTGGTGAGCGTCGCCTCACCGATGCCGGACTTGGCCGCCGGGATCTTCCCGTCGACCGTCTCCAACTCGCCTGCGTACTGGGTGAAGCCAGTGCCTTCAAGCCGGTCGGCGGACAGCTTGAACTGCTTGCCGGACACCGAGAAACTGGCGGCCAGCGCGCCACTGGCGACGCCGAACACCAGCCCTCCAGCGACCACGGCGGGCACGCCCGCCGCGATGGCAAACCGGCGCCAGTTGGTGCGCCCGTATGCCGGATCGCCTAGCGCATCCTTCACGGATCCTCCTATGGATGTACTTGACGGCTCGCAGGCCACACCGCCAGAGGCTCGCATCGACGGGCGACCCTGTCGCACAGCCGTCAGCAGTGAGGTCCGTCGATGCCGTCGTTTAACGTGCGGGAAATGTTGCCGCCCCGGTTCGGCGGTTACAAGAGCCTCGGCTACCGGTCAGTAACCCGAGTCACGCGACTACCGTGACGCTGCGTCACTCCATCGACGGTCGTGCCCGATATTCCGTGCTCAACCGGGACACATTGACGAGCGTGAGCCGGTGTGGTCGTTACCACGTGTATAAGGGCGGGGTAAGTTACGGATCGGTAACGAATCCAGGAGGTTCACAGAAAGCGCGAACCCTTAGGAGAGGGCGGTTACCTGCCGAACCTACCGAAGTGAGGACCCGCGAGCAGGAGCGCGTCGCAGCCCTGCACGAGTACCGCCTGCTCGACGCCCCGGCGGGGGACGAACTGGAGGCTGTCGTCCGGGTGGCCGCCATGGTGGCCGGGGTGCCCACCGCCACCCTCAACCTGATCGACGAGAACCGGCAGTGCCAGCTCACCTCGACCGGTTTCGAGGGCGGCGTCTCGGCGCGCAGCGACTCGATGTGTGCCGTGCACTTCGAGAAGGGCGACTTCGTCCATCGCCCGGACGCCAGCCAGGACCCGGTCTTCATGGCCAATCCCTGGGTCACCGGCGAACTGGCCCACGTCCGGTTCTACGCCTCGGCACCGCTGATCACCCCGCAGGGGTACGCGCTCGGCTCGCTCTGCGTCTTCCACGATCAGCCCGGCGAGCTGAACGCCGAGCAGATCGCCCGGCTGCAGGACCTGGCCCAGGTGATCCTCGCGCTGTTCGAGCGTCGCCGGCAGGCCCGGGTGAACGGCGAGCTGGCCGGGGAACTGCACAGCCGCAACGCCGAGCTGCACCGCTCGAACGCCGAGCTGGAGGCGTTCGCGGCCGTGGTGAGCCACGACCTGGCCTCCCCGCTCACCGTGGTGAACGGCTACCTCGAGGTGCTCGGCGAGCGGATTGAGGGCGACGAGCAGATGACCACCTGGATCCGGCAGGCCCGCCGCGCGGTGGGCCGGATGTCCGGCCTGATCACCTCGCTGCTCAGTTACGCACGGGCCGGCAATGCGCCGTGCCGGCTGGAGACCGCCGACCTCGGCGACCTGGCCGAGCAGGCGGTCACCGACCTGCGCTCCGGCATCGACGGCGCGGCGCTCGTGGTGCCGCCCGACCTGCCGGTGGTGGACTGCGACCCGACGCTGATCCGGCAGCTGCTGCAGAACCTGATCGGCAACGCCCTCAAGTACCGGCACCCGGACCGGCCCTGCCGGGTCGAGCTGAGCGCCGAGCGGCGGGGCGCCGAGTGGGCGGTGTCGGTGACCGACAACGGCCGCGGCATCCCGGCCGAGCAGCGGTCCCGGGTGTTCGAGATGTTCGCCCAGATCGACCCGGGTGCCGGCCTCGGGCACGGCGTCGGCCTGTCCACCTGCCAGCGGATCGTGGACCGGCACGGCGGCCGGATCGAGGCCGCCGACACCCCCGGCGGCGGTACCACCGTCACCTTCACCCTGCCGGCCACGGCCGGCGTGCCGGCGGTGCGCCGATGAATCTCAAGGCCCGGGTGGTCGGCGGTTTCGTTCTCCTGTGCACGCTCTTCCTGGCCCTGGTCTTCCTCCAGCTGGTGGTCAGCGACCGGATGCAGGCCGACCGGCTGGAGCGGTCGCTGCGGATCGAGCGGATGCTGAACGCGAACCGGGCCGTCCTGCAGTTCATGACCGACGCCGAGACCGGGGTGCGCGGGTTCCAGCTGACCGGCGACCGGGCCTACCTGCCGCCCTACGAGAACGGCCGCCGGCAGGCGTTCCTGGCCCTCGACGAGCTGGCCGCCAGCGTCACCGATCCGCAGATCGAGCGGCTGGTGGAAACGGAACGGCGGGCGGTGGCGCACTGGCTTTACGCGTACGGGATCCCGATCGTCAACGCCGGGCAGGCGGACGCCGACGTCGAGCGCGCCGCCCGCGGCCGGACCTGGTTCGACGACGTGCGCACCTCGAACGCGGCCGTCGACGCCGCGGTGGACGCCGAGCGCACCGAGGTCTACGCCGCCGACCGCCGGTCCGCCCGCACGGCCGAGCTGATGTTCGCGGCGCTCGCCCTGCTCGTGCTGCTCACCGGCCTGGCGATCGCGCTACTGCACGAACGGCACCTGATCCGCCCGATCGAGCACGTCCGGCACACCCTGCGCCGGCTGGCCGACGGCGACCTGTCCGCCCGTGCCGTCCCGTCCGGGCCGGGCGAGCTGCGCGCCGTGATGAGCACCCTGAACGACCTGGCCGCCGAGGTGGAGCGCCTGATCACCGAGGAGCAGGCGCGGGCCGCGGTGGGCGAGCGGCGCCAGCAGGTGGCCGCCGCGCTGCGCAGCGAGCGGGACCCGCACGAGATCGGCCGCCGGGTCGCCGGGCTGATCGCCGAGGGGCTCGCGGCCGACACCGTCCTCGGCCGGGTCACCCTGGGTCCCGGCGCCCAGCTGGTGGTGACCTGGCCGGAGCGGGAACTGTCGCTCGACCCGGAGACGGTGGCCGAGATCCGGGCCGGCCGGACCGGCGTGGCCCGGCCGGTCGCCGGCGGCCTCGGCGTGGCGCTCAGCGGCGACGAGGACTGCCCGCCCGGCCTGCTGTACCTCGCCCGGGCCGGCCGGCCCGACTTCACCGAGGACGAGCGCAGCCTGCTGGGCAAGCTGTGCCGCGAGATCGACCACGCCGCCCGGCAGATGCGGCTGCGGATGCGCCAGGAGCGGCTGATCAGCGAGCTGCGCGCGCTGGACGAGCAGAAGGACGCCTTCATCGCCACCGTCACGCACGAGCTGCGGACGCCGCTGACCAGCATCCTGGGCTACACCGAGATGCTCACCGAGGGCGCGGGCGGCGAGCTCACCGCGATGCAGCGGCGCAGCCTGTCGGCCATCCTGCGCAACGCGCACCGGCTCCGGGACACCGTGGCCGACCTGCTGCTGCTGGGCCGCGGCAGCCGGCCGGACGGCGGCGAATCGGTGCCGGTCGACCTGGCCGCGCTGCTGACCGCCCTGCACGCCGAGACGTCCGGCACGGCCCGGGCCAAGGACGTGGACAGCGAGGTGACGGCCGAGCCGGCCTGGGTCCGCGGCGACGGCACCCAGATCGAGCTGATGCTGCGCAAGCTGGTGGAGAACGCGATCAAGTTCACCCCGGCCGGCGGCCGGTTCGCGCTGCGGCTGGCGGCGGAGGGCCCGAACGCCGTGCTCACCGTGACCGACACCGGGATGGGCATCCCGGCCGACGACCTGCCCGGCCTGTTCACCCCGTTCCACCGGGCCGCGAACGCGATGGACCAGGCCGTGCAGGGCCCCGGCCTGGGACTGGCCATCGTGCGCACCATCGTGACCGAGCACGGCGGCCTCGTGACGGCCAGCTCCGAACTGGGCCGGGGGAGCACCTTCACGGTGACCCTGCCGGCCATCCCGGCGCCGGAACCGGCGGTGGCTCCGGCGCTCAGCTGACCGTGGCCCGCTGCAGGGCGGCCCACACCCGGTCGCGGGTGAACGGCAGGTCGGTGAGGCGCACGCCGGTGGCGTCCCGCACCGCGTTGGCCAGCGCCGGCGCCACCGGGTTGAACGGGCTCTCGCTCATCGACTTGGCTCCCAGCGGCCCGATCGCGTCGTCGGTCCGCGCGAAGCAGACCTCGGTACGCGGCACGTCGGCGAACGTGGGCAGGTGGTACTGCCGGAACCCGGCCGTGGTCACGTGTCCGCCGGGGCCGATGTCCACGTGTTCGGCCAGGGTCGCGCCGAGCGCCTGGGCCACCCCGCCCTCGATCTGGCCGCGGCACTGCAGCGGGTTGAGCACGGTGCCCGCGTCGGCGCTGTGCACGCTGCGCAGGATGCGGATCTCGCCGGTGACCGGGTCGACCGCGACCCGGAACCACTGGGCGTTGAACGCCACCGAGCGCGGGCTGCCGGCCCAGTGCCCGCTCGCGGTCAGCGGCCGGCCGGCCCGGGCCGCCACCTCCTTGAGCGTGGGCCCGTCGGCCACCGCGTCCACGGTCAGCGCGGAACCGCCGGTTTCGGAGAGGATCACCGCGCGCAGGCCGTGCGCGGCGTGCAGCACCGCCTTGCCGGCCACCACCACGCCGGTCGAGCCGAACGCGCCGGTGTCGTGGCCGACCACGTCGGTGTCGGACTGCCGGACCGCGATCCGGTCCGGGGTGGTGCCGAGCACGTCGGCGGCGATCTGGCAGTGCACCGTGGTGCTGCCGTTGCCGAACTCGGCGGTGCCCACCGCGATCTCGTACCGGCCGTCCGGCAGCAGGGTGGCGGTGGCGTCCGCGTAGTGACCGCCGGGCGGACCCGCGGCGATCATCGCGATCGCCATGCCGTCGCCGGTCAGCCAGCCGTCCGGCACGTCGGTGGCCGGCGTGCGGGCCGCCTCGCGCAGATGGTCGAGGCATTGGTCCAGGCCGTAGCTGGCGATGGTCAGGTCCTCGGCGTGGTCGCCCGGGGCCAGCAGGTGGTCGCCGGGCCGCACCACGTTGCGCTCGCGCAGCACGATCGGGTCCAGGCCCAGCGTCCGGGCCAGGTCGTCGAGCACCGACTCGATCGCGAAGGTGACCTGGCCGAGCCCGTACCCGCGGAACGCGCCGGCCGGCACCGTGTTGGTGTAGACGGCGTACGCGTCGGTGCGCTTGTTCGGGCAGCGGTACACGGCCAGCGACTCGTGGCAACCGTGGTACATCACCGCCGGGCCGTGGTTGCCGTACGCGCCGGTGTCCGAGACGACCCGCAACTGCAGCGCGGTGAGCGTGCCGTCGGCGGTGGCGCCGGCCTTGAGAGTGACCGTGAACGGATGCCGGGTGGTGGCCGACGTGAACTGCTCGGCCCGGGTGAACTCCCACTTGACCGGCCGGCCGAGCCGCAGCACGGCGAGCGCCACCAGGTCCTCGGCCAGCATCTCCTGCTTGCCGCCGAACCCGCCGCCGACCCGCCCGGCCACCACCCGCACCCGGTCGGCGGGCAGGTCGAACACGGTGGCCAGGGCGCGCCGGGTGAGGAACGGCGTCTGCGTGCTGGTCCGGATCACCAGGCGGCCGTCGTCGTCCAGCCAGCCCACCGCACCGTGCGTCTCGAGGCTGGCGTGCTGCACCCGGGCGGTACGGAAGGTCTGCTCGTGCACGACGTCCGCGGCGGCGAACCCGGCCGCCACGTCACCCAGTTCCGCGTGCAACTCGCCGACCGCGTTCGGGCCCTTGTCCGGGTGCACCAGCGGGGCGTCCGGCAGCAGCGCCGCCTCGGCGTCCAGCACGGCCGGCAGCGGTTCGTACTCGACCACCAGCGCCCGGCAGCCGGCCTCGGCCGCGGCCTCCGAGGTGGCCACCACCGCGGCCACCCGCTGACCGGTGAAGCGGACCACGTCGTCGAGCACCCGGGTGTCGGCCGGATCCTCCTCGGTGTGCTCGTGCCGGGCCGTGGAGAACAGCCGGTCCGGCGCGTCGGCGTGGGTGAACACCGCCTCGACGCCGGGCACCGCCAGCGCCGCCTCCACCCCGATCGCGGCGATCCGGGCGTGCGCATGGGGCGAGCGCAGCACCTTCATGTGCAGCACGCCGGGCACGTCCAGGTCGAACGTGTACCGGGCGGTCCCGGTCACCACCTGCGGCCCGGCCGGCGCCCCGAGATCCGACCCGACGGCGGCACCGGCGGCGGGTTCGGCGGTGTTCACCACGCCGGCCAGCGCATCGGCGACGGCGCGATAGCCCGTACATCTGCAGAGGTTGCCTTTGAATGTCCGGGGCAGGTCGGCGCGCTGGTCGCCGGACAGGGCCGCGGTCGTCATGATCAGCCCGGCCGTGCAGAAGCCGCACTGGAAGCCCTGCGCGTCGAGGAACGCCTGCTGCGCCGGGTGCAGGCCGTCCGGACCGGCCAGGCCCTCGATCGTGGTGACGCTGCGGCCGGCCGCCCGGAACGCGGGATAGACGCAGGAGTGCACCGGCAGCCCGTCGACGTGCACCGTGCAGGCACCGCAGTCGCCGGTGTCGCAGCCCTTCTTGACCCCGAAGCAGCCCTCCTCGCGCAGGTAGGTCCGCAGGCACTGGCCCGGACGGGGGGCCCGGCCGTGCTCCTCGCCGTTGATCCTCATCCGACCAGCTCCCGCCGGACCTCTTTGCAGTAGCGCCGGGTGAGGTGCCGGCGCCAGGACCGCAGGCCGTGCACGTCGTCCAGGTACGCGTCGTGCGGCACCCGCTCGGTCAGCGCGATCTGCACCAGTTCCGGCGTCGGCGGACCCGGGAAGTGCAGCAGGTACGGCCGGTTCGTGGCTGCCGTCACGGTGATCACCAGCCCGTCGCGGTCGGTCACCCGGCCGATCACCAGCACCCCGGACCGGCCGTGCGTGTGCAGCGAACCCTGCCGGTACGCGGTGCGCCCGGCCAGCGCCGCCACCGGCAGGTGCACCGAGCGCAGCAGTTCGCCCTCGCGCAGCACCGTGGTGCCGTCGCCGGTCACGAAGTCGGCCACCGTGACCTCGCGCCGGCCCTCGGGGGAGAGCAGCAGGCAAGTGCCGTCCAGCGCGGCACCCAGGGCGATCATCGGCCCGGCCGGCAGCCCGGCGCAGAGGTTGCCGCCGACCGTGGCCACATTCCAGATCTTGAAAGAGGCCAGGAACGCGTGGCAGCAGCGCTCGGCGATGGCGTAGCCGCTCGCGGCCAGCTCGGCGATCGTGCAGGTGGCCGCGATCTCCAGACCGTCGGCCCGGCGGGTCAGCGCCGGCCAGCCGCACGCGGCCAGGTCGAGCAGCCGGCTCAGGTGCGGACGCGGCTCGGCGAACAGCGCGGTGCCACCGCCCAGCCAGGCGTCGCCCGGCCGCCACTGGCCCACCTCGGCCGGGCTGATCACCTCGGCGACGGTTGTCAGATCCACATTCGTACGCTACGCGTCCGTTGTTTCGAATCTCCGCGTCTAACCGAGGATCAGCACGGTCAGCACGACGGAGGCCAGCCAGGACAGGTAGAGCGCGACCGGGCGGCGGGGCACCTCGATCTCCGGCGGCGGCTGCAGCGGGCTGATCTCGAACGACTGGCTGCGGGCGTCGCGCAGCGCGGCCACCAGTTGGTCGGCGTTGCGCTGGCTCTCGGCGGACGGCCACGGCGGCGGCACCGGCACGGTCAGCACCGACTCACCGGCGGTCAGCACCACGGTGCCGGAATCGTCGTGCACCACGGCGCTGTCGGTGGCCCAGGGCTGCCGGTCCGGGCCGCGGAAGCCGACCGCGGCCACCCCGCCGGCGTGCCAGCGCAGCCGGGGCCGCAGCTGGGTGCGCCAGCCGAACTCGTAGCCGGCCGCGGCGGCGACCGTGGCGGCCGCGGCCAGGGTGGCCGCGGTTCCACCGGCGAGCAGGGCCAGTTCACCGGCGGCCAGCGCGGCGCCCAGGCCGATCGCGGCGGTCGCGGCCCAGGCCCGGGGCGGCGCGATCCGGTGCTCGCGGCACTCGAAGGCGGCCACCCCGCGGTCCGCGGGCCGCAACGCCGCCGGGTCGACCAGCTGCTCCTCGTCGTCCTCGATCTCGCGGGGCAGGCCCTGCACCACGTCGTAGCCGACCTCGAGGACGTCGCCCACCGGCCCGACCGGCACGTGCAGCCGGCCCTCCACCTCGACGGCGCACCAGGCGCCCGGCCGCGGGTCGCCGTAGAGCACGCCGGGACGGGTCTGCGGCTCGTCCGCCTCGGCCGGGCGGTCCGGCTCGGCCACGTCGAAGGCGAACTCCAGGGCGGTCACGCCGCCCGGCTCGGGCAGCAGGACGTGCACGTAGCCGAGCTGCTCGACGGCCCGGACCGTGTGCACCGGCTGGAGGGTGCCGAACAGCTTGCGCAGCTCGGCGCGGTGCCGCACGACGCGGGCCAGCAGCGCGCAGCCCAGCCCGAACGCGGCGATTACCGCGGCCAGCCAGGACACCGGGCCGCCGGTCAGCACCCGGACCAGGCCGCCGACGGCCAGCAGCAGCAGGGCGAAGCCGCCCACCTCGGCCGGTACGGCGACGTTCGGCAACCCGGGCGGCGAGGGCGGCTGCCGCAGCGGGACCGCGGACGTGGCCGGCGACCGGTCCCGGCGGGTGAGCACGATGGCCACCAGCGCGTACGTCCAGGAGACCAGCGCGGTGGCGACGGAGCCGGCCAGCGACGTCCAGACCACCGCGGCGAGCACGCCGGCCCAGGCCGCCGCGCCGCGGTGCGCGTACGCCATCAAAGCCGGCGCCACCAGCACGCCGAGCCCCACCCACCGCGCCTCGGGCGCCGGATCGGACGCGCCGCCCAGCCCACCGAAGATCATCAGGAACGCGGCCAGTCCCGCGACGGCCACCAGGCCCTCGACGCGCACCAGCCGACCCATGCCCTCATCCTCGGCGACCACCGCGGCGGAGAAGGCGGAAACGGTTGACTAGCGGGCGCTCACCCAGCGCGTCACGAGCTTGACCCGGTCGACCACCTCGCCGTCGACGATCTCCTGGTAGTGCACCCGCTGGGTCACCGGCAACTGCCAGGTGCGGTTCGGGCCGCGCAGGTACCAGTAGCGGCAGCCGCGGACCGCCGGGTGCAGCGTGGAGTATTCGATGCAGCGGAACGACGTGGCGGCCTCGTCCGGGTTGGCGACCTGCGGCCACTCCGTGCCGTCGACATTCAGCACCGGCTCCATGGCCCGGTACCAGTTCCACGCCATCCGGGCGTACCCGACATCGTTGGGGTGCACCTCGTTGCGCATGTCGATGCCCCGGACCACGCTCTGGTCGACCAGGTGGAAGCGCCCGCCGCGTTCGGTCACGATCTGCCCGACGGCCCGGTTGAACGCCGCGGTCCGGCGCTCCAGCCGCTCCAGGTTCGGGTAGTCGGCCAGGCCGACGACCCGGGCCACGAACACCTCGGCGTCCGGCTGGGCGGCCTCGATCAGGTCGAGCAGCCGGGCCAGCTTGCGGGCCGGCTGCGGCACGCCCTGCACCAGGTCGTTGGTGCCGATGTGCAGCAGGATCACGTCCGGCTGGTACCTGGTCAGCCACGGCTCGACGTGCTCGGCCAGCTGGTTGATGGTCCACCCCTTGTGGCCCTCGTGGTCGCGGTCCGGTCCCCGCCCGTTGCGCGCCGAACCGACGAAGTCCACGTCCAGCCCCGCCGAGGTGAGGCGCCGGTGCAGCGCGGCCCGGTAACCGTCGCGGTCGGCGGAGCCGATACCCCAGGTGATCGAGTCGCCGAGCGGCATCACGCGAAGGGCGGACGGCCGTTCGGTTTCGGCGGGCCGCACGGCGGCTTCCGCGGCGGGCCCGGACAGCAACCCGAGCAGCACGGCCGGCGCGGCCATGGCGGCGGCGAACCGCCGGCGGAGCGTCGTCGTACGAGCGTCGCGCATCAAGACCCCTGCCTGGTCGAAGCCTACTTCCGGCGGGTCGTATCGGTCACCGTCAGGTGCATCTGACCGTTCCTCCCAAACGGCTCCCGAAGCCGCACAATCCGTGCGCCGCGTCCTAATTCGGAGGCTCGAGGCGCAACGTCCGCGTGCTGGGATAGTTCAGGGCTTGTCGCACCGACAAGAGGATCATCCTGTTGACGGTTTTCTGCAAGGCGCGTATGCGGGACGAGCGGGAAATCGACCGGGCGCGCCGAGCGTTGGCGCGCTGCATTGACGAGGCGCACCACGTTGTGGACGAGGAGGGCTAGGCCATGAGCGAAGGTGGCGGTTGGGCCGCTATGCGGGAGCGGCGGATGGCCGAGCCCGGGGCGGCTGAGGCGTACGACGCTGCGCGGCTGGCGTTCGAGCTCGGGCGTTCCGTCCGGGAGCTTCGTGAGCGCCGGGGTTGGAGCCAGACGCAGCTGGCGAAAGCAGCGGGCATGACGCAGTCCGCGGTTGCTCGATTCGAGGCCGGCGGTACCGTTCCCACCTTGATGGTGCTCGAACGGCTGGCGACTGCTCTGGACGTGAGTCTGAAAGTAGGTTTCGAGCCGCGCGGCGAGGCCGCCTGAGGCGGACGCTCACAGCGAGTGGGCCAGGTGGTGGCCCGCCGCCCGGCCGCTGAACAGGCAACCGCCCAGGAACGTGCCCTCCAGCGCGTTGTAGCCGTGCAGGCCGCCGCCGCCGAAACCCGCCACCTCGCCGGCTGCGTACAGGCCCGGGATGGGCGCGCCGGACGCGGTCAGCGCCCGGGACTGCAGGTCGGTCTGGATGCCGCCGAGGCTTTTGCGGGTCAGGATGTGCAGCTTGACGCCGATCAGCGGGCCGGCGGCCGGGTCCAGGATGCGGTGCGGGGGCACGGTGCGGCCGATGCGGTCGCCCAGGAAACGGCGGGCGTTGTGGATGCCCTGGATCTGGGCGTCCTTGCTGTACGGGTTGGCGATCTGGCGGTCGCGGTCCTCGATCTGGGCCCGCACCGCAGCCAGGTCGAGCAGCGGCTCGTCGGTCAGCTTGTTCATGCCGGCCACCAGTTCGTCCAGCGTGTCCGCCACCACGAAGTCGGGCCCGTGCTGCTTGAAGGCCTCGACCGGAGCGGGCGCGCCCTTGCCGAAGATGCGCTCGCGGATGAAGGCGCGCCGGTCACGGGCCGTGATGTCGGGGTTCTGCTCGGAGCCGGAGAGCGCGAACTCCTTGCGGATGATCCGTTGCGTCAGGATGAACCAGCTGTGGTCGTGGCCGGTGGTGCGCAGGTGACGCAGGGTGCTCAAGGTGTCGTAACCGGGCAGGCACGGCTCGGGGAGGCGGCGCCCCGCCGCGTCGAACCACATCGACGACGGGCCGGGCAGGATGCGGATGCCGTGGCCGGGCCAGATCGGGTCCCAGTTGCGGATGCCCTCGGTGTAGTGCCACATCCGGTCGCGGTTGACCAGGCGCGCGCCGGCCGACTCGGCGATCTCCAGCATCCGGCCGTCCACGTATGCCGGCACCCCGGTCACCATCGAGGCGGGCGGCGTGCCCAGCCGGTCCGGCCAGTACCGGCGTACCAGGTCATGATTGCCGCCGATGCCGCCGGTGGTGACGACGACCGCCTGCGCGGTCAGTTCGAAGTCGGCCGTCTCGTCACGGTTGGTGGGCACGCCTCGGCGCGCTGTGTCCGGAGCCAAAACCTTTCCCCGTACGCCTGTGACGGCGCCACCGGTCACCACGAGTTCGTCCACACGGTGCCGGTAATGGAAGGTGACCAGGTCGGGCGCCCGCTGCACCGCCGCCACGAACGGCGCGACCACCCCGGTGCCGGTGCCCCACGTGACGTGGAAACGCGGCACCGAGTTGCCGTGACCGCCGGCGCGCAGGCTGCCGCGTTCCGCCCAACCCACCGTGGGCAGCCAGCTCAGCCCGAGCCCGGACAGCCAGCGCCGCTTCTCGCCGGCCGCAAACTCGACATACGCCCGGGCCCAGCGCACCGCCCACGAGTCGGCGCCGGTAGCGCCGTCCAGGCGGTCGAAGCCGGCGCTGCCCTGCCAGTCCTGCCAGGCCAGGTCGAACGAGTCGCGCACGCCGAGCCGGCGCTGCTCGGGCGTGTCCACCAGGAACAGGCCGCCGAACGACCAGAACGCCTGCCCGCCCAGGTTGGCGGCGTTCTCCTGATCGACCAGCGCGACCCGCTTGCCGGCCGCGACGAGTTCCCGGGTGGCGGCCAGCCCGGCCAGGCCGGCCCCGACGACGATGACGTCCGCGTTCACGGTTCAAGGATGCCCGGCCGCGCGGCGTTGCGCGGCCGGACCCCAGGAGTTACGGACCGCTGACGATGCTCGTCACCTGATGGGAGCTGTGCACCGCGGCGCCGGTGTTGTTGATGACCCGGCTGATCGTGCCGACGCCGCCCAGCGACACCGTCACCATGTTGCGGAAGCGGACGCCCGCGTTGACCGGTACCTCGAAGGCGCGCGCGTTCACCACCGACGGGTTCACGTTGAAGAAGCAGTAGCTGCCCAGGCCCCACGCCTCGTGCGAGGTCACCGAGTCGGCCACCTTGTAGGCCGCCCAGCCCTGCGTCGAGCCGTTCATGTACGCGGCCTGGTTCGGCGGGTCGTACGGCATCTCGTTCTGATAGAAGTACGTGCGGCCGCCGTTGCCGTTCCAGATCGTCTGATATTGCTGGTAGTGCTCGACGAACAGGCCGTAGAACGTCACGTTGTCGCCGTTGACGATCAGCCCGTTGCGGCCGGTGTTGACAGTCCAGCCGACCGTGCCGCCGTTGCCGTGGTCGGCCCGCCAGATCCAGGCGTGGTCGCCGATCACGTGGTCGCTGTTGACCTGGACGCTGACCGTCGCCCTGCCGGCGATCGAGCCGCCGACCCGGACGAACACGTCGGACAGCACGGTCGGGTTGGCCGCGTGCGACGCCGACGAGCCGGGCGGGCCGATCTGCAGCAGCGTGTTCGAGTTCGTGGTGCCCGCGTCGAACAGCACGCCGGCCAGCCGGACCCCGTCCACGTCGGCCACGTGCATCGCGTCCACCCCGCCGGCCGGGACGAACGTCGCCAGCCCCAGGCCGAGCACCACGGTGCCGGCCCGGGTCACGTTCAGTGTCTGGTTGAGCTGATAGACACCGGGCGTGACCAGCAAGTTCTTACCCGCTGCCAGGGCCGCGTTGATCGTGGACGCGGTGTCACCCGGCTTGACCACATGGAATGTGCTGATCGGCAGCGACGTGCCGGCTGGCGTGCCCGACTGCCACGTGGTGCCGCTCGTGTTCGATCGCAGGGCCGGAACGAATACCTGGTACGCGCCGGCGCTGTCCACGTACAGATAAGGCTTCTCCGCGATGACCGGCGTCGTTCCGATCGTCGTGTACGGCGGCGACGGGAAGCTGTTGCCCGGTGCGCCGGTCGAACCCACGAAGACCTGGTTCCAGTTCGAGCCGCTCCAACTGCCCATCGCCGAGTTCCGGGTGAGGAACTGCTGCTGCGAGCCGGACTGGATCTGGCCGTCGATCTTGGAGTCGGCGATGAAGCCGCCCGACGACCAGCCGCCGTCGGACAGGGCCAGGTTTCCGCGTACGTGCATGCGGCGGTACGGCGCGGCCTGCGACACCGACCACCGGTCCAGGCCGTCGCCGGGCGTCACCGACAGTCCCTCGGCGGCCCGCCAGAAGTTCTGGGTGGCGTTCTGCGACCCGTCCGGCCACCAGTCCGCCTCGACGTGCACGTGACCGTTGATGTTCACCTGGTCCGGCACCAGCCCGAGGCCGGCCACCTGGGTGAAGAACCCGACGTTGACGTCCACGTTGTAGTTGCCCGGCTTGAACAGCAGCGCGTATCGCGCGTTCCCGAACTGGTTGGTGACCTGGGAATTGAAGACAGTGTTGAGCCGGCTCTGGATGGTCGCCGCGGACATCGTGGGGTCGAAGATCGTGACGTTGGGTCCAAGATCGGGGTTACCCGCACCGGGCGGAGCCGTGGGGAAGGTCCACTTCTGATTGGCCCCGCCGCCGCAGTCCCAGAGCTGGAGCTTCGCCCCGTCCGCCAGATTGTTGTCCGTGATGTCCAGGCACTTGCCGGCCGCGTTGTTGACCAGGTCCCGCCCGGCCGACAGCGTCCACTTCTGGGTGCCCACCGTGTCGTAGCAGTCCCAGAGATGCACGACGGCTCCGTTCGCGGTCGAGTTGCCGGCCACGTCGAGGCACTTGCCGCGGGCCTGCACCGACCCGTTGTCGGCCAGCGTCCACACCTGGTTCTGGTTGCCGCTCGTGCACGCCCACATCTGCGGCTGGTTGCCGTTCGTGGTCGACCCGTTCGTCACGTCGAGGCACTTGCCGTTGGCGGCACTGACCAGCGTGCCGGACGAGGCCGCCAGCGCGTGGGTCACCCCGACGGCACCGAGCGCCGCCGTGACGACGCCGACCATCACCATCTGCGTCAGTTTTCTCATGCCGGGTTCCCCGCGTGGGTGAGCGTCTCCCAGGCGACGAACAGGTTGTTGGTGCCCTGCGGCCGGCGCGCCTCGGTGTACTGCTGGGTGTTGGTCATGGCGATCCCGAGCCGTCCGGCCAGCGCGTTGTAGGCGACCTCGGTGACCGGCCCGAACCCCTTGACCACGGAGCCACCGCAGATGCTGGACGGCACCGCCGTACCGTTCTCGAATTTGGTGTGGAAACCCAGTGCCTGCCGGGTGCGCTCCTGCACCGACGGCCACAGGTCCTCGCCCTGGATCCGGGTGGTCTCCGCGATGTGGCTGATCGCCGAGATCCCGTACCCGGTATGGGTGAAGTCCCGGCACGTCTCCTGGGAGAGGCCGGCCACGAAGGTGCTCTGCCCCTGCCAGTAGTTGATCAGTTCGCTGGGGGTGTCGACGCTGCCGACCGGCGGGTATTTCGGCTGGCTGCCGTCCGCCGGGATGTAGAGGTAGGCGGCGGCGCGCGCCTTGAACCGGGTGATCGCCCGGTCGTAGCTCGCCCGGTCCTCGAGGAAGACGGAGATGCCGACCGCGGCCTCCATCATCGACAGTTCCCAGTTGCCGTTGCTCGAACTGCCGACGATGACCACCGGGAGGTAGACGTTGCGCAGCATGGTGGCGAACCGGCCCTGGTTCGGCCAGTTCCCGTACGTGTGCTTGATGATCTCGGCGGCCCGCGGCCACACCGAGCCCGCCCAGCCGGTCTGCAGCGGCGCGTTGCTGTTGGTGTGCGACGTGATGGTGGCCGACCACGCGTCCATCAGCGCGATCGCCTTCTGCGCGTAGGCGGCGTTCCCGGTGAGGTACCAGGCCAGCGCGTCGGTGTAGGCCGCGATCGCGTCCTCGCGCTCGTCGGTGCACCCGTTGTTGGGGTTGGAGTAGGAGCCGCATTCGACGACCGCCCGGGGTTTGGCGGTACGCGAGAGCGAGGCGTAGCGGCTGGCCGTCATCTGGTTGAAGGCGGCCGTCCACGGCTGGGCGCCGGCGTTGACCCGGCCCTTCACGAAGTCGAGTTGGGCCCGGCTGACCAGCACGCCCGGGTGGGCAAAGGTGGTCGGCGCGGCGTCGGCATCATTCAGCCGTACGCCGAACGTGGCGATTAGTGCGACGAAAGCTGTAAAGGCCGCTAATAGGGCGCTTCTGCGCATGGTGATGCTCCCGGGTGGGGATGAGGGGAACCGGAAAGTGAGTTAACAGTTCCCTTCGACCCATGCCCGGTCAAGGCGCAATTGACCGACTTAAGTCTCCCTTAAAGGTTCCGGAACAAGAGAGCGCTCTCATCGATATGCCCTGGTGAAACCGGTTCCGGTCGGACGTTTCCAGTAGTGAGGCGAAGATCCAGGCCAGGAGCAGGCAGACCGGTACGGCCGCGAAGGCCGGGGTGAGCAGGGCGATCACCGGCAGATGGATCAGGTAGAGGCTGTACGAGAATCCGCCGAGCGTGCGCAGCGGCCGGCTGTCCAGGAAGCGGACCAGTGCGGCCGGGCGGCCACCGGCGATCGCGGCCAGGAACAGGGCGATCGCCGGCCCGGCCGCCAGATCCACCCAGTAGTAGTGCCGGACGGTCCAGACCGGACCCTGCACCGCGATCAGGAGCAGGACCGGCGCGGCGGCCAGCGCCGCGAGCCGTGGCGTGACGCGCGCTCCGGCGGCCACCACGCCGGCCGTGAACAGCGGGAGGAACTCCAGCGTGTAGCCGATCGGCCGGCCCGGGGCGGCGAGCCCGAGCAGGCCGGCGACGATTACCGGCACGGTCACCGCGGCCAGGGTCAGCGTTGTGCCGGCCCGGCGGCGGAGCAGCAGCAGGACCGGAAACGCGACGTACAGCCCGGCCTCCACCGCGATCGACCAGAACGCGCCGTTCGGCGAACGCACCGCGACCAGGTCCTGCAGCAGCAGGATGTGCACCACGGCCGAACGCGGACCCGGCGGGTCGCTGACGATCACCAGGCTGAGCGCGAGGGCGGCCCAGTACGGCGGCAGGATCCGCCGGGCCCGCCGCCGGGCGAAATCCCGTACCCCGCCCAGCCGCCACCCGTCGCGGGCCGGCCCGGTGGCCAGTGAGAAGCCGGAGAGGACGATGAAGGCGACCACCGCGAGCCGGCCGTGCACGAGCCAGCCGAGCCAGGCCGGCCCGGTGTTCGCCGGGTAGCCGGGATAGGTCAGCAGCCAGCAGTGATGCACCACCACGTAGAGGGCCAGCAGCCCGCGGATCCCGTCCAGTCCCCGAATTTGGGCGCGCGTCATCGCCACCGCGGTGCTCCCGGTGTTTGGTGCGGCTCAGGCCACGGCGGCTACGGCAGGTCGGCGCGCTTCCAGCTCCAGCCGTTGCCGGAGAGATAGGCGTGGGTGTTGTTGTTGACCAGGTAGTGCCCGGCCGCCTGCTGCGACGGCACCCGGCTTTCGTTGGGGTCGAGCATCTCGGCCGGATATCCGGGCAGCTTCTCGGTGCGATATCCGGCGCCCGGCCGGGCCACCCGGAACGTCGTGCCGGTGCGGGTCACGTGCGCGCCGTCGGTGGTGACGAAGCCCTGCTCGGTGCCGTCGGGCAGCGGGCCGCCGGACACCGGCCGCCAGGTCGCGCCGCCGTCGGTGGTGCGGTACGGGGTGCGCCGGCCGGCCTCGTCGCGGTAGAGGAGCGCGTACGCCACCTTGCCGTTGTTGGCGGCGATGAACGGGAGATACATCGCGGCGGTGAAACTTCCGCTGGACACGGCCGGTACGCCGGCCGTGAACACGTGGGTCTTCCAGGTCCGGCCGCCGTCGGCGCTGGTGGCCACGGCGGGTTTGCGGGTGGCCGGATCGAGCCCGGGGACCCAGAGGCGGCCGCCGAGCGGCACGTCGGTCATGCCGGGCCAGTGGGATTCGATCAGAATTCCGGCGGGCTGGGTGGCCAGCGGCGCGAAGTGGCCGGTGCCCGGGTCGACGGCGTAGATGCGGCACGGCGACTCTTCGATGATCACGCTGCAGCCGAACACGCGGCCGCCGGGCGGCGTTGCGGCCACCGGGGGATCGACGACGGCCTGGCGCCAGGACCTACCGCCGTCGACGGAGGTGTAGAACCCGCCGGTCCGCGGCTTACCGGTGCCCGACGTCTGCTCCCCGGGACCTGAGGTCTGCTCGCCGGGGCCTGAGGTCTGCTCGCCGGGGCCCGGGGTGTCCCCACCAGCCACCGCCGGCGAGCCGAACAGCTCCTGGAAATCGGTCATCGTCTGGACGTCCCGCCACGCGATGGTGTCCGGGCCCAGCGACATCATCGAGGCGAACCGCTCGCTGTCCGTGATGCCGTTCGCCTTGGGCGGCACGGGGCGGGCCTGCCAGGTGGCGCCGTCGTCGTCGGAGGCGTGCAGTTCCGTTGCGCAGCGGCGGCACGGCTCGACCGCCGCGTAGAGGGTGCCCGAGCCGGTGGCGACCACCTGGCCGACGCGGGGCCAGAGGCCGGGCGGGTCCGGGCTCTCGGTCGGCGCCGGCATCGGGTCGACCTCCGGCGGGCCACCGTCCGCGGCCGCGTACCCGATGCTGGTCGCGGTCAGCGCGATGACCAGGGCCGCGGCGCTCGACAGGAAGGCACGGCGCCGGTTGACCTTGGTTGCCCGCTGCCGGATGACGGCGAACTCGGGCTGGCGGACGGCGCCCTCGACGTACGCGGCCAGCGACTCGAAATTGGGCTCACGCATGGCGGGCCTCCTCGGTGAGCGGGGCGGCTTCGTCGTCGTTCAGGAATCGGGCCAGCGCGGTGCGGCCGCGGGAGAGCCGCGCCTTGACCGTGCCCTCGGGCACCCCGAGCGTCGCGGCCACCTCGCCGACCGGCAGGTCGGCCAGGTAGTGCAGCACCACCGCTTCGCGGGTGGGCGGCGCGAGCCGGCGCAGCGCGGTGAGCAGGGCGACCCGGTCAGCGGTCAGTCCCGGCACGGCCG
This sequence comes from Paractinoplanes rishiriensis, assembly GCF_016862375.1. Taxonomy (GTDB): domain Bacteria; phylum Actinomycetota; class Actinomycetes; order Mycobacteriales; family Micromonosporaceae; genus Actinoplanes; species Actinoplanes rishiriensis. The sequence continues at coordinate 1,838 of NZ_BOMV01000023.1, read as the reverse complement.
CCGGCACGTCGACCCGCCCGGCCCGGACGAGCTTGTCGAACAGCCACCGGCGGCGGTAGCGGGTGCGGGCGACGTTGAGGGCCACCACCCGCAGCCACCGCTCGGCGTCGTCGGCCTTGAGGAACGACCGGGGCGAGGCCAGCACCCGGGCGAACGCCTCCTGCACCGCGTCCTCGGCCTCGGCCAGGTCGCCGACCAGGCCGAACACCTGCGTCACGAGCCGCCGGTAGTAGACCTGGTACGCCTGGCGCACCGTGTCTTCGGCTTCCACACGCTCTCCCGGGGGGTCGACGATCGTTTCAGGAAGGACCAGCACCCCGGCCGTCCGGTTGCATCCTCCGTCATGATCCCTCGGTAGACAGTGTCTACGGCAACTGGTAGACACTGTCTATGCGTGCCGGGGACGTAGAGCAGCGGCTGGTGGCCGCCGGTGTCGAGCTGGTGGCCGAGGCCGGTGACGCGGCGGTGTCGCTGCGCGAGATCGCCCGGCGGGCCGGCGTCTCGCACGGCGCCCCGCGCCGGTATTTCCCCACCCACCAGGCGCTGCTGGCGGCCATCGCCCGCGAGGGCTACCGCAAGCTGGCCGCGGTGGTGGCCGAGACGATCGGCGACACCCGCACCGAACCGCGCGCCGCCGTGCTGGCGCTGGCCCGGCGTTATGTGGCGTTCGCCCGGGACGAACCGGGCATGTTCGCCCTTATGTTCCGCCACGACCTGCTGCGCGGCAACAACATCGGCCTGCGCGAGGAGAGCACCCCGCTGTTCGGCGTGCTGGTGGGGCTGCTCCGGCGGGGCGGCCTGGCCGAGCCGGCGGCCCGGGCCGGGGCGCTGTGGGCCGCCCTGCACGGCATCGCACAGCTGTGGCAGTGGGGCACGCTCCAGGTGGTGACCGGCCTGGACGCACCGGACGCACTGCTGGTCGCGGCCGTCGACGCCCACCTGCCCGCCACCGACGCTCGCGTGGCGTCGTGATGTTGGCGTCCGCGTTGCGCCCGGTGCTGCTGCCGGCGGCCCACCTGGCCTTCCGCCCCGACGTGCACGGTGCCGCCCACGTCCCCCGCACCGGCGCGGTGATCCTCGCCGCGAACCACCTGTCCGTCCTGGACAGCTTCCTCATCCCGCTGATGACGCCGCGCCGGGTGTCGTTCCTGGCCAAGGAGGAACACTTCCGCCACTGGCCGCGCCGGACGTTCCTGACCGCGGTCGACGCGATCCCGGTGCCCCGTGGCGGGTTCCGGGCAGCGCAGGACGCGCTCGACGCGGCGCTGCGGGTGCTCGACGGCGGCGGGGCGTTCGGCATCCATCCCGAGGGCAGTCGTTCCCGCGACGGACGGCTCTACCGCGGGCGCACCGGAGTGGGGTGGCTGGCGCTGGCGTCCGGCGCCCCGGTGGTGCCGGTGGCGGTGCAGGGCACCGAGAAGATCCAGCCGGTGGGCGCGCGCCTGCCTCGCTTCGGCCGGGTGACAGTCCGATTCGGTACGCCGCTGCGCTTCGCGCCCCCGCCCGACGGCAAGCAGGCGCGCGCACGGCGGGCCGCCACCGACCAGATCATGGACGCGATCGCCGAGTTGTCCGGCCAGCAACGCGCGAACGAATACAACGAACTGTCCGGCGGCCCGCCCGGATAGCCGGACCGGCCTCTGCGGCACCAAGCCGATCCAACCGCACCGGGCCTCTGTTGCGCCTAAGTCGACTCAACCGCACCGGGCCTCTGTTGCGCCGAGCTGACCGAACCGCACCGGCCCTCTGCTGCGCCCAAGCCGACCCAACCGCCGGACATATCAGATATATCCGGTCACATCGGACTGGCGTCGGGGGAGGAGAGGGCCGGGCCTGAG
>NZ_BOMV01000022.1 GCF_016862375.1 Paractinoplanes rishiriensis | reverse complement strand
CGCCTTGGGGCGGTGGGTGGCGTTGGGTGGCGGTTGATCGGCGCCTTGGGGCGGTGGGTGCGTTGGGTGGCGGTTGATCGGCGCCTCAGGGCAGTGACCAGCGCTGGGTGGCGGTGCCGTCGCACGGGTTGACGCGGACTGGGGTGCCGGACCGGGTGCCGCCGGACGGGTCGGTGAGACAGCGGGCGGTGGCGGCGCTGATCAGCAGCTGGCCGGAGATCTTCCACTGGGCGGTGGTGCGGCCGTCGCACTTGGTGATGGCCACCGTGTTGGCACCGGTGATGAAGGCGCACATGCCGGCCACCCGCAAGGTGCCGTCGGTGGCCAGGGTCCAGCTCTGCGCTGGGGTGTCGTTGCACGTGGCGACCTGGATGAAGTTGCCCTCGACCGCGACGCCGCCGTTCAGGTCGAGGCACAGCGCGTTCTGCCCGCGGATCGTGCCGGTGGGCTGGTCGGGGACGAGCGCGTTCGGCGGGGACGGGGCGGCGCGGTCACCGTCGGTGGCGGACGGGCTGACCGTCGTGGCACCGACGGCCGAGGTGGGCACGCCCGCGGTGCCGGGTACGGCGGGGCCGGCGCCGCCGGACGTCGCCGGGCCGCCGGCGCGTGGCGGGTCAGCCGGCGGGGCGCCGTTGCGGCTCGACGCGGACGGCGACGCGACGGGGGAGGGGGTGCCGGCCAGCGGGCCGCCGGTGGCCAGCGGCGGCGGATCGTCCAGGGCGACCGCGCTCGGCGGAGTGGTGTCATCGGGACGCAGCGTGGCCATTCCCACGGCGGCGCCGCCGACCAGCAGGGCCAGGCCGGCCGCGGCCACGATCAGCACCCGGTTGCGGCTGAGCGGCCGGAGACGGCGGCGGGGCGTCACCACCCGGAAGATCGCGGTGGGGGCGTCGGCGCCCTCGAGAGCGCGGTGCGAACGGACCTCGCGCGTGGTCGCGGACGGCCATGTCTGTCCGGACGGCTCGTCAGCGGGGCTGCTGGTCGAGTCGCCGAGCACGAACGGCCGTACGAGCAGAGGATCGCGATCCTCGCCGTAGTCGTGGTCCGTCAACGAATCACCCGCCGCCATCGAGTCGATCGACCGATCAACCTACCCGCGAGCGCCGATGCATGCTTGCCGCCGCACAACCGACTTACCGCGCGAGGGGGCCGACGACCCGACAGAGCACACATTGACCTGCGACGATATATGCGAGAGTCGGGTAGGCGACAGTTTTGGCATCCGCAACGGAGCTACACCATAACGGCGAACCAAGCCGATCCGCCGCGAACCTACCTTTCTGTACATCCGGGGCGACATGGGCGCCGGGCTACCAGGAAGGTCACGCATGTCGCTCACCTCCCGCCTGCTCGCCGCCGGTGCCGCGGGCCTGGTCCTGGCCGGGACGCTCATCGCGCCCACGCCGGTCGCCGCCGCCCCGGCCGCGGACTCCGTGGTCTCGTCCGCGGCCTGGGCCCGGACCAGCGCCACCGAGCGCCGCCGGGTCGACCGGGTCGCCACCCCGAAGCTGCGCTGGTACGGCTGTTACGGCTGGGCGCAGTGCGCGACCGTCAAGGTGCCGCTCGACTACGACCGGCCGCGCGGCAAGCAGGTGACGCTCGCCCTGCTGCGGGTGAAGGCGCGCGACCAGAAGAACCGGATCGGCAGCCTCTTCGTGAACCCGGGCGGTCCCGGCGGCTCGTCGGTCGCGATGGCGCTGGCCGCCCCGTACTTCCTCAGCGATTCTCTGCTGGACCGCTTCGACGTGGTCGGCATGGACCCGCGCGGTATCGGCTTCAGCGACCAGGTGAACTGCTTCGGCGACACGGCCCGCCAGACGCCGACGATGAACGTGCTGAACATGGGCTTCCCGCTGGGCGCCGCTCAGGAGAAGGCGTTCACCGGGGCCGCCGCGAAGGCCGCGCGCGCCTGCTCGACCACCGGCCGTGAACTGGCCGGCGCCATGTCGACCGCCGAGGTGGCCCGCGACATGGACGTGATGCGCCGCGCGGTCGGCGACAGCAAGCTCACCTACCTGGGCTTCAGCTACGGCACCGCGCTGGGCCAGTACTACGCCAACATGTTCCCGGACCGCTTCCGGGCGATCGCCGTCGACGGCGTCATCAACCCGCGCGCCTGGGTGGGCTCCGCGGCCACCGCGGGCCAGGTGCAGGACGACCGGCTGCGTTCCGCGGACGGCGCCTGGAAGGCCTTTGTGGAGATCATGCGCCGCTGCGACGCGGCCGGCCCCGCCAAGTGCCGGTTCAGCGGCAGCCCGCTGCACCGCTTCCGGGTGATCGCCGAGCGGCTCAAGAAGAAGCCGATCGACGTCGGCAGCGTGCGCGTCACGTACGCGGTCTTCATCGGCGCCGTGCTGGGCGCGCTCTACGAGCAGCAGGCCGGGGCGGAGGTCACCGACCTGTCGGCCGAACTGTACGAACTGACCACCCCCGGCTTCGTGCCGACCGCTGACCGCACCGCCAGCGCCGAGGCCCTGGTCAAGCGCATGGTCCGCCAGGCCGAGGGCCGCGCGTTCCCGTACGACAACTCGTTCGACGCCTACGCCGCCGTGATGTGCACCGACGGCCGCCACCCGGCCCGCGGCTCGGCGTGGCCGAAGGCGTCGGCTCGAGCCGACAAGCGCGCCACCTACTTCGGCCGCGCCTGGGCGTGGGCCAGCGTCCAGTGCGCGGGGGACAACTGGACGGTGCGCGACGAGGACGCCTACACCGGCCCGTTCACCAAGCAGACCCGCCACCCGGTCCTGGTGGTGGGCAACTTCTGGGACCCGGCCACCAACTACGCGGACGCTGTGAAGGCGTCCCGCCTGCTGCCCAACAGCCGCCTGCTGTCCAGCAACAACTGGGGCCACACCGCCTACGGCTCGTCGGCCTGCGCCACCGGAACCACTGACCGCTACCTGCTCTACCGTGCCCTGCCCGCACCCGGAACCACCTGCGTGGGTGACGAGCAGCCGTTCCGCAAGCCGCTGCCCTCGGACGCAACGGCCCAGGAGTTGACGGCCCAGCAGACCGGCCTGGACCTCCGCACGGCCACCCCGGCCGAGATCGCCGCCCACGGCCTGCCGGCGACCGGCGCCGACAAGGTGCGCCCGCCGGTCCACTGACCGCCGCCCAGCAAAGTGATCCGGATGCCCCGCCCGACTCCTCGGGCGGGGCATCCGCCGTTACGGGCCTTCCCGGAACGCCCCGCGCCCGGCCGGCTCGGGCAGGTTTGGCGGCCGGCCCGCCGCTTCCCGGGCGCCCTGTGGCTCGGGGTGCGGATGTCGGGCTGGCCGCTGGTTGTTGTTCAGCGTTTCCAGAAGGCCTTTCGGGTGGGGGGCTCGGGCTTGGTCGGAGGGGTGGGCGGCGTGGTTGCGGCGGCGGGGTCGGAGGGTGCGGAGGTGGTGGGTGCGGCGGTGACAGCGGAGGTTGTGGGTGCGGCGGCTGTGGGTGCGTTGGCAGCGGAGGTGGTGGGTGCGGGGGCGGTGGCGCCGAAGGTGGATAGCACCTGTAGGGCGGTGGTCCACTTTTCGTCGAAGGGGGCGTCGCCGTTGAGGAGGGTTACCAGGTCGCGCATGGGGGTGAACTGTTTGTCGGAGGGCAGGGTGCCTACCAGGACGGTCAGGCGGCTGGTCAGGTCGTCGAGGAGGTCGCGGCGTTCGTAAAGGGGCAACGCGGCGGCCTCGGTCAGGCGGCGGGCCTCGGTGGCGGCGATGCTGCGCACCTCGTCGGGGGACGGGGCGCCGCTGCGGGCGCCGAGCGCGCCGCCGGCCATGATGCCGGTGGGCATGGCGGCTAGCGAGGCCGCGGTCCTCAGCGATCGGGACCGGGGGGAGTCGGCCCGGACGGGGGCGAATTTCGGTGCGCCGCCCGGCGCGGGCATCGGCGGCGGCACGGGAGCGGCGGCGCCGGCCATCATGATCATGGGGGGTGCGGCGTCCGCCGGGGACTCCCAGCCGGAGGGCAGTTCGACCGGCTGGGTGACGCGGCGGGAGGTGCCGCCCTCGTTGACCACCCGGCTGTCCACCGCCACGAACGCGGTAAACCGGCACAGCACGCCGTACCGCAGCGAGGTCGCCACGATTCGTTGCTCCAGGCTGCGGTCGCCGGCCGCGTACGCGTCCTCGAGGTCGCGCAGCCGGGCCCGGGCCCACTGGGCGGCGACGGCCGGCTCGTGCCGCTCCTGCACGGCGACCGTGGTGCGGAACTCGTGGTCGTCGCGGGTGCGGCCGGTGACCGTGAGGTGGCCGGCCGGTGCGCCCCGGTAGCGGCCGGCCACGACCAGCGGGACACCGGGGTAGAGGCCGGGGGGCCGTGCCGGACTGCGCTCGTCGTCGACCAGGTCGAGGCCGTCGCCGGTCACCCGCAGGTCGGTGACCACCGGCGCGCCGATGCGGCGGTGGATCTGCTCCATGGCGGCGTCCAGCCTGTCCTCGCTCTCCACCAGCTCGGCGCGGCCGGCGCCCAGTGCGGCCAGCCGGCCCAGGAAGCCGGCGTTCACCGCGCGGTCGATGCCGACCGTGTGGACACGGGTGGTGCCGATCAGCGGCGTGATGTCGTGGACGATCTGGTCTTCGTTGCCCACCTGGCCGTCGGTGACCAGCACCAGCACCCGGTCGCGGCCCTCGCTCGCGCGCAGCAGGCCGAGCCCGGCGGTCAGCGGCGCCAGCATCTCGGTGCCGCCCCGGGCGTCGACGCGGGACAGGTGCTCGACGGCGCGGAACCGGTGCCGGTCGGTCGCCTCGACCAGCTCGTCGCCGAGGCCGTCCGGCCGGTCGATCTGGTGGTCGAAGGTCAGCACCGCGAACCGGTCGGCCGTGGTCAGCGTGTCGACCACCCGGGCGGCGGCCCGCCGGGCGGCCACCATCTTCCAGCCGCCCATGCTGCCGGAGCGGTCGAGCAGGAGCACCACGTCTTTGGGGCGGGCCGCGGCGGTGTCGGCCGGCGGCAGCACGACCAGGTGGAAGACGCCCTCGGGCTGGTCTGCGGACTCGTCCGGGACCGCGATCGCGCTCTCGGCACCTCCCGCATAGCCGATGCGGAGCACGAAGTCGCGGTCGGCCCGCTCGCCCGGCGCGATGCGCAGCGTGCCGCCCTCGCCGGTCACCGTGTGCAGGCTGGACCGGACGTCGCCGAGCTCGAGCCCGGCCGGGTCGATGTCGACGGCGAGCGACAGCTGAAGCGGGTTGGGGAAGCCGGGCAGCAGCACCGGCGGCGTGATCCGGGAGGCGTCCGGCACCGCGTCGGTGTCGGGGGTGCGGCCCTCGCCCACGGACGGGCCGGGCAGCGGCACACCGGGAACGTAGCGCGGCGCGACCACCAGCGGGAACCGGAATGTGGCGGAGCCGTCCTCGAACGGCAGCGGCCCGACCAGGCTCAGCTCGATCGTGACCCGCTCGCCGGGCAGGATGTTGCCGACCCGCATGGTGAACACGTCGGGCCGTTCCTCCTCGGCGATCGACGCACGCCGGCCGGACGCGATCGCCGCGTCGTAGGCCTCGCGGGCCGCGCCGCGCTCCTGCAACTCGGCCTGGACCGTGCGGTCGTCGGCGGTCATCGTCATGCCGGTCACCGCGGCCCGATCGGGCAGCGGGAAGATGTAGGTGGCCTCGAGCGCGGTGTCGTGCACGTTGACGAACTCGGTCACCACCACCGTGCGGGCCACCAGACCGCTGATCCGGGCCCGCACGTCGAGCCGGTCGAGCGGCAGGTTGCCCCGGTCGGTCTGCAGCGAACCGAAGCCGCTGTCGGGCAGGATCCGGATGCGGCCGAGCTCACCCGGGCCCATCGGAGTCACGGAAAGGGTCATGACTTTCTCCTATCGGTCAGGCCACGGGTTTCGAGCAGGTCGAGCAGGGGGGCGGCGGCCACCGCGAGGTCGGCGCGGTCGCGGTCGGTGACGGGGTGGGGGAGCAGCAGGATGACGCCGCCGCCGAGCGCCACGCCGTGCACCGGCGCCGGCACGGCCGCGGCGACCGCGGCCGGAGTGATGGCCGCGGCCGGAGTGATGGGCGCGGCCGGAGTGTCGGCAGGGGCGTGATGATCGGCCGGACCGGCTGCGGCGGGGGAGTCGGCCCAGAAGCGATGACGGGCGTGGCCGGGTGGCTCGTCGGGTGCGAGCCCGGCGCCGGTCAGCAGATGATCGGGCACCCGGGAGGTCTCGGACAGGCCCTGCGGGGTGAGCCAGGTGAATTCGGCCTGGATCTGGGCCAGGCTGCGCCCCACCGCCTGCAACCGCTTGATCGCGACAAGCTGCTGCAGGTGGCGGGGGCCGTAGAGCGCGGTGCGCCCGCGCATGCCGAGCGGGCGGTCGACCAGGCCGATCGTCGTGTACCACCGGATGGCGCGGCGGTCGGGCACGTCACGGACGCGTCCGTTGGGCGCGCCGGGGTATTCGCCCGCCAGCGCCTCGCCCGCCAGCGCCTCGCGCACCCGCTCGACCAACTCTTCCAGAGTCCACACGCTGACGAGTCTGACACTGTCACAATGACAGTGTCAATGTTTACGGCATGCCACCTCCGGGCTGGAGCTTGCCGTTCGCGACGAGCCGGTAGGGGGCGTACTGCTTGATCTTCTCGGTGGGTTCGTCGTAGGCCACGATGGCGACGACCTTGGGATAGTCCTTGAGCTGTGCGAACTTCTCGAGCGGCACCCGCCTGGCCCGGTTGCCGTCCAGGCCGACCAGGGTCACGTGCCAGTTGTGTACCGGCGCCGGCCGGATCGCGGTGGGTGACCGCCAGCCGTCCAGCGTGGTGCCGTCGGACAGCACCTGCCCGTTCAGGGTGACCCGGCCGATCCGCCAGCCGCCCTTGCTCACGGCCCCGTCACTGACAAACCGGAAACCCAGCAAAACCTTCTGTCCCGCGTACGCCTGCAGGTCGTATTTGGTGTTGACCACCTTGCCGCTGGCGCCGCTCAGACCGGGCCCGAGCTTGCCCTGCACGGTGCGGTCACCGGCGATCGGGCGGTAGGTCCGGCCGCCGTCGGTCGAGACGGTGACATATCCGAAGTCGTACGAGTCCTCGATGTCATACGAGGTCTCCAGGGTGAGCACCGGCTTGGCGGCGGGCACCGTGACCTCGCGGACGGCGTGCGAGTCCAGGTCGTTCGCGGCTCCGGAGAAGAGCGTCTTCTCGGCCACCCGCCAGCCCGTCGGCAGTGGCGGCAGCGTCTTGGCGCCGGTGAACTCGAGCGTGCGCAGGGGCTTGGGCAGGAGAAGATAGTCGGCACCGTTCGGGGCCGCGCCCGGCATGTCGTAGGCGGTCACGTTCTCGAAGTTCACCGTGGACCGCACGCTCGCCGCCGTCACCCGGTCGCGCGGCACGCCGGCCATCGTGCCGCCCGGTTCGCCGACGAACTTGTCGACCAGCGTCATGGTCTGGTAGTCGTGCAGCACGTCGTACAGGCTGGTGCCGGTCGGCAGCGCCGCCTGCACCCCGGCCAGCCCGCGCCGCAGGCCGTCCCGGTGCAGCATCGAGACGGTCCCGATGCCGAAGCGGTCGCGCAGATAGAGCAGGAACTGGTACACGTTGCCGTAGTCGGCCAGCACCTCGGTGGGCGCGCCCTCGTCCCACAGGTTCAGCGAGTTCTGCGGGCCGCCGCACTCGCGCGGGTTCGCGTTGTACTTGGTCTTCATGTTGCCGAAGCCCTGGAAGCAGACGATGTGGGTGTCGTTGCCCGGATCGTCCACCGTGGCCCGGCCGTCCGCGTAGCCCACCAGCGTCTGGGCGAAGTCGGACAGTCCCTCGTTGAGCCAGAGTTCCTCGTCCGGGTCGGCGTAGTACTCGAGCAGGTGCTGCCACTCGTGTGCGAACGTCGCCTCGTACATCCGCGGCCGGGCCGGCCGGCTGGTGCACAGGTCGTCGGTCGGTTCGTCGGCCGGCTTGGCGCCGAACCGGTGCTTCCAGTCGTACGCGTCTATCGTCATGACGTTGCGGTCGAACAGTTCGCTCAGGTTCGGCGAGAAGAAGCCGGCCACGTACGTGACGGACTTGGGGAACTTGTAGTAATTGGCGTCCCGGACGTTGTCGATCAGCGTGACCGTCTTGGTCCCGTCGCCGGTGAAGTCGCCGGTCATGGACGCCCGGGTGCCGTCCCGGCTGGGCGGCGTGCTGAACGCCGCGGTCTCGATCGGATAGATCTTCTCGTCGAACTCGGTGACCAGCGCGGCGACGTGCTTGTCGGTGATCTCGACGGCGTCCGCGCGGCAGTCGCCGGTGGGGAACGCCAGGTCGTGCGCCACCCACACCTCGACGTACTTGCCGACCGCGCGCAGCTTGTAGGTCTTCGGATAGAACTTGCCGGTGGTCTCGTCCAGGCCCAGCCACTGCCGGTCGGTGCCGACCGCCGGCGTGACCGCGGGTGCCCGGCGCGACTGCGGGAGGCCGGGCCGGTAACGGGGCCGTTCCGGCAGCTTCCGGTCGCCGAGGGTGAACTGTGTCCGGTCGAGCTCGCGTATGTCGGAGCCGGGACCGGCCGCCGGATGAGCCGAGGCCGGAGCGGACAGGAACGAGGCCGCCATGGCGACGACCGCAAATGCTACAAAACGGACACGATCCATGAAAGGGGACGCTACCCGGCACGCGACCTGCGGATCGGCAACACGCGCTATTCGAACATCGAGTGTCCGCGCCCCCGGGCCCGGCGCCGGAGCTGCACGACGACCAGGTCCACCACGGCGACCGCGGCCCACCCGACCAGCAGCCAGCCGGGGACCGGCCAGCCGGCCCGGAACAGCAGGACGGCCAGCACCGTGCACACCACGAAGCCGAACGCGGCCAGGATCAGCCGCAGGTTCAGCGCACTGTAGGGCTTCTCGACCGTCCCACGCCGGCCGGGTGGCTGCGCTCCGATGGGCATGACAAGCGCGTACCCGGGCCGGCCGGCGGTAAAACTAGGACACCTCGCGCCGAACCACCCGCCACCATCCGAGGACGATCGGCAGGGCGATCCAGACCCCGGCGGCCGCGGCCAGCCGGGCGTACTCCCCTGATGTCATCGACGGCTCGGACAGAGCCTCCGTGGTCAGGGTCAGCGAGAGCCACTCGGCCGCCCGGGCCAGTTGCCGGATCGACTCGCTGAGCACCGCCCAGATCGTCGGCAGCAGGAAGAACGCCGAGATCGCCAGCGGCGAGTTCATCAGTAGCGCGCCGAAGCCCATGCCCATCAGCACGAACAGGATCTGCAGCAGCAGCGCCTGCCAGAGCAGCGACCCGGCGATGGTCCAGACGCCGGTGCCGCCGAGCAGCGTCGCCGCGGCGGCCAGCAGCGCGGTGGCCGCCACCGTCGCGATCGCCACCAGCACCCCGGCGGCCAGCTTGGCGGCCATCACCCGGCCGCGCGCCGGCACCAGGGTGAACGTGGTCAGCGCGGTGCGCTGCGACCACTCGCCGGTCATCGACAGGATGCCCACCACCGGCAGCAGGAACGTCGGCGGCACCAGGCCGAACGCGAAGAAGCCGGCGAACGTCAACTCGTTGTCCGGCGCCCAGCCGAGCATGATCGCCGAGGTGCCGGCGGTGCCGAGACCGGTGATCAGCAGCAGCCAGAACCCGGCCCGGGTGTCGGCCAGCTTGCGCAGTTCCACCGCGATGAGCCTGATCATCGAACGCCTCCGGTCAGCTCGAGGAACATCTGCTCCAGGCCGCCCGAACCGGCCGGGCGCAGTTCCAGCAGCACCACCCCGGCGTCGGCCGCGGCCCGCCCGACCGTTTCGGCGCCGGCCGGCACGACGACGCCCCCGTCGGTCGTCCGCGTGCCGGCCAGCCCGGCCCGCGCGAGGGCCTGCCGAAGGTCGTCCGGGTCGAGCGCGCGCACCAGCGTGCCGGTGCCGGCCAGCAACTCGTCCCGGCTGCCCTGGGCGACCACCCGGCCGGCGCCGATCACCACCAGCCGGTCGGCCACCGCCTCCACCTCGCGCAGCAGGTGCGAGGAGAGCAACACGGTGCCGCCGTTGTCGGCGAAGTCGCGCAGCAGGCCGCGCATCCAGAAGATGCCCTCCGGGTCGAGCCCGTTGGCCGGTTCGTCCAGGATCAGGACATCGGGGCCGCCGAGCAGCGCGCCGGCCAGGCCGAGACGCTGCCGCATGCCGAGCGAGTACGCCCGGACACGCTTCCTGGCGGCGGCCGGGCCGAGCCCGACCCGCTCCAGCGCCGGGCGCACCTCGGCGGTGTCCACGCCCATGGTCAGCGCGGCCAGGGTGAGCACCTCGCGCCCGGTGCGCCCGCCGTGCTGGGCGGACGCGTCGAGCAGCACGCCGACCCGGCGGCCGGGGTTGGCGAGGCGGCGGTACGGCGTACCGCAGACCGTGGCCGAGCCGGACGTGGGCTCGGTGAGCCCGCAGATCATCCGCATGGTGGTGGACTTGCCGGCGCCGTTCGGCCCGAGAAAACCGGTGACCGTGCCGGGTTCGCAGGTGAACGAGACGTCGTCGACGGCCGGTTGCCGCCCGTACCGCTTGGTCAGATGTTCCGCCTGGATCATGCCTCCAGGGTGGCCGCGCCGACGGCAGCGCCGCGACGGCCGAAGGTCGGCCGCCGGGCGACTTAGGTCGGCGTCAGCGGGCCGGCGCGAGTGGCCACAGTGGCTCCTGGGCCAGGCGTTCCGTCTCGCGCAGCACGCGCAGTATGTTGCCGCCGGTGAGCTTGTCCAGGTCGCGGTCGCTCCAGCCGCGGCCGGACAGCTCGGCCAGCAGCCGCGGGTAGCCCGACACGTCCGTCAAGCCGGTGGGGAGGTCGATGGTGCCGTCGAAGTCGCCGCCCAGGCCCACGTGCTCGATGCCGGCCACGTCCCGGGCGTGCTCGACCTGGTCGGCCACCTGGGCGACGGTCACCTCGGGCCGCGGGTGGGCCGCCACCCAGGCGCGGAACGCCGGCTCGGTCATCGGGTCGGTGGTGGTCCAGGCCGGCACGTCGGCCGGGTCCTCGCCGGGGAACGGGGCGCGCGGCCAGTCGCCGAAGATCTGCGGCAGGCCGAGGCGCCGCCATTCCGCGTCGGCGGCGTCCAGCCACTCCTTGGCGGCGGCCGAGATGAACGGTGCCACGAACGTGAGCTGCAGGACGCCGCCGTTGTCGCGCAGCCGGGTCAGCACGTCGTCGGGCACGTTGCGCACGTGGTCGTGCAGCGCGCGGACGCCGGAGTGGCTGAAGATCACCGGGGCGAACGCGGTGTCCAGGGCCGCGTGCATGGTGACCGGTGCGACGTGCGCGAGGTCGACCAGCACGCCGATCCGCTGCATCTCGCGGACCACGGCCCGGCCCTCGTCGGTCAGGCCCTGCACGGCCGGCGGGTGCGCGGCCGAGTCGGCCCAGGCCGTGTGGTGGTTGTGGGTGAGCGTCATGTAACGCACGCCGAGCCGGGCGAACGACCGCAGCACGCCGAGCGACCGGGCGATGCAGTGCCCGCCCTCGATGCCGATCAGGGACGCGATCCGGCCGTCCGCGATGATCCGCTCGACGTCGTCCGCGCTGTACGCGATGCCCAGGTCCGACGGATACGCGGCCACCATCCGGTACACCGCGTCGATCTGTTCCATGGTCGCCGCGACCGCCTCCGGCTCGGGCAGGTCCGACGGCACGTACACCGACCAGAACTGGCCGCCCACCCGGCCGGCCCGCAGGCGCGGCAGGTCGGTCTGCAACTCCGGCCGGTGCTCGTCGAGCCCTTCCACCCGGTAACCGAACTGGCCTCGTAACCGCATGGGCAGGTCGTTGTGCCCGTCGATGATCGGCATCATCTGCTCTGGCTACCTCGCCCGGGGCCGCTGCGCAACACGGTCGGCGGAAGTCGAAGCAACCGGGCGGCACCGTCGATGGCACTTGCCGTGCACCGCCCGCCCGGAAATCTCTTCCGCATGCCCGGCCGAACAGCGGCCGGACAGACGGGGGAGAAAACATTGCGTCGTTCAAAGCTGCTGAGGTTCGGTCTGGTCCTGTCCGGTCTGCTGGCGGGGGCGGGTGCCGTCGCGATGGCTCCGGCCGCCCAGGCGGCGGACGGCGCAGCCCAGCGGAACGCGGCGGCGGCGAACACCAACTGCGTGACCGGTGACCTGCTGGTGCCGTCCTGCGGCGTGCTGTGGGGCGCGGCGGCCGGCGGCTTCACCACCAAGCCGCGCGACGTCGAGCTGCGCAGCTGGGAGAACCTCAGCGGTCGCACCGCCACGATCTTCCACACGTACCACAAGGGTGACGAGCCGTTCCCGACCAGGTCGGAGATCGCGATGACCCGCGACGCGGCCAAGCCGCGGGTGCTGCTGCTGAACTGGAAGATCGCGTACGGCTCGAACTGGGCCAAGGTCGCCAAGGGTGAGAAGGACGCCCGCATCGACGCGTTCGCCGCGCGCGTGAAGGCGTACGGCCAAAAGTTCTTCCTGGTTCTCAACCACGAGCCGGAGAACGATGTGGTGGCCCGTCGCGGCAGCGGCTGGGAGGCCAAGGACTTCGCCGCTATGTACCGGCACACCATCGAGCGCCTGCGCGCCAAGGGCGTGACCAACGCGGTCAACGTGCTGGCCTACATGGGCAACGAGAAGTGGATGGCGCAGTCCTGGTGGAAGGACCTCTACCCGGGTGACAACGTCGTGGACTGGATCGGTCTCGACTCCTACGTGAGCGCCGAGAAGGGCTACTACCACTACGGCAAGTTCAACGACCTGCTGGACCGCGCGCCCAAGGGTGGCGGCACCGGCTTCTACGACTGGGCCGAGCGCAAGAACAAGCCGATCATGGTCGCCGAGTGGGGTGCCTACCACCGCATCGGTTACCGGGCCGACAAGGCTCCGGTGTACAACAGCGTGCTGCCCGAGCTGGCCAAGCGCCCGGCGATCAAGGCGATCGTGTACTTCGACACCAAGAACGACGACGAGGGCAACCGCGACATCAGCATCAACAGCACCGCCTCGTCGCTGAGCGCGTTCCGCAAGCTCGCCGCCGCCCCGATCTTCAACGTCAAGATCGGCTGACACTATTTCGACAACAGGCCGCGTCACGCCCTTCCCGGGTGTGGCGCGGCCTCGTTAGCGTGCTGTGCCATGCGGATCGCCGTACTGCTCGCCGCCACCGTGACCACCGGGATGATGGCGGGCCTCTTCTACGCGTACTCGATCTCGGTCATGCCCGCCCTGCAGCGAGCGGACGCCGCGGTCTTCGTCGAGGTCATGCAAAGGATCAACACCGCGATCACGAACGGTTGGTTCCTGAGCTGTTTCGGCGGTGCACTCGTCTTCGGCGCCATTTCCACCATTCTGTACGCGGTGTCGGGGCTGGCCGCCGTCTTCGTGCCGGCGCTGATCGGCCTCGCCCTGTACGCCGCCCAACTGGCACTGACCTTCGGCCTGCACATTCCGCTCAACAACGCGCTCGACGCGGCCGGGCCGCCCGGGCACACCGCGGATCCGGGCGCGGTCCGGCGGGCTTTCGAACCGCGCTGGGTGCCCTGGAACCACGCCCGTACGCTGCTCTGTCTCGGGTCTTTCGCGGCCTTCTGCTGGGCGCTGGTGCAGGCCTGAGTCGTACCGATGTGGCCCGTTACGGGCCGTGATGCTGGCGTGACCGAAGACACCTCTTGTTCATCTTCGGATCCCCCCGGCCCACCTGCCGTTTCCGTAACGTTAACCGGCAGCGCGGCCCACCAGGGGGCAGCCCGGAACCTCGCGAAGGGAGGCCCATCATGGCGAAGAAGTCGAAGAAGTCCAAGAAGGACAAGAAGGATAAGAAAAAGAAGAAGTGACTTCGCTCGGGGCAGCCGGTCCGTTTCGCCGGCCGCCCCGAACTTCTCAACTGGTAATGACCGCATCCGATTTTTCTGCCGACGGCGTGCGAGGGGCACGCAGGAAACCGCGACCGGGGGAGGGGCGGACTGATGACCGTCAGGCGCCCGACCGCGACCGCGCTCCTGCTGGTGGCCTTGACCGCCGTTGCGCTGGCGGCGACCGCCGGCACCCCGGTGACCGCCGCCGCGACCACCGTGGCCGCCCTCGGAGCTGCCGCGGCCTGTCTGGTCCGGGCCGGCCGGCGACGCGGCCGGATGCGGGTGGCTTGGGCTTCGCTCGGGCTGGGTGCCTTCGCCGGCGGCATTTTCGGCGGTACGCCGCACCAGCCCGGCGCCGGATATCTGGTGATGATCCCGCTGGTCGCGGCCGGACTCTTCCTGGTACCGGCGCCGCCGCGGTCGATCGCCGACCACATCCGCGGCCTGATCGACACGGTGCTGGTCGCGCTGTCGCTGATCGCCCTGAGCTTCTACCTGGTCCTCGAGCCCTACCTGCACGGCGGCTCGCCGCCACTGCGCTTCCCGCTCGGCGACGTCGTGCTCGGCACCGTCGCCCTCGTCGGCATGTCCTGGCTGCGCCGCGGCATGCCGGACATCCGCCCGCTCACCATCGCCGCGTCCGGTCTGCTGATCATCGCGGTCGGCGACAGCGTGGGCTACGCCGGCTACGACGTGGCCGGCGGCGCCGCCTGGTTCGCCGGTTTCGCCGCGCTGCTGGTGGCCGCCGTCAGCCCGCCCGGTCCGGCTGCCGAACCGGCCCAGGACGAGCTGCGCATGCTCACCGTGCTGCTGCCGTACGTGGTGGTCACGGTAGGCCTGGTGGTCGGCATCATCCACCTCGGCACGGGCGGGCCGCCGAGCGGCTTCGGCACCTGGACCAGGTCGTTGTCGATCCTGCTGATCGTGGCCCGCCAGGCGATCCTGGTGCTGGAAAACCGCGGCCTCACCCACCGCCTGGAGCTGCGGGTCACGGCCCGGGCCGCCGAACTGCACGACCGCGAGCAGCGCTACCGGGCCCTGGTCGAGCAGAGCACCGACTCGCAGGCCATCCTCGAGCGGGACTCCACCATCCGCTACCAGAGCGACTCGGTCGAGCGCATCTTCGGATACGACGTGGCGATGCTGCAGGGCAGGCGCCTCATCGAGCTGGTCGGCCGCCGGGCCGGTGCCCGCATCGAGGCGGCCATCGAGGAGGTGGCCGACACCCCCGGCGCCACCACGGTCTTCGAGGTCATGCTGTCGCACGCCGACGGCCAGCGGCGGCTGGCCGAGATGACCGTGACCAACCTGCTCGACGACCCGTACGTGCAGGGTCTGGTCTTCAACACCCGGGACATCAGCGAGGCGCACGAGCTGCAGGACCGCCTGCGGTACGAGGCGTACCACGACGCGTTGACCGGGCTGGCCAACCGGGCCGGCTTCCGGGAGCGGCTGGCCGAGGCGGCCGGCCGCGACCGGGTGGCCATCCTGTTCCTCGACCTGGACGGCTTCAAGGAGATCAACGACAGCCTCGGCCACGACGCCGGCGACCACCTGCTGGTCCGGGTCGCCGAGCGGCTGCGTGCCGTGCTGCCCGAGCCGCAGACCGTGGCCCGGCTGGGCGGCGACGAGTTCGCGGTGATCGTCGAGTCGGAGCAGGCGGTGGCGGACGCCGAGTTGCTCGCGATCGCGATCCTGGCCGCGCTGGCCGAACCGATCCTGGTGGACGGCCGGGAACTGCACGTGGGCGCCGCCATCGGCATCGCCGCGGCGGCCGACGCCGGCGACACGGAGCAGCTCCAGCGCAACGCCGACCTGGCCATGTACCGGGCCAAGGACGCCGGCGGGGGCGGCTACGCCACGTACCACCCCGGCATGCACGACGCGCTGGTGCAGCGCCTCGAGCTGGCCGCCGACCTGCGGCTCGCGCTGGAGCGCGACGAGCTGGTGCTGCACTACCAGCCCACGGTCGACCTGAGGACCGGCCGGATCATCGGTTTCGAGGCCCTGGTCCGCTGGCACCACCCGACCCGCGGGCTGGTGCCGCCGCTGGAGTTCATCGGTGTCGCCGAGGCCACCGGCCTGATCGTGCCGCTGGGCCGCTGGGTGCTGACCGAGGCCTGCCGCCAGACGGTCGAGTGGGGCCGCCCGCTCAAGATGGCGGTCAACGTCTCGGTCCGCCAGTTCGACGCCGGCGACCTGGCCGAGACGGTCGCCGAGGTGCTGGCCGCCACCGGCATGCCGCCGGATCAGCTGTGCCTGGAGATGACCGAGAGCGTCCTGCTCACCGACACCGACGAAAACCTGTCCCGGCTGATCAGCCTCAAGGCCCTGGGCGTGCTGCTGGCCATGGACGACTTCGGCACCGGCTACTCGTCGCTGGCCTACCTGCGCCGCTTCCCGATGGACGTCCTCAAGATCGACCGCTCCTTCGTCGACCGCCTGGGCGGCGAGAGCGAGGACGAGGCCCTGGTCCGCACAATCGTGCGGCTGGCGCAGCGCTTCGGCATGTTCACGGTCGCCGAGGGCATCGAGGAGACGGTCCAGCTGGCCGCGCTGCGCGAGATGGGCTGCGACTTCGCCCAGGGCTACCTGCTGTCCAGGCCGCTGCCGGCCGCCGACGCGACGACCCTGCTGGAAACCGGCGTGCCGTTCGGAATCCCGATGACCACGTAGCGGTTGAACTGCTCGGTGGCCGCCACCGTTTCATGCCACGATGAGGACGAGAGTCCGGGTTCGAGCGAGAGACAAGGCCAATGAGCGAACACGTTTCCGACAGCGCCGAATGGCAGGTCCTTCAAGGCCACGCGGAGAAGTTCTCGGCGGTGCACCTGCGCGAGTTGTTCGGCAGTGAGCCGGGTCGCGGCGAGCGCCTCACCGCGACGGTGGCCGACCTGACGGTCGACTACAGCAAGAACCTGGTCACCGACGAGGTGCTGACCGCGCTGATCGCGCTGGGCGAAAAGGCGAAGCTGCGCGAGCGGATCGCGGCCATGTTCGCCGGCGAGCACATCAACGTCACCGAGGATCGCGCCGTGCTGCACACGGCGCTGCGGCTGCCCCGTACGGCCAAATTGGTTGTTGATGGGCAGGACGTGGTGGCCGATGTGCACGAGGTGCTCGGCCGGATGGGTGCGTTCAGCGACAAGGTGCGCTCGGGGGAGTGGAAGGGGCACACCGGCCAGCGCATCAGGACGATCGTCAACATCGGCATCGGTGGGTCCGACCTCGGACCGGTGATGGCGTACGAGGCACTTCAGGCGTACAAGTCCCGGGAAATTCAGTGCCGGTTCGTCTCCAACATCGACCCGACCGATCTCCATCTGAAGACGCACGACCTCGACCCGGCGACCACGCTGTTCGTGGTGGTGTCCAAGACCTTCACCACCCAGGAGACGCTGACCAACGCCAAGGAGGCGCGCTCCTGGCTGCTCCAGGGCCTCGGCGGCGACCAGGCGGCGGTGGCCAAGCACTTCGTCGCGGTGAGCACGAACGCGCAGAAGGTCGCCGACTTCGGCATCGACACCGACAACATGTTCGGCTTCTGGGACTGGGTGGGCGGACGGTACTCGCTGCCCTCGGCGGTCGGCCTGTCCGTCATGATCGCGATCGGCAAGGAGCAGTTCGCCGAGCTGCTCGGTGGCTACCACGCCGTCGACGAGCACTTCCGCACCGCGCCGCTGGAGAGCAACGTGCCGGCGCTGCTCGGCCTGATCAACGTCTGGTATGACACGTTCCTGGGTGCCCAGTCGCACGCCATTCTGCCGTACTCGCAATACCTGCACCGCTTCGCCGCATATCTCCAGCAGCTCACGATGGAGAGCAACGGCAAGTCGGTACGCCTGGACGGCAGTCCCGTGTCGTTCCAGACCGGCGAGGTGTTCTGGGGCGAGCCCGGCACCAACGGCCAGCACGCCTTCTACCAGCTGATCCACCAGGGCACCAAGCTGATCCCGGCGGACTTCATCGGGTTCGCGCAGCCCAACCACGACATCGGCGAGATGCACGACCTGTTCATGTCCAACTTCCTGGCGCAGACCAGGGCGCTGGCGTTCGGCCGTACGCTCGACGAGGTCGAGGCGGAGGGCGCCGACAAGAAGGTGGCGCCGCACCGGGTCATGCAGGGCAACCACCCGACCACCACGATCGTGGCCGAGAAGCTCACCCCCGCGGTGCTGGGCCAGCTGATCGCGCTGTACGAGCACATCACGTTCACCCAGGGCACCGTCTGGCAGATCAACTCGTTCGACCAGTGGGGCGTCGAGCTGGGCAAGGTGATGGCCAACCAGCTGGCGCCGAAGCTGACCGCCCCGGGCGCGGCGGCCGGCGACGACGACTCGTCGACCAACAGCCTGGTGCAGTGGTACCGGACGGCCCGCGGCCGCTGATTCCTGTCGTACCCCCGCCCTAGGGTCTAGCCCATGGACACGCGCACGGCCCTGGGGCTGCGGATGACGAGCCTGCTCCTGCGTGGCGGCGGGCCCTCGACGGTCGCCGAGATCGTCGAGTGGTTCGGCGCCATGCAGGCGCAAGAGATCAACAGCGGCCTGTGGTCACTGGGTGCGCGGCTGCCCGGCCGCACGCTCGACGAGGTCAACGCCGCTCTCGAGCGCCGCGAGGCGATCCGCACCTGGCCGATGCGCGGCACCGTGCACTGGGTGCCGCCCGCCGACGCTCGCTGGATGCTCGAGGTGATGGGCGTGCGCACGCTGGCCGGTGCCTGGAAACGCCGCGACACGCTGGGCATCGACGAAAAGACGGCGGACCGCTCGGTCGAGATCCTCGCCTCCGCCCTGGCGGGCGGCGGCCGCCTGACGCGATCCGAGTGCATGGCCGCGCTGGTCGAGGGCGGCATTCCGGTGACCGGCCAGATGGGTTACCACCTGCTGTGGTACGCGGCGCAGCGCGGTGTCACGGTGATCGCGCCGCACGTGGGCAAGGAGCAGACGTTCGTGCTGCTCGACGAGTGGGTCCCGGAGCAGCGCAGGCCGACCCGCGAGGAGGCGCTGGCCCTGATCGCGCAGCGCTATTTCCGCAGTCACGGCCCGGCCACCCGGGCCGATTTCGGCCGCTGGACCGGACTGACCATGACCGACTGCAAGATCGGCGTGGCGGCCGCGGGCGACGCGCTGACCACGGTGGACGTCGACGGGCTCGAGATGCTGGCCGCGCCGGAGGTGCTCGACGCGGCGCCGGCGGCGGAGGGGGAGTGGCTGGCGCTGCCCGGCTTCGACGAATACCTGCTGGGTTATAAAGACCGGGCCATGATGGCCGACGCCACCCAGCTGGCGGCGGTGATCCCGGGCGGCAACGGGGTGTTCCAGTCCACCCTGGTCCGCGACGGCCGGGTGGCCGCGACCTGGAAACGCACCCTGGGCCGCAAAGCGGTCACCGTCACCGTCCACCCGCTGATCGACTTCACTCCCGCCGACCACTGCCGGGCCGCCGAGGCGCTTGAGCCGTACGCCGCCTACCTGGGCCTCCCGCTTATTGTTAAGAACCCTTGATATTTACGGGAGTGAGCGCCACTATGTGGGTGTCGCGGGTCACTTTCGGATTCAGGGAGTCGAGATGGGTGTCCGACGTCGGGTGCTGGCGCTGGTCGCCGGGGTGGCGGTGACAGCGGGGGCTGTGGTCGTGGTCGCGGGTGGTGAGCTGGCGGCTGTCGCTGCGGTGACGTGTTCGAGCACGGTGTGGGCCGAGGGCGTGACCTATCCGGCCGGGCAGCAGGTGACGTACGGCGGGCGGCTCTATCAGGCGCTGGTGACGCACACGGCGCATCCGGGCGCCGGCTGGAATCCGGCGGCGACGCCGTCGCTGTGGCGTGACCTGGGCGCGTGCACGGGCGGCCCGACCGGTCCTACCACGCCACCGACGACCGCTCCGACGTCGCCGCCCACCACGCCGCCGACCACCCGCCCGACGACCCCGCCCACCACGCCGCCGACGACCCAGCCCACCACCTCGCCGACTCCCACGCCGACCGGGGCGACCTGCGCGGTCAAATCGCGGCCGGCGGGCAAGGTGCTTCAGGGCTATTGGGAGAACTGGGACGGCGCGGCCAACGGCGTCCACCCCGGACTCGGCTGGATCCCGATCAACGACAGCCGCATCCTCCAGCACGGCTACAACGTGATCGCCGCGGCCTTCCCGGTGATCCGGTCCGACGGCACGGTGCTCTGGGAGAACGGCATGGACGCCGGCGTCCGGGTGTCCACCCCCGCCGAGATGTGCGCGGCCAAGGCGGCCGGCGCCACCATCGTGATGTCGATCGGCGGCGCCACCGCGGGCATCGACCTGAGCTCCAGTGCCGTCGCCGACCGCTTCGTGGCCACCATCGTGCCGATCCTGCGCCAGTACAACTTCGACGGCATCGACATCGACATCGAGACCGGCCTGACCGGCAGCGGCAACATCAACACCCTGTCCACCTCGCAGGCCAACCTGATCCGCATCATCGACGGCGTGCTGGCCGCGATGCCGTCCAACTTCGGCCTCACCATGGCACCCGAGACGGCCTACGTGACCGGCGGCAGCGTGGTCTACGGCTCGATCTGGGGCGCCTACCTCCCGATCATCAAGAAATACGCCGACAACGGCCGCCTGTGGTGGCTCAACGTCCAGTACTACAACGGCAGCATGTACGGCTGCGCCGGCGATTCCTACCCGGCCGGCACCGTCCAGGGCTTCACGGTCCAGACCCAGTGCCTCAACAACGGCCTCACGATCCAGGGCACCACGATCCGCGTCCCGTACGACAAGCAGGTCCCCGGCCTACCCGCCCAACAGGGCGCCGGCGGCGGCTACCTGACCCCGGCCCTGGTCACCCAGGCTTACCAGAGCGTCCCCGCCATCAAGGGCCTGATGACCTGGTCGCTCAACTGGGACGGCTCCCGCGGCTGGACCTTCGGCGACAACGTGAAACGCCTCCAGGGCCGCTGACCCGGTACCAACCGGCCCGGCCCCGGCGCGGGGTTGCAGACTGTGATGGGCTGCGATCGTTTCGTGCGCAGTGTCGGACGGAGTACCCCACCCTCCCGTCCGCACGGAGCTTTCGCCGCCCGGGGATCATGGCGCCACCACCACCCGAAACGGTGGCCGGCCAGCCAAGATCTCCGGGCGCGGACGGGTCCGGAGTCGCACGGGCCTCGACTCTTGAAGCTGTCTGGCGGTCAGGCTCCCAGAATGTGCCGGACGATTTCCGCCGCCTCGTCGGCGCATCCCCAGGAGAGGCTGACGCCGGCGCCGCTGTGTCCGTAGTTGTGGACGATGTGCCGGTCGCCGAGATTTTCGTGTTCGAGTCGCACCTCGGGGCGCGACGGGCGGATCCCGGTGCGGTGTCCGAGCACCTCGGCGTCGCGGATGGCCGGGAAGATCTGGCTGCACCGCTGCACGATGGCCGTGGCTATCTGTGCGTCCGGCAGCGGCTCGGCCTCGCCCTTCTCGGCGCTGCCGCCCAGCAGCAGCACGTCACCCTGCGGCAGCAGGTAGGTCATCTCGCCCAGTTCGTCGGTGTGCTCGGCGAAAAAATCGATCAACCCCGGATTGCGTACGGCGACCAGCTGCCCCCGGATCGGCTGCACCTCGGGATCGGGCACCAGTTCCCGCGCGCCCACCCCGCTGCAGTTGACCACCACCGGCGCGTCCGCGAACGCGTCGCCCAGACTCTGCAGCCGTTCCCCGAAGATCAGCTCGCCGTGCGCCGCGATCAGCCTCGCCTGGAGTTCGTGCAGGTACGGCGGCATGTCGATGATCGGGGCCGTGTAGTGCCATCCGCTCGCGAACCCGTCCGGCAACTCGGCGGGATCGCACTCGCGGTAGCCGGGCAGGCCGACCGCCCAGGCCGGTGACGGAATGGCGACACGTGAGGCCTCCACGCCGTCGATCACCCGTACCCCTGGGAAATCCTGACGAGCCAGGTCGTTGAACTCGTCGTAGGAGCGGGCGGCCCACTGCTCGACGCGGGCATGCTTGGCGTAGATCGGATCCCAGATCGCCCCCGCGGCCGCCGAACTGCTCTCCCACGGCTCCTGCTCGGCCCGGATGCGGACCCGCATCCCGCTCTCGGCCAGGCACACGCCGGTGGTCAGGCCGGAGACACCGGCACCGACGATGAGCACATCAGGGAGACGGTAGGCCACCTTCCGAAGTTAACGGCGATCGATCCGCCGATGTCGGGGCGTGAGAATTTCTCCGGCGACTGCGGCTTTTCGCGCCCTGACCTTGTCTCCTGCCACAATGGATGGTAGGCAGTACTACTCACCGTCCGTGCATGATCACGCACGGTGTTGCAATCTGCGGGCCTATGGGTTCCAATCGAACGGCTGGCGTCATGCGGCAAGGGAACGCGCCGCCGGGAGCAACGGTCAACGCCGACCCCGCACTGAGTGCGTCCTCCCCGGCGCCCCTGCGCCGTCGGAGATGGGGGTCCTTGACGTGCTCATCGTCGGTGAGGTCCACACCGGCCTGCTACGCGGCCGTGACCCGATGAGCGCCCGCGAGGCCGCCCTGCTGGTCGACCTGGTGGCCGGCGAGCCCGTGCTGCGCCTGGAACGACCGCGGTCCTATGTGCGTTCTCCCGAGCGCCCGGTCGGCGTCGACTGCCCGCTCGGTGCGGCCCCGCCAGCGCGCCAGGTCCGCGGCATCGGCACCGTCCTGCAACGGGCCGCGATCACCGGCGGTCACGTCGTGCAGGGCACCGCCTGGGCACGCCTGGCACGTGCCACCGGCAGTGCGCGCCAGCCCTGGTCGCACTACCTGGCCCGGCCCGGCGTCATCGAGGCCGTGGGCCGGGTCCAGGCCGCCGATCTGGCCGCCGCGTTCGCCGCGCCCGTGCGGGCGCCGAGCGCGCTCGACCTCGGCGATGTCGCCGGGCGGGCATCCGACGTGGTGCAGAGCGCCGTTCCGGACGACGGCAGGTCCCGCGAGCGGCTGCGCCTGCCGCGCACGAAACTGCGGTTCGTGGTGGAGCAGGCCGAGGCGGCCGGGACACCGCGGCTCACCGTGCACGACGACCAGTTGCGCGTGGTGCGCGTCGGCCTGCCCGCCGGTGCCGAGCCGCGGCTGCTGGTGGCGTTCGGCGAGGATCTTGCCCTGCACGACTGGTTGCTCACCTCGGTGATCGGCATCGTCGAGCGGGCCGAGATCGGTGCCCTGCCGAGAGACGAGTCGCTGCGTCGCCTGCGTCCGGCCGTCGATTATCTGCTGCACCTGTGGCTGCCCGGCGGGCGCGGCGGCGAGCTGGCCGAGCAGTTGTGGGAGACGCTGGAACGGCGGTCCGCGCTCAGCCGGCAGTGGGCCCTGCTGCGCGATCGCATCCGCGACCAGTTCGCGCTCGGCGCGGTGGCGGCGTTGTCGGCGGCGATGCCGCAGTGAGCACCGTGGCGCGCCAGGTCGGGGAGGGCTCCGGCGTCATTCGCACGGCGCTGGTCACGGTCGCCACCGGTGGCACGACGTTCCTCATCACCAACGGGCTCAACCAGCCGCTGTCGACCTGCATCACGCTGTCGGTCCTGATCGGTGGCATCGTGCTCATGGTTCGTTTCCTGGTCGAGTTCGAGAAGCGGCTGGCCGCCGTCGAAAAGCTGGAGAAGGACGGCATGGCCGACATGAAGAAGCTGGTCGGCGACGCGTTCGCCGAGATCAGCGAGGCCACCGCGCTGTTCGGCCAGATCGAGGCCTCGGCCCTGCAGACCGACCTGGTCACGCAGCTGGTGCGCAACTCGACGTACATCTCGCCGCATTCCCCGCCGATCGTCTACCAGTTCGTCCAGGCGAAGATCAAAGAGACGTCGGACTTCCTCAAGCAGCTTGCCGAGGGCGGCACGGTCACCTACTACGGCGAGGACCGCGACTGGCTGCTCGGCCTGACCCGGCATGCCACCCTGAGCGTCGACGCGATCAGCCTCGCGGCGGTCGACCACGGCCTCTGGCACAGCGAGATCGGCCAGCGTTACCTCGACGCCCAGCGGCGTGCCGCGCGGGCCGGCAAACGGGTCCGGCGCATCTTCGTGCTCGACAAGCCGGAGATGGAATACGATCCCGCGCTGCGGCAAGCCTACGAGGAACAGCGGCAGATGGCGATCGACGTGCGGCTGCTCGACCGGTCGGCGGTGCCCACCCCGCTCCAGGTGCAGCTGCGCGACCTGATCGTGTTCGACGACATTCTGGCGTACGAGACCACACCCACCATCAACGAACCGCAACTGGCGCAGGTGGCCGAGACCCGCCTGGTCTTGAACGACGCCCGGGTCAAGGAGTGCGCGCAGCTGTTCCGCGAACTGTGGGACGTCTCCCGCGAACTGGACGGTCAGAGAAAGGCGTAACCGATCCGGTCGAGCGTCTCCTCGGGCAGGGTGAGGCCCTCGCCGCGGGCCCGGTCCCGGACCTGTGCGGCCGCGCCCGGGTCGATCGTCACGTTGCCGAGGATCGTGCGCACGGCCAGCTCGATGGGCAGGAAACGGGCGTCCATCGCGGTGAAGGTGCGGTAGGCGTGGAAGGGTGCCGCGTCCGGGTTCAGCCGGACGATCGGCGGCATCAGCTCCCACTCCGCCGGCAGCGCGGCCGGTGGCAGGGAAACCGGCTCGGTGACCGGCTCGCCCAGGTGGCGCAGCAGGCCGAGACGCTGCAACTGCCAGACCGCGGCCAGGAACGGGCAGGACCACAGCCGGTCGTCGTCCGGGCCGCTCCACAGCTCGATGTCCACAAAGATCGAGTGGTTCTGCACGGCGCTCTGCCGGGGTGGCCGCCACTGCCACGGCGCGGCCATCGCCGACGCGGACGCGGCGGGGGAGCGCTGCCCGTTGGTGAGCCAGCCGGACACCGTGGCTGCCGGCCGCCCGTTCGAGCCCTCGGCCGGCTCGTCCACCAGGTGGTCCTGTACCAGCCGGGCCACGTCGACGTTGCCGGCGCGTGCGCAGCCCGACTCGCGGGCCACGTAGTCGATCGTCAGGCCGGCCGCACCGGCGGCCGCCACCAGCGAGGTGACCACGTCCCGCGGGGTCGAGAACCGGGTGAAGTAGTCGTCGATCAGGAAGCAGGTGCTGATCCGGGGACGCCCGCGGGGCAGCGACTCCCGGGCCTGCCGTACGGCGGTCTCGGCCCACGGGCGCACCCGGTCGAACTGGTGCCGCAGGCGGGACTCGCCCGCCAGGAAGTCGTCCATGTAGAGGTGACCCAGCTCGAGCGAGAGGTGCGACAGGGCCACCGACCGGACCGCGGCGGCCGGTGCACCTAGTTCGCTCGCCAGGTCGTCGGCGGTCGTCACAGACCGACCCAGGCGTTCTCGTCGACGATCTTCTTGGACAGCTCCTCGAACGCGGCGACCGTGCGCTCGTTGGCGGTGCGGTGCAGCCACACGTCGTCGTTGGAGATCAGCTGTTCCTGCCACTGGAGTACCGGGTCGAGCGGCACCTCGCCGATCATGTTGAGCCGTCCGACGCCCTTGCGGGCCGCCAGATCCTGCAACCGCCGGTTGCACACGTCGAGCCAGGCCAGCTGCTCGGGCCGCAGGCCGGCCTGATCGGGCGACGACGGATCCAGCACCGCGGTGCGCACGTACCGGATCGACTCGCTCAATTTGTCCCGGTCGTGGCCCAGGCCGACCCCGGTTTCGAGGATGCCGTGCTTGCCGTGCACCAGCCCGCCGGCGGCGACGATGTGCTGCCTGGTCCACCGGTGGAAGACCAGCCAGCGGGCCGGCACCGCGCGCAGTGCCGGATGGACGGTGGCGGTGAGCACGATCTCGGTCGCGTACGAGCGGCCGGCACTCAGGTCGACCAGGATCAGCTCGTACTCCTCGTCGAGCCGTTGAAACAGCCGGACGCACCGGTCCACGATGCCGGGCGCCGAGCTGAACTCGCTGCCGCCGGCGTCGCCCGGCACCAGCGTCAGCCGTCCCGCGCCGGCTGGTCGGCTGCGCAGCGCCTCCCGCTGCGAATCGGCCCACACGTTGATCTTCCGCGGCTCAGGGTCGCCGTGGACCAGATAGCTGTGCAGGCCGGCGCCGTCCTCGACGCCGGCCAGCGCCTCGGGCAGATCGAAGATCGCGCCGGAGGTGGGGGAGCCGAAGTCGAAGTCGACGTAGCACGAGTCGTACCCCTGAAGAGCGTGCCGATAAGCCAGGTTTCCGCTGGTCACCGATCTGCCGGTGCCCCCCTTGTCGGAGGTC
Source organism: Paractinoplanes rishiriensis (assembly GCF_016862375.1). Taxonomy (GTDB): domain Bacteria; phylum Actinomycetota; class Actinomycetes; order Mycobacteriales; family Micromonosporaceae; genus Actinoplanes; species Actinoplanes rishiriensis. The sequence goes on along the minus strand of NZ_BOMV01000022.1, from coordinate 5,882 downwards.
GCGAAGATCAGCATCTCAGGTCACCCCGCTGTCGGCCTGGCGGGCCGCGGAGAGCCGGTCGAGCTTGCGCAGCACCTCCTCGGTCACCGCCACGGCGACGCCGGGTTGCTCCCGCCGCACGGCCCGGGCGCGCCGCAGTTCGGTGCCGATCCGATCCAGCTCGACCCGGAGCGTCTCGCCGCGGGTCGTGGTGCCGTTGAGCAGCTCGCGGTCGTACAGGTGGTCGGCCTCGTTGAGCAGGTCCGCCGCGATCTGGGTCAGCAGCCCACTGCGCAGCGGCGGATCGTTGATCAGGCGCGCCGCCACGACCAGGCAGTCGACCACTCGCTTCGTGTAGTACCAGGACACATCCCGCGCCTCGTCAGGCAGGTATTTGTAGGCGCCGGCCGGTCTGTCCCAGAGACCGTGGTCGTCGCCCTCGCGCAACACCCGGTCCTGCAGGTGATCCCAGATGGCGTCGGCCAGATCGAGCAGCCGGCCGCGGATCACGCCGTCGTCCACCATGCTCGCCAGCGTCAGCGAGCGCCGGAACAGCGTGGGGGCGATGTCGGCGACCGTCCACGCCAGTCGCGAGCTGCCGATGTTCTCGCTGCCCTCGAGCGGGAAGTGCAGACCCGGATAGTGCACGGCGATCGCGGTTTCGGGTTCGGTCGACCGGCGGGTGATCCGGCTGCGGTTGGCGAGTTCCTCGAGGACCTCGGAGACCCGGCGCAGTTCGGTGGTCGACGCCCGTACGGCCTGCATGTTCTGGATGACGATGCCGCCGACCAGCAGGCTGAAATAGTCGAACTCGATGCCGTCGGTGGTGCGCCACGGCAGATCTTCCAGCGGCCAGCGACCGGACCCGAAGGTGGCGATCGCCGCCCAGTAGGAACGGGTCAGCTCGAAACGCAACTGCAGCGACTGCGCGAGACGGGCCTGCTCGGTGTCGAGCAGGCCGAGAAGCCGGGTGCGCTCCGAGGAAAGCGCCTGGATGGCGTCCATCGCCACGGTCGTGAAGTAGAGGTACGGCGCGTTCTGCGCCACGCCGGTCCGCTGCTCGCCGATGGCGGCGGTGGTCTCGATCTCGGGTGCCTCCCGCACCACGCCCCACGACCAGCCACACTCGAAAAGCCGGTTGGGGTTGTCGAGCTCGCTGCCCTCGGCGGCACCGGAACCGATGGTGACGTCGTCCCGGAGCCGGGCGTTGATCTCTCGCAGCGCCTCGCGCAACTCGTCGACCACCTGGTGGGTGGGGCGTCGCTCCTGGTTGACCGTACGCAGCAACTCGCGACCCGGCACGCTGTCGGCGGTGAACACGTTGACGGCGAAGCTGCGCAGCAGACCGGCCATCGCCGCCGACAGCCGCACGTTGGCCGCCCGCTCCAGTGCCTCCACCTGCTTCAGAAGCGTCGGCCGCGTCACCACCTGACGGAAAATCTTGGTGAACCCGATGGTCGCCAGCATCAGCGTCACCGAGATCGAGAACGAGTCCACCACGTCCAGATCGAGCTGCTCCTGCTTGATCTCCGCCTTGATCTCCGTGGCCCCGTCGCCGTCCTTACCCTCGTCGAGGGAGAAGTACGAGTTGCCGGAGAAGAGCGGCGTGCCGTCCCGGTCGGTGTAGCGCTCGATGTAACGGGACAGCGCCCGCAACAACCGCTGCGGGATCTGCAGGTTGTCGCCGACGGCCCGCAACGTGTCCAACACGTCGTTCGCCACCGCGTCGGGCCGGTCCAGCCGGAACAGCGGAATCTCGGTAGCCGGGGCCATGATGCACAGCAACTGCTCCGCGTCACTGATGGAGTTGCTGCCGCTGCGCCCGCCCGGAAACCACTCACCGTCGTGATAGGACACTCGCGCTGTGGCGCGCCAGATGTCAAGAAGTTGTTGGCGTGGCTGAATCTGCATGGGTGCGCCGTCACCTACCCGTCCGTGGGCCAGTGTGGGAGCGCTACTTCTTCCTGCCGGTGGCCACCATCATCCCGCCGTAGCCCTCGCGGAGGTCGTTGCTCTCCACCATCACAATGTCTACGTTGCGTGCAACTGGTGCAAGGGCCTTCCGGACGTCCTCCTCGGTGATCGAGCAGGCGGGGAATCTCTGATTGCCCACAATGTAACCGGACGAGTCGCGCATGAACGCGGCGGCGAACGGCGCGTTCCGCTTCAGCGAGTTGACGAACTGCCGGGTGGCGCGCTGGAACTCGTCGGTGCGAGTGGTGATCGACTCGGCGACGAAGAACATGGTGCCCAGGTCGTACTCGTCGGCAGCGAGGTTGAACACGTTCCCGCGCACCACGCGGGCGAGGCGGTGAAGCATGTCCAGCGGATCGTTGATCTTCGCGTAGGTATCCCGGCCGGCCGAGATCGCATCCCAGAACTGCTTCCAGGAGCTCTGGGGTTTGTCGAGCTCGCGCGTGAGCCACTGGCGGTTGGTGAAGGCTCTCTCGAAGAGAGTCACTCGTGAGGAGTACGGCAGCATGGTGAGGGCGGGGTAGAGATTCGTGCCGCTGCCGACGTCGATCGCGCGCCCGACCCGATGCGGGGGGAACGTGGACTGGAAGTATCCGGCGATGATCTCGATGATCCGGGCGTCGTCCGGGCGGAGCTCGCCGTAGTTGTGCTCGAAGTAGGCCGCCGAGTCAAAATCGTCCCATTCCACGTCTGCGTTGCCGACGATCGGCGGCAGCACGACACCGGTGTTCGTCGACGTGGGATGCGGATCGGTCTCGGCCACGGGTTGTCCTTCCAGCGTTCAGCAGCGGACACGGTCGGCGGCGGTCGAACGCGGGAAGCTGCCGGACGGGGCCAGCTCCTCAACTGTAGGCCGCGGGGTTGTCACTCCGCAGCCCTCCAGATGTCCGCCTTTGCAGGGTTGCACATTAAGACACGGGCTCGTGTCGATGGACATCCCCCCTGTGTCTACCGATACGCCTTGGCGGCCGGTTCCGGATGAATATCCGACACTTTCATTCGATCTTCAGGACGAAATATTCCTGTCCCGTACGTTCTGCGCCGTCTGCCCCACGTCATCACCCGCGCCGTGGTAGCCCTCGCGTGCCGGAATTAGGGTTTAGCCATTCGAGGCGTCCTTCGCGGCCGCCCACAGCTCCTCGAACCGCTCCTTACGCCTCGTCACCAACTGCGGATTCACGACCAGGGCGTCCGTGTCTCCACTTTGATCTGCTTGGTGACGTTAGTCAGGAGGTATGTCAGGCCACCCGCGATGCTGGTGACCACTACCTTGATCAGGATCTGCACGTGTCATCTCTGGGCTACGTGACGATCCATCGCAGTGGATGACCGTACGGTGACGCAACGCTGAGTGTGACGGCCGCCGCAGACACGGGTTCTTTGAATTTGAAATATTTGACGGGTCAAAGAGGTTGAGCGTGGCAGTACACACGCGAAGGAGAAGCGCCATGCAGTTCGGGATCTTCAGTGTCAGTGACATCACCACCGACCCGACCACCGGGCGCGCGCCGGCCGAGCACGAGCGCATCAAGAACATCGTGACGATCGCCAAGCACGCCGAGGCGGTCGGTCTCGACGTCTTTGCGCTCGGCGAGCACCACAACGAGCCGTTCTTCTCCTCCTCGCCGACCACCACGCTCGGCTTCATCGCGGCGCAGACCGACCGGCTGCTGCTCAGCACCGCGACCACCCTGATCACCACGAACGACCCGGTGAAGATCGCCGAGGACTACGCGATGCTGCAGCACCTCGCGGACGGCCGGGTCGACCTGATGATGGGGCGCGGCAACACCGGGCCGGTCTACCCCTGGTTCGGCAAGGACATCCGGGCCGGCATCCCGCTGGCTATCGAGAACTACGCGCTGCTGCACAAGCTGTGGCGCGAGCACGTGGTCGACTGGCAGGGCAAGTTCCGTACGCCTCTGCAGTCCTTCACCTCGACGCCGCGCCCGCTCGACGGAGTCCCGCCGTTCGTCTGGCACGGCTCGATCCGCAGCCCGGAGATCGCCGAGCAGGCCGCCTACTACGGTGACGGCTTCTTCGCCAACCACATCTTCTGGCCCAAGGAGCACACCCAGCGCATGGTCGGCCTGTACCGGGAGCGCTTCGCCCACTACGGCCACGGCGACCCCGACCAGGCGATCGTCGGTCTCGGCGGTCAGGTGTTCATGCGCAAGAACAGCCAGGACGCGGTCAGCGAGTTCCGGCCGTACTTCGACAACGCCCCGGTCTACGGCCACGGCCCGAGCCTCGAGGATTTCAGCAGCGAGACCCCGCTCACCGTGGGCAGCCCGCAGCAGGTGATCGACCGGACCCTGGGCTTCCGCGACTACGTCGGCGACTACCAGCGGCAACTCTTCCTCGTCGACCACGCCGGCCTTCCGCTCAAGACGGTTCTCGAGCAGTTGGACCTGCTCGGCGGCGAGGTGGTACCCGTACTGCGTAAGGAATTTGCCGCTCTGAAGCCGGCGCATGTCCCCGACGCACCCACCCACGCGTCGCTGCTGGCTGCGAAGCAGCAGGAGCAGGAAGAGGTCAAGGCATGAAGCAGCGCACCGTAGCCGTCGTCTCCGCGGGCCTGAGCCAGCCGTCCGCCACCCGGTTGCTGGCCGACCAACTGGCCGCCGGGGTGGTGGCCCAGGCCGAGGAGCAGGGCGTCGCCGTCACGATCCAGCTGATCGAGCTGCGTGACCTGGCCCACGACATCGCCAATCACCTGCTCACCGGCTTCCCGCCGGCGCCGCTCAAGGAGGCCCTGCGCCAGGTCGCGGCCGCCGACGCCCTGATCGCCGTGACGCCGATCTTCACCGCCAGCTACAGCGGCCTGTTCAAGTCGTTCTTCGACGTGCTGGACAGGGACGCGTTGCTGGACAAGCCGGTCCTGATCGCCGCCACGGCCGGCACCGCGCGGCACTCGCTGGCCCTGGACCACGCGTTGCGCCCGATGTTCGCGTACCTGCGCGCGGTGGTCCTGCCCACGGCGGTCTTCGCCGCGAGCGACGACTGGGGCGCCGACTCGTCCGACGGCCTCCTGCGCACCCGCGTCACCCGCGCCGCCGCCGAACTGTCCCGCGAACTCGACCGCCGCGATCCCGCCCCGCCGGCCGACCCGTTCGCGCTGACCACCTCGTTCGAAGATCTTTTAAAAGCCCAATAGGGTACGCGCGACGCCCGGTCCCGTGGCGGCCGGCGACCTCCCCGGCGCCACCGGGCCGTCGGGCCCGACCGGCCCGGCAGGGAGCCGGCCGCCCCCGGCTGCGGCTCATGTGCCACATCCGGCCCCTCAGGCCGCGACGCGGCTCAAACGCGCTGCGCCCAGCACCCGCAGGCCGGACGATGGACACATGGCCGAAATAGTCCTGATCCGCCACGGCGAGACCGAGTGGAGCGCCGCCGGCCGCCACACCTCGTACACCGACCTGGAATTGACTGAAAACGGCGAATTCCAGGCTCGCGCAGCCGGCGAGCGACTGAAGGACCGAAACTTCGCCGCCGTGATCTCCAGCCCCCGCCGCCGCGCCCTGAGAACAGCCGACCTGGCCGGATTGACGGTAACTGAAACCACCGAAGATCTGGCCGAGTGGAACTACGGCAAGTACGAGGGCATAACCACCCTCACCATCCACGAGTCAGACCCGGGCTGGTGGCTGTGGCGCGACGGCGCCCCCGAAGGCGAGTCCCCCGACCAGGTAGCGGCCAGGCTGGACCGGGCCTTGGCCCACGCCCGGACTTTCCTGCCCCGCGGCGACGTAGCACTGATAGCCCACGGCCACTCGCTACGCGCGGCAGGTGCCCGCTGGCTGGGCCTACCGGTCGAATACGGCGGCCGCCTACGCTTGGGCACAGCCACCATCTCCACCTTGAGCTTCGAACACGGCCGCGAGGCAATAGCCACCTGGAACGCCTGACCCTCCGCCGCCCGGCCCTGC
>NZ_BOMV01000021.1 GCF_016862375.1 Paractinoplanes rishiriensis | reverse complement strand
GCTTTCCCGCGTTGCCCTGCCGCGTCTCGCGCTTTCCCCGCGTTGCCCTGCCGCGTCTCGCGCTTTCCCGCGTTGCCCTGCTTTCCCGCGTTGCCCTGCCGCGCCTCGCGCTCCCAGCTCCCGCCCGGTGCCGCTCGCTGAGTAGTCTGCCGTGCCCAACACCGCGACTTTTCTTGGCGTGGGCGGGGCAGCCCGGTCAGGATTGCGATCGTGGAGCGACGAGATCTTCTGCGGGCCGCAGCGGTCGTACCACTAATGGCCCCGTCAGGCGATAAATCGGAAATGTCCGGCTCGAAGGGCGGCTCGGGCGCGGCCGGTGCGGGCGCGGCTAGTGCGGGCGCGGCTGGTTCGGGCGTGGCCGGTTCGGGCGTGGCCGGCTCGGGAGGTGCCGCTGGGTTCGAGGTTGGCAGAAAGCGGTTTTCGCTGGCTGTGCTGCCCGATACGCAATACCTGTTCGACGCCGACAGCTCCGACCCCGCGCCGGTCCGGGCCACCCTCGACTACCTGCTCGCGCGCCGCGGGGCTGACAACATCGCCTTTCTGGCGCAGCTCGGGGACCTCACCGAACACGGCAGCGCCGGTGAGATGGCTCAGGTCTCCGCCACCTTCGAAGCCGTCGACTCGCGGCTGCCGTTCAGCGTCGTGGCCGGAAACCACGACGTCGATCAGACCACTGACGATCGGCGCGGGCTCACCCCGTACCTGGAAAGGTTTGGTCCGGAACGGTATCGGCAGGACCCCACCTATCTGGGTGCCAGCCCGGACGGTTACAACACCGCGCACCGGATCACCGCCGCCGACCGGCGCTGGCTGATTCTGGCGCTCGACTGGCGCAGCTCGGACCGGGCGCTGGGGTGGGCTCGGGCGACGCTGGCCGCCAACCCCACGGTGCCCGCCATCGTCACCACGCACGACATCGCCTTCAGTGACGAGGACGGGCGCGCCTTCCTGTCCCGGAACGGGCGGCGGCTGTGGGACCTGCTGATCCGGGAGCACGACCAGATCTTCCTGACCCTCAGCGGGCACGACTGGCCCCCGGGCCGCAACGTCCTGCGGAACGCGGCCGGTCACGACGTGCACATCCACACCGTGAACTACCAGGAGCGCTACTACGGCGGGGCCGGCATGGTGCGGCTCTACCACTTCGACCTGGACCGCAACCGGATCGACGTGGAGACGTTCGCCCCGTGGCTGCTGGGCAAGCCGGACCGCACCCCGCTGGAGGCCGAGACCGCGGAACTGACCGGCGACCACGACCGGTTCAGCGTGGCGGTCGACTTCGCGCGCAGATTTGCCGCCTTCGACCCCGTACCGGCGCCGGCACCGCGGGTCGCGGCCCAGGTCGTCGACCGGCACACCGCCGCGTACTGGCGGTTCGACAGCCCGGGCGCCGTCATCCGGGACCAGTCTGGCAACGGCAACGACCTGTCGATCCGGCGCGGCAGCCCGAAGCCGTCCGCCGACCATCACCTGGCCGCCCCGGGGCACGCCAGCCTCTACTTCGACGGCGGCGGCGCGCACCTCACCACCGGGGCCGGCGCCCCGCTCAACGCCGCGACCTTCCGGGACGGCTACACCATCGAGATCTTCGCGAAGCTGCCCAGCCCGTTCGTCGGCGTGCACGACTGGATGGGCCTGCTCAGCTGGGAGGGCACCACCCCGGACCCGCCGTGCAGCCTCGACCTGGCCCCCGAGTTCTTCCTCCGGTACGCCACCCGCACCGGCACCTCGTGGAGTCACGCCCTGCCCACCGGCGTCTGGATGCACGTCGCCGTGGTCAACGACGGCGGCCGCACGGTGATCTGGATCGACGGTTCCCGGATCGCCCGCAACCCGCGCCGCCCCGCCCCCGGCCTGCTCACCGACGGCCGGCCGTTCCTGCTCGGCGCCACCGTCTCCGGCCCGGTCCACCGGGGCTTCTACGGCTGGCTCGGCGACGTCCGGATCACCGGCCGGGCCCTGGCGCCGGCCGATTTCCTGCCGGCGGGCCGCTACCGATGATGCGACCGCTGGCTCTGTTGGTCGCCGGCACGTTCTTCATGGAGATCCTGGACGCCACGATCATCGCCCCGGCCGCTCCGCACATCGCCGCCGACCTCGGGGTGGCTCCGGTCACGGTGAACGTCGCCATCACGGCGTACGTGCTGACCTTGGCGGTTCTGATCCCGATCAGCGGCTGGCTCACCGAGCGTTTCGGCGCCCGCCGGATCTTCACCATGGCGATTGTGATCTTCACCCTGGCGTCGATCGGCTGCGCCGCCGCCCAGGACCTCACCGCGCTGGTCGCCGCCCGGGTCCTGCAGGGCGTGGGCGGCGCCATGATGGTCCCGGTCGGCCGCCTCGTGGTGATCCGCACGACCGCGAAGACCGGCCTGGTCCGCGCGATCGCCTACCTCACCTGGCCGGCCCTGGTCGCCCCGCTGATCGCCCCCGCGCTGGGCGGCGCGCTCAGCCAGTACGCCTCCTGGCGCTGGATCTTCCTGATCAACGTCCCGCTCGGCATCGTCGCCCTGGTGCTGGCCCGGCGCCTGGTGCCGGACGTGCGCGCCGACGACGCGGGCCGCCTGGACTGGCGCGGCTTCCTGCTGGGCGCCCTCGGCATCGCCGCCCTGGTGGTGGGCCTGGAGGGCGTCGCCGCACCGGCTCCGAACTGGCCGGTCGCGCTGACCGCACTGGCAACCGCCGTCCTGGCGCTGACCCTCGCCGTCGGCTACCTGCTGCGCGTCACCCGCCCGCTGGTCGACCTGCGTATCCTGCGCGTGCACACCTACCGGGTGACCGCGCTGGGCGGCTCCGTCTTCCGAGCCGTGATCACCGCGATCCCGTTCCTGCTCCCGCTCTTCTTCCAGCTCGGGTTCGGCTGGTCCGCGGCGTACGCCGGCCTTTTGGTCATTGCTCTTTTCGCCGGCAACGTCGGCATCAAGCCGCTGACCACCCCGCTGATGCGCCGCTTCGGCATGCGCCCGGTGATGCTGGCCAGCGTGCTCGCGTCGGCCGCCTGCCTGGTCGGCATCGCCTTCCTGACCGCCGGCACCCCGCTGATCCTGCTGATCATGCTGCTCACGCTGAGCGGCATCTTCCGCTCGACGGGCTTCACCACCTATAACACGGTGGCCTTCGCCGACGTCCCCGGCGAGCGGATGACCAGCGCCAACACGCTCATGTCCACGCTGCAGGAGTTGGGCGCCGGGCTGGGCGTGGCGATCGGCGCCCTGCTGGTCCGCCTCGGCACCAACCTCGACCTCGACGCGTTCCGCTTCGCCTTCGTAGCCCTCGCCGTCCTGCTGGCAATTCCCGCGATCGAGGCGTTTCTCCTGCCCCGCGCGGCCGGCAACGTGGTGGCGGGTCGCGCTTCCTGAAACCGCGGAAGTACGCCGGGCGGGGCCGCCAACCGCATCGTGGCGAACCCCGCCTCCGGCGGCTGCCGCCCGCGAGCTTCCCCGGTGGTCGCGCCCCCTGCCGCGACCACCGGGCTGTCCTGCCGGGTCAAGCCTCAGACGCAGCCGGCGCAGATCGGGTTGGGCGTGTCGTTGTCGGTCCTCAGACGCAGCCGGCGCAGATCGGGTTGGGCGTGTCGTTGTCGGTGACGAAGACCTTGCGGGCGACCAGCGGATCGGTGGTCGGCAACGGGGTGATCACGAGGGCCCCGTCGACCGCGTCGATCTGCACGCAGGCGCGGCGGATCGGCTGGCTGACGACGATGCAGGCGGCCCGGATCCGGCCGTGCTCACCGGGTGTCAGATCGCCGGGGGTCAGCTCCCAGTTCCGGTAGGTCGGGCCGTCCAACTGGTAGTGAAAGGTCCCGGAGTTGGCGTCGATGGTCACCCTGGTGTCACGGTAGAACGCGACTCCCCATCGGGCCTCCGCCACCCTCGCCGGGTCGGCGCCGGCGCACGGCTCGATCTGGGCCAGCATCCTGCCGTTCGGCGAATCGCCCGCATTGATGCTGGTGAGCGTGCCCTCGGAGCAGATGTACGGGCCGGGCCAGGGCGCCTCCGGCGTGGCCGTGCCGGCGTTGCCGGACGCCGAGAACATGGCGCCGAGCAGCACCAGCACGACCGGGATGACGATCACCGGCAGTAGTTTGCGACGTGACATTCTCTTACCCCCGTGGATAGGTGATCAATGGTGCGGGTCAGACGCAGGAGGCGCAGACCGGGTCGATCGTGTTGTCCATCCCCAGCACCGTCGCCGGCCGGGTGACCAGCGGGTCGTCGACCGGCAACGGCGTGATCTCGACCGTGCCCGACCAGCTGTTCGCGACGACCCGCACACAGGCGACCCGGGTGTGCGGGTCGGTGATGAGGCACGCCGCCCGGATTGTGCCGAGATGGCCGGCCCGGAGGTCGTCGACGGTGTAGTTCCAGGTGTCGCGCGTCGTCGGGCCCTCGGCGGCGAACGGGTTGGTCAGGATGCCCACGAAGGCGGAGGTGTCGGCATACTGCGCAATGCCCCACCGGGCCTGGGCCGTCACCGCCGGGTCGGTGCCGGCGCAGGGCTGGATGCTGATGAACAGGGGCGTCCGCGGCGGGCTGTCCGACGTGGGCGGACCGGCGTTGATCGTCCCCTCCGCACAGATCGGGCCGCCGGTCCAGGACCCCGGAGTGGACCCCGGCTCGCTGGTGCCGGCGTTGCCGGGCGCCGACATGAGCGCGCCGAGGAGCAGGGCCACGACCGGCATGGCGAGCACCGGCAGAAGCTTGCGGGGAGACATGTCAGCTGACCTCCGTGGGCGTCATCAGCGGGATCGGAACGCTGCGGGCCGCGCCGAGCATCAGCCCCAGCTGGAAGCGGTTCTCCACGCCGAGGCGGTCCATCAGGTTCCGCAGGATCTTGGTGATCAGGCGCGCGCTGATCCGCATCTCGGCCGCGGCGCTGACGTCGGTGTGGCCCTGCGCGAGCAGGCTGATCAGCTCGTGCTCGCGGTCGCAGAGGGCGATCTCGGGCACGCAGCGTGCGCGCGGGTCGGCCGCGGTCGCCCAGTGCTGGTCGAAGAGCATGACCAGGGCCCGCACCACGCCCGGCTGGCTGACCTCGAGGTATCCGCGCTCCAAGTCGGCCGGGTCGGCCGGGAACAGCGCCACCCGCCGGTCGATGACCAGCAGCTTCAGCGGCATCTCGGGGCCTTCCCGGTAGGCGAAGTTGGGCTGCTCGACCAGCGGGGCGTCCACGCCCAGGTCACGGTCGGCCGGCGGCAGCCCGAGCACCCGGACCCGGACCCCGCGCTCGACGATCCGCCGGCTCAGCGGCGCGGCGGCCCGGGACGAGGCGGCGTCGAAGGCCTGCTCCGTGTTGATCGCCAGGTGCTCGTCCCGTTCGGCGTTCATGAGCTCGGCCAGCCGGAACCGGGTGAGCTGCCGGGTCGGCAGGTAGCGCACGCCGTCACCGATCGTGCCACCGATCGCGGTCACCGGGAGCCCGCTGCCGGTCAGGCCGGTCACCACCCCGTGGTGGTTGCGGACCTGCGCGTGCGGGTCGACCAGCCGCAGCCGGCGCCGGCGCAGCGCGGCCACCAGGTCGGCCGGTGGACGCGGGACCCAGGTGGTGGTGCGGGCCTCGCGTTCGGCCGGTGCCACCGCGCCGGCGCTGCGCAACTCGGCCAGCGACTCGTCGATGCGCCGGCGGGGGAGACCCAGCTCGGCGGCGAGCGTCCGGGAATCCCGCGAACCCATCGTCGTAAGGGTGCGGAACACCAGGTCGGCGTCGCTGGACAGACCCCAGCGGACCAGCGACGGCACGGCCGCCCCGATCGACACCGACGGCCGTGGAACCGGCACGCCTGACACCTTCACCTCCTGACCGAGCGACGTCTGTCACTCCCCCGTAGATGGTCAGGCCGCGATGCAACCACAGTGGAGCCTACTCGGACCAGGGGTGTCCGATTCGCCCCGGCGCTGTGCGGTATCCCGCAAGGTTCGATCGGCGCCGGGCGTTCCCCGATGCTCACCCCCGCGCTGGTCGCCCGGCAAGCCGGGTGCGGTATCGCGCATCCCACCCGTACCGGATCCCGCATGGCATTGACCCGCGCCGACGCGCCTGGTGAATATTCCGGCATCAATGCCCGGCCGTGCGGCCGGGCAGCGAAACGGGGGAGACAATGCGAAACAGAACACGCGGAGTCGCCGGTGCCCTGCTGGCCCTGGCGCTGTCCGCCACCGGGGTCGCGGTGCTGGCGTCGCCGGCGCAGGCCTTCGTGACCGGCGGCCCGTTCCTGGCCGGCGACTGGAACGGCGACGGCGTCGACACGCCCGGCGAGTACGACTGGGCCACCGACACCTGGTTCCTGCGCAACTCCAACACGGCCGGCGCTGCCAACATCACGTTCACCTACGGCTTCGGCGGCACACCCGTCGTCGGCGACTGGAACGGCGACGGCATCGACACTCCCGGGATGGTCGACATGAGCTCCAACCCGCCGACCTGGTACCTGCGAAACTCCAACACGAGCGGCGCCGCGAACGTCACCTTCACGTACGGCTTCCGCTTCGCCGAGGACACGGTCGCCGTCGTGGTCGGCGACTGGGACGGCAACGGCACCGACACGCCCGGCCTGGTCGACATGAACGCCGCCACGCCCACCTGGTATCTGCGCAACTCCAACTCGTCCGGGACGGCCGACTACACGTTCGCCTACGCCGGTGCCGGCGGCTCACCGGTGGTCGGCGACTGGAACGGCAGCGGCAACGACACCCCCGGCTTCGTCACGAACGCCGACAACCCGCTCTGGCACCTGCGAAACTCCAACAGTGCCGGCGCCAGCAACGTGGTCTTCAACTACGGATTCACCTACGGCTGGCCGCTGACCGGCGACTGGAACGCCAACGGCACCGACACGCCCGGCATGGTCAACAACCCGGTGGGCGCCACCCCCACCTGGTTCCTGCGCAACGCCAACTCCAGCGGCGTGGCCAACCTGACCTTCACGTACGGTTTCTAGCGCCGTGCCGACCAGGGCGGCACGTGTCCAACTGGGCGTCCGCATGGAGGTCCGCCTGGTCAAGGTCCTCAAGGGCTTGGCCGAATTCAACGACGAAACCCTGGGCGAACTGCTGGAGCGCATAGTCTTGCACTCGTTCGACCCGGTATCCGGCGACGAGGGCGAGGCTTGCGCGAGCCCACACGGCAGAGCCCAGCTGAAGGCCATCGAGGACCTGAAGCGCGTATACGGCCTCGACGCCGAATCCCAAGCGCCGAGAGTCTTAGCCAAGCAGCAATAGGAAAACCGGCCGCCGCCGGGCAGGTGCTCGGTGACGGCCGGTGCCTTTGCGTTCCGGCCGGGGGCGGGGTGCCCTCTTGCGCTCCGGCCGGCGGCGCGCAGGCCACGAGCACAAGCCGTCGGTGCGGTCCGGCCGGCCGGCCGTGGGTGCGCAACCGGACTGTCCTCCCCGCAGCCGGCCGTCGGGCGAACAGCGGACCATCGGCCACCCATCGGCCGAGGTGGAACGTCGTTCCGGCCGAGCGCCCACCGCCCGCCGACGGGTTATCGTCACATGATCATCGTGTCTCGCGATCGGAGGCTACCGACGTGGGCTCACCCGGCCGAGGATGGCCCCGCCGCAGATGGCGACGCCGGTTGCGCTGCCGGCACGCCCGCCGCGCCGCCGGCACCGAGGTGCTAGCCGCGGTCCGCAACTGGTTGGGCGAACAACCACCGGCAACCGCCGACACCCCCGCCACCGGCAAGCTCCACGCCGAACTCCGCGCAGCCGCCCACCTGGAAGAACCCACCGAGGCCTAGCGGCACGCCGTTCCCCGCTAAATCTCCCTGTTACCGAAATTCCGATCGGGGTGGAAGGCCGGGGTCGCTGGCGAGAAAGATTCGTCGTGGTAGCTGGCGAAGGGGAGATGCTGCGGGTCTGCGGGCGAAGGGATCGCCGCGGCCCGCGGCCCGCGAGTCCGCGGCCCGCCCGCGAGCCGTGGGCTCGGCAAGCAGATTAATGCGGCGAAATGTCACGCTCTGGGGCGCCGGGAACCGGATGGTGGGACGGGGTGCTCATCGGTCGAGACTCGAGGCTGCGGAGTGATCGGCTCGCGTGCGGGGATTTGATCGAGCTTGTTGAATGTGAGCGTGGGGCAGGACTGGGTTCGCTGGCATGGGGACTACGAGGCGCCGCGGTCGTCGCTTGCTCGGCGGCTTGCGGTGGTTCGCTGTCATCTTTGGCGTGCGCTGGGGGAAGCGCCCCGCGACCCCGCCGGCGGCCGGCGGCTGATCAGTCTGTGTGCCGGGGACGGGCGGGACGTGCTGCCGGTGCTGGCCGCGCATCCGGCGGGAACGGACGTGCGGGGACTTCTCCTCGAGCTCGACCCGGAACTGTCGGGGCGGGCGCGGCGGACCGCGGGCTCGATGGGGCTGCGGAGCGTCGACGTTCGGACGGTGGATGCCGGTGCCGCCGACACCTACCGTGATGTCGGGCGGGCTCACATCGTGTTGGCGTGCGGCGTGTTCGGCAATTTGAGTGATGCGGACATGCGACGGACCGTGGCGGCGTTGCCGGCACTCATGGTGCCGGGTGGGATTGTCATCTGGACGCGCGGGCGGGGGTTGGGCGCGGGCGATCGCAGCGATGACGTCCGGGACGGCTTCGCGGCGTACGGCTTCCTGGAATTGGCTTTTGTGCGGCCGGAAGATGCCCGGTTCCGGGTGGGGATGTCGCGACTCCGGAAAGCGAACGGCGCCCGGCTGGAGCCGGGCGCCCGCCTCTTCCAGTTTCTCTAGCCGAGGGTGGCGCGGATGTCGCCGAGGCCGCGGGCCACCAGGAACTCGCCGCCCTCGTCGGGCAGCCGGGTCCAGGTGCCGGCCGCGGTGTCCCAGCTGCGCCACAGGCGCTCGTCGGGGTGGACGGTCACCTCGGCGGAGTCGCCGGCCGCCACCGTGACCCCGGCCCAGCCGACCAGGCGCACCGGCTCGTCGCGGGCCGCCGGCCGCCAGTAGACCTGGACGACCTCGCGGCTGGCGCGTTCGCCCACGTTGGTCACCCGGACCACCACGGCGCCGGAGTCCAGGCGGGCCTCCGCGTACTCCCACTTGCCGTACCCGAGGCCGTGCCCGAGCCAGAACGCCGGCTCGGCGGCGCGGCCGGCGAAATGGCCGCGGTAGCCGATGAACGTGCCCTCGGAGTACGCCAGCTTGCCCTCGACCGGCGTGACCGACCACGCCGGAGCGGCGCCGTCGGCCGCGGGGAACGTGGTGACCAGGCGGCCGGCCGGTTCGATGTCGCCCAGCAGCGCCGCCGCGACCGCGTGGCCGCCCTCCTGGCCGGGCAGCCCGGCCCACAGCACCGCGTCCACCCGGGACAACCACGGCATCAGCACGGGCGTGGCCGCGTTGACCACCACCACCGTGTGGCGTGCGGCGCCGGCCACCGCCTCGACCAGGGCGTCCTGGGCACCGGGGAGCCGCAGCGTGGACTTGTCCACCGACTCGGTCTCCTGCTCCTCGGTCAGGCCGACCACGACCACCGCCACCTCGGCCGCGGCAGCCGCGCGCACCGCCTCGTCGATGACCTCGACGGTGGTGCGCGGCGCGGTGCTGCCGACCAGGCCGTACAGACCCATCGAGCCGGTCACCTCGACGGTGGCCTCGATCAGGTCGCCGGCGGTGGCGTCGAAGCGGTCGGTGCGCACCGGGGGAGCCAGTGCCTCGATGCCGAAGCCGCCGCCCTCGAGCCGCTGCGAATACGTCGCCGTCTGGGAGCCGACCTTGACCGTCCAGGAGCCGACGCCGAGACCGCCCAGTTCGAGCGCGCCGGTGACGCCGATCCGGCCGGTCAGGTGCACCGCGCGGACCGTTTCCTCGAAGTCGTCGTCCATCCCGATCATGGTCGTGCCCTGCGGGCAGGACCGCTGCTCCAGCTCCTTGCCGTCGGCGTCGTACAGCGTCGCCCGGACCTCGGTGAGGAAGCGCGGCGGCACCGGCCTGGTGCGTACCTCCACCCCGTCGGTCACCGTGACGGTGTCGCCCAGCAGGTCGGCCAGGCCGGTCGCGACGCTCACCTGGTACGGCGGGTTGACCTGGGCCGAACCGCCGCCCATGTCGATCGTCTCGAGGGCGTGCCGGCCGATCAGCGCGACCCGCGTGGTGCGGGCCAGCGGCAGCGCGTCACCCTCGTTCCGGAGCACCGTGATGCCGGTGGCGGCGAGCCGGGTCAGCTGTTCGCGGCGCTGGGCCGAGTCGGGCGCGGGCAGGTCGTCCGGCCAGGTGCGGGGCGTGCCCAGCGCACCGGTGCGGCGGGCCAGCAGCAGCAGGCGGCTCAGGTGGTCGTCGATCGTCGACTCGTCGACCTCACCGGCGCGGACCGCGGCCACCAGCGCGTCGCCCCACGGGCCGTCGGGGCCGGGCATCACCAGGTCGAGGCCGCCGTTCGCGGCGGACGCGGCGGTGCGGGTGGCGAACCAGTCCGACATGATCAGGCCGGGGTAGTCCCAGGAGTCCTTCACGATCTCGTTGATCACGTGGTGCTGCTCGGTGGCCGCGACCCCGTTCACGTCGTTGTAGGCGGCCATCATCGACCAGGCGTCGGTGGCCATCTCGAACGGCAGCAGGTACAGCTCGCGCAGGGTGGCCTCGTCGACCACGCTGTCCATCGTGTTGCGGTCGGTCTCGGATTCGTTGGCCACCAGGTGTTTGAGGCAGGCGGCAATGCCAAGATCCTGCAAACCGCGCACGTACGCCGCGGCGAGGCGCCCGGTGAGCAGCGGGTCCTCCGAGTACGCCTCGAACAGCCGGCCGCCGAGCGCGCTGCGGTGCAGGTTGATGGTGGGCCCGAGCACCACGTGGATCTGCTGGGCGGCCGCCTCCTCGGCGAGCAACCGGCCCACCTCGTACGCGACCTGCTCGTCCCACGCGGAAGCGAGCAGCGTGGCGTTGGGGAACAGCGAAACCACCCGGCCGCCGCTGAACTTGAGCCCGCGCACCCCGGTCGGGCCGTCCGAGAACCGCATCTCGGCGAGCCCGACGGCGGGCTCCGGATGCAGCGTGAACGCGGACGCGCCGGTGAGCAGCCGGACCTTGGCGGGCAGGTCGAGCGCTTTGACTAGGGCTGCGAGGTCGTCGGTCATGGCACCATGGTTACACGTGTAAGTAAGGTTGTCATCATGAGTCAGAACAGCACCCGCCGGGTCACCAGCGCCGACGTGGCGCGGCTCGCCGGCGTCTCCCGGGCCACGGTCAGCTATGTGCTCAATGACACCCCCAAACAGACCATCTCGGCCGGCACCCGCACCCGCGTCCTGGACGCCGCAACCCGGCTGGGTTACGCGCCCTCGGCCGCCGCGCGCACGCTGCGCACCGGCCGCTCGGACGTGGTGCTGTGCCTGCTGCCGGACTGGCCGATCGGTCCCGAGCTGGGCTCGACTCTCAACAACCTCTCGACCGCGCTGGCCCGGCAGGGCCTCACCTTTGTGGTACACCCCGGGAACCGTGAAGACCGCCCGATTGGCGAAATCTGGAAGGCGATCACCCCGGCCGCGGTGATCGCCTGGTCCGATTTCTCGCCCGCCGAGATCGCCGCGATGCGGTCCGCCGGGGTGGCCCTGGTGGTGGCGCTGCTCGGCCACGGTGGCGAGCATGAGCGCGAGTCGACCGTGCCGCAGGACCTGATCGGCCGCCGGCAGGCCGAGCACCTGGTCTCCACCGGGCACTCCCGGCTCGGCTACGCCTATCCCGACGACGAGCGGTTGCGGATCTTCGCCGACCCGCGTCTGGCCGGCGTCCGGCAGACCTGCCGGAGGAGCCGGGTGGGTGGTCCGGCCACCGAGACGGTCGCGCTTGATCCGGGCTCGGCAGCGGCAGCCGTACGCCGGTGGCAGGCGGCCGGGGTGACCGGCGTCTGCGCGTACAACGACGAGGTGGCCCTCGCCGTGCTCAGCGGCGTCCGGCGGCTGGGCCTGCACGCTCCCGGCGACCTGGCGGTGATCGGCGTCGACGACATCCCGCCGGCCCGCCTGGCCGTGCCCCCGCTGACCACGGTGACCACCGACCAGGCCGCGGTGGCCGAGTTCCTGACCGCGACCGTGGTGGCCGCGATCGCCGGCCGCCCCGCCCCGCCGGCCCCGTCGGCCGATCTCGTCAGTCTGGTCCGGCGGGACAGCGCGTAGATCGCCGATCACGCTCTGCACATCCAACCCACAGCAACGGCACATCGCCGGCCAAGCCTTCCGGCGAATCGTGGGAGGCATGCTCGTGCAGCTAACTCGCAACACCGAGACGCGGACCGCCAGCGCCACCGCAACAGATCTGCCGGTCCGCCCGTCGAGCCTGCCCCGCCCGCGCGGCCCGCGCCCCGCGGTAGCCGTGCTCGGCCACCGGGGCCGAGCCGCCGGCCTCGACCAGCATCTGCCGGCCGGCTGGTCGCTGCGGGTGGCAGAAGACCTTGATGACGTACGCCCGGGCGAACTCGTCCTGATCACCGCGGCCACGGTCCGGGACGTGACGCTGGCCCGCCGGGTGCTGCCCGCCCGCACCCAGATCGTCGCCGTGGTGGACGACGCGGCACCCGGCGAGGTGGTGGCCGGCGTGCTCACCGCCGGCGCGGACGCGTGCGTGCGCGGCGGCCAGCCCGGCATCCTGGCGGGCCACCTGGTCGCCTGCCGCCGCCGGCTGCTGATCGGCCAGACCGCGCGCTGAGTGGTTAGGGATCGCCTTCCTTACCAGGAGCGGACGACCAGGTCGCCGTCGCGGAGGCCGGCGGTGATCTCGGTGTACCGGTCGCCGCGCAGGCCCACCCCGACCGTCACCCGGGCGCCGTCCCTGAGCACCGTGCCGGTGTCGCCCCGTACGTCGTGCACCGCGGTGCTCGGCACTCGCAGCACCTCGGACTTCGCGCCGGTGGTCACCCGGACCGGGGCGCTCTGGCCGACCAGCAGGTCCTCGGGCGCCTCGTCGAAGGCGAGCAGCAACCCGTAGCGGACCATCGTGCCGTCGCTGGTGCCGACCGGGTCGACCTGCACCACGGTGGCCGCGAACTCCTCGCCCGGCCGGTCGGCGAGCGTGACCGCGCCCTTCTGCCCGATCGCGAGCCGGTCCGCGTCGGCCTCCGGGAAGTTTGCGCTGACCTGCATGTCGTAGATGTCGGCCAGGGTGATGAAGGTGGCCCCCGCACCGACCTGGCTGCCCACCTTGCCGGCGACGGTGAGCACGCGCCCGGCGATCGGCGCCCTGATGGTGGCGCCGGCCAGCGCCTCCTCGGCCTTCTCCACGGCGGTGATCGCGGTGGTGACGCGTTGCTCGGCGCTGAGGATGGCGTCGCCGCCCCCACCGGGACCGCCGCCGGTGTTCTGCCCGCCGCCGCAGTCCTGGGGGCCGCCGCTACTGCGGGTGGTCGGCGCGGGGCCGGAAGTGCGGGTGGCGGTCCGGCTGGGCGCGACGCCGGGTCGCGGAGACGCGGTCCGGGTGGGGCTCGGGCTGGGCGATGCGGTCACGGTCGGCGTCGGGCTCAAATTCCCGGTCCCGTACGCGGCGGCGACGTTCGAGCCGCAGGCGGTGCTCGCGGTCGGGGACGTCGTGGCGGCCGCGCGCGCCTCGGTGAGGGCGGCCCGGGCCTCGGTCAGCGTGTCCTGGGCGCTGGAAACCGCGGCAGCCGCCTCGGCGTCGTCCACCGTGGCCAGTACCTGCCCCGCGGTGACCATGGTGCCGGCCCGGACCGCGACGCTGTCCACCGCCCCCTCGACCGTGAACCCGAGGCTGCGGGTCTGCGCCGGCCGCACCGTGCCGGTGGTCGCCACCGCGGTGCTCACCGGTCCCCGGTCGGCGGCCGCGGTGCTGACCGCGGCCGGCTTGTCGGTGGCGCCCGCGGTCACCGCGCGTACCACCAAAAATGTGACCAGCGCGAGCGCGACGACCGCCGCAACCACCCAGAGCAGGCGCCGACGGCCGACCAGTACTTCACCCATGGCGCCGAAGTGTCACGGACCGTCCTCGCCGCCGGCTCGGTTCTCCCTCGGAGTTCGCTGGGAGCCAAGACACACAGCGTCAGCACAGGTCCTCCGAGCGAACTCCGAGCCGGGTCCGACGTGGCGTGCAGATTGACCGGCTTGGGTGGTGCGACCACATCGGTGTCGAGGAAATGAGGCTTTCGTGCGCAGAGTCAGTTTGACGGCGGCGCTGTTCGCGGCGGCCGTGGCCGTGGCCTTCACGGCGGCCTGCGGTGGCAGCTCCGACGACTCTTCCGGCACCACCGCAAATCCAGCGGGCGGATTCGCCGCCTACACGGAATGCATGCAGAAGAACGGCGTAACCATCACGATGCCGTCCGGCGGCCCGCGGACCCGCCCCTCGGGCGGCCCGTCCGGCATGCCCCGCCCGGACGGCAGCGACGGCCCCGGCTTCCCGGGCGGCGGTTTCCGCAAGCCCGAGGGCATCGATGACGCCACCTGGGAGAAGGCCCAGACCGCCTGCGCCGCACTGCGCCCCGAGGGCCGAGGCGGCCCCGACGACGGCGGCAACGGCCGGGGCCGGGGCAACGGCGCCAACGTGGCCTACCTGAACTGCCTCCGCGAAAACGGCGTCACCACACCGCCCGGCCAGCTGAACACCACCGACCCCACGGTGCAGAAGGCCGTGGCGGCCTGCAAGGTGCTCCAGCCCCAGGCCAGCCCGTCACCGAGCGCCTGACCAGCCCGTCCCCGGGCTCCGTCCCGGCCGTGCCTGCCTCCCCTGAGTCGGCACGGCCGGACGGACGCAGTTCCGGGCCGCCCGTGACGCGCCCCACGGCGCGGGCGGCCCGGCCCTCTCGCGCCACCGCGCCCTCCTGGGAATGCTGGTAGACGGGAGGTCGGGAGGCGCGCTATCGCAAGCAGAACTCCACGCCGCCGGTGACGTCGTCTTCCGAGATCGACTCATGGGTGACCAGGTAGCAGTCCGCCGGGTCGACGGCGGAGGTGCGCAGCTCCCAGATGCCGAAGCCGAGCGCGTCCACGCGTACGGGATGTGACGTCACATACCCCGACGCGTAACCGGGCTCCGACACCAGTTTGGCGCCGTAGATGCGCAGGGGCACTACCGAGTGCGGGGCGAATCCGCCGACGGCCACGCGGAAGGTGGTGCCGAGGGGGCTCGTGGGCGGGAAGCTGCCGGGCTGCCCGTGCCGGTCGTCGACGTAGGGGATGAGCTGTGGGTGCCGGACGTTCCGCACCTCGACGGACTTCGCAACGGACCGGCTGCCCTGGATGGCCTGGACGATGTGGTTGCCCATCTCATCGTGGGGAAGGCTGCGCAGCGACAACGTGATGGGGCGTTCGTCGGCGGGTACCACCGACCAGGCCCGGATCAGGCGGCCCGAGGGCGACGTCAGTGTCACGTCGAGGCGGATACCCGGCCGTGCTTCATAGACGCAGATGGTGTTCATGTCGGGCGCGGAGATGTGGTCCCGGCGCCCGGAGTCTGTTGCGGTGACGTCGAACTTCCCGCCCCCCATGCACGGAGGACCGCCGCCGCCCAGGAAGTAGCGCAGCTGCGCCTGCACACCGCCCGGCACCGGGTCGCGGCGGGCGAGGATCCCGTCCGTCTTGGTGGAATCGCTGGACGGCGCTGGCTTAGGGCTTTGGCTCTCCGCCTTCGTTGTGGGATCGAGGTGCTGCGCCGGCTTGCGATGGGGGAGTGGTGACGGCCGGCGATCCGTACGGGCGGTGGGAGCTCGCCGGGCGGGCGGGTCGTCGGACGGCCACGAGACGATCGTGGCGTCCGGCGTGGGGGGAGTGTTCGGTCGGACGTCCGGCGGGATCACGATCTGCGACGGCGACGAGGCCGACGGATCAGAACTGGTCACCGGGGTGGACGGTCTCGGGGCCGCGGTCCGCTCGGTCGGCGACGGAGAGCAGGAACCGACGGACAGGGCGAGCGTCAATGCGGCTGCCGCTAAGCCAGGCCTGCTGGTCCGCACGATCCATCCTCGCGTTCCCGGCTATATGAACAAATACGGTATAACATACTTTCCCGATATATCTCTGAGTTAGGTGCAAGGGTGACGAATCCTGCGGACTCCGGTGACCGACCGTGTAACCCGGAGGCGGAGCCGGCGCCGGATGCCCCTGGGCGCTGGGCGCTGCTCCCGGAGAGGATGCGGAAGCGCCACACCGTGGCGCTGAGCCTGATCGCCGGGTGCACGGCGCTCATCGGGCTCAGAGCCGACCTCGGCAGCCTCCTGCCAGAGCGCCCCTGCTGGATGTTCCGGCCGGAGGTCCGGCTCGCCGCCCCGTACAACATCGTCGTCGCCGACCCGGCCGTCGAGTGGCCCGAAACGGACAACGTCGACGCTGCGCGGGCGCGGGAGCTGACCCGGACGATCGTCGACACCCTCGAACGTCAGATCGTCGCCTCCGTCGAAGATCAAGCGCTGGTCGAGGTGGGCGGCCCATGCCGCTCCGGAGTCACCGACCTCAACGACGACCGCGCCGCAGCGCTGGAGCGCGTACGGAAGACCCACAACGGGGACATCGCCGTTTCCCTGGTTCTCCGCCCGCAACGCTTCCACACCAAGGTCAACCTGGAGTTCAGCATCGGCGGCGACCGGCACGGCGAGGCGGCGGAACTGGCCGGCTACGCGCGCTTCGGCGACGTGGACATCGGCGACCTCGCCGGCGCCGGACCCACCCACGCCCTGCTGACCTCAACGGCGGAGCAGCTCGAAACGTACGTCCGGCTGCTGCGCGCGGTGTACCAGTACTCGGCTCAGCAGTACGTGACCGCGACGAAAACGTGGACCCAACGTATTCCCGCGCGCGACTCGGCCTCGCCGAGATCGCTTACCAGCGGGGTGCGTCCCGATGCGCAGTCCCCGAGCCGGCCCATCGGCGGGCACTGGCGGACGCGTACGACATGTACCGATCAGTCGCCGACCACCGAGGCACGCCGGATGCGCCTGATGCCGATGCCCGGGCCAGTTCCGGCATGGGCCGGGTGGAAACCTGCCGCCTGCTGTCCGGCGACGTCTTCCGGGCTTCCCCAAGCCGTCACGCACCTGAGGTTCGTCACCGACCGGTGCTCCCCGCCTCCGGTAGCGCCCAGCCCTGCTGAGAGATCAGGTTCCGTCGTCCACGCACGGCTCCCCCCTTGCCGGGCACCGGGCCGCGGGCGCCGGCAGTCCTACGTCTGGGACCTCGACCACCGTGTCGGACAACAGTCGGCTGTTGAGACCGCGATTGCCACCAACCAGATCCGGTCCGCGCTCGTTCAGGGTCTCGGCACCGTTGCCATCGTGGCCGGCGCGTATGTGGGTTGGCGGCAGCTGCAGCACAACATGAGAGTGACCCAGGCGCACCTATGTTCGCGTCCGCGCGCACGTACGGATGCGCGACGAGTGCTCGATGACGTCGACTTAGCCGGCGCCTACGCCAACCGCCGCACCTGGTGGCCTGCCGGTTTCGACCCAGAGGCCCACGGTCGTGTCGTTGGGGACCTGCCCGGATAGGTTCCAGTCGCCGCATGAAGTCGTCTCCTACGCTGATGGAGTGACGTTCGTCGTTGCCATCATGGCGTGCATCGGGGTGGCGCTGGTGATGCTCGCCCCCGTCCTCGTCTGGCTTGCGGTGAAGAACCGGCGCGACGCTCGGTGGATTCGGCGGCATCCCGTCTCGCCCGCTGGGGCCGTGCGGCTTGGCGTCGCGCTTCCACGGCGGTACGCCGTGTTCGGGTTGACGGCGCCGGGGCCGGCCGGGACGGTTCGCACCCCGCTCGCCGGGACGCCTGCGGTGTGGTGCCGCACGATGGTTTACACGCGGCGCAGCCTGGGGGAGGACCGGGGCCAGTTGCGCGTGTTGTTCGAGCAGACGTTCGGGGAGCCGTTCGGGGTAGCGGATTCGACCGGCACGGCCGCGGTCTCGGGCAGCTTCCTGGAGGCGTTCCTCTTCAACGAATATCCGCCGCTCTGGCGGCGTACGCGCATCCCGGAGGGGCAGCCGGGCGAGCAACTGGTCCACCGCGCGGTCGACGAGCTGACCGCGAAGCGGGACGAGCCGGGACCGTACCTGCGGGCGGCGATCGAACGCGGCCTGGTCGGGCCGGGCGCGCGCCGCCGAGTCGACGAGGTGGGCGTTCTTGAGGAGTACATCGTGGCCGGTCAGCCGCTGCACGTGATCGGGAAGCCGGCCATGCTGGACGGCGGGGTGCCGGGGCTGACGATGCCCCGCCGGGGCCGCTACCTGATCGTGAGCCGGGAGCCGGCCGAAACCGAGGCGGAGCTGGTCGGTGACGGGCGGTTCAGCCTGGGCTGCGGGCTGTGGGTGCTGCTCGCCGGCGCCGTTGCCATGGCCGTCAGCTTCGCCGTGGCGTACAGCGCGGGCTTCCTGGGCTGAGGCGCACGACGCGAGAGACTTTCGGCTACGTCCTTCTTCGTCCTCAGAGTTTTCGGCCGACTCCGCAGAACTGCTGCACTTCCGCCGGCATCTCGAGGGCGGCGCCATCCGGGCGCCACCGCGAGCACGAGACCACACCGGGCTCCAGCAGTTCGGTGCCCTCGAAGAACGCCGAGATCTCGCGGGCGGTACGGAAGACGATGGGTGGCTTGGCGTTCTCGTTCCAGAATTGCCGGACCCGTTCCGCGTCGTCGGGGAACACCTCGTTGCTGGCATGGGCGATCGCCAGATAGCTGCCAGACGGCACGGCAGCCAGTAACCGTTTGACGATTGCTCGGGCCTCGTCGAAGTCGAGGATGAAGTTCAGGACTCCCAGCAGCGTGAGCGCGACCGGTTGAGTGAAGTCCAGCAGCTCCTTGCTGGCCCGCAGAATCGTCTCGGGATCGTGCAGGTCGGCCTCGATGTAGTCGGTCTTACCCTCAGGAGTGCTGGTGAGCAGGGCGCGGGCATGGACCAGCACGAGCGGATCGTTGTCCATGTAGACGATCCGCGACTCCGGCGCGACCGATTGGGCAACCTCATGGGTGTTGTTGGCCGTCGGCAGGCCGGTGCCGACATCGAGGAACTGGCGTATCCCCGCCTCGCCGGCCAGGAACCGGACAGAGCGGATGAGAAATCCCCGGTCGGCCTGCGCAGTCACGACCACGTGCGGCAGCACCTGCCGGACGGCCTCGCCGACCTCGCGATCGGCGGCGTAGTTGTCCTTGCCCCCGAGCCAGTAGTTCCAGACACGAGCGGTGTGGGCCACGCCAGAGTCAAGCTTGTCGCTCGCCGCGGTGTCTGCGGAGGAGGAGTCGGTCACCTCTAGGCCCCTTTCGGTGGCAGGCTCACGGTCTACAGTGGCGTCGCGAGCGCGATCTTACGGCATGTGGTGGCGACCCCGGCATCCCCGAGTCGTCGGATGAGTCCCGAGCTCATTCGGTCAGCAATCTTTGGGTCCTGCGCGGCATTTTGCTTGCGAATTGAAGCACCGCTTGGCGTGGGCGGCACGGAGCTCTGTCAGCCTGCCCTGTGAGATGAAATACCGATAAGAATTCACCTTCTGCACGCTCCGCGACGCAGTCGTCGATCCTCGACTGATCACGGTGGGCAGAGCCCTCAGCGGCGGCACCGCCACCCCGATCACCGAACCTCGCGCACTGTTCGCACATCAACCGGTGAAGAACCCTGATGCGACAGTTTGTCCAGGTCACGCTTGCAGAACCGGTGGTGAGCCCAGTCCTCGTTGAGCACAATGCCGAGGCATTGCCGCACGGTCCGCCCCTTGGCGTACGGGGGCCATCTGTCGTCGTGCGGGACGGGCGCGGTCTCCGCGAGCTGATCGGGCGTGACCTCGGCCAGCCATGCCTCGACCTCGGAAGCCTGCCGGACCCGGACGGCGAGCACCTCGTCGAGGCCCGGCTGGGCGGACGGGTCGAGCCCGCCCTCCTGGTCCATGACGAACGATGGACCCAGTCCCATGGCGGTGAACGGCTCGGAGAGCCCGAGCACGCAGCGCCGGAACCAGGAGTCGTGCACGAAGACAAGGTGGCGCAGGGTTTCGAGCATCGACCACTCGCCGTCGACGCCGTGATGTTCGCTGTTCTCGGGCATGGACCGGACTCGCTCGGTCGTCGTCGCCCAGTCGTCCCGCAGTTGTCGCCAGGCCTCTCTCAGGTCGTCCGGCTGATCTGAGCGGATCAGTAGCCGAACCGGGTGCCGGCGGTCGAGCTCCGCCTCGACGTACGACATCACCTCGACCCCGTTGACCACAAGATTGGTGACCAGGCCGTCGATCTCGGCGTCCTGCATGACCACGCCGACCATCCGCGCTCTGCTCAGGTCGCATTCGCGGAATTCTGCCCCGGTGAGGTCCTCGTCGTGGATGCGTCGCATCCAGACATGCTAGGTCGCACCGCACCCGCCGCGGTACTCAAGGCGGGCGCCCGGGGTGCCGGTCGCGGTGGGTTGCGCGGTGACCAGGACACCGAGATCACCTCCGGTCCACTCCCGGTGGGCAAAGGCGTCACCGGGTCAGGCTGCGCCCGGTTTGGTGTGCATGAGCATTGTCGTGCCGGGCTGGATGGCCGCGGCCCCGGGCGCCGGGATGATGTGGCCGTCCCGAGGCGGTGGCCTCCTACACCCCGGCACCCCCGGCTGACTGAGCGAGGGGGCCGGACCAGGCGTAAATGCCGGCGGCCGGCTGCTGCCGGCGGTTACCGTGCCGGCATGCTGGTTGCGCGCGAGCGGTTTGTGGCGTCCGGGCGGCTGCGGATCTGGACCGAGCGGGTCGGGGATCCGGGGCTTCCGGCCGTTCTGATGGTGATGGGGTCGGCCGCTCAAGGGGTCAGTTGCCCGGATGCGCTGGTGGAGCGGCTCGTCGAGCGTGGCGTTCAGGTTATCCGGTTCGATCATCGGGACACCGGGCGGTCCAGTGTTGTCGACTTCGAGGCTCAGCCGTACGCGATCAGCGACATGGCCCGGGACTGCCTGGCGGTGCTGGACGGTTATGGGCTGGAGTCGGCTCACGTGGCGGGGGCCTCGCTGGGCGGCATGCTCGCGCAGTGGCTGGCGGTGCACGCGCCGGACCGGGTCCGGTCGCTGACCGTCATGTCCAGTTCGCCGATGGGGCATGACCCGAGTGCGGCGTGGGCGCGGGCACGGGCCGGTGAGCCGGCCGACCCGGCCGATCTGCCGCCGCCGTCGCCGGAGTTTCTCGCGCACGTGGACTCCGGGCTGCCGCCGGGTGTGGAGTCGGACGTGGCCCTGTTCCGGGTCTTCAACGGGCCGGTGCGGCCGTTCGACGAGGCGGCCGCCCGGGCGATGCTCGAGCTGGCGCTGTCCCGGGCCGCCGACCCGGCGGCCGCGGCCAACCATCACCGGGCCGTCTGGCGGGACGATCCCAGCCTGCTCGCGCCGCTGTCGTCGATCACCGCGCCGGCCTCGATCGTGCACGGCGACCAGGATCCGGTCTATCCGCTCGGTCACGGCGAGGCGCTGGCGGCCGCCATTCCGGGTGCGGAACTGCACGTCGTGCCCGGGATGGGACACGTACTGACGGCACCCGGCCTGCCGGCGGAGGTCGCCGATCTGATTCGGCTGTGACCGGCAAATTTCATGACGTTCATAGCAAATTCCTAGGTAGCGCTGATATCCCTTTCGGGTGCAGACCGAATCCCGCTCCTCTGTTGCGCTCGGTGAGCCTCCGGTGCGGCCCGCCCGGGTGCTCGTGGTGGATGACGAGCCGAACATCTCCGCCCTGCTCAGCGCCACGTTGCGGCTGGTCGAGTTCGAGGTGCGGGTGGCCGATTCGGGCCACCGCGCGCTGGTGGCGATCGAGGAGTTCGAGCCCGACCTGGTGGTGCTCGACGTGATGCTGCCCGACCTGGACGGCTTCGAGCTGGCCCGCCGGCTGCGGGCCACCGGGCAGCAGGTGCCGGTGCTGTTCCTGACCGCGCGGGACGCCGTCGAGGACCGCATCTCCGGGCTGTCGGTGGGCGCCGACGACTACGTGACCAAGCCGTTCAGCCTCGAGGAGGTGGTTCTGCGGATCCGGGCGATCCTGCGGCGCAGCCAGCCCGAGGTGGCACCGGCCGACACGGCCGCCGACGCGCGGGTGCTGCGCTACGCCGACCTGGAACTCGACGAGGACGCCCACGAGGTGCGCCGGGCCGGCCGGCTGATCGACCTGTCGCCCACCGAGTTCAACCTGCTGCGCTACCTGCTGATCAACGCGGGCCGGGTGGTCAGCAAGGCGCAGATCCTGGACCGGGTGTGGAAGTACGACTTCGGCGGCGACGGCCGGATCGTGGAGTCGTACGTGTACTACCTGCGCCGCAAGATCGACAAGACCGACCCGCCGCTGATCCACACCGTCCGCGGCGTCGGTTACGCGCTGCGGCTGCCACGCGGCGGCGAGGAGTGACCTGGCGACTGCGGCGGTGGGGCCACTGGACTCTGCGTTCCCGGCTCGTCCTGGTGGTCGGCGCGCTCGCCGCGGTCGCCCTGATCGTCGTCAACGTCTCCGGCCTGGTGCTGATCCGCAACTACCTGCTCGGCCGGATCGACGACCAGCTGCGCGGGATGAGCCGCCCGTTCGAGGCCGATTTCCGCAACGGCGGTTTCCCGCGCCCGGGCCCGATGCCGGGACCGGGACCGCGGCCGCGGCTCGGTGCCGACCAGATCACGTACGTGTTCCGCCCGGACGGTTCGATGGACGCGTTCCGCAGCACCGCGCCGTCCGGCGTCCGCCCGCCGGTCGGGTCGCTCGCCCAGCTCACCGAGCGGGCCGCGACCAAGCGGCCGTACACCGTCGCGGCG
This sequence comes from Paractinoplanes rishiriensis, assembly GCF_016862375.1. Taxonomy (GTDB): domain Bacteria; phylum Actinomycetota; class Actinomycetes; order Mycobacteriales; family Micromonosporaceae; genus Actinoplanes; species Actinoplanes rishiriensis. The sequence continues at coordinate 109,354 of NZ_BOMV01000021.1, read as the reverse complement.
GCCGACGGCAGCACCGACTGGCGGGTGATCGCGGTGCCGGACCGGGAGGGCGGCGGGGTGGCCGTGGTCGGGCTCGGCCTCGACGAGGTCCAGCGGATCACCGACCAGCTGCTGCTGATCGACGCCGGGGTGTCCGGGCTGGTGCTGCTCCTGCTCGGCGCCGGGGCCTGGTACGTGGTGCGGCTCGGGCTGCGCCCGCTCACCGGCATGGAACGGCTGGCCACCGACATCTCCGGCGGCAACCTGTCCGGCCGGGTGGCCGACGCCGACCCGCACACCGAGCCCGGCCGGCTCGGCCTCGCGCTCAACTCGATGCTCACCCGGATCGAGGCCGAGGTCGACGCCCGCACCGCGTCCGAGCAGCGGCTGCGCCAGTTCGTCGCGGACGCCTCGCACGAGCTGCGCACCCCGCTCACCTCGATCCGCGGCTTCGCCGAGCTGTACCGGCGCGGCGGCGCGCCGCCCGGACCGGCCCTGGACGAGACGATGAGCCGGATCGAGGGCGAGGCCGGCCGGATGGGCGTGCTGGTCGAGGACCTGCTGATGCTGGCCCGGCTGGACCGGCAGCGGCCGGCGACGCTGCGGCCGGTCGACCTGCTGGAGATCGCCGCCGACACCATCCGGGACGCGCACGCCCGGGTGCCGGACCGCCCGGTGGCGCTGTCCGGCCTGGACGACGACTCCGAGACGTTCGAGCCGGGCACCGTGCTCGGCGACGAGCACGGCCTGCGGCAGGTCGCCACCAACCTGGTGTCCAACGCGCTGCACCACACCCCGCCGAGCGCCCGGGTCACGGTCCGGGTGGGCCGGCTGCCGTCCCGCCCGCCCCGGCCGGACAGCGTGGTGTCCGGACCGGCTCTGGTGCGGCCGGGCACCGCGCTCGCGGTCCTCGAGGTGTCCGACGACGGGCCCGGTGTGCCGCCGGAGCACGCCCCGCGGATCTTCGAGCGGCTGTACCGGGCCGATTCCAGCCGCACCCGGGGCCGGGGCGGCGGCTCGGGACTGGGACTGGCCATCGTGGCGGCGATCGTGCACGGTCACGGTGGGTGGGTGGAGCTGGACACCCGGGAGGGCGGCGGCGCCACGTTCCGGGTGCTGCTGCCGGCCACCGGTGACGAAGCGTAGTTTGCACAGCTGACTCCGAGGTTGCCCCGACGCTCCTCCGAGCACGCACGGCCACAGTGTCCGCATGCCAGTGCGTGTCAACCTGCGACGACCGTCGGTGGCGGTCAACGCCGCGCTCGTCGCCGCGCTCGTCGCCGGGGTCTTCTGGGCGTACGAGACTCTCTCCGGACCGGAGACCACCCGGGCCGCCGACTCCTCGGTGCGTGCGGTGCTGGTGCAGCAGGGCGAGGTCCGCAAGACCGTGACGGCCACCGGGAGCGTGGCCAGCGCCAGCACCGCGAGCGCCAGCTTCGGCACCGGGGGCACGGTCACCGCGATCAACGTACGGGTCGGCCAGGCGGTCAAGAAGGGCCAGGTGCTCGCCAAGGTCGACCCGGCCGCCGCGCAGCGCGCCCTGGACGCCGCCGAGGCCAACCGGGACGCCGCGGCCGACTCGCTGACCCGGGCCGAGGCGGCCGGTTCGGACACCAGCACCGCCGAGAACGAGGTGACCAAGGCCCAGCTGGCGGTGAATGAGGCCGAGGCGGCGCTGGCCGGCACCACGCTGAAGGCGCCGATGGCCGGCACGGTGGTGGCGGTGAACGGGACGCTCGGCAGCAGCTCGGGAGCGGGTGGCAATCAGGGCGGCGGGTCCGAATCCACCGAGACGTCGGCCGGCTTCGTCGATATCGCCGATCTGAGCCGGATGCAGGTCACCGCCTCATTCGCCGAGGCGGACGCGACCAAGCTCAAGGAGAAGCAGGTCGCCACGGTCACCTGGAACGCGCTGGCCGGCACCGCGGCGCCGGCCGAGGTGGTGGCGGTCGACCCGTCCGCGACCACCGCCAACAACGTGGTCACCTACGGCGTCACGCTGACCCTCGACAATGTGCCGGCCGGCGCCAAGGTGGGCCAGACCGTGTCGGTCTCGGTGGTCACCGGCAGCGTGGCCGGCGCGACCTACGTGAACGCCGCCGCGATCACCACGGTCGGCGATCGGCACACCGTGACGGTCGTTGCCAACGGCGTGCAGGAGACCCGGGCGGTCGAGGTCGGGCTGGTCGGCGACCAGGCCACCCAGATCACCTCCGGGGTGCAGGCCGGCGAGCAGGTCGTGGTCAAGGCCACCACCGGCACCTCGGGCGGCGGGGAACGCGAGGAGGGACCCGGCGGCGGGTTCGGCGGTTTGAACGGCGGTGGCGGCGGGCCGCCCGGCGGCTTCCGTGGCGGCGGTGGCGGCCGATGAGCCGGCCGGTGCTCGACGTCCGCGACGTCACCAAGGTCTACGGCATGGGCGAGGCCACCGTGCACGCGCTGCGCGGGGTGTCGCTGACCGTGGCACGCGGCGACTACGTGGCCGTCATGGGCTCATCCGGTTCCGGCAAGTCGACCCTGATGAACATCCTGGGCGCGCTGGACGTGCCCAGCTCCGGCTCCTACCTGCTGGGCGGCGTGGACGTCAGCGGGCTGGCCGACCGGCAACTGGCCCTGGCCCGGAACCGGTTGATCGGGTTCATCTTCCAGTCGTTCAACCTGATCCCGCGTACCACCGCACTGGCCAACGTCGAGCTTCCTCTCGCGTACGCCGGAATGAAAGCGCGCGAACGACGGCGCCGAGCCCTCGCCGCACTCGGGCTGGTCGGCCTCGCCGACCGCGCCCGGCACGAGCCCAACCAGCTCTCCGGCGGGCAGCAGCAGCGGGTCGCGGTGGCCCGGGCACTGGTCACCGAGCCGGCCCTGCTGCTGGCCGACGAGCCCACCGGCAACCTGGACACCCACTCCACCGAGGACGTGCTGAACGTGTTCGACCAGCTCAGCGCGGCCGGCCGCACCATCGTGCTCATTACACACGAGCCCGAGGTCAGCGCCCGGGCCAAGCGGCTGATCCGGCTGATCGACGGGCGGATCGTGCAGGACGTGCGGCAAGCGGAACTGGTGGTGCGATGAGCTTCTACGAGGTTCTCCGGTTCGCGCTGCGCGGGCTGTCGGCCAACAAGCTGCGCTCGTCGCTGACCATGCTGGGCATCCTGATCGGGGTGGCCGCGGTGATCCTGCTGGTCGCGGTCGGCAACGGCTCGGCCAAGGCGATCAGCGACCGGATCGAGGCACTGGGCACCAACACGATCACGGTGATGAGCGCCGGCCGGGGCTCGTCGGGCACCGCGCTCACCAAGGAGATGGCCGACGCGCTGCGCGACCCGGTCCTGGCGCCCGACGTGGCCTCGGTGTCGCCGGTGGTGAGCGCGTCCGCCACGATCACCTTCGGCGGCACCGACCACCAGGTGAACTCGTTCGTCGGCACCACGCCGGGCTGGTTCGCGGCGTCCAACACGCCGGTCGGTGCGGGCGCGGCGTTCACCGCGGACGACGAGTCGCAGGGCCGGCGGGTGGTGGTGCTGGGCTCGACGGTGGCGACCGAACTGTTTCCCGGCGTGGACCCGCTGGACCAGCAGGTGACCGTGGGCGGCGCACTGTTCACGGTGGTGGGCGTGCTGGCGGCGAAGAGCTCGACCGGCTTCCAGGACGCCAACGACACCGCGATCGCGCCGCTCAGCGCGGTCCGTCAGGTGCTGACCGGCTACGGCGCGCTCAACTCCATCCTGGTCGAGGCCGCGTCGCCGGACCGGGTCGACGCCGTGCAGGCCGAGGTGTCCACGATCCTCGACCAGCGGATGCCGGCCGAACCCGGTAGCACCACGACGCCGTACCGGATTCAGAACGCCTCCCAGCTGCTGGCGACGCAGACCCAGACCGCCGACACGTTCACCACCCTGCTCGGCGCGGTGGCCGCCATCAGCCTGCTGGTCGGCGGCATCGGCATCACCAACATCATGCTGGTCACGGTCACCGAGCGGACCCGCGAGATCGGCATCCGGAAGGCACTGGGCGCACCCCGGCGGGTCATCCTGACCCAGTTCCTGATCGAGGCCACCCTGCTCAGCGTGATCGGCGGTGCCCTCGGGGTCGCGGCCGCGCTGATCGGCAGCAGCTTCACGATTGTCGGCGTCAAACCGGTGGTGGTGCCCAGCTCGATCGGGCTGGCGCTGGGGGTGTCGATCGCGATCGGACTGTTCTTCGGCGGCCTGCCCGCCGGCCGGGCCGCCCGGCTGCGCCCCATCGACGCGCTGCGCTACGAGTGAGGACACCGCTGTGACAGTTATCGAGGAAGACACCGCTCTGGCCGAGGAACTCGCCGCGGCGGCGCCGATGCGGTGGTGGAACCGGACGACGGTGGCGCTGAGCGCGATCGTGCTGCTGGTCGGGGGTTTCGTGGGCGGCCTCGAGGTGCAGCAGCGGTGGGGCAGTACCGAGGCCGCGGCCGAGACCCCCACCCGTGGCCCGGGGCGGTATTTTGCGGGTGCGCCGACGACCACGACGGCCGCTACCGGCACCACCGGCACCGTGAAGCTGGTCAACGGCACCACGATCTACGTCGAGACCGAGAACGGCGAGGTGGTGACCGTGAAGACCGACGGCAAGACCACGGTCGCCACCGCCAGCAAGGGCAAACTCGCCGACGTCAAGGCCGGCCAGTCGATCACCGTGCTGGGCGCCACCGGCACCGACGGCATCGTCACCGCGACCTCCGTGACAGCGCGGAAATAGGGTCTTCACATGCGCATGCATTGATGACCGGCGTTCCTGTTCCTAGGCTGGGGTCGGCTCGGACCTAGGAGGTGACTCGCGTTGCAGTCCGACGCGACCGTCCTCCGCGGACGCCGGGAACTCCTCGCCGCGATTGAAAGCCGGTTGGCGGCGGGCGGCGGCGTCGCGCTGCACGGCGCCGCGGGCATCGGCAAGACTGCGGTGCTCGATGCGGTCGCGGTGGGTGCCGCGGCGCGCGGTGAGTGGGTGCTTCGCCTTCGTCCGGTACGCACGGAGCGCGCGCTGCCCTACGCCGGCCTCGCCGACCTGGTCGCCCAACTGCCCGCCGAGGCCGCCGAGGCACTGCCACCCGCACAGCGCCGCGCTCTGGCCGCGCTGCGCCAGGGCCTGCCACCCGGTGGCGGCTCACCCGCACTGGCCCGCCGGCTGGTGCTGCCGCTGCTGCTGGCCCACTGCGCCCGGCGCGGCCCGGTGCTGCTGGTCCTCGACGACGTGCAGTGGCTGGACGCCGAGTCGGCCGAACTGATCGGCTTCGCGATGCGCCGCCGCCCGGGCCCGCGGGTGCGGGTGATCGCCGCCCAGCGCCGACCGGACGCCGTCACCGCGCGCGGGCCGGGCGTCCGCAGCGGCGCCAGGCCAGGCGTCCTCCGGGCCGGTGGCGCCGAGCCGGGCGGCTTCCGGGTCCGCGCCGCCGGGCCGGGCCGGCTCGAGCCGGCGGGGCTGCGGCGGGCCGTGCGGCTCTGTCCGGCGCCCGTGCTCGAGCTGGCCGTGCCGCCGCTCGGGGCCGACGACCTCACCGCGCTGCTGGAGGCGCGCGGGCTGCCGTGCCGGACCGCGAGCCGGATGCACGAGGCGAGCGCCGGCAACCCGTTCCTGGCACTGACCCTCGGCGCCGCGGTCGCGCCCGGGCCGGCCTGGCGGCCTGCGCCGATCCCGGCGGCCGCCCGCGAGCTGCTGCGCGACCGCCTGCTCGCGCTGCCCGCCGACGTCGGCGCCACCCTGCTGGCGGCGGCCCTCGCCACCGACCCCACCGTCACCGTGCTGCACCGGGCCGGCCGCGAGGACGCCGTGCGCGACCTGTGGCTGGCCACCGCCGCCGGGGTGGTGGAACTGGACGGCGAGGCGATCCGGTTCACCCCGCCGCTGCTGGCCCAGGTGATCGCCGAGGACGCCACCGCGGCCGAGCGCTCGGCCGCGCACGAGGCACTCGCCGGCGCCGCGGTCGATCCCACCGAGGCGCTGCGGCACCGGGCGCTGCGCAGCGGCCGCCCGGACACCGCAGTGGCCCGTTCGCTGGCCGACGCGGCCGACCGGTGTGCCGGGCACGGCGCCGGACGGACCGCCGCCGAGCTCTACCTGCTGGCCGCCGACCGCTGCCCGCACGCACTCGCCGATCTGCGGCTCGACTGGCTGGTGGCGGCCGCCCGCACCGCGCTCACCGGCGGCGCCGCCGCGCTGGCCGGGCGGGCCGCCGAGGCGGTGATCGCGGCCCACGCGCCGGCCGGGCACCGGGTGCGGGCCCGCCTGGTGCTGCTCGACCTGGCCGGGCAGGCGCTGGCCGACATGGGCGAGACGTTCGCGGCCGCGCTCGCCGAGGCCGGCGACGACCCGGCGCTGGTCGCCCCGGTGCGGCTGCGGCTGACCTGGGCCGCGTTCCTCACCGGCGACCCGGACCGGGCCGCCGCCGAGGCCGCCCGCACGGTCGACGCCGCCCGCCGGGCCGGCGACCGGACCACCGAGGCGATGGCGCTCAGCCTCGTCGCCCAGGTGCAGCGGCTGCGCGGCGAGCCGGCCTGGTTCGCGACCCTGACCCAGGCGCTGCGCCTGCCCGCGGCCCCGGCGCCGGACTGGCTGCATCTCGGGCCGCGGTACATGGCGGCCCGGTTCGCGATGATGGACGACCGGCTCGACGAGGCCCGCGCCGAACTGCTGCGGCTACTCGTGGTGGCCGAGCACGACCGGATCGGCGAGGCCCGGGTCGAGGTGCTGCGCAGCCTGTCCGAGGTGGCCACCCGGGCCGGGCGCTGCCGGGACGCGCTGCAGTACGCACACCGGGCGGTGGCCGCCGCCCAGCACGCCGGGCTGAGCCCCGGGCCCACCTGGTACACCGCGGCGGTGGCCGAACTGGCCGGCGGCAGCCTGACGGCGGCGGCCGGGTTCGCCCGGCGCGGGGTGCGCGCGTCGGAGCAGGAGGGCGACAGCCTCTACCTGCGGCGCAACCTGCACGCGCTGGGCCAGGCCGAGCTGCGGGCGGGGGAGACCCGCAACGGGGTGGCGGCGCTGCGCCGGCTGCGCGACCTGGAGGCCGAGTCCGGCGGCGCCGACCCGATGATCGTGCGCTGGCACGGCGACCTGGCCGGTGGGCTGGCCGCGCTGGGCGAGCACGCCGAGGCCGCGGCCACGCTGGCGCAGGCCCGGGCCGCCGCGCACCTGCTCGGCGCCACCCCGGCGATCACCGGTTACCTGGACCGGGCCACCGCCGTGGTGCTCTCCGAGAGCGGCCAGGCCGACTCGGCCGTGGTGCTGTCGGCCGCCGCCGCGCAGCACTTCGAGCAGCTGCACCAGCCGATCGAGCAGGCGCATTCGCTGCTGGTGCAGGGCGGTGCGGAACGCCGCCGGCGCCGGTACGCGGCCGCCCGGGTGGCGATCGGCGCGGCGCTGGCCATCTTCCTGGCCGCGGACGCCAAGCCGTGGGCCGAGCAGACGGAACGCGCGCTGGCCCGCACCGAGGGCAACTCGGCCCCCGGCGCCCCGCCGCCCGACCTGGGCCTCACCGTGACCGAGTTGCGGATCGCCGGCCTGGTGCGGGACGGCGCCAGCAACCGCGAGATCGCGACCCAGCTCTACCTCAGCGTCAAGACGGTCGAGGCCACGCTCACCCGGGTCTACCGCAAGCTCGGCGTGCGGTCCCGTACCCAGCTCTCGTCCCGCCTCTCCGGCCTGGACGTGCCGGAAGTCACCACCCCGGTCTGACCAGCCGGAGGCCCGGATCTGGCCGGCGGTTACCGCGGCTGACGCTCGTCGGTCGCCTTCCGAGTGGCCCGGACGCTGCCCGCATGGGCCTTGGCGCTCGGGTCTTTGCGTACCTTGATCAGGCTGGCCACCGTGGTGATCACCAGGATCGAGATGATGACGGTGAGCGAGACCCCGATGCTGATCTCGGGAACCGACTCGTCGATGTCCTTGTGCGCCCAGTGCAGCACCAGCTTGACGCCGATGAAGGCCAGGATCAGCGACAGGCCGGTGGACAGGTAGACCAGGCGGTCCAGCAGGCCCTTCACCAGGAAGTAGAGCGCGCGCAGGCCGAGCAGCGCGAACGCGTTGGCCACGAAGACGATGAACGCCTCGTCGGTCACGCCGAACACCGCGGGGATCGAGTCGAGCGCGAACAGCAGGTCCGAGCTGCCGATCGCGATCAGCACCAGGAACAGCGGCGTGAACATCCGCTTGCCGTCAACCCGGGTGACCATTTTGCCGTCGACGTACTCGTCGGTCAGCGGCAGGAAGCGCTTGCTGGCCTTGACCATCACGTTGCTCTCGATGTCCGGGTCCTCGTCGCGGTGCCGGAACAGCTGGACCGCCGTGAAGATCAGCAACAGGCCGAAGAGCAGGAACATGAACGTGAACAGGTTGAGCAGGGTGGCGCCGAGCGCGATGAAGATCACCCGGAGCACGAGCGCGATGATGATGCCGAAGGTGAGGACCCCCTGCTGGTACTTCTCGGGCACCGCGAACGTGGTCATGATGATCACGAAGACGAAGAGGTTGTCGACCGACAGGCTCTTCTCGACGATGTAGCCGGCGAAGTACTGGGCGCCGAAGTCCCAGCCGGCGATGGTGCCGAAGACCACGCCGAAGACGACCGCCACCGCGATATAGAAGATCGACCAGCCGGCGGCCTCGCGGAAGCCGACGGCATGCGGGCGGAACACACCCAGGGCCAGGTCGAGGGCGAGCAGCGCGACGATGACCCCGATGGTCAGCGTCCAGCCGAGCGCGGTGACCTCAAGCATGTCTCGGGGACCTCCGGGATAGCAGGGTTAGCTCGGCAATCGTCCTTGCTTACCCTGGGAGGTCGCTGAGGAATCCGGGTCAGAGCACCTGGAAGGAGCGTTTCGCCAGGCCCATCCAGAAGCCGTCGATAGGCTGCTCGGGAGCCCGCTCCGGGTCCTGCGCCGCGCCCAGCGTGACGAACATCGGCGCGAAGTGCTCGATGGTCGGGTGTGCCCACGGCATCCCCGGCGCCCGGCTGCGGAAGTCGGCCAGTTCGTCCACCGCGCCGCGGGCCAGGGTCTCGGCCGCCCACGCGTCGAACTCGCGGGACCAGCCGGGCGCCGGCGCCTCGGGCCGGTAGTCGCGCAGGAACGGCAGACCGTGGGTGGTGAAGCCGGAACCGACGATCAGCACGCCCTCGTCGCGCAGCGGTGCCAGCCGCCGGCCGAGTTCGAGCAGCCGGTCCGGTTCCAGCGTCGGCAGCGACATCTGGAGCACCGGGATGTCCGCTTCCGGATACATCACGCTGAGTGGCACGTACGCTCCGTGATCGAGGCCACGGTTGGTGCGGGCCACCCGCTCGTGGTCCGGCATCAGCTTCTCGATGCGCACCGCCAGGCCGGGTGCGCCGGGGGCCGGGTACGTCGCCTCGTAGAACCGGCGTTCGAAGCCGCCGAAGTCGTAGACCAGCGGGACGGTCTCGGTGGCGCCGAGCATGAGCGGCGCGGACTCCCAATGTGCCGAGGCCATGAGCACTGCCCGGGGCCGGGGGAGGGCGGCGGCGAGCTCGGTCAGCTGGGCCACCCAGCGGGCGTCGTCGACCAGCGGCGGGGCGCCGTGGCTGAGGAACAGGGCGGGCATGCGGCTCATGGGGTGCCTCCGTTGAAGCTTCAACCAACTGCCGCAATGGTACGCCGGTTTAGTTGCACCGTCAACTAAATCGTCAGGCGACATTACGCTCCGTATAATTCAATGGAGATCGATACGATGCGTAAATCTGGGATAGTGACCGAGGTTGTCGATGCCTCGGAACCATCCAGTTAGCCCATGCGTTGATTAACTTCGGATTAAGTCCTTGTGATCGACGTAGTCCCGTCGCAGCTCAATCGCCTTATGCAGGATGCATCGGCCCTTTCTCCACTGGGGACGAAAACTCTCTCCCGTTAGGACGTTGCGCTCGATCGATGGCACTGGCATGCTACGCGATGTTGCGCAGGGGGGCGCTCACCGTAACTAAGGACGATGACTCACGGGAATCACCGTGGGTAGTTGTCACCTGCTGTCATCCGCACCAAAGGAGGGCCCGCCGTGGCGTCTTCGCCGCAGCTCCCCCTCGCCGATGATCTGTTCTTGACCGCGCACGACACGGTCAAGGGCAAGTCTCTGCTGACGCCGGCCACTCTCGGTCTCGGGCTCTCAGCGGCACTGATCGGCGAGCTCGTTTTCTGGCGGCGGCTGGATCTGGTCGACGGCAAGCTCGCGTTGATCGACGATCGCCCGACCGGCGACCCAGCCACCACCGCCGTTCTCGACCAGCTGCTGCGCGAGGGCCATCACCGGGCGGTCCGCGACTGGATCGCGTTCCTCGCCACCGGTATCGCCACCGACCTGGTCGAGCGCCGGCTCTCCCGCGCCGGCCTGGTGCAACGGCAGGAGAAGCGGGGGCTGCTGAGCTCCAAGGTCTCCTTCGTGCCGACCGACTCGATGGTGGCCGGCTGGCCGGCCACCCGGATCCGCACGTTCATCAACCGCGACGAGCTGCTCGACATCCCCGACCTGGTGCTCGCCGGGCTCATCCTCGCCACCGGTCTCGACCAGCACGTCTTCCTCACCCTGGACGCCCGCGGCCGCGGGCAGCTGTTCGACCAGTTCCGGCGCCGGCTCCCGGCCATGCTGCAGGAACTCGTCGCGCACGCCGAGGCCGCGGTGGGCGACGCCGTCATGGCCCGGCGCGCCTGAAACACCCTTCTCACAAACCCCTCAACCCCCATCTTGGAGACGCGCGTGGCCACCACGGCTTCACCCCCGCAAAGTCAGTTGTCGACAGCCCTGGCACGCGACCGGTTAGGCGTCGCCGCGGTGGTCTTCTTCGTCATGTCGGCGGCCGCACCACTGACCGTGGTCGCCGGCGTGGTGCCCACCGGCCTCGCGGTCACCGGGCTGACCGGCATCTCGATCGCGTTCCTCGCGATGGCCGCGGTGCTCGCGATCTTCTCGGTCGGCTACGTGGCGATGGCCCGGCACATCGCGAACGCGGGCGCGTTCTACGCGTACATCTCCCAGGGCATCGGCCGGCCGTTCGGGGTGGGCGCCTCGTGGCTGGCGCTGGTCGCGTACAACTGCTTCCAGATCGCCGCCTACGGCGGTTTCGGCGCCATCGGGTCGCCGCTGTTCGCCGACTGGTTCGGGATCGACATCCCGTGGTGGGGCCTGGCGCTGGTGGTGTGGGCGCTGACCGCGGTGCTCGGCGTGCGTGACGTGGCGGTCAACGGCAAGGTGCTGGCCACCCTGCTGGTCGCCGAGATCGTGCTGGTCGTCGTGTTCAGCTTCGCCGACATGTTCTCGCCCGCGTTCTCGCCGGCGGCCGCCCCGCTCGACCCGGGCACCCTGGTCGGTGCCGGCTCCGGCGCGCTGCTGGCCATGGCGATCACCGGCTTCGTCGGCTTCGAGCAGTCGGTGGTCTTCAGCGAGGAGTCCCGCGACCCGCGGCGTACCGTGCCCCGGGCCACCTTCATCGCGATCGCGCTGATCGCCGGCCTGTACGGCTTCGCGGCCTGGGCGATGATCTCCGCGGCCGGTGACGACGTGGTCGGCCGGGCCGGCAACGAGGGCCCCGACCTGTTCTTCAACGTGGCCTCCGACCAGCTCGGCAGCACCGCCGTGCACCTCGGCTACGCGCTGTTCCTGACCTCGCTGATCGCGGCGATGATCTCGTTCCACAACATCATCTCGCGGTACGCGTTCTCGCTCGGCCGCGAGGGCGTGATGCCCCGCGTCTTCGGCCGCACGGTGCCCAGCAGCGGCGCGCCCAAGAACGGCTCGATCGCCCAGTCGATCCTCGGCCTCGGCGTGATCGTGCTGTACGCGGTGGCCGGCTGGGACCCGCTGGTGCAGCTGTTCTTCTGGGGCGGCTCGGCCGGCGGCATCGGCGTCCTGCTGCTGATCACGGTGACCTCGATCGCGGTGATCGGCTACTTCGCCCGGCACCCCGAGGGCGAGGACTTCTGGCACCGGATCGGCGCCCCCGTGCTGGGCACCATCCTGTTGCTGGTGATGAGCTACCTGGCGCTCACCAACATCGCCACCCTGTTCGGCGTCGAGCCCGGCACCGGGCCGACCTGGGTGGTGCCGCTGACCTTCGGAGCCACCGTGGTGGCGGGCATCCTGTGGGCCTGGTTCCTCCAGGCGACCCGTCCCGACGTGTACGCCGGCATCGGCCTCGGTGCCCGTAGTGCCACCACCACCCGTGGTGGATTCGCAGCCGCGCTTGCCGGCGACTCGGAGGGACATCGGTGACCAACCCCGTAATCCGGCCCGCCCGCGAGGATGAGATCGCCGCGGTCGGCCACCTGATCAGCCTGTCCTTCTTCCACCTGGCCGCGAACACCTACCTGGTGCCGCCGCTGGACGACCGCCTGCCGGTGATGGCCGACTTCTTCACGCTGTACACCGAGCACGCGTTCAAGTACGGCCGGATCGACGTGATCGACTCGCCAGCCGGCGACGGCCTGATCGCGGCCGCGGTCTGGTTCGACAACACCGGCGAAGCGCCCGCTCCCGAACGTTACGATGAGCGGCTGCGCGACCTGGCGGGGGAGTTCATCGACCGGTTCCAGGCGCTGGACGAACTGTTCGACAAGCACCACCCGCACGAGCCGCACTGGCACCTCGCGTTCCTGGCGGTGCACCCGGACCAGCAGTCGCACGGCCTCGGCAGCCTGCTGATGGACCGTACGCACGAGCAGCTGGACCCGACGAAGGTGCCCGTTTATCTCGAAGCGACCAACGAGAACAACGTTCGCCTCTACCGCCGGCACGGCTATGAGGACATGATTCCCTTCGAGATGCTGCTTCCCGACGGGACACCGTTCTTCCGGATGTGGCGAGCAGTCTGATCACCTGAAGGGAGGCGTGGCCACCGTCCGGCGACGCCTCCCTTCACCCTTTCACCAGGCCCGTTCTACCAGTCGATTCCGGCTACCAGTCGAATTCCGGGCCTCGGGCGCTGCCGCCGGGCAGCAGCGGCCGCTGGGTGTACCGCCAGCTCTGGGTCACCGCATAGCGCCTGCCGCGCGGCGCCTCCAGGTCGACCGGTCCGCAGTTGTGCTTGAGCGCGAAGTCGGTGAACATCACGCCCTTGCAGACGTACGGACCGGCCGCCACCTCGTTGCTACCGACGTCGCGCAGGGACAACGTGATGTCGACCTGGATCCCCGGCGCCGCCTCCATCTGGCCCAGCACCCGGATCTGCGGACCCAGCGCATGACAGGGCCGGGCCAGAACCGGATGACCCAGATCCCAGCTGTACGCGTCGCCGCACCGCCACGGACCGAACGTCACCGAGGCGCCGTTGCGCTCCGGCCCGGCCGACGGAGTGGCTGCCCGGCCGGGTGCCTCCGGCGCGGCCGTGACACCGCTCGGCGCCGCCGGTAGTTCCGCGCCGATCCCGGCGACGGCCATCGACGGCGCGGCGCCGGCCGGCGCTTCCGCGACCGGGGCGGAGGACGCCGGCCGGGTGCCCACCCCGGTGACCGGGGTCTGCCCCGCCGGGCCGGCCGGTGCGCCGGTGCCGGCCGGGCCGTCCCCGATCAGCTGCCACGCGTTGAATCCGCCCACGCCGGACAGGGTGGCCAGGGCCGCGATCAGGGCGACCATCATCCCGGGGCGGCGCCACAGCCAGGAGCGGGCGCCGTTGCGCGGCCGGCGCGGTGCCGCCCGGCGCGGCCCCGACGACGGGTGCGGCAGGCCGCCGAACTGCGCGGTCTGCCCGAAGCCGCCCTCGCCGGTGTCGGTCATCGCGGTCATCGCCGGCACACCGGTCATCCGGCGGCACAGGTCGCGCATCGCGGTGCCGAGCTCGGCCGCGGACGGGCGCCGGGCCGGGTCCTTGTCGAGGCACCACGCGATCACCTCCCAGACCGGCTGCGGCATGCCGCCCGGGCGGTCCACCACCCCCTCGACGTGGCTGCGCAGTACGGCCAGCGGCTCACCCGCGTACGGCGGATGCCCGGTGACCAGCTCGTAGAGCACGATGCCCACGGAGTAGACGTCGGAGACCGGCTCCGCCTCGCCGTGGATCGCCTCCGGCGCCATGTAGTGCGGGGTGCCGACGACGGCGTTCGGGGTGGTGAGGCCGGCCGCGTCCAGCACCCGGGCGATGCCGAAGTCGGTGAGCCGGACCTCGTGCCGGCCGTCCACCTCCTGCAGCAGGATGTTGTCCGGCTTGACGTCGCGGTGCACCACGCCCAACTCGTGCGCCTGCGCCAGGGCGGCGGCCACCTGGGCGAGCAGCCGGGCCGCCTCGGCCGCCGGCAGGGTCGCGGCGGACTGGAGGTGGGTGCGCAGGCTGCCGCCGGCCACATAATCCATCACCAGCGCGAGCGAGCCACCCACGCTGAACAGGTCGTGCACCCCCACGATGTTCTCGTGGCGCATCATCATCAGGATGGTGCGCTCCTGCACGAACCGGATCACCAGCTTGGGCTGTCGCAACAGCCCCTCGTGCAGCAGTTTCACCGCGACGTAGGCACCCGACGACCGGTCGATCCCGCGCCAGACCGTGCCGGTGGCGCCGTGCCCGACCGGGCAGACCAGCACGTACGAGTTGCCCACGCACCGCCCGCTGAGGTCGGCGGTCGCGGCCTCGCGCGGCCCGCTGCCAAGCTGGGAATGGCCGGTCTGGGAAGGGCCGGTCTGGGAAGGGCCAGTCTGGGAAGGGCCGGCCTGGGACGGGATGGAGAGATGTCCACTGCCGGTCAGGGAGGGGAGTGACTGCACGCGACGCCGGTCCTTCCTCGTTGCGGTCTGGCGCCGACGATCGTGCTGATCGATCGGAACGGCCGCAACCACGGCCGGTCGGAGTTTTCATGCACAGCGAGTCACGGCATCGGCCCGTCACCGTGAGGGGGTCTGACTCGTTCACGGTGGTATCGCCCGAGTTGTGAAATGCATCATCCAGGCCCGTGCGAGAATGCGGCTTCACCGAAGGGGGCCGCTTTGCTCATCATCGCCGGTGCACTGCACGTCGACCCGGCCGACCGTGACCGCTACCTGGACGCGGTCCGCGACGTGAGCCGCACGGCCCGCCAGGCGCCGGGCTGTCTCGACTTCGTCCAGGCACCCGACCCGCTCGACCCGGCCCGGATCAACGTGTACGAGCGCTGGGAGTCCGACGAGGACCTGCTGCGTTTCCGGGAGTCGGGCGGCCCGGACCTCGACCTGCCCCCGCTCACGTCCGCCGACGTCCGCAAGTACCGCATCGGCTCTGTCGAGGAACCGTAGGCGATTTATCCGGGTCGATTGAACTGTCCCGGTTGCCGGGTCCGTACCAGGCGGCATGGCGAATCTGGCGCGACGACGTACCCGGAAGATCCTTGGTGTGGTGGGTGGCGGGGCCGCGGTGGCCGCCGCGCTCGCGTTTGCCGGAATCTCGGCCGCCGGCACCGGAACCGAGGTGCCAGAGACGCCCGCGCCGGCGTTGCTCGCCGACATTGCGCTGCCCAACGGGTTCCAGCCGGAGGGCATTGCGATCGGGGCCGAGCCGGTGGCGTTCTTCGGATCGCTGGCGGACGGGGCGATCTTCAAGGCCGACCTGGTCACCGGCGAGGGCGAGGTGATCGGCGAGGCACCCGGGACGCCGTCGGTGGGGATGAAGCTGGACGACCAGGGCCGGCTGTTCGTGGCCGGTGGGCGGGCCGGTGACGCCCGGGTGATCGACACCGCGACCGGGGCGGTCCTCGAGGAGTACACGCTGGCCACCGAGGCGGCGAGCTTCGTCAACGACGTGGTGCTGACGCCGGCCGGGGCGTTCTTCACCGACTCCACCAACCCGGTGCTGTACCACCTGCCGATCGGGGCCGACGGCGCGCTGCCGGCGGCAGCCGAACAGATCGCGCTGACCGGCGACATCGTGTACGGCGAGGGGATCAACGCGAACGGGATCGCGCTGGCACCGGACGGCGAGACGCTGCTGATCGTGCAGACCGGCACCGGGCTGCTGTTCACCGTGGACGCGGCGACCGGGGTGACCGCGCAGACCGCGGTCGAGTCGGCGGACGGGGACACCCTGCTCACCAACGGCGACGGGCTGCTGGTCGAGGGGAACACGCTGTTCGCCGTGCAGAACCGGCTCAACACCGTCGCGGTGCTGACCATCGACGAGACCGGCAGCCAGGCCGAGGTCGTCGACCGGGTGACCGACGCGCGCTTCGACGTGCCGACCACCGTGGCCGCGAGCGGTGACCTGCTCTACCTGCCGAACGCCCGGTTCGGCACCGAGGTCACCCCGGACACCGAGTATCAGGCCGTGGGGATCACCCGGCCGACAGGTTGAGCTCGAAGCTGTACCGGCTGGCCCGGTACAGGTGACTGCCGTATTCCAGGGCCCGGCCGCCCGCGTCCCACGCCGTCCGGGTCATCGTGAGCAGTGAGGCCCCGCGCTTCTCGCCCAGCGTGCGGGCCTCCGCTGCGTTTGCCGACCGGGCGCCGATCAGCTGGGTCGCGATCCGCGGGATGTGGCCGGCCCGGCGCAGCAACTCGTACAGGCCGCGCTCGGCGAGATCCTCCCGGCGGAGCCGCAGCACGTCCAGCGGGATCGCGTTGTGCATCAGGGCCAGCGGTTCGCCGCCGGCGTAGCGCAGCCGCTCGATCCAGGTGACCTCGGTGCCGGGCGGCAGTTCGAGCGCCGCCGCGATCTCCGCGGACGCCGGCACCACCGTCAACTCCAGCACCTCGGTGCGCGGCTCCTTGTCGCCGGCGACCAGGTCGTCGTACAGGCTGGAAAGCTCGACCGGACGACGGACCTTGGGATGCACCACCTGCGTGCCCACCCCGCGTTTGCGCACCAGCATGCCGCGTTCGACCAGATACTGGATCGCCCGGCGGGTGGTGGGGCGGGACACACCGAGGCGCTCGGCAAGATCGACCTCGTTCTCGATGCGGGCGCCGACCCCGATCTCGCCCTTCTCGATCAGCTCCTGCAGACGCGTTGCCACCTGGTAATACAGCGGCACCGGGCTGGTCCGGTCGACTTCGACCGGGCCTACCGGGTTGCGCTGTGCGGACACATCCGACGTCACGACGGGTCCCCCCGAGTATTTGAGTTTGTCAGGACAAAGTATTGACGTAAGAGCCCTCACGTTATTACATCGAGGGCAGCCAACATAGCGTCGCCGGACGATTACCGGTGGCTACAGCTTCTTTTCACCGCGCCGTGACCCGCGCTCGCCTTCGAGCACCAGGAGAGGCATCAGCATGCCTGCGGACGAGGTATTGACGATGGGACGCCTGGGCGTCGACCTGTATCCACAACAGGTCGGCGTGTCGTTGCGCGAGGTGCAGACCTTCGCCAAGTTCCTCGGTGGCAGCGCGGCCAACGTGGCGGTGGCGGCCGCCCGCTACGGCCGCCGGTCCGCCCTGCTGAGCCGGACCGGCGACGACCCCTTCGGCGCGTTCCTGCACGACGCGCTCCGCGGGTTCGGCGTGGACGACCGCCTGGTCACCCCGGTGCCGGCGCTGCCGACGCCGGTCACGTTCTGCGAGATCTTCCCGCCCGACGACTTCCCGCTCTACTTCTACCGCTTCCCCAAGGCCCCCGACCTCGAGATTCACGAGTCTGACCTGGACCTGGACGCGATCCGGGCCGCCGAGATCTTCTGGGTGACCGGGACCGGCCTGTCGCAGGAACCGTCGCGCTCCGCGACTCTTGCCGCTTTGCGGGTACGCGACCGGGCCGCGACCACGGTCTTCGACCTCGACTACCGGCCGATGTTCTGGCCGGGCCGCGAGGAGGCCCGGCGCTGGTACGCCGAGGCGCTCCCGTACGCGACTGTGGCGGTCGGCAACCTCGACGAGGCGGACACCGCGGTGGGCCGGCGCGACCCGGAGCAGGCCGCCGCCGCCCTGCACGACGCCGGCATCGAGCTGGCCGTGATCAAGCAGGGGCCCAAGGGCGTGCTGGCCGCCACCCGCACGGAGCGGGTGGAGGTGCCGCCGGTCCCGGTCGAGGTGGTGAACGGGCTGGGCGCCGGCGACGCGTTCGGCGGAGCCCTGTGCCACGGCCTGCTGTCCGGCTGGGAACTCGGGGCGACGATGGGCTTCGCCAACGCCGCCGGAGCCATCGTCGCCTCGCGACTGTCCTGTGCGGACGCGATGCCCACCGAGTCCGAGGTACGCGAACTGCTGGCGGAGGCGACCCATGCGTGACCTGGCCGACCTGCTCGACGCCCGCACCCGCCGGCCGGACGCGATCGCGGCCGCGGCGGCCGGCCGGCGCCGGCCCAAGTCGCTGTTCGGCCCGCACGGCCGAATGATGATCATCGCGGCCGACCACCCGGCCCGGGGTGCGCTGCGGGCCGGCGCCGACGCGCTGGCCATGGCGAACCGGGCGGAACTGCTCGACCGGATCCGCACCGCGCTGGCCCGGCCCGGGGTCAACGGCGTGCTCGGCACCCCGGACATCCTCGAGGACCTGCTGCTGCTCGGCGCGATGGACGACAAGGTGGTGATCGGCTCGATGAACCGCGGCGGGCTGGCCGGCACCGCGTTCGAGATGGACGACCGGTTCACCGCGTACGACGCGGACAGCATCGCGGCGGCCGGCTACGAGGGCGGCAAGATGCTGCTGCGGATCGACCCGGACGACCCGGGCACGGTGTCCACCCTGGAATCCTGCGGCACCGCGGTCTCGGCGCTGGCCGCCCGGCGCCGGATGGCCATGGTGGAGCCGTTCATCTCGCACCGGGTGGACGGCCGGGTCCGCAACGACCTGACCGCCGAGGCGATGATCCGGGCCACGACGGTGGCCGCCGGGCTCGGCGCCACCTCGGCGTACACCTGGCTGAAGGTGCCGGTGGTGCGGGACATGGACCGGGTCATGGCGGCGACCACGCTGCCGGCGCTGATCCTGGGCGGCGAGGTGGCCGACGACGCGGACGCCGCCTACACCCGGTGGGGCCGAGCCCTGCAACTGCCCACCGTGCAGGGGCTGGTGATCGGGCGGTCGCTGCTCTATCCGCCGTCCGGCACGGTGGCCGACGCGGTGGACCGGGCGGTGGAACTCCTATGACGTACGCCCGGGTCAACCCGTTGATGCGCCGGGGCAGCACCGCGCAGCGGCCGTTCGACGCCGTGGTCACCCCGGAGAACGCCGGCTGGGGGTTCAGCGGGCTGCGGATCCTCGAACTGCCGGTCGGCGCCCGGGCCCGGTTCGTCACCGGCGACGACGAGATGCTGGTGCTGCCGCTGTCCGGTAGCTGCGACGTGACCTGCGACGACGAGCGGGTCACGCTGACCGGGCGGCGCTCGGTGTTCTCCCGGGTGACCGATTTCGCATACCTGCCGCGGGACTCGGCGGTGACCGTGCGGGCGCCCAACGGCGGGCGGTTCGCGCTGCCCTCGGCCCGGGCCGGCCACCGGCTGCCGTTCCGCTACGGGCCGGCCGACGACGTGCCGGTCGAGATGCGCGGCGCCGGTCAGGCGAGCCGCCAGGTCAACAACTTCTGCACGCCGGAGTCGTTCGAGGCGGACCGGCTGATCGCCTGCGAGGTGCTCACCCCGGGCGGCAACTGGTCGTCGTACCCGCCGCACAAGCACGACGAGCACGCGGCCGGCGAGTCCTGCCTCGAGGAGATCTACTACTTCGAGGTGGCGCCGTCGCCGTCGGGCAGTGCCGGGTGCGGTTTCCAGCGGGTGTACGGGCACGAGGACCGCCCGATCGACGTGTGCGCCGAGGTGCGCACCGGCGACGTGGTGCTGATCCCGTACGGCTGGCACGGGCCCTCGATGGCCGCGCCCGGCTACGACCTCTACTACCTCAACGTCATGGCCGGCCCGGGCGCCCGCGAGTGGCTGGTCCGCGACGACCCGGCGCACGGCTGGGTGCGCGCCTCCTGGACCGGCGTTCCGGTCGACTCCCGGCTGCCGCTGACCACCGTCAAGGAAAGGACGCGTTCGTGAGACTCACCGTGGGTCAGGCCGTGGTGCGGTTCCTGGCCAACCAGTGGACCGAACGGGACGGGGTGGAGCAGCGCACGATCGCCGGCTGCTTCGGCATCTTCGGCCACGGCAACGTCGCCGGGATCGGGCAGGCGCTGTTGCAGGCGCAGCGCACCGGCGAAGCGGATCTGCCCTATCACCTGGCCCGGAACGAGCAGGCGATGGTGCACGCGGCGACCGGTTTCGCCCGGATGCGCGACCGGCTGTCCACCATGGCGTGCACCGCGTCGATCGGGCCGGGCTCGACCAACATGCTGACCGGCGCCGCGCTGGCCACCGTGAACCGGCTGCCGGTGCTGTTGCTGCCGTCCGACGTCTTCGCCACCCGGGTGGCCGCGCCGGTGCTCCAGGAACTGGAGGATCCGCGCTCGTACGACGTGTCGGTGAACGACGCGTTCCGGCCGCTGTCCCGGTTCTTCGACCGGGTGTGGCGGCCCGAGCAGCTGCCGGCCGCGCTGCTCGGTGCCATGCGGGTGCTGACCGACCCGGCGGAGACCGGCGCCGTGACCATCTGCCTGCCGCAGGACGTGCAGGCCGAGGCGTACGACTTCGCGGAGGAACTGTTCGCGAAGCGGGTGTGGCACGTGGCCCGCCCGGTGCCCGAGCCGGCCTTCGTGGAGCGCGCCGCCGCGGTGATCCGGGACAGCCGGCGGCCGCTGCTGATCGCCGGCGGCGGCGCGATCTACTCCGACGCGTCGGCCGAACTGGACCGGTTCGCCCGGGCCACCGGCATCCCGGTGGCCGACACCCAGGCCGGCAAGGGCGCCCTGGCCTGGGACCACCCGAACGCGGTCGGCGGGGTCGGCTCGACCGGCAACCCGGTGGCCAACCGGCTGGCCCGCGAGGCCGACGTGATCATCGGCGTCGGCACCCGGTACAGCGACTTCACCACCGCGTCGCGGACCGCGTTCGCCCACCCGGACGTGCGGTTCGTCAACCTCAACGTGGCGTCGTTCGACGCGGCCAAGCAGGCGGCGTTCCCGGTCGTCGCCGATGCCCGAGCCGGGCTCGACGCGCTGCGCGCCGCGCTGGACGGCTACCGGTACGCCGGCGAGTACGGCCCGGACGTGGCGAGCTGGCAGGCGACGGTCGATTCCGCGTACCGCCAAGGACATGGACCCCTGCCCAGCCAGGCCGAGGTGATCGGGGTGGTCAACGAAGCGTGCGGAGCACGCGACGTGGTGGTGCAGGCGGCCGGCAGCATGCCCGGCGACCTGCAACTGCTCTGGCGGGCCCGGGACCGCAAGCAGTACCACGTGGAGTACGGCTACTCCTGCATGGGCTTCGAGATCGCCGGCGCGCTCGGCATCCGGATGGCCGACCCGAGCCGCGAGGTGTTCGCCCTGGTCGGCGACGGTTCGTACCTGATGATGGCGCAGGAGATCGTCACCGCGGTGGCCGACGGCACCAAGCTGATCGTGGTGCTGGTGCAGAATCACGGCTTCGCCTCGATCGGGGCGCTCTCCGAGTCGCTGGGCTCGCAGCGGTTCGGCACCAGCTACCGGTTCCGCGGCCCGGGCGACGACTACGACGGCGGCAACCTGCCGGTGGATCTCGCGGCGAACGCGGAAAGCCTGGGCGCCGCGGTGATCCGCTGCCGCACCATCGCCGATCTGGCGGACGGGCTCAAGCGGGCCCGCGAGGCGGACCGGCTCACCGTCGTGCACATCGAAACCGATCCGTACTCGCCGGTGCCGTCCTCCGAGTCGTGGTGGGACGTGCCGGTGGCGGCGGTCTCCTCCCTCGCGACCACGCAGGCGGCCCGCGCGCACTACCAGGCCGCCAAGCGTGACCAGCGGCATTACCTCTAAGGATTGACATGGCAACCATCGAGCACTGGATCGGCGGGGAGTTCACCGCCGGCACGTCGCAGCGCCGCGGCCCGGTCTTCAACCCGGCCACCGGCGAGCAGCAGCACGAAGTGGTTCTCGGCGCCCCCGAGGACGTGGACGCCGCGGTGGCGGCCGCCAAAGCCGCGTTCGGGTCCTGGAGCCAGGCCTCGCTCAGCAAGCGCACCAAGATCCTCTTCGCCTTCCGCGAGCTGGTGAACGCGCACGTCAAGGAACTCGCCGAGATCATCTCGGACGAGCACGGCAAGGTGCTGTCGGACGCGGCCGGCGAGGTGCAGCGCGGGCTCGAGGTGATCGAGTTCGCCTGCGGCATCCCGCAACTGCTCAAGGGCTCGTACTCGGACCAGGCCTCGACCGGCGTGGACGTGTTCAGCTTCCGCGAGCCGCTCGGCGTGTGCGCGGGCATCACCCCGTTCAACTTCCCGGCCATGGTGCCGATGTGGATGCACCCGGTCGCCATCGCCTGCGGCAACACGTTCGTGCTCAAGCCCAGCGAGCGCGACCCGGGTGCGTCCAACTACGTGGCCGGGCTGTGGCGGCGGGCCGGGCTGCCGGACGGCGTGTTCAACGTGGTGCACGGCGACAAGACCGCGGTGGACGCTCTGCTCCAGCACCCGGACGTCGCGGCCGTCTCGTTCGTCGGGTCGACGCCGATCGCCCGCTACATCCACCAGCAGGCCACCGCGGGGGGCAAGCGGGTGCAGGCGCTCGGCGGGGCCAAGAACCACGCCGTCGTGCTGCCGGACGCCGACCTCGACTTCGCGGCCGCCCAGCTGTCCGCGGCCGCGTTCGGCTCGGCGGGGGAGCGGTGCATGGCGATCTCGGCGGCGGTGGCGGTGGGCAAGGCCGGCGACGCGCTGATGTCGGTGCTGTCCCGCAAGGCCGCCGACGTCGTGGTCGGCGCCGGCCGCGACCCGCGCAGCGAGATGGGACCGGTGATCACCTCGGCCGCCAAGGAGCGGATCGAGAGCCTGATCGGCACCGGCGAGCAGCAGGGCGCGCGGGTGCTGGTGGACGGGCGCGGGATCAAGGTGCCCGGGCACGAGAACGGGTTCTTCGTCGGGCCGACGGTCATCGACCGGGTCGGCACCGGGATGGACGTCTACACCGAGGAGATCTTCGGGCCGGTGCTCTCGGTGGTGCGCGCCGACGACGTGGACACCGCCATCGAGGTGATCAACGGCAACCCGTACGGGAACGGCACCGCGATCTTCACGAACGACGGCGAGGCCGCGCGCCGGTTCCAGCGCGGCGTCCGGGTCGGCATGATCGGCATCAACGTCCCCATCCCGGTGCCGATGGCCTACTACTCCTTCGGCGGATGGAAGGACTCCCTGTTCGGCGAGCACCACATCCACGGTCCCGAGGGGATCGCCTTCTACACCCGCGGCAAGGTCGTCACCTCACGGTGGCCGCACGTCTCCACCCCCATCGAAGCGTCGCTGCACTTCCCCACGTCCCATTAGTCGTCGAGGAGGAATCAGATATGTCCCTTATCTCAAGAAAAATGGCGGGCGTGCTGGCCATTCTTCTGACCGTCAGTGCCTGCAGCAGCTCCGGCGGCAAGGCCGCCGAGGAGGGCGCCGGCGGCGTCAGCGCCGGCAAGGCGAACACCCCCAACATCACCGTCGCCATGGTCACCCACGCGGCACCCGGCGACACCTTCTGGGACATCATCCGCAAGGGCGCCGAGACCGCGGCGGCCAAGGACAACGTCACGCTGAAGTACTCGTCCGACCCGACCTCCGCCAACCAGGCCAACCTGATCCAGAGCGCGATCGACAGCAAGGTCGACGGTCTCGCGGTCACCCTGCCCGACCCGCCGGCGCTGATGCCGGTGGTCAAGAAGGCGATCGCGGCCGGCATCCCGGTGGTCGCGTTCAACGCCGGCATCACGTCGTTCGAGGGCTCCGGCATTCTCGACTACTTCGGCTCCGACGAGACCGTGGCCGGCCAGACCGCCGGCGAGCGGGCCAAGGCGGACGGTGCCAAACACGTGCTCTGCGTGGTCCAGGAGCAGGGTCAGGTGCAGCTGGAGGCGCGCTGCGAAGGCGTGCAGCAGGGCTTCGGCGGCCAGTACGACAAGATCTACGTCAACGGCCGGGACCTGCCGTCGGTGCAGTCCACCATCTCGGCCAAGCTCCAGCAGGACACCACCATCGACCTGGTGGTCACCCTGGGCGCGCCGTACGCGCTGGCCGCGATCCAGTCGGTGTCCAGCGCCGGCAGCAAGGCCAAGGTCGCCACCTTCGACTTCAACCCGCAGATCCCGCCGCAGATCCAGTCCGGCGCGCTCCAGTGGGCCATCGACCAGCAGCCGTTCCTGCAGGGATACGAGGCGATCGACGCGATCTGGCTCTACAAGGTCAACGGCAACGTGCTCGGCGGTGGCAAGGCCACGCTGACCGGCCCGTACCTGGTCGACAAGAGCAACGTCGACTTCGTCGCCAAGTTCGCCGCGGCCGGGACCAGGTAGGGGCGGCCATGAGCTCGACGTTGCAGGCTCCCGCCCCGTCCCCGCCGGACGAACGCGTCGCCACCCGGTCGCTCACCTCGCGGCTGCTGACCCGGCCCGAGGTCGGCGCACTGCTCGGCGCGATCGTCATCTACCTGGTGTTCTTCGCGGTCGCGCCGCCTTTCCGGCAGCTCGAATCGCTCTCCTCGGTGCTGTACGTGAGCTCCACGTTCGGCATCCCGGCGGTGGCCGTCGCGCTGCTGATGATCGGCGGGGAGTTCGACCTGTCGGCCGGCGTCGCGGTCACCACCTCGGCCCTGTTCGCCTCGATGTTCGCCTACCAGTTCACCGCCAACCTGTGGCTCGGCGTGGCCGCCTCGCTAGTGGTGGCCCTGGTGGTCGGCTTCATCAACGGCTACCTGGTGGTGAAGACCGGGATACCCAGCTTCCTGGTCACCCTCGGCACGTTCTTCATGCTGCGCGGCCTCAACCTGGCGGTGACCCGCTCGATCACCGGCAACGTCGCCACCAACGACGTGTCGAACATGGACGGGTTCGCCTCGGCGCAAAAGGTGTTCGCGTCGTCGTTCTCGGTCGGCGGGGTCTCGATCCGGATCACGCTGCTCTGGTGGATCGTGTTCGTCCTGGTCGCCACCTGGGTCCTGCTACGCACCCACCTCGGCAACTGGATCTTCGCGGTCGGCGGCTCGGCGCCCAGTGCCCGCGCGGTCGGCGTGCCGGTCGACAAGGTCAAGATCGGGCTGTTCATGGCGGTCGGCTTCCTGGCCTGGTTCACCGGCATGCACATCCTGTTCGCGTTCAACACCGTGCAGTCCGGGGTCGGCCTCGGCAACGAGTTCATCTACATCGTCGCCGCGGTGGTCGGCGGCTGCCTGCTCACCGGCGGCTACGGCTCGGTGATCGGCGCGGCCATCGGCGCCTTCATCTTCGGCATGACCAACCAGGGCATCGTGTATGCGGGCTGGAACCCGGACTGGTTCTACTTCTTCCTCGGCGCGTTGCTGCTCGGCGCGATCCTGCTGAATTCCTTCGTCCGCCGTCGAGCGGAGGCCATGCGATGACCGCCACCACTGCTCCGCTCGTTCGCCTTGTCGACGCCGGCAAGAACTACGGCAACATCATCGCGTTGCACGGCGTCGATCTCGAGGTCAGTGCCGGCGAGGTGACCTGTGTGCTCGGCGACAACGGCGCCGGCAAATCCACCCTCATCAAGATCATCGCAGGGCTGCATCAGCACTCTGCGGGCACCTACGAGGTGGAGAGTTCACCGGTCCGCTTCTCCTCGCCGCGGGAGGCCCTGGATCGGGGAATCGCCACCGTATATCAGGATTTAGCGGTGGTTTCCCTCATGCCGGTCTGGCGCAACTTCTTCCTCGGCAACGAGGTCCGCAAAGGCCCCCGGATGGACATCGCGTTCATGCGCCGCACCGCCAAGAAGGAACTGCTCGACATGGGCATCGATCTGCGCGACGTGGACCAGCCGATCGGCACCCTGTCCGGTGGCGAGCGGCAGTGCGTGGCGATCTCCCGGGCCGTCTACTTCGGCGCCAAGGTGCTGATCCTCGACGAGCCCACCGCGGCGCTCGGCGTGAAGCAGTCCGGGGTGGTGCTGCGCTACATCATCCAGGCCCGCGAACGCGGCCTCGGCGTCATCTTCATCACCCACAACCCGCACCACGCGTATCCGGTGGGCGACCGGTTCCTGCTGCTCAAGCGGGGCCAGAGCCTCGGCTATTACCGCAAGAGCGAGATCACCCGCGAGGAGTTGACGGCGCTCATGGCCGGTGGCGCCGAGCTGGAGGAGCTCAGCCACGAACTCGAACGTGGCGGCGCCGGATCCGCGGACGCCGCGAAGCTGCTCGGAGAAGAGGTACACGAATTGGGCATCGACCGGATCTCCACCGGGGAGGCGCCGTGAAGCTGCGCCTCGGCAGCTGCCCCGACTCGTGGGGAGTGTGGTTCGCCGACGATCCCCGGCAGACGCCCTGGGAACGGTTCCTCGACGAACTCGCCGGCGTCGGCTACGAGTGGCTCGAGCTGGGCCCGTACGGCTACCTCCCGACCGACCCGGCCCGGCTCTCCGACGAACTGGCCCGCCGGTCGCTGCGGGTCTCCGGCGGCACCATGCACGGCTACAGCGGACTGCACCGGGCCGGCGACTTCGCCGAGATCCTCAAGCGCACCCGGCCGGTGGCCGCGCTGACCGCCGCGCTGGGCGCCGAGGACCTGGTGTTCGTGCCGGTGCCCGGCTATCGCGACGACGTCACCGGCGCGTACCTGGAACCCGGGGTGCTCGACGACGACGGCTGGAAGACGCTGGTGGCGAGCACGGCGCTGCTCGGGCGGGTGCTCGCCGAGGAGTACGGGCTGCGGCTGCAGTTCCACCACCACGCGGACAGCTACGTGGAGACCCGGCCGCAGATCGACCGGCTGCTCGCCGAGACCGACCCGCGGTTCGTCTCGCTGTGCCTGGACACCGGGCATCTCGCGTACGGAGGTGGCGACGCGGCAAGCCTCATCGCGGACCACCCGGACCGGGTCGGCTATATCCACATCAAGCAGATGAACCCGGTCCTGGTGCAGCGGGCCAAGGGCGAGAACATGGCGTTCGGGCAGGCGGTCGCGCTCGGCGTCAGCTGCGAGCCGCCGGCCGGCATCCCGGGCATCCCGTCCGTGGTGCGCGCGCTGGAGGAACGCGGCCGGGACACGTTCGTGATCGTGGAGCAGGACATGTATCCCGTCGCCTTCGAGGTCCCGGCGCCGATCGCCGCCCGTACCCGCGATTATTTGATCTCCTGTGGCATTGGGGGCTCCTCATGATCCGGGTGGGCGTCATCGGCACCGGGATGATCGGGCAGGACCACATCCGGCGGATGACCACGGTGCTGTCCGGCGTGCGGGTCACCGCGGTCACCGACGTCGACGCGCGGGTGGCCGCCGAGGTGGGTGGCCGGATCGGCGCCGCGGTGCATGCCACCGGCGCCGAACTGATCGCGGATCCGCAGGTGGACGCCGTGGTGGTGTGCTCGTGGGGGCCGACGCACGAGGAGTACGTGCTGGCCTCGATCACCGCCGGAAAGCCGGTCTTCTGCGAGAAGCCGCTGGCCACCACCCAGGAGGCCTGCCTGCGGATCGTCGAGGCCGAGGTGGCGCACGGCAACCGGCTGGTGCAGGTCGGCTACATGCGGCGCTACGACTTCGCCTACCGGCAGCTCAAGCACGCGCTGGACAGCGGGCAGATCGGTGCGCCGCTGCTGATGCACTGCGCGCACCGCAACGCGAGCGTGCCCGGCCACTTCCAGAAGGAGATGTCGATCACCGACTCGGCGGTGCACGAGATCGACATGGTGCGCTGGATGTTCGGCGAGGAGATCGCCGCGGTCCGGGTGCTGGTCCCGCGCCGCAACCGGCACGGCGGCGACCTCCAGGACCCGCTGCTGCTTATCCTCGAGATGGCCGGCGGGGTGCTGGTCGACGTGGAGATCTCGGTGAACATCCGCTACGGCTACGACATCCGCGGCGAGATCGTCGGTGAGGACGGGACGGTCGCCCTGGGCGTCCAAAATCCGATAGAGGTACGCCGGGAGGGGCGCGCCGGCCTGCCGGTGCCGGCCGACTGGCGGGAGAGATTCCTGCAGGCGTACGACGTGGAGTTCCAGGAGTGGATCCACGCGCTGGCCGGTGGCGGGCAGCCGCTCGGCCCGAGTTCCTGGGACGGGTACGCGGCGGCGGTCGCCTCGGATGCCGGGGTGGAGGCGCTGCGCTCCGGCGGCCGGGTGCCCGTGGTCCTCGCCGAGCAGCCGAAGTTGTACGTCGCGGAGGTGCCGGCATGAAGATCGCGCTGGACCCGTACATGCTGCGCCGGGTGCCGCTGCTCGAACTGCCCAGGATGGTGGCCGACCTCGGCTATCGGTACATCGAGCTGTCGCCGCGAGACGACTTCATCCCGTTCTTCGTGCACCCGCGGGCGTCGCGTACCGAAATCTCTGCTTTTCGCCGGGAGCTCGCGGCGGCCGAGGTGGAGGTTGCCTCGGTGCTGCCGCTGTTCCGCTGGTCCGGTCCGGACGAGGATGCCCGGCAGGCCGCGGTCCGGTACTGGAAGCGAGCCATCGAGATCACCGTCGACCTCGGCGTGACGGTGATGAACTCCGAGTTCAACGGCCGCCCGTCGCAGCCGGAGGAGAGCGAGGCGCAGTTCTGGCGGTCCCTCGAGGAGTTGCTGCCGATCTTCGAACGGGAGGGCGTGCGGCTCGTGCTCGAACCGCACCCCGACGACTTCGTCGAGGACGGCATCGCGGGGGTCGACCTGGTCCGCGGCATCAACTCGGAACTGGTGACGTTCCTGTACTGCGCGCCGCACACGTTCCATCAGGGCGGCGACCTGGCCGCGGTGATGAAGCACGCGGGGCCGCTGCTCACCCAGTTGCACCTGGCCGACTCGTTCGACCATCGGGGCTCGTCCGGGCTGCGGTACATCGTGAACCCGCCGGGCTCGACCGTCCGGGTGCATCAGCACCTGGACATCGGGCAGGGCGAGGTGGACTGGGATCTGTTCTTCCGGACGCTCGCCGAGGTGGAGTTCGACGGGATCGCCACGGTGTGCGTGTTCGCCTGGGAGGAGCGGGCCCTGGAGAGTGCCCGCTCCAACCTGGCGTCGACCACGGAATTTCTGAGCAAGTACGGCCTGCAGGCCGTCAGATCTTGAACGTGCCGACGCTGCGGTTCATCTCGGCCGACGTGGCGGTCTGCTCCTCGACCGCCGAGGCGATCGTGGTCTGGAAGTCGCTGATCCGGTTGACGACCTCGGCGATCTCGCCGATCGCGGAGACCGCGCCGTTGGTGTGGTCTGCTCGGCGATCGCGGTGATCACCTTGATCACGTTGCCGATCTCGGCCGACGACTCGCCGAGCTCGACGGCGGCCGACACGGTGTCGGCCTGCTGCGAGGCCTCGGCCGCGGAGGCGGCGATCTGGGTGGCGGTGCTGCTCATCTCCTCGGATGCTCGACCGCGGTGTCCAGCGCGCGGCCCGTCTGACCCGAGGAGGCCGATAGCGGGGCCCAGGCGGTCACACTGCACAGCTCCGACCTGGATGAGACCCGGTTCGTGCTCGCCCAGCATTTCTACTCCACTTTCATTGACATGCTGGAGCCGTCCAGGAGCCTCGACACCCAGCTCCGGGTTACCAAGCTCGGCCCGGTCACCATCGGTGATGTGCGCTTCGGCACGGACCTCAAGCTAAGGCTGTACGAGCTCGGCGCGTACCACGTCGACGTGATCCTGTCCGGCCAGCTCGAATGGCAGCAGGGCAAGGACGAACCCCGGGTGGCCACCGACACCAGCGGGGCGGTGTTCCAGCCGGCCGGCGACACAGTTATCCACCGGTGGACCGGCGACTGCCGATTACTGGCTATCAAAATCGACAGCGAAGCCCTCGAAGTACAGCTGGCCCGCATGCTCGACACCCCCGTCGGCTCCCCGATTCCGCTCAGCCACCGGCTGGACCAGTCCCACGGCCCCGGCCGCGCCTGGACCAACATGGTCCGGGTGTTCGCCGCGGACGCCCTCGGCGAGAACCGCGGCCTGACGCAAAACCCACTCCTCGCCGAGCCCTTTCAGGAGATGCTCCTGCGCGGTCTACTGCTGGCCAGCGACCACCCGTACCGTGACCGGCTGGCCAGGACCGGCGGACCCTACCCAGCGCCCCGCGCGATACGACAGGCGATCGACGTCCTGCACAGCCAGCCCGAGCAACCGATCACCATCGCCAAACTCGCCGACATCACCCGCGTCAGTGAACGGGCACTGCAGGCAGGCTTCCGGCGATACGTCGGCATCTCGCCCACCACGTACCTGCGTCAAGTCCGCCTGGACCGCGCCGACGAGGAGCTGCGGCAGGCGGACCCCAATCAGACGACGGTGGTAGACGTCGCACACCGCTGGGGATTCAGACATCTCGGGCGTTTCGCGGGCTCCTACCGTGCGCGGTTCGGCGTGTCACCGTCCCAAACACTCAACGCCTCCGCGGGCCCGCGAGTTATACCGAACGTACCGCGACGACAAACATGATTTGAACTCGCCTACACCTCCACGACCAACCTGGCGCACGGCCGCCGATCAGCGCCTGACAGTGAACCGCCGTGCGGGGGTTGGGTAGGCACCGTGCGCCGCGAGTGCGACCGCATCCTCATCGTCAACGATCGACATCTCACCATCGTGCTGGCCGAGTACACCGCTCACTACAACCGGCATCGTCCCCACCGTGCCCTCGCCCAGCGACCGCCAGACCCACCGCCAGCCGGGCCACGCAAGGACGCCGGCAAGATCCGACGACGACCGATCCTCGGCGGCCTGATCAACGAATACGCCCAGGCAGCATAGCCAGAACGCAATTTACGAGCCCCACAGGCTCAGATTCCTTCCCGCACCTCGATCAGGCCGTCCCGGACGGCCCTCTTCAGTAGGCGGAAGTCTTTCTCGTTGAGGTCCGCGTAGGCCTCGGCGAAGTCGGCGATGGCATTGTCGAAGCGGTCGCTGGAACCGAGGTAGGACGCGATCGCTATCCGGTCCCCCGATCGTGCGTGCGCGCGGGCCAGCGTCCAGCCGCAGATCGACGCGTACGCGGTAAGGCCGCTCGCCCGGATCCCCTCGATCTCCACTGACCCCTTCCAGTCACGCAGCTGCCGCACGTAGAAGTCGCGGTCCTTGCCGTCGATGCCGTGGGTCCGGTGGGTGCCGAGGAAGATGTCGCCGCTGGCCTGCATCGTGCGCTGCCCAGCGACCACCCGCTCGCCGTGGTGCTCGAACTCGCTGGCGCCGACGTATTCCTCCAACACCGACGCCGCAGCCTCTTTGGCCTGCAGAAACAGCGGGTCGTTTTCGTCGCGGCCGATCATCAGCAGCACCCAGGACCGGGTTCCGACACTGCCCACCCCGACGACCTTGCGAGCCATGTGTACGAGCCGGTACTGCCGCAGCAGATGCCGGCGCTCGGGTGACAACGACTGGCTGTAGCCGTCGATCAGCTCCTGCATGGCGTCGAAGAGCTGATCCGCCGACGTACCGGGCAGCAGGTCCTCGACCGGCACCACGATCGGTGGCGTGGCGACGATGCGGCGTTCGCCGCCGACGACGGCGGAGAGCTTGGCCAGGGCCTGCATGCTGTCGCGGGTCCGCGCCTTGTCCAGCATCGCCCTCGTGCTCTTCACCTGCGCCGGTGTCAGCGTCGAGCTCAGGCGGTCGAGCATGGGCTCCACGTCGAGCTGCGCGTACCAGACCTGCAGATTGGTCCGTTTCGCGAAGGTGCGCATCGCCGTGCGATAGGCGGCGACGGCGGAGAGTACCGCGCGGCGGCTCTGCTTGGCGTCGTGCCCGTTCTGGCGACTCGCCACCGCAAGGCTCGCGGCCAGCCGCTTGACGTCCCACTCCCACGGGCCCGGAAGCGTCTCGTCGTAGTCATTGATGTCGAACACCAGCGCCCGCTCGGCCGAGGCGAAGAATCCGAAGTTCGACAGGTGGGCATCCCCGCAGGTCTGTGCCCGGAACCCGGACACCGGCGTCGCCGCCAGATCGGCGGCCATCACACCCGCGGCGCCGCGATAGAATGTGAACGGCGAGACCAGCATCCGCCCGTAGCGGATCGGGACCAGCTCCGGCACCCGGGCCGCATCGTCGGCCGTCATGATGGTGACTGGATTCCGCTTCCCCGCGGGCGTGAGCCCGGCGTGCGACTCCAAGGGCGCCGTCCGGCGAGCTTCCTTGCCCAGCCGGGCCCGTTCGGCCGGGCTCAGATGCGCGGTACGGGTGAGCTTTGTGGTCTGTTCCGGGCTGGTCATCGCCTCAGACTGCGCCGATGGGCCGGCCCGCACGTCACCCGCTTCGCATGAGTCGTTCGCGCCGCCGGCGGATCCGGGCTACCAGGAAGCCGGCGCCGATCAGACCGATCAGGCCGGCAGAGACAACGAGGACCACGGTTAACCGACTGTGTCGCCGGCAGTCGTTCAGCGGATCGTCGTGCGTGAGCGCGCAGATCATGAGGGACGCCTTCTGCCTGCCGTAACCGGCCTCCAGCGCCGCTCGGAGCTCTTGCCATTGATGCCGCGTCTCCTCGATTGCCCCCGCGACGGCCTTGGCGAAGTTGTCGCCCACTTTGCCGCGTGGTGTCGTCGGCTGCGTGGCGCTGCCGGTGCGGGGATCGACCTTCCCGTTGTCCTTGTTGAGGCCGGCGTGGGTGATCCGCCTTTCGCAGGCTTCGACGCCGGGAACGCGGTCTCGTAGGACGAAACAACCGGTCGACAGGGCGGCGGGAACGGTCGGCGCGTTGGTGCCACGCAGGTCCAGTACCGCACTCGGGGCGGGCAGGTTCAGGCCCGGCGGGTTGGTGGCGCCGATCGGCCGGGACGGGTCCGCGGCATCGGCCCAGTTGCTGTGCGAATAGAAGTCCTGCACCCCGTGCAGAGCCCGGCCGAAGGCCTCGATGGTCGTGCACTTGGCCCGCTGCTCGGAGCCGGTGTCCAGTACGCAATCGGTACCGAGATCCACCTCGGCGCTGACCACCTCGTCCTGGCTGTCGAGCAGATCCGCGGCGTTGCCGACCGCTTCGCGGAAGCGTCCGCGCAGATGGTTGACGCAGTCAAGGAGACTCTCGGTGGCCTGTGCACGTGTCCGTAGATAGGTGCCGTCGAGAAAGTCGGCGTCATCGCAGTGCGCGGCCGGGTCGGACACCTCGGTGCGATCGGGTGCGCCGACGGCGCCGAACGACTTCCGGTGGCCCGCGAGTTGGTCGGACGACTTCGGCTCGAAGCAGTCGCCGGACGACTCGGTACCGGCCGCGCAGGCCAGAGCGGCACGGGTTATCCGCTCATGCTCCCGGTGCTGTCCCCCACCCTCGATCGTGCCGAACGCTGCAGCCGGGGCCGGCACCCACAGACAACCGCTCGCAAGGAGCACCGCCGCAACAGCTCCGGCCCTGCGAGACATGCTGTCCGGCCTCCTCCGGTGGCGGCCCGTCGCCTGGATGCCGCCGGGGGATACCAGGCTCGACCAGCCGATCAGCAGCGGCCGAACCTGCCGTTCTTCTCCCGGCGAACGACTGCATAGCCTCACGTTGCCGCAGGATCCTTTCCCGGGGATCCCCCGCAGCGAATGACGGCCACCTCAAGGCCGTGGACCGTGCCCGAAAGTGCGGCTCCGGTAGGCCGGGCCTGAAAGCGCACGTTCAGCGCGGCGCATAAGGCACCGCCGTGATGATCAACGGCGCCATCTTCTCGGATACAGCGAGTCGTCGATGTATCCCACATACGTCTCCTCTGCCCGCATCGGACTCTCGGCGAGAAGCGGCTTCATCACAGGGCGCAGGCCTGCGCCGGCCGGCACGAACAGTCAGGCGTGGACGGTTGCGCCGTCCGGGTCGAGGCCCTCGGCCAGCCACGCCTTGGCGGCGGTCAGGTCACGTACGGCGAAGGCCTTCGCCTCACCGGGCAGAAGCAGCGAGAGCGCCTTGACCGCCGGCCGGAGCCAATCCTCGTCGCTGACCACGGCGACCGCCTCAAAAGCCGATGGTTCCGGCCGGCATGTCGTAGATCTTCTTGAGCATGCGCTCAATCCTTTCCAGCGGTGCCGAGAACTCTGCTACGGCAGTCCGGCCGGCTGCATCGCACGGTGCGGATGAACGGTGCCACCGCCTCAGCGGCCCCGCTTCGGCCTGGCGGCGCCGCCCAGTTCGGCGCTGATCACGGCGACCACCACGACGCAGAAGCCGACGACGATCAACCAGGTCAACATGGCGAAGGTGATACCGATGACGCCGTAGCGCCCAGCGTTGATCTCGATCAGACGCGGCATCCACAGCGCCGAATACACGCTCAGCACCGCGCTGCCCGCACCGGCGACGAAGGCGCCCGCGAGCAGCCGCCGGAGGCGAACACGCCGCCCGCCGGCACGTGCCGGAAGAGACCGACCAACAGCGACAAAACGATGAGCGAGGTGATCAACAGGCCGATCGCGGCCGCTCCGTTAAGGGTGCCCCGCACTCCTATCCCCGGCAGCTGCCACGCGTCCTCGTAGATACGTTGAAGTGACCTGGTCAAGCTCAGCAGGGCGAACAGCAGGACCACCACGCCCGCGATGGTGAACGCCCCGGTGGCGCCGGGCGGTCGCTCGAACAGCACGCGGATGGACTGCGCCGCGGAGCCGCCGACATGGAACCGGTCGGCCAGCGCGGTCGGGCCGTCCGTAGGTGTCACCGCGGCCACCACGATGAGCAGCGGAATGACGGTCGTGAAGGCCTGGCCGCCCAGTACCAGAGCGCGGTCCCGGCCGTTGAGGGCCTGGAAGCGGAGCAGGCTGCGAACCGGCAGCGACGACTCGGCCCGGGACAGCAAACCCGCTCCGCGCCCCTTGCCGGCCCGTGCCAGGCGTTCTCTGAGGTTCGTCACCCCGGGCACCTCTCGTCCGAGTTTCACAGATCCCCGCCCGCGCGAGCACGAGGCAGACCGGGACCGCCCAGGTCTACGGCTGCTGCAGGTCTGGAGCGTTCACACTGCCCGGTGGGCTCGGGGCAGGCGTCGTCGGAAGTTTCGCCGTGGCTACCGTTGAGGAACGGGTCAGCTTTTCGGGAATCTGGAGAAGCGGGTCGCAAGGCTATGGTGTCGTGGCCAGTCGGCCGACGAGGCCTCGGGTACGGCGCAAAATCACGTGTCGTGGCTCGGTAGGGGATCAGAAGAGCAGGTCAGAGGCGCCTAAGCGTCGGCCTGGCGGCGCCGCGTGGCGGGTCGGCGGCGCGGTGCGGCGGGTGCGAGGAGGCTGCGGGCTACCTGGAGGTCGGTGATGAGGACGTGGACCCATCCGCCGCTGAGGGCTGCCTTGATGGCGGTGGTCTTGCGTATCCCGCCGGCGACGGCGACGCGGCGTGGGATCGCCCGTAGCGTGGTGGGGCTGATGCCCAGCACGCGGTCGTCGAAGGCGGATTCGATGTGTCCGCCGGTCTCGTCGAAGAAACGCACCGCCGGCGCCCTTTACACCACCCTGGCCGCAATCGGCTTCTTCCCGAAAGCCGAACTGGACACCTTCGCCGGCCCGCTCTCGCCGCTCAACGGCCACCCCAACCGGATCAAAGTGCCCGGCGTCGAGACCAACACCGGCCCGCTCGGCCACGGCCTGCCCATCGCCGTCGGCATGGCAGTCGCCGGCAGGCTCGCCGCCTCATCCCGCCACGTGTACGTGGTACTCGGCGACGGCGAACTGCAGGAAGGCAGCAACTGGGAGGCCGCGATGACCGCCGGGCACCGCCGCCTGGCCAACCTCACCGAGATCGTCGACCGCAACCGCCTCCAGCAGGGCGCCCGCACCGAGGACACCAGCGCGCTCGACCCGCTCGACGACAAGTTCCGCGCCTTCGGCTGGGACGCCCTCGAGCTGGACGGGCACGACCACCTGGCGATGCTCGACGCATTCACGGCGCCACGAGGCGAACGTCCGACCTGCATCATCGCCAACACCATCAAAGGAAGAGGCGTCTCCTTCATGGAAGACCGCGTCGAGTGGCACCACAAGGTTCCCAGTGCCCTGCAGATCGAGGCGGCCGCTGCGGAGCTGGCCCGATGAGCGCACCCGCCCAAGAGATCTTCGACTGCCGGGTCGCGTTCGCCGACGAGCTCATCACACTGGCCCGCGAGGACGAGCGGATCGTGGCGGTCTGCAACGACTCGGTCGGCTCCAGCAACCTCGTCGATTTCGCGAAGGAATTCCCCGACCGGCTCATCAACGTCGGCATCGCCGAGCAGGACATGGTCGGCGTCGCCGCCGGCCTCGCCCTCAGCGGGTACGTCCCGTTCGTCTGCGCCGCCGCTCCGTTCCTCACCGGACGCGCGCTCGAACAGATCAAGGCCGACGTCGCGTACAGCCAGTCCCCGGTCGTCTTGTGCGGGATGAGCCCGGGCATGGCCTACGGCGAACTCGGCCCAACCCACCACTCGATCGAGGACCTCTCCTGGCTGCGCGCGATCGCCGGACTCGGCATCGTCGTGCCCGCCGACCCCAACGAGACCCGCTCCGCGGTGCGCTGGGCGGCGGCCGCGGGCACCCCGGTATTCCTGCGGGTGAGCCGCTTCAAGGTGCCGCCGGTGACCGGCGACACTGCGTTCACCTTCGGCGCGGCGACCACCCTGCATGATGGCAGCGACGTCACCGTGGTGGCCACCGGCACGATGGTCTCGCGCGCGCTGCAAGCCGCCGAGCAGGCCGCCGAGCAGGGCGTCTCCCTCCGGGTGCTCAACATGTCGACGATCGCGCCCCTCGACGAGGAGACGATCCGGACGGCGATGCGCGAGACCCGCGCCATCGTGACCGCCGAGGAGGCCACCACGACCGGCGGGCTGGGCGCCGCGGTCGCCTCCCTGGTCGTGACGTCACACCAACCAGTGCCGATGCGGATGCTCGGCATCGACCGCGAGTTCGCGCCGACCGGCAGCACCGCCTTCCTTCTCGAGCACTTCGGTCTCACCGCCGCCGACATCCGGGCCGCCGCCGTGGAACTCGCCCATGTCTGACGACCTCGTCCTCGCAATCGATCAGTGCACCAGCTCCACCAAGTGCCTGCTGGTCGACCCGGCCGGCATGGTTGTGCGGGAGGAGAACGAGCCGGTGCCGATCCGCTATCCGCCGCCCGGCTGCGCCGAGCAGGACGCCGGCGAGATCCTCGACAGCGTCCTGACCACCGCCACGCGCTGCCTCAACGGCGTGCCGCGCAGCGCGGTAAGGGGTGACCGGAACCAACACCCAGCGCGAGTCGGCGACCGGCCGGGACCCCCACGGCCTGCCGGCCCGACCTGGTGCTGGCCGGCAGGACAACGAACGTGAGCGCCTGCGAAGGCCTGCGGAGACCGCCGACCAGGGACGGGCCATCAGCGGCCTCCCGCTCGACCCGATGTTCAGCGCCGCCAAGACCCGGGTGGCTGCTCGACCGCACGCCCGACGCCGTCGTCCGACTCCTGACTGCTGTTCGCCCTGACCGGCAGCCACCAGATCAAAGTCGGCAACGCCCGTTACCCCACCCAGCTGCTCGACGTGCGGGCCAGCCGGTGGAGCGAGAACGCTCGACCTGCTCGGCATCCCGGCGACGCCCGAGGGTGCTTTGATATTCGGGTCGCTTGGCGGGCGCGCCATTCCAGTCCATTAGAGACTTCTTGTGAGCCGTTGAAGAAATTTGAGCCGCTATTCGCTGCTCGAGTTGTGGGTCGAGCCGGGCAGAGCTGCTGAGGCCCAGACCGTACCGGCTCGTCGTAGAGAACCGGCCGCGTCCCGAGCGGTCAGCGGGAGCCGGGATGAGCGAGTTCGGGCAGGCTGGCCAGGTCGGTGACCACGGTGTAAGCGATGTCGCTGAGGCGGCGGTTGGTGTTGCGGGAGTAGCCGCGGATCAGCTCGAACGCCGCATCGACGCTGACACCGTGGGTTTGGGCGATGGCGCCTTTGGCCTGTTCGATGATGATGCGGCTGTTCAACGCGCCCTGTAGCTGTTCGGTGAGGACCTCGGAGCGCCGGATGGTGCGCTCTTGCAGCAGACTGATCGCGGCGACGTCGGCCAAGGCCTGCACGACCTGGGCGTCGCTGTCGTCGAGGTCGCCGACGGTGTCACCGAACAGGCCCATCACGCCGATCACCTCCTGACGCAGCCGCAGGGGGAACGCGTGTACCGACCGGAACCCCGCCGCCGCAGCGTGCGGCGCGAACCGCGGCCACCGCACCGAGGCATCACCAGCGGCGAGGTCGGTGTTGATGACCGGTTCGCCGCTGTGAAACGCGTCGATGCATGGTCCGTCCTGCTCACGCAGTTGGAACAACTCGAGGAACTTGGTGGTCTCGTCGGAGGCCGCCATGAAATGCAGGCGCCCTTTCGGGTCGGCGAGCAGGATCCCCGCGGTGGCGTCGCCGGTCAGCCCGGCGGTGCGGTCGGCGAGCACCTGCAGGAACTCGATCAGGTCGAACTCGTCGACGAGGGTGTCGGCGACCTCGACGAAGACCTGCGCGAGGCGCTCAGCGGATACGGTGGTCATGGCTGCCTCCCGGCCTGACTGCCCTGGTGACGGGCGTTCACGAATGATCACGATCGAAGTGCAGCCGCCCGGCGACGACGTCCGCTGCCAGCTCGGACAGCCGGCGGTCGGTGGAGTAGGCGTGGGCGCGTAGCCGGACCAGCGCCTCGGCGAGGGTGACGCCCAGCATCACCATCACCATGCCCTGGGCCTGCCACAGCGACGCGCCCTGCTCGATCGCCTCGTCCACGTCGTGCTCGGGGTGGGCCCCGTCCTGACCGTCCAGCAGGGTCGTCACCGCGAGGTCGCTGAGCGTGAACGCCTGGCCGAGCTCATCTCGGGACAACGCCCCGGCCCGGGTGCGGAACACGTCGAGGACGCCGAGACGGGCCGCGCCGACCTGCAGCGGGAATGCGAACACGGCCCGGATCCCGGCCTGGTGCACGGCTGGGGTGTAGACCGGCCATCGCTGTGCCGCTTCGTCGTCGAGGTCGGCGATGAGGATCGGGCGGCCGGTGGTGAACGCGTCGACGCAGGGGCCCTCGCCGAAGGTGAGCTGCAGCTCTTCGATGCGTTCGGTAGCCGGATCCGATGCGGCGGCCAGGCCGTACGCGCCGTCGCGGGCCATCACACTCACGCCGACGCCTGCGGCGGACAGGGCCCGGGTCGCGTCCGCGCACAGCGTCCGCAGTCGGCTCACCGCGCCACCCGACACTGATGGCAGCGCCGATCCGTCGTTGCCGCGCTCGGGGTTCATGCCGGTCTATCCCCGCCGGTCCGGTGTTGACGGCGGCGCGAGTGGTCGTACTCGGGCACGACCCCGATATACGCGCATGACTGCACCCTCCGAGCATGAGAACCGCCGGGTCTGGGGCAGTGGGCAACGACCAGGCTGGCCGTTGCCGGTAAGCGTAGTCGCCCGGCACGCACAGCACTACGTGGGTTCTCGCTCAGCCGGCCCCGGTGGGAGCGCCCGTCAAGCGGGGGAGGTGTGCAGGGCGAAGGAGATGCCGACGCAGTGGGCGGTGAAGGCGGTAACGGTCAGGGCGTGGAAGACTTCGTGGAAGCCGAACCAGCGCGGGCTGGGGTCGGGCCGTTTCAGGCCGTAGACGACAGCGCCGAGGGTGTAGAGCGCGCCGCCGAGAACGAGGAACGTGACGACGGGTGCGCCGCCTGCCCGCCAAAATCCGGGTAGGTAGATCACGGCGACCCACCCCAGGGCGATGTACACCGGCACGTACAGCCAGCGCGGCGCGCCAACCCACAGGACCCGGAAGGCGACACCGGCCAGCGCGCCGCACCACACGATCCACAGCAGGGTCCGGGCCTGCCCGGCCGGCAGCGCGAGCACACAGAACGGCGTATAGGTGCCGGCGATGATCAGGAAGATATTGGCGTGGTCGAACCGCTTCAGCACGCCGTGGGTTCGCCGGGTCCAGTGACCGCGGTGATACAGCGCGCTGATACCGAACAGCAGCGCCGCCGACAGCGTGAACAGCGTCAACGCCAGCCGGGAACCGGCATCCGGGGACAGCACGGTCAACATTGCCCCGACCGCCACGGCGACCGGGAAGGCGACAGCATGCAGCCAACCCCGAAGCCGGGGTTTGATCACCGCGCTGAGGTGGTCCAGGCCCAATTCTAGCCGGTTCCCCAGCCGATCCATCCCGGTATGCGGGCGGTCGCCGCCTTCTGCTCGCCGGGAACGATCCGCGCTCGTGTCACCCAGCACATCACCGGAGCGCACGGCTGTCCTCACGAGCTGACATCGGCGCGGCCGGCACGGCGCTGATCATCAAGTGCTGCGCCACGCCGGTCACCTCCAGGACCCAACGGTGCATCGGCCCAGGCCGGCACACCGTCACTGACATCGCCTGCGGCAGGACATCGATAAGCCGCGCGAGGAAGTTGGCAAGCGTAGCGCCCGCGAAGGCAACCTCGGCGAGATCCACGAAAACAGCTTCAGGCGACCTGGCCGCGATTCCGGCGACGGCGTCGCTCAGCGCCGGCTCCGCATCCGCATCAAGATCCCCAGCGACACGGACCTCGACCTGCCGCTGATGCGCCACCACCACGACGGCGCAGCCGGACGTCAAATACGTTGTCATGGCCTACCCCTTTTGAGGCGCAGCGACGTACGCCGGGGTCCGAGGCGGCAGCCGGTGACCGGCCGCACCGACGACAGTACGCCCCCAACGTTTCCGGCGCACCAAGCAGCGGAGACACAGTTCTCGCCCGCGCACCCGCCGGACCTGCGCGTCACCTGACGAAGCCGGCGCTGTCTCTGGAAACGCTCACCGCTGCGGCAGTTCCGTCCACGGCACCGACAACCGGCCAGGTAGCGGTGCCACAGGCTGTACAGCTACCAACGCGATAGTGCGCGGGAGAAGGAACACGGCGCCCACCGCTGGCACCCGGTGAGCCGCCTTGCTCGGCAGTCAAAGGCTAGCGCTATCCGAAAAATAAGGCGCCCCGGCAAGGGTGGGTAGCAGCGGATGAGAGACGGGGAAACTGCACTTCTCACGGCTGAACAGAGTGACAGGAGCCGTATAAACCGAGAGGTTTACGTACGGATCTGCGGGAGCCTCGGGCTGAAATGCCCGGGGCGACCCGGCGGTTGTGCCACATCCGGTCCACGGTACTTACCTGGGGGCGACCCCCAGACCCCACGTTACGGTGAGTGCGCTGAGTGGCCTGCTCACGGCTTGCCGTCGGTCGTGTCCTGCCACGGGTCGATCAGCGTGACTCCGGTGTTGATGAAGTCCTTGGTGTTGCGGGTGGCCAGGGTTGCGGCTTGAGAACGGCAGATGGCGGCGATCTGGCCGTCGAATCCGCTGATCGGGTTGCCGTCTCGTTCGCGGCCGGCGACCACGTCCGCGTAGGCGGTGGCAGCGGCGAGGTCAAACGGCAGGACCTGTCGCGGGAAGGCCGCGAAGATCTCGTTGGCCGCCTGGTGCAGGTCCTGTCTGCGGCGGCCGTCCGGTAGACGGGCGATGCCGTACCGGATCTCGGCGACAGTGACCGACGTGGTGAACAGGCCGGTGCTGGACGTCTGCTGGAGCCAGGCGAGTACGGCCGGGGCGGGAGCGGCGCGCATGAGTTCGGCAACGACGTTGGTGTCCAGGACGATCATCACTCGCCGAAGTCCGCCGCTCGGGGTGCGGTGGTCCGGGCCGGTACGTCGAGGTCAACGCCGCCGAGCTGCGTGAACCGCTCGGTCAGCGCGGTGAACAAGTCGTTGGGTAGGCGCTCTTCCTCAGTGGCGGCGGCAGTGAGGATGAGGCGGATCTCGGCCTCCATGGAACGGCCGTGCCGGGCGGCCCGCAGACGTAGCTTCTCTTTGACGGAGTCGTCCAGATCTCGGATGCTCAGGGCCGCCATCGCCTTCTCCTCCGCGTTCGGGGTTGATAGCAATGCTAGCGCAGACGCCCGATCAACAACCTTCGGCGCTCTCCAACCTGCTGCGTGAACTGGCGAAACGTACGCGCATCACGTTTCCAGGGACGGCGGTTAAGCGGTTCGCATGGTGCAACGTCCGGCCCACCAACAGCATGTGACCTGGGGAAACGTGAATTCGTTTGGGCGGTACCCGAACCGCCTTCGCGATACATGCTTTGAGCTGGCCAAACGTTGGATTCCGGTGGAGCGCTGCGCCTGGGCCGGGTCCGATATCGCGGCAGGGCCGGTCGGCTGGTACGGCTATGAGCGGATGGATGCTCGCTTGCTCCGCCGCGAGCACCACTTCATCGATCTCCCAAGCCGTGGTAGAGGCGCCGAAGCGGTCCAGGGCGTCGATGACGGCGTCGCCGATGCCGCACCCGGCACCGTGGCCGGCGTCGTCGATCAGCGCCAGCCGTGCGTCAGGCCAGTGTTTCGACAGCCGGCAGGGATGTCGACGCGGCTGCCGAGGTCGAGCCGGCCGTGGACGAGCACCCCGGCAATGCCGGCCGCGGGTTGCAAACGCGGCGACCCCGCCGGAAAGATGTGGCGATCGAGGAGATGGTTCATGATCGACTATGCGCGCCTCATTGTTTCGCAGCTCGAGTTCTACTGGGACACCAACCTCTGGCCGCGCTTGACCGGGCTCACCGATGACGAGTATTTCTGGGAACCGGCGGACGGCTGCTGGACTCTGCGCAGCGACGAGAACGGCAAGTTCGTCCTCGACATGGTCCAGCCGGAACCCAAACCACCGCCGCTCACCACGCTCGCCTGGCGCATCATCCACGTCGCCACCGTGATGTCAACGCGGACCAGCACGTTCTTCGGGCCCGAAACCGACAAGCACATGTTCCACCCGGACCACCAGCCCGCCGAACTACCAGGCACGGCCGACGGCGCGCGACGACTCCTCGCCGACTCCTACCACGACTGGCACACCGCCATCACAGCCCTCGATCAGACCGACCTCGAACGCCCGCTCGGCCCGAAAGGCGCCTTCTTCGCCAACGAACCAATGATCGCCCTGATCCTGCACATCACCGCGAAGTCATGCACCACGGCGGCGAGATCGGCACGCTACGCGACCTCTACCGGACAACCCACGAGACGACATGACCCGCGGCGGCGAGCACGCCGGAGAATAGCGCCACCCATCCCGGGCCGGCCGGGGCCTGGAACCAGCACCCAATACACGCTCATCGGCTATGACCGCGCGTCCGCTACGGAGCTCACCGTGACGCTGCGTAGCGCGCGACTCGCGGCAGAATAGCGAGTCCAGTGGCAAATCAAGAATGGACAATGGTTACGGATCTTGAGTTTCCAACTTAGACGTCGTGTAGGTGTATCGCGGCATTGAATGCGATATACGAACGCGGTATTGTGGTTCCTTTCGATCCTCGCTGCGTTCGGGTCCTTCCGTATAGGGGAAGATGCATTCGTGAAGGTCTTTCGCAGTAGCTGGATCCTCGCTGTGGCGCCAAATCCCTTTGCCCGATGCGATAATTTCGTTATGCCGTAGGACCCTGCTGGCTGCGCTCTCGAAGCTGTGCCGCAGTTCCGACAAGTATTGCTCAAGGAAACTGTCATGCACGACATCGAAGTAGCGAACGTGACCTTCCTCGACGCCTCCTAGATCAATTTTCGGTTCGATCCGACAGGCCCGAAACCAAGGCGCCGAAGTGACCCCGAAGTCACCATCATGCGCCAGGGCGCCGAACATTGGGGCGCGAACGACAGCAAGGCAGACGACGAAGTGACAGTCGAAGACCGCCTGGTCACGCGTCGGCGTCACACTCTCCTTAACAAAGTCCGCAGCTTTGAAGAGCGGAAGTGCCAGGGAGCGGTATACGTCTTCGCCGCTCAGTTCGACTTTTCCGCCCTTCTCTGTGGCCTTCGCCAGGGAGACGGAAACGAATCCATGCGGCATGCCGAAGAACGGGAATTGATAAAACCCTAATGAGTCATGAAGGCTAATGGCACAATCGACGTCATCCCGTATTGGCTTCCCCGATTCGTCGACGGAATCAAAGATGATGTCAGTACTCGGCAGACCCGCAACTTCGGGAAAAGTGTATGCGCTGCTGGGCGCCGTCTTTCGCATGAAGAAGACGTACGGCAACTCACTCTTTTTGCATTCCACCAGCAGGTTCAGAACCGGCCTAACCTTTTTGTCCATCA
The DNA here is from genome assembly GCF_016862375.1 of Paractinoplanes rishiriensis. Classification (GTDB taxonomy): domain Bacteria; phylum Actinomycetota; class Actinomycetes; order Mycobacteriales; family Micromonosporaceae; genus Actinoplanes; species Actinoplanes rishiriensis. Next base: position 65,464 of record NZ_BOMV01000021.1, on the reverse strand, counting down.
GGGCACTATTGCGCAACTGCTCTGCGGCAAGGGGGATCTGCGCAAATATGTCTGTGGACCGAACCTGTCCGGACTCGCGATCAACGAACGGCCACTCTTCCTGTATTCTGGCGCTAGATCCGAGAATCTGCCTGATTTGGTCGGATACTAGGGCCTGGAACGGGTAGCCCGACCGCTCAATGGCGTCCTCGAGCTTCGCTTGGCTCACACGTCCGGGAAGATCTTCCCATGGCTTACTGGGGTGATTGTCCCACGGCAGTTTGCCACTTTCTGGTTTCACAAGTGCTCCAATAGAGGTCTCCCGCTGGGTGCATGCGCAACCTACTAAGTGGAGGGCTTAGCGTCAAACGACTTCGTATTCTTGGAGCGCAGCGCAGCCAACGGGACGGCCGTGATCACCTGCATGCGACTATTGTTGATCATGGCCTCTTCGGCAACCGCCACCAAAGTCTCGAGACATCCTCACCGTCGCGATCTCGTACCGCGATGCCTTTATGCTTGGACGTCACGGGCTTGGTCGGGTATCCCCGACGCATTGCTGCGCCGGGGCCCCCTCAGAACCGTGCGTGCAACTCGTTGCGGCACACGGCTCAAGCAAGCCACTGGGGCGATTTCAGGAGTGCAAGGTGCTGGTTCCTCAGGCCCCCGGCAAAGTCGTCAGATGATGCCGAGTAGTGCGAGCGGGCAGGTGCTGTCGCGGGCGTGATGCCGGTTGGCGGCGGCGAAGTTGGTGACGCCGGCGGCTCCAGAGATCTACTCCGACTGAGCCGACGAGCATGAGGGATCCGGCCGAGATTGCGTTTGAGGTGGCAGGGGCGCCGCCGATCAAGAACGAGGCGCTGTCGTTGTTGTTGGCCAGCCACAAACAACGTGACCGAGTTCGAGCGTTACTGGAGGCGGCTGCGGCCGCATCACAGCTGGTCAACTCGACCGTGGTGAGGGATGACATTGGCCTTGAGGTGATTGTTCGGGCGCCTTCGGGCCGTCCCGCTGGAGACGCGCGACCAACTATCTCGGCGGTATCGGTGACGTACTGCAGGACAAGAGCCAACCGCTCAACCTTGCTCTCTCTCTCTCTCACACACACACACCTTGAGGCATCGAGGAATTCCGTTTGGTGTCTGCGACTGCTGCCTCCCACTCCGCCTCAGTGAGCTGCCGGTCACCGCCTCGGGTAGCTTCCTCCCACGAAACGGATGGGCCACCGAAGCGAATCTCGGGTAGGTGTTGCCGCCGCGGGTCTTGCTCGGCGCCGCAGCTGCCGAAACTGTCGGCTTCGGCCGGGCCCATGGCCATGACCGCGAAGAAAAGGACGACGCCGGCCGCAGCATGCCGCAATTTCACCTGGCCGTCCTTCCGTCCGTAGCCAACCGCAGCGGGACCACCCGTCAGGTCCCCAGTCCTTCATCATTGAAATCTAGCCAGCCTCGGATCCGCCGCCGCCCCGGCAGCACGGCAGATGGACCCCGATCCGGCCCGTGCCGTCGAGCGCGGTCCGGCCGGGGCGTGGTCTCTGCTCGTCCTCACGTCTGGTGGGAAGGGCGTCGCGGGCAGAGGTCCGTCCGCGGCTGGCCGGCGTGCACCGTCAGGTACGGCACGATGTCGTGCGGCGGCAGGGGTGGGGCGAAAAGGTAGCCCTGGGCGGTGTCGCAGCCCATGGCGAGCAGGGCGTGCTGAGCCTCCGGCGCCTCGACGCCTTCGGCTACGACGGTCATGCCGAGATTGTGTCCGAGCTCGATCGCCGCGCGGACTATCGCGGTGTCCTCGGCGTTGCGCAGTAGTTCGTTGATGAAGCTGCGGTCGACCTTGAGTTCGTCGACCGGCAGATGCTTGAGGTAGCTCATCGACGAGTAGCCGGTGCCGAAGTCGTCAAGTGACAGGCTCACGCCGAGCTCGTTCAGGCGGGTGAGAATGTTCCTGGCTTTGTCGGGGTCGGCCATGAGCGCGCTCTCGGTCACCTCGAGGCGCAGGTACTGGGCCGGTACGCCGTGCCGGGCGAGGGCATCGGCCACCTCACCCGGCAGCGTGAGGTGGTGAAGGCTGCGCGCCGACAGGTTGACCGCGATCTGCACGGCGATGCCGTCGGAAAGCCAGGCCTGGGCCTGGGTCAGGGCGAGGTCGAGGATGGCGAGGGTGAGCTGGTGAATGAGCCCGGTGCGCTCGACGACCGGAATGAACTCTGCGGGGCCGAGCAGCCCGCGGGTGGGATGCTGCCACCGCACGAGCGCTTCGACCTCGCGGACGACGCCGTCGGTGAGCGACACCTTCGGTTGATAGTGCAGGACGAACTGCCGGTCCGCGATAGCGCGGCGAACCTGGGTCAGCAGGAGCAGGCGGCTGCGGTCGTGATGGTCGGCGAGCTCGGTGTAGACCTCCACGCCGGACTGCATCTGCTTCGCCGTGTACATGGCGATGTCCGCTTGGCGGAGCAGGTCTTCCATCCCGTTCGAGTGACGGTCGCCGAGCGCGACGCCGATGCTGGCGTCGACGTCGAGTTCGAGCCCGTCGACGATGAACGGCTCGCGCAGTGCCTCGAGCAGCCGTGCCGCGGCTGCCACGGCGGCGGTTTGGCGAAGACCCGGCAGGATGGCGGCGAACTCGTCCCCGCCGAGCCGGGCGAGGACGTCTTCGTCGCGCAGGTGGGCGCGTAGCCGCGGGCCGACCTGTTCCAGCAACCGGTCGCCGTAGGAGTGGCCGAGAGTGTCGTTGATCTCTTTGAACCGGTCGAGGTCCAGCATCAGCACAGCGGATGGCAGATCGTCGGAGCCGTCGAGCCGCCCCGCGCCCGCGGCCATCAGCGCTGAGCGGTTGGGCAGCCCGGTGAGCTGGTCGTGCAGGGCCTGATGTGCCAGGCGTTCCTGCAGGGCATGGCGTTCGGAAACGTCACGAGCGGTGACAGCGAGAGTCCTGAGCTGAGAATCACCGGTGTGGTTGCTGAGGGTAACCTCGAGGTGGCGCCAGCCCCCGTCGGCGGCGATGACCCGCACGACCAGCGGCCCGGTGGCGCCGGACTCGAACAGGTCGATGTCGTCGGGATGGATCAGACCCCGCAGAGGCCGGCCCAGTGCCGCTTCCGGTGACCATCCGAGCACATCGGTGACCGACGAAGAGATGAAGGTGACCAGGCCCGCCGGATCGACCAGACAGGTCATGTCGGCACCGGCCTGCATCACGGACCGGAAGCGGTGCTCTTCCTCCAGCGTGTCGAGCAGGTCGTTGAACGCGGACGCCGTCCGCGCCAGATCGTCGCTGCCATCGGCCTCCGAGGTGAATCGTTCCGTCGATCGAGCGGACCATTGACCGCTGAGCGAGGCATGCCGGATGTCCGCGGCGACGGTGTTCAAACCTTCGCAGAGCCGACGAAGCCGATACCCGACAACGCGCTGCGCCACCCACCAGTTACCGGCAGCCAACAGCAGACCGGCGGCCAAGCAGGCGAGGAAGAAGACCGGCCTGAGCGTATGTACGGCAGGTACTCCCAGAAAGACGGCGAAGAAGGGAAACAGGGTGCCGATCGTGACTCCCAGAAGCGCCATGGCTCCCGCAAGCTCCGCGAACACGCCGCGGCGCCGCCCGCCGGCACCCACCGGCAGGAGTCTGCTCGAACTCCGACGCACCGCGACCTCGACTGTCTCTCGACACACCTTCCCACCTGTCCTTACGGCTGGACACCGTCCTTGCTGAGCCATCCGAAACCGGGGCCGGCGCGGAGCGCTCCTCTCTCCAATCCGTACGAGGCATCCGCTCGGCGTGGGGTCCACCGTTGCGATCAACCCGCAACCCGTGCCGAGCCGACAAGGTCTGCGGTGGTGTGACAGGTGCTGCCCTTCCGGATTTCGGGGAACAGTGGTCTGCCGAGACGGTGGGGCACCACGGCAGCGGCTCGCTCGGCGGCGAATGGTCCTCGCCCACGACGAGCCGCCGCCTCACATCGCGCCGTCCTGGCGCATCCATCCCTGGATCGCGCAGGCATGATGCCGACCTCGGGGACTCCATACCCTATGTAGCGACCGGTTCGCGGCCAGATGAGGATGGCGGGCCGAGGGGGAAGCGCGACTTCTGCGATCTGCCCCGGCATCCGGCTCGCCATCGGCACGCGTTGGTACCCGCTCACCGACGCGCAGCGCGCCGCACGTAACGTCTGTCGCGGCCCGACCATGCAGGAGGCATCATGACCGACCTGGTCACCTGGCTACGCGCCCAGCTCGACGGCGACCAGGAACCTGGCACCGTTGCAGCCGCGCACCGCGCGATCCTGGAGATGCACCGCGACGACGGGCTCGGCTGGTGCACCTCCTGCGGCGCGATGACCCTCGACGACCACGACCGGGCCCCGGTAGAGACGCCGTGCGACACGCTGCGCGCGCTGGCCTCGGCCTATGCCGGCCGGCGTGGCTACAACCCGGGGTGGGCGCTGTAGCCATTCGCCGGCCCGGACGACACATCCGAGGTCGAGGCCGTGCCGGTCGACGGCGGGAGGCCGAACTCAGAGAACCGCTCGATCAGCGGCTGATGCGGATGGTCGACAGGCCGAGTCGTGTTTGCCTACCCATCGGCGTTCTCTATTGATCCGATCCGCAATCGAAAGCCGGACTTTTCTGCCGGCCCTCCGCCAAGCGAACTGTCGGCGTGGGCGCCACGCTCGGACATGGCAGCGCTGCTGGGCGTGGTTCTGCGCAATCCGGGTCGGGACGCGGAGATATCAGTCGGGCGCGCTGAGCACGGCGGCGACGCTGTCGACGAACCATCGCTCGAACCGTTCGACCGGCCACCCGCGCTCGCGTACCAGCCAGTCGTAGTTGCGGATGTCCTGGGCGAGCCACAGCACATCGGCGGCTCGCTCCTGACTCACCCGAACCTCGCCGGTGGCCGCCAGATCGACGGCGAACATCGCCATGCCACGGCGGCGGTCCTCGAGGTTCTTGCGCCAGATCGCCGCGGCGTCGGCGTCGGCGGTCGCCGCACCGGCCAGTGCCAACATCACGTGCACTTGCCGGGCGTGGGTCTCGGTGAGATGCCGGGCGTACCGGGTGAGCTTCGCCCGCAGGCCGGTCAGCGCTCGGATGTCGGCGACGAACGACCGTTCCGCCATCGTGATCCGCTCGTCGTCGCCGACCAGGGTGACATCGACAAGGTCGGAGAGCAGTTGGCGCTTGTTGCCGAACACCGCGTACAAGGTCTGCACGGCGACGCCGGCCTCGGCGGCGACGGCAGTCAGCGGCGTCGCGGCGTAGCCCGGGTCCACGAACAGTTTGGCGGCCGCGTCGAGGATCGCTCGCCGGGTCTGCCGGGCTTGTTCCTGGCGTCGGGGCGAGACGTAACGCCGGTTGACAGTCACGCCTGCACCGTAGTCCACTATTCGATAGAGCTTCACTCTATCGACATCAGGGGACAGCTATGCCGTACGGCGTTGTGCAAGACATGCCCGGAGTCAGCGAGCAGGAGTACCGGCATGTGGAGAAGCACCTCGGTCCGGACCGGCCGCCGGGCCTGCTGGCCCACGTGGCCGGCCCGTCCGAGGAGGGCTGGCGGATCATCAACATCTGGGCCGACGAGGCGGCGTTTCGCAGGTTCCAGTCGGAACGCCTGGTCCGTGCCGCCGGGCTGGCCGCCCAGGAGGAGGGCTTCGATCCGGCGAAGGCCGCCGCCTTCCGGTCGGCGAGTGTCGACGGCGCCGAGATGCCGTTCTGATGGACGACACCGCCACGCTGCGGGCCCGCAACTTCGACTTCTGGGCCCGGACGGCGCCGGGGTGGGTCCATCAGACCGACCGGCACGACGAGATCGGTCGGCCGTTGGGCGCCGTGGCGCTCGACTGGCTGCGACCCCAGGCCGGTGAACGGGTGCTGGACGTCGGCTGCGGGTGTGGCGGCACGACCGCCGAGATCGCGCGGGTCGTCGCTCCGCTGGGCAGCGCAGTCGGTCTCGACCTCGCGGAGGCGATGGTGGCGACGGCCCGGAACCGGTTCACCGCGCCGGACGGCGCGGGACTGCGGTTCGTCGCCGGTGACGTCGAGACGCTCGATGCCGTGCCCGGGGCGCCGTTCGACGCCGTCTACTCCCGGATGACGTTGATGCTGCTCGCCGATCCGGTCGCCGGCCTGACTACAGTCCGGCGGTCGATGCGTGCCGGCGCCCGGTTGGCCGCAACGGTGTTCCGCGACGGCCGCGTGAACCCGTGGCTGCCGGCGGCGCTGCTCGGTGCGGCGGCACACTTGGGACCGATGCCGCCGCTGCCGATCGGCGACGAGCCGGGCCCCTTCGCCTTCGCCGATCCGGCCCGCGTGACCCGCCTCCTCACCGCCGCCGGCTTCACCGACGTCGGCATCCACCCGTACGACGTCACTCTCGACGCCCCGGACGACCCGGAAGTGGTCACCGAATGGCTCATCGAGATCGGCCCCGCCGGCGCGGCCTACCGGGACGCCGAACCCACCACGCAGGGGCAGGCCCGGGCCGGGGTGGCCCGCCTGCTCGAACGGTTCCGCACCGCCGGCGCCGGTTACCGGCTGCCGACCGGACTTTGGTTGATCACCGCTCGCTCGGACGGGACCAGCACACCATGACCTCTCACCGGCGCCCCGCAGCCTTCCTCACTCTGATCGTCAGCATCGCCGTGCTGTCCGGCTGCACATCGGCCGATACCGAGCCGCCGTCCACCGAGGCACCCACTTCGGGCGGTGACGGAGCCACCCGGGCGAGCGGCAAGCCACCTGCGGCGGCGGGCGGCTCATATTCAGCGACGGACGTCTGCACCTACCTGAAGGGCGAGATCCCAGCGCTGAAAGAGATCGGCAGCCCGGTCGGGCGGCACGCCAACCTGGCCGGCAAGCTGGCCACCTTCTTCGAGTCACACGGCAAGCCGGAGAACGGCGCCGCACTGGACGCCGCAACCGAGGCGGAATGCCCGGCCGTGCGCACCGAGGTGCTCAGCCTGATCGAAGTGGACAGCTTCAGCTCGTTCTAGCCAGACCCCACGTTGCGGTGGGCGCGCCCGGCGGCCCGGCAGGTTTCCATGCTCGGCAGGCTTGTCGTCTAGGGTGATCCGCAATTGCATGGGGCGGTCGCGCAAGTGCTGAGCGGCGCCGGCGGCGTAGGCCAACCAGCCGACGTGCTTCTTGGCGGTTTCGTTGGTGGCGTCGAGCATGTGGGCGTCGAAGCCCATGCCGGCCATGCGAGGTCGTCGGAGAGCCCGAGGTTGGCGGCCAGCAGGTTGCCGGTGCTGGCGGGCAGCACGGCCAGGGCGACGTCGGTGCCGGCGAGGGCGGTCACGCAGGCCATCACGGTGCCGTCGCCACTGCACGCGAAGACGAGTTCGGCGCCGTCGCGGACGGCCTGATTGGCCTGGCCGGAGCCGGGGTCGTCGACGGTGGTCCCGAGCCACATCGGTTCCGGCCAACCCTGGGCGGTCAGGGCGTCGGTGATGGTGCGACGTAGTTCGTCGAGATCGTCCGGCAGCGTTCAGGCATTTGGGCTTCGGCGTGCCGGTCGATCGGGGAGCAAACGCTCCTCGTGATCGAGCTCGCGTTCCAGTACGCGAAGACCATCGTCGGGCAGCCGGCCGGCGTCCCGCCAGCGCAGTAGTTCCTCCCGTTGAGCACCGATCGCCACCCGGCGCACGTGCAGGGCGGCCTCGTATCGCGGAGAGACCGGCGGGTCCAGCGAATCGCTTTCCCGGAGCATCTCGAGCCGTCCCTGATAACGCGCCAGCCGGGCGCGTAGTTGCCCGCTCATAGTTTCGATGACCGGGCGGGGAATGTCGTGGTGCTCCTCGGCGTGCAGTTCCTCGATCGCGGCGAGGGCCGCCTCGACCGACGCCGAGCGCGCCTCGTTGCGCAGGCGGGCGCGGTCGTTCTCGTCAGCGTGCAGGCCGAGCATCCGGACCATCGGTGCGAAGGTGAGGCCCTGCCCGACCAGAGTGACGAGCACGACGACGAACGTGCAGAACAGCAGCAGATCGCGGCCCGGGAACGGCGCGCCGCTGCCGGTGACCAGCGGGAGAGTGAAGATCGCGGCGAGGCTGATCACGCCTCGGGTGCCCGACCAGCTCAGCGCGGCGACCTCTCGGCCGGTCAGCCGTTCGACTCCCCGGTCGTCTCTGCCTAGCCAGGTGTGCAGCGAGCGGGGCAGTGACTGGGTCAGCACCAGCCACAGGGGCCGCAGCAGCAACACGGCACCAACGGTGATCGCGACGGCGATGACTATGGTGGCGGTGTCGTACTGGGCGAGGCCGCGGACGACTGCGGGAAGTTGCTGACCGATCAGCAGGAACACGAAGCCTTCGAGCAGGAAGTCGACCAGCCGCCAGACCGCGCTCGTTTGCAGCCGACCCGCCCCCGAGGCCGAGCGAGGGGTGTGATGGCCGACGATCAGCCCGGCGACGACCACCGCCAGCACGCCGGAGACATGCAACCGTTCCGCGAGCAGATAGGCGGCGAACGGCGTGGCGAGCGAAACGGCGTTCGCCATCAGCGGATCGCCGGCCAACGGCCGGGAGAGAAGGCGGACGGCGTAGCTGACCAGCCATCCGGCGGCGGCGCCACCGGCCGCGACGGCCAGGAATCGGCCAAGTGCGGACGGCGCCGAGAAACCGTCCCCGGTAGCCGCGGCTACGGCGACGCCCAGGATCGTGAGGGCGGTGGCGTCGTTGAGCAGCCCCTCACCCTGAATCAGCGTGAGGATGCGCGGAGGTAACCCGATCTTGCGCCCGACCGCCAGCGCAGCCACCGGGTCGGGCGGTGCGACGGCCGCGCCGACCGCGATACCGGCGGCCAAGGTCGCGCCGGTGACGAACAACGAGAAGCCCACGCCGATCGTCAGCGCGGTGATTAGAACGAGAGTCACCGACAGGCTGATGATCGTGCGCAGGTTGCGCCGGATCGCGAGCAGTGACGAATTCAGGGCGGCGCTGTACAGCAACGGCGGCAGCACGAGCGTCAGGACGACGTCCGGGTCGAGCGAGATGTTGGGGCCGGGCAGTAGTGCGTAGCCGATCCCGAGGAGCGGCAACAGCGCGGCGGCGGGCAGACCGGTCCGGTTGGCGACCCACCGCACCGAAACGACCACGGCGACGGCGGCGAGGACAAAGACCACGTACGCCTCGACGCTCACCGCCCAGCCTCCGTTTCGACATCAAAGGAAATCGGGGTGGGGGTACGGGCGTCGCTCAGCTGACGTGATCGATTCCGGAGAGAAGTTCCGGCGTGCGGCGGCGGTCGATCGGGTCGGCCGCGGCGGTCAGTGCGCCGTCTGCCGATGCCGGGCTGGCGTCCGGCGGCACGACCAGCAGATCGAAACGGTCCCGTCCGAAGTCGCTCATGACGGTGATCAATCCGGCTGGCTGGGAGGTGTACCAGCCGAGCCGTATCGTCCGGTGGCCGGAGGCGGCCCGGCGCGGGTGCGGAAGATCCCATTCACCGGCGTTCAACAGCACGTGGGTGATCTCGCCGCGCAGATCGGCGAGTGCTTCCACCAGCGCTGGAAGTTCGGCGACGACGTCGGTCGACCGCGGCCACCAGGCGCCGTCGAGGACGGTGGTTCGGGACGGTACCGGGTCCAGGCGCAGGCGTACGGCGTCGTCCGGCGCTCGGGGGGTGCGGGTCATCGTGGTCTCGGGCATCGAATTGCCTTCCTGTCGGCGACATCCGCGCCATCGAAGGCGGGCGCGCGATGCGCTCGTCGGAGGAGACGTCGAGAAGCCGGTGTCCTCCCACCGTACGCGCCTGAACCGGTCGACGACTTGCTGCAGGGGTGACCGGCACGGCCGCAGAGCTACGGACTCCCCAGGTCCGGGAGGCCGGGAAGTGCGGTGACGATGGTGTCCGCCACCTCGCCCAAACGTCGGTTGTTGCGGCGCGAGAAGTCACGGATCAGCACGAACGCTTCCTCGGGACTGACGCCGCGAGCTTGAGCCACGATGCCTTTGGCCTGTTCGATGATGGTGGCGAAGCGACGATTCCTCCACGAGCGGCCGTTTGCGGCGGTCGAGGCGGGGTACGAAAGCGCTACCACGCTGAACGCCGGCCTCGCTGCACAGCCGTCCGGCGGCCGCCCAGACTCCCGCGGCCCATCTGTACCTGTCGTACCGGTCTAACCGTTCGACGCGACGAGAGGCGTCGACGTGCGAGGCCGGCCAGATCTGAGGAGTCGCGCGATGAGCGCATCCGTTTCTGTCCCAGCCGCCGTCCGCGGTGATGGCATCCAGCCCGGTCCCAAGCCGATGATCGAGGCGACGCAGTCCACCGCGGCGGTGGCGATGTTGTGGGTCTTCGTCGTCGCTCCGTTCGTCGCGTTGCTCGCCGCCATCCCGGTCGCCTGGGGCTGGGGCCTTTCCGCTCTGGACGCCGGAATGGCCGTCGCCGGCTACCTGATCGCCGTGGCCGGGGTCACCGTCGGTTTCCACCGTTATCTGACGCACGGCTCGTTCAAAGCCAACCGGCCGCTGCGCCTCGTGCTCGCCGTCGCCGGATCCCTCGCCGTGGAGGGACCGCCGACCGAATGGGTCGCCGACCACCGCCGGCATCACGCTTTCACCGACCGCGAAGGCGACCCGCATTCCCCGTGGCGGTACGGCACCGGCGTCCGTGCCCTCGCCAAGGGCCTGTTCTATGCGCATTGCGGCTGGTTCTTCAACAAGGAAGTCACCAACAAGGCCCGGTTCGCACCGGATTTGCTGGCCGATCGCGGCATCCGCATCGTCGACCGGCTCTTCCTTCCGCTGTTCGCCGTCTCTCTGCTGCTGCCTGCTCTGATCGGTGGCCTGGTGACAAGCAGTTGGACCGGTGCGCTCACCGGCTTCTTCTGGGCCGGGCTGGTGCGCATGGCTCTGCTGCATCACGTGACCTGGTCGGTGAACTCCATCTGCCACGTCGTCGGTGAGCGCCCGTTCAACAGCAAGGACAAGGCCACCAACTTCTGGCCTCTGGCGATCCTGTCGTTCGGGGAGAGCTGGCACAACAGCCATCACGCCGATCCGACGGGCGCCCGGCACGGCGTCCTGCGCGGCCAGATCGACCCGGGTGCCCGCCTGATCTGGGTTTTCGAGAAACTCGGCTGGGTCCACGACGTGCGCTGGCCCGACCCTGTCCGCCTCGCCGCGAAACGTAATGACAGCTCCGCCGCCGCTCTGCGCGTGGCGGCCCGATGACCGGCTGGGCGTGAGTGCGTTCGTTGGGTCGAGGTGTCGACCGTGGGTGCGGCCGGTGCAAAGATCGTATGGTGAAGCGACATCGCCGGCCCGCCGCACGCGCGGGAGGATCATGAGCGAGTCCGCTCGGCGGCACCATGACCCCACGCCGCCGGCGATACGTCGGTCACCCGATGACGTCAGGTTCCCGGCGTTGCTGGAGGACGACATCGACGACCTGTACGACAACGCACCGTGCGGCTTTCTCTCCACCCTGCTGGACGGCACGATCGCCAAGGTCAACGCCACCTTGCTCGACTGGCTGGGCCACGCCCGCGAAGACGTGGTCGGCCGGCGCCGTTTCGTCGACCTGCTGGCGGTTGGCAGCCGCCTCTACCATGAGACGCATCTCGCCCCCCTGCTGCGGATGCAGGGCCAGGTCAGCGGCATTGCGCTGGAACTGCTCACCGCCGACGGAACCCCGGTGCCGGTGCTGGTCACCTCCACCGTCAAAACCGGCGGCGACGGTGAGCCCCGGCTGATTCGGACCACCGTTTTCGACGCCCGCGAACGGCGGGCCTATGAGCAGGAGTTGCTCAGCGCGCGACACCGTGCTGATCAAGACCGGGCACGGCTGCGCCTACTCGTGACCGGATTACAGCGCAGTTTGCTGCCCGCCACGCTGGCGGTTCCGCCCGGTATGGCGACCGCTGCTCATTACCACATGGCTTCGCCCGACGAGGTGGGCGGCGACTTCTACGATCTGTTCCCCCTGCCCGGCGACCGGTGGGCTTTCTTTCTTGGAGACGTACGCGGCAAAGGCATCGGGGCCGCGGCCGTGACAGCCGCCGCCAGGTACACGCTGCGCGCCGCCGCCGTCTACGATCCCGACCCCACCGCGGTCTTGGCGAACCTCAACGCCGTGCTGTTCCAGGAGTACCGCACCCAGGCGCACCGGCACTGCACCGTCATCTTCGGTGTCCTCGAGAAGCAGGGCGTCGGCTACCGAGCCACGATCGCCGCCGGCGGACATCCACCCGCCCTCCTGAGCCGGGCGAACGGCGCCACCGATTACCAGTTGACCGAAGGCGGCGCCCTGATCGGCATCATGGCCGAACCTCGTCTGGCGACCCGCACGGTGCGGCTGGATCCGGGTGACACGCTCATCCTGTACAGCGACGGACTGACCGAGGCGCGAACCGGACCGCACGGCGAACGCTTCGGCGACGAAGCATTGCGGGACTACGTCCGGAATCAGGGCCCGACCGAGGCCGCCGCCGCCGTTCGCGCCCTCGTCGAGCTTCTCGCCACCTTCGAGGAAGTTGAGGACGACGTCGCCGTCATGGCATTGAGCGTGCCTGGCAGGCATATCCCTACTCCGGCAGGTCCGCACCCGCGTCACTGAGCCGGGTGGTAGCCGTCAGCGGCTCGTCCGCCTCTGCCGTAGTGGCCGGCTGGTGGGGCCATCTTAGGTAGAGCACGGCAGTGTCGTCGCTGTGCCGGCCTGCATCGGAGTGTTGGATCTCGGTGAGTAGCGCATCGATGTACTGGTCGGGGTCTTCGATGGTGGTCAGGCGGGTCGCGAGCTGGACGAAGCGTTCCTCCCCGAGGCGGGTGCCGTCGTCGCAGAAGCTTTCGATGACGCCGTCGGTGTACAGCAGCAGTCCGGCACCGGCGGGCACGGTGATCGATGACTCTTGCCATCGTCCCCGTCCGGGTGCCATGCCCAGGCCGGTGCCGTAGGCGATCGGGGCGGGGTAGGCGCCGTCCCGGGTGATGATCAGTGGGGCGGGATGCCCGGCGCTGAGCAGGATGATGCCGGGGCGGCCGGGGGTGATGCCGACGGTGCAGACGGTGGCGAACATGCCGTCGTGTGGTCGTTCGGCGACCAGAACCTGCTCGAGCAGGCGCATCCGGTCGGCCTTGCGCACGCCGGCCAGGGTCAGAGTGCGCCAGCCGAACCGCAGGCCGACGCCGAGCGCGGCTTCGTCAGGCCCGTTGCCGCAGACGTCGCCGATGAGGGCGTGGATGATCCCGTCGGGTGTCTGCACGACGTCGTAGAAGTCGCCGCCGAGCAGGGAGCGCTGCTGGCCGGGCAGGTAGCGGCTGACCACGGTCACGGTCGCGTCGGCCAGTAACGGTTTGGGGAGCAGGCCGCGTTGCAGGCGGGTGTTCTCGTCTGCTTGCAGCCGGCTGTCGCGCAGCGTGCGTTCGGCGGTCTGGACGCGTTTACGCTGCACCGCATATCGGACGGTTCGTGCCAGAACCGCTGCGTCGACCTGACTTTTGAGCAGGTAGTCCTGGGCGCCGGCGGCGACCGCGGCGGAGCCCATCGCAGTGTCGTTGAGGCCGGTGAGCACCAGCAGGGCGGTGTGCGGCCACCGGTGCAAGACGTGGCGCAGCGCGTCGAGTCCTTGACCGTCCGGCAGGTGCAGGTCCAGCAGGATGCACTCCGGCTCGTACTCGATGCCGGTGGCTTGGGCGAGGGTGCCGACATGGTGCAGGCGGGCGTCGAGGTCGCTGTCGGCGAGGTACTCCCGGACCAGGACAGCGTCACCGGGGTCGTCCTCGATCAGCAGGATGACGATGCCTGCCACCGATGAGTCAGCCACGGGACCGGCGGGTTGGCCGTCGTGGGCTGGCAGCGACGTGACGGCTCCAGGTCCGTCAGCAGTCACGGTACCTACCTCTTCCTCGCCGTCTGCAGGGCGGCGTGTGTACGCCGTGGCCAGGAACCCGCGCCAGTAGGCCATGATGATCGCGATGGCCGGTCGACGTCAGTATGACGCAGCGAACGGGCGAACGGACAACTGCTGCTGCGCTACCCGGACCGCCGGTCCGACCGCATTACCGAGACGATGCGGCGGCTGCGACACCCTTCGAACCCCAGCCGTACGCCCACGACCGCGTCACCGTCAAAGTCGCCGCGCTAGGTCCGGTCCGAGCGGATTCCCCAGTCTGGTGTAGGTGCCTGTGCAGGGGTAGACGCAGTTGTGTTGTCCGAGGTAAGCGCACGCCGAGACATCGACCACGAGCTGGTTCTGTCCGGGGTTGCCGGTCCCAGCCGCCTGCGCTCGGTGCTGCACACCTGGGCCGTCGATCACCAGTTCGCCGGCGAACCGGCCGATGTCACGCCTGGCAGTCGCCGGATGTGGGTGGCCTGGCAACTCGCCGACTCCGTTCTCACAAATTCGACGTCAGCCCGTACGTGCGTGCGGTTGCACTTCCCGTACCAGGTCATGCACGCAACGTCGCGTGAGGCCAGACGCCCGGTCACGTTCCCGCCCGATGACCCGCTGGGCCGTATGCCGGAGTGGCGTTCAGCGGTAGCCGGTGCCGACGAGTTTCTGCAGGTCGTTGGAAAGAGACGACAGGTGGGTCGCGGTGTGCTTGGTCTGGACGGCGGTGGTCTGGGTTTCCCGCGTCACCCGGGCGGTGTCGGCGGCGGCCGTGTTGACCTGTTCGACGGCGGAGCTCTGCTGCTTGGTGGACAGTTCTATCTCGCGGCTGGCGTCGTTGGCCGTGGATACCAGGTGGGTGATGCGGCGGAAGGCTGTGGTCGCGTCGCCGAACTGCCGCACGCCGGTGTCGACGGCCCCGGTGCCGATCTCGGTGGCCGTGACGGTCGTGTTGACGGCGCCGCGTACGTCGTCGATGAGGGTGCGGATCTGTTTGGCTGATTCGGTGGTGCGGTCGGCGAGTTTGCGTATCTCCTCCGCCACTACCGCGAACCGGCGGCCGTGCTCGCCGGCGCCGCTGGCCTCGATGGCGGCGTTGATGGCCAGGATGTTGGTCTGTTCGGCCAGCTCGGAGACGAGGTCGACGACGCCGCCGATCTGCTGTGACTTCTCGCCGAGTACGAGCATGTGCTGCACGATCTGGTCCATCTGGGTGCGGATGGCAGCGATCGAGGCCCGGGTCTGGTCGATGGTCGCGCCGCCGTTCTGCGCCGCCTGAGCAGTGTCCTCGGCGATCTTGGAGACTCGGTGGGCGTTGTCCGCGATCTGCCGCGAGGTGATCAGCAGCTCGGTGATCGTCGTAGTGATCTCGTTCATCGCGCCGGCCTGGTCCCGGCTGCCGGAGGCCTGTCGCTCGGCGGTCGTTTCGAGCTCCTGGGACGAGCTTTGGATCTGCCCGACCGCGGCGCCCACCTTGCGGCGCAGTCCCCGGTTGAGCCGCCGTGCGATCACCACGGCGCAGATGACGGCCGCGGTGCCCAAGGCGCAGATCACCGCTATGGCTTCGGTGGCGGTTCGTGAGGAAGCCTCGCGTGCGGTGCTAAGGTCGGCTTGGACCCGGTTGATGAGGTTACCGATGGCCTGCTGCAGGCCGCGGCGAGCCGGCGAGACCTGCTCGGCGTTGAGCTGTGCGACCTGCTCGAGGTTCGTGATCGCTTTACGCAGTTCGATGGTGCGGTCCAGCGCGGCCGTGTAGGTTGTCTCCGCGTCGGCGACCTCGTTGAGTAATCCCAGCTTCACCGGATCGGTGAACAGGGTGCCGAGCTCGGCGGCTTGGCGGTGGAACTGGCTGCGGTTCTCCGCGATGGCCGCCAGATCCTCGGCCGCTCCGGTGAGCAGAAAGATCCGGAAGTTGCCAATGCGCTGTTCTGCGGCCGTGCTCAGTTGCCGTCCGTGGGACAGCTGACGGATAGCAGAGGTGACCACGGCATCCTTGCTGCGGGTCACCGTCGTCAAGGCGGTCACCGATGCCGCTCCCATCAGCACGGTCAATCCCACGGTCAATGCGAATCCGGCGAGAAGATGGCTGCTGAAGGTGCTTCTACCCGTCATCGCTGAGCTCCCTTGCCGTCCCCGCAGACATCACATCCTCTTATCGACGCGATGGACGCGATGCTGAATCGCGCTCGGGTCGCCACCCGCAGTCGCGACGCCGGGATCGGTGGTGGGGCACGGCACGCAGAGCAGCAAAGCTTGGGGCCGTACGGTGACGAGCAGTTGCTTGCCGGACTCGATCGGGTCGCCGTCGAGCTGGCGTGGCTGGACCCGGTTGCTGCGGATCTCCACCCGGCTGGCGGTGAAGGTCTCCATGCAGGGGACGACTTCCTTGCGGCGGAGCACGGCCCAGCCGGGTGAGAGCCAATGTCCAAGGGTTCTCGGGCTCAGAACGGTCACGTCGAGGAGCCCGTCTTCGGGTGGGGCATCGTCGAGCAGCCGCATCCCGCCTCGGAGCCGCCCGGCGTTGCCGACGATCACGGCGCAGGGGCGGCGGTTGAACGACAGCCGGTCATCGAGGATGAGCCGGATCCGCATGGGACGATCCCGCAGGTGCCGGACCGCCCCGGCAAACCAGGCGAGCCAGCCTACGGGTTTGCTCGCGGTGTCGTCGTTGGTCGCGACGAGCATCTGGACGTCGAAACCCATCCCGGCCATCACGGCGAAGCTCTGCTCGCCGACGCAGCCGACGTCGATGCGGCGGCGTCCGCCTTGGAGTACGACCTCGATGCCGGCTGCGACGTCGCCGGTGAGCCCGAGGCTGGCGGCCAGCAGATTGCTGATGCCGGCGGGGAGCACGGCAAGGGCGATGTCGGTTCCTGCCAGGACCGTCACACAGGACATCACCGTGCCGTCGCCGCCGCAGGCGAAGACGAGTTCGGCACCGTCCCGGACGGCTTGGCGTGCCTGGCCGGATCCTGGATCGCCGACCGTGGTCTCCAACCACATCGGCTCCGGCCATCCAGCGGCAGTCAGCGCGTCGACGATGGTCCGGTGCAGGACATCCCGGTCCGGCACCTTCACGGGGTTGACGATGACAGCCGACCGCAACGCACCGGTTCTTGGGTGGAGGGATGATGTCGGTGCGCGCATGGTCTGAACCTCGCATCAATGGGGGTGCGTCTACCGGACTTCAGCGAGCCGTTGCATGCCCGGGCGAAGACCGCCCAACCGCCGTTGCCGCTGCCGGCACGGGTAGGCCGCTGCGGTGGACGAGCCTGGCTGCGTAGCTCGCCGTCAGAGAAGGAGGTTCGCGCGCCGCAATGCCGGACCGATCAACGCCTCCACCAGGTCACGGTGGCCGTCGCCGGCTTCCCACCCGACGTCGGCGACCACCACAAGTACGCGTCCGACCCGAGCCACGGCGACGAAGGTGTTCTTCGTCGCGGTCTCTCCGGCATGCTCCCACTTCTGGCGTAGCCGCAGCAGCAGCGACTCCCGGCTCGCCAACCCGGTGTCAAGGATCTTCCAGGTGCCCTGTGCGTCGATACCGCGGCAGCCGTCCAGCGCCCGGTGCAGATCGCGGACGTATCGGCGGGCGCCGTTGGACCGGAAGACGGCCACATACTCCACGGCGACGGCGGGTGTTCCGTTGACCTCGACGACGGCCGTGACGGCGCGCGAGCCCCGGCACAGCACCGCACTGGGGTAGGCGCCGTCGGCGCACGGCTGGGGAGGCCGGACGTGCGCCCAGCGGTCGTCGTCGAGCACCGCGGTCGTGGCGCCGTACAGCTCGGTGGCCTGCAGCATCGCCCGGTCCGGGATGCTCATGGCCTCGTCGGCGGAGCGGTCGCCGGTGACCGCCGGCTGGTCGGGGTTCCCAGTCCCGGCAGTTGCCGACAAAGCCCCGGCCAGCAGCATCAGCCTGGACAGGCGAAGCGAGCGGCGGCCGGCACGCGGCGCGGGCTCGCCCGGTCGGGAACAGTCCGGGACGACAGGCATCTCAGCCTCCAGAGTCGGTCGGGCGGGATGGCTCGTCCCGGCCCGGTCACGTCTGGTGACTCGATACGCCAGCAGGAGCGGAAGCGATGAGAACGGCGAAAGTCATGATGATCGGGGGTCGGCCAGGGCGGATCCTGAGGGCGCCCGCGTCGGGCACGGGGCGGCATAGCCGACAGGTTTGCCACGGCGATACCATGACCAGCCGAACTCTACTCTTCGTAGCCGTGAACGCACGCTGGAGTGCCGGCCCGTCGCCTCCGTCTGGAGCCCGGCGCGAAAGGAAGACCGGCCGGGGCCGGCGCGGGAGTGCGAAACCATATGCGCGGACGCCGACGGAGTGATCGGGCCCGTTCTGGACTACCGTGAGTGCATGGGTACCGGTCCGGTCGACGGCGAGGACTCGGCCGGCGCGTGCGGCTTCTGGACGAGCGTGAGCAGCGCCTCGCCGGCCGCGAGCGTGCCGCTGACGGGCGGGCGGGAGGCTGAAGCCGATCATTGGGAGATCGACCTGCAGGGCCGGGCGGCGTGAGAAGGAGGCTGACCAGCGGGAGATCGACGCTCAGGCGGCCACCCCGGCTGCTGGCGGGCTGTCACAGGGAATCCGGATCCGGCGTCACGAATTGGATTCTGGACATTGTCCGGCGGCGGGTCGCCGACGTCCGGCTCGAGTCGGGGTGTGACGTTGACTACGACGTACCGGATCAGGTTGAACATTCGCGGCCCAGTTACGCGGAACTGGAGCTCGCCGCCCTACTTCGGCGTCCGGCCGAACGGTTGCTGGGTGATCGGTCGGTGACCGGGCCCCACGCCTACCGGCTGCCCGGCGACCGGGGCGCCGGTGACGATGCCGGGGCCGGCACCCGCTGAAGCTGGAGGCTCAGCCGAGCAGATGACGTTCCGGACGTCCGTCAGAGCACCGCACCGCGAGGTGCAACCTCGACGGCGGCGACGCCTCGGCCGTAGAGCACGATGAGCCGATCACCGTGTTTGCCGCGCAGCACCCCCGAATCCTGCGCCAACGTCGAGATGACGTGTTCAACGACCTCGTTTTCGTCGGAGGCGCCCGGTTCGTCGTATGCGATGTCCATACGGTCGCCGCCGATGAGTCTGACACGCAACACCGTATCCGCCATGTCATCCAATCTAGACCAGCCGAGCGCACCATTCGCCGCGCCGAGGCCTGGCCATGACCCGGCGGTTGTCGTCGTCGGACGGCGTCATCCCGAGCTTGGCGAAGATGTTGTTGATGTGCTTGCTCACCACCTTGTCAGCGCCGGCCCGTTGTCGATCGCATCGACCACGTCGACGTCGAAGGCCTCCGGCGTCTACCTGGGCATGACGTTCGCGCCCAACCACAACGGCATGCCGCACCCGGCAGGCGACGAGGACTACCTGCGCAAGCAGGTGCTCACCTCCCGCAACGTACGCGGCGGCCGGTTCACCGACATTGCCCTCGGCGGCCTCAACTATCAGATCGAACACCACCTGTTCCCTGGCATGCCCACGCCGAACCTGCGGAAGGCTCAGCCGATCGTGCGGCAGTACTGCGCCGACATCGGGGTGCCGTACGAGGAGACCAGCCTCGTCGCGTCCTACCGGCAGGCGCTGCGGTATCTCCACGAGTGGGCGCCCCGTTGCGCGTGGCACGCGCCTGATTACCGGGTGAGTCGTTCCTGTGCTACGTTGACCAAGTTGCAGTATTGATTTCCTTGGACGTTTTCAACGCCTGATGGGTCTCAGCCCGTCAGGCGTTTTTGGTTTCGTCGGTACACGGTGATCAGCGCGGCGACGCGAGGTGGCGCAAGGTGCGCCTCTTCACGAGTCGACAGGAGAAAAGCATGGCCACCGGCACCGTCAAGTGGTTCAACGGCGACAAGGGATTCGGTTTCATCACTCAGGATGACGGCGGCGCCGACGTGTTCGCGCATTTCTCGGCGATCGCGACGTCCGGTTTCCGCAGTCTCGACGAGAACCAGCGTGTCGAGTTCGACGTCGAGCAGGGCGCCAAGGGCCTGCAGGCGGCGAACATCCGCCCGCTGTAACCAAGCGGCCCGGTTCCTCCGGTTCGGAGTCGCCGGGCTTGGTGGCGGCCGGCTGCTCACGGTTGACGATCCGCGTTTACCCGCGTGATCTCCCGGGGCGGCCGGCCGTCTCCGTCCGCGTGCGGTCGTGCCGGCCGGCGACTGCTGGCGTCGTGTTCAGGAGGGTTTCAGTGAGCGGGATCGAAGCCCTGGGCCGGCTACTGCGGCAGTCGCACCATGCCCGGCCGGACGACCTTCCGCAGATGGCGATGCGAGCCGCCCCGCTCGTCGGCGCTACCGCCATGATCATTTATCTGGTGGATCACCAGCAGCGTGAGCTGCTGCCCCTGGTTGCCGGGGAAGCCCCGGCCCGCGATCGGTTCATGATCGACGGGACCTTCGCGGGGCGCGCGTTCACCACGGTCGCCGCCTGCGTGAGCGATGCCACAGCCGGCGGTGTCCGGCTGTGGGTGCCGCTGATCAACGGAGCCGAACGCCTCGGTGTCCTGGAAGTCGTGCTTGCCGGCCCCCTGGGGGAGCCGACGGTGGAGGACTGCGCGACGGTCGCGGCGTTGCTGGCCGAGTTACTTGTCACTCGCGACCTCTACAGCGACACCATCGAACGGCTGCGCCGCCGGGAGCCAATGCTGTTGGCGGCGGAGATGTTGCGCGCCCAGTTACCGCCGCTGACGTTCTCCACCGGCCATCTGATGATCAGCGGGATCCTGGAGCCGTGCTACGACGTCGGCGGTGACGCCTTCGACTACGCCGTCAACGGCGACATCGCGCATTTGGCGCTGTTCGACGCCGTGGGCCACGGCTCGTCGGGCGGGATGCGGGCGGTCATGCTGGCTTCGCTCGCGCTGGCGGCCTACCGCAACGCGCGCCGCGCAGGCCTTGATCTGATAGGTACGTATCACCGCATCGACCGGGCCGTTCAGGACCATGACCGGTGGGGCCTGATCACCGCTGTGCTGGCGGAACTCGACCAGCGTACCGGGGAGCTGCGGGTGATCTCCGCCGGGCACCCCAGCGGTGTGGTCATCCGCCAAGGCAGGGCGGTCAAGGTGCTACCAACTCCGACCGCCTTGCCCGTCTCGCTCGGTCATCACCGGCCGCCGCTCGTCGTCGAGGAGGCCCTCGAGCCGGGTGACCACGTTCTGCTCTACACCGACGGCATCATCGAGGCCCGCTCCAGCGACGGGGAGCCGTTCGGCATCGACCGGCTCGTCGACTTCACGGTCAAGGCCATCGCCGACCAACTGCCGTTGCCGGAGACCACCCGCCGGCTGGTCCACGCGATCCTCGACCATCAGGACGACTGCCTCCAGGACGACGCCACCGTGCTGCTTGCTCAGTGGATCAGCCCGGCTCCGGCCCGTTCCGACACCGAACTGCCGGAGTCCGACAACCAGGAGCCTCTCGGCACGGTCAGCTGAACGGGCGCCAGGCCGCAGGTACGGGGCACGAGACGCAGGGGCCGGCACGCCGAGGCGTCCCGCATGCCGCCGATTTCGATTCTGCTCAGGGTCGATCCCGTTCGCCGTCGGGTAGTGGGAGGATGAGCAAGCCCCCTGGCGGGGCGATCCGGTCGGTGCCGCGCGATCCCCGGGCGACCTGGCGGCTCATTGCCGGCCGGGCGTTTCGGTGTCCCGGCCGGTGGCCAGAGAGATCCGAATCCCCGTGCTCGTCTCCTTGATTGCGAATCCTTCGCTTCGTCCGTCGCCGGGCAGCATCGCGTCATACAGTTCCGCGTTCGAAATGTCAACCGTTCCGCCCCCGCGGGCCACCAGGATACTGAGAACAGCACGCAAGTTGACGTCGCTGAGATAGCGCATGAGGCGACTCATTCCTGTCCGGGGAGACGGCCTGGCGGATGTCGATGAGGCGATCGGGATACCGATGAGATCGCGGTTTCCGCAGCGCCTCGAAAATCCTCAGCCTACTCTGAGCGCTCCGCTCGACAGGCGTGCCGCTGTCGGCCACGCGTGCCGCCGGATGCGCGAATCCATGGCCAACGTGGCCCGTGACGCGCCGCGACCGCCGACACGGTGGCCACCGCGTCGGCCACCGCTGCGGCTGCCCTCGCCTGCCACTCGGTAGCCTGGGGTGGGAGCCATGTCCCGAGCTGGATCACGTAGCTACAGGTAGTGGCCGCTCGTCGCGCTGTCCTGTCGTGCCACCCGAACCGAGACCACGTTGGCCAGGTTGACGAGTACAGCGTTCTCGTCCCCCTCCCGGTTGTACCTGGCACGGGTGAGGATCAAGGCACGTCGCTCGTCCAGCGCCCGGGCGATCGCCTCGATCGCTTCGTCCCGCCCCGGAAAGTCACTGGTCAGCACGGCCACGTCCTCACCGCCCACCGGGTGGAACCGAATGATCATTTCAGGGTTGTCAGACATGGTCGTCTCCTCACGTTGTTTCCCGCATACCCGATGCCGCTGGCGAAATGCCGGAGCAGCCCCGCCGATTTATGTGCTACCGTTGCCACGTTGCGGTTGTGATTTCCGTAGACGTTCCCAGCGCCTGATGGGTTGTCTAAAGCCCGTCCAGGCGCTTTCTCGTTGTCCGCGTCGAGGCGACGCGGGTGATCAACGCGGCGGCGTGAGAGTCCGCACAGTGCGGATTCTGACAGCTCGCCAAGAAAAGACATTGCTGCATCGTGAAGTCGCTCATCAGTCAGGATATAGGCGGCCCCGACTTTCGCCCAATTCTCGGCGTGCGGCTTCCACATCGATATTCCTATCCTTTCCGACTTGATTCACGGACCTTTTTGTGGCCCGCGCTCCGCTGCGACGTACCGTTCGAGGAAGGCTCAATGACGATGACCACCAAGGCGCCGTACGCGCTCGTTCCCCGCCCGCTTTCCGACCCTTCGCGTTTCCGATCCTCGACCCCGATCGCGGCCGGCGGAAGGTTGACACCGTTCCTCGCTCCACCCGCCGCTGAGGACATCACACCAGTGCTGCGCGCCTCGGACCGCGGTCAGGAGGCGATGCATCGACTTCGCCATCCGTTCACGTCACCGTAGAAACGGCTCCGGGCCCTGGTCGGCCACCGCCATGTCCAGCGATCGTCGCCCCGTCAGCCTCTGGCCCTCGGGCGGCAGCCAACCTCCCGGCGGGCCCTTCCGGACACTCGACGACATCCATGTAACCGGCGCCCAGGTCCTCGGCGGCTATCTGCCGGATCTCTGACGCGCCCGCACCGGCAGCACAGCACCAGCAACCGTCACGAACCGGTTCTGGAAGCGGCTTTCATGGGTGTCGTCGGCGCGACTGTCTGCTCTTCGACTTGGCTGAGGGCTCAGCGACCGCCGGCAACGATGCGGCATGGTCCGGCACGAGCGTTTGCATTTCGCGCGGGGTCCGGCGATAGCCGCTCGACGGTGGCCGGGGTGGCAGCGACAGCGGCACTCGTTGCACCTCGTGGTAGCGGATCGTGGATAGCAGGTGGGCGATCATGTTTATCCGGGCTCGGCGTTTGTCCTCGCTCTCGACGACGTGCCAGGGCGCCTCGGGGATGTCGGTGTGCATGAACATCTCGTCCTTGGCCCGGGAGTAGTCCTCCCATCGGCTGATCGATTCGAGGTCCATCGGGGAAAGTTTCCAGCGCCGCATCGGGTCCTGCAGCCGGGAGCGGAACCGCTCCTCCTGCTCGTGATCGCTGACTGAGAACCAGTACTTGCGGAGCAGGATCCCGTCCTCGGTCAGCAGTCGTTCGAAGATCGGGCACTGATGCAGGAAGCGCATGTACTCTTCCTTGCTGCAGAAGCCCATCACCCGCTCTACTCCGGCCCGGTTGTACCAGCTCCGGTCGAACAGCACGATCTGCCCAGCGGCCGGGAAGTGCTCGATGTAGCGCTGGAAATACCATTGGCCGCGTTCGCGCTCGGTCGGCGCCGGCAACGCGGCGATGCGCGCAAGGCGTGGATTGAGATACTCGGCGACCCGCTTGATCGTGCTGCCCTTGCCGGCCGCATCCCGGCCCTCGAAGACGACCACGACCCGGGCGCCCTCGACCTTGACCCATTCCTGCAGCTTGACGAGTTCACCTTGCAGACGGAACAGCTCTGCCTCGTAGATTTTCTTCGGTAGTCGCTCGATCCGTGCCGACTTGGTCACCTCAGCCCACCTTCTTCGAGCCCGTCCCTACCTCGGACTGTAGTGCGACTTCGGTGACTTCGTTCCCATTCTCCAGGTCGGCCTTATGCCAGCTCGGGCTGGAGATCTTCGTGTGGCCGGGGCCGTCAGCCCGGTGGTCACGGATGGGCCGGAGGCGGGGACAGTGTTGAGTCGATGTTCCAATTTATACAGTTTCGCGCGGGCCGTTGACCTCCTGGCGGTATCGATAGAAAGCTATCGCCTACATCTCCCATAGATGCAGGAGGTAATACGAATGCTCTCCATGAGTTCCCGGCCACTGCGCGCCGCCGTGGTGCTGCTGGGCGCGGTGGCCTTGGCCGCCACCACGGCCGCCGGGCCGGCCGCCGCGGGATCGGTCGTCGCCGGATCGGCTTCTCGGGCTGGCCATGCGGTGCTGACCTGGTATGACGCGACCGCCGCGGCGATTGCCGCGGGCGGAGCGACGACGCAGGTCACCAACAGCCGGACCTGGGCGATCGCGTGGCTGGCCGCCGCCCGCGCGCAGACCGGCTCGTCCTCGCCGGTGTACCGCCGTGCCGCACTGGCCGGTGCCGTTCACGAGTCGCTGGTGGCGCTCGTGCCGACCCAGGCGGCGGCGGTGGACGCGGTACTCGAAGCCGACCTGGCCGCCCTGCCGGACGGCAAGGCCAAGGACCGCGGTCTGGCCGCCGGCCGTGCCGCCGCGGACCGCCTGATCGAGGAGCGGACCGGCGACGGCCTGGACTCGGCCTCGGTGAACGCCGCGTTCCCGGTGCCACCGCCCGCGCCCGGCGTGTGGCAGCCGACCCCGTCCGCCTACGCCGCCGCGACCCAGTACGGCAACCGGCTGGCCCGCCCGTTCCTGTTGCGCGGCGCCGCCCAGTTCCGCCCCGCACCGCCGCCGGCTCTCGGTTCGGCGCGCTACGAGGCCGACCTGGCGGAGGTCCGCACCTACGGCGCGGCCGGCAGTACGGCCCGCACACAGGCGCAGACCGACACCGCCACGTTCTGGCTCGGCTCGTCCTTCGTGCTCTACACCCCGGTGTTGCGCGCCGCCGTCGAACAGTCACCCACGTCGACACTCAGCCGGACCCGGCTGGTGGCCCTGTTCCACGTAGCCCTGGTGGACACGCAGATCGCCACCTCGGAAGCGAAGTACCACTACCAGACCTGGCGCCCGGTGACCGCGATCCGCAACGCGGCCGTCAACCCCGACCCGTCCTGGCTTCCGCTGCACAACACCCCCGCCCATCCCGACTTCCCGAGCGGCCACAACACCTACTCCGGCGCGGCCGAACAGATCCTCACCGTGCTGTTCGGTCCCCGGGCCCGTCAGCCCTACACGATCCCCAGCCCGTCGGCCCCCGGCGTCACCCGCACCTACACCGACTGGCACCTCCCCAGTCTGGAGAACATCGACGCCCGAGTCTGGTCCGGCATCCACACCCGAAGCGCCGACGAGGCCGGCATCCGGCTGGGCCGGGACGTAGCCACCAACACCCTGACCCGAGCCCACGAACTCCTCCGCTGACCAGACCGCCCACCCGGCACGCCGAGGCGCCGGCGAAAGCCGGCCGCCGCGGCGGCCGCGGCCGGCCGCCCGGCCGCGGCGGTCCGGCTGGCGCGCGTCCGCATAGGGCGCGACGCCGCACGGCCGGTCAGGCTGAGACCGGTGGGTGGCCGCACTCTCCGGTCATGCCGCCCGGCGGTGGGGGCGTTCGAGGCTCTCCTCCGGTTCGAAACCGCGCGACGCGAGTTCGTACATAGCCGCCATCCAGCGCATCGCGATCGCGATCGCCCGGAACAGGGCCGCGGAGACGAATCCCGAGAGGACCACGGTGATGCCGACGATCACGCCGGGGCCGCCCTGGCTGGCGAAGACCAGCCCGGCCAGGAGGCAGACGGCCACGGTGATCCAGCTGATCACCTCGAAGACCACGGCGGCGTTGCGCGGAAGGTCGGCTCCGTGCCGGAACATAGGGGATCGCGGTTGCACGGCTCCCGACGCTACGGCTGTCAGGTTGCAGGGGCGGCGTTTTCGGCGTAACCGGCGGCGCGCCCTAGATACCGGCCTTTCCGGCGGCCGCGGTCAGGCTTTCGGCCGCGGCGCGCAGGCCTTCGAACTGGTCGAGTTCGGTGTCCTCGTGTTCGATGTTGACCGCCATGTCGGGGTCTACGGCGTGCAGCGCCCGGAGGAAAGGCACCCAGAACTCGTCGCCGTGGCCCCGGCCGACCGCGACGAACTGCCACGACGGGCGTTCCGGCCACTGGTTGAGGGTGTTGTTGCCGCCCAGGCTGAGCGGATTGCGGTCGGCGGACGTGCGGGTGAAGCGGTCGTCGAGCACGCCGAATAGCCGGACGTTGTCCTCGTTGATCCGGGTGTCCTTGGCGGCGGCGTGGAACACCAGGTCGCCCAGGTGTTCGATCGCGGCCACCGGGTCGATGCCCTGCCAGAAGAGGTGGCTCGGGTCCATCTCGGCGCCGATGTGGGTGGCGCCGGTCTGCTCGACGAGGCGCTGCAGGGTCGGCGGGTTGAAGACCAGGTTGTGCGGGTGCATCTCGATGCACACCTTGACGTCGGCGGCGGCCGCGCGGGCCTGGATGTCGCGCCAGAACGGGACGGCGACCTCGTTCCACTGGTGGTCGAGAACGTTGAGCCACTGGCTGTCCCAGGGGTTGACCACCCAGTTGGCCGCGGTGGCACCGGGGTGCGCGCCGGGCAGGCCGGACATGGTGACCACCCGCTTGACGCCGAGCAGCGCCGCCAGCTCGATGGTGCGGTGCAGGTCGGCCGCGTGCTTGGGGCCGACCAGCGGGTCGGGGTTGAGCGGGTTGCCGTTGACGTTGAGCCCGGTCAACGTGATGCCGGCCTGAGTGAACCGGCCCAGATAGTCCTCGCGGGCGGCGGCGCTGGACAGGATGTCGTCGATCGGGATGTGCGGGGCCGCGATGAAGCCGCCGGTGTTGATCTCGGCGCTGGTCAGGCCGAGCTCACCGAGGATCTTGAGGGTTTCGTCGAGGGAACGGTCGTGCAGGCAGGCGGTGTAGGCGCCGAGTTTCATGGGGGATCGGTCCTCTTCAGAGTTGGACGGGCTTGTCGGTGGCGGAGACGACGGCGTCGAGAACGCGCAGGTTGTGCAGGCCGTGCGCCAGGTCGGGGCAGGGCGGCAGCGCCGGGTCGCCGGCGACCTGGTCGGGGCCCGTGATCTGGTCGGGGCCGGCGATCTGGTCGAGGAAGGCCCGGGCCTGGTAGACGAAGAAGTCGTTCTGCCCGTGGCCGACGGTCGGGAAGTCCATCGGCAGGCCGCCGGCGAGATAGGGGTGCCACGGCCCGACGAAGACCGTGCGGGCGCCGTTGGTCTCGGCCGCCGGTCCGGGGTCGACGATGCTGAACTCGGCCGGCCGGGTCAGGTCGAACGAGGCCGTGCCCCGCTCGCAGAACAGGTCGAACCGCAGCGTGTTGGCGTGCCCGAAGGCGACCCTGGACAGCGAGAAGGTGCCGACCGCGCCGTTTGCGTACGCCGTGGTGAAGGTGCAGACGTCCTCGTTCTCCACCGGGGCGCGCTCGGTGCTGACCCGCACCCCGCCGGCATGGCCGACCGCGACCCCGAGCGGCTTGGGCCGGTCTTTCACCAGGGTGGCCATGGTGGTGCCCTGGACGCCGGAGGTCGGGCCGCAGAAGAACTCGGCCAGGTCGACCAGGTGACTACCGATGTCGGCCAGCACGCCGGAACCGGGGCCGCCGAGATATCGCCAGCTCATCGGGCGCTGCGGGTCGAAGCCGTAGTCGCACCAGTAGTTGCCGACGAAGTGGCGTACCGGACCAAGGCTCTGCTCGACCTGCTGCTTGATCGCATTGATCGCGGGGGAGCGGCGGAAGGTGAAACCGACCGCGCCGACCAGCCCGGGCGCGGCGGCCGCGGCCTCCACCATGGACTGCGCTTCGGCGATCGTCGGCGCCAGCGGCTTCTCGCAGAGCACGTGTTTGCCGGCGGCCAGCGCGGCCTCGGTGATCTCGCGGTGCAGGCTGTTGGCCACGGCCACGCTGACCGCGTCGACGTCGGGCGCCTCGACCACGGTCCGCCAGTCGGTCTCGGCGCGTGCGAAGCCGTATCGGGCTGCCGCGTCGGCGGCGAACGGTTCGTGCAGGTCGGCGATCGCCACCAGGCGCGGTGCGGGCCGGCCGAGGCCGTAGACGGTGGCGGCGTTCCGGTAGGCGTTGGCGTGTGCGCGGCCGACCATGCCGGCCCCGATGACCGCCACGCCGATGGGTTGCTGGGTCATGAGGGGTACCTCCGAGGGGGTCTTTAAAGCGCTTTAAATCCCCTGTACTATCTGAGTCGATCTCGATGCGTGTCAAGAGTGTCACCGGGGGTGATTTAGTGGATCAGCGTCCGCGCCTCGCCGACGTCGCCGCCCGCGCCGGCGTCTCGACGGCGTCGGTGTCCCTGGTGCTGCGGGGGGCGCCGGGTCCGAGCGCGGAGACGAGAGAGCGCGTCCTGTCCGCCGCCGCCGAGCTGGCCTACCGTGCCGACCGCACCGCCAGCCTGCTTGCCCGCCGCCGCCGGCACCTGCTCGGCGTGATGCTCGACGTCCGCAACCCGTTCCATGCCGAGCTGGTCGAGGAACTGCACGCCGAGGCCGACAAGGCGGGTTACGAGGTGGTGCTCTCCACTTTGACCCGCGACCGCGACGAGGACCGTGCCGTGGAGACCCTGCTCGACTTCCGCTGCGAGGCGCTCATCCTGCTCGGTCCCGATTGCTCCGACGCCGTGCTCGACCGGCTCGCCATCCAGGTGCCGTGTGTGGTGATCGGTCGCATGGTCGGCGACGCCGAGGTGGATGTCGTGCGCCCGGCCGACGACGTGGGCGTCGACCTGGCGCTCAACCATCTGATCGATCTCGGACACCGCCAGATCGCTTTTGTCGACGGCGGTCGCGGTGCGGTCGCCGCGACCCGGCGTCGCGGCTATCGCCGGGCCATGCGCGGGGCCGGGCTCCGCGGCGAGGTCATTCCGGGCGATCACACCGAGGAGGGAGGCGTACGCGCGGGCCGCCAGCTGGTGACGAGCGGCGACCTGCCGACCGCCGTGGTGGCATCCAACGACCGGCTCGCCGTGGGTTTGATGGACGCGTTCGTCCGGGCCGGCGTCGAGGTCCCCGGCGATGTTTCCGTGGTCGGGTATGACGACAGCACCCTGGCCCGCCTGGCACACATCGACCTGACCTCGGTCAACCAGGACGCCCCCGCCCAGGCTCGCAACGCCGTGCTGGCCGCCGTCTCCCGCCTGGACGAGGACCGCACCCAGCGCATCGAAACGGTCCTGGTCCCGAGACTCGTGGTGCGGGGCAGCACGGCCCCGCCCAACCGCTGACCGAGAGGAGTCAAACAGGATTCAGCAGCGGAGCAGACCGGCCCGTTCCTTGGTACGCAGGACGTTCTGGGTGGCTTCGGTCAGTCGCTTGTCGAAGGCCGGGTCGTCCTCGGCTCGTTCGGTCAGTGCGCGGGTCATCGTGGCCGCGTCGGCCGGGCGGATCGTGAGCACCAGGTCGCCGCCCGCGGCCACGAAGCGCACCGCGCGCTGGCCCGGCGGCACCGCGAACACGGCCACGCCGGCGCCCAGGTCGTCCGACATGATCAGGCCGCGGTAGCCGAGGCGGTCGCGCAGCAGGCCGGTGACGATCGGCCGGGAGAAGGCGGCGATCGCCGAGCGGTCCAGGGCCGGGTAGGACGCGGACGACATCATCACGGCCGCCGAGCCCGCTTGAATGCCGGCCTTGAACGGCTGCAGGTAGGGGTCGTCGACGGTCGCGGTCTTGTCCACGGCCTTGGTCGACGTGTCCGTGTTGGCGCGCACCCGGCCGAGACCGGGGAAGTGTTTGAGGACGGTCAGCACGCCCGCGTCCTGGCTGGCCGGCACCACGGTGCGGACGGCGGCGGCGACCTTGGCGGGGTCGGAGCCGTACTGGCGGTGCCAGAAGCCGATGGGCGGGTTGCCTTCGCCCAGTGCGGCCGGGACCGTGTCGGCCACCGGGGCCAGGTTCATCGTCACGCCGATGGCGGCCAGGCGGCGGGCCTCGTCGCTGGTGGCGTCGCGCAGTCTGCTCGCCGGGCCGGCGCCGAGCTTCTCGGCCGTGGGCCGGCGCGGGAAGTCGCGGCCCTTGAGCGTCTGGACGTTGCCGCCCTCCTGGTCCAGCGAAATCAGGAGCGGGTGGGCGGCCCGCTTCTGGAGTGCGGCGACGCCGGTGCGCAGTTGCTTGGCCGAGTGCGTGCTGCGGCCGTGCAGGAAGACCCCGCCGAGGCGGTACTTCTGCACCGCGTTGGCCAGGCCGCCGGGCGCGTTCACCGAGGTGCCCACCATCAGGACCTGCCCGGCCCGGTCGGCGAGCGACATCCGGCCGAGAGTCCGGCCGA
This sequence comes from Paractinoplanes rishiriensis, assembly GCF_016862375.1. Classification (GTDB taxonomy): domain Bacteria; phylum Actinomycetota; class Actinomycetes; order Mycobacteriales; family Micromonosporaceae; genus Actinoplanes; species Actinoplanes rishiriensis. The sequence goes on along the minus strand of NZ_BOMV01000021.1, from coordinate 35,105 downwards.
CACAGTCCGCGCCGGGCACGGCCGACGGCGAGGACGCGGACGAGGGCACGGCGGACGGGACGGCTGCCGGCGAGGAGACCGGTGGCGTCGGCGCCGCGGCCGGTGGCGGCGACCCGCACGCGGCAAGGCTCAGCACGGACGCGAAGGCGACCGCGCACACGCGCCGCCGCGGAAGCTCGCCTCGAGAGCCACAGCCGGGCCGGGCGCCGCCACGGCTCCAGGCGCCGCCACGGCTCCAGGCGCCGCCACGGCTCCAGGCGCCGCCATGACTCCAGGCGCCGCCATGACTCCAGGCGCCGCCATGACTCCAGGCGCCGCCATGACTCCAGGCGCCACTGCCATTCGGGATGATCCGGTCCGCCATCGGCGCTCAGGCTAGTCGGTGCGTGGCCGCTCAGCCACCGGAGCGCCGGTCCACGATCCGTCGCATCTTGCCCATCGAGCGCTCCACGCCGTCCGGTTCGAGTACTTCCACGCGTACGGAGACCCCGATGTTGTTTTTGATCTTTGAAGTCAGCCCTTGACCTGCCTGCTCGGCCGTCGCGGGAGGGGTTTCGGGGCGGCGTTCCACCCGGACGGTTAGCGCGTCGAGGCGGCCGTCGCGGGTCAGCACGCACGGGAAATGCGGTGTCAGGTCGGGGGTGCGCAGGATCAGTTCCTCGATCTGGGTGGGGAAGAGGTTGACGCCGCGCAGGATGATCGTGTCGTCGGTGCGGCCGGTGATCTTTTCGATCCGGCGCATCGGGCGGCGGTGCCGGGCAGCAGGCGGGTGAGATCGCGGGTCCGGTAGCGCACCACCGGCATGGCCTGCTTGGTCAGCGAGGTGAAGACCAGCTCACCGATCTCGCCGTCGGGCAGCACGGCGCCCGTCACCGGGTCGATGATCTCGGGGTAGAAGTGGTCTTCCCAGACGTGCGGGCCGTCCTTGGTCTCGATGCACTCGGTGGCCACGCCCGGGCCCATCACCTCGGACAGGCCGTAGATGTCGAGCGCGTGCATGTCGAGCCGCTCCTCGATCTCGCGGCGCAGGTCCTGCGTCCACGGTTCGGCGCCGAAGATGCCGATTTCGAGGGATGTCGAGCGCGGGTCGATGCCCTGCCGCTCCATCTCGTCGACGATCGCGAGCAGGTAGGTGGGTGTCACCATGATGATCTCGGGCCGGAAGTCGCGGATCAGCATGACCTGGCGCTCGGTCATGCCGCCGCCCAGACTTGCAGGTCGTCGCGGGTGTAGCCGACCACGGTGGGCCGGCCGGTGGTGCCGGACGAGGCGTGCAGCCAGGAGATCTGCTCGCGCGGCACGGCGAACATACCGAACGGATAGTTGTCGCGCAGCACCGCCTTGTCGGTGCACGGGAACCTGCCGAGGTCGGCCAGGTCGCGCAGGTCGTCGGGGTGCACCTACGTTTCGTACCTCCTATCGGCGCAACCCTTCGAAGGCGATGGTGGCCACCGCGTCGGCGATGGCGTCGGCGCCGCCGGTGCGCGGGCGGTACCACTCGGTCAGCGAGTTGACCATGCCGAGCAGCAGGCGGGCCGCCGTCGCGGGGTCGACGTCGGGTCGCACGCCACCCTCCGCCTGCGCCTGTTTGACCAGGTCGGTGACCAGGGTGTCGAACTCGCGGCGGCGGGCCAGCGCGTGCTGCTCGACCACGGTGTTGCCGCGGACCCGCAGCAGCACGGTCACGAACTCGAATCGCTCGGCCAGGACGAGAACGCTACGCCGGATGAGGCGTTCCAGCCGGTCGATCGCGGGCAGGTCGAGGGCGCGCACCTCGCCGGCCGCTTCGAAGAGCCCGTCGAGTGCCCGATCCATCGCCATCTGCAGCAACTGCTCCTTGCCGCTGATGTGGTGATAAACGCTCGATTTGGTGATGCCGAGCGACTCGGCGATGTCGAACATGCTGGTGGCGTCGTACCCCCGTTCGTTGAACAGACGGACCGCGGCGGTGAGCACGGCGTCCTGGTCATGGCCCGGTCGTCCGCGCTTGCGGGGTGCGGCGGGCGCGGTCATGCCGGCCTCCCCGGGTCGATCACGCGGCTCCGGCCGCGAAATTCCGCAACCACCTCGCCGTCGTGGGTCACCGTCGCGTCGTAGATCCCGCTCCGGCCGCTGGTCACCCTTTCTCGGGCGTACGCCGTGAGCACGTCGCCGGTGCCGGTGGGGCGCAGGAACACGATGTCGGCGCCGGCGGCCACGGTCACCGGACCATGGCTGTTGCAGGCACATGCGAAGGCCGTATCGGCGAGCATGAAGACATAGCCGCCGTGCGTCATCGCGTGCCCGTTGACCATGTCGCCGGTGACCCGCATGCGCACGGTGGCCTGCCCGTCGCCGGCGTCGATCAGCTCGATGCCGGCGGCGTGGGAGGCCTGGTCCCGGTCGAACATCTCGTGCGCCGCAGTGTTCGTCGCCGCAGTGTTCGTCGCATTGGGCCGTGCCAAAGCTTCTCCCGAGGGTTGATTACCGACCGAACGGACGGTAGATAATGAGGACAGCCAACCGCAATGGAGCGCAGATGACAACCCCCACCGAGTTGTACGACACGCATCGCGAGCTGCTCGACCGGGCCATCCAGGCCGCACACGACCGCGACTACTGGTCCGCCTTCCCCGAGTCGCCGAGCAAGTCTGTCTACGGTGAGGACGCGGCACCCGCCGGCGAGCGGGCCTTCGCCGCACTACTGGGCAAGACGTTCCCGATCGACGTGCCGGGCGCCACCGGCACGGTGTCCACCGAGCGCTCGCCGTTCGGTCTCGAGCTGGGCGTCAGCTATCCCAAGGCCGATCCGCACGCGCTGGTGGCGGCCGCCCGCGCCGCCACGCCCGCCTGGCGGGCCGTCGGCACCCCGGGCCGGGCCGGCGTGGCCGTCGAGATCATCAAGCGGATCAACGCGCGCACCTTCGAGCTGGCGCACGCCGTGCAGCACACCACGGGTCAGGCGTTCGTCATGGCGTTCCAGGCCGGCGGCACCCACGCGCAGGACCGCGCGCTCGAGGCGGTGGCCTACGCTCTGTCCGCCGCCACCCGGTTGCCCGGCACCGCGGGCTGGGCCAAACCGCAGCGTGGCGCCGACCCGCTGCGCCTGGCCAAGACCAGCACGGTGGTGGGCCGCGGCGTGTCCCTGATGATCGGCTGCACCACCTTCCCCACCTGGAACAGCTATCCCGGCCTGTTCGCGAGCCTGGTCACCGGCAACCCGGTGATCGTCAAGCCGCATCCGGGCGCGGTGCTGCCGCTGGCCATCACGGTGCAGATCTGCCGCGAGGTGCTGGCCGAGGCGGGGCAAAATCCCGACCTGGTCACGCTCGCCGTCGAAGAGCCGGGCGAGGGCATTGCGGCCAGCCTGGCCACCCACCCCGACGTCCGGATCGTCGACTTCACCGGATCCAGCGAGTTCGGCAACTGGCTCGAGGCCAACGCCCGGCAGGCCGTGGTCTACACCGAGAAATCCGGCCTCAACACAGTGATCGTCGACTCCACCGACGACTACAAGGGCCTGCTGCGCAACCTAGCATTCTCGCTCTCGCTCTACAGCGGCCAGATGTGCACCACACCGCAAAACCTGCTGGTGCCGCGGGACGGCATCGAGACCGACGCCGGCCACCGCAGCGCCGAGGAGTTCGGCGCCGACCTGGCCGCCGCGATCGACAAGCTGCTGGGCGACCCGAAACGAGCGGCCGGCACGCTCGGCGCCATCGTGAACGACGGGGTGCTGGGCCGGCTCACCGAGGCGAGCGGGTCGGCGAGCGTCATCCACCCGTCCGGCACGGTGGCCGACGAGCAGTTCCCGCAGGCGACCATCCGCACCCCGGTGGTGGTGCGGCTCGACGCGGCCGACGACAAGGTTTACACCCGGGAGTGGTTCGGCCCGGTCTCGTTCCTCATCACCACCGAGTCCACCCCGCGCAGCCTCGAGGTCTTCGTCGAGACGGTCCGGGCGCACGGCGCGCTCAGCGCCTCGGTGTATTCGACCTCACCCGACGTCCTTTCCGCTGCCCGGGAGGCAGCGCTCGACGCCGGCGTGCACCTCTCGGAAAACTTGACGGGCGGCGTGTTCGTCAACCAGACGGCGGCGTTCAGCGACCTGCACGGCACCGGGGCCAACCCGGCCGCGACCGCGTCGCTGACCGACGACTACTTCGTCACCGGACGGTTCTTCACGCTGCAGTCCCGTCACCACGTTTCTGAGCAACCGAGGCCGGAGGAACCCACAAATGTCTGAGGCATACCTCGTCGGCGGCGTCCGCACCCCCCAGGGTAAGTACGGGGGCGGGCTCGCCGGGGTCCGCCCCGACGACCTCGCGGCCCAGGTGGTGCGCGAGGCCGTGGCCCGTGCCGGCGTGCCGGCCGAGGCCGTCGACGAGGTGGTGCTCGGCGCCGCCAACCAGGCCGGCGAGGACAACCGCAACGTCGCCCGGATGGCGGCGCTGCTGGCCGGCCTGCCCGACACCGTCCCCGGCTACACGGTCAACCGGCTCTGCGCGAGCGGCCTCACCGCCGTCATCGCGGCCGCCAACACGGTCCGGGTCGGCGAGGCCGACATCGTGGTGGCCGGCGGCGTCGAGTCGATGACCCGGGCGCCCTGGGTCATGCAGAAGCCCGGCACCCCGTGGGCCCGGCCCGGTGAGGTGGTCGACTCGTCGCTGGGCTGGCGCTTCGTCAACCCGCGGTTCAAGGAGCACGACCAGTCCGCCGGCAGCGGCCCCGAGGACAGGCGGGTCACGCTCAGCATGGGCGAGACCGCCGAGGAGGTGGCCGCCCTCGACGGCATCACCCGGGCCGACAGCGACGCGTTCGCGCTGCGCAGCCACGAGCGGGCGATCGCGGCCATCGACGCCGGCCGGTTCGATGCCGAGATCACGCCGGTCGGCGAGATGACCACCGACGAGATCCCGCGGCGCGGCTCGACGCTCGACAAGCTGGCCGGCCTCAAGCCGGTGTTCCGCTCCGGCGGCGTGGTGACGGCCGGCTCCTCGTCGCCGCTCTCCGACGGCGCAGCCGCGCTGGTGGTGGCGAGCCGGGCCGCCGTCGAGCGGTACGGCCTGGTGCCGCGCGCCCGCATCGTGACGGGCGCGAGTGCCGGGGTGGCGCCGCAGCTCATGGGTCTGGGCCCGGTCCCGGCCACCGAAAAGGCGCTGGCCCGGGCCGGCTGGCAGGCCGGTGACCTGGACGCCGTCGAGCTCAACGAGGCGTTCGCGGTGCAGTCGCTCGGCGTGATCCGCCGGCTCAAGCTCGACGAGGAGCGGGTCAACGCCGACGGCGGCGCCATCGCGCTGGGGCACCCGCTCGGCTGTTCCGGCGCCCGGCTCACCGTCACCCTGCTCGGCCGGATGGAGCGCGAGGACGCCCGTCGCGGGTTGGCCACGCTCTGCGTCGGCGTCGGCCAGGGCGTTGCGCTGCTGGTGGAGCGGCCATGACCGGGGGCCCGTCCACGCTCGTGATCGACGACCGCGACGACCGGGTCGTGGTGACGCTGTGCCGCCCCGAGGCGCGCAACGCGATCAACGCGGCCATGATCCGTGAGCTGCACGACGTGTGCGCGGGCCTCGAGGAGCGACCGCGGTTGCTGCTGGTCACCGGGGACGGCGGCACGTTCGCGGCCGGTGCCGACATCGGCGAGCTGCGGGACCGCGGGCGCGACCAGGCGCTGCGGGGCATCAACAGCCGGCTGTTCGACCGGATCGCCCGGCTGCCGCTGCCGACGGTCGCGGCCGTCGACGGTTACGCGCTGGGCGGCGGTGCCGAGCTCGCGTACGCGTGCGACCTCCGGCTGGCGTCCCCGGCCGCGATTTTCGGTAACCCCGAGCCGGGCCTCGGCATCCTGGCCGCGGCCGGCGCGTGCTGGCGGCTGCGCGAGCTGGTCGGCGCCTCGGTCGCCAAGCAGGTGCTGCTGGCCGGCCGGCGGCTGGACGCCGACGACGCATACCGGCTCGGCCTGGTCGCCGAGGTGGTCCCGGCCGGCGATCTGCTCAAGCGGGCGCACGCGCTGCTCGACCGGATGGCCCAGTCCGGCCCGCTCGCGCTGCGCCTGACCAAGCTGGTGGCCGACGCCCCCGGCGGGCACCCGGTCACCGACGACCTGGCCCAGGCGATCCTGTTCGAGTCCGCCGACAAGCGCGATCGGATGGACGCGTTCCTCGCCGGGGGCCGGTCATGACGGCGGTGGAGGCGTCGGTTCCCAAGACGGTCGGTGTCATCGGCGGCGGCCGGATGGGCTCCGGCATCGCCCAGGTCTTCGCGGTGGCGGGCGCCGTGGTCTGCCTGGCCGAACGTGATCCGGCCGCGGCCGTGGCGGCCCGCGACCGGGTGGCCATGGGGCTGCTGCGCGCGGCCGAAAAGGGCAAGCTGGCCGAGTCGGCCGACACCGTTCTCGAACGCCTCATCCTGGTCGACGACGTGGCCGCGCTGCCGGCCGGCTCCGATCTGGTGGTCGAGGCCGTGCCCGAGGACGCCGCCCTCAAGATCCGGGTACTGGCCGCGGTCGAACAGGTCGTCGGCGAGCACACGGTGCTGGCCAGCAACACCAGTTCGCTGTCCATAGGCGGCCTGGCCGACGGCCTGAGCCGGCCCACCCGCTTCGTCGGTCTGCACTTCTTCAACCCCGTTCCGGCCAGCAGCCTGGTCGAGGTCGTGCTCGGGCCGCAGACCGCCGAGCCGGTGCGCGACGCGGCCCGGTCCTGGGTGGCCGGTCTGGGCAAGTCCGAGGTGGTGGTGCGCGACTCGCCGGGCTTCGCCACCAGCCGGCTCGGTGTGCTGCTGGGGCTCGAGGCGATCCGCATGCTCGAGGAGGGCGTGGCCGACGCCGCATCCATCGACCGGGCCATGGAACTCGGCTACCGGCATCCGATGGGCCCGCTGCGCTCCACCGACCTGATCGGTCTCGACGTCCGGCTCGCCATCGCCGAGCACCTGACCCGCGAGCTGGGCGAACGGTTCGCGCCGCCGCGCCTGCTGCGAGACAAGGTGGCCCGGGGCGAGTTGGGCCGCAAGACCGGGCAGGGCTTCTTCACCTGGGAGACATCATGACCGCGACCGTTCCCGCCGACGTCGAGCGCGCCTTCACCGAGACCATCGAGCGTGACCAGCGGGTCGAGCCGCGCGACTGGATGCCGGACGGCTACCGCAAGACGATGATCCGGCAGATCGCCCAGCACGCGCACTCCGAGATCATCGGCATGCAGCCCGAGGGCGCCTGGATCACCCGCGCGCCGTCGCTGCGCCGCAAGGCGATCCTGCTGGCCAAGGTGCAGGACGAGGCCGGACACGGCCTTTACCTCTACTCCGCGGCCGAGACGCTCGGCGCCGACCGGGGTGACCTGACCCGGCGCCTGATCGAGGGCCGCCAGAAATACTCGTCCATCTTCAACTATCCGACGCTCACCTTCGCCGACGTCGGGGTGATCGGCTGGCTGGTCGACGGCGCGGCCATCTGCAACCAGGTGCCGCTGTGCCGCAGCTCGTACGGCCCCTACGCGCGCGCCATGATCCGCATCTGCAAGGAGGAGTCCTTCCATCAGCGGCAGGGCTACGAGCTCCTGATGACCATGATGGGCGGCACCGGCGCGCAGCGCGCCATGGTGCAGGACGCGGTGGACCGTTGGTGGTGGCCGTCGTTGATGATGTTCGGCCCGCCCGACCACGACTCGCCCAACAGCGCCCAGTCGATGGCCTGGAAGATCAAGCGGCACAGCAACGACGAGTTGCGGCAGCGCTTCGTCGACATGACCGTGCCGCAGGCTGAGGCGCTCGGTGTCACGCTGCCCGACCCGGCGCTGCGCTGGAACTCCGAGCGTGGCCACCACGACTTCGGCGATATCGACTGGGTCGAGTTCAAAAAGGTCATCTCCGGTGGCGGCCCGATGAACGCGGAACGGATCGCGCACCGGCGGCGGGCCGACGAGGACGGTGCCTGGGTGCGCGAGGCGGCCGCGGCGCACGCCGCCAAGAAGAGGGGAGCCCGCTCGTGAGCGACGAGATCCGGCACGAGTGGCCGCTGTTCGAGGTGTTCGTGCGGGCTAAGCGCGGCCTCAACCACGTGCACGTCGGGTCGCTGCGCGCGGCCGACCACGAGATGGCGCTGCACCACGCCCGCGACCTGTACACCCGGCGCAACGAGGGGGTCAGCATCTGGGTGGTGCGCTCCGACGACGTGGTCTCGTCCGGGCCGGATGACAAGGACGCGTTCTTCGCGCCCAGCGGTGACAAGGTCTACCGCCACCCCACGTACTACGCCATCCCCGACTCGGTTCCGCACATCTGAGGTCCGACATGCCCTTCGACGCCGCCGCTTACGAAGCCCTCACCGACCACGAGGACGACGCCCGCTGGGCGTACGGCACCGGCTTTGCCGACCCGCTGGCCGGGGTGCCCACCGCCGTTCCCGACGACGTCGACCGCGCCGACCTCGCGGCGTACTGCCTCATGCTCGGCGACGACGCGCTGATCATGTCGCACCGCCTCCAGCAGTGGGTGACCCGCGCGCCCGAACTGGAGGACGAGTTGGCGATCGCCAACATCGGCCTCGACCTGCTCGGCCAGGCCCGGCTGCTGCTGACCCGGGCCGGCGAGGCCGAGGGCCGCGACCGCGACGAGGACGCCCTGGCCTACCTGCGCGAGCCGGCCGAGTTCCGCAACGTGCGCCTGGCCGAACGCGCCGACGCCGACTTCGCCCACCTGGTGGCGCGGCTGCTGGTCTTCGCCACCTGGCGGCTGGCCCTGCTCGACCGCCTGGCCACCTCGCGCGACCCGGTGCTGGCCGCGATCGGCGCCAAGGGCGTCAAGGAGCTGACCTACCACCGCGAGTACGCGGCCGGCTGGGTCGTGCGCCTCGGCGACGGCACCGATCTGTCCCACTCCCGGATGGCGGCCGCCGTGACGGCGGTGCAGCCGCTGGTGGGTGAGCTTTTCCAGCCGCACGAGATCGAGGTGCGGCTGGCTTTGTCCGGCGTGGCGGTCGACCCGTCGACCCTGCGCGCCGAGTTCGACGACGTCCTGACCGAGGTTTGTCGCGTCGCCGCCCTTCCTCCGCCGGCGCCTGCCGCTCCAGCCGTGACCGGTGGGCGCGACGGGCAGCACGGAGACGAGCTGGGGGCGATCCTCGCCGAGATGCAGGGCCTCGCGCGGGACGTGCCGGGTGGTGTGTGGTGAGCGCGGCCGACGTCGTCGGGCGGGTCACCGATCCGGAGTTGCCGATGGTCACGCTGGCCGAGTTGGGCATCGTGCGCGAGGTCCGGGAGAGCACGGACGGGGTGGTCGTCGCGATCACGCCGACCTATTCGGGGTGTCCGGCGATGGAAGCGATCCGGGACGACATCGTGACCGCGCTGCGCGGCGCCGGGTTCGCGCGGGCGGAGGTGCGTACCGTCCTCGCACCGGCCTGGACCACCGACTGGATCAGCGAAACCGGCCGGGCGAAACTCGCGGCCGCGGGCATCGCGCCGCCGGGCGCGGCACCGCGGCGCGGCTCGGGACCGGTGCCGCTGCGGCTGGGCGCCCGGCCCGCCGACGTGACCTGCCCCCGGTGCGGGCAGCTCGAGACCGAACAGATCGCGGCGTTCAGCGCCACCGCCTGTCGTGAGCTGCGGCGGTGTCCCGCGTGCTACGAGCCGTTCGAGCACGTGAAGGAGATCTGACGTGGCCGGGCGCGACTTCCACCCGCTGCGGGTCGCCGCGATCGAGCGGTTGTGCGACGACGCCGTGGCGGTCACCTTCGACGTGCCCGACTCGCTGGCCGCAGCATATTCGTTCCGGGCCGGGCAGTCGCTGACCGTGCGGCGGCCCGCCGACGAGCGCGACGAGCGGCGCAGCTATTCGATCTGCGCTCCGGTCGGTGCCCGGCCGCGGATCGGGGTGCGCGAGGTGCCCGGCGGCGTGATCTCCAGCTGGCTGGTGCGGGAGCTGCGGGTCGGCGACGAGGTCGAGGTCGCGCCGCCGTCCGGCACGTTCACGCCCGACCTCGATGCGGGCGGCCGGCACGTGATGATCGCGGCCGGCTCGGGGATCACGCCGGTGCTGTCGATCGCGACGTCGCTGCTGCGGCATCCCGCCGCGCAGATCAGCATCCTGTACGGGAACCGGCACGCCGCGACGGTGATGTTCGCCGAGGAACTGGCCGACCTCAAGGACTCGCACCCCTCCCGGCTCGAACTGGTGCACCTGCTGTCCCGGGAGGCGCGCGAGGTCGACCTGCTGAGCGGCCGGCTGGACGCCGCCAAGCTGCGCACCCTGCTGCCGTTGCTGATCGACGTGCCGGCCGTCGACCACTGGTGGCTGTGCGGACCGTTCGGCCTGGTCACCGACGCCGTCGAGGTGCTCACCGAGTCGGCGGTGCCACCCGAGCGGATCCATCGCGAGCTCTTCTGGGTCGACGAGGCGCCACCCGAGCCGCAGCGCGCCGAGCGCACCTTCGACGGGCCGGTCAGCGAGGTCACCGTCATCCTGGACGGCCGCTCCACCACGGTGCCGGTCCCCGAGGACACCACCGTGCTCGAGGGCGCCCAGCGAGCCCGGCCCGATCTGCCGTTCGCCTGCAAGGGCGGCGTGTGCGGCACCTGCCGGGGACGAGTGATCGAGGGCGAGGTGGCGATGCGCCGTAACTTCGCCCTGGAGCCGGCCGAACTGGCGGCCGGCTTCGTCCTCACCTGCCAGTCCAGGCCAGCAACCGAAAAGGTGGTGGTGACCTACGACGAGTGAGCGATTCCGCAGCTTTCGGGGCAGACCCGGGCCGGACCGGCGGCGCAGGATGAGACGTGTGCCGGCGCTCGGCCGGCCGGGTTGAGGGGGTGCGGTGTCTCACGGTGACGTCTTTGACGATCTCGAGGCGGAGCAGGATCAGCTCGAGGCGCTTCTCGGAAAGCTGACGCCCGCCGACTGGGCGAGCCTGTCGGCGGCCGCCGGGTGGAGCATGGCGGACGTGCTGCTGCACCTCGCGCAGACCGAGGAGGCGGTGGCCACGGCGCTGGGGGAGGGCGCAGCGGTCGACTGGCGGGGCTACGGCAGCAACGTCGACGGCGCCATGGCCGCGATGGTCGAGGCTGAGCGGGGCGAGCCGACCGCGGTGTTCCCGCGCTGGCAAGCCGCGCGGCGGGCCTCGGTCCGGGCGCTGCGGGCCGCCGATCCGCAACAGCCGGTGCCGTGGGTGGCCGCGGCGCTCAAGCCCCGGACCCTGGCAACGACGCGGCTGGCCGAACACTGGGCGCACGCGCTCGACATCGCCATCCCGCTCGGCCTCGACTATCCGGACACCATGCGGCTGCGGCACGTGGCCTGGCTGGGCTTCAGCACGCTGCCCTACGCCTTCCGGATCGCCGGCGAACAGCCGCCCGCGGTGTTCTGCGACCTGGTCGCGCCGGACGGGTCACCGTGGCAGTTCGGCGACCCGTCGGCCGAGTCGGTGATCGCGGGCCCGGCCGCCGCGTTCTGCCGGGTCGGGGCGCAGCGCCTGGCACCTGAGGAATCAGGGCTGCAAACCCGTGGCCCGTACGGGGAAACGGTCCTGCGACTGCTCCGGAACTACGCCGACGTCTAGTGCCGCGTCAGCCGGCACCGTCGGTGACGGGGTCGGCGAGTTCGGCGCGCGCGGTTTTGTCGTAGGCGTCCGTCGCGGCGGCCAAAGCGGTATCGGCTGCGGCTGGTGTCGCGTCGGGCGGCACTACCAGCAGGTCGAAACGGTCGCGGCCGAACTCGGTCATGATGGTGACCAGCCCGGCCGGTTGTGAGGTATACCAGCCGAGCCTGGGTGCGGTCCGTCCTAGCAGCAGCCGGCGAGGATGGGGTAGGTCCCATTCGGTGGTGCCGAGCAGTACGTGGGTGATCTCGCCGCGAAGGCCGGCAAGGGCTTGGAGCAGCAGGGGGAGTTCGGCTTGGGCGTCGGTGGTGCGGGGCCACCAGGCTCCGTCGAGGGCGGCTTTGCGGGACGGCCCGTCGCCGAGCTTGAGTCGTAGGGCTGCTGGTGCTGGTGCTGGTCTGGTCGTGGTGCCGGTCATGACAAACTTCTTCCTCTCGGGCGTCGCTGGGGGCACAGCCGCCGGTGTTACCTGAGGCTTTGTGTTGCGCGGGAACCTCGGCCGGGGTTCCTGTCGTGCACCTGCGGCTCGTCTGCGGAGCCGGCCGCCGTTCTCGGAGGTCAGTACCGTTCGATGATCTGGCCGGCGGGTAGGCGTCGTGTGCCGCCGTCGGCCGGGTCGACAGTGCGGAGGCGGAGCACCAGGTAGGGGTAGCCGATGCTGGCGATCATCGCGCGCATCGCCTGGCGGGTGGCGATGGTTTCGATCGGTGCGCTGTGCGGCATAACCGAGACGCCGTGGCAGGTCGCGGTGAGCCAGCCGGCGGAGAGTGCTTCCCCCGCGCGTAGCCAGTTGAGCGGTTCGTCGGCGCTGTCGTGAAGCATGACGAACACCGCGGCCTTGTCGCGTCGGGCGGTGATCGGCAGATCGGTGTGGCCGCCGAAGTCCCGGCCGGGTGCGGTGGCATCGGGGATGCTGGTCCAGCAGATGCGTCCAGCCTGCCAGGCGAGGTCTGCCGCTTGGGTGCGTTGGGCGTGGTCGGCAGCGGCGACCAGTTCGAGGAGCTGATCGGGTCGAAAGGTGTGCAGTCGGGTGCCCTGTGCCTCGATGGCAGCGGTGATGGCAGTCAGGGCTTCGGGGCCGGGTGGTGTGTCGGTGACTGACCCCTGGTCGGTGTACCGCGACGAGATGATGTGCAGAAGTCTCACGGACATGAGGTCGATCGGTGACCTGCGATCGACGTGGAGCCGGGCGAGCAGGTCAGCGTCGGCGCCCTGCAGCATTCGGGTCACCGTGATCTGCCAGCCGTGCGCGGCCATCGTGACGCGGGCGTGGTGGAGTGCCGCGCCACAGCTCAATGTCGCCAGCCGGCCGTCGGGATCGGAGGTCCGCATGATGCGGCTGCGGACCAGATGCAGGTCGAGCGTGTTGCCGGTGAGCCGCCACCGCCAGGGTTGGGTGTTGTGGATCGAGGGGGCGTGTCCGGCGGTTGTGGCCGCTTCGACGAGAGCCTTGGCGGCGGATCGGGTGTCGGTGAGGTGGGTCAGCGCGTCGATGTCCATGATGGGCGTCCTTGCGATGTGGTCACGCTGTCGGTCAGGTCCGGTCCGGGCGGGTCTTCACGGTGCGGCGGATGCCGGCGTTGCTACTAGATGCGTTGTCGACCATCAGTTGGTGCAGCGCGGTGGCATGGCCGGCCAGGCCGGGAGGTAGTGGGCGGCACCTCTGGTGAAGCGCCGGACATCAGGTCGTATCGCGGCTATTGCAGGCATCCCAGGCCGGCTGCCACCAGGGTTCCGCCTGACCTGGCGCGTCGTGGCGCTGCCGGACAGGCAGGCGATGATCAACGAGGGCGGGGTTCGGGAACAAGGAGAGCCGTGGTCGGAGTGGCCGACGGCGGTGTCGCACGCAGGTTCTCGTGGATGCCGGAATGCGACGCCGCCCACGGGGTGTCGGCGTGGTCAGGGCGCTCGATGGTCTGTACGGCCGTCAGCCGTGAGGTGTGTGCGGCGCGGGCCGTTTCGGTCGCGTGGTGGCCCAGGCGCATCATCAGATATGGATAGCCCAGGTCGGGTACCGCCCGGCGCAGGATCTCGCGGGCGTCGGCGTGCTCGATCGGCGCGCTGAACGGTAGGATCGACACCTTGAGCCCGGTGGCCACCAGGGAACCGGCGGAAAGTGCCTCACCGGCATGGAGCCAGTCCAGGTTCCGATCGTGGGGACCGTGCAGCACCGCGAAGGTCGCGGCCCGGTCGTGCTCGCCGCGGGCGATCGGCAATCTCAGGTCGTCCAGGGCGCCGGCGATGCGGTCGCCGCCGGCCCAAAGTGCCAGTTCCGTGTGCCATTGCGCATTGGCGGGTTCGGTGTTGTCGGCGTTCGCGGTCGCCACGGTGAGTCCGAGAATCTGGTCCGGCCGGAGCACCGCGAGGCGGACGTGCTGGGCCTCGAAGGCGGTACAGATGGTCCGTAGACGCCTCGGCTCGATCGGGCCGCCGGTGACCGGGCGCAGGTCGGTGTGACGCAGCTTGATGGCACGGGCCAAATTGGCGGTGTCCGGACTGACCGGGGCGGCGCCGTCGATGTGCAGGCGTGCCAGGTGGGCCGGGTCGGCGGCGTCGGGCCGGCGGGTCACTGTCACCCGCCAGCCTCGCGCGGCAAGGGTGAGGCGGGCGTGGTGCAGGGCAGCCCCGCAGCTGATCGTGGCGAGGCGACCGGCGAGGTCGGCGAACTCGGACGTTTGCCCGGGGTCCAGGAAAAGGTCCAGAACCCCGTCGCCCAGCCGCCATCGCCACGGCTGTGCGTTGTGCGCCGAGGGCGCCCTTCCGGCCGCGACGACCGCCCGGTAGAAGGCCTCGTTGGCGGTGCGACGGCTGACCGCGCCTACCGCGCTGGGCGAGGCCGCTGTCATCGGACTGTCCGATTCCGCAGCGGGCCGAGCCCGCCGCCCTCGTCCTCCCACACGTTCTCGTCCTGCCCGGTTCCTGGCGGGTCCGGTGCGCCGGGTGCCGGACCGGGCGGGGCCACGCGCATCGTGAACGTGCCGCCGTCCGTGCAGAACACCTTGACCATCGTCGAGGGCTGGCCGGCCGCATAGCCGATGCTGGCCGTACGGCCATCGGTGATGATCCGGCGAGGCAGCGGCTCAAGGAATCGGTGTGGCTCGAGCTGCACCGGAGGCGGCTCGGGACAGGCCGGTGATTCGGGCTGATAACTGAGTGATGCCATGGGGCGTTCCCGTCGTCGGGACCAACGCAGGCGCGGGCCCAACCCGATGACAAGGGCGAGACGAGGTCCACCGAGGCCGGTGAAAGGTGCGGCATCCGGCAGCGCCGGGCGCCGCACACCGGCCGAGGCCGGCACCGATGACGAAGCCACCGGTCACCACCCACTGTACGCGCCGTCGGCCCCCGAGGCGCGTACGGTGAGGAGTCAGAGTGACCGATTTGTCGACACCGAGCCGGCAATCAACCTCGATCGCGCCAGCATCGACCCTGCCCGGCGTTCGCCGGTCAGGGGCCGGGTTGCTCCGCATCCAGGCTGCCGCCTGGTCGAACCAGCTCGAACCGCACGACGGGCGGCCCGGGTGGCCCGCGCCGTCTGCGAGCAAGCCTGACCCACTCGAGATTTCTGTCATGAACGGCTGACTGGCGGCGCCGCCGACTCAGTGGCCTGTTGGCCCTGTCCGATTGTCAGGGTTTGTCGGCGACGAGTACCTCGGTGGTGAGGAACAACGCGGCGATCGACGCGGCGTTCTGCAGCGCGGAACGACTGATGACCCGACGACACCGGCGCCGACCGCGCACCGTTCAGCGCGTTCGCCGACGGTTCAGTTCATCGGGCTTGCCATCAGCTGTGCCAGCTTTGGAACAGCTGAACCGGCACCGTGTGGGCTAGTCGCCGAAGATGTGCGTCACGCGTTCGCGGGTGACCCGGTCGTCCAACCGGGACCGGTCGAGGTTGGCGCAGAGCACGATGGACGCGCCGACCGTCAGCGGTGCCAGCAGCCAGATCAGTGGGTGCTCGCGGGTTGTCACGTCGATCAGCACGCGGTCGCCGGGCTGCAGGCCGCGGGACTCGGCGATGCCGACGGCGACCGATTCGTACTCCCCGTAGGTGGAGCCGTCCACGGTGGCCGCGTCGCTCCAGCCCACGGTGGCCGTGGGCGGGGCGGCGCCCAGGTAGGGCCGGATCTCGGTGGCGAAGTCGCGGTAGCCCTCGGGGATCTGCGGCGCCGGACCGGCCTCGGGGGCGAACCCGAGCACGAACTGGTGGCAGCCCGCGGGAACCTCGTCGAGCCAGCTGCCGGCCCGGTTGAGTGCCACGAACGTCGCGTCGAGCGGGTCGCCGGCGGGCTCCAGGCCGGCCGTCGACCAGCCGCGGAACGACACCTCGACGCCGGCCGACCAGGCGCCGAGCAGAACCGCGGCGGTCTGCCAGTGTGCCGGCAGCAGCACCGCGACCCGGCTGCCCGGTCCGAGCCCGCAGCCCTCGGTGAGCAGGGCTGCCGTTGCCGCCGACCAGCCGCCGAGCTCCGCGGCGGTGAGGCCGGCGCGCTCGCCGGTCGCATCGTCGTAGTAGGTGATCAGCTCGTCGACGTCGGTGCGGTGGAGGCTATGCGTCATCGGATCTCCTCCGTGGATACCCGGCTGTTCAGGGCCGGGAGGAGACGGAGGATATGGCCGTGCGGCGTGTCTCCTCCGTCTTCACAAGATGGTTCCGCTGGAAGGACGGCCGGCTCATCGACGCCGGTCTCGCCTCGTTGCTCGCCCTGTCGACCGGGGAGAAGGTCGTCAACCCGCGGTTCGAGCGGGCCGACCGTAAGCGGCTGGCCCGTGCCCAGCGGGCTCTGGCGAGGAAGGAGAAGGGCCAGGACCGGAAGAACCGGGCGAAAGCCGCTCTGAAGGTCGCTCGCGTCCATGCCCGGATCACCGACCGTCGCCGTGACCATCTGCACAAACTGACCGCCCGACTCGTTCGTGAGAACCTGTGCTCGACGTGTGGTGCCCTCGCTGAGCGGATGCCGCTGAACGTGCGGTCGTGGACCTGCCGGTGCGGCACCGTCCACGACCGCGACGTCAACGCGGCCCGCAACATACTGGCCGCCGGACTGGCGGTGACAGCCTGTGGAGACGGTGTAAGACCTCAACGAGAGTCCTCTCGGACAAGACGACCGACGGTGAAGCAGGAAACCCCGAGGGCGACCACGGGAATCCCCGTCCTTTAGGGCGGAGAGGATGTCAAGCGGCAAACTTTAACCGGTTTGCGCACCGCACCAGCAGATGAACGGTCCGGGGTCCGGCGACGCCGTCGGGTTCGAGGCCGGTGCGGACCTGAAAGGCGCGGACCGCCGCGGCGAGATCCTCGCCGGGCGGCGGACCCACATCGGCGAGCAGGGCACGCAGGGTCACCGGATCGACCGGCGGGGGCGGCACGGACCAGCCGATGATGCCACCAACCGCCGTGCCGACCACGCTGAGCATTCGTTTGGGGGACATGCTTCCAGGATCCGCGGGGTGGCACGGAGTGGCATCAGACCGAGGTACCGAAGTGCGCGGCGGGTATGCGACTTTCGGCCGATGCGGCCGCCCCGGCGAACGGGTTTCGGGCGGTGGGGGTAGGGCGGGTTCGGCCGACGGCGGTGCGGTGGCGGTGGCGCGTCCGGCCAGGGTCAGCAGCACGCATCCGGCCGGAGCCGCCACGGGGACCAATCGGGTGAAAAGCACCCGTGGACCCTACTGGCACGCGAGCCGGTGAACCGGCGGCTCGCCCACCGGCGTGTGGCTGATGCGACCCGGACGGTGTACAGCGAATCCACAGATGCTTCACCGGTGGCGAACAAGTTCTCGCGCAACTGTTGACGCATCAGCCAAACCGAAGCGAGGCGGCGCCATGACCGACATGATGTCCCGGCCCAGGTATTACCACTACGACGACGAGCAGTACGCCGGCGCCGACCGCTACGACCACACCGCTCCGCCGCCGCCCCCGTCCCCGCCGTACTATTTCCCGCCCTCCTCACCCAATCCGCGGCGGTGGCCGCGCCGGGTAGCCGGCGGGGCCGCCCTGGTCGCGCTGGTCGCGGGTGCCGGCACCGCCGGTGGCGTGCTCGCGGACCGCTACCTGATCGACCACCCGGCGGCCGTCGCCGCCAGCAGCAGCGGGGCTACCACGACCACCCCGATCGCGGAGAGCAACGACCTGGCCGCCGTCGTCAAGACCGTGCAGCCCAGCATCGTGACGGTCCTGGTCGACAGCAACCGGGCCTCCTCGCTCGGCTCCGGCGTGGTGCTCAGCGCGGACGGCCTGGTGCTCACCAACAACCACGTCGTCGCGACTTCCGGCACCGTCAGCGTGCGGCTGTCCACCGGCCGGACCGTGCCCGCCGAGGTGGTGGCCACCGACCCCAGCAACGACCTCGCCCTGGTGCAGGCGCGCGGGTTGTCGGGGCTCACTCCGGTGACGTTCGGCGACAGCTCGACCGTCGCGGTCGGTGACACGGTGTTGGCCTTCGGCGCGCCGCTCGGGCTGGAGAACACGGTCACCTCGGGCATCGTCTCGGCCCTGGACCGCAGCATCAACACCGAGAGCGACCGGCTGTCCGGCCTGCTGCAGACCGACGCCGCGATCAACCAGGGCAACTCCGGTGGCGCGCTGGTCGACGCCTCCGGTCACGTGGTCGGCATCAACGTCGCGATTGCCACGGCCGGCGAGGACAACACCGGCAGCATCGGCGTCGGCTTCGCGATCCCGTCGGACAAGGTGACCCAGGTCGTGAAACAGCTGGAAAGCCAGATCTGACACCGGAACGGTGGGGCCGCCGCCCGGCGACCCCACCGTTATGCTGGGTGCATGTGTCGCACATACATGAAGCCGTGGACCGGCCGCTGACGGCGGCAGGGTCCTGGTGAACTGATCTAGCTCTGCCTTGCCGTCCTGGGCGTTCCTACGCCGGGCGGCTTTCTCTCGCTGCCCGGCTCCATGACGAGCCGAAAGCAGAATCGTGACCGAACTTGAACGGGATTTGGCCCAGGGTGGCGACCTCCCGGCCGGCGACCGTGCGCACATCCGGGCCGGCAACCTGCGGGTGGTGCTGGGCGGCCGGGTCGTTCTCTCCGACGTCACCGTGACCGTTTCCGCGGGTTCGCGGCTGGCCGTGGTCGGCGAGAACGGGCGGGGCAAGACCACCCTGCTGCGCGTGCTGGCCGGTCTGACCGTGCCCGACCACGGAACGGTGCAGCGCGCCGGCACCATCGGGCTGGTCCAGCAGGCCCTCGACGCGAGCGACGGCGAGACCGTCGGCGCCGTGATCGACGGCGCCACCCGGGCCTCCCGGCTGGCGTTGCGGGCGCTCGACGCCGCGGCCGACGCGCTGGTCGAGGGCCGGGACGGGGCCGACGCCGGATATGCGGCGGCTCTCGACGCGGCCACCCGGCTGGACGCCTGGGACGCCGACCGTCGCGTCGGTGTGGCCCTGGCCGGGCTCGATGCGTGCACCGACCGGGCCCGGCCTCTGTCCACTCTGTCCGTCGGGCAGCGGTACCGCGTACGGCTTGCCTGTCGGTTGGGGTCGGATTTTGACCTTTTGCTGCTGGACGAGCCGACCAACCATCTGGACGCCGACGGCCTGTCGTTCCTGACCTCGCGGTTGCAGCAGCATCGGGGCGGCTTTGCACTCGTGACGCACGATCGGGCGCTGCTGCGGGACGTGGCGGAGGAGTTCCTCGACCTGGACCCCACGCCGGACGGCCGGCCCCGCGGCTATTCTGGTGGCTACCGCGGCTGGCAGGACGGACGAGCGAAAGTCTGGGCCGGTTGGGTCGCGGAGTTTGAGGCTCAACGCGACGAGCACCAGCGTCTTGCCGTGGCGGCGGACGAGGCGCGTGGCAGGCTCAGCACTGGCTGGCGCCCCGACAAGGGCACCGGGAGACACCAGCGGCAGAGTCGCGCGCCGGGTGTGGTGCAGGCGTTCCGGCGCCGGCAGGAGGAGCTTGATCGCCATCGGATCACCGTGCCCGAACCGCCGCGCCGGCTGCATCTGCCGGAGCTGGGCGGACGGGCCGGCGAGCCGTTGCTGCGGTGCGACGGGATCACCTTGGCGGGACGACTGGACCGGCCGGTCAGTCTCGTGCTCGACGCCGGCGACCGGCTGCTGGTGACCGGGCCGAACGGCGCCGGCAAGTCGACGCTGCTCGCCCTGCTGGCCGGCGAGCTGACGCCGTCGACCGGGGAGGTCCGTGCGACGGGTGCGGCGCGCATCGGGCATCTGCGGCAGGAGACCACGGGTGCCGAGCGGCTGCCTGACGGCCGGCTGCCGCACGACAGGCTGTCGCTGGGGCAGCAGCGCCGGCTCGACCTCACCAGGCAGCTGGCCGGGGGTCCCAACCTGCTGATCCTGGACGAGCCGACCAACCACCTGGCGGCCACGCTGGTGGACGACCTGACCGCGGCTCTGCGGGAGACCGGAGCCGCGATCGTGATCGCCACCCACGACCGGCAGATGCTGGCCGACCTCGCCGACTGGCCGGTGCTGCGGCTCAGCCGGCCAGATGACCCCGGCGGTCAGCCGGGCCCGGCGCTGGGGCTCAGCCGGCCAGGTGACCCCGGCGGTCAGCCGGCCCCGCAGCTGGGGCTCAGCCGGCCAGGTGACCCCAGCGGTCCGCCAGTTCCTGCCACGTGCCCTGGTCCTCGACCCGGCCGCCGATCAGGATGACCACCTTGTCGGCCTGGCTCAGCGCCGCCCGCTTAGACGTTGAGCCGACCACCGTGACGCCGTGGCCGCGCAGGGCCTGCCACAGCTCCAGCTCGGTGGTCACGTCCAGGGCCGAGGACACGTCGTCGGCGATCAGCAACTCGGTGCGCGGAGCCAGCGCCCGGGCCAGCGCCAGCCGCTGGAGCTGACCGCCGGACAGCCGGGTGCCCTTGTGGCCGATCAGCAGCTGGAGCCCGCCGCCCGACGCGGCCAGGTCGTGCTCCAGCTGCGCGGTCGACACCGCGTCGGCCGCGTCCAGTTGCTCGTGGCCGAGCCGGATGTTGTCGGCCACCGTTCCGGAAAGCACCCGGGGCAGTTGGGCGACGTACCCGACCTGGTTGGGCCGCAGGAACAGCTCGGGCTCGTCGACCAGGCTGCCGTTCCAGCGCAGCTCGCCGGTGTGGTGCACGATGCCGGCCAGGGCGCGCAGCAGCGACGACTTGCCCGACCCGACCGGGCCGACCACCAGCACCAACTGGCCGCGGTCGACGGTCAGGTCGACGTCCTGCGCGCCGACCGTGCCGTTCTCGTGCACGGCGCTGAACCGGCACAGTTCCAACCGTTCCAGCGGGTTGCGGGCCGCGGTCGGCGGCGCCGGTGCGGTGCCGGCCGCCAGGTCGACGCCGGGCACCTCGGAGGAGTATTCGGCGATGCCCGACATGGCCACCGTGCGCCTGGTCCACACCCGGGCCGACGGGAACTGGGACACCAGCGACGCGGTGGTCCAGGCGAACCAGCGGGCCGCGCCCAGGGTGGCCACCGCGATCAGGGTGGCCGCCGCGGACAGCCGGCCGTCGAGATAGAGCGACCAGGCCGCGATCGGCAGCAGGCCGCTGACGATCGAGGGGGTGGAGCGCGCCCACACCTGGATCGCGATCTCGCGGCGCTGCCGCTCGCTGCGGACCGTGTCGAGCCGGGCCAGGTGGGCGAGCACCGGCACGGTGGCGCCGGCCAGTTTGACCGTACGCGCTGCCGACAGCGACGACACCAGCGCGGTTGCGAACGCCGCCCGGGCCGCCACGGTCCGCCGGGCCGCCTTTTCCAGCCGCGGGCCGAACAGGGTCGCGGCCAGGCCGGAGACCACCATGGTGCCGACGAAGAACAGGGCCGGCACGATCGACTGGGCTGCCGCCGTCATGACCCCGATCAGGATCAGGCTGGTGAAGTTGTCGATCAGGTTGTCGGCCAGCATGACCACCCGCTCGGTGTCGCCGCCCTGGGCGACCACCTCGGCCGGGGTGTGCTTGCTGACCCGGCGCGGCCCGATCTGCCCGCGCACCAGGCGCAGGCTGATCCGCAGCATCTGGCGGACCCACCACTCGGGGAACCAGGCGCTGGTGTAGTACAGCGTCGGGATCGCCACGATCAGGCCGGTCGCGATGCCGATGGCGGGCAGCATCGGGTTGCCGACGCCGTCCACCACGTGCGCCCAGAGCAGCGGCAGGATCGCGCCGTCCAGGCCCAGCATCACCAGCACCACGAAGATCCCGACGGCCGCCAGCCCGTACCGCGGATCGTTGAACGCCAGCCGCACGATCTCGCGCATGGTGCGGTCGCGCGGCGGTTCCGGCAGCGGCGGCGGGTCGACCGGGGTCAGCGTGTTGGCCAGTGCCTCGGCACCCAGCTCGACCTGCGCCGCCCCGAGCTCCCATCGATTGGCCCAGTCGCGCTCCGCGACCAAGACCCCGCCGCTGCTCGCGCCGGTGGCCGGCACGGTCAGGTTGCTGCTGGCCATCAGCTCGGCGAACCGGCGCGACTCGGCCATCGGGCCGGCCTCGAGCACTTCGCCGTCGGCCAGCACGACCACCTCGTCGCAGCGCTGCACCGAGGAGAGCCGGTGCGCCACGATCACGCCGATCCGGCCGTCGAGCAGCCGGTCGGTGGCCCGCTGCACCCAGGTCTCGGTGACCGGGTCCATCCGGGCGGTGGCCTCGTCGAGGATCACCACCTGCGGGTCGCGGACCAGGATGCGGGCGAACGCGACCAGCTGCTCCTGCCCGGCGGACAACTTGTAGCCGCCCTCGCCGAGTTTGGTGTCGATGCCGTCGGGCAGGCTGGACGCCCACGGGGTGAGGCCCAACTCGTCGAGCGCGCCGGCCGCCCTGGGCAGCAGTTCGGGGTCGAACAGCGCGATGTTCTCGGCCAGCGTGCCGGCCAGGATCTCGGTGCGCTGCGGCACGATCGCGGTCCACCGGCGCAGGCCCTCGACGTCCAGGTCGTTGAGGTCGAGGGCGCCGAGGAACACGGTGCCGCGCGGCACGTCGACCGCGCGGGTGAGGACCTTGGCGAGAGTGGACTTGCCGGAACCGGTCCGGCCGATGAGCGCGTACGAGCGACCGCGCGCGAAGGTGAGGCTGACGTCGCGCAACGCCGGCGGGCGGGCGTTGTCCGACTCGGCGTACCGGAACGTGAGGTTGCGGACGGTCAGGTCGCCGTCGGCCGGCGGCACGCCCTCGGTGGGTTCCTGCGGCACGTCCTGGAGCATCTGGACCCGGCTCCAGGCACCGAGCGCGTTCTGCAGCTCGGGCACCATCCGGGTGACGTGCTCGAGGGTGCCGCCGAAGCCGAGCGCGAGCAGCCACACCGCGGTCAGCCGGGCGCCGTCGATGTGCCCGGTCATCAGCGCCCAGGCGCCGGTCACCACGAGCACCGCGATCAGGCTCCGGGTGATGGCGCCGGCGCCCATGGTGATCCGGGCCGAGGACGTCCAGACCTTGCGACCGCGGGACAGGACCGCGCTGGCGCGCTGGGCATACAACCTGAGGACGTACGGTGCGGCCAGGCTCGTGCGTACGTCGTCCTGGCCGTGGATGGACTCCTCCATCACGGCGGCCAGGTCGGACCACGCCTCCTCCTCCGAGATCCGGAGCGGGGAGATCCGGCGGATCGGCTTGTGCATGGTCAGGAAGAGCAGGATCGACACGATCACCATGCCGACGCCGGCCGGCCACCAGGCGATGAACGCGGTGACGATGGAGAGCGTGGCCACGGCGATGGACTGGGTGATCCGGATGCCGCTGCCGCGCAGTTCCGAACCGACCTGGTAGACGTCCGAGTCGATCCGGTCGAGCAACTCGCCGACCGGCGTGTTCTCCAGCGTGGGCAGATCTTGACCGAACGCCACCCGGTTGAGCCCGCGCCGCACCCGGGCGGCCCAGTCGGCGGTGAGACGGGCGGCGACGAGGCCGACCACGACATCGCTGAGCACCGATGCGACGAGGGCGGCGGCGAGCACCACGAACAGGGTGGCGGACCGGTCGACCAGGACGGCACCGGCCAGCGCGAGTGCGCCGGCCTGCCCGGCGGCGCCGAGCACGATCAGCGCTGCCACCAGCGTGGTGCGGCTGCGGGACGTGGCCCACAGGTCGCGGAGCAGACGCATGAAGACAACCTCTCGGCGGAATCGGCGGTACCCCCATCCTGCGGTGGCGGCCGGAGGGTCTTCAACGGAATTACGTGGCTGCCGGATATCACGTGTGTCACCCTGTCGCCCGTGCGAGATCTTCCGGCTCCGGTGCGAGCGACCGCGCAGGGTGTTTGCGCCCACGACTGGCTCGCCGATTTGCCCGGGCTCGTCTGCGACCTCGCCCGCGAGTGGG
This sequence comes from Paractinoplanes rishiriensis, assembly GCF_016862375.1. Taxonomy (GTDB): domain Bacteria; phylum Actinomycetota; class Actinomycetes; order Mycobacteriales; family Micromonosporaceae; genus Actinoplanes; species Actinoplanes rishiriensis. The sequence goes on along the minus strand of NZ_BOMV01000021.1, from coordinate 11,250 downwards.
ATCTCACGCTGGGTGAGGCGTTCGGCGATGCCACCGAGGCGTACGTCGTACGAGTGACGCAGGGCGACGGCACGCCCGGGGTGCTCAAGCTGCCCGTTCCGCGTCGCGGGGGAGCGGCGGCGCGCAACGAGATCACCGTGCTCCGGCACGCCGCGAGCTGTTGCCGGCTGCTGCGGTGTGACGAGGAGCGCGGCGCCCTGCTGCTGGAGCGGCTCGGCCCGGCGATGTCGCAGCTCAACCTGCCGCAACCGCGCCGCCTGGAGATCCTCTGCGATCTGGCACGCGCGATCTGGCAAACCGGGGGTAGCGTGGGCGCCGGCCTTCCTGATGGGGAGACAAAGGCCGAGTTTCTGATCGACAAGATTCGTCGGTTGTGGACGGAACTGGGTGAGCCGTGCACGCGCCGGGCGGTCGACGACGCTCTCGTCGCCGCGGAGAGCCGGCGGCGTGCCTTCGACCCGCGGCGTGCGGTGCTGTCGCACGGCGACGTCCACCAGTGGAACGCGATGAGCTCCGGTGACGGCTTCAAGCTGGTCGACCCCGACGGGCTGTGGGCCGAGCCGGAATACGACCTCGGCGTGCTGATGCGCGAGGACCCGGACGAGTTGCTGGCGGGCGACCCGCGCGACCGGGCCCGATGGCTGGCGGCCCGCACCGGCACGGACGCCCAGGCGGTCTGGGAGTGGGGCCTGGCCGAACGGGTGTGCTGCGGCCTGGTCCTGACCGCCGTAGGCGTCGAGCCGATCGGCACCCGCATGCTGGCCGCCGCCGACGAGATCAGCCGCCGCGGCGCCTGAGCGGGCGGGCCGCGCAGGGCCGGGCTGGTCAGGCGGTGTGGAGGGTCAGGCGGTGTGGAGGGTCAGGAGGGTTATTTCGCTGGGGGCGAAGACGCGGAACGGTGGGCCCCAGAAGCCGGTGCCCCGGCTGGTGTAGAGCTGGGTCCGGGCGGAGTGGCGGGTCAGGCCCTGCAGGACGGGCTGGTCGAGGCGGACCAGGTAGTGGAAGGGCCAGATCTGGCCGCCGTGGGTGTGGCCGGAGATTTGCAGGTCTATGCCGTGGGCCACGGCGCCCTGGATCTGGGCGGGCTGGTGGGCCAGCAGCAGGACCGGGAGGTCGGGGTCGGTGCCGGCCAGGGCCGCCTCGTGGTCAGCGTGGTGGCCGGGGACGCCGGAGCCGGCTGCGGTCCGGTCGTCGACGCCGGCTACGACCAGGGCGTCGTCGCCTCGCTGGACCACTACGTGGCGGTTGTGCAGGGCCTCCCAGCCCAGGGCGGCCATGTGCTCCACCCAGCGCTGGGCGCCGCTGAAGTATTCGTGGTTGCCGGTCACGTAGACGCGGGCCAAGTCGGCGCGGATGTCGCCGAGTGGGGCGGCCTGTTCGCGGCGCTGGGACACCTCGCCGTCGGCTATGTCGCCGGTGTGGGCCACCACGTCGGGGTCGAGCGCGTTCACGGCCGCGGTGACGCCCTGGGACCAGCGGGCCCGGTTGATCGGGCCGTAGTGGGTATCGGTGAGCAGCACCACCCGCAGACCGTCCAGGGCGGGGCCGAGGCGGGGCAGCGTGACGTCGACCCGCCGGATGCGCGGGACACGCATCGCTTCGGCGTACCCCCAAAGGAGCAGGACCAGCGCGATCAGGGTGACCACCGCGGTGGCGATGCGGTAGCGAGCCGGCTCACCGACGCCGGCCAGCCCGAGGACCACCGCCAGCAGTTGGCCGAGCAGCGACCAGACGAACAACACCCAGATGATGCCGAGCATGGCGTCGGCGATCCGGGCGGCGCCGTCCAGATGGCGGCGGCCGTGCCCGGCGAACATCAGCGCGGGGAAGAGGACCAGCGCGAGCGCGAAGAGGATCGTGCCGGCGACGACTACGGGAGTGGGCCAGTGGTTGCCCCCGGCGATCAGGGTCGCCCACGGCACGCCGAACAGCAGTAACAGAATCGCGGTCAGGGTCAGTCCGAACCTGACAACGCGGGGACGGCGCCGGCGCGGTTCGGCCTCCACCGTTTCACCAACAGACACCGTTGAAGCATGCCACTCAGGCGGGGGCAAGTCCCAGGCGCAGGCCCGCCACACCGGCGGGGGAGAGCGGACGGGCGGTGGCGCGGTTGAGTTCCTCGCGGACCGACGCCGGTAACTCGTCGGCGAGCGTGCGCAAGCGTGGGTAGAGGTCGAGCACGTCGCGGTGGGTCAGCGCGCCGACACCGATGAGCAGGCCGTTGATCGCGCCGGGGTCGCGGGCCAGTTCGGCGCAGAGTTCCATCCGCCAGATCGGGTCGTGCACGTGGGTGGCGAACTCGCGGGCGATCCGGTTGCCGGACGGGGAGGCCATCTCCAGCCGCGCGTGCCGGCCGGAGCGGGCCAGGACGGGGGCGAGACGGCAGGCGATCCCGAGCATCCGGGCCAGTTCCGGGACGGTGAGCACGTCGAGGCCGAGCGAGCAGGAGGCGCAGAGGCGCTGGTACGTGGTGGCGTGCACGACGGAGGCTGGCCGTGGGCAGTCGCCGAGCGGGCCGCACAGCCGGTCCAGGATGATCTCGGCGAGGGTGCCCTCGTGGTCGAAGCGGCCAACGCCGAAGTAGGCGGCCGGGCGGCTGCGATAGTGGGCGAGCGCGGTACGGGCGCTGACGTAACCGTCGGGCTCCACCCCGATGCGGGGGACGCCGTTCTCGGTGTGTAGTTGGATCAGTCGGAACATCTTCGTCGCTCCCGGTGGTTGAAGCGCCAACGTCGTTGACCGGGACTACGAAGACGGCGACGCCACGGTTCACTCCTCACTGCGAGTGAACGAAAAAATCCTCCTGCGGCGCTGACCAGTGAGCCGGAAGCAGTCGAAGGTTACGGCGTGTAGTGCATATACGCCGGATGCCAGGAGCAGCCACATCGCCGCGAAGACCGTCGCCAGCGTCGAGTCGAGCGCGTGCCAGGCCGCCGGGAGGGTGCTGACGCCGAGCACGAGAGCGGATTCGACGGCCGCCTCACCTAGCCGGAGTTGATCAAGTGACATACCCTTCAGCCTTCCGGTTCGGGGTGGTGGCGCGCCTCGGTCCGGAGCGGGAACTGCGGCTATGACTTTCGGTAGAGGGCCAAAAACGGAGAAAACCCGCAATACGTACGAGGGTTCCGCCTAGCGTGGGACGACAGGGACCAGAGGCGTACAAGGACGATCCCGTGACCGTGTGGACCGCCATGCCGGCGCTGATGTACCACTCCGTGTCGGCCGTCGAGGGCCCGATGCGGGACCTCGCCGTGCCGCCGGGCCTGCTCGCGGAGCAGTTGGACGCGCTTACCGAGGCGGGATACCGGCTGGTCGGGCTGAGCGAGGCACTCGACCTGCTGGACGCCGGCAGCACCGACAAGCTGCTCGCGGTCACCTTCGACGACGGCTACCGGGACTTCCTCACCGCCGGCGTGCCCGCCCTCCGCAAGGCCGGCGCGGGCGCCACCCTCTATGCCTCGGTCGGCCACCTCGGCAGCCAGGCCCGCTGGCTCGGCCGCTGGGCACCCGCCTTCGGGCCGATGCTGACCTGGGACGAACTGGCCGAGGTGGCGGCCGCCGGCGTCGAGATCGGCAACCACGGCATGATCCACCACCCGCTGGACGTCCTGCCGTCCGACCAGTTGCGCCGCGAGGTGGTGCGCAGCCACGAGGAACTCGAGCAGCGCCTGCAACTCAAGGTGCGCTCGTTCGCCTACCCGCACGGCTACCACAGCCGCCGGGTCCGCGGGGTGGTGGCCAGCACCGGGCACGACAACGCCACCGAGGTGGGCCGCCGGATGCACACGCCGGCCGAGAAGCGGTTCGCGGTGCCCCGGTTCCAGCCCACCCCCGGGCACTCCGGCGGCGATCTGGTCGCCCTGGTCGGGGCCGCCGAGACCGGCCTGGTGTCCCGGCTCAAGCAGGTCGCGCAGCCCGGGTGGCGGCTGGTGCGCCGGATCGCGCGCGCGGGCGGCTGGAACCTCACGTGAGCCCAACCCACCGGGCGGAGTCACTGGTCAGCCGCCGTGCCGCGCTTGCCGGTGGCGCCGCCGCCGTGCTGATGACCGCCGGTGGGCTCGGCCTGGTCCGGCTGCTGACCGGCGGCCGGTCGGCGACCACCGGCAGCCCGCCCACGCCGCAGCCGTCCGCCGCCGCGGCGTCCGCATCACCCGCGCCCGCGAAAACCCTCCCGGCACCGGTGAAAATCGGCGGCGGCCCGGTGGTCGGATACAGCAACAAGACCATGCTGGGCGCGTACCTGGAACTGTCGGGAATGTCATTGCGTGAGGCCGTCGCCCTGCGTAGGAAACAGCTCGGCCGGGACTACAAAATCATCCATGTCTTCTACGCCTGGACGGACAGCCTGCCCGCCAGTGTGGACGGCGCGCCGGCCGGCTCCATTCCGATGGTGTCCTGGCGCGGCACCTATCACGACGACATCCTGAGCGGGAAACACGACTCGCTGATCCGGGCCAATGCGCGCCGGCTGGCCCGCGACGGTAAGCCCAAGTTCCTGCGCTGGGGCTGGGAGATGAACGGAAGCTGGTACGCCTGGAGCGGTCCCAAGAACGGCAACAATCCGGCCGGGTATGTCGAGTGCTGGAAATACCTGCGGAAGTTGTTCAAGGACGAGGGCGCCGACAACATCTCGTGGGTGTGGAGCATCAACTGGAACTCGCAACCGGACACCACGGCCAACCGGTTCCAGGCCTATTATCCCGGTGACCAGCACGTGGACTGGGTGGCGATCTCCGGTTACAACCTGCACCGCGAGCGGCCGGCCACGATGTTCGACGAACTGTACCGGGAGTACGCGGCCCGTAAGCCCATGATGATCAGCGAGGTGGGCTCGGTCGACTACGGCGGCAATTCCAAGGGCGACTGGAACACCCAGTTCGGCAAGTACGTGGCATCGAGGCCGAACATCGCGGCGGTCTGCTGGTTCGACACCGACACGCACCGGAACTATTCGGAGACGTGGCGGGTGGACACGAATGCGCACTCGCTGGCGACGTACAAGGCGATGGCGCGGAGCAGGCGGTTCGCCGGGTGACCGACCGCAAGCCGCCGGGCCTCGAGGCCGACGAGAAGACGACGCTGGCCGGCTTTCTCAACTATCTGCGCGACGCGATCGCGGCGAAGGTCGAGGGCGTGCCGGAACCCGAGGTGCGGGCGCCGGCCGTGCCGTCCGGCACCAGCCTGCTGGGGCTGATCAAACATTTGACGTACGTCGAGCGGTACTACTTCCTGGGTGCCGAGGTCCGCAGTTGGGCCGCCACCTTCAAGCCGACCGCGAAGGAGACGGCCGAGGGCGTGCTGGCCGGTTATCGGCAGGCGGTCACCGAGGCTAACGCGGTCATCGAGTCGTACCAGGATCTGAGCCGGACGGTGCCGAATGCGAAGTCAGCGCCGTCAATGCGCTGGCTGCTGACCCACCTGATCGAGGAGACCGGCCGGCACGCCGGGCACGCCGACATAATCCGCGAACAGATCGACGGCGCGACCGGCCGGTGACGGTTTTCAGCAGCGGTGCATTAGGGCGGTGCAGTAGGAACGTCAGGTCGCTGTCCGCGGCGGCCACCGGCACCCGTGGGTGGGCGCGTCGGCCGGGGTCATGGCGCCGGGCATTCGCTCCAGGTGAGGTGGAACGTCGAGAAGGCCGGCCAGCTGAGTGCCTGCAACGTGATCCAGCTGGTCTGGTCGGAGGCGGTGCCGTCGACGACTGTCAGTTCGGACCAGACGGTGAGTGCGGGCTGCTCGCCGCAGGGGGCGACGACCTGGTCGGCGGGCTCGATGACCTCGGTCACCTGCCAGTCGTCGTCCATCGGGCCGGTGAAGGGGTGTGCGGAGAAGGGGCCCGGTGCCGTACCGGCGAAGTTGTGGCGGGTGCGCAACCGGGCGGTGACGTCCGGTTCGAGGTGGGCGAAGCCGCGGAAGTCGGTGCGGGTCAGCGCGTAGGTCATGCCCTCGGGCGGATGGACCTGGAGGGTGACCTGGCAGGACTTCCGGAACTCCACCACACCGTCGGTGCTGGCCATGAAGGTGTCGTAGGCGAGATCGAAGCCGGTGTTGTCCGGCGGGATGACCACGAACACCGAGCCGGGCCGGCAGCCCGAGCCGTTCATCGCCAGCACGTCCACGACCAGCGGCGGGGTGGGCGGAGCGGGCGGGGCGGGCGGGGCGGGCGGAGCGCCGAGGGCGAGCGTCGATGCCAGGACCGTGGCCCAGCGCGCGGCGGACGAAATGGAGATCATGACGATGCCTCCCGGTGCAACCGGTCAAGGCATTGATAGTAGTCAATGCGCCGGCCCGACCTGGGCCGGCCGCCGGGCACAATGTGATGACCACGTCCGGATGGCGTTCGGCGCGGCCGTGACGGCGTACCTCCGGGACGGGTGTTCAACGTTGTAGAGTCCTGTACCGTGCCGCCCGGCCTGAAGGATGTCGCCGCGCGGGCCGGTGTCTCCGTCAAGACGGTCTCCAACGTCGTCAACGGTTATGTGCACGTGGCCCCGGACACCCGCGCCCGCGTGCAGGCCGCCATCGAGGCACTCGGCTACGTGCCCAACCTGGCCGCGCGCCAGTTGCGCAGCGGCCGCTCGGGCGTGATCGCGGTGGCCGTGCCGGAGCTCCAGTCACCATACTTCGCCGAACTCGCCGGGCTGATCGTGCAGGCCGCCGAGCGGCGGTCCTGGACCGTGCTGATCGACCAGACCGACGGGCAGGCGGAGCGCGAGCGCCACCTGGTCGCGGGCCTGCGCCGGCACGCCATCGACGGGCTGATCTTCAGTCCGCTGGCGCTCGCGGGGGAGGACCTCGAACACCGCACCGACATCCCGATGGTGCTGCTCGGCGAGCGAGTCTGGCACGGGCCGGCCGACCACGTGGCGATCGACAACACCGCCGGCGCCGCCGACGCCACCCGGCACCTGTGCGACCTCGGCCGGCGGCGGATCGCCGCGATCGGCGTGCAGGACGCGCCCTCGGCGGTGACCGCGCATCAACGCCTGGCCGGTTACCGGGCGGCGCTGGCCGAGGCCGGGTTGCCTCCCGGCCCGGACATCGAGGCCACCGTCGCGGGTTTCCACCGGGCCGACGGCGCGGCCGCCATGGCCCGGCTGCTCGACTCCGGCGACCCGCCGGACGCCGTCTTCTGCTTCAACGACCTGCTCGCCCTCGGCGCCCTGCGCACGCTGCTGTCCCGGGGCCTCGCGGTGCCCGGCGACGTGGCGGTGATCGGGTTCGACGACATCGAGGACGGCCGGTTCTCGACCCCCACGCTGAGCACCGTCGCGCCGGACGCGGTGCGGATCGCCAACCTGGCCGTGGAACTGCTCGCCGAGCGGCTCGGCGCCGGCGCGCCGGCCGCCGGACCGGCCCGCGAGGTGCGGGTCCAGCACCGTCTGGTGGTACGCGAAAGCACCGCCGGCTGACTTCCCCGGTGCACCGTCCGTTACCCGGGCGGCAACTTCTTGGGCTGCCGCATTGCGGTAGCCAAGGGCGCTCAGCCGGCCGCGACGATCACCGTGCGGTAGGGGAGTGAATCGCCGGCCCGGTACAGGCCGATCGTGGTTCGCTCCCCGCCGGGTACGGTCACGTTGCCGCTCCACCGGCCGTCTGAGCCGGCGGTCAGCTCCTGCCGGGACGACTCGGTGCCGACCGGTGAGGTCACCACCAGGGCGTACGCTCCGGCGCCCGCGGCCAGGCCGCTCGCCGAGACCGCCACCGAACGCTCGCCCAGGGGGTTGGCCGGCGACGGCGGCGCGGCCGACAGCTCGGTCACCGTCACGTCGTGGGTGTCCACCGAGGTGCGCACCGAATACCAGCTCGCCCCGCCCAGCATCGCCACCGCCAGCACCAGCGGCAGGACCGTGTGCTGCGGGCGGGCCGGCAGCAGTCGCCGCCACCAGCCCGCGGCCGCGGCCTCGCGGGCCTGGAAGACCGGCAGGATCAGGGTGGCGTCGGTCGGCGTCGGCAGCTTCGACGGGCCGCGCGACTTCACCGGCGCGGCCACCGGCCAGATCAGCATGGTGGCCAGGGCGAGCATGGTGATCACGCCGCTGACCCCTAGCCAGGTTCCGCGCTCCAGCGGCAGGCCGGCCACCCAGGCCAGCAGGCCGCCCAGCACCAGGGTGGCCAGGCTCAGCGCGGGCACCAGCATGATCCGCTCGACCGGGGTGAGCGCGATCCGGTTGCGGAACAGGGCCGCGGTCAGTGCAACGCCGGGCAGCACGAATGCGAGCACCAGGCCGCCCGCGATCCGCAGCACCTCCGGGCCGGTCAGCACGCCGGCGCCGGCCAGGAGCGTGAGGCCGGCCAGCACGGCGGACATCTTCCTGGTCACGACGACGCCCCCATCTGGTAGATCCGGATCACGCCGTTGTCGTACAGCTTGGACACCAGCGGCAGCGAGTCGAACTTGTGCAGCTGGCCGAGGGTGAGCGGCTCGGTGATCCGGCCGGCCCGCGGGTCGCCCTCGAAGTACTGCCCGTTGGTCGGCAGGTGCTCGGACAGCCGCTCGTCCACCACCAGGTAGCCGACCTGGAGGCCGGCCACCCGGGCGGCCTCGGCGTCGGTCCACATGTCGGCGTAGTACAGCTCGCCCACCTCGCGCACCGGGTTCTGCCGGCCGTAGGTGGAGGCCAGCGAGATCGACACCATGTCGCCGCCGACGCGATTGCCCGGGCCCAGGGTGTTCCGCTGATAAAGAGCAGAGGTGATCCCGTACGCGTCCACCGAGCGCTCGAATCCGGCGGCCAGATACGGTCCGGGCAGCACCTGCGCCGAGGGTGGCCACCCGCCGACGCGAGCGCCGATCATCAGCAACGTCACGACCGCGGAGCCGGCCAGCAGGCGTACCGTGAAGGTCCGGTCCGACGGCCGGGCCGGCGGCAGCGGTGAGACCGCAAGCCAACGCCTGCCCTGCGCGTCCTTCTTCGGGAAGAGCTTGGGCGACTGCACCAGCGCGATCGCGGCCACCACGGCGATCGGCACATAGGTGAAGGTGGAGAGCCGGCCGGCGATCTCCGGTCCGCCCGAGCCGAGGAACCGCACCCCGTTGCCGGCGAAGAAGACCACGGTGCCGGCCAGGATCGACCAGCGCCAGGGGTCGCGCTCGCCGCGGGCGATGGTGTCCCGGGCCAGCGCCAGAAAGAGCACGAGCAAAAAGACCAGACCCAGGCCCTGTACGCCGAGCTGCCAGAGCGGCACGTCGGTGGCGACGGCACCGGCGTCCTGGTGGTCGGTCATCAGTGTGGAGGCGGTCGCCAGCAGCCGGTCGAGAGGCGCTTCCAGGTAGGGGATGACGTCCCGGGCCACCAGCAGGATCCAGCCGGCCACCACCAGCACGGCCAGGACCGGCGCGATGAACGCCCGCCACGGCCAGCCCCGGGACACGAAGAACTCGGTGACCCCGAGCAGCCCGAGCGTCGCCACCAGCGCGAACGCCGTCACGTGGTGGCTGGCCGTGGTGAGCCCGATGCCGACGGCCGCGATCGCGAGGAACGGCCAGCCCGCGCCGGACCGCCACCGCCGTACCGCCCAAATGGTGATCATGAAGAACGGCAGCGCGGCGGTCTGGTACAGGTACATCGAGTTGAAGAACAGGTAGTGCAGCGTGGTCGCGTACACCACGCAGGAAACTCCCGCGATGGTCGGCGATCCGCTGGCCCGCAACACGAGCACGAACAGGGCCGCCACGAAACACAGGTGCGCCACGCCCGCGACCAGAATCCCGGACGCGAACACCGAGAGCCCGGTCAGTTGTGAGACGCCCGCGCCCATCTCGGCCAGCCCCGGGAAGTGCACGGCGGGCGGCAGAGCGTTGTTCGGCTGGAACAGCTCACCGGTGTCGTTGATGATCGTCGTGGCCAGCCAGTGCTGCAGTTCGTCCGGGAAGCGGAACTGGTCCGGACTGTAGAACCACTTGAGCAGATACTGGTTGAGCGCGAGCCCGAGCACCAGCACGATGCCTTCGGCCACCCCGGCGAGGCGCCGGCTGAGCACCCGGACCACCACCGGCGTGAAGACCACCACCTGACCGACCCAGTACGCGGCGATCGCGTACGGCGTCTCGTACCGGCCACCGGCGTAGGCGAGCGCGACGAGCACGACGCCGAGGCTGGACAGCGCCAGAATCCACGGTGCCTGCCCGAGCCCACTGGCGCGCGGGCGTTGCCGGCGTTCCTCCTTGGGCTCGAGCGCGTCCAGCGGCCGCGGCGGTTTCGGCGGATCGAGCAGCGATGTCGCCTTGGCCTTGGCGGCCGTCTCTTCCGCTGTCTTTTCCGGCTTTCCGGGCGCCGTCTTTTCCGGCACCGTGATGACCGCGGTCTGGGTGCCGGTCGGGGGCGCCGGTTCGGGCAGCCGGATGTCCGGCTGCCGTAGCGGTGCCTGCTCGACCTTGGCCTGCGGTTCCTTCTTGGGCGGGGCTTGCGGCTTGGCCTTGCCCAACGCCTTGGGCGCAGCCTTGCCGGTCACCTTCCGGGGCTTGTCGGGCAGCTTGATGACAGCCGTGTCCGACCCGGTGGGCGCGGCCGGCTCCGGCAGCCGGATGTCCGGTTCCCGGATCGGCATGGCCACGACCTTCGGCACCGCCTTGGCCGGCGGGACCGGGGCGCTGGCCTTGGCGGGCACCTGGGCGCTGGCCTTGGCTTTCGGCTCACCCGGTTTGGCCGGCGCCGGCCCCGCGGGCGCCCGCGGAACCTGAGCAGAGGCTTTCGCCGGAGCCGTCGGCGTGGATTGAGCCACCGCAGGCGGCTGCTGCCCGGCCGGCTTAGCCGGCACCTGAGCCGAACCCTTCGCGGCCGCCGGCGGCACCTGGGCGGCGGCCTTCGCGGCCGGCGGCACCTGAGCAGCGGCCTTGGCCGGCGGCTGCGGCACCCTGGCCACCGCCTTGGCGGGCGCCGGTGGCACCTGGGCCGTCCCCTTCACCGGACCCGGTGTGCCGGAAACGGCGGGCTTCGCCGGTTCGGCGTCGTCCTGCGGGTCCGGCAGCGGCTGGTCCGTGGCCGGGCCGACCACCTTTGACCGGCCCGGCTCTTCGACTTCTTCAGATTTTTCGTCCTTGTCGGACTTCGTCCCATCCTCGGCGAGGTCCGGCGTCGCGGAGGCGGCCTCGCTCTCGGGCGCGACCGCTTCCGGCCGGTCCCGGACGTCCGGATTCGGCGAGCTGTCGGCTTTGTCCGCCGGTCCCGGTTCGGTCTGGGTGTCCGGCTCCGCCGTGACCGCTGCCTGGTCGGCCGGGTCGGGTTGGGTCTGGGTGTTCGCCTT
>NZ_BOMV01000020.1 GCF_016862375.1 Paractinoplanes rishiriensis | reverse complement strand
CGTCTGCCTCTGCCTTGACCTCTGCCTTGCCGGCGGGGGCGGGCTGGGCCTGGGCCTCCGGCTTTGGCGGGGTCTCGGGCTCGGCGGCCCGGTCCTTCTTGGCGGGGGGTGCCGGCCGGGTCAGGCTGGCGCCGCCGGGGGGCACGATGAATTCCAGGCGCACGCCCTGGCGGTAGGGGCTCTTCGGGGCCTCGGCCGGGCGGGACGGCTGCTTGTTGGCCGGGTGAGTGGGTGGCTGCGGCGCCGGGTTGGTGGGCCACGCCGTCTGCTGGTTGGCCTGGTTGGCCGGCACCCGGGCGGAGCCCCGGGTGGGCACCCGGGCGGACGCCTTCGCCGGGGGGACCGCGGAGCGCACCAGCGGTGACTGGGGCAGGTCGGCGGGGGCCGGGTGGCCGGGGATCACCGGGATCCGGAGCAGGATGGTCTCGTCGTACCTGTTCGAGACCGGCGGCTCGGGGTCGGCGGCTGCCTTCAGGCGGACCGTGCGTTCGCCCGGGACGTGGCCGGTGGGCTCGCCGGGGGAGAGGCGTACGGATTTCTCGCCGGGGGTCAGCCGGACCGGCGGGTTTTCCGGGTCGGTGGCCGCGGAGGTCGGCTTGTGCGCCATTGAACTGGGCCTCCAAGGGCGTCTCGGGAATGCTCCGCCGCGGGGCTTCTCCACTGAGAATGCCCCGCGACCGGAGGACTTTCCGCCAAATCGGGCAAGCTGGCGGCTACCGGGCGGTGGTGGCGCGCACCTTCGCCTTGGCGGCTCGGCGGCCGCGCAGGTAGGCGCTGGGGCCGGCGAGCATGCCGCGGCGGTTGGCCTTGAGCAGGTCGCGCGGGAAATCGTCGCGCAGGGTGGCGGTGCGCGGGGTGTCCTTGCCGGTCAGGTCGCGCAGCGCGCCGGGTGCCAGCCGGAGCAGCGACCAGATCAGGCCGGGGCGGGCCATCAGCAGGCTGGTGTACGCCGCGACCAGTCCGGTCCCGTACCCGACCATCTGCTTTTGAAGTCCTTCGAGATCCCGCCGGTGGTAGTGGTGGGTGACCGCGGTCGGCTGGTAGACGATCTTGCCGCCGGCTACCAGGACCTGGGTGAATGCGAGCGTGTCCTCGGAGCCCATGGCGGGGGTGCCGGCGCCGAGCGCGGTGTCGAACATGCCGATCCGCTCGATGACGCCCGGACGGAAGGTCATGTTGGCCCCGGTGCCGAACGGTGGCAGCGGGTAGAGCGGGCTCTGGATGTGCGCGGTCGCGGGGCTGAACGCGGCCGGCGTGAAGCCCCGGCCCTTGCTGTGCCCGCCGAACTGCTCGAACCACAACTGCGCCCGGGTCTCCAGCTCGGCCGGCACGATCACGCCGGAGATGACGTCGGCATCGGGGTGCTCGTCGAGCGCCCGGGCCACCTCGGCCAGCCAGAACGGGTCGGCCACCTCGTCGTCGTCGATCCACGCCAGGATCTCGCCGGGCGCCGCCTTGACCGCCGTGTTCCGGGCGAAGGACAGCCCGGCCTTCGGCTCCTTCAGGTACTCGACCGGACCGCGCCGGGCCGCCGCGCGTACCACCTCGGCGGTTGAATTTGTCTCTGGCGCATTGTCCACCACCAGGACGCGGAACTTGGGGTACTGCTGGGCGAGCAGGCTGTCCAGGCAACGGGCCAGCGCACCCGGCCGCTCCCGGGTGCACAGGACCACGGTGATGTGCGGGGCGGTGGCCAGCACGGCACGCCGCCGGGCCAGGAACTCCGGTTCCACCGCGGGGGTGTAGCCGTCGATCGGCAGCGGCAGGCCGCCGAGCCGGGGCCGCAGCACCGCACCCAGTTCGGCCTCGATGGCGGCGCCCAGCGCGGCCGGCCGCAACCCGCCCTCGGGCACGTCGACCAGCACCGTGCCGAGCGGCTCGGTGAACAGCCGGACCAGCACCCAGGCCTGCCGCACCCGGCGGCCGTCGGTGTGCACCGCGGCGACCGTGGGCAGCGGGTCGGACAGGTCCAGGTCGAGCACGACCGCGGGCAGTTCGCCGCCGTTCGGGGCGATCTCGGGCGCGGTCAGCCAGCTGCGGTTGAGTTCGGCGGTCATCGGGCGGCCTCCAGCTGGGCGGTGCGCGGGGTACGCCGCGCGGCGACGGTCTCGACGACGGTGCCCACGCCGGCCGCGGCCACCCCGGCCAGCACACCGCCGGCCCGCAGGGCGTGGTCGACACCCCGGCCGCGCAACGCGGCACCCAGGTTGCGGACCACCGCGCGGGGCAGCGACCAGATGTAGGCGCGCTCGGTGGCGAGCGTGTCGCCGCGTTCGGTCAGGCCGGCCATCTGCACCTTGCCGCGGCCTTCGGCGTAGCAGCGGTGCAGGAACCAGTTGAAGGTGGACCGGCTGGCCGGCACCTCGTGCCGGATGACCGCCTCCGGGACGTACATCCAGTGGCCTCCGTCCAGGGCGCTCATCCGCAGGCAGAGCTCGGTGTCCTCGGGCCGGTTCCGGTCGCCGAGCTTGCCGAAGCCGACCCGGAAACCGCCCACCGCCACGAACGTCTCCCGGCGGACCACCATGCTGGCCGACCACACGTTGCGAATCGGTGCGGTTCTGGTTGGCATTCCGGTGTAGGAGCCGCCGACCGCCCAGAGGAACTCGTCGGGCATCCAGCGCGGGCGCTCGAACTCCCAGGCCGGGCTGATCGCCCCGCCGGAGCCGACCACCCGCGGGTCGGCGAACGGCTCCACCAGCCGGCCGAGCCAGTCCGGGTCGGCGATGACGTCGTCGTCCAGGAACGCGACCACCGAGGTCTGCGCGTGGAACGCCCCGGTGTTGCGGTTGCCGGACACGCCCTTGGCGTACGCGTTCTCCAGCACCGTGACACCGGCGAGGTCGCGCCGCACCCGGCGGTACAGCTCGGGGTTGTGGTCGACGACCACGATCACCTCGGCGGGCGCGAAGTTCTGCGACCGGGCGCACGCGACGGTGCGCACCAGCGAGTCCCAGCGGTCCTCGGTGTGGGTAGGAATGACGATGCTGACGGCCGGGCGGGTGGTGGATGACACGGGAGCTACTCCTGAAGCAAGGGGGGCAGGGGAGCGGAGGAAGACTCCCGATCAGTCCTCGACGGCGGCGCGGGTGCGCAGCGGCTTGACGTCGTCCGGGCGCCGGGTGGTCCGGTTCAGCGGGGCGGCCGGCGGCACCGGCTGCGGGCGGTTGACCATCGCGCCGTAGTTCTTGGAGACCGGGGCCTGGTGCACCCGCACGCCACCCGGGCGGCGTACGCCGTCGCGGCTGTTGCGGCGGGCCCGGCCGTACTCGCTGAAGATGGTGCGCAGCACCCGGAAGCCGTCGCGGAACGTGTTGAGGTTGGTCTCGCCGTGGATCCGGCGGTGCTCGATGCTGCCGACCTCGCCGACCTTCATGCCGTCCACCGCAGCCCGGATGTTGATCATCGTCTCGATCTCGAAGCCGTCGCCCCACAGCTTGTTGCCGTCGGCCGGCTGCGGCAGGCGGGTGTCCGGCAGGTCGAGGACCGGAACCACGCTGCGCCAGAACGCGTTGTAGCCGTAGCAGAGGTCGGTGAACCGGGTCCCGAACAGGACGTTGACCACCAGGTTGAGCCCGTCGTTGCCGAGCTTGCGCAGCTTGGTGATGTCGTGGCTGAAGCCGCCGTTGGAGAAGCGCGAGCCCTTCACGAAGTCGGCGCCGTCCACCAGCTGCTGGACGAACAGCGGGATCTCGGCCGGGTCGGTCGAGCCGTCGGCGTCGATCATCACGATGATGTCGCCCTTGCAGGCGGCAAAACCGCAGGCCAGCGCGTTGCCCTTGCCCTTGCGGGTCTGCTGCACCACGACCACGTCGGGACGCAGCTCGCGGGCCACCTCGACGGTCCGGTCGACGGAGCCGCCGTCCACCAGGATGACCTCGCTGACGTCGGCCGGCAGGGCGGCGAACACGTGCGGAAGGTTCCGCTCCTCGTTCAGCGCCGGGATCACGACGCTTACAGTCGGTGACGTGCGGCCGTTACCCCACGTGTTGTCGGCAGGCGTCGAGAGCTCCATGTCGGGTCCTTCCAGTGTTCGGCGGTGCGGCCTTCACGCGGTTCCGGGGGCAGAACCGCGAGCCGCTCGCTTCTGGAGACCAACCCTAGCTATCCATTACGTAGCGTCAACTAACCAAAGGGACAGCGTGACGACACCCGGGTAGAGCCTGGCATCCAACCGTATGACCTGGGCCTATTCGCATGGGCAGCGTTAGTTGACCTTCGTCACGGGAGTTACGCCCAGTAACGGACAGTGAGGTCGTGGTAGGTCGCGGCGGGCACGATGCCGGCAAATGCGTGCCAGGTCCGTCGATCTCGGCCAATCCGGGCAATGCCGATATGTCGGATTACTCCGTGTGAGGTATGTCACCGCACGGCGACATTACGATGCGTGAGGCGTCGGGTGCAGAAAGGTTTCCATCCCCTGACGGTGCGTAGATGAATGCGGATGTATAGATTGGTTGGCGCCTACCCCGTCCGCGCCGGCCCGTAGCTTTCGGGCTCCACTACCGTTGGTGAAGCGATGATTGCTGAGGAAGCTCTCTGTGTCTGCGGGCATCCGCACCGGGCCCACGAGCACCACCGCCGGGGCACCGAGTGCGCCCACTGCGGCCCCGACGGCTGCCCGCGTTTCCGCCGGCGCACCTGGTGGCGGCGCCTGCTGTCGTCGCCATCTCGATAAAGCCTACTAATCCTGTAGGCTAAGTCCCGGCTTCGAGCGCCGCCGGCGCACGTGAGGAGGGACCCCCATGCCACTCCCGGACTTCCTGATCGCCGGAGTGCCCAAGGCCGGCACCACGGCTCTGCACGCCGCGCTCGTTCCCCATCCGGAGCTTTTCCTGCCCACGGTGAAGGAACCGAAGTTCTTCCTCTCCGACGGCCCGCCACCGACCACCGGTGGTCCCGGCGACGTGCAGACCTACCAGGAGCACGTCTGGCGGCAGGAGGACTACGAGGCGCTGTTCGCGCCGGCTCCCGGGGGCACGCTGCGGGGCGAGGCAACCCCCTTTTACCTGTACGACGTGCAGGCGCACGAACGCATCAAGTCGCTCGTCCCGTCGGCGCGCATGATCATCCTGCTCCGCGACCCGGTCGACCGGGCGCACTCGAACTGGACCCACCTGTGGAACGCCGGCCTGGAACCGGAGGCCGACTTCCTGACCGCCTGCCGTGCCGAGCCGGCCCGGATCGAGGCCGGCTGGGCCGACTTCTGGCACTACGTGCGTCTCGGGCTCTACGGCTACCAGCTCGAGCACCTGTTCCAGCACTTCCCGCGCGAGCAGGTGCTGCTGCTGCGCTACAAGGACCTGAAGGACGAGCCGGCCCGCACCCTGGACCGGGTCTGCGACTTCCTGGGTGTCGGCACCGGGGTGCTGACCGCCATCCCCAAGGAGAACGTGAACCGGCACGTGGTCGAGGACAACCAGGTCAACGCGGTGCTGCGCTGGCTGCTGCGCACCGGCGGCACGCTCGGCCACCGGTTCCCGGTGCCGCTGCGGCTGGCCGCCCGCGGCCCGAT
This sequence comes from Paractinoplanes rishiriensis, assembly GCF_016862375.1. Classification (GTDB taxonomy): domain Bacteria; phylum Actinomycetota; class Actinomycetes; order Mycobacteriales; family Micromonosporaceae; genus Actinoplanes; species Actinoplanes rishiriensis. The sequence goes on along the minus strand of NZ_BOMV01000020.1, from coordinate 7,678 downwards.
CCTGACCGTGCTGCACCGCAAGAAGGGCAAGCGCCCGGTCACCACGCCCGAGGAGCGGGCGGCGCTGCTGCCGCTGTTCGCCGAGGACATCGCGCTGCTCCAGGACGTGACCGGGGAGCGGTACGACGACTGGCTGTCGGTGGACCGGCACGCCGGAGCGCGTTAGCTCGTTGTTGTCCCGATACTGTTCGCAGTGCCAACGCCGTCACGCCTAGGAGCCGACCTTGTCCACCGGAACCTTCACGCTGCCGCTGCCTCGCTGGGAAGACTCCACCGTCGTGGTCGAGCCGCCCGGCTCCGAACCGGGCGCGTGGGCCGGTGCGCCCAGTTCGGTGGTGGCGGACGGTCACGTGTACCTCGCGTACCGCCTGCGCCTGCCGATCGGTGAGGGCCGGGGCATCTCCAACGTCGTGGCGCGCTCGGCCGACGGCCTCGAGTTCACCCCGGTGGCCGAGGTGGGCAAGGACCGGTTCGGCGCCGAGTCGCTGGAGCGGCCGGCTCTGGTGCGCACGCCGGACGGCCGCTGGCGGCTCTACGTCAGCGCGGCCACCCCGGGCACCAAGCACTGGCGGGTGGAGCTGCTCGAGGCGGCCACCCCGGAGGGCCTGGCCGACGCGCCGGCCCGGACGGTGCTGGCCGGCGACGAGACGGTCGCCGTGAAGGACCCGGTGCTGCACCACGACCGGTTCGGCTGGCACCTGTGGGCGTCGGTGCATCCGCTGGAGAGCTGGGACGACGCCGACCGGATGACCACCTGGTACGCGACCAGCCCGGACGGCGTGCACTGGACCTGGCGCGGCACGGTGCTGACCGGCCGGCCCGGCGAGTGGGACGCGCGCGGCGTGCGGGTCTCGTCGGTGCGGGTGGACGGCGACGAGGTCACCGCGGCCTACGACGGCCGGGCCACCGCGGGCGAGAACTGGGAGGAGCGGACCGGCGTGGCCCGCGGCACGCGGCTGGCCGACGGCAGTTTCGGCGAGCTCACCGCGGAGGGCGAGCCGGTCGGCAGCCCGCATGCGCCGTACGGCCTGCGGTATCTGAGCCTGGTCACCCTGCCGGACGGGCGCGAGCGGATCTACTACGAGGCCACCCGGGCGGACGGTGCGCACGATCTCCGTACCGAGCTGGCCTGACATCTTACCCGCAGGTAACTGCTCGGTTCCGGGGCGTGGCGGGTCGTGAGAGCGTGATCACGATCCGCGGGGCCGGACTCCGGAAGCGGGCGGAAATGGCCTAGCGTCGTCGATCGACGCCAGGTGTACGCGGTAAACGGCGGCACTGTCGGTGGCGGGGCTGGTCTCACAAGGCACCAGCTCCGCCTTTCCTTTTACGCGGCCCGGCTCACCCGTCCCTTGCCGTCGGCCTTCGCGGCGTACATGGCAATGTCGGCCTGCCGCAGCAATTCACCCAGCTCGCCCCCGCCGATGGCCAGGCCGATGCTGCCACCCACCCGCACCGGCTCACCCAGCGCGCGCATCGGCTCGGACAGTGAGCGCAGGACGCGCTCGGCCACGTCGTGGCCGGCCTCCTCGGTGGCCGGCTCGGCCAACACCATCGCGAACTCGTCGCCGCCGAGCCGGGTGACCAGGTCTCCGGGGCGGACCGCGGCGGACAGCCGGCGGGCCACCTCGACCAGCACCTCGTCGCCGGCGGCGTGCCCGAGCCGGTCGTTGACGGGTTTGAAGCCGTCCAGGTCGAGCAGCAGCACCACAACCGTGCCGTGTTGTTCGACCAGTTCGTTGCCGACCTCGTGGAAGGCGGCCCGGTTGGGCAGGCCGGTGAGCGCGTCGTGGCGCGCCTGATAGGCCAGCGCCGACTGCTGCCGCTGCAGCGTGACCGCCAGCCGGCCGACGATCGACACGGTGAGGAACTGGCGGACCAGGACCAGGCTGAACGTGCCGAGCAGCACCCAGACCAGGACCGGGGCGAGCGAGCGGCGGTGCACCTGTTCGGCCGCGGTCGCCGCCACGGCCAGCACGATCGGGACGTACGGCAGCAGGGCCCAGACGCCGGAGAAGTGCCGCTCGGTGCCGGCCCGCGTGGACCGGGTCGCCTCCAGCCGGCTGGCCACCGCGACCAGGCCGGCCGCCAGCGTGTAGCCGCCGCCCGCGCCGGCGGTGTACCAGGGGAGGTCCTCCACGCCGTTGCGCACCGCCATCAGCGCGGTGCAGGCGAGGACGACGGCGGCGGCGCCGAGCAGACGCGGGGCCCGGCCGGTCTGGTCGGGCAGGTGGCGGGACATGGTCACCAGGGCGACCGCGGCGGCGATCACCTCGGGCAGCGTCAGCGCGGTGACGAAGCCGGCGTTCATCACGGCGTCCACCGCGTGCCGCGCGGGCTCGAGGATGTAGACCCAGGTGATGGCGAAGACGGCGCCGGACACGGCGGCCACGTCCAGGAAGCCGCGGTAGCGCTCGGCGCCCGGCACCGGCGGGGCGTTCAGGTGCATGCCGAGCGGCAGCAGCAGGGCGGCGCCGATCGACATGGCGCCGGCCACGGTGACGGCCGGCGGCATGGCATGGAACTCGTTGCCGAGGTAGATGACGTTCGCGAAGGTCCAGAGCGAGCAGGAGCCGACACCGACCAGCACGGCGGCCCGGTGCCGGCCCCGCTCGAACGGGACGCGGCGCAGGTAGGTGTACGCCCCGAAGCCGATCAGCACGATGACGAAGACGTCCGAGACGCCGCGCCCGACCGGCAGCGACAGGTACGGCACGACCACCTGGAAGGCAGCCGCCAGCGCGACCACCGCCAAGATCTGCGCTCGTAGCCGTGTCATCACGACTTTCTCAACGGTTGGGAAGCGCCGTACTTGAGAGCCCGCACCCATCGTGCAACGGTGAATTGCCTCGGGGACTCGAACCGGCCGCCGATGGGGCCCGTCGCTCGACGAAGTGGCGACCCCCCCGGTCAGGAGAAAACAGTGGCAGTTACCGCGCTTCCCTCGTTCACCTTGCCGTCCCTTTCGCTGGCGTCCCCGGTCGCGGACTGGACCACCGACCTAACCGAGCCGACCATCCTGGTGGCGGACGACGACGACACCGTCCGCGACCTGGTGGCGTTCAAACTGCATGCGGCCGGCTACAACACGATCACCGCGGACAACGGCAGCACGGCCCTGACGATGGTGCACGACGAGCACCCCGACATGGTCATCCTGGACGTGGCGATGCCCGGCCTGGACGGCCTGAGCGTCTGCTACGAGCTGCACTCGTCGGCGGCCACCGCCCAGATCCCGGTGCTGATGCTGAGCGGACGCGGCCGCCAGGTGGACATCGACCTGGGCCTGACAGTCGGTGCCGACGACTACCTGATCAAGCCGTTCAGCCCGTCCGAGCTGATCCGGCGGGTGCGCTGGCTCCTGCTGGCGAATAGCGACTAATTTGGTTTAATGGGACAATTCCGGCCCCGCTGGTGGCGGGAAGTGCAGCGGGTTCCGCCTTGGATGTTCGACGTCATCCTCATCCCGTACCTCCTGATCTTCCACAATCCGTTCGCGATGACGGCCTTCCAGTTCAGCGAGGATCCGCTTCGAGGCCGGCTGCACGACGCCGTTTTCGTAATGGTGACCCTCGCTCTGCTGGGCCGGCACCGATGGCCCGGTTCGGTCTTCCTGATCCAGCTGGCCTGGTGCACGGCGGCGCCGTTGATCATGGAATCTTTCGACTTCGCGGCGATGCTGGTCGCGCTCTACGCCCTCGCGACGCGCCGGCGGCCGGCCCTGTTGTGTGGTGCGCTGGCCGCCTGCCTTCCGGCGTTCGGCCATTACAGCCACGCCGCGGTGGGATGGTACGTGTTCGATCCGTCCGCTCCCGGGCAACCGTACGGGCGGGAGAATGCGAGCTGGATCGGCCTGCTGACCGTGCTCTCTCTCGGTGTCGGGGTGATCGTGGCGGTGGTCGGCCGCCAGGTTGCGGTCATCACCCGGCGCGGACAGGCCGCCGTTGCAGACGGCCGGCGCGCCGCGATCACCATCGCCCGGCAGGCTGCGACCGGTGCGGCCCGGCGCACCGAGCGGGCGCGCATCGCCCGCGACCTGCACGACATCCTGTCCAACTCGGTCAGCACGATGATGCTGCAGGCGGCCGGCGCCCGGCAGGTGATGGCCGCCGATCCGCGGCGCGCCACCGAGGCGCTCGACGTGATCCAGGACGTCGGCACCCGTTCCATGGACGAGTTGCGCCGGCTGCTCCAGCTGCTGCGCGCCGACGGACCGTCCGTCGACGGGCCGGGATTCGACGACTTCGACATCGCCGTGGAGCAGGCGCGGGCGGCCGGCCTCCGGGTGGACGTGCAGATCGAGGGCGAGCCGGCCGCACTGGATCCGGAGGTCAGCGACGTCGCCTATCGGGTGGTTGAGGAGGCCCTGGTCAACACCCGCAAGCACGCCGGTGCCGGTGCCGAGGCGACCGTCCGGGCCGGCTGGGAGGACGAGTGGCTGTGCCTTTCGGTCGAGGACCGTCCGGCGGCTCGCGGTCCGTCCGGTGCGCCCTCCACCGGGCATGGCCTGCTCGGCCTGAGGGAACGGGTGGTGGCGGCCGGCGGTGACTTGCGCGCCGAGCCGGCCGGCGACGGCTTCCTGGTGCTCGCCCTGCTGCCGATCACCCGTCCGGACCTTCATCCGGACCTTCATCCGGACCTTCATCCGGACCTTCATCCGGACCTTCACCCGGACCTTCACCCGGACCGTCGTTCAGACCGAACCGCCTGATCACCAGCTCCGCCACCGCCTCCGCGGCGAGGTCGGTGTTGTCGATGCGCAGGTGATCGTCGCGCCCGTCGAACTCGCCCGCCGAGTTGAACCGGTACCGCCGGTCCGACTCCAGCAGGTTGTCGCGCGACCAGGCCAGATCCCGCTTCGAGGGCTTCGCCGCCAGCCGCGACGCACCCTCGTTGCGGCGCAGCCGTTCCTCCTGGCCGGCGGCCAGCTCGAGGAACAGAATCCGGCCGCCACGGCGCCGGAACGGCTCACTCCAGCCGGCCACCGCCCGGGCATCGGCCGGGTGGTCGAACGCCCATACATACGTGAAAATCAGGCCCGGCAGGTCGCTGGCCGCAACCTCCTCGATGAGCCGCGACCGGAATCCGTCGACCAGCCGGTGGAACGGCGGCGTGCCGAACGCGAAGAACGGCAGCACCGGCTCGATCGCCATGTGGTTGTGGAACAGCCGCAGCCCGGTGCGCGCCGCGATCGCCGCACCCACCGTCATCTTGCCGGCGGCCGGCGGCCCGACGATGTATAGCAGCGTCTTCACCGGTCGAGCCCCAACAGAAAGCCGCGCAAAGCCTCGTAATAGGGACGCAGCGTGGTGACATCCAGATACTCGGCCGGCCCGTGCTGTCCGCCCCCACCCGGCCCGAAGATCACCGCATCGATCCCCAGCGCGTGGTAATACCGCCCGTCTGCCGCCCCGTGCTTGCGCAGCAGGTCACCGTCGTATCCGGTGGCCCGCACGACCTGCTGCAACAGGCGGACCTCGGCACCGTCCGGGTCGGCCCGGTGCGGCGGCCCGAGCGCATCGACATGCGCGGCCACCCCGGTCACCTCACTCAGGTGCAGGGCGATCTCTTCGGCGGTACGCCCGGCGAAGTGCCCGTCGGAAGGCGGGTAGCGCAGGTCGAACCAGGCCGTGGCGGCGGCCGGCACCTGATTGACGGCCAGGTTCGGCGTCTCGATCCGGGCCAGGTTGACGGTCGTCGCCCACGCCTCCACCGTGGGCACCGGATAAGCGGCCAGGAGTCGGTCGATCCCCGCGGTCAGGTCCAGCAGGGCGTTTCTTCCCATCCAGGGGTACGCCGCATGCGCCGCCAATCCAGCGGTGCTGAGCCGCCCCTGGCAGATCCCCTTGGACTCGGCGACCACCCGGAGCCCGCTCTGCTCCCCGATGAGGACGAAGCCGGCCCGAACCCCCGCGGCCAACTGATGCCCTGTCCCGTCCGCCCCGCCCACCTCCTCGTCGGTGACCAGCTGTAACGCGATGTCGTAGGGCAACTCGTCGGCCAGCTCGCGAAACACCGTGGCGAGCACAACGGCCGCGGCCTTCATGTCATGCGTCCCCCGCCCGTAGAGCCGATCCCCGTCCCGCCGGGGCGCGAACTGCTCGTCGGCCCCCGGCACCACATCCAGGTGAGCGTTCAACACCACCCGAAACGGCATCACGGCGCCGGCCCGGCACACCAGCGCGCTGGGCTTCCCCCCACTCTCGAACCACCGAACCGCAAACCCACGCCCCACCTCCCCAACCACGAAGTCAAGAGCCGCCCGAAGCTCCACCGCCCGCTCCGCAGTAGACCGAACAGCCACCAAGTCACTTACCCGTGCCACTATCCGCTCGGTCCAAGAAGTCATGCTGCACTATCCCAAAAAATGTACGTGACGTCACACCAACCATTCCGAGCCCGAAGAATTGGCACGATCGGCACTGGCCGCCGACACCCCCGGTGCGCAATGCTCAGTCGCATGCGGCAGCTGCAATTGTTCACCAGATCCGAATTAGCCAAAATGACCGACAAGACTGCCGCCCGCACATTTTCCCCCGAGCGCGAGGCTTTCCGCCGAGACCACGAACGCCGCCGCGCGCGAGGCCTACCCCGCCGCCACGCCGAGCGCCTGCGCCACGCCCACCAACGCCGCTTCCCCGCAACATTCCCAACCTTCCGCGAGCCAGCACCGCAGCCGACCTCACCACGGCGCCCCATCGCGCCGCCGCCCCAGCCGGCGCCGCCACCCAAACCGCGCCCGTCGCCTGCGCTGCCGTCCGCACCGCGCCCGTCGCCTGCGCTGCCGTCCGCACCGCGCCCGTCGCCTGCGCGGCCGTCCGCGCCGCAGGCGGTGCCCACCTCGCGGCAGACGCCTACGTCGAGGTCAGCGCCATCACCCCTGCCGCAGCGGCAGCCCGCACTCCAGCAGGGTTCGCGGCCACAACCCGCCCCGCCGCTACGGCAGCCGGTGGCCGCGCCCCGCCGCGCGTCCTCACCGCGGCCAGCGTCCCCGCCGGACCCTCGGCCGGAGCTGGCGCCTTCGCCGCAGCCTGCGTTCTCACTGCGTCCGCAGCCGGCACCTCAGCAGCATTCGGAGCCGGCGCCCTCACCATGGCCGCCGGACTCGCCTGAGTCGGAGCCTGCATCTGGTCCCGAGCCCCTACGCAGACCGCAGCCGCCCGCTCTGCCGTCCGTCTCCCCGGCACAACGTGCGAAGCCTGGACCCGTGGCGTTCCCACGGCCGGCGTCATCCTCGGCGCTGATTCGGTGCACGCCGAGCGCGCAGTCCTCGCAACGAGCTCAATCTGCGTCCTTATCATCGTTGTCGTCGCGGTTGGAGGTGACCTCGGCATTGTGCATTTCTTCGCTCGATTTAAGTAAGCGCGAGAGAGCGCCGCCCTGAACCTGCGCCGAACTATTGCGTCGGCAATCGAAGCCTCGGCGAGTGGGCCCATTCTGAATGGTGTGCTCGCGTTTCGGCAGGTCCTCCAGGTGCAATGCTGCGGCTGTGGTCGGTCGGTGGGATGACCGACCGAGGCGGCCGCGTAGCCGGGAGGACGGCCACCCTGACGATCAGCCGGGCTGGCCAGGCCAGGCCAGACCGGGCCGCGCAGGCAGGCCGGGCAGGCAGGCCGGGCAGGCAGGCCGGGCAGGCAGGCCGGGCAGGCAGGCCGGGCAGGCAGGCCGGGCAGGCAGG
>NZ_BOMV01000019.1 GCF_016862375.1 Paractinoplanes rishiriensis | reverse complement strand
GGGCAGGCAGGCCGGGCAGGCAGGCCGGGCAGGCAGGCCGGGCAGGCAGGCCGGGCAGGCAGGCCGGGCAGGCAGGCCGGGCAGGCAGGCCGGGCCGACCAAAGCTGGCCTGAGCGAGCCGCGCCGGGGGCTGGTGTGGCCGTCTGGTGCGGGAGTCGGTCGCTCGGTGGGTCCGGGCGGTGGGAGTGTGCGCATCCGGGACTGCCCGAACTGATCCTGGGCGAGTCCTCGCTTCGGAACCGTGGGTGTGGGGGCCTCAGCTGGTGGGGTTTGTGCCTCGGTCCTTGAGCAGGGGCGTGGCCCGGTTCCATCGGGGGCCGCCGGCGTCGTGGCGGCGGCGGGCCATGCCGGACAGGGCCTCCAGGACTACTCGGTTGCCCAGCATGGCGGTTATCTCGGCGTGGTCGAAGGGCGGGGAGACCTCGACTATGTCCATTCCTACCACCGGGAGTTCCTGGCAGATCCGGGAGACGCTGTCCAGTAGTTGGCGGGCCGTCAGGCCTCCTGGTTCGGGGGTGCCGGTGCCGGGGGCGTGGCCTGGGTCGCAGACGTCGATGTCTACCGAGAGGAAGACGCCTGTGCAGCCGTCCAGGGCTATTTGGAAGGCTCGGTCCAGGACTGCGTCAAGGCCCTGGTCGACTATTTCGCTCATGTGGAACGACGTCATGCCCTGGTCGGCCATCCAGTCCAGGACGTCGGGGCCGGGCCAGTAGCCGCGCAGGCCCAGCTGGAGGAATCTGTCGCCTCGGACGGCGCCGGACTCGATCAGGCGGCGCATGGGCTGGCCGTGGCCGTAGAGGGAGCCGAACTCGATGTCGCCGGTGTCGGCGTGGGCGTCGAAATGGATGACCGAGATTTTGCCGGGGCCGTGGTGGCGGGCCACGCCGGTTACGTCGGGCCAGGTCACCGTGTGGTCGCCGCCCAGGATTACCGGGATCGCGCCGTTCGCCGTTACGAATGCGACGGCGTCCTCGATGGTCTGGCAGCTGCGCTGGATCTCGCCGGAGTAGACCTCCAGGTCGCCGGCGTCCTTCACGCCGGCCAGTGCGTCCACCCGCATCGCCAGGTGCGGGCGGGAACCGTCGTGCGGCAGGTAGTCGGTGCCGCGGATGACCTGCGGGCCGAAACGGGCGCCGGGGCGGTGGGACGTACCGCCGTCGAAGGGGGCACCGACTATGACCACCTCGGCGTCCGCGTACGTGGCTGGATCCTGCCAATCGCAAGCGGGTACGCCGAGAAACGTGTAGTCGGGACCGAACATCGGGCCGTAACGGGTCATGACCTCGGACTGTATCTGCGGACCGGCGCGTTTGTGCCCGGTGCGCGCCGGGTAACCGCCGGATCATGACGGTTCGGACGCTGGGTGGGCGTTACCAGCTCGTTCGGCGGATCGGCGTCGGCGGCATGTCGGAGGTCTGGCGCGGCCACGACGAGGTGCTGGATCGGCCGGTGGCCGTCAAGATCATGGCGCCGGGGCAACTGGACGCGGTGGAGGTGGTGCGCGCCGAGGCACGGTCGGCGGCGCGGCTGGCTCACCCCAACGTGGCCGGCGTGCACGACTTCGGCACGTCGATCCGGGCCGGCGCAGATCAGCCGTACATCGTCATGGAATTGGTCGAGGGGCGGACCCTGGGCGAACATCTGACCGCCGGCCGCCTCGACTGGCAGATCGGGGTGCGGATCTGCGCCGAGGTCGCCGCCGCACTCGCCGCCGCGCACGCCGAGCAGGTCGTGCACCGCGACATCAAGCCCGGCAACGTCATGCTCACCCCGTCCGGCGCCAAGGTTCTCGACTTCGGCATCGCGGCGTCGGTGGGCCAGGCCGACGAGGACCCGGACGGGCCGGTCATGGGCACGCCCGCCTATGTGGCACCGGAACGCTTCGCGGGCGAGCCGGCCACCCCGGCCACCGACATGTTCGCCCTGGGCACGCTGCTCTACCAGTGCCTGTCCGGCCGGCTGCCGTGGCAGGCCGCGACCCCGACCGGCCTGATCCACGCGACCTGCGAGGACGACCCGGACCCGCTGCCCGAGATAGACGGCCTGCCGCCCGAGGTGTACGACCTCTGCTCGCGCTGCCTCGCGAAGGAACCCGAGGAACGCCCGACTGCACTGGTCGCCGCGCTGCTGCTGGCCGAGGCGGTGGACGCCCGGGTGTACGTGCCGCTGCGCGACCTCGACCCGGAGCCGCTGCGCAGCACGACCCCGAGCTGGGCCGACCGGCCGACGGCCGCCGCGATCCCGCCGGGCGGCGGCCGCCACCGCGCCGGTTGAATGACGGCGGCCGCGCCGTGCTGGCCCGGGTCGCGCGGGATCAGCCGCTGCGGGGGACCACCACCACCGGCCGCCTGGCTCGCCGCACCAACCGGGCCGAAACCCCGCCCAGCAGCACCCGCCGCGCCGGCCCGTACCCGCGCGACCCGCAGAACAGCACGTCCACATCCTCCAGTTCGGCCAGCGTGGCAACGACATCCCCGTTCTCGATCCGCCAGTCCGACTGCACCCCGGCCACCGACCCGACCGCGGTGTGCAGGGCCTGCTCGTACGTCTCCCTTGCGGTGTCGAGGAAGGCCCGCTCCGCGTCCCGGCCGATCAGGAACGGCAGCGACGCCTCGCTGTCCGCCACCACCGTGTAGAGCCGCAGCGGCAGGCCGGTGCGCTCGGCCAGCCGGGTCGCGCCGGCCAGCGCCGCCCGGCCGTCGGGGGTGTCCACGTACGCCACGCCGATGCGGCCCACCGTGCCGGGGCGGGGCGACGGCTGGGCCGGGGCCACCATTACCGGGCAGGGGTTGCCGGACAGCAGCCGTTCGGCCGTGCTGCCGCCGGAACCCACCACGACCGCCGTCGCGTGCACCTCCTCGGCCAGGTCGTGCAGGCCGTGCGCGGCCGACGACGACGCGACCGTGCGGTATTCCACCTCGCCGGACGTGCCGGCCAGCAGTTTGCGGGCCTCGTCCAGGACCTGTTCGGCGGCCCGGTGCCGGTCGGCCACCCACTCGGCGTCGACCCGGCCGGAGCCGAGCGCGGCCGGTGCCGGATGCACGACCGCCACCAGCAGCGGCAGGCCCAGCGCCTCGGCATACCAGCGGCCGAGCTGAAGGGCGGCCTCGCCCGGCGCGCCCGCGATGATCGGGCCGGTCATTGTTCCGGCTCCTTCGCCCAGCCGGGGGTCGCCTCCGGTTCGGAGCGCACCCGCGAGTTGCGGTACCCGTACAGCGCATAAATGACGACGCCCAGCGCAAGCCAGGCGGCGAAGCGCAACCAGGTCTCCCAGGGCAGGTCCGTCATCAGATAGATGGCGAACGCCACGCCGATCAGCGGCAGCACCGGCGACCACGGCACCCGGTACGGCCGCGGCATCTCGGGGCGGGTGCGACGCAGGATGATCACGCCGATGTTGACCACGATGAACGCGAAGAGCGTGCCGATGTTGACCAGTTCCACGATGGCGCCCAGCGGCACCAGCGCGGCCAGCACCGAGATGAGCAGGCCGAGCACGATGGTCAGCCGGGCCGGGGTGCCGTAACGCTGGTTGACCTGGGCGAGCCGCTGGGGCATCAGGCCGTCCCGGCACATGGCGAAGAAGATGCGGGTCTGGCCGTACATGATGACCAGGACCACGCTGGTGATCGCGACGACCGCGCCGAGCGCCAGGATGGCCGCCGCCCAGTCCATGCCGGCGCCCTCGTCCAGCGCCGTGGCCAGCGGTGCGTCGCTGCCCTCCATCTGCTCGGGGGAGGCGATGCCGATCGCGCCGACCGCGGTCAGCACGTAGAACACCGTGCAGATCACCAGTGAACCGATGATCGCGAGGGGCAGGTCGCGGTCCGGCCGGCGCGCCTCCTCGCTGCCGGTGGAGACCGCGTCGAAGCCGATGTACGCGAAGAAGATGATCGCCGCGGCCGTGGTCACCCCGTTGACCCCGGCCGGCGCGAACGGCTGGAAGTTGTCGGTGCTGAAGTTGGCGAACGCCACCACGATGAAGAAGGTCAGCACCACCAGCTTGACCGCGACCATCACCAGGTTGACCCGGGCGCTCTCGGTCACGCCGCGGACCAGCAGGAACGTGATCGCCAGGACCACCACCACCGCGGGCAGGTTGACGACGCCGCCCTCGGAGGGTGATTTGGCGATGGCGTCCGGCAGCGCGAAACCGAAGGCGGCGTCCAGGAACGCGTTGAGGTTGCCGCCCCAGCCGACCGCGATGGCGGCCACCGACACGCCGTACTCGAGGATGAGATCCCAGCCGATGATCCAGGCGACCACCTCGCCGAGGGTGGCGTACGTGTACGTGTACGCGCTGCCGGCGACCGGGATGGACGAGGCGAGTTCCGCGTAGGACAGCGCCGAGAACGCGCACGCCACCGCGGCCAGCACGAACGACAGGATGACGGCCGGCCCGGCGATCCCGGCCCCCTTGCCGATCACCACGAAGATGCCGGTACCGATGATCGCGCCCACGCCCATCGCGGTGAGGTGCGTGGCGCCGACCGCCTTTTTAAGACCGTGGCCTTCCTCGGCCGTCTCGGTGATGAGGGAACGGACGTCGCGGATTGCGAAAATGCCCGGCCGTCTCGACGTATCGGTCATAGCACCCACCCTTCGCTGGGATTGGCGACCACCGATCTCACCATGTGACGACACCGGCACACAGCGCAAGTGGAGAGTGGTACCGCCTGCGGTACCCCGGACCGCCGTTGTACCGTGTGGCCAGCGGGCACGCGCCGGCGGAGCGGAGGTCGGTGATGGGCGAGGCGGTGATGACCACGCGCCGGCAGGCCGACGGCGCCATCGTCGTCGAGGTCCGTGGCTCGCTCGACGCCGCCACCGTGGACGCCCTGCGCACCGAACTGGCCGGCACGGTCCAGCGCGAGCGCCCGGTCACGCTGATCGTCGATCTCACGTTCGTGGTGTTCATGGACTCGATGGGCATCGGCGCGCTGGTCACCGGCTATCACGCGGCCCGCGAGGTGGGCACCCGCTTCGTGCTGCGCAACCCGAGCGAGTTCGTGCACCGCCAGTTGCGGGTCACCGGCCTGGCCGAGATGTTCGGCCTGCCGCCCGCTCCGTCCGGCTCGCAGACGTTCACCACCTGATGGAGCGGGTGGCGGGAGCGTGGTGCGACGGCGCCGCGGCCTGGTTCCGGCTGCCAGATCAAGATCAAAAGCTGTCGGGCGTACGTCTTCTCTGTGCGTTCCTGGGTTTTCCGGAGTTCCGGTACGCGGCCGGCGAGCGACGCTGGGAGCTGCGGGTTCCGCGTCCGGACGCGGCCCGGATCGAGTACAAGCTGGAACTGACCCACCGGGACGGCCGCCGCGAGACCATCTGCGACCAGGGCAACCCGCGCCGGGCGCCGGGCGGGTTCGGCGAGTCCTCGGTGCTCTGGTGCCCCGACTACCGCGAACCGGACTGGCTGCACCTGCCGCCGGCCGGGGGCGACTGGCGTGACCTCAAGCTGGCCAGCGCCGCCCTGCGGACCGAGTTGGCCGTCCGGGTCTGGTCGCCGGCCACCACCACCGGGCACGTGCTGGTGGTGCACGACGGCCCCGACTACGACAAGTACGCCGAGCTGGGCCGGTACGCGGCCGCGTCGGTGGCGGCCGGCCGGGTGCCGCCGTTCCACCTGGTGCTGCTGCCGGCCGGCGAACGCTTCGAGTGGTATTCCGCCGCGCCCGCGTACAACCGCGCTCTGACCAGCGAGATTCTGCCGCGGCTGGCCGCCGAGCTGGGCACCGGCGAACCGGTCGTCGCGGCCGGCGCGAGCCTCGGCGGACTGGCCACGCTGGCCGCCCAGCGGCACGCCCCGGACCGCTTCGCCGGCCTGTTCCTGCAGTCCGGCAGCTTCTTCCAGCCGCGCTTCGACAGCCAGGAGTCGGGCTTCGCGCGTTACCAGCGGATCATCCGGTTCGTCGCCCAGGTGCACCGGGCTTCCCACGGCCCGGCTGTGCCGGTCGCGATGACCTGCGGGACGGTCGAGGAAAACCTGGCGAACAACCGGAGCATGGCCGGTGCCCTGCGCGGGCAGGGATATGAGATCACGTTCGCGGAGAACCGGGACGCGCACAACTGGATCGGCTGGCGGGACGCGCTCGATCCGCACCTGACGAACCTCTTGCAGCGAGTGTGGTCGTAAGTCCGAAGAACTCTTGGGGAGGATGCCGTGGCCGACGTCGAGCACACCATCGGACTGCTGTTGGGCACGGAGGACGACTGGCCCCGTGCGTACGAGGCCCTGCTGCGCCGCCTCGGCGTCGTCACCGGACCGGACGGCCGGTCGCACCGGGCCATCTCCGAGCGGGTCACCATCGAGCCGTTCAACCTGCGTTACCGGCCCCGGCACGAGCTGGTGATCGACCGGCTGGCGTACTGGTACTACCACCCGCGCGAGTGGCTCAAGAAGATCGCGCTGATGGACGACGTGTACCTGCTGAACAGCCCGTTCACGTTCCAGTCCATGGAGAAGCACGCGGCCTACTGCGCGATGATGCGGCTCGGCCTCAAGGTGCCCGAGACGGTCCTGGTGCCGTACAAGAACCCCCTGGACAACAGCCGCTACGCCTACACGGCGGCCCGCTACAACCAGGCCTTCGACCTGGATGCGACGGCGGCGCAGGTGGGTTACCCGATGTTCATGAAGCCGTACGACGGCGGGGCGTGGGTCGGTGTCTCCCGGATCCGCAATCCTGCCGAGCTGCACGCCGCCTACGACGCCTCGGGGGAGCGGCTCATGCACCTGCAGGCCGCGGTCGAGGGCTACGACGTGTTCGCGCGTTCGCTGACCATCGGGCCCGAGACGATGGTGATGAGGTTCCGCCCCGAGCAACCCATGCATTCCCGGTACGAGGTGGATCACAACTTCCTGTCCGCCGACGTGGGCGACGAGGTGGTCACCATCTCGCGGCTGGTCAACGCGTTCTTCCGGTGGGAGTTCAACTCGTGCGAGTCGCTGGTCCGCGGCACCGACGTGCACCCGATCGACTACGCCAACGCCTGCCCGGACGTGGCGGTCACGTCGCTGCACTACTACTTCCCGTGGGCCATGTCGGCACTGCTGCGCTGGACCGTCTTCTGCGTGGTGACCGGCCGCAAGCCGCGCCTGGACACCGACACGTCGCGCTACTTCGCGATCGGTGACGACCCGTCGTTGTCCTATGCGGAAAAGCTGGCCGGATACCGCAAGCTCGCCGACGAGTACTTCGAGACCGAGCGGTACGAGGAGTTCTGCGCGCGCCACCTCGCCCGGGTCGACGAGATCGTCTACGAGTGGGTCACCTCGGAGGAGTTCCGGTCGCTGCTGCGCGAGACGGTCCGGGCCACCTACCCGGTGCACGAGCACGAGAAGTTCCTGGGCCACTTCGGCGGGCTGATCGAAGCCTGGGTGCGGGACAACAAGCGGTCTTAGGAACTGTCGTACCCGCGGCTTAGAGTCGGCGGCGTGCACATCCGGATCGAGGGCCACGACCTGCCGGGCCACCACGGCCCATACGCCGGCGAGCTGCGCCTGCGCAACGTGCACGTGGGCGTGCAGCGCGGCCGCGAGGTGGTCGAGCGGGTGCCGGCGTCGGCGCCGGCCGCGGCCTGGCAGTTCGAGGTCGTGACCCGCGAGGTCGACGGCCTGCTCGACGTGGGCGGCCCCTGGGTGCACGGCCGCCCCGGCGCCCGCTTCCTCTATCTGAGCTGGGGCAACGTCGACGATGCCGGGTTCGCGATGTTCCGCCGGGCCAAACTGATGTTCGGCGACGTCCCGGGTGACCTGCTGCGCGGGGCCGTCGCCGGCGGCGGCGTGCTGGTCGGGTCGCTCGGCCTCACCGACGCGGCCGGTCAACCGCGCTGCGCCCGGGTGCGGCCCCCCGACATCGTCTGGACGCTGCGATGACGCAGCTGGTCGCCCAATCGGTCGAAGCACTGCCGGTCCGGGTCCTGCACGGCTTCCTCGGCCGCGACGGCGCCATCGGCCTGTGGGCCGAGACCGATGCCCCGGCTGCCGGAGGCCGGCGGGGTGGGGCGGATTCGTCCGGGCACCCGGCCGCCGGCGGCCGGCGGCGTGGCGGGCATCCGTTCGCGCTTTCCGCCGCGGAGTTGCCGGCCGGTGAGGCGCGCGGGCCGGCCACCCTGGTGCTGCCGTCCTCGTCCTCGGGACCGCTGCCGTCGCCGCAGCTCGGCGTCGCGGCCGGGCGCCGGGCCGAGCCGCGCCTGCGGGCCTGGCAGGTGCCGGCCGTGACCGTGCCGTTCGTCGACGACGACCTGGCCGACGAGTTCGGCGGCCGGGTCGCGGCCTCGGTGCGCTGGCTGGCCGAGCTGTGCGCGTTCGCGGCCGACCTGGTCCGCCGCGGCCGGGTGCTGCCCGCCGTGCTGCCCGAGGGGCCGGTCGCCCGGTGGCGGCCGGTGCTCACCGGCTTCGACGAGGTCCACCGCGCCGACCTGTTGCGCCGCATGCCGGCCGCCTGCCGGTCCGAGCGGGCCCGCCCCGGCGACGTGGCCGGCCTGCCCGCCGCCGACACCCTGGCCGCCGCCCTGCACCAGCTGGTCGACGGCCTGGTCCGCACCCGGCTGGCCGAGGCCGGCATCGAGATCGGCACCGGCTGGCTGGCCGCGCTCACCGGTGAGCCCGAGTTCACCGCCGCGCCGGCCCTGGCCGACGAGTTGGCCGAGCGACTCGCGGCCTGGCACGCCGACGCGGCCTCGGGCGCCGCGGTGCGGCTCTGCTTCCGGCTCACCCACCTGGCCGATCTCGAACCGGCGACCGAGACGCACGACTCCTGGCTGCTCGAGTTCCTGCTCCAGGCGGTCCATGAGCCGAGCGCGCAGGTCACTGCCGCCGACGTCTGGCGTGACGAGTACGCCCCACTGCGCCGCTGGACCCGCCACCCGCAGGAACGGCTGCTCGGCGGCCTGGGCCGGGCCGCCCGGCTCTACCCCGACCTCGAGGCGGCGCTGCGGGTGCCCCGGCCGGTCGACATGGTGCTCGACACCGAGGAGGCGCACCGCTTCCTCAGCCACGCCGCCGTACTGGAGGAGGCCGGCTACGGCGTGCTGCTGCCGGCCTGGTGGCGGGACCGGCAGGGGCTCGGCCTGTCCCTCGAGGTCCGCACCCGCGACCCGATCGCCCCGGTGCTGCGCGACGAGACCGCCGACCTGGCCCACCTGGCCGACTACCGCTGGGGCCTGGCCGTGGGCGGTCAGGCGCTCACCGAGGCGGAGCTGGCCGATCTGGCCCGGGCCAAGGTGCCGCTGGTGCGACTGCGGGGCCGGTGGGTCTGGCTCGACTCGGCGCGGCTCGACGCCGGGCTGCGCTTCCTGGCCCGCGGCGGCGGCGCGATCACCGCCGGCGACGCGTTGCGCACCATCCGGCTGCTGCCGCCCGAGGAGTTGCCGCTGCCGGTCACCGCGACCGGCGGCACCGGCTGGATAGCCGATCTGCTCGCCGGTGAACTGCCCCGGCAGCTCGCGTTGCTGCCCGCACCGCCGGCGCTGGTGGGCGCGCTTCCGCCGTACCAGATCCGGGGTTTTTCCTGGTTGGCTTTTATGGACGGCCTCGGGCTGGGTGCGTGCCTCGCCGACGACATGGGCCTGGGCAAGACCGTCCAGCTGCTGGCCCTGCTGCTGCACCGCCGGTCCGGGCCGGCGCTGCTGATCTGCCCGCTCTCGGTGCTGGGCAACTGGCAGCGCGAGGCCGCCCGGTTCGCGCCGTCGCTGCGGGTGCGGGTGCTGCACGGCACCGAGCGCCCGGCGCCCGGCTCGCTGACCGGCGCCGACATCGTGCTGACCACATACGCGACCGCGACCCGCGACGCCGGCGACCTCGCCGCGATCGCCTGGGACAGGGTCGTGCTCGACGAGGCGCAGCACGTGAAAAACAGCGCGAGCGCGACGGCCAAGGCGGTGCGCCGCTTCCCGGCCCGCACCCGGATCGCGCTGACCGGCACCCCGGTCGAAAACCGGCTGGCCGAGCTCTGGTCGATCCTCGACTTCGTCAACCCCGGCCTGCTGGCGTCGCCGCACACGTTCCGGGCCCGGTTCGCGGTGCCGATCGAGCGGTTCGCCGACGAGGAGGCCGCCGCCCGGCTGCGCGCCGCCACCCGCCCCTACCTGCTGCGCCGGGTCAAATCCGACCCGTCGATCCTCCCCGACCTGCCGGCCAAACGCGCGGTGCGCCACCTGTGCGGGCTCACCACCGAGCAGGCCACGCTCTATCGCGCGGTGCTCGACGAGATGGACGCCCGGCTCACCGAGAGCCGCGACAAGTGGAACAAGGGCATCGTGCTGGCCGCGATGACCAAGCTGAAACAGGCGTGCGTGCACCCGGCGCTGCTGCTCGGCGACGGGTCGCCGCTGCCCGGCCGCTCCGGCAAGCTCGAGCGCATCGAGGAGATCGTGGACGGTGCGCTCGCGTCGGGCGAGAGCGTGCTGGCGTTCACTCAGTTCGCCCGGTTCGGCGCGATGCTCACGCCGCACCTGGCCGCGCGGTTCGGCGCTCCGGTCCGCTATCTGCACGGCGGCACCCCGCGCCGGGAACGCGACGCGATGATCGCCGAGTTTCAGGCCGACGAGCGCCCCGGCGTCTTCGTGCTGTCGCTCAAGGCCGGCGGCACCGGCATCAACCTCACCGCGGCCAACCACGTCGTGCACGTCGACCGCTGGTGGAACCCGGCCACCGAGGCGCAGGCCACCGACCGCGCGTTCCGGATCGGCCAGGAACGCGACGTCCGGGTGCACACCCTGCTCTGCCTGGGCACCCTCGAGGAACGGATCGACCGGTTGCTCGCCGACAAGGGCGTGCTGGCCGAGCGGGTGGTCGGCAACGGCGAGGGCTGGCTGACGGCACTGTCCACGACCGAACTCGGCGACCTGCTCCGGCTGGCTCCGGAGGCGATCGTTGACTGACGAGCGACTGTCCCTGGCCTTCCTCGGCACCTTCGAGTCGCTGCGGATGGCGCCCACGTTCGCCCGCGGCCGGCGCGACGAGCGGGCCGGGCACGTGCGGCAGCTGACCGTCTCGGGCAGCCTCGTGGTGGCGCTGGTCCGCGGCCCCGACGACGCCACGGCGTTCCGGTCGCGCATCGCGGTGCGCTCCTTCGGCGCGTCCGAGTGGGCCCGCGTCGAACAGGATCTGGCGGCTGAGGCCCGCTACGCCGCCGACCTGCTCGCCGGCCGGATGCCGGCCGGGATCGGCGCGGTCTTCGAGGCGGCCGGGCTCAGCCTGGTGCCGCTGTCGCTCGACGAGGTCGCGATGGACTGCACCTGCGAGCGCTGGCCGATGCCGTGCGTCCACCTGGCCGCCACGTGTTACGCCCTGGCCCGCTCGTTCGAGGAGGACCCGTTCGGGGTGTTCGCCTGGCGCGGACGCGGCCGCGACGAGCTGCTGATGCACCTGCGCGAGTTGCGCAGCGCCGCGGCCTTCGCGCCGCTGCCGGTTGTCGAGACGTCGCCGGCGGCCCACGTTCCCGACGCTGGTGAGCTTGAGGTCACCGCATTCTGGGGTGGCGAAACGGTGCCGGTGGTGCCGGTCGGCGGGCGGCCCGGAGCCGCCGCACGGCCCGACGCGCTGCTCGATCAGCTCGACCCGCCGCCGCTCGCGTACGAGGGGCGCCCGATTGTCGACCTGTTGCGTCCGGCCTACCGCGCCCTGCCGGAAGAGTAGGCAGAGTCAGTTCTTCCACGATCGGGTTACACCCTGGGATACTGGCCAGTCACGCTCTGTGCGCATGTTCTCCTGATCGAGACACAACGTTTGTCAAGAGAAGGTGTGACATGAACCGATTTACCCGGATGCTCATGACGGCCGGTATCGGACTGGTAGCGGGCGTCACGATCGGAGCGGGGCCCGCTGTGGCGGCCACCAGCACCGATCAGGGGACGTCGCGGTCCGAGAGCAGCGCCCGCCCGTGGTGGGGCGACGACGACCGCGTGGTCGGGTTCTTCCGCAGCTACCGGATCTGCGACAGGGCTGGCGACTTCGGCGAGGAAGAGGGTTGGTGGGAGGAGTACGAGTGTGTTCGTGTCCCCTCCGGCTTCCACAACCGCCGTTACGCGCTGGTAGTCGAGGAAAACAACTGGGGTCACGGCTGGAACGGCCGCTGGCCGGGACGCTGGGTCGGCCAGTGGTGGCCGGGCAACGACCACCACAACGGAGGCCACTGGTGGCCGCGGCCGCACCGGCCGTGGATCAACCGCCCCAACTTCCCGAACTTCCCGAACTGGCCGAACTGGCCCGGGAGCAACGGCGGTAGCGGTGGCAGCGGCAGCGGCAGCGGCAGCGGTGGCAGCGGCAGCGGCGGCAGCGGCGGCAGCGGTGGCAGCGGTGGCAGCGGTGGCAGCGGTGGCAGCGGTGGCAGCGGTGGCAGCGGCAGCAGCGGCGGCAGCGGTGGTAGCGGCAGCAGCAGCGGCGGCGGCAGCCTCGCCGGTTTCGCTTTCCCGCGCTGAACCAGCTCGGCTGACAACTGAATCTGAAACGAAGTGCGAGCCACACCTCCGCAGAGGTGTGGCTCGTCGCTTTCTACCAGGGGACCGGCGCGTAGTCCTTGAGGAAGCACCCGTACACGTCCTCGCCCTGCTCGCCGCGGACGATCGGGTCGTAGACCCGGGCGGCGCCGTCGACCAGGTCGAGCGGCGCGTGGAAGCCCTCGTCGGCCAGCCGCATCTTGGTCGGGTGCGGGCGCTCATCGGTGATCCAGCCGGTGTCCACGCTGGTCATCAGGATGCCGTCGGTGAACATGTCGGCCGCGCTGGTGCGGGTCAGCATGTTCAGGGCGGCCTTGGCCATGTTGGTGTGCGGGTGGCCGGCGCCCTTGTAGCCGCGGCGGAAGATGCCCTCCATGGCCGACACGTTCACCACGTAGCGGCGCGGGAACGGCGACCGCTTCATCGCCTCACGCAGCCGGCTGACCAGCACGAACGGCGCGGTCACGTTGCACAGCTGCACCTCGAGCAACTCCAGCGGCTCGACCTCGTGCACCCGGTCGCTCCAGCTGTTGGTGGGCGCGGTGTCGGGCACCAGGCCGCCGGCGTCGATCGCGACCGACCGGGCGGTCAGCGCCATCTCGGTGATCTGCTGCGGGGTCAGCACCGGGGTTCCGGTGGTGAGCGCGGCCGCGGGCGAGGCGCCAGCCGTGCCGAAGTACTCCAGTTCGGGCAGCGGGCCGTCCGGCAGCGGCTCCTGCTCGGCGGCCGCGATCGCCGCGTAGGAGCCGGGTGAACGGCGTACCGTCTGGGCGGCGTTGTTGATCAGGATGTCCAGCGGGCCGCGCGCCGCCACCGCGTCGGCGAGTCCGACGACCTGAGCGGGATCGCGCAGGTCGAGACCGACCACCCGGAGCCGGTGCAGCCAGTCGCCGCTGTCCGGCATCGCCGAGAACCGGCGCACCGCGTCGTGCGGGAACCGCGTGGTGATCGTCAGGTCGGCACCGTCGCGCAGCAGCCGCAGCGCGATGTACATGCCGATCTTGGCGCGACCGCCGGTGAGCAGCGCCCGCCGCCCGCTCAGGTCGGTGCGGGCGTCCCGCTTGGCGTGATTGCCGGCGGCGCAGGTCGGGCAGAGCTGGTGATAGAACGCGTCGACGACCGTGTAGCGCTGCTTGCAGACATAGCAGCCGCGGGCCTGGAGCAGCACTCCGGCGCTGGCCGCCTTGGCGGTGGTGCGCAGCGGAATCCCGGCGGTCTCGTCGTCGATCCGCCCCGGCGCCCCGGTCGCGGTGGCCTCGGTGACCTCCCGATCGGCGGCCAGAATGGCATCCCGGCGGTCCCGGCGCCGTTGCAGCTTGGCGGTCTTGAACAGCCCCGCGGTGGCCCGGCGCAGGGCAACCGCATCCGGATGCTCGACCGGCAGCCCCTCCGCCTCGGCCAGCACCTCAAGGCACAACGCCAGCCGCTCGGGTGATATCCCGGTGCTTTGGCGCACATCGCCCGACATTTCCGTCCCGTCCTTCACAACCCCGAACCCCACGGCAGGAACTTTAACGGGCGGTCCCGCCCGGACCAGCGCCAGCGGGTACGGAGCCCGCGCGGGGCGGTGGATGCGGGCGGTGCCGGGTGCCGGGCGGTGCGGGGTGCGGCGGTGCCGGGCGGTGCGGGGTGCGGCGGTGCCGGGCGGTGCGGGGGG
>NZ_BOMV01000018.1 GCF_016862375.1 Paractinoplanes rishiriensis | reverse complement strand
GGCGGTGCCGGGCGGTGCGGGGTGCGGCGGTGCCGGGCGGTGCGGGGTGCGGCGGTGCCGGGCGGTGCGGGGTGCGGCGGTGCCGGGCGGCGGCGCAGGGTGTGGGCGACCCGGGTGTGGGCGACCCGGGTGTGGGCGACGTCGGGCGTGGTTGGGTCAGCGGGCCGCGAGGCGGGACGCGTTGCGGGGGCGGCGGGTCGGGCGGCGGCGGTTCGTGCGTTTTGGGGCGACCT
The DNA here is from genome assembly GCF_016862375.1 of Paractinoplanes rishiriensis. GTDB lineage: Bacteria > Actinomycetota > Actinomycetes > Mycobacteriales > Micromonosporaceae > Actinoplanes > Actinoplanes rishiriensis. Next base: position 103,713 of record NZ_BOMV01000018.1, on the reverse strand, counting down.
CGATGCGCGGCTGCGTTGCCGGGTCCTGGTCGGTCAGTGACGGGACCACGATGACGGCCGCCAGGCCGTTGTCGACCATTCGGACGGCGGCGGCCCAGTCGCCGCAGACCAGGCCGGCCACCTGGTAGCGCATCGTGGAACAGTAGTCCAGGCAGCGTGCGGCGTTGGCGTGGAACCTGTCCGCCTGCACGTAAATCACAGCGTTCGTCACCGGGACCATCCCTTCAGCGGGCGCGGACGACAATCACCTAATCGTGTGGATCGGCACTTGCGCATCCGCCGATTCGGACAAGTCATGACCGCGAATCCCGGTGTCCGGCGTCCTTCGGTCGTGTGTGGACTGACCGTCTGGCCAGTTTTGCCGGACTCTCAGCTGCCCCCTAGCTTTTCAGCGAGCGCTCAGGTAACTACAGTCATCGATGTATGGGAGCGCTCCCATCCCCCGTCCCCGACTGGAGCTCACATGCGTCATCGAAATCTCGCCGTGGTTGCGGCGGCCGTCGTGGCCGGTGCCGGCCTGCTGGTGGCCACCGCCCCGGCCGCGACCGCGGCATCGGCCTGCACCGTGGACTACACCCTCAACCAGTGGTCTTCCGGGTTCACGGCCGACGTCAAGGTCACCAACAACGGTGCACCGGTGTCCTCCTGGACGCTGTCCTGGACGTACGCCGGCAACCAGGCCGTCACGAACGCCTGGAACGCCACCGTCACCCAGGCCGGCAACGCGGTCAGCGCCGCCTCGATCGGCTGGAACGGCAGCCTCGGCACCGGCGCGTCGGCCTCGTTCGGCTTCCAGGGCACCTACTCCGGCAGCAACGCGAAGCCCACCGACTTCGCGTTCAACGGGGTCTCGTGCAGCCCGGACGCGACCACGCCGCCGACCACCAGCCCGACCACGCCACCCACCACCGGCCCGACCACGCCCCCGACCACCGGCCCGACGACGCCGCCGACCACCGGCCCGACCACGCCGCCGACCACCGGCCCGACGACGCCGCCGACCACCGGCCCGACCACGCCGCCGACCACCGGCCCGACCGTGCAGCCGGTCGCGTGCGGCGCCGGCGCCAACTGCGACGGCTTCGAGACCCAGGCCGGTGACGCCCCGTCCGGCAACTGGGCGCTCACGTTCCCGGACTGCTCCGGCACCGGCACCGCGGCCATCGACCGCTCGGTCGTGCACTCCGGCACCGCGTCGCTGCGGGTCAACGGCGGCGAGGGCTACTGCAACCACGTCTTCGTGAAGAACACCTCGCTGTTCGCCGGCACCACCGACGTCTGGTACATCCGCTACTGGGTGCGGCACACCACCGCGCTGCCGGTCGCGCACATCACCACGGTGGCCATGCAGGACACCAACGACGGCAACAAGGACCTGCGGTTCGGCGGCCAGAACAGCGCCCTGCAGTTCAACCGGGCCTCGGACGACGCCACCCTGCCGGAGCAGAGCCCGAACGGCGTGGCGCAGTCGGCTCCGCTGCCGGTGAACTCCTGGAACTGCGTCGAGTTCAAGATCGATGGCCGGAACGGCACCATGGAGACCTGGCTGAACGGCACCTCGGTGCCCGGCCTGCTCCAGGACGGCGTACCGACCCACGACATCGACGGCCAGTGGCTCAACAAGACCTACCGGCCGAAGCTCGCCGACCTGAAGCTGGGCTGGGAGAGCTACGGCGGCGGTCTGGACACCCTCTGGTACGACGACGTGCAGGTGAGCGCCTCCCGCAACGGCTGCTGACACCTCGCAGGCAAAGAAGGCGACCGCTGGGGCGGTCGCCTTCTTTGTTTCCATCGACGGATTGACACCCGCCTGTGCCACTTCTAACGTCTTCGGCAAACGTTTTCCTTCCCCGTCCCCGAAGGATCCCCGTGCGTACCCGAAGAATCGTCGCCTCCGTGGCGACCGTCTCCGTCCTCGCCGTGCTGGTCACCGTTCTCCCGCGGATGGCCGAGGCAGCCGGCAACACGCTCACCGTCAACGTCGGCACCGTGGTCCGGCCGGTCACCCATGTGGCGTCCGGCGGCCTCTACGCCATCAACACCGGCAACAACCCGCCGCTGTCCCAGATCTACCCGCTGCGGCTCAACCACCTGACCCAGCCGCCGCCCGGCGGGCAGCAACTCGGCAACGGCGCCACCCAGCCGTGCTGCGACGGCCTCCAGGTGGCCGGCAAGGCGACCAGCGGCGGCGCGCAGCAGTTCTTCCGGATGCCGGACATCTACCCGAACTTCCCCTACCGCTGGGTCAGCTGGGCGGACTGGGAGTCCAAGGTGCGCACCATGGTGCAGGCCCGGCTGAACGCCACCGGGGCCACCAACGTCGACGGCTGGGAACTCTGGAACGAGCCGGACTGGACCTGGAACACCGCGGCGGCCGGAGCGTTCACCGCGGGCTGGACCCGTACGCATCGATTGATCAGGTCGTTGGACACGGTGACCCCGATCGTCGGCCCGAGCCACTCCGTCTACAACCACAACTGGATGGTCGAGTTCCTGACCAACGCCAAGAACACCAACACCGTGCCGGACATGATCGTGTGGCACGAGCTGGAGAACGACCGCTACCTCGACGTCGCGGCGCACGTGGCCGACTACCGCGCCATCGAGCAGTCGCTGGGCATCTCGCCGCGGCCCATCTCGATCAACGAGTACGCGTCGCCGAGCCAGGTCGACATCCCGAGCGTCGCGGTGCACTACATGGCGGTGTTCGAGCGGCACGGCATCCGGTCCGCCGAGCGGGCCTACTGGTACGAGGCGGGCACGCTCAACGGCCTGCTGCACAACAACCAGCCGACCGCGTCCTACTGGGCCTACAAGTGGTACGGCGACCAGTCCGGCAACATCGTGCAGACCATTCCCGGCTCCTGGCTCGAGGGCGTCGCGTCGTACGACTCCACCCGGCGTTTCGTGAACGTCGTGCTTGGCGGCGACAGCGGCAACAACACCGTACGGGTCAATGGTCTTGGTGCTCTCGGCTCCTCGGTGCGGGTGACCCTGTCCCGGACCAACACCACCGGCCGGCACACCAACCAGAGCGCGCCGGTCCAGGTCTCGTCGGCCACCTACACGGTGTCCGGCGGCAGCATCAGCGTGCCGGTCAACAACATGGACGCGTGGGCGGCCTACCAGCTGCTCATCACGCCGGCCAGCGGCGCGGCCACCTGGCAGCAGCGGTACGAGGCGGAGAACGCCACGGTCGTGAACGCCAACCGGTTCGCCTCGTCGTCGGCGTCCAACGGGCACTTCGTGGGCCAGATCGACGGCACCGGCGACATGCGCAGCAACGCGTTCGTCGACTTCCTGGTCAACGTGCCGCAGACCCGCGCCTACACGATGAACATCGGCTACGCGAACGCCACCGGCGCGAACGCCACGCACGGCCTCGCCTACAACGGCGGCGGCTGGTCGACCGTGACCTACCCGAACACCGGCACCTGGGGCGCATTCGGCGCGTCGGTGAACGTCTCGGTCAACCTGAACGCCGGCTGGAACATGATCCGGCTGGCCAAGGGCGCACCAGGCTACGCGGGCGGCACCGGTTACGCCGAACTGGACGCGATCACGCTCTCGTGACCTAGACCGCGGGGCGGGGACCCAACAACTCCCGCACGCTGGCCAGCAGGTCGGCCTGCGAGATCGGGTCCACCGCCCCGCCGGTCCGGGCCTCCTGCATGGCCTTGGCCAGCTGCACCCGCCGCAGCACCTCCTTGATGTCCGCCCCGGTCATGCCCACGCTGACCCGGCCCAGCTCACCCAGGTCGAGGTCCTCCGCGAACATCCGGAACCCGGGCTGCTCGTGCGCCGCGATCAGGGCGGCGATCATCTTGCGGAAGATCGCGGTGCGGCTCGTGTCGTCCGGTTTCGGGATGCTCAGCTTCACGTCGAAGCGGCCCGAGCGGATCAGCGAGTCGTCGACCCGGTGCGGGAAGTTGGTGGTGGCCACCACCAGCACGTTCGGGTTGGCCTCGATCAGGTCGTTCATCTCCTGCTTGAAGATGCCGGCCACCGCGTTGATCGCCTGGCTGGCCGCGTCGCCGCCGGCACCGGCGTAGCTGATGATCGAGTCGAACTCGTCGAACAGCATGAGCGTCGGCGTGCGGTAGCGGCGGGCGTCCCGGAAGATCTGCTTGATGTTGCGCTCGGAGCCGCCGAGCCACTTGTCGAGGATCTCCGGCGTGCGGATCTCGCGGAAGTCGGCGCCGATCTCGTTGGCCAGCGCCCGGGAGAGCATGGTCTTGCCGGTGCCGGGCGGCCCGTACATCAAAATGCCCTGCGGCCGGCGCGCGCCCCACCGCGCCATCGCCTCCGGATGCCGGAACGAGACCGCGATCTGCCGCAGTTCGGCGACCACGTCGGCCAGCCCGCCCACCATGTCGAGGGTGACCGTCTGGGTGGTGGCCGGCGTGCGCGGCGGCTGCGCGTCGCGGCTCACCACGATGCGGCGCCCGGTGAGCGCGTCCGGCCCGGTCAGTTCGAGCACGGCCTGCAGGGTCAGGCCCACGAAAGCCTGCAGGTGCGCGGCGGTCACGTCGTCGCGCGGCACCTCGGCGCCGACCCGCACGGTGGTCCCGGTCTCGTCGTAGGTCACGCTGGCCTGCAGGCCGACGACGGCATCGGCGATGGTGGCGGGTGGTCGGCCCGCCGCCGGCTGGGTGGGCCGGTCCAAACCCAGTTTGCGGTACGCGGCGACGGCCGCGGCCCCCATGCCGTCGACTATCCGGGTGGCGATCGGATCACCCGCCTCGATCCGTTTCGCCAGCAGCAGCCCGACCGGGTCGTGGCCGAGGACCAGCCGCCGGATCCGCTCCTTGGACAGCGGCTCGTCGGCGGTGCTGATCGAGGCGGCGAACACGTGCACCGGCCCGTCTGCCCGGTCGGCGCTGGACACCCGCAGGTCGACCCGCTGCACCGGGGCCGGCCAGGTGGTGCGGCGGAGCAGGTCGACCTGGTTGACCCGGGCCGCGGCCAGCACCGTCTCGGCGTCGACGAGTTCCACGGTGGCGCCCGCGTACTCGAAACTCTCGCCGCGCGGTCGCGCGGAGCTCGCGTCAGACATAAGCCAAGAGTGACACGCGCGGACACCGATCGCCCGTCGCCGGCCGTAGGCTGCGGCCATGCGCCTTTCGATCTGGCCCGGCATCGAGCGTCCCTACCGCGAGATCCTCGACATGTCCCGGCACGCCGCCGACACCGGCTGGGACGGTGTCTACCTCGCCGACCACTTCATGCCCAACGTCGACCCCGGCGAGGACGACACCGAGCCGCTGCTCGAGTGCGGCTCGGTGATCGCCGCCCTCGGCGCGGTGGTCCCGCGGGTGCGGATCGGCACGCTGGTCTACGGCATCACCTACCGCCATCCGGCGGTCCTGGCCAACATGGCGGCCACCGTCGACCACATCACCGACGGCCGCTTCGTGCTGGGCGTCGGCGCCGGCTGGCAGATCAACGAGCATGAGCAGTACGGGCTCGAGCTGGGCCCGCTGCGCACCCGGGTCGACCGGTTCATCGAGGCGCTGCAGGTCCTGCACGGCCTGCTGCGGTCGCCGCGGACGACGTTCCACGGCTCCTACTACCGGGTGACGGACGCGGTCTGCGAACCCAAGCCGGTGCAGGACCCGCTGCCCATCCTGATCGGGGCCAAGGGCGAGAAGCGCATGCTGCGGGTGGTGGCCGAGTACGCCGACATCTGGAACGCCTGGGGCGACCCCGACCTGATCGCCCGCAAGTCCGCCCTGATCGACCAGCACTGCGCCGACCTGGGCCGCTCCCCGAAGTCGATCGAGCGCACCGCCCAGGCCATGACCACCCTGACCGACGACATCCCGGACCAGGGCGCGCGCCCGCTGATCGGCGGCTCCCCGGCCCGCCTCGCCGAGGACATCGCCCGCTACCGCGAAATCGGCCTGGACGAACTGATCATCCCGGACGACCTGCTCGGATCCTCCAGTGCCGAACGTCTCCGGTCGATGGACGTGATCCGCGGCCTGATGTGAGCGGGTCCTGACGTGAGAAGGCCGGCGGCGGCGTGGGGGAGCGGGCTGTTCTTCGCGCTCGCTCCCGGCACCGTCGCGGGCCTGCTGCCGTGGGCGCTGACCGGCTGGCGGGCCGACGTGGTGCTGCCGATGCCCGTACGCCTGCTCGGCGGGGTTTTGGTGGTTCTTGGACTGCTGGTGATCGTGCCTGCCTTCGTGCGCTTCGTGGCGGAGGGCGCGGGCACACCGGCGCCGGTCGCCGAGACGGAACACCTGGTGGTCGGCGGTCCCTACCGCTTCGTGCGCAATCCCATGTACGTGGCGGTGGTGCTGGCCATCGTGGGTCAGACTCTGCTGCTGGGAAGCTGGGCGCTGACCTGGTACGCCGTGGTGGCCGGCGCCGCGATGGTCGCGTTCGTGAAGCTGTACGAGGAGCCGCGGCTGGCCGCCCGGTTCGGCGCGGAGTATGCGGAGTACCGCCGCGCGGTGCCCGGCTGGTGGCCGCGCTTCGCACCGGCCCCGCAGGACCCCTGACAGCAGCACGATCAGCAGCCCCGCGACCGGAACACCCAGCAGCCCGGCGCGCACCTGGAAATGCCAGCGCGAGCCCCATCCCACCGGCCGCGACCAGCCCACCGGCGCGCGCAACAGCCCGCTGCCCGAACCGGTCCACCAGCCGGTCCCCCACCACCCGCCCGGCAAACTGCGCGCCGACCATCGGCCACCGCCAGCCATGCCCGCCGGTCGCCCATGGTCGTTCAGACTAGGTCGGTGGATCTGGATTTCACCGACCCGTCCTTCCTCCGTGACCCCTACCCCGCCCTCGCCGGCCTGCGCGCGAAAGCCGAGGTGAGCTGGCACGAACCCACCGGCCGCTGGCTGGCGGCCAGTCACGCCGCGGCCGGTGCGGTGCTCCGCGACCGGGGCCTGGGCCGGTTCTGGCAGGACCGCGAGCCGGCCGAGCGCTGGCAGCCGTTCAACCTCCTGCACCGCAACCAGATGATGGAGAACGAGCCGCCTGCGCACACCAGGCTGCGGTCGCTGGTGGCCCGCGCCTTCGCCCGCGGCCACGTCGAACGCCTGCGCCCCGCCGTCACGGCCGAGTGCCGCCGCCTGCTGTCCGCGGCCGGCGCATCGTTCGACCTCCTCGTGGATTTTGCGGAGCCGCTGGCCGTGACCGTGATCGCCGAACTGCTGGGCGTGCCGCCGGCCGACCGGCATCGCTTACGGCCGTGGTCGGCAGCCATCGTGCGGATGTACGAGGTGCAGCCGAGTCCCGCGGCCGAGGAGTCGGCGCTGTCCGCCTGCCGCGAATTCGCCGACTACCTGAGCGCGCTGGCCGCCCGCCGGACCGCCGAACCGGAGGACGACCTGATCAGCCACCTGGTCGCGGTCCGCGACGGCACCGACCGGCTGTCCGCCGACGAGCTGGTCGCCTCGGCGATCCTGCTGCTGAACGCCGGCCACGAGGCTTCGGTGAACGCGCTGGGCGGCGGCGTGGTCGCGCTGCTGCGCCACCCCGCGGAGCTGGCCCGCCTGCGCGCCGACCGTTCCCTGATCGCCAGCGCGGCCGAGGAGATGATCCGCTACGACCCGCCCCTGCACCTGTTCGCCCGGACCGCCGCCGCTCCCGTGCGGATAGCGGGCGTGACCATCCCCGCGGGGGCCGAGATAGCCGCCCTGCTGGGCGCCGCCAACCGCGACCCGGCCGTGTTCACGGCTCCCGACACCTTCGACGTGGCCCGCCACCCCAACCCGCACCTGGGCTTCGGCGCCGGCCTGCACTTCTGCCTGGGCGCACCGCTGGCCCGCCTGGAACTCCAGTCCGCCCTGGACGCCCTGCTCGATTACGCCCCGCACCTGGCCCTGGCCACGGAACCGGTGCAGCGCCCGACCTTCGTCCTGCGCGCCTACCAGGAGATCCGCCTCACCGCTCCCAGACCGTCACCTCGAAAGTGATCGACTCGACGTGGTCCCGGTCGCTCTTGCGCACCTCCTTGACGACCAGCCCCGCGTGCCGGCCCTCGTCGGTCAGCACGCACATCTGCGCGCCCACCGCGGCTTTCCGCGGCGACAACGTGAACCCGTACGCGGTGGTCGACCGGCACGATTCCCAGTCGGCCGGCGCCTCGGCCATCTGCCCGTACGCCTCCTCGATCCCGTTCGGACTCCCGCGGAAGTTGAGGTCACACTTCAAGGCGCAGCCGTTGACCCCCCAGTTGGCCGCCGCCGAGTCAAGGTCCACCTCGGTCTCGACGACGTTCGGGTCCCCACCGATCATCCGCAGCTCCGCCGGCCCCCGCCGGACCGTTTCCGCCGAAGGCCCCTGAGTGATGGCGGCGGTCGTATGCGGAACAGGATCGATGATCTGAAATCCGATGACGTCCCGCGCCAGCGCAAGCACCGCCACCAGAAGCGCCACCAGGCCGATGATGCTCTGCGTGCGGTGATCCTTGACCCAGTTCCAGAGTCGCATCCCCGATCAACGATCGACGTCCGTCCGTGTTACGTGGCACAGCCACCACTACCTCGATGCTGGCAGCGGGCTGGGTCAAACACCGTCGCCGCAAGCAGCGAGAACGCCGAAAGGCTTGACAGGATCTAGTTGACAAAAGCAAGGGGAGAACGCGGGGTTGCAGACGGTTGGAGTGGGGAAACGCTCGGCCGAGCACGGGGATCGCACCTGCTTGCGGATTTCTGTTCAGGCGGTAGATCTGGGTACCGCGGCGAATAGGGCTATGCGGGTCATCGCAGACGCGTCGGCGCATTCGGGGAATCCAAAAATGATAGCTGGCCAGGTGTATGTCGACGCCGTTCTGCCGCAGCGCGAAGGCGAGCGGCAGCCCCGCGTAGATGTCGAATCCGCCACCCGCACCGGCGATCAGAACGCGGCGGGCGGAGGCGAGAGCGGCAAACAGCGGCGGCGCGGCCAACGAAAGTCACCGCACCGTGATCAGCCACCCGGGCGACGCCGCCGGGTCACGCTGGGACGCCTTGGGGGGAGGCGTCCCAGCGTGACGGTGAGGATGGCTTACGAGTCGCCGGACGGGCCGGCGATCGAGGTGCCGGTGCGCACCGGTACGCCCGGGTTGGGCGTGCCGTCGGAGTTCCAGCCGATCTTCTGCGCCCGGGTGGTGCGGGTGGTGCCGCAGCCCTGGCTGGCGGACGAGTTGGCGTGGTAGATGATCCACGTCTCGGAGCCGTCCGGCGAGGTGCTGAACGACGCGTGGCCGGGGCCGTAGACGCCGTTGGCGTCACTGCGCTGGAAGATGGGCTGCGAGCGCTTGGTCCACGAGCTGGCCAGCATCGGGTCGCCGCCGGTCCAGGTCAGCGTGCCGAGCTTGTAGTCGGGACCGTTGCAGTGGCTCGCCGAGTAGGTCAGGTAGGTCCGGCCGCCGTTGTAGACAGCGAACGGGCCCTCGTTGACGGCACCGCCCTGCCGTTCCCAGGACAGCGTCGGCGACGAGATGCGGTTGCCGTTGCGCGACACCTGGATCGGCGAGGACATCGGGGCGATGAACAGGCCCTGCTCGCCGCCCCGGAACGCGGAGTAGACGAAGTGGTTGGGCCAGCCGTTGAACCGGACCACGCTGCCGTCGATCGCCCACCCGCCGTTGGGCTCCAGGTTCAAGATTCCGCGGTACGTGTACGGCCCGAGCGGATCGGTGCCGTTGCTCTCCAGCACGCCGGTGCGGCGCTGGCCCTGACCCGGCGACGGGTCCGCGGAGAAGTACACGTACCAGCGATTGTTGATCCACTGGATGTCCGGTGCCCACATCGTGCAGCAGCCGGGCCCGGCGGCCAGGGTGAAGATCGTCCGCTCGGCCGCCGTCTTCAGTCCGGCCAGCGTGGACGACTGCCGCATGATGATCCGCGACGACCACGTGGTGGCGAGGTAGTACCAGTTGCCGTTGGTGTAGACGATCGACGGGTCGGCGCTGTTGGGCGTGCCGACGAGCGGGTTGGTGAACGACGGCCCGGGTGCCGCGAGCGCGGGCGAGGCGGGTACGGCCGCGCCCAGGGTGGACGCGAGCACGACCGCGCTGACCGCGGTGAGCAACCGCCGCGCCGCCTTCCATCGGTGGTTCACGAGCATCGGGGTTCCTTTCTTGGGGACTGCGCCTTGGGGGGTGTGTGGCGCCGCCGGCCGGGGACCGGCCCGTGCACGTGCTGACGCTGTCTTCACCGGCCTGGTAACGCGGCCGTCACTGCTGGCCGGGGCGCGGGGAGGCGTCATCGAATGAAACGTCGGTGCCGTCCGTCAGGGGCCGGCAGCCACTGTTCAGCTAGTGGCCAACTGTGAAGGTTAACATCGGCCCTGTCAAGGTTTCGGGCGCGTGTCAGCGCGGTTGCAAGCTCCCGAAAACGGGGCGGAGCAGGTCGTCAGCGCTTCAAGATTGTTATCGTTAACAACGGACCTTCCCTCAACCCGCGAGACAGGCCACGGCGAGCAGGGTCGCCAGCACGCCGCACAGGTGCACGGCGTGCATCCGCTCGCGCAGCACCGACTGGTTCAGCAGCACGGTGACCGCCGGGTACATGGAGGCCAGCAGCGCCGCCGGCCCGAGCGGTCCGTCGTGGGCGGCGAACACGAAGGCGCCGTCCCCGGCGGCGTCGAGGGCCCCGACCCCGCACATCGCGAGCGCCGGGCCGACCGTGGCGGGAAGCGGGCGCGGCCGGAGCCCACCCGCGAGGAGCATCGCCCCGGCGCCGCCGAAGAGCCGCACCACCGCGGCTACCTGGTACGGGTCGGTGTGACTCGCCTCGTGCAGGAGCACGAAGTAGACGCCGAGCCCGAGCGCCGCGCCGAGGGCGCACAGCATCGTCGCCGGCCGGGCCCGCCGGTGCTCGCCCCCGCCGACCGGCCAGCTGGCCAGCGTGACACCGATCAGCGCCACCGCGACCCCGATCGCGCCGGCCGGCCCGAACCGCTCGCCCTGGATCAGGCCCCAGCCGACCGGTACCAGCGCGGCGGCCGCGGCGACCGGCGCCACGACCGTCAGCGAGCCGTCCCGCATGGCGCGGTAGAGCAGGCCCATCGCGGGCAGCCCGACGAGGCCGGCGGCGGCCGCGAGCGCCAGGCGCCCCCCGCTCATCGACGGCACGCCGCAGGCCACCAGCACCAGGGCCGCCGGAGCCATGCCGAAGACCTTCGACCAGATCAGCACGGCCGTCGCCGGCAGCCGCCGGGCCAGGATGCCCGCGATGAAGTCCGACGCTCCCCACATCACCGCGGCGACCCCGGCGCTCAGGGACACCGCGATGCTGGTCACCCGACAACGACATCAGGATCACCAGGCACCCGTCACGGTCACCCACTCCAAAGAGGCGGCGCACCGTTACCCTGGCTGCCGTGCGAGCAGTCGTCTACGACCGGTACGGGCCACCGGACGTGCTGCGGATCGAGGACGTCCCCCGGCCCGCCCCCGGCCCCGGGCAGGTGCTGGTCCGGATCGCGGCCACCTCGATCAACCTGAGTGACTGGGAGTGCCTGACCGGCTCGCCGCTGTATGCCCGGATCGGCGGGCTCCGCCGGCCGGCCGCCCGGGTGCTCGGATCGGACATCGCCGGCGTCGTCGAGGCGGTCGGCCCGGGCGTCACCGGTTTCCGCCCCGGCGACCCGGTCTATGGCGACAACCTCCAGATCAAGGGCGGCTTCGCCGAGTACGCGACCGCGCCCGCGACGGTGCTGGCGGCCAAGCCCGAGGCGCTGACCTTCGCCCAGGCCGCCACGATCCCGCAGGCCGGCGTGATCGCCCACCAGGGCATCACCGGCGGCCGGCGGATCCTGATCAACGGTGCGGGCGGCGGCTCGGGCTCCTTCGCGATCCAGTTGGCCAAGCGCACCGGCGCGCACGTGACCGGTGTCGACAACGCGAGCAAACTCGACTTCATGCGCGCGGTCGGCGCCGACCGGGTGCTCGATTACCGGAGCCAGGACTTCACCCGTACCGGGCCCTATGATCTGGTCCTTGACCTGGTCGCACACCGCTCCGTGTTCGCCTACCGCAGGGCGCTGGCACCCGGCGGCCGGTACCGCTGCGTCGGCGGCACCGTGCGCTCCCTGCTGCGCGTGCTGACCGTGGGCGCGCTGGCCGGCCGCGCCACCGGACGCTCGCTGGGCGTGCTCGCGGTCAAACAGGGCCCGGCCCACTTCACCCCGGTGGCCGACCTGTGCACAACCGGCGACCTGCAGATCCACATCGACCGCACCTTCCCGCTCGCCGAGGTGCCGGCCGCAATGGCATATGTGGGCGAGGGCCGAGCCCGCGGCAAGGTAGTCGTGACCATGGCTTAGCCAGCTACGCGATGTTGTCGATCGCGGCGACTGTCCGGGTCGCGGCAATGCCGCCGCGAGCTGGCTAGGCGCCGAGGAAGCCGCCGGACTGGTGGGCCCACAGCGTGGCGTAGAGGCCCTGCTGGTTGAGGAGTTCCTGGTGGGTGCCCTCGGCTACCACCCGGCCCTGGTCCAGCACCACGATGCGGTCCATTCGGGCGATCGTGGCCAGGCGGTGGGCTATCGCCAGGACGGTGCGGCCCACCATGACCCGGTCCAGGGACTCCTGGATCACCGCCTCCACCTCGGAGTCCAGCGCCGACGTGGCCTCGTCCAGGATCAGGATGGGTGCGTCGCGGTGCAGGGCGCGGGCCAGGGCTATCCGCTGGCGCTGGCCGCCGGAGAGGCGGACGCCGCGCTCGCCGACGCGGGCTTCGTAGCCGGTCCGGCCGTCGGCGTCGCGGAGTCCGGCGATGAAGCCGTCGGCCGCGGCGGCCCGGGCCGCGGGCTCCACGTTGCCGGGGCCGATGTTTTCGCGGACCGAGCGGTGCAGCAGCGTGGCCTCCTGGGTGACCATGGCGATCCGGCGGTGCAGGCTTTCCTGGGTGACCGCGGTGATGTCCTGGCCGTCGATCTCGATCGTGCCGTCCTCCGGGTCGTAGCCGCGCAGCAGCAGGTTGACCAGGGTGGACTTGCCGGCGCCGGAGCGGCCCACGATGCCGACCCGCTCGCCGGCGGCGATGCGCAGGGTGAGCCGGTCCAGGCCGCCGGCGGCGCCGCCGTAGTGGTGGCTGACCTCGGTGAAGGTGATCGCGCCGCCGGTCACCGTCAGGTCCGGTGCACCGGGACGGTCGGCCACGGTCAGCGGCTCGGCGATCGTGGACAGCGAGCGGCGGAGGGTGCCGACCGCGCCGAACAGGGCCGACACCGCGTCCATCAGCCACTCGGCCAGGGACGTGACCCGGAAGCTCAGCGCCAGCGCGGCCGCCACCAGGCCGAGCGGGGCGGCGCCGGACTGCCACAGCACGATGCCGAAGCCGACCAGGCCGGCCAGCAGGACGCCGCTCAGGGCCATCATCGCGGCGTTCATGGTGACCTCGAGGCGCTGGACGCGGAGGTGGGCGTCGCGCGCGGCGGCGAAGACCCGGCGGGCGGTGCTCGTCTCGCCGGCGCGGTCGGCCAGCAGCGCCAGGGTGTCCACGTTGGCGTACGCGTCGACCAGCAGGCCGGTCAGGTCGGACCCGGCCTCCTGCTGGGCGGCCGACGCCGTCCGGTAGCGCGGGATCACGTACCACATCAGGCCCGCGTAGCAGGCCAGCCAGACCCCCAGCGGCAGCAGCAGGCGGGGGTCGGTGGCGGCCATCAGCCAGGCCGATCCGAGCACGTACGCGACGATGAAGGCGAGCGCGTGCACGGTGTTGTAGAGGCAGTTCGTCGCCGCCGAGCCGCCCTCGCGGACCCAGGTCGCGACCCGGCCGGTCAGCTCGCGGCGGAACCAGCCGACCGGCTGCCGGGACACGTGCCGGTGCGCGCGCCAGGTCGCCATGGTCAGCGAGTTCGGCCGCAGCGCGAGGTCGTCGAGCGCCTCGCGCAGCAGGTGCGCGACCGGCCGGGCGATCAGCACCAGGGCCGCGGCGCCGAGCAGTTCCCACCGGTGCGCGGCCCAGAACGTCGACGGCGTGGCGGCGCCGAGGATGTCGACCAGGCGTCCCGCGTACCAGATCAGCCAAACCTCGAGGCCGGCGGCGATCGCAGCGAGCGTGAGACTCGCCGCCACCACCCACCGGAACGGGTGCAGCTCGCGACGCAGGTAGGCGCCGACCGTGCGGGGCGGGCCGGTCAGCTCGTCGCCGTCCTGGAACGGGTCGACGGTGCCGGCGAGGAGGCGGAACACGGCGGTCCTCCGGAGGTGGTGGTTGCGGCTGGCGCCTGGGTGCGGCGCCACGGCAGGAACAGCGCGCTGGCCAGCACGATCAGGCCGCAGACCAGCAGCGCCAGGCGCACGCTCGTCAGGGCGGCCAGCGCGCCGCCCAGGGCGATGCCGACCGGCTGGCAGGTGCGGGAGCTGATCTGCCAGCAGGCGATCACCCGGGCCAGCACGCCGTCCTCGGTGGCGGTCATCCGGTAGGTGGCGAACGCGGGATTGAACACGCCGGAGCCGAACAGGGCCAGGAACTCGACCGCGATCACCAGCAGCAGGCCCGGAACGCCGGCCGGCATCACCGCGAGCAGCGGCAGCCACAGCGCCCGCCCGACGCCGGCGGCCAGCAGCACCCGGCGCTCGCCGAAGCGGCGGTTGAGCGGGGCCAGGGCCAGCGCGCCCAGCACGCCGCCCAGGCAGGGCAGCCCCCAGGCCAGGCCGTACTGCCACGCCGGAAAGCCCAGTTCGCCCAGCATCAGGACGGTGAGCAGCGGCGACGCGGCCATCATCGCGGCGCCGAAGATCTGCGAGTTGACGAACAGCGCGCGCAGGCCGGGGTGCGCCGCGATGTACCGCCAGCCTGCCGCGATGTCGGCCAGCCGCCGGGATTCCGCGGCCCGGGCCGGCGGCGGTGGCTCGGGGCGCCGGATGCTGCGGACGCCGAGCGCGGACAGTACGAAGGTCGTCGCGTCGGCCGCGATCGTCCACCACACGCCCAGCCAGGACGTGAGCGCGCCGCCGAGCGGCGGGCCGACGCTGTACGCGGTCCAGAACGTCGCCTCGAACCGGCCGGTCGCGGTGGCCCGGTCGGCCGGCGACACCAGCGCCTTGAGGTGGGCGCCGCCGGCACTGGCGAACAGGATGCCGCCGATCGCCTGGCCGACCGCGACCACGCACAGCTGGGCATAGCTCAACATCCCGGTGGCCGCCGCGATCGGAACGCTGAGCAGCGCCGCCGCCCGCAGGAGATCGGCGCCGATCAGCACCGGGCGCTTGCGGCGGAACTCGATCCACGGGCCGGCCGGCAGGGCCAGCGCGGCCGCGGCCAGGCCGCCGAGCGCCGCCAGCAACGAGACCTGGAACTCGGGTACCCGCAGCACCAGCACCGCGACCAGCGGGATCGCGCCGAAGGCCAGGCCGGTGCCGGCCTCACTGATCGCGTACGCGGCCCAGAGCCGCCGGAAGTCGGAGCCGAGTGCCACGGCCGCAGACCCTACCGTGCGGTCAGCGCCGCCCCTCGGAAGTCGGGCTCGGCCACCGGCCTGCCGAAGTGGTAGCCCTGCGCCAGCTGGTAGCCGAGCCGGTGCAGTTCGGCCGCCTGCTCCGCGGTCTCCACGCCCTCCGCCACCGCGGTCAGGCCCAGCCCGTTGCTGACCTGGATGAGCGCCGTGGCGATGACCGCATGCCGGCCCGCCATGGTCACGTTGTCGACGAACGACTTGTCCACCTTGAGCACGTCCACCGGCACGGTCTGCAACAGCCCCAGCGACGAGTGCCCGGTGCCGAAGTCGTCGAGCGCGATGCGAACGCCCAATGCCTTGATGTCCTGGACCGCCTGGACCGCCACCCCGCCGCCGAACACCGCGGTCTCGGTGACCTCGACGATCAGGTCCTCGGGGGGCATACCGGTGGCGGCCAGCGCGTCCGCGACCACCTCGGCGAAGCCGGGCTCGGCCAGCTGCCGGGCCGACACGTTCACGCTGATCCGCAACGGTGCGTCCGCGCCATGTTCGGCGGTCCACGCGACGAACTGGGCGCACGCGGTCCGCAGGATCCACTCGCCGAGCTCGACGATGAGGCCGTTCTGCTCGGCGACCGGGATGAAGTCGGCCGGGCTCACGAAGCCACGCTCCGGGTGCTGCCAGCGGACCAGCGACTCCACGTACAGCATCCGCCCGGTGGGCAGGCCGACGATCGGCTGGTAGACCATCCGGAACTGTCCGGTGTCCAGGCCCATCCGCATCTCCACGCCGAGCCGGGCCTCCTCGCCGGCCTGGTCGTCGAGCTCGGGGGAGTAGCGGCGGTGGTGCCGGCCGGTGCTCGCCTTGGCCGCGTACATGGCCACGTCGGCGCGGCGCAGCACCTCGACCGGGTCGCCGGTGCCGGTGGCGTCCGCGATGCCGATGCTCGCGGCCACCAGCAGCTCGTGGCCGCCCACCTCGACCGGCTCGCGCAGCGCCGCGGCCAGCCGGTTCACGATCGCGTCGCCCTCGGCCGGCGCGGCGTCCGGCACCAGCACGGCGAACTCGTCGCCGCCCATCCGGGCCACCACGTCGACGTCGCGCATGGCGGCGGACAGGCGCTCGGCCACCGCGACCAGCAGCCGGTCGCCGAGAGTGTGCCCGAGCCGGTCGTTGACCAGCTTGAAGCCGTTGAGGTCGAGCAGGCAGACCTGCGGCGAGCCGGTCGCCACCGCCGCGGCGAGCCGCTCCTCGAACCGGCGCCGGTTCGGCAACCCGGTCAGGTCGTCGCGCATGGCCAGGTTCTCGAGCCGTCCGGCCTGTTCCTGCACCCGGCCGACGAAGCCGGCCAGTCGGGCCAGGACCAGCAGGAACAGCGCGATCGCGCCGATACCGATGGCGGCCCAGTTGATGTCGTCGTCGCGGACGCCCTGGACGATCAGCACGCCGGGCACCAGCAGCGTGCTCGCCGCCAGCATCGCCAGCCGGCCCCGGCCGAATATCCCGCTGCCGTCCGCGCGCTCGCGGATCCCGCCGGACCGCATCGCCGGGTGCAATGACGCACCGGTCCAGCACACGTACACCATCAGGAACAGGGCGTTGATGACGCCGCCGCCGTAGCTGTTGAACGACATGCTGAGACTCCAGACGATGTCGCACACCAGGTTGAGGCCGGTGCCGGCGATCAGCAGCAGCATGCCGGGGTTCCCGGCGTTGCCGCGCGTCAGCATCCGGGTGACCACCGCGCACATCAGCACGTCACAGGTCGGGTAGCCGATCGTGACCAGGCGCTCGAACATCGGGGTGCCCGCGTCGCCGAGCGTCGGCTCGATCACGAAGACCCAGTAGACCAGCCCGACCGCGACCGCGATCACCGCGGCGTCGATGACGCCGGCCAGGTCGCTGCGGGCGGGCTTGGTGCCGCGTGCGGCTCGGAGCAAACCCACAAAGAGCAGGGGGTACGCCGCGAAGTAGAGCGCGTCGTCCCAATACGGGTACGGGTGATGACCGAGGACCAGGCCGGCCACCTCGTAGACCACGTCGGCGGCCACATACGTGAGCACACCGGCCGCGAAGAGGTACCAGGCGCGCGGGTTCGCCGGCCGGTTGTGCCGGACCGCGAGCAGGATGACCACGAACGAGGCCAGGCCCAGGCCGTTGTAGACCACGGTGGAGGCGACGGTCTCCGAGGGGACGCACAGGTAGGCGACGCTCACCAGCGTCCCCACCGTCATCCACCACAGCCACGCCCGCACGTCCAGCGAATCGTCCGCGGTGGGGGCGGCCTGAGGAACGCTTCGTTGCTAACCGGGTGCGGCCCGCTCCACGATCGCCGCGGTGTCGGCCCCGGCCGGGAGCGTGCCGAAGGTGTGCCCGTGGTCGCCGGCCAGCCGGCTGGCGCAGAACGCGTCGGCCACCTCGGGCGGCGCGTGCCGCACCAGCAGCGCGCCCTGCACCACCAGCGCCATCCGCTCCACCACCCGGCGGGCCTGCCCGGGGTCGGCGGTCGCGGTGAGCTGGGCCTTGAGCCCGGCCACCGCGGTGTCCAGCCGGTGGTCGGCGCCGGCCGCCGCGGCCGCCTCGGCCAGCAGCGCGTCCAGGCTGTCCGGCTCGCGGCTCAGGGTACGCAGCACGTCCAGGGCCTGCACGTTGCCGGCGCCCTCCCAGATCGAGTTGAGCGGCGCGTCCCGGTACAGCCGGGGCAGGCCGGACTCCTCGACGTAGCCGTTGCCGCCGAGGCACTCGAGCGCCTCGCCGACCACGACCGGCTGCCGCTTGCACACCCAGAACTTGCCGGCCGCCACGGCCAGCCGGGCGAACGCTGTCTCGCCCCGGTCGGCCGCGCCGGCCAGCCGCAGCGCCAGCACCGTGGCCGCCTCGGACTCCAGGGCCAGATCGGCGAGCACGTTGCGCATGGCCGGCTGGTCGGCCAGCAGGCGGCCGAACGCGCGGCGGTGCCGGCAGTGGTGGACGGCCTGGACGAGGGCGGCCCGCATGCCGGACGCCGACCCGGTCACACAGTCCAGCCGGGTCATCGCGACCATCTCCATGATCGTGCGGACGCCCTGCCCCTCGCCGCCGACCAGCCAGCCCACGGTGTCGTCGAACTCGGGCTCACTGCTGGCGTTGCTGCGGTTGCCCAGCTTGTCCTTGAGGCGCTGGATCCGGAACGGGTTGCGGGTGCCGTCCGGCAGCACTCGTGGCACCAGGAAGCACGACAGCCCCGCGGGCGCCTGGGCGAGCACCAGGAACAGGTCACACATGGGCGCGCTGGTGAACCACTTGTGCCCGCGCAACCGCCAGGTGCCGTCGCCGGCGTCCGTCGCCGTGGTGGTGTTGGCGCGGACGTCCGAGCCGCCCTGCTTCTCGGTCATGCCCATGCCGGCGAGCAGACCGCGCTTGGTGGCCGGGGTGCGCAGCCCCGGGTCGTACTCCCGGCTGGTGAGCAACGGCTCGTACGCGGCGGACAGGCCGGGATGGTGGCGCAGGGCCGGGATCACGGCGTACGTCATCGAGATCGGGCAGGAGTGACCGGCTTCGACCTGCGACCAGACGTAGAGCCCGGCCGCCCGGGCCACGTGCGCGCCCGGCCGGTCGCCGGCCCACGCCGCCCCGGCCAGCCCCTCGCTCACCGCCACCGTCATGAGCCGGTGCCAGGACGGGTGGAACTCCACCTCGTCGATCCGATGCCCGTACCGGTCGTGGGTGACCAGCCGCGGCTCGAACCGGTTGGCCTCGTCGGCCCAGCGCTGCGGCTCGGCGGTGCCGGCCAGCTTGCCGAGCCGGTGCAGATCGCCCACCGCCCACCCGGCGCCCTCCCGGACGGCGCCGGCCAGCAGCGCGGCATCGGCCGCCACGTCGTGGTCGACCAGCGGCGGAGCCTGGTTGAGGACCTCGTGCGTACTGCTCATCCGGAGAATTTACCGCGCGGTAACTTATGGTCGCCAACTAGTGTCAAGCGATGACAACGGGGCAGATGCTGGGCCTGGCCGGGATCGTGCTGCTCGGGGCGCTCTCGCCGGGCCCGGATTTCGCGGTGGTGGTGCGCCGCGCCGCGGTGTCCGGCCGGCGGGCCGGCATGGCCGCGGCCGCCGGGGTGGCCACCGGCATCTTCGGGTGGGCGCTGGCCGCCGCGGTGGGGCTGGTGGCCGCGATGACGGCGGTCCCCGGTCTGCTCACGGTCATCCGGTACGCGGGCGCCGGGTACCTCGCCTACCTGGGCGTGCGGGCGCTGCTCGCCGCCCGGCACCGCGACGAGACCGCGGAGGTGGCCCTCGGCGAGCACGGCACGGCCTGGCAGGCGTTCCGGGACGGGCTGTGGTGCAACCTGCTCAACCCGAAGGCGGCCGTCTTCTTCGTGGCGCTGCTGCCGCAGTTCCTGCCGCAGCACCCGCGGGCGGTGGACACGCTGGTGCTGGCCTCGATCGCGGTGGGCATCACGCTGCTCTGGTTCTGCACGGTGGCCAACCTGATCGCCGCCATGCGCCGGCTGTTCGCCCGGCCGGCGGCGCGCCGTGCGGTGCACGCGGTCACCGGGGCCGCGCTGCTCGGCCTCGGTGCCCGCCTGGCGTTCGCCCGATGAGCACCTACGCGACGGTCGCCTCGCTGACGGCCGAGCTGCGCGCGCTCGGCGTCGCGCCGGGCGGGGTGCTGCTGGTGCACGCGTCGTACCGCAGCCTCGGTGACGTGCTCGGCGGGCCGCAGGCGGTGGTCGAGGCCCTGCTCGAGGCGGCCGGCACCGTGGTGGTGCCGACCCACACGCCGGAGGTCTCCGACCCGGCCGCCTGGTCCAACCCGCCGGTGCCGCAGTCGTGGTGGGAGCCGATCCGGCACGACTCGCCCGGCTTCGATCCGGCGCGCACCCCGGCCAGCCGCTGGATGGGCCGCCTCGCCGAACTCGTGCGCACCTGGCCGGGCGCGCTGCGCAGCAACCATCCGCAGGTGTCGTTCGCCGCGGTGGGCCCACTGGCCGCCGAGATCACCGGCGAGCAGGACCTGACCGACGGGCTGGGCGAGCGGTCGCCGCTGGGCGCCGTCTACCGGCTGGACGGGCAGATCCTGTTGCTCGGCTGCGGCCACGACGGCAACACGTCGCTGCACCTCGCCGAGTCCCGCCAGCCGAGCCCGCCGACGCACACCACCGGCTCGACCGTCCGCCGGCCGGGCGGCGGCGGGCAGTGGACCACCTGGACCGAGGTGGTCGCGGACGCGGACGGGTTCGAGGAACTGGGCGCCGCGTTCGAGGAGACCGGCGCGGTGACGATCGGCTCGGTCGGCGCGTCCACCTCCCGGCTCATGCGGCAGCGCGACGCGGTCGACTTCGCGGTGCGGTGGCTGGCCGCGAACCGTTGAGTGCGGAGGGTCTCAGGGCCGCGGTCGCAGGAGCGTGATCCGGCCGGCGCCCAGTTCGGTCACGTACAGGTTGCCGGTGGTCAGGTCCTGGGTCACGTCGAGGGGCTGGCTGAATCCGGTCAGGCCGGTGCGGCCGGTGGTGCGGTTGGACAGTGCGCCGGTCGGCGACACGTCGAAGGTCTCGATGTCCTGGCCGTTGGAGTAGCGGACCACCAGCAGCTTGCCGTCGAGTGCGCCGCCGGAGTATTCGATGGCGCCGTTGGCGGAGGCGTGCAGGCCCGCGTCGTAGGTGCCGGCTAGATCGTAGTGCGGATCGGGCGCGACGCCCACCGGGTAGGCGGGCACCTCGAACGGGTCCGTTCCGGCGGTCGGGTTGCCACCGGCGAGCACCCACTCGCAGCGCAGCGGGTTCGGGTGCCCGTAGTACCGGCCGGGTTTGACGTCGAACACGTAGTCGGTCTCGGCGGTCGGCACGCTGGTCAGCGCCGGCACCGACGGCCCGGTGTAGCCGCGCCGGGCGCACGCCGCGGGCAGCGTGGCGGGGGTGGCCGGGGTGTTGCCGCCGGCCGCCGAGCCGTTGGTCGGCGCGTACAGGTGGCCGTTGCGGTGCCAGACCAGGTCGTACGCGTTGCGCACGCCGGTCGCGTACAGGGTCAGCGGCGCCCCGGTCGCGTACGGGTCGTAGCCGCCGCCCGCCTCGGTCTGCGCGTTCAGCGGCAGGGTGGCCGGCAGCCGGGCCGGGTCGAGCCGCAGGATCGCGGCGCTGAGCAGGCGTTCCGGGCGGTTGCCCCAGGTCGAGTCGGCGGCGCCCATCGCGTTGTTGGCGCCCTGGCTCAGATAGACGGCGCCGTCCGGGCCGAACGCCAGCGAGTTGGTCTCGTGGTCCTTGACCGAGCGAGGCAGACCCACAATCACCGAGGTGTACGTGGACAGCCCGGCGCCGGTCAGCCGGCCGACCCGGCCGGACCAGTCCGGCACGTTCAGCGGCCCCACGTACTCGTAGTTGTCGGTGACCCAGAGGATCGGCGCGGCCGCGGTGGACGCCGGGTCGAACGCCATCCCGATGATCGTGCGGGCCGGCGCGCCGGGCAGCCCGAGGGCCTGCGCGTTCGCCCGCACCGTGCCGATCACCGTGGCCGCGCCGAGCGTGCCGTCCGGGTTGATCGGGAAGCGGTGGATCCAGCCGTCCAGGGTGCCGGCGTAGAGACGGCCGTCCGGCCCGACGACGACCGTGGTGAACGACGCGCCGGTGGCCACGCCCACGGTCTTGTCGAACCCGCCCGGCCCGCCGGTGCCGCCGTCGCTGCCGGTGGTGAAGACGATTGAGTACGGCAGGAACGGCCGGCCGGTCACGTCGGTGACCGCCTCGGTGAGGGTGAACCGGTAGGCGGTGTTCGCGGCCAGCGGCGCGGTCGGCGACAGGTTGACCACGTCACCGCCGCCGCTGGTGATCGTGGTGGCCGGCACCGCGGAGCCGTCCGCCAGACGGGTCAGGCGCACGCTCGCCGCGGTGAGCGACGCGGCCGCCACACCGCCGTTCGGCAGGATCAGGTCCTCCACCACGCTGGTGGTGACGGCGACCCCGGTGGCCAGGTTGGCCGGCGAACTGAGCCGCACGGCGGGCCGGCCGCCGGCATCCGCGACGCTGGCGATGTCCACGTACGCGAACTTGGTGTTGGTGCCCCCGGCCGGGCTGAGCGTGAGCCGGCCGTCGGTCACCCGGACCACCCGCGTGGCGGTGGCGAACTTCGTCGCCGACGTGGGCCGGAACTCGGCGATCGCGTTCTGGTCCTCCACGTTGACCCAGTGCACGCTGTTCACGGCCGTGCCGGCGTCACCGACCGCGACGGTCACCGCATACGTTCCGCTGGGGACCGCCGCCTCCCAGGCACCCGGCGTGGCTACGCCCGCCGACCCGGCCGGCAGCTGCGCGTGCACGAAGGTGGCCAGCCGCGGGTCACTCTGCCCGGCGGCCGGGTTGCGGTTGCGGCCGTTGCCGGTGAGGTCGACCGGCGTGCCCTCGCCCAGGTCGACCCAGCCATAGCCGCTCCCGGCCGTGTACGCCCCGCCGGAGTCGCGGACGTATCCCGAGGCCGGCGCGCTCGCCGCGTCGGAGAAGTCGACCTTCAGTGCGAACGGCGGCGGGTCGGCGGTGATCCGGTCGATGGTCAGGTAGTTGAGCTTGGTGTTGCGGCCGCCCACGGCGTCCACGGTGAGCCGGCCGTCGCTGACCGGAACGGTGACGGTGGCCTGCTGGAACTCGGCACCGGCCGCGGACCCGAACCCGGTGATCGCGGCGGCGCCCTCGACCCGCACGGTGTGGCTGCTGTCGTACGGCGCCTGGTCACCGGCCGACACCGTCACCTGATACGTCCCGGCCGGCACCGCGTACTCCCAGGCGCCCGCGGTGAGCACGCCGTTCGAGCCGCCGACGTCGCCGTACTGGAGGTGGATGAGGGTGTTGAGCCGGGCGTCCACGCCGGAGCGGGCGCGGTCGCGGGTGTTGCGGGTCAGATCGAGCGGGGTCTGGCTGCCGGACACCACCCAGCCGGAGCCGCGGGCGGCGGTGAAGGCCGCCCCGGTGTCCGCGGTGTATCCACTCGGCACGGTCGACGACGCGGGCTGGAAGTTGATCCGGGCAACCGGGGTCACGGCCGCGGCGGCCGGCGTGGCGTAGAGAAAGGGAACGATGAGCAGGGCCACTGTCCAGAGACGACGGTGCATGAGCCACAACGTCGCACATCGATCCGTGGCCCGCCTATCGGCGAAATGACCTGTCCGGGCGGCCGTTCGCTCCGAATCGACACTGAACCGGTGGCCGGTGGCACGTCGTTGACCAGGACGCGTAGGGTTTCGAGCGCCGGGGTTCGGCCAGGAAGGGGGACGGGTTGGTCACGGTGACGGCCGATGGCCTCCTCGCGGGACTGGCCGACGCCCGTGCCCTGGCCGCCGCGGCGCAGCGTCCCGACCTGGTCGAGCGGCTCGACCGGGCGGTGCAGCGGCTGCGCTCCGACGACGCCACGGTGGCCGTGGTGGGCGAGTTCAAGCAGGGCAAGAGCACCCTGGTCAACGCCCTGCTGCGGACCGATATCTGCCCGGTGGACGCCGACATCGTGACCGCGGTGCCGACCATTCTGCGGTTCGGGCGGCCGCCCTCGGCGTACCTGCAGATCCCGGGACCGGACGGCGAGCTCGTCGCCGCCCCGATCGACTTCGGCCAGTTGCGCCGCTACATCACCGAGGGCGGCACCGACCCGGCCCCGCGCGGCGTCGAGGTGCGGCTCGACCGGCGGCTGCTCGGCGCCGGACTGTCGATCGTCGACACCCCCGGCGTGGGCGGGCTCGACTCGGCCCAGGGCAACCTCACCCTGGCCACGCTGTCGCTGGCCGGTGCCGCGCTGTTCGTCACCGACGCGGCGCAGGAGCTCACCCAGCCCGAGGTCGACTTCCTGCGGCGGCTGCTGGAGCGCTGCCCGCGCGCGTTCTGCGTGATCACCAAGACCGACCTGTACGGCGAGTGGCGCCGGATCGCCGACCTCAACCGCGGCCACCTCGAACGGGCCGGCCTGGACGTGCCGATCGTCGCGGTCTCGTCGTTCCTGCGGATGCGGGCCCAGGCCCGCGACTCCACCGAGCTGAACGAGGAATCCGGCTTCCCGCGCCTGGTCGACCTGCTGCGCCGCGACGTGCTGGGCCAGGCCGCCGGCAACCGGCTCGCGGCCGCCCGGTCGGAGCTGTCCTTCGTGGTGGCCCAGCTGCGCGAACGGGTCGAGGCCGAGCACGCGGTGGCGGCCGCCCCCGCGGCCGCGCCCGAGGTGGCCCGCCGCTACGCCGAGAAGTCCCGGCGCAGCGCCTGGCTGGCCGGCGGCTCCTGGCAGACCGTGCTGGGCGACGGCATCCAGGACCTCACCGCCGACGTCGAGCACGACCTGCGCGAACGGCTGCGCCTCATGGTGCGCCGCGGCGAGGACCTGCTCGAGGAGTCCGACCCCAAGGACACCTGGCGCGACTTCCAGGCGTGGGCCGCGCGCGAGGCCACCGCGGCCGCGGTCGACAACCTGATGCTGCTGGTCACCCGCACCGAACAGCTCGCGCACGACGTGGCCGAGCGGTTCGGTCTGGAGTACGACAGCCTCGACGTCGACCTGCCCGCCCCCGAACTGGCCCTGCGCAAGGTGGACGAGCTGGACGTGAGCTTCCAGAAATCCGGTATGCAGCAGTTCCTCGCCTCGTTCACCGCGGCCCGGGTCACCTACGGCGGGTTCTACATGCTCGGCGCGGTGGGCGCGCTGTTCAGCGTGGCGCTGGCCGCGCCGCTCGGCCTGCTGGCCGGCATGACGCTCGGCCGCCGGCTGATCAAAAGCGAGCGGGAACGCCAGGTGCAGCAGCGCCGGCTTCAGGCCAAGGGCGAGTTGCGCAGGTACGTGGACGACGTCGGCTTCCACGTGGGCCGGGACTGCCGCGAGGCGATCCGGCGCACCCAGCGGTTCCTGCGCGACGAGTTCAGCACCCGGGCCCAGGCCGTCGAGCGGTCCGCCGCCGCGACCGCCGCGGCCGTCCAGGAGATCGCCGACCTGCCGCCCGAGCAGCGCAAGGAGAGGGCGAACGCGCTGGCGGAACAGCAGCGCCGACTGGACAGGCTGGCGGCGTGAATCTGTTGGACCACGTGCGGCCGCTGCTCGACCGGGCCGCCGCCGAGACCCGGGACCCGCGGCTCGCGGCCGCCCGCCGCCGGCTCGACGAACCGCTGCGGGTGGCCATCGCCGGCAAGGTCAAGGCCGGCAAGTCCACGCTGCTCAACGCCCTGGTCGGCGAGGAACTGGCGCCGACCGACGCGGGCGAGTGCACCCGCATCGTCACCTGGTACGCCGACGGGCACACGTACTCGGTCACCGCGTACCTCAACGACGGCACCGCGGAGGCCCGGCCGTTCACCCGGCGCGACGGCGCCGTGCAGATCTCGCTCGGCCGTCCGGCCGAGGAGGTCGACCATCTGGAGGTCCGGGTACCCAGCGCCCGCCTGCGCCGGCACACCCTGATCGACACGCCCGGCATCGCCTCGCTGTCCACCGACGTGTCGCTGCGCACGATGGCCTTCCTGGAGGCCGAGGGGGAGCGGGCCGCGCAGACCGACGCGGTGATCTACCTGCTCCGGCACATGCACGGCGCGGACGTCCGCTTCCTCGAGTCGTTCCACGGCGACGGCCTGTCCAACGGCACCCCGGTGAACGCGGTGGGCGTGCTGTCCCGGGCCGACGAGATCGGCGGCTGCCGGCTGGACGCGATGGAGTCGGCGGCCCGGGTCGCGGCCCGCTACGCATCCGACGAGCGGCTGCGCCGGCTCTGCCCGGTGGTGGTGCCGGTGGCCGGGCTGCTCGGTGCGGCCGGGGCGACGCTGCGCGAGGAGGAATACCGGATTCTCGCCGAGATCGCCGGGATGCCGATGGCCGACCTGGTGGAGCTGCTGCTGACCGCCGACCGGTTGGCGGCCTCGGGCGAGCAGCGGGCGCGGGTGCTGGCCAGGCTCGGGCTTTTCGGCGTACGGCTGGCGGTGCGGCTGATCCGGGAGGGCGAGGTGACCGACTCGAGCGGCCTGGCCCGTTCGCTCACCGGGCACAGCGGCATCGACCGGCTGCGGGAGGTGTTCACGGCGCAGTTCGTGGGCCGCAGCGAGGTGCTGAAGGCCCGGTCCGCGCTGGCCGTGCTGGACGAGTGCATCCGGCCCGGTTCGCCGCTGGCCGCCGAGGCGGAACGGATCCGGGCCAGCGCGCACGAGTTCGTCGAGCTGCGGCTGCTGCACCAGGTGCGGTCCGGCCGGCTGCCCGGCACCGACGGCCAGCTGGCCGAGATGGACCGCCTGCTGGGCGGCGCCGGCGCGGCCGTGCCGGCCCGGCTGGGCCTGCCCGCCGACGCGCCGCGGGCCCGGATCATCGCGGAGGCGACCGAGGCGCTGGCCCGCTGGCAGGGCATCGCCGAGCACCCGTTCTCGGCCCGCGAACTCAAGACCGCGGCCCGGGCCGCGGCCCGCAGCTGCGAGGGCATCCTGGCGACTCAGTACCAGGCGGGGTGACCCTCGCGCTTGCCCGGCTCGGTGAGAAGGGTCTCGCCGGTGCCGTCCAGCCGCTGGATCACGATGGTCGGCTTGCTGAACTCGCCGCGCACGAAGGCGAACCACTCACCGTTCGGTGACCAGGTCGGGTCCATCTCCAGGGCCGGGTTCCTGGTCACCCGCCGCGGGTTCGTACCGTCCCGGTCGATCACCCAGATGTCCGCGGTGGCGCCCCGGTTGAGCCACCGGGTGAACAGGACCTTGGACCCGTCCGGCGAGTAGACCGGGTCGTCGGCCGGCCCCACCTCCGGCCCGGTGATCCGGCGCCCCGGCTCCTGCGGATCGGCCACCTCAAGCTCGTACACCTGCTTGATGTTGTCCTTGTTCAGCCAGTAGAGGATGGTCTTGCCGTCCGGCGACCACATGGCGTCGTCCTTGAGCGTCTTGGACCAGGTGAGCTGCTGCGTCTTGCCGGTCGCGACCTCGACCACGAAGATCTGCCCGACGTCGTTCACCTTGCGCATGAACGCGATCTTGTCGTCGTTCTTGGACCAGGCCACCCGCCCGCCACCGTTGGCGACCAGCTTGCGCCGCCCGCTGCCGTCGCTGTTCATCACATAGAGCCCGTCGACCGCGGGATCGTCGGTGGCGTGCGTGAGGGCGATCTGATCGCGCTTGTGCGACCACTTCGGCAGCACGTCACCGGCGATCGTGCCGGACAGCAGGGTCCGTTCCGGGCTGCCGGGCCGGAAGCTGTAGACCTTGGACACCCGGTCCGGCGGCGTCTCACCACCGGTGTCGCCGCGGATCAGCATCGGGTCGCTCGGGAACTCCTGCGCCGGACTGGCCGGCGCCGACGCCGGGGCGCTGGCCGGGGGTGTCTGCCCGCTGCCGGTGGGTTTCTCGCGGTTGAGATAGAGGTACGCCGTGGTGCCGCCGGCCGTGACCGCCACCGCGAGGGCGGCGGCTGCCACGATGAACACCGTCCGCCCGCGCCGGTCACTCTTCTCGGGCATCCAGGGCCCGGGGGCGCCGGACACCGGCACCGCCGGATAGCCGTTGGCCACCCCGTTGCCGCCGGGCCCGCCGCCGCCCGGTCCACCGGCCGCGCCGCCATACGCCGGGACACCTCCGGAGCCGCCGCCGCTGCCGTAAACCGCTCCCGCACCCGAAATAGGCGCACTTGCGATGGGCGGGCCGGAAATAGGAGGGCTCGAGGTGGGCGGTCCGGAGACCGGGGCCGGGTCGGCCGGGATCGTCGGTGCCGGCGCGGTGCCGGGCACCGAGGCGGCGCCGCGCGAGAACGAGACGCCGGCCGCGGGGGAGACGGGGGTGCCGGGAGCTCCCGGCGTGACGGGCACGGCTCCGCCTGCCGGCCCGGCCGCTGCCGCGGGCGTACCGCTGCGGCGGGGGAGGTTCGCCTCCTGCAGGTGGCCCGCCGGGGTCTCCTCGCGCGCGACCGGCACCGGC
Source organism: Paractinoplanes rishiriensis (assembly GCF_016862375.1). Lineage (GTDB taxonomy): Bacteria > Actinomycetota > Actinomycetes > Mycobacteriales > Micromonosporaceae > Actinoplanes > Actinoplanes rishiriensis. Next base: position 75,491 of record NZ_BOMV01000018.1, on the reverse strand, counting down.
CGGGGCGGCGGGACCGCCGCCGAGAACGGCGACCGGCCGCCCAGCGCCGCCGCCGTCGCCACCGCGGCGCCCAGGGCGATGCTGTGCTCGGGCTGCGGGTCGGCCACCACCGGGCGCTGGAACTCGGTGGACAGCAACTGGGCCACCAGCGGGATGCGGGACGAGCCGCCGGCCAGCAGCACCGCGCTGAGCTGGTCGGGAGTCACCCCGGCGGCGCGCAGGGCACGCTGGGTCGCGGTCACCGTGTCGGCCAGCGACGGGGTGATCATCGATTCCAGTTCGGAGCGGTTGAGGCGGACCCGGGTGTGCAGGCCGGGCAGCGCGACCGGGATCATCGTCTCGGTGTCGAAGGAGAGTGCCTCCTTGGCCTCCACGCAGTCGCGGCGCAGGCGGGCCAGGGCGGCGACCGCCTCGGGGTCGTCCGGGTCCATGCCGTCGGCCTTGCTGCCCAGCACGCCGAGCACGTAGCCGAAGACCGCCTCGTCGAAATCTATGCCGCCCAGTTGTTCGATGCCCTCGGGTTCGCCCAGCAGGACGAAGCCGTCGCCGTCGCGGCGCAGCACGGCCACGTCGAAGGTGCCGCCGCCCAGGTCGTAGACCGCGACGGTCTCGCCGGGGGCGATCTTGCGGGCGGTGGCGTGCTGGAGCGCGGCCGCCTCCGGTTCGCTGCGCAGTTGCACCGGGCCGGCGTCGGCAAGCCGGATGGCCTGGTCGAGTTGTTCGCGCTTGTACGGGCCCCAGTTGGCCGGGAAGGTCACGGTGAGCGCGGCGGGCGGGCCGCCCTGCATGGTGGACACCGTGTCGAGCACGTGTCGCAGCAGCTTGCCGGTGAGCGCGTGCGCCGAGAACGGGGTGCCGCCCACCAGGATCGGCACCGGGTCGCCCATCCGGCGCTTGAACTCGCGGGCCAGGCGGGCCGGCTCGCCCTGGCCGCGGCGCTCGGCGGCCTCGCCGATCAGCAGGCCGCCGTCGGGTTTCACGTAGACCAGCGACGGGATCTCGGCCCGGCGGCCGCCCAGGCGCGCGACCTCGACCCGGTCGTCCACCCGCACCGCCGCCGCGGTCTTGGTGGTGCCGAGGTCCACACCCAACCCGTACTGCATCAACACGCTCCCGAGCCTATGACGTGACCTGGCATTTCGGTGCGACCGGACGCCACTGGTCGCAGAACTGTTGCGCCGCCTCGGCCGTACCGAAACCGTCCTGGAGCAGCACCCAGAAGCCGGCACCCTCGTCGGCGAGCACATCGGAGCTGAGGCTGTCGACCAGGCGCACCGGCATCCCGGCTCCGACCAGTCTGGCCAGCGCGGCGTCCGCTGCGGTCCGGCCGCCGTCGGCGCCTCGATGCGGAAAGACATCAATGAGGGCGTACGGGCGGCCGACCGTCACCTGGGCCACCGGGGTGGCCTTGCCACGGTCGAGGAACGGCAGCCGGATGCCGGTGCCCTGCAACACGATCGCGACGGTCGCACCGAGCGCCAGCACCACCGCGACGATGCCCGCGAACAGCGACGACACCCGCGGCTTGCGGGTGCCGGTGGCCACCTCGGTCAGGTACGGGGGACGCTCGGTGTCGTACCCGTCGCGGACCTTCACCACGACCGAGTACTTCTGCGGCGTACCGATCAGATGCCTTTTGGGTTTGGCTCTGACCCCGACCGCCACCGCCGAGCCCGGCCGCAGCAGCACCGTGTCCGGTTGCACCTGCAGCGCGCCGCCCGGCGGGTCGAGTTCGGCGGTGACCAGCAGCGACGCCGGTTGCCCGGTCCCATTGACAAGCCTGAGGTCGTACGCGTAACGCTGGCCGGGACGGGCGATCATGTCACCGGCGACCGGGACCGGCAGCGCGACGGTGAGCAGCGCGGTGGCGAATCCGGCCGGTTCGCCGGTCGCCACCTCCTCGGCGTGCACGGTGAACGGCACCAGCGAGGAACTCGGCGGCTGCTCGGGCGGCGTGGTGAGAAAGACGCCGATCTCCGCGGTCTGGCCGGGCACCAGGCGGATCGTCTCGGGCTCCACCGTGGCCCAGCCGGCGGCCCGGCCGCGAGCCAGATAGATGCGCAGGTCGAGCTGCCGGGCGTACGGGTTGCGCACCTGCACCGGTACGCGCGTCGGCACGCCGGGGGCGAGCGCCACGGGCTCGGCCGGCAGGGTCAGTTCCACGTCCACGATGGTCGCATCGCCCCGATCACTGAAGATCGGGAGCGTCGGACAGCTGACTGGCGCCGGGCACCTGGGCGACGCCGATGGCGCCGGAGGAGCCCGGGACGGTGGCGGTGTTCAGCACCGAGCCGCCCAGCGGGTTGGTGCCCGTTTCCGACGGGGCGCGCAGCAGCGGGTTGTCCTGGAGGTTCATGGCGTTCGAGCCGGCCCGGTATTCCAGCGCGTCGCTGAAGCCGTCCTGATCGGAGTCGGCCTGCTGGGCGTTGAAGCCGAGCACCTGTTCGAGGGCGTCGTCGAGGCCGTCCCGGTCGGTGTCGACCTGCTGGATCGGGGTGAGGGCGCCGTCCAGGTGACCGTCGGCGTCGCTGTCCGGCGAGCGCGGGTCGAGGCCCTGTGCCAGCTCGAACGCGTCGTTGAGCCCGTCACCGTCGGTGTCCGCCTTGCGGGCGTCGGTGCGGAACGTGACCATCTCCTGCGCGTCGGAGAGATTGTCGCCGTCGGTGTCGGCGCGCAGCGGGTCGAGGCCCTGACGCCGTTCCAACGCGTCGCTGAGGCCGTCGTTGTCGGAATCCGGACCGCCGAGCGGCACCGGCTCGGGCAGCGGCGGGGCCACCGGGGCGAACGAGGCCGCCGGCACGAGTTGGGACAGCGGCGTGGTCACCGGGTTGGCGATCGGCGTGGCGGTGCCGTCGGAGATGCCCGGGATGATGGCCGCGAACTCGAACCGCTCGCCGGCGTTGGACTCGCGGACGCCGGACCGGGGGTTGGCCGCCTCGACCACCTTGCCGTCGCCCAGGCTGATCGCCACATGCGCGCCCGGCGTGCGGCCGTCGCCGGGCCGGGGCTCGCGGTCGAACGAGAACAGCAACGCGCCCGGAGTGGACTTCGCCTTCTCCGGGTCAATAAGCAGACCTTTTTCCTTGAAGTGCAGATATTGCGCGGTTGCCCCGTCGGGGATTTTGGCGCCGGCCTGGAATGCCGCCCATTGAGTGAATTCGGAGCAGTCGAAAACTGCCGGATTTCGGTCACTCAGCTTGACCTCGGCGCCGAACACGTAACGGTCGCCGATTTGCGCCTTGGCCACTTGCAGGAATGTGTCGAGGGCGGCGTTGTCGGCGGCGGCCGCGACCGGCGTGGCGGTGGCCGGGGCCGTCTGGATCATCGAGAACTGGGCCACCGGCACGCCCGGCGGATCGTCGCCGTCGGCGGCCGCGACCCGGTCGCCATACCCCCGGGTGCCGGTGAAGACGCCCCGCCCGGGCCCGTCGCCGAACGCCACCGCGGCGGCCTGAGCGTCCTCTTTGAACAGAACGTAACGCGAGCTGAGGCCGCCGTGTGTGACCGTCCACGGCGAGATGTCACGGCCCTCGCGGGACACCTCGAACGCGGCGCGCGCGTTGTCGAGCGGGTCGAACAGGTTGAGCCGGGACGCCAGCCCCGGGTGCGCCTGCGCGTTGATCTGCCACAGCCCGCGGGAGTCCTCGCCGACCGGGTTGCGCGCCCGGCTGTTGCCACTGGACTCGGCCAACGCGATCGCGGTCATGGTCGCCGCCTCGTCCGGGGAAAAACCGGCCTGACGGGCAAAACCGTAGATCTGTTCGGCGGAGAACCTGGGCATGGTCACGAGGGTAGACACCATAATCCACTCTGTATACGGGGCAGCGAAAGGGGGAGCAGAGTTGGATCTACGACAGAGCCGATCGAGCTATTGTATTGATCGACTTTCCAGGGCCATCATGTCTGGGCGGCCTGTCGTTCACCGGCCGCTGACCAGGGGGAACGCATGATTGGGCAGCGGCCGCCGACCGTCTGGATCGACGACAGCCACGCCATCGTCCGGCGCGGCATGGCCGCCTGCCTCCAGCAGGCCGACTTCGTCGTGCGAGGCGAGAGCGCCGTGCTCAACCCCGAGCCCGTGGTGGCTGACCTGGACGTCCTCGTTTTCGAGTACGGCGGCGGCGCGACCCTGCGCCGCGCCGTCCGGCTGTCCTCCGGGGGCGGTACCCGCCTGGTGGCCACCGTCCGCGACGTGACCGAGCAGTCGGTCCGCGAGATGGTGGACGCCGGGGTCTGTGCGATCCTTCCGCATCTCACGCTGACCGCCGACTCGCTGATCACCAGCCTGCGCGCGGTCGTGGCCGGCAACGTCGCCCTGCCCGGCGACATGCTGGCCAAGTTGCTGGTGCACGTCACCCAGACGTCGCACCTGGGCCCGCAGGGGCTCAACCCCCGGGAACGCTCGGTGCTCCGGCTGCTCGCCGACGGGATGGACACCCGCGGCATCGCCGAGGACCTGCGATTTTCCGAGCGCACGGTGAAAAACGTCGTGCATGACGTGCTCACCAAGCTGAACTGCCGCACCAGGGCCCAGGCGGTCGCGGTCGCCACCCGCGAAGGCGTGATCTGAGCCCATGCCGACCGCAACCGAACCCTGGACCACCCTGGCCGACGTGCTGCTCCACCGCGAGGCACTGGTCTGCCGCCTCGCGCAGGGCAGGCCGCCGCGCGACTTCGCGGGTCTGTATGTGTCCGACGAGGAGGTGGCACGGCTGCTCCTCGGGCTGCCCGGACTGGACGGTCCGGGCCCCGAGCGGGTGGCCGAGGTCCGGGCGGGTGCGGCCGGCGCGCTGGCCACGGCCCGGGACGCGTTCGCCGAGTTCCTGACCGGCACGTCGCGGTTCGCCGCGGTGTGCCGCTCGGCGCGTCTCGGGCCGGGCGAGGCCGAGGTGCTGGCATTGCTGCTGGCCGTCGAGCTTTCGCCGGCCCGCCAGCGCCTGGTCGCGTACATCCAAGACTCTGTGCAGTTGCCCCGCCTGACCTTGGCCACCCTGAGCGCGATGTTCGCCGAACAGGACCACCCGGCCGAACGCGCCCTGGCCCGCGACGGCGGCCTGCTCCGCGCGGGCCTGGCCCGGCTGGCGGGGGAGGGCCCGTGGGCCACGCTGATCGCCGAGCCGGCCGCCCGTCTGACCTGGCACCTGCGCGGCGACGACTCCCCAGACCCGGCCCTACCGGCCGGCACCACCATCCGCCCCGCCCTCGCCGCTTCCCTGCCGCCCGCCTCCGATCCGCCCGAGCCGGGCGGGCGGGGTGACCAGCCTGACGGTGGGCTTCTGCTGGTGCACGGTGGTGACCGGGAAAGCCGCATCCGGGCCGTGCAAGAACGGCGGCCGGGGCGCGGGCTCCTCAACGGACCGCCACCCGACAACGAGGCCGGCTGGCAGGCCGTGGTGCGCGAGGCGACGGTCGGAAATCTGACCGTGGTGCTCGACCTGGCCGAACCGCTGCCGGCCGCCGGGCGCGACGCGATCCGGCGGGCCGCGCACGTCGACTGGGTGCTGTCCTCGCAGGGTGAGCAGCCGCTCGAGACGGTGCCGGACCGGGCCTGGCGCGAGTTGCACGTGATCGACGGTGCCGCGGACGCCGACGACTGGCAGGCCGCGCTCGGCCGGGAGCCCGATCCCGCCTACCGGCTCAGTCGCGAGCAATTGCGTCTGGTGGCGGCCGCCGCGGCGGCCGCCGGTGGTCAGGTGGCTCCAGCCGTACGCCGTCTGGCCGGTGGTCACCTCGACGGGGTGGCGGTGCGGATCCGGCCGCGGCGCGGCTGGGACGACCTCATCCTGCCGCCACCGGAGGCCGCGCAGCTGCACGAGCTGGCCGCCCGGCACCGCTGGAAGGACACCGTGTACGACCGGTGGCGGTTCAGCCCGCTGCCGTCGACCGGGGTGGTGGCGCTGTTCGCCGGGCCGTCCGGCACCGGCAAGACGCTGGCCGCCGAGGTGGTCGCCGGTGAACTGGGGCTCGACCTCTACAAGGTCGACCTGTCCTCGGTGGTCAGCAAGTACATCGGCGAGACCGAGAAGAACCTGGAGCGCATCTTCGGCGCGGCCGCCGCCGGTGACCTGGTGCTGTTCTTCGACGAGGCGGACGCCCTGTTCGGCAAGCGCTCCGAGGTCAGCGACGCGCACGACCGCTACGCGAACATCGAGGTGGCGTACCTGCTCCAGCGCCTGGAGACGTACGACGGACTGGTGGTGCTGGCCACCAACCTGCAGCGCAACATCGACGCCGCATTCCTGCGGCGGATCTCGGTGGCGATCGACTTCGTGCCGCCCGAGGAGCCCGAACGCCTGCAGATCTGGTCCCGCGCCTTCCCGCCTACCGCCCCGCTGACCGACCTCGACCTCGACTTCCTGGCCCGGCAGTTCAAGATCACCGGCGGCGTGATCAGCAACGCCGCCCTGGGTGCCGCCTTCCTGGCCGCCGCCGAGGACAGCCCGATCACCATGCGGCACGCCGTGCTGTCCGTGAAGCGGGAGTTCCAGAAGCTGGGCCGGCTGCGCACCGAGAAGGAATTCGACCGCTACTTCGACCTAGTGAACAGAGAATCCGATGCTGCACCTGCTCGATGAGACGCTGGAGACCTTCCTCCGCGAGGTGGTGCCGCTGCCGGCCCGGGACGTGGACGTCGCCTTCGACGCCCCCGACGGCGAGTGGTCGGCCGCCCTGTCCACCCGGCCCACGGTCGACCTCTACCTCTGGGACATCCGCCCCAACCTGTCCGAACGCGACTTCGGCGAGGTGGTCGTCGAGGAGGACGGCCGCCGCTACCGCCGGGACCCACTCCCGCGGGTCGACTGCCGCTACCTGGTGACCGCGTGGACGAGCGAGGTCCACGACGAACACTCCCTGCTGGGCGACGTCCTGACCGCCCTGCTCCTGCACCCGGTGATCGACGCCGAGCACCTCCGCGGCGTCTTCTCGACGGTGCGCCCGCTGCCCACGCTCCGGCTGCGCAGCGGCGACGGCTCGGAAAACTCGGACTTCTGGTCCGCGCTCGGCGGCCAGCTGAAACCGGGCCTCGATCTGGTCGTCACGGTGACGGTCGACGCCGCCCTGCGCGCCAAGGCCGGCCCGCCGACCCAGCAGGTCGTGGTCAAGGCCGGCGACGGAGCCGTCCAGCCGGTCCGCACCACCGGCACCCCACCGGCGGCAAGCTCCGGAAAGGCGGGCCGCAACGGCCGCGGTTCCGCAGCCCAGCGCCGCTCCGGCCGCACCTGAACAACGACCCCGCTGTCGGACGCCGCATACTCTGACCACCCGGCATCAATTTGGCATGTTATGTCGTGTTTGAGGCTGCGGGTGATTTCTCGGGGTGTGCGGCCTTCGGCGGTTGATGTAGTCCTTGGTGGGTTGGTGGCATCGTCGTCGGGAGATGGCGATGGTGTGGATGGCGGCGTTGAGATCGATCGCGGCGGTGACCGGCCCGATGCCGGGTTGGTCTGGCCCCGGCCGCTCACGGGCGTACGACTAAAACGGCACTTATCGCATATGTCACCATGGTCTGCCGCATCGCGGGGCCGCCAGGGCTGGGATGGTGGTCCGTGGGACGATCGCCGGCCGGTCACGCTCGCATGCTTCGGACGCCGGCAGGGAGTGCGGTCCGGAACGACGGGCGTCAGCAGGTCACGGCGACCCGGTCGAAGCGGGCGTGGAACTCGGCCGGGTCGGCGCCCAGCTGGGCCCGGTTCAGGACGGCCACGCCCACCCGCAGCGTCCGGGGCAGGTCGACGGTCACCTCGCCCAGGTCGGTGTAGGACCCGTCGCCGGACGGGCGCCACGCCGCGCGGACCGTGCCGGCGGTGCGGGTCAGCCGCAGGTCGAGGTGGGTGGCGTCGGTGACCACCGGGTTCTGGTCGGTGCGGGGGCCGTGGACGCGCTGGTGCTCGCCGCCGTTTTTGTATTCGTAGACGATCGCGCCGCTGTCGCCGTGGCCGCGCTCCAGCCGGACGTAGCTGGTCGCGCTGCCCCACAGCACCAGCCCCGCGCCCTGATAGAAGATCGACGGTTCCGCCTCCAGCGTGGTCTCCACGGTGAAATCGCCGGTGACCGGGCGCAGCAGCATCGGCGCGGCCAGGTGATCGTCGAAGATGTCGGCACCCTCGGGCGCCACCATGCCCACGCCGCCGTCGAGCATCGCCACGTCGGCGTCGGCGCGGGTCCGCTCCCAGCTCTCGCCCAGAGCGCCGCCGTCGAACTCGTCGGTGTAACCGCACGCCGCCGCCTGGTCGCCGGAGGCGTGTTCGGCGCGCTCCCGCGCCAGCCACAGCATCACCGGCACGGCAACGGCGACCAGCAGGACCGCGACGAGCGCCAGCAGGACCGGCCGGCGCCGCCCGTGGTCCGGTGTGGCAGGTTTCTCGGCGGGCCCGGCAGCGGGCACCACCGGTGCACCTCCGCCCGGCGGCACGGAGGGCCAGTCGGCCGGCCGCGCGGCGAGCCTCGTCGGTTCGGGGTCGATGGCCGGTTCGGCAGGCGGGTGGAGCGGTCGCGCGGCGAGGGCCGCCGGTTCGGGTCTGAAGGCCGGTTCGGCGGGCTGGCTTGGCGGTCGCGCGGCGAGGGCCGCCGGGTCGGCGGCCCGTTCGGCGGGCTGGTGCGGCGGCAGGACCACGGTCGGCGTGGTGGTCACGGCCGTCAGGCGGGCCGCGCCCAGCGCCACACTGTGCTCCGGATGCGGATCCACCGCGACCGGCCGCTCGAAGGCCGTCGACACCAGCGAGCTGACCAGTGGGATCCGGGACGACCCGCCGGCCAGCAGGATCGCGCGCAGGCCGGACGGCACCACCCCGGCCGAGCGCAGGGCCCGGCGGAGCGCGGCCACCGTGTACTGCAACGTCGGCGCGATCATCGCCTCGAATTCGCGGCGGGTCAGGCGGACTCTCGTGTGCAGACCGGGCAGCGCCACCGGGATCATCACCTCGGTGTCGTAGGACAGCGCCTCCTTCGCCTCCACGCAGTCGCGCCGCAGCCGGGCCAGGCCGGTCACCAGGTCGGGGTGGTCGTCGTCCAGCGCGCCGGCGGGCAGTTGGGCCACCACGTGCTCGAAGACCGCCTCGTCGAAGTCGGCGCCGCCCAGCTGTTCCAGGCCCGCCGGGCTTCCGAGCAGATCAAAACCTTTGGCCGTACGCCTGAGCACCGCCGCATCGAACGTCCCGCCGCCCAGGTCGTACACCGCCACGATGTCGCCGTCCGCCATGTGTTCGCCGGCCGCGTACTCGACCGCGGCGGCCTCCGGTTCGGTGCGCAGGACCACCGCGGGTGCGCCGGCCGTCCGGGCCGCCTGTTCGAGCAGTTCCCGTTTGTACGGTCCCCAGTTGGCGGGGCAGGTCAGCACCACCGCGGCGGGTGGGCCCTGCTCGGCGGTCGCGGCCACCTCGAGGACGTGCGACAGCTGCCGGGACAGCAGGGCCTGCGGCGGATGCGGGACGCCGCCGACCAGCACCGGGACCGGGTCGCCGAGGCGGCGCTTGAACTCGCGGGCCATCCGGTCGGGGTGCTGCTCACCGCGGCGCACGGCCGGCTCGCCGACCAGCACGGGGCCGTCGGCGGGCAGGTAGAGCACCGACGGGATCTCCGGGCGCCGGCCACCCAGCAGAAGCGTCTCCACTTTGTCGCCACGGCGCACCGCCGCCGCGGTCCAGGTCGTACCCAGATCCACCCCGAGCCCGTACGCCATTCTGCCTCCCGCGGCACACAGCATGGGATGCCGGCGGGCCCGGTCACAAGGTTGTCGCCCGATCGCTGCACCTAAGGCTGCACCGCCGCACCTTCTGGCCCGGGCGTACGCGAGGCACGCTCGAATCGGCGGCAGATGCGGCTGCGACGAGACGGGGTGAGGCGATGACGCGGGTCCTCATGGGGGACTTCGAGGCCCTGCACCGCCTCGGGCTCGAGCAGATCCTGCGCGTCGACGGCATCGAGCTGGTCGACACCGGCGGCGCCGACGTGCTGGACCGGCTGCTGGAGGCCCTGCCCGACGTGATCGTCCTCGACCTGGACAAGAGCGAGACCTGCGACATCGTGCACGTGATCGTGCACCGGTTCCCGCGGGTCAAGGTGGTGGCCTGTTCGTCGCGCCAGCCGATGATGCGCATCTACCCGCCGCTGCACTACGGGGAGTTCTACGAAACCGACCTTGACCCCGCGCTGTTGACCAGCGCGGTGCAGGCCTGACAGGGGGAAGACTTCATGGCCGCGTCGTACGGAGCACCTGGTGTCTACATCGAGGAACAGCCGAGCGGCTCGATTCCGATCGAGGGGGTGGGCACCGCGGTCGCCGCGTTCGTGGGCTTCACCGAACGGTACGAAGCCGAGAACGGCGACCCGACCGACCCGGCCGGCGTCAAACCGCAGCTGGTGACGAGCTGGCCGCAGTTCGAGCGGATCTACGGCGGGTTCGTGCAGGGCGCCATGCTGCCGCACGCGGTCCGCGGCTACTTCGAGAACGGCGGCGGCAAGGCGTACATCTGCCGGATCCCGACCACCGACAACGGTGACGGCGGCGCCGCGCCCGGCAAGCCCACGCTGACCCTGCCCACCAGCAACAACCCGGGCACGCCGAGCCTGCAGCTGTCGGCCGTGCGGACCGGCGCCAACCTCGAGGTCGAGGTGGTCCCGCCGGCCGCGCAGCCGCCCGCCGAGGGCGAGGGCGGCGAGGGCAACTCCGGCAACAACGGTGCCGGCGAATACACCCTGCGGGTGTACGAGGACGGCGCGCTGCGCGAGGAACTGGGCGGCATCCAGTTCAGCGGCCGCAGCACGCGCGCGGTGGAGCGGACCGTCAACGACCGGTCCAAGTTCGTCCGGATCGAGATGCAGCCGTTGCAGGGTGCGTCGCTGGCCGAGCGTACGCCGGCTCCCGGCCGCTACACGCTCCAGTCGCCGCCGGTCTCCACCAAGTCGGTGACGCCCGCCGATCTGGTCGGCAACGAGTCCGACCGTACCGGCTATCAGGGCCTTGCCATCGCCGACAGCGTGACCATGGTCGCCATCCCGGACCTGATCTCGGTGGCCAGCCGCGACGACGGCTCGGTCGACGAGGAGATGTTCCTCGGCGCCCAGAAGCAGCTGATCGACTTCTGCGAGTCCAGCCACAACAAGATGGCCATCCTGGACACGCCGCCCGGCCTGAACGCGACCCGCGCGCTGGAGTGGCGGGCCCGGCTGGCCCGGGACTCGGCGTTCGGCGCGCTCTACTACCCGAACGTGGTGGTCAACAACCCGCTGGCCCGCCCCGGCGCGACCAACGGCGAGCTGTACCTGACCGTGCCCACCTCGGGTCACGTGGCCGGCGTCTGGGCCCGCACCGACGCGGCCCGCGGCGTGTGGAAGGCGCCCGCCAACGAGGCGCTGCGCGGCATCGTCCGGCTGGAGACCGACGTGACCAGCGGCGAGCAGGACCTGCTCAACCCCGAGGGGGTCAACTGCATCCGGTCGTTCGGCAGCTACGGGACCAAGATCTGGGGTGCCCGTACGCTCGCCAAGACCGACCCGAGCTGGCGCTACATCAACGTCCGGCGGCTGTTCAACTACGTCGAGGAGTCGATCCAGCGCGGCACCCAGTGGGCCGTGTTCGAGCCGAACGACTTCGACCTGTGGCAGCGGGTCAAGCGCAACATCACCTCGTTCCTGCGCGGGCTGTGGACCCAGGGTGCCCTGGTCGGCGCCACCGCCGAGCAGGCGTTCTACGTGATGTGCGACGAGAGCAACAACCCGGCGTCCTCGGTGGACGAGGGCAAGCTCATCGTCGAGGTCGGCCTGGCACCGGTGAAGCCGGCCGAGTTCGTCATCTTCCGGATCAGTCAGTGGCAGGGCGGCGGAGCCGCAAGCGAATAGGTCGTGGCCGGCCTGAGTGAGGAGGGGCTCCGATGCCCGATTTGATGACCAGTTTCAACTTCATCCTGGAGATCGGCGGGGTGGAGATGGCGAGTTTCCGCAAGTGCTCCGGGGTGGAGTCGGAGACCGAGACCATCGAGTACAAGGAGGCCACCAAGGACGGCAAGATGATCATCCGGAAGGTCCCCGGGGCGATGAAGTGGAGCGACATCACCCTGGAACGCCGGATCGACGAGTCCAAGGCCCTCTGGGAGTGGCGCAAGCAGGTCGAGGACGGTGACATCGACGCGGCCCGCCGGGACGGCTCGATCGTCATCAAGGACTCGATGAAGGCCGAGGTGGCCCGCTGGAACTTCGAGCGCGGCTGGGTCTCCAAGTGGACCGGCGCCGAACTCGACGCCGGCAGCAACGAGGTGGCGACCGAAAAGGTGGTCATCACGCACGAGGGCCTGCATCGGGCATGAGCGGACTGCAGACCGAGTTCCCGTTCACGCTGCCGAAGGGGTACGTGGACGACGACGGGACGCTGCACAAGACCGGGGTCATGCGGCTGGCCTGCGCGCGCGACGAGATCGAGCCGCTGCGCGACGGCCGGGTCAAGGAGAACGAGGCCTACGCCACGGTCATCGTGCTGGCCCGGGTCGTCATCCAGCTCGGCACGGTCTCCCGGGTGACCACCAAGACCATCGAGTCGCTGTTCGTGAGCGACTTCTCCTACCTGCAGGACCTCTACCGGATCGTCAACTTCCAGGATCCGAGCATCCTCGAGGCCCTGGAGCCGGGCGCCCCTTTCCCGCCGACGTCCGTGGGGGTGGGTTAGGGCACTACGCGCACGACGAGCTCTGGCAGGAGATCGCCTTCCTGGCGTACCACCTGCACTGGGACCTCGATCGGCTGCTCGACCTGGAACACGGCGACCGGATCCGCCTCCTGCAGGAGGTGGGCGGCCTGAACGAACGCGCATGGCAAGGAGTACAGGGTGGCTAGGGCGTACACGATCGACCCGCCGTTCGTCGGCAAGTTCAAGTTCACCGTCGGCAAGCTCGAGATCGGCGCGTTCACCGAGGTGAGCGGCCTGTCCGTGCAGATCGACGTGGAGGAGCTGGCCGAAGGCGGGCAGAACGCGTACACCCACAAGCTCCTGGGCCGGATGAAATGGCCGAACATCGTCTTCAAACGCGGCCTGATCAACTCGGACGACCTGTTCACCTGGCTGCTGCAGTTCTCCGGCGAGGGCTTCAACGCCAACGGCAACAAGGCAGAGGGTACGACGGGCGCGATCAGCGTGATGGACCCGAAGGGCGAGACGCCGTTCCGCACCTGGAGCCTCCTCGGCGTGAAACCGGTGAAGTGGACCGGCCCGCGGCTGGCGGCGTCCTCCCGCGACCTGGCGGTGGAGGAACTGGAGGTGTGCCACTGTGGCTTCACCACCGGCTAGCGGCCGCCGCTTCCGCCGCTTCGTAGCCCGCCTGCTGCCCCGGTCACTACGACCGGGGCTCGGCGGTGCCGCCCGCACCCCACTGGCCCATCCGGCCCCGGGCCTAGGTCCGGGCCCGTCGGCGTCGGCCGGCCTGGCGGACGCCCTGCCGGTGCGCCGCCCGTGGGCACTGCTGCGCTGGTACCGCTCAGCCCGCCGGCGCGAGCCGGCCACCGCAGCCGCCCCGCCACCCGACGCGCGTGGCGGCACGCGGCTGATCGGCGACGCGTCGCTGGTAGGTCAGCGGCCGCCGCTGGGTCGGACGCGGTCGTCGCTGGCATCCACGCCGCCGCCGGGACCGGACGTGCGACCGGGCCACGATCTGCGAATGGGTCTCCTCGGCGGCCCGCCCGGACTCCGTACGGGCTCCGGCAAACCGGCACCGACCGTCGGCGCCGGCCTGGCCGACACCCTGCGCGTGCGAACAATCTTCTCGGCGGCCGGCCACTCGGATCCGGCCGGCCGTTCCCCGGGCGGCCCGAGCGGATCCCTCGCGCCAAACATTTCCGGCATTTCCGGATTGGGGGTGGCGGGCGGCGGGTCGCGTGCGGGGCAGGCGCATGCCGGCCGAGAGCAGCGCGCCGGCCGGACGCAGGCTCACGGTTCCGTGGCGCCGTCTCACGGTTCGGCAGCGCTCGGCGGTTCCACGGCGGCGCTTGGTGGCACGGCGGCGCTTGGTGGCACGGCGGCGCTTCGCGGATCCCTGGCAGCCTCTCGTTCCGCGGTGGCGCCTCGCGGTCCGGAGGTGAGTGGATCCGTCCTGGACGGACTGCCGGTCGGTGGCCGCGGCTCCCTTTCGCGGAGGACCGCCGATTCGCCCTACCCCGTGGCCCCTCGCGGGCAGAGCGAATCCCACAATCATGCCGGGTCTGCCGCACGCATTCCCGATATTTCCGGATTGAGGGGACCCCGCGGGGTAAGCGGCGCCGGGGCACCGGGTGACGACCGTCGTCACGGTCCCGCGAGGACTCGCCGCAGTGCAGAGCCGGCTTTCCGCGGCTTCGGGGCGACGCCTCGCAGTTCCGGGTCGGCGCCTCGTGGTTCGGAGCTGGTGTCTCGCGGTTTTGGGGCGGTGCCTCGCAGTGCAGAGTCGGCGTCTCGCGGTTTTGGGGCGGCGCCTCGCGGTCCGGAGCTGGTGTCTCGCGGGTTCGGGTCGCCGCCTCGTGGGCCGGAGGTGGCCGGCTCCGTCCTGGACGGGCTGTCGGTTCTCGGGCGGGGTGGCCGTCCTCACCCTCGGAGCGTTCCGAACACTTCCGGAATAGCCGACTCCGTCGCCGCGCACGTGGGACACCTGCATGTCGGCCGGGGGCGGGATGGTGGCGGGTTGCCGGGTCGTGGTCCCGCTGGGGGCGACTCCGTCGCCGCGCACGCGGGACACCTGCATGTCGGCCGGGGGCGAGATGGTGGCGGGTCGCCCAGTGGCGATCGTGGTTTCGCTGTGCCGCCTCGTGGGCCCGAGGTCGGCGGCTCCGTCCTGGATGGACTGTCGGTCGGCGGCCGCGGGGCCGGCCCCCACTCGCGGAGCATTTCGGATATTTCCCCCCTAAGTGTCGATAGCGGTAGCGGCCCCGGGCGCGGTGGGCCGGGGGAGCGCGTGCTGCTGCGGCGGCCGGTCAGTGGGCCCACTGTCAGTAATCCGCGGGGGGCGGGAGATCTTCGGGTGATGGGGGCGGTGACGCTGCCGCCAGGCAGCGAGCCGGACCCGCGCGGGGCCGTCATGAACAGCCCGGCAGCGGCGCGCGGAGCGGGAGCACCCACCCGGCGTGGCCGTGTTTCCGGGGACCCGTCTTTACCCGTACCTCTAAAAAGCCCGAGGGAACGCTGGGAGGCCGCGGTGGCCTCGCGGCCGCTGGAAGCGCCGCGTGCGTTGCCGGGTGCGTTTCATGCGATGGCCAGCGCGATCACCGGACGGGCCCGGGCGCCGCTGTTCACGGCGGGGCCGAACACCACGCGGGCGCTGGCCGCCGCGGGGGCGCTGGGGGCCACCACCGGGACGGTTGTGCACCTGCCGGCCGTGCCCACGTCGGCGCCTGCGGTGTCGGCGGTGCTGGCGCATGAGCTGGCGCATACGCGCAGTCCGGTGCGGCGGCCCCGGTTCCTGTTGAGTGGTGCGTCCGGTCTCCTCGACGACGATGAGCGGCAGGCGCTCGCGGCGGGACGGGACCGGTTCCAGCAAGGGGCCGGCATTGTGGACTCGCTGCCGGTCGGCGGGGGGATGGGCGCGGTCGGTGAGGTGGCCACCCGGGCGGCTCGGCAGGCGGTCATCGAGGCGGCGGGGAGTCCGCTCGGTGCGGCTATGTCGGGCGGCGGGTTGGGCAGCCTCGGCGGACTTGCCGGAAATTTCGGGCCGGGTGGCGCGGTCGACGGTGCGATGAGCCAGGTGGCCGGCGGCGTGGGCAGCGCGATGAACAGTGTGAACGACGCGGTGAGCGGCGTGACCGGCACGATCGGCGGGATCTCGGAGGCGGCCGGCAACGTGCTGAGCGCGGCTTCGGGGGAGGCCAAGGGCGCGCTCGACCCGGATCAGGTGGTGGAGATCGTGGAGCGCCGGCTGCTGCGGGAGATCGAGCGGCGCGGCGGGCGATGGGCGGGAGTGTTCTGATGAGGGCGGGTGGTTGCTGATGCCGGGCATTCCGGGCGCGCCGGAGAAGGCGGAGCTGCGTACCGAGCACAAGGAAGTCATTCCGTTCCTGTTCAACCCGGCGGAGCTGACCATCACGAAGTCGGCCTCGTGGAACGCCGCCGAGCAGAAGGGCGGCAACTCGCCGGAGCTGCGGTTCTCGGCGGGGCAGCCGGGCACGCTCACGATGAGCATCACACTGGACACCACCGACCTGGGCACGCCGGTCACCGCGCACACCGACCTGCTGCTCGACCTGCTCAAGGTGGATCCCAAGCTGCCGGGTGCCGATCAGAGCCGCAACAAGGCGCGGCCGCCGTGGGTCACGTTCCACTGGGGACCGCTGCATTCCTTCAAAGCGGTGGTCGAACGCCTCCAGATCAAGTTCACGTATTTCGCGGCCGACGGGATGCCGTTGCGGGCCAAGGCCGACCTGGCGCTCAAGCAGTTCGAGGACGACGCGGTCAAGCCACTGCAGAATCCGACCTCGCACACGCCGTCGCTGCAGACCGTGCACCGGCTGGTGGCCGGCGAGACGCTGGACCGGCTGGCCGCGCGGCACTACGCGGACGCCACCCGGTGGCGCCTGATTGCGGACGCCAACAAAATAATGGATCCGCTGGCGCTCCGGCCGGGCACCATGCTGATCATCCCGGAGCTCCCGGTGCGGCGCCGTGGCTGACACCCGGCGGCTGGACGGCGTGGTGCTGACCGTGGACGGCGGTCCGCTCGCGCCGGAGCTGTACCCGCAGCTCGCGCTGGTGCGGGTGGAGGAGTCGGTGCAGCTGCCGGACTACTTCGCGCTGTACTTCGACGACCCGCACTTCGAGCTGTTCGACAAGGGCACGTTCTCGATCGGGACCCGGGTCGAGATCGCGTTCCGGGCCGAGGGCGACCCGGTCGTGGTCACCACCGGCGAGATCACCGCGATCAGCATCGAACCGGGCGCCTCGGGACGGCACGAGCTGGTGCTGGCCGGCTTCGACCTGACCCACCGGATGGCCCGGGTGGCCAAGTCGCGCAGCTTCCAGCGGGTCACCGACGCCGACATCGCCAGCCGGATCGCCGGCGAGTACGGCCTGGACGCCGAGGTGGACGCCACCGGGTCGGCGCACGACTACGTGCTGCAGGCCGGCGAGACCGACTACGCGTTCCTGCGCCGCCGGGCCGCCCGGATCGGCTTCGACGTGTGGGTCAACGAGAAGACGTTCTTCTTCAAGAAGGCGCCCAAGGCGGCCATCACGCCACCGAAGCTCACCTACGGCAAGAACCTGTCCCGGTTCACGGTCCGGTTCTCGGCGGCCGAACGCGGCGACGAGGTGGAGATCCGCGGTTGGGACCAGCTCGGCAAGACCGCCATCACCGGGCGCGCCGACCAGGCCGAGCCGGGCACCGACGCGCCCGCCGCGCAGGAGTTCACCGACGCCGCCCGGCGCGCGTTCGGGCGGGTCAAGCGCAACGCCGGCCAGTTCCCGGTCACCGACCAGGCGGAAGCCGACGCGCTGGCCGCCTCGCTGCTGCTGCGCGCGTCCGGCGAGGAGGTGGTGCTGCGCGGCGAGGCGGCCGGCGACCCGCTGATCGCGGCCGGCGCCAAGGTGCGCATCGAGGGCATCGGCTCGCGGATGACCGGTGACTATCGGGTCACCGGGGTGGAGCACACATACGGCGCCACCAAGCCGTACCTGACCAAATTCGTCTGCGGCGGCAAGCAGCCCGGCGCGCTGGCCGACCTGACCGGCGGCACCGCGACCCTGGAGAAGCGCGGCTGGAGCGGCCTGGTGGTCGGGATCGTCACCAACAACGACGACGCCGAGCGCCTCGGCCGGGTCCGGGTCAAGTTCCCCACCCTGTCCCAGGACGACGAGAGCGCCTGGGCCCGGATCGCCACGCCGGGCGGCGGCAAGGCCCGCGGCCTGCAGTGGATTCCCGAGGTCGACGACGAGGTGCTGGTCGGCTTCGAGCTCGACGACACCACCCGGCCGGTGGTGCTGGGCGGGCTGTGGAACCGGCAGGACGTGCCGCCCTCGCCCGAGTCGGTGTCCGGCGGCGTGGTGAAGCAGCGGATGCTGGTCAGCCGCAAAGACTCCCGGCTGGTCTTCGACGACGAGAAGCCGGAGATCCAGCTGACCCTGGGCGGCACCCCGTGCGCCGTGCGGCTGGAGAAGTCCGAGTCCAACCTGACCGGCGACCAGAAGCTGGTGGTCGCCGCGACCCAGATCGAGATCAAGGCGACCCAGAAGCTGCTGCTCTCCGCGGCGCAGATCGAGATCACCGCGTCCGGGCCGATCACCGCGTCCGGCAAACCCATCAAGCTCAACTGAGGAGGGCGGGTCGCCATGCCGCAGCCGGCCGCACGCCAGAACGATCCGGTCACCGGGATCGACACGCACATCCTCGTGGTTCCGGGCGCGGGGCCAACCCCGACACCTTTGCCGTACGCGGGCCAGCTGGCGCTGGCGCTGTCCCCGGACGTGCTGGTCAACAGCCTGCCGGCCGCCACCGTGGACAGCATCTCGGTGCAGCCGCCGCACATCCCGCCGCCGTCGACCAGCTTCACCAAACCGCCGACCAACCAGGGCCGGGTGGTGATGGGCTCGACCACCGTGCTGGTCAACGGCAAGCCGCTGGCCCGGCTCGGTGACCCGGTGGCGACCTGCAACGACCCGGTCGACCTGCCGGTCAGCAAGATCGTCGCCGGTTCGCCCGACGTGCTGGTGGGTTGAGCGATGGCCGGCGGCGACTTCATCGGCAACGGCTGGGCGTTCCCGGCCGCGATCAACCGCAACGGCAGCTTCCGCCTGGTCACCGGCATGGAGGAGGTGGACGCCGCGATCCGGATGATCCTGTCCACGGTGCCGGGGGAGCGGGTGATGCGGCCCGAGTTCGGCTGTGCCATGTGGGAGCAGATCTTCGCACCGCTGACCGCGGGGACCATCGGGCTGATCGAGCAGGCGGTCAAGGAGGCCCTCGAACGCTGGGAGCCGCGGATCGAGCTGCAGTCCGTGGTGGCCGAGCCGGAGCAGGCGGCCGGTGCCGTGCACATCACGGTCGCGTACCGGGTGAAGGCCACCAACGACGTCCGCAACCTGGTGTACCCGTTCTACACGATCCCCACCGAGGAGCCCGCGTCATGAGCCTCCCTGCGCCCGATCTGGACGACCGCCGGTTCCAGGACATCGTCGACGAGGCGAAACGGCGGATCAACCGGCTCTGCCCGGACTGGACCGACCACAACGTGTCCGACCCCGGCGTGGCGCTGATCGAGCTGTTCGCCTGGATGACCGAGATGACGCTGTACCGGCTCAACCAGGTGCCGGACCGGCTCTACGTGAAGTTCCTCGAACTGGTCGGCGTGGAGCTGTTCTCGGCCGTGCCGGCCCGCGCCGACCTGCTGTTCCGGCTCACCGCGGCGCGCGACGAGGCGGTCCGGGTGCCGGGCGGCACCCAGGTCAGCACCGAGCGCCGGGACGACGAGGCGCCGATCGTCTTCCTCACCGACTCCGAGCTGGTGATCACCCCGCCCAAGCTGATGGCCTGCCTGACCCACAGCGCCGGCGAGCGGTACGCCGACCACTGGGAGGAACTGCGCCGGGAGGCCGCCACCGTGCAGCTGTTCCCGACCCTCCAGCCGGACGAGGCCGTCTATTTCGGACTCCAGGACTCGGCCGCCGGCAACCTGTTGCGGCTCGACGTCACCACCGGTCCCGAGGGTGCCGGCGTCGACCCGCGCCGGCCGCCCCGGGTGTGGGAGGCGTGGGACGGGCAGACCTGGAAGGAGGTGCGCATCCTCGACGACACCAGCGCCGGCTTCAACAGCACCGGCCAGGTCACGCTGCTGCTGCCGCTGCGGCACGAGGCGCTGGCCATCGGGTCGCGCCGGGCGTTCTGGCTGCGCTGCCGGCTGGTCAAGGCGATCGAGGGGCAGCCCGAGTACTCGAAACCGCCGATCCTCGAGCAGCTGTCCGCGGTGGCGCTGGGCGGCGCGGTGCCGGCGCACCACGCCGAGCCGGCCCCGGCCGAACTGCTCGGCACCAGCACCGGCAAGCCCGGCCAGGTGTTCCAGGTCCGCCGGGTGCCGGTGCTGCCGCGGCGTTACGAGGAGACCGTACGGGTGGTGCTGCCGCGCCACGAGCGCACCGGTGAACCGGAGGAGCAGACCTGGCGCGAGGTGGCCGACCTGGCCGACGCGGAGGAGGACGACCAGGTCTTCACCTGGTCCGGTGCCACCGGCGAGATCCGGTTCGGGCCGCGGGTGCTGGACCGGGAGGGCCGGGTCTGGCAGCACGGTGCCATCCCGCCGATCGACGCGCAGGTCTACGTGACCGGCTACCGGTTCGGCGGCGGCCGCCGCGGCAACGTGCCGGCCGAGCGGCTCACCGTGCTGCACACCTCGATCCCGTTCGTGGCCTCGGTGACCAACCTGGACGCGAGCAGCGGCGGGGTGGACGCCGAGACGGTGGAGAACGCCAAGGTGCGCGGGCCGATGCTGCTGCGCAGCGGCCGGCGCGCGGTGACCGCCGAGGACGTCGAGCGGCTCACCCTGGACGCGGCGCCCAGTGTGGCCCGGGCCCGGTGCATGGCGCCGGAGAACCCGGCCGAGCCGGCCCGGCTGCTGGTGGTGCCCCGGGTCGACATCGCGCCGGAGAACCTGCAACTGGACGACCTGGGGCTCTCCGACGAGCTGGAGGAGCAGATCAAGGCCTATCTGGAGCCGCGCCGGCTGCTCACCATGCGGCTGCGGGTGCGGGCCCCGCGCTATCAGGGGGTCAAGGTGGTCGCGGAGGTCCGGGCGGCGCCGGGCGTTCGCACCGAGACGGTACGCGAGCGGGCCGAGCGCGCCCTCTACGAATACCTGAACCCGCTCACCGGCGGACCCAGCGGCCAGGGCTGGCCGTTCGACACCGACTTGCGCCTCGGCGACGTGTACGGGGTGCTGCAGGGCTCGTTCGGCGTGCAGGGCATCGAGGCGGTGCATTTCTTCTCCGCCGACCTGCGCCGCAAACGCACCCTCGACCAGGTGGAGCAGCGGCTGCGGCTGCTGCCCGAGTCGCTGTTCATGTCCTTCGAGCACCGGGTGGTGGTGCAGCAGTGACCGCGCAGGCCGGCTGGCTGGTCGAGCAGCTGCCCCGGGCGATGGCCACCGACCAGGTGCTGCACGACCTGGTCAGCGCGTTCGAGCAGGTGCACGACACGGTCCGGGAACGGATCGACGCCATCGAGCACCAGGTCGACACCGGCCTGGCCAGTCCCGACATGCTGCAGTACCTGGGTTCCTGGCTGGGCGTGATGCTGGAACCCACCGACCCCGCCGAATACCGCCGCTCGATGGTCCGCGAGGTGGGCAAGCTGCTCGGCTGGCGCGGCACCCGGTACGGCGTGGAGGCCCTGCTGGCCGCGGCCACCGGCGCCCGGGTCACGGTCCTCGACGGTGGCGGCGTGTACGGCAGCAATGACAAGATCCCGCCACCCGACCCGGTCGTGGTGGTGCAGATGGACCACACCGGCCACCTCACCGAGCGCCAGGTGATGGCCTTCCTGGAGAGCGAACTGCCGCTGGGCGCCAAGGTTCAGCTGGACGTCCGCTTCCAGCAACAGACGGCCCGCGGCCGCGCCCGCCCGCCGAGCACCGGAGACGACAATGCCTGAGATCTACGGTTCGGTACGCCAGATGCCGTGCCCGGACTGCGGTTACCCGGTCCAGCCGGACCGGGACCAGCTGTGTCCGAACTGCGGCTACCCGCTGATGTTCCTGCGCAAGAGCGCCGGCGACAACGACGCCCGGGCCCAGTCGATCCCGCGCAGCCCCAACGAGCGGGACGACATGACCAGCCTGCGGGCCGCCCCGCCGCCGCAGCCCCGGGTGGAGACCCGTCAGTTCCAGGCGGGCACGTTCGGGGCGGCGCCGCAGGGGCAGGTGCAGTGCCGCTCCTGCGGATACCCGAACGACCCGACCCGGATCCGCTGCGAGCGCTGCGGTTTCGAGCTGCGCACCGCCCGCCCCCGCGGCACCCAGCTGGCCCCGGCGATGTACGCCCAGCAGGCGGCCCGCGGCGGCGTCTCGATCTGGCTGATCCTGCTGATCATCCTGGCCGTGGCCGCCCTGGTGCTGCTCGGGCTCACCCTGCTGTGGGTCTATCTGGGCTGAGCTCGTGGCGCATGACTACCCGGCGAGGCGAGGGCCGGGTCACCTCGGTGAATCCGCACGCCGCGAAGAGCGGCTCGCTGCCCAGGTACCGGTCGGACCGGTGCGGTCCGGCACCAGCCAGCGGGAAGCCCTCGACCGCGGTGGCGCCGTGCTGCCGGGCCACCTCGACCGCGGCCGTGAGCAGCTCCTCGGTGAGTCCGGCCCGGCGGTGGCCGACCCGGACGAAGAAGCACGGAACCAGCCAGACCCGGTCGTCCTCGGCCGGGTCGTGCCCGGCCAGGATCGGCGAGCGCAGCGCCCGGGTGTACCGGGCGCGGGGGCCGACGGCACACCAGCCGACCGGCCGGTCGTCGTACGCGAGCACACCGACCGGCTCGGCCGAGCCGGCGGCCAGGCTCGTCAACCGGTCCCGGTTGCCGGCGCCCCAGCCGCCCTGCACCTCCCGGTTGGACAGCACGAACCACATGCACCGGCAGCCGCGAGTCGCCGAGTTGCTGTCGAACAGCTCGTTCAGGTCGGCGATATCGGCGCCGGTGACCGTCCGGATCTGCATCGGGGTAGCCTAAAACCCCCATCCGGACCTTCGGACGACTGTCGTAGCGGCGTGACACCGGGTAGCGTGTTGCCTTCCGGACAGTCACCAATTTCGCCGTAGTCGATCGGACCGGTTCACATGCCATTTACGCGCCAGCTCGCCGGCGACCCATCGTGCCGTCCGGCCGGGCGCGGCTGAGGCGCGCGGTGGTAACGGAGAACACCCCTGCGGTGACGATCATGCAGGACGGCCGTGTGCTCGGCGACGGATTCCTGGTCTCCCGAGGCTACGCGGTGGCCCCCGGTCTGAGCGCCGAACGCTCCGACGTGACGGTGGCGGACGCCGCCGGGCACAGCGTCGGCGGCCGGCTCGCCGAGGCCGGGCTGATCGAGCTGGACGGACCCGATCTGGGCGCCGGCGAGTCGTGGTTCGCCGACTCCGCCGCGGCGCTCGGCGTGCCGCCCGGCCCGGCCGGCGACTTCCTCCTCAGCTTTGTACGGGACCGGGCCACCGAGGAGGGCGTGCGGGGATGACCGCGTTGGCGCAGGCAATATCCGGAGCTGAGGAGGCGGTGCGGGCCGCTCTCGGCGGCACCGATCTGGACGGGCCGGTCGAGCAGGCCCTGGCCGAGGAGCCGGACGCGGCGGCGTCCTGCGAGCTGGCCGCACTGCTCGCCGAGGCGCAGCGGCCCGACCTCGCGATCCGGGTGCTGCAGGCGGCGGCGGGCCGGTCCGAGGGCGCGGAGCGGGCGCGCGTGCACAACCTGCGCGGCCTGCTGCTCGCCGACGCCGGCCACCTGACCGAGGCCGGCGACGCGCTCCAGGAGGCCCTCGCCGACGCCGACGACGAGGTGGCCCCGCGGGTGCGGGTCAATCTCGCGGCGCTCGCGCTGGCCCGGGGCGACCTGGCCGGCGCCAAGGAGGCCGAGCCCGGCCTCACCGACCCCCGCCTGGTCTTCACATCCTGCTTCACCCGGCTGCAGGCCGAGGCGCTGCGCGAGGAGCGCTGGGCGGTGCCGCAGACCGCCGAGGCCCTCGCCGCCGCGGCCACGGCCGTGCAGGAGGCGCTCCCGGCCGGCCACCCGGCGGCCGTCAGCACCCTGGCCGACCTCGCCTACGGCCGGTTCCAGGCGGCCCGGCTGGCCGGCGACACCGAGCGGCTGGGCGAGCTGCTGGCGGCGCTCTCCGGGCCGGTGCGGCTGCTGGGCACCGCGCTCGGCATCGACCATCCGCGGGTGCTGGCGGCCCGGGTCCGGCTGACCGAGTGCGGCGTGGCGGCCGGCACCGACCACGCCGCCGTCCTGGACGACAGCCTGCGCACCGCCCGGTGGGCGCTGCGCCGGCTCGGACCCGACCACCCGCTGACCCTGGCCGCGTCCGCCCAGGCCGGCGTCGCCCAGCTGGCGGCGGCCCGCCGGGACGGTGCGGCGGACGGCCTCGCCGAGGCGGCCCGGCAGCTCGCCGGGGTGGCCGAGGACGCCGGCCGCACGCTCGGCCCGGTCCACCCGGTCACCGTGGTGGCGCTGGCCAACGGCGCGCTCGCCGAACTGGCCGCGGCCGCCCGGGCCCGCTCGGCCGACCTGGCCGGCACCGCCGCCGACCATCTGGCCGAGGCGTCCACCCGGATCGGGCGGGCGCTCGGCCCGGCACACTCCACGGCCGCGCTGGTCTATCGCAGCCTGCGGGCCTGCCGCCAGGTGCTGAACGCGCCCGGCGACGACGAGGCCTGGCGGTCGGTCGACGCGGCCCTGGACGCCACCGGCTCCGACGAGATCATCCGCCCGGTCAACGACGGCGACACGCTGTCCGGCACCGTGGTGCGGGTCGACAAGGGCGAGGTCCTGGTCGACGTCGGATACACGGCGGACGGCGTGATCCCGTCCCGCGAACTGCCGCGCGAGGCCGCCCCGCTCGCGGTCGGCGACCGCGTCGAGGCCGTCGTGCTCACCACCGCCGACCCGCAGGGCCGCCTGCTCCTGTCCAAGAAGCGGGCCGACCAGGAACGCACCTGGGACCGCATCGAAAAGCTGCGCGACGGCGACCAGCCGGTGCAGGGCAAGGTGGTCGAGGTCGTCAAGGGCGGCCTGATCGTCGACATCGGGCTGCGCGCGTTCCTGCCGGCGTCGCTGGTCGAGTTGCGCCGGGTCCGCGACCTGCGCCCGTACCTGGGCCGCGAGCTCGAACTCAAGGTCCTCGAGATGGACCGCGGCCGGGGCAACGTGGTGCTGTCCCGCCGGGCCGCGCTCGAACAGGCCAAGACCGCGAACCGGGCGGATGTGCTGGGCTCGCTGCAGAAGGGTCAGATCCGCAAGGGCGTGGTCTCGTCGATCGTCAACTTCGGCGTGTTCGTCGACCTGGGCGGCGTCGACGGCCTGGTGCACGTCTCCGAGTTGTCCTGGCGGCACGTCAACCACCCGACCGACGTGGTCCAGGTGGGTCAGGAGGTCTCGGTCGAGGTCACCGAGGTCGACCATGACCGGGAACGCGTGTCGCTGTCGTACCGGGCCACCCAGGAGGACCCCTGGCACGAGTTCGCCCGGGAGAACGCGATCGGCCAGATCGTGCCCGGCACGGTCACCAAGCTGGTGCCGTTCGGCGTCTTCGTCCGGCTGGACGACGGCATCGAGGGCCTCGTGCACATCTCCGAGTTGGCCGAAACCCACGTGGAGCAGCCCGACCAGGTGACCCGCGCGGGCGCCGCGGTCTTCGTCAAGGTGCTCGACATCGACCTGCGGCGCCGGCGCATCTCGCTGTCGCTCAAGCAGGCCGACGAGGCGATCACCGACGACGAGGAATACTTCGACCCGACCATGTACGGGATGGCGGCCGCGTACGACGCCGAGGGCAACTACATCTACCCCGAGGGCTTCGACCCGGAGACCGGCGAGTGGCTGGAGGGCTACGAGGCTCAGCGGGACGCCTGGGAACGGGAGTACGAGCAGGCCCGGCTGCGGTTCGACGCGCACACCCGCCAGGTACGCCAGCGCCGGGAGGGCGGTCCGGCCGCCGCCCCGCCGCCGGCCGAGTCGGACGTCGGCGAGGCCCTGGCCGCGTTGCGCGAAAGACTCGGAGCCGACCGGGACGGGTGACATCCGCCGCCAGCGATAGATAAGTTTCGCTGTGTGAAGCTCGCCGTCGCCGCCGCTCTTACGGCCACCCTGCTCGCGGCCGACCCCTCCTACCGCACGCTGACCTCGGCCAGCAACCCCGACTGGATGCGCGCCCTGCCCGGCGCCACCAGCCTCGCCGCGCTGTCCATTCCGGGCACCCACGAGACCCTGTCGATCCACGGCGGCGCCTGGACCCAGACCCAGGAGAACCACGGCGACGGCGGCGCCACCCTGACCGCCCAGCTCACCGCCGGCATCCGCATGATCGACGTACGGGCCCGGGTGAACACCGGCAACACCTTCACGATCCACCACGGCGCCACCTACCAGAACGCGAACTTCGACGATGTGCTGGCCCGGCTGGCCGAGTTCCTGTCCGCACACCCCGGCGAGACGGTCCTGCTGCGACTCAAGCAGGAATGCACCGGCGAGCTGGGTTCGTGCACCGACGCGTCCGGCCAGGCGCCTTTCACCGACATTTTTGACGCGTACGTGGCCAGCCGTCCCGCCCTGTTCTGGACGCCCGCGGTGACCCGCGCCACCGCCGCGGCCGTGCCCACCCTGGCCGAGGTCCGCGGCAAGGTGGTACTGGCCGTGCTGAACGGCCCCCGAGGCGGCCGCTTCGCCAACTACGGCCTGTCCCAGTTCGCCGGCTGGAACGACGGCTCGTCAACATATGTCCAGGACGAGTACAACGTGCCCAATGTCGGAGCCATCGCCACCAAGCGCGACCAGGTGCGCCGCTTCCTGGACGCCACGAGCGCCGGCGACCCCACCCGCATCCACGTGAACTTCACCAGCGGCGCGAGCATCTTCGCCCAGCCCCAGCAGGTGGCCGGCGGCGCCCTGGGCGTGCAGGGCGTCAACCCGTTCCTGCTGACCTACCTGAACGAGGGCCCCGACGTGCACGCCCCGGTAACCCGCACCGGCGTCCTGATGCTCGACTTCCCGGGCGGCACCCTGATCAACCGCATAATCGCCGTCAACTGAGCCCCGCCCCTTCGACCGAGCGGCGCGGCCGGCTGGTCGTTGCGGGCCCTGGCCGCCCCAGCAGCGCGCTGCCCCGCGCCGCCCCGCGCTGCTCGCCCGCGCTGCTCGCCCGCGCTGCTCGCCCGCGCTGCCCGCCCGCGCTGCCCCGAGCCGCGCCACTCCGGATCTTGTTGATCTGGGGGTGCGGGCCGGACAGTGCGGGCCGGACTGCAAGTCGACAACATCGGCGCGCGGTTCGTGATAAGGGCGATATATCCGCTGAGGCCTGTGGTGTGGTCGGATGGTGGGACGCCGGGTCCGAGCTGCGGGACGATGGCCGCGGTCGGGATCGGCTCGCACGTTCGGTGCCGAAAGGTGGTGCGGTGATCACTGCGGCGGCCGCCGTGGGTGGGGCAGTCGAGGTCCGGCCGGGTTGGCGGTCGCACGCGACCGCAGCGCGCCCGGCCAAATCAGGCTCGCGGGTCAGGCTCGGCGGTCCAGGAACTCGTAGACGTCCTGGGCGTCGACTCCCGGGAAGGTGCCCGGTGGCAGTGCTGCCAGCAGGTGGGAGTGGACTCGCGCGCTTGGCCACGCGCCGCCGGACCAGCGCCGCACCAGGTCGGCGGGTGGGCGGCGGCAACAGTTCGGGTCGGGGCAGCGGGAGACCGTCCGGCGGGTGGTGTCGCCGCCGCGGAACCAGCGGGCGTGTTCGTACGGCGTGCCCACGGTGACCGAGAACTCGCCGGAGCGGGTCGACTCGATGTGGACCGTGCACCAGTAGGTGCCGGCTGAGGTGTCGGTGAACTGGTAGAAGGACGAGTACGGGTCGTCGGCCTGGAAGATCGTGCGGGACGCCCAGCGGCGGCAGATCGGCTGGCCCTCGATCGCGCCGGTCACGTCGCTGGGGAAGCGGACGCCGTCGTTCTCGTAGGCCTTGTAGACGATGCCGTTCTCGTGCACCCGGGTGAAGTGCACCGGGATGCCGAAGTGCTGGGTGGCCAGGTTGGTGAAGCGGTGCGCCGCGGTCTCGTAGGACACCCCGAACGCGTCCCGGAAGTCGTCGATCGCGAGCGCCCGGTCGGCCTTCGCCTGGCGCAGGAAGTCGGTGGCGAACTTCTCCGGCATCAGCAGCGCGGCCGCGAAGTAGTTGGCCTCGACCCGCTGGCGCAGGAAGTCGCCGTAGTCGGCCGGGTCGCTGTGGCCCAGCACGAAGTGGCCGAGCGTCTGCAGCACCACGGCGCGCGGGTCGTGGCCCTTGCCGCTGGCCACCTGGGGCAGGTAGATGCGCCGGTTGCGCAGGTCGGTCACCGAGCGGGTGGAGCCGGGCAGGTCGTTCACGTAGTGCAGGGAGAAGCCCAGGCTGGCGGCGATGTCCAGGATGCCGCGCTGGGACAGCGGCCCGGTGGTGTACCGCACCGACGTCAGCACCTTGGCGGCGGCCTGCTCGATCTCGGCGAAGTAGTTGTTGCGCTCGCGCATGTTGACCCGCAGCTGCGCGTTCGCCCGGCGGGCCACCTCGGGGGTGGCGCTCTGCTCGGTGCGCACCCGGCCCAGTTCGCGGTGCAGGCCGACGAGGGCCTCCAGCGCGTCCGCGGGCAGCCGCCGACCGCCGCGTACCACCGGCAGGCCGAGGGCGGCGTAAGCCGGATCCTGCTGGAAGTGGGTGAGGTCGATCTCCAGCCCGGCCCGGCGACTCGGGGCCTCCGGCCGCAAAAGATCCTGCAGGGGTACGCCGAGCGCGCCCGCGATCGCCTGGAGCACCGACAGTTTGGGTTCGCGCTTGCCGTTCTCGATCATCGAAAGCTGCGACGGCGCCCGGCCGACCGCCTCGCTGAGCTGCTCCAACGTCATGTTCTTGGTCTTGCGCAGGTGGCGCAGGCGCTGCCCGAGGGTAACGAGGTCGACAGAAGATGAAGCGGTCACGGGTTTGACGTTAACAGAAATTCTGCAGATCTTCTGCTCACAAACACCTTCTGACCCCCTTGTCGCGTCGGCGACAGTCGAATTCTTCCACCGAGAAGGAACGCGACAGGGCACGGAAGGGAAAATTCGATGAGTGATCAGCTGACCGAAGTCAGGGGCGGTACCGCTGCGGACCTCACCAGGGCGTGGGCCGGCGATCCGCGGTGGCTGGGCATCAAGCGCAGCTACACCGCGCACGACGTGATCAAGCTCCGGGGCACGGTCCAGGAGCGGCACACCCTGGCCGAGCGCGGCGCGCAGCGGCTCTGGGAGTTGCTGCACAGCGAGGACTACATCAACGCGCTCGGCGCCCTCACCGGCGGCCAGGCGGTGCAGATGGTCCGCGCCGGCCTGAAGGCCATCTACCTCTCCGGCTGGCAGGTCGCGGCGGACGCCAACCTGTCCGGCAACACGTACCCGGACCAGTCCCTCTACCCGGCCAACTCGGTGCCGGCGGTGGTGCGCCGGATCAACAACGCGCTGATGCGCGCCGACCAGATCGACACCGCCGCGGGCAAGCGGGAACGCGACTGGTTCGCCCCGATCGTCGCCGACGCGGAGGCCGGCTTCGGCGGCCCGCTCAACGCGTTCGAGCTGATGAAGGGCATGATCGCGGCCGGCGCCGCGGGCGTGCACTGGGAGGACCAGCTGGCCAGCGAGAAGAAGTGCGGCCACCTCGGCGGCAAGGTTTTGATCCCGACCGCGCAGCACATCCGGACGCTGAACGCGGCCCGGCTCGCGGCCGACGTGCTGGGCGTGCCGTCGCTGGTGATCGCCCGCACCGACGCGCTGGCGGCCGATCTGCTCACCACCGACGTGGACGAGCGCGACCGGCCGTTCCTCACCGGCGAGCGCACCGCGGAGGGCTTCTACCGGGTGCGCAGCGGGCCCGATGCGGCGATCGCCCGCGGCGTTGCCTACGCCGACTACGCCGATCTGCTCTGGGTCGAGACCGGCAAGCCCGACCTGGAGTTCGCGCGCAGCTTCGCCGAGGCGGTGCACAAGGAGCACCCGGGCAAGATGCTGGCGTACAACTGCTCGCCGTCGTTCAACTGGAAGCGCAACCTGGACGACGCCGACATCGCCCGGTTCCAGAAGGAGCTCGGCGCGATGGGCTACAAGTTCCAGTTCGTCACGCTGGCCGGCTTCCACGCGCTGAACCACTCGATGTTCGAGCTGGCCCGCGGTTACGCCGAAACCGGCATGACCGCGTACGTGAAACTCCAGGAGGCCGAGTTCGCGGCCGAGGCCGACGGCTACACCGCGACCAAGCACCAGGCGGAGGTCGGCACCGGCTACTTCGACGCCGTCTCCACCGCGCTCAACCCCGACAGCTCGACCACCGCCCTGAAGGGCTCGACCGAGGCGGAGCAGTTCTGATGGGAATCGAAGAGATCACGATCACGGGTACGACGAACGGCCGCTACGCCGAAATCCTGACCCCCGAGGCCGTCGCGTTCGTGGTGGCGCTGGACCGTGAGTTCGGCGCCCGCCGGGTCCAGCTGCTGGAGCGCCGCCGGCGCCGCCGGACCACCCGGACCGACGAGCTCGACTTCCTGCCGTCGACGCAGCACATCCGCGACGACGCGTCGTGGACGGTGGCGCCGCCGGCCGAGGACCTGCTGGACCGCCGCGTCGAGATCACCGGCCCGCCGGAGCGCAAGATGACCGTCAACGCCCTCAATTCGGGCGCCAAGGTCTGGATGGCCGACTTCGAGGACGCCACCGCGCCCACCTGGGAGAACGTGGTGATCGGCCAGCTCAACCTGCGTGACGCGCTGGACGGCACGCTGGACTTCACCGCGCCGGACGGCCGCGAGTACAAGGTCAACGGCTGGACCCCGACGATCATGGTGCGCCCGCGCGGCTGGCACCTGCCGGAGTGCCACCTGCGGATCGGCGGCCGGGCGGTCTCGGCCTCGCTGTTCGACTTCGGGCTCTACCTGTTCCACTGCGCGCAGCGGCAGCTCGACCGGGGCAGCGGCCCGTACTTCTACCTGCCCAAGCTCGAGTCGCACCTCGAGGCCCGGCTGTGGAACGACGTGTTCGTCTTCGCCCAGGAGCACCTGGGCATCCCGCGCGGCACGATCCGGGCCACCGTGCTGATCGAGACCATCACCGCCGCGTTCGAGATGGACGAGATCCTGTACGAGCTGCGCGAACACTCGGCCGGCCTGAACGCGGGCCGCTGGGACTACCTGTTCAGCATGATCAAGAACCGGCCGGACGTGGTGCTGCCCGAGCGGTCCCAGGTCACCATGACCGCGCCGTTCATGCGCGCGTACACCGAACTGCTGGTGCGCACCTGCCACCGCCGCAACGCGCACGCGATCGGCGGCATGGCCGCCGTGGTCCCGAGCCGGGACCCGGTGGCCGCCAAGCGGGCCCTCAACCAGGTGCGCCAGGACAAGCGGCGCGAGGTCGGCGACGGCTTCGACGGCTCCTGGGTGGCGCACCCCGGCCTGGTGGAGACCTGCCGCGACGTGTTCGACCAGTGGCTGGGCGAGGAGCCGCACCAGATCGTGCGCAAGCGCGAGGACGTCCGGGTCACCGCCACCGACCTGCTCGACATCAAGGCGACCGGCGTCCAGGTCACCGAGGTGGCGCTGCGCAACAACGTGAGCGTGGCGCTGCGCTACATCGCCGCCTGGCTGGGCGGCCGCGGCGCGGTCGCGCTCGGCGGCCTGATGGAGGACGCGGCCACCGCCGAGATCTGCCGGGCGCAGCTCTGGCAGTGGATCCACTCGAGCACCCCGACCGACTACGGCGTCCCGATCACGGCCGCCCTGGTCACCCGGATGCTGCGCGAGGAACTCGACGTGCTCAGCGAGACCGGCGCCCTGGACGAGGACGCGGCCCGGCGCTTCGGCCAGGCCCGGACTCTGCTGACCGTGCTGCTCACCGAGCGGACCTGCCCCGAGTTCCTGACCCTGCCGGCCTACCTCCGGCACATGTCCGGCGGGGCCGGGACGCCCCAACCCGAGCAGGCTACTGTCGCGGCCTGATCTCGGATCGGGAGAACGGCGCGGCCCCGAAGGCACTGGGGGCCGCGCCGTTCGCCGTAGCTTGCCTCCCTGTGGTCCGATGGAACGGTGACCACTCACGGTGACGAGGAGCTCGCACGGTTCAAACAGGACCTCGGCAGCCTGCGGGTGAGCGTGGGAAATCCGCCGAACAGCTGGTTCCGGCCCTATCCCCATTCGCTGGCCCGCTCGACGCTCCACGACCTGCTGACCGGGCCCCGGAAGCCCCGATGGGTGACGGTCGAGCTCTTCCTCACGGCGTGCGAGAACTATGCCCGGACCGACCCGGGCCGGTGGCCCGACGACCCGGAGGGGCTGGTCCGCAGCGCCTGGCTCGCGCGGTACGTCCGTCTCTCCGGCGCGCCTGGCCAGCGCCCCGCCGAGGACGTCGCCGCACCGGCGGACCGGCGCCGGATCGGTGTGGTGCCCCAGCCCGCCGGCGGGTATCAGGACCGCGGCCTCAGCGTGACGTTCGACTCTCCCGGCCCGCGGCAGCACGTGCTGACCGGCCTCGGTGGAGTCGGGAAGACCCAGATCGCGGCGAGTCTGGCCCGCCGGCTGTGGGCCGCCGAGCAGATCGACGACCTGATCTGGGTGGAGGCGGGCTCCCGGGACCGCATCCTGAACGCGTACCGGCTGGCGTGGGAGGGGATCGGTGAGCCGCAGGACGACGACGAGCAGGCGGCCGGCAGCTTCCTGACCTGGCTGGAGACCACGGACCGGCGCTGGCTCGTGGTGCTTGACGACCTCGCCGACCCCGCCCATCTGCGCGGGCTCTGGCCGCCCGTCACACCGACCGGCCGGACGGTGGTGACCACCCGGCGCACCGATGCGGCGCTGAGTTCCGACGGGCGCACGATGGTCCGGATCCACTCGTTCGCCAGGTCCGAGGCGCTCAACTACGTGCGTGCGAAGCTGTCCGGGCGACCCGAACTGGGCGTGGGCGCCGACGGACTGGTCGCCGAACTCGGTGGCCTGCCGCTGGCCCTGGCGCAGGCGGTCGTCTACCAGCTCGACCTGGAGCTGTCCTGCTCGGACTATCTCGCCCGGCTGCGCCGTCAGCCGCTACGCAACGCCGCCCCGGAGACGCTGCCCGACGACCAACCGGCGGCGCTGACCGCCACCTGGGCGCTTTCGCTGCGGCACGCCGACGGGCTACGCCCGGCCGGGCTGGCCACGCCGGTGCTCCGGATCGCGGCGCTGCTGGATCCGAACGGGATTCCGGAGAACGTCTTCACCACGGCGGCGGTGACCGCAGCGCTGGGGATCGGTGCCGACGACGCCCGGGACGCGCTGCGCTGCCTGCGCCGGGTCAGCCTGATCGACATCGATCCGGCGGACCAGGGCTGGATCCGGGTGCACGCGCTGGTCCAGCGGGTCACCAGGGAGGAGACACCGGCCGGGTTGCTCGGAAAGCTGCGCCGCGCCACCGCCGACGCGCTCGTGGAACTCCTGCCCGGAGCGGCCGGCGACCGCCAGCGCCTGGCTCGCCTGCACGCCAACGCCGCGACCCTGATCGACGGCGACGACGGCACCCTGTACCCGGGCGGGGTACACCGGCTGGTGTTCGAAACCGGCCGGAGCCTGGCCCGCTCGGGAAGCGTGGAGGCCGCGATCGGGCACTTCGCCCGGGCCGGCGAGACCGCGGCCGGTCATCTGGGCGCCGACCACACCGACGTCCTGGAGCTCCGCCTCGAGGAGACGTACCGGCTGGGCATCGCCGAGTACTACGACGACGCGGCGACTCGGACCGCCTCGCTGATCGACGACTGCGAGCGGGTCCTCGGCCATGCCCACCAGCACACCCTCGACGCCCGCCTCTACCGGGCCCGCTGGACCGGACACACCGGCGCGGCGGCCGCCATCCCGTTGCTCACCGAGCTCACGGCCGAGCTCACCGAACTTCTCGGTGCACAGCACGACATGACCCTCACGGCCCGCAACGATCTGGCGTTCTTCCGTGGCGAGGCGGGCGATGCGAGCGGCGCTGCCGAGGAGTTCCGCCTGCTCGCCGCGGACCGACAGGCCCTGCACGGGCCGCGGGCGGAGCACACTCTGATCTCCCGCAACGGCTACGGCGTCTGGCTCGGCAAGGCGGGCCGGGTGCAGGACGCCATCGACGTGATGTCGGAGGTGTGCGCCGACTGTGCCGCTGCCCTCGGGGCGGACCACCAGTACACCCTCGGCTCGCGGGGCAACCTCGTCGTCCTGCTCGGCCGGCGGGACGGCCCGGCCGCCCATCTGGCGGAGCTGGCCGGCATTCACGCCCGGTTGCTCGAGCTCTACGGCGACCGGCACCGCCAGACGAGCAAGTTCGAGGCGATTCTGCGTGATTGGCGGCAACTCGGGACCGGCTGAGGCCACTGTCCGGCTTCGTCCGGCTCGGTCCGGTAGTGGTGCACCCGGACTCCTTTCGGGAGAAACCTCGCACCTGTGCGAAGGTCGAAGCAAGCAGTCAGCACCGCGCTCGCGGTGGCCGCGCTGGCCGCGGTCACGTACGTCCTCACCGCCGAGGATCTCGACACGGCGGATCAACTGTCCGGTGTGCTGACCCTGCTGCTCGTGCTGGGTACGTCCCTCTTCGGGCTGTTCACCCGCACACCCGAGCCGCAGAGCGTCAGCGGGGTGCGGGACCGGCTGGGCGACCAGATCGACGCCCAGTGCGGGCCGCTCGCCAGCAACGGCGGCATCTACCAGCACTACTTCCTGCCGCCCCGGCTGTGCCCGGCGGGGTCGGCCGTTCCGCTCCGGTCCGGCCGGGCCGCGGCCTGGGACGCCGAGCAGTACCAGCGGGCCATCACCGACGTGTTCGGCCGGTGCGCCCGGCGCGTGGTCGTGCTGGGCGCGTCCGGCAGCGGGAAATCCACTCTCGCCCTGATGCTCGCGCTCGGACTGCGCCGGGCCGATCGGCGGGCGCTGCCGCTGCTGCTGTCGTTGAACAGCTGGAACGTCGAGGACGAATCGTTCCGGTCCTGGCTGGACCGGCAACTGACGCTCACCTACCGGGCGACGGAAGCGCTCGGCGACGACCGCATCCGGCAGCTCGTGTACGGCGACGACGTGCTGTTCATCCTCGACGGCCTGGACCGGCTCGGCGAGACCGACCTTGACCGGGCGGTGGCCCAGATCAACGAGGCGATACCGCTCGACCGGCCGCTGGTCGTGCTGTCCCGCCCGGCCCGGCGCAACGATCTCGGCGCGCTGGTCCGCAGCCCCGGGGACGTCCTGCATCTTCGTACCGCTCCGGGCTCGGCCGTCCGCGGCTATCTGCAGTTCGTGGCGGCCCGCGAACCGCGGATGGCCGGCTGGGACGTGGTGACGAAGGACCGGCGGGGCGCCGCCCGCGCGGTGCACGAACTCCTGCGTTCGCCGCTTCTGCTCGACATCGCGCTGCGCGTGTACCGCACCCGCGAGCAGGTGGTTCTCCTCCACGACCAGGCGCGGACGCGGACCCCGCAGGAGGCCAGGAACAAGCTTCTCGACGACTACCTCGCCACGCTCCCGCCGCGGATGCGGACGCGTCTCGCCTACGTCGCGTACCGGCTCGGCCAGTTCAAGGTTCGCAGCATCGCATGGTGGCGGGCGCCGGCCGCGGTGCCCAGCCGGGTGCTAGCGGCCGGGGCAGCGGTGAGCCTGCTGCCGGCGTACCGGCTGGCGCTCGTCATGCCCGCGGGCCTGACCCGTGGGCTGGCCATCGGCACCTTCACCGGCGTGCTGCTGGGTGTGGTCCGGGCGCGGCGGCTGCGCCGGGCCGCCGGACCGGCCGGGCTGACCGCGCTTCTGATCGTCGCGGGGGTCGGTTTCGGGAATGCGGCGCCGGCGGTCGCGGTTGCCGACGCGGTCCAGATCCCGCTCGCCGTCCTGCTGATCGTCGTCGGCAAGGACGCCCTGATCAAGCGCGCGTCAACCGGTCGGGCCGTGCTGGCGGTGGCCGCGGCCGGCGGCGTTCCGGCCGCCGCCGTCAGCGGCCTGAACCTGCTGTTGCCGCAGGTCGTTGCGCACCGCAGCTTCGCCGGTACGTGGATCGCGATCTCGTTCGGGGTGGGCGTGGCGGTGCTCTCGGCACGGCTCCTGGTGCCCCTCGACCGGGCGCACCGGCCCTCCCGGGTGACGCTGCGCAGCCGCGGCAGCCGGCTGGGCAATCCGCTGCCGCACGTCGCGGTGGCGGTGGCGGCGGCGACCACGGTCGGCATCGCCGGCGGCGTGGTGGGGCTGCTGCGTGACGGCCCGGCCTACGGCGCCACGCTCGCCGTCTTCTTCGGTCTGGTCGCCGGCATCCCGATCGGTGTCGCCGGCGGACTGCTCCGCTGGCTGAACCAGCCCACCGTCCGGCACGTCGTCGCCACGCCGCTGCACACCCTGCGCAGCGACTGGCTCGCGACGGCCGGCTGCCTGGTGACCGTCGGCCTGGTTTCGAGCGGCTCGATCGCGCTCGTGCTCGGACCGCTGCGGCAGCTCACCGGGCCGCTGGGCCAGCCGGTGCTGATCCGCCCGATGCATGGCCTGCTGTTCGGCACCACCATCGGGCTGGTCCTGGCCTGCTACTACAACGCTGCGCCCGGTTTCCTGATGGCCGTGTGCTGGTTCCGGCTGCGCGGCCGGTTGCCCGCCCGCCTGATGTCGTTCCTGCGCGACGCCGAGGCCGCCGGTCTGCTGCGGCAGGCCGGTGCGGTGTACGAGTTCCGGCACGAGGAGGTCCGGGTCCGGCTCGCCTGGCACCACGGGCAGGCCGGCAGGATACTCAAGCCGGTCGCCGGTGACCAAGGGGTATCAGTGCGATGCTGAGGGTGATCCCCGAACACCGCCCGGGAGGTACCGACGATGTTGCCCCTCAACGCCGCCAACCTGGCCGGCCTGCCTGCCGGGCTCGCCGTGCCGTCGTATGACCGGTCCGCGCTGCGTACCGGGATCGTGCATTTCGGGGTTGGTGGTTTTCACCGGGCCCACGAGGCCATGTACCTGGACCGGCTGATGAACGACGGCCGGGCGTTCGAGTGGGCGATCTGCGGGGTCGGGGTGATGCCGGGGGACCGGCGCATGCAGGAGGTGCTGGACCGGCAGGACGGGCTCTACACGCTGGTGGTCAAGGCGCCGGACGGCAGCCTCGAGGCGCGGGTGATCGGGTCGATCACCGAGTACCTGTTCGCGCCGGACGACCCGGCCGCGGTGATCGAGAAGATGGCCTCGCCGGAGGTGCGGATCGTCTCGCTCACGGTGACCGAGGGCGGGTACAACTTCAACGCGGTCACCGGGGAGTTCATGGCGGACAACCCGGACGTGCGGCACGACCTCCAGCCGGGTGCCGCGCCGCGCACCACGTTCGGGCTGATCACCGCGGCGATCGAGCGGCGGCGGCAGCGCGGGGTGCCGGCTTTCACGATCATGAGCTGCGACAACATTCAGGGGAACGGGGACGCGGCGCGCCGGAGCTTCGTGGCGTTCGCCCGGCTGCGCGATCCGGGGCTGGCCGCGTACGTGGCCGAGAATGTGCACTTCCCGAACAGCATGGTGGACCGGATCACGCCGGTGACCACCGACGACGACCGCGAGCAGGTGCGCAAGCAGTTCGGCGTGGACGACGGGTGGCCGGTGGTGTGCGAGCCGTTCACGCAGTGGGCGCTCGAGGACAGCTTCGGCGCCGGGCGGCCGCCGTTCGAGGACGCCGGCGTGCAGGTGGTCGCGGACGTGGAGCCGTACGAGCTCATGAAACTCCGCCTGCTGAACGCGTCCCACCAGGCCCTCTGCTACCTCGGTTATCTGGCGGGTTACCGCCTGGTGCACGAGGTGGCCCAGGACCCGCTGTTCGCCCGGTTCCTGCTGACCTACATGGAACGCGAGGCCACCCCGACGCTGGCCCCGGTGCCGGGCGTCGACCTGCGGGAATACCAGCACCAGCTGATCGACCGCTTTTCCAATGCGCAGGTACGCGACACCGTGGCCCGGCTGTGCGCGGAGAGCTCGGACCGGATTCCCAAGTGGCTGCTCCCGGTGATCCGCCACAACCTGGACACCGGCGGCGACATCCTGCTGTCCACCGCGGTGGTGGCGTCCTGGGCCCGGTACGCCGAGGGCGTCGACGAGCAGGGCCGCCCGATCGAGGTGGTGGACCGGCTGCGCGACACCCTGGTGGCCACCGCCCAGCGGCAGCACGAGGAGCCGGCCGCCTTCATCGCGAACCGCGAGCTGTTCGGCGATCTGGTCGACAACGAGCGCTTCGTCTCGGCGTACCTCTCGGTCTTGTCCTCGCTGCACCACAAGGGAGCGAAAGCGACCCTCGAAGATCTCGCGTCGCCAACCTGACAGCGGGTTTTCCTACTTGTGCGCGGGTGACAGCATGGGCCCGTGACCCTCCCGCTGCGTGTCAATGTGGCGCCGGAGCGTGCCGACGCGGCCCCCGGCGACAACCTTCAATTCGACGTGACCGTGCGCAACGCGAGCGACATCGTGGAGCACTACGGCATCGAGCTGCTCGGCCTGCCGGACGGCGCCACCGTGCGCACCGAACCCGAGGTCGCCAAGCTGCGGCCGGCCGAGAGCGGCACGCTGACCGTGCGGGTCGCGCTGCCGGTGCAGCCCCCCGCGCCGGCCGGCACCTATGTGGTCGGTGCCCTGGTGCGCTCGAAGTACCGGTACGACGTGTCCCGCTGCGTCGAGGTGCCGATCCAGCTGGCCAGCGTCGAACAGCTGACCGTGCGCACCACGCCCGAGGTGGTCAACGGCGGCCGGTCGGGGCAATACACGGTGGAGGTGGCCAACGGTGGCAACGCGCCGGTCCGGCTCTACCTGACCGCCACCGACCCCGAGCAGCGGGTCAGCGCGACGTTCCAGCCGCCCTGGGTCGACCTGCCGCCCGGCGTCACCGGCCGCGCGCTGCTCGCCGTGTCCGCACCGCTGCCGTGGAACCGGGAGAAGCAGCGACAGCTCACCATCGCGGCCACCCCCGACATGCCCGGCGCCGCACCGGTGACCACCACCGCCACCTTCGTGCAGCAGCCGCGGCTCGCCTCGAAGTTCGTCAAGATCGCCGGCATCGCGGCCGGGGTGATCGTGCTGGCCGCCGCGATCGCGGTGCCGACGCTGCTGGCCCGCGGCAACAACCAGAACGAGAACCCGGTGGCGCAGACCCAGCCGGTCGTCCCGCCGGGCGGCCAGCAGCAGGCGCCGAGTGTGGCCGCCCCGCCGCCGGCCGCGTCCCAGGCACCGCCGAGCGCGGCCGCGCCGCCCCCGGCCGCCACCGAGCCGCAGGCGACCACCGAGGCACCGACCACGCCGCCGCCGGACAACGGCGGGGGCGTGCGCGAGGTCGACCTCACCTCGCCGGACGACGGCGTCCAGCCCAGCGACGTGTTCCGCAACCAGGGCTTCCTGGTCAGCGCCGACCCGGGCGCGGTGTCGGTGCCGGGCTGCGAAAATGCCCGCAGCGCCGCCGTGGTCGCGGCGAACAACCAGCGGCACATGACGTCCAGTTCGCCGGACGACCCGGCCCGGTGCAACAACGTGCCGCTGCTGATCGACTTCCTGCCGGACACCCCGGCGGGAGCGACCCAGGTGATCCCGTTGCAGCCCGGCACACTGACCATGGAGATCGTCTATCGCAACCTGCGCCGGGCGCCGTCCGCCACCCTCACGGTGCCGGCCGACCAGGCCCAGGCCAACGGCGGCGTCGACTTCCTGCTCATCCGGCCGTTGCAGGCGGAGAGCCCGGTGGCGATCACCGCGCTGCGATTCGCTCCCTTGTCTTGACTTCGCTCCAAAGGATCGCGGTCGCCATGATCGCGATGCAGATGCCGCCGTTGAGGAACGAGCCCATCACGTCGCTCGGGTGGTGCATGCCGCGGTACATCCGGGACACCGCCACCCCGATCGGCATGATCAGCAGCAGCCAGGCCAGCCAGCGGGTCCAGGTCTGCCGGGCCAGACTCGCCAGCAGCAGGGCGAGCCCGGCGTAGAGCGCGACCGCGGCCGAGGTGTGCCCGGACGGGAAGCTCGAGGTGGGCGGCGAGTCGTCCATGTGCGGCACCGCCGGCCGGGTCCGGTCGATCACCAGCGTGGTGAGGAAGAAGACGACGGCCTGCGCGGTGACCGCGGCGGCCAGGTAGACCGGCT
Source organism: Paractinoplanes rishiriensis (assembly GCF_016862375.1). Classification (GTDB taxonomy): domain Bacteria; phylum Actinomycetota; class Actinomycetes; order Mycobacteriales; family Micromonosporaceae; genus Actinoplanes; species Actinoplanes rishiriensis. The sequence goes on along the minus strand of NZ_BOMV01000018.1, from coordinate 35,707 downwards.
CGCGCCACCGGCGCCGCCGGGCGTAGATCAGGCAGGCCACCAGCCCGGCGACCGTGATGATCGTCCAGGTGTCGCCGACGAAACTGAAGAACTCGGACACCGCATCCGACGTGCCGCCGCGGCGGCTGGCGAACCAGCGGTTGACGGCGTCCTCCGCGGTCAACGGCCAGACGTCGGGCAGGACTTTCGTGATCAGCAGGCCCAGCCCGATCATCCCGAGCAGCAGCAGCCCGATCGGCAGCAGGACCCTGGTAACGGCGCTTCGCATTTCCAGCACGCGGCTGGCACTACCCGATTCGCTGTTCTTCTATGCCCGCCCGCACCCGGCCGGCACGATGCAGGTATGTAGCCGTGGTCGCCGCCACCACCGCCACGCCGAGCAGCAGGCCCGCCGTCACGTCGCTGGTCCAGTGCACGCCCAGCGCCACCCGGCTGATCGCGGTCACCACCGGCACCACGACCGCCGCGACCCAGAGCAGCGCCCGCAGCCCCGGCCGGTGCCGCACCAGCGGCAGCAGGACGAGAAGGAAGACCGCGGCACCGAGCGCGTTGTTGAGCGCGTGCCCCGACGGGAAGGCATACCCCACCGCGTTGGCCACCGGGTCGAGAAAGCTCGGCCGGTGCCGGCCCACCAGAACCTTCAGCAGTACGCCGAGCAGGCCGCCGGCGACCATCGTGATCCCGACCCACCAGGCCAGCGACCGGGCGTTGCGCCGCACCAGCCAGACGACCAGCCCCAGCGCGGCGACCCGCCACACCCACGGGTCGAACACGGTGCTCCAGACCGCCATGAACCGAACCCAGCCCGGGTTGCCGAGCGCGTGGTTGTGCAGCGCGTCGGTCACCGACATGTCGAGCCGGTGCAGCCAGCCGACGTTGCCCACCACCAGCACCGCAATCAGCGCGAACGGCACGAGCAACGCCACCGCGCCCCCGGCCGCGACGGCGAGGCGTACACCCAGAGACTCATCGTGATCTGCCGGCATGAGCAAGCTATACCCCAGGGGCGCCGGCTTCGCACCGCTCAGTACCAGAGCGGCCGGCCGCGCCGGGCCAGCTTCAGCACGACGCAGAGACCCGCCGACGCCCCGCCCGCGAGGGCGAGCATCAGACCGGTGCGATCGAGCCGGTGGGCCGAGCTGTGCCAGCCGACCGCGTAGTCGAACGCCATCGCGGTCGCCGGCCACAGGCTGAGACCGATCAGGGCCACGATGCCGATGGCGGCCAGCCCTCCGGCCAGGCCCCATTTGGGCAACGCCGACCGCGCCGGTCCCGGGTAACGCCGGCACCAGGCGAGCCAGGCGTCCGTCCGGATCCACCAGAATGCGACGGTCACGGCCCGGCCGATCGTCTCGAGTGAGCCGGCGCCGTAGTCGGCGGGTGTGGTGAAGAACGCGAAGAAACCGCCGCTGTCGCCGCTGAACAGCCATTTCTCGAAGGAGACGATCAGCTTCACCTGGGCCGCCGCGAAGCCTGGAAGCGCCACCAGCAGGCCAGGTGAGCGCGGTCGAGCGTGCTGAGCAAGCGGGGGTGTCCACGATGGAGGGCGCGTTCACCCGTTCGTGGTCGCGGCGGTCTTCCTGCACGAGAGCAGCCCGCTCGAGGATCTGGTCGGCGAACTCTGGACTACCACCTGGGCCGCATCCTCGATAATGCGTGACGTGCACACCGCGGCGCTCGACGAGACGACCTGGCCCGACTTCGCCCGGCTGGTGGAGAGCCAGAACGGGGTGTGGGGTGGCTGCTGGTGCATGGGCTTCCACGACGAGGGCGTCGGTGGCGACCGAACGGCCGAGCAGAACCGGGCCGACAAGGAGTGCCGGGTGCGCGCGGGCCGGGCGCACGCCGCGCTGGTCTACGACGGTGGTGACTGCGTGGGCTGGTGCCAGTTCGGGCCGACCGCGGAACTGCCCCGGATCAAGCGCCTCAAGGCGTACCAGATTGATCTTGATGGTCTCCCGGACTGGCGGATCACCTGCTTCTATGTGCACAAGCGGCACCGGCGGCGCGGGGTTGCCGACGTCGCGCTGGGCGGGGCGCTGGCCGAGATCGCGCGGCTCGGCGGCGGCACCGTGGAGAGTTACCCGGAGGACGCCGAGGGGCGCAAGGTGGCCGGGGCGTTCCTGCACAACGGGACGGTGGCGCTGTTCGAGCGGCACGGCTTCCGGCGGGACCGGCAGATCGGCAAATGGCACTGGGTGGTCACCCGCTCGATTTCAGCGGCCTGAGGTGACCCGCTTGACGAATCCGTTCAGGTTGGTCAGGGCGCGGTCGACCCGCTCGTCCAGGGTGAGCGACTCCTCCGGGCGCACCAGCCGGCCGCGGGGCTGCCGCTTGCCGCGGAGGTAGAGCGAGCAGGCCAGGTCGCTGCAGATGTACTCGCCCACGGTGTTTCCCTGGCGCCCGGCCGGACCGGCCAGCGCGGCCACGAACAGGGTCACCCCGTCGGAGCTGTGGCCGGTGAGGCAGACGCGGCACATGCTGGAGCGCATCGCGGTGGTGCGCCGGGACTCGGGGCGGCGCAGCACGATGCCCTCCCGGCTGGGCAGCACGAGCAGCGCCCGCAGCGGCGCGCCCGGGTCGGTCCAGCCGAGGAAGTCGAGGTCGGCCCACGGGGTGGCGGCCAGGTCCGGCGGCATCTTGATGCGGCTCGCCTCGCCCTTGGAACAGTTGACGAAGGAATCGCGGATGTCCCGCTCGGTGAGTGGTTCCATGCCGGCGACGCTAGCCGGGCCGGCCGGAAAGGTCAGCTGATTAACGCCGGCACCCGGGCCGGCGCGAGCCAGGTGAGCAGGGTGCGCGCGGCCTCCAGGACCAGGGCGCGGTCGTGGGTCAGCGCGAACTCGAAGCGGCGCTCGCCGTCCGCGCAGTCGTCGCCGAGGTCGCGGGCGACCAGCGCGGCGGCCCGGTGCGGGCCGACCACCACGACGTTCCACTCGCCGCGCAGTACGTCGTCGTCGCCGAGGCAGGCACCGCGAACCCCGGGCGCCGGCCGGTCGCTGAGCCCGGCGCCGAGCGCGGCCACCAGCGGGCTGCGGCCGGCGATCCGGGCGAACCGGCGCAGCGTGGCCGGGGTGAAGTGCCGGGCCTCCTGGAAGCAGGCGAGCAGCACCGGCGGCTCCGGGCCGTCGTCGACCAGCGCCTCGAGGTGCCGGCTCAGCGGGATCAGGTGCGCCTTGGTGGCCACCGTGACCGGGCGGCGGCCGGACACGATCTGGAACGGGGTGCGGTCGTCGCGCGCCGGTGGCGGGATGAACGGCAGACAGGCACCGGCCCGGGTCCCGGCCGGCAGCGGCGCGGGCCGGCCGAAGTACCAGCCCTGTCCCACGGTGGCGCCCATGGTGCGGGCGATCGCCAGGTGCTCCTCGGTCTCGATGCCCTCGGCCAGGATCACCGCGCCGCTGGCCTCGGCGTGCGCGGCCACCGCGGCGGCCACCCGGGCGGTGTGCGGGTCGCCGGGGTGGTGCAGCAGGCCCATGTCCAGCTTCACCACGTCGGGGTGCACGAACGGCATCAGCGCGAGCGACATCGGGTCGGCGCCGACGTCGTCCAGGGCCACGCCCCAGTTGGCCTCGCGGCACGCGGCGGCGGCCGCGAGCAGGCCGGACGGGTCGTCGGCGAGCACCCGCTCGGTCATCTCGGTGACCACCCGCAGCTCGTCGCGGGCCTGCTCGACGACCGGGACCAGGTCGGCCGGGCAGCCGGCCCGCCAGCTGGTCGGCTCCATGTTCACGAACCAGGTCAGGGCCGGGTCCAGGCCGGCCGCCAGGATCGCCCGGTAGGCCTGGGCGCGGCAGATCCAGTCCAGCTCGTCGGCGCGGCCGGCCTGGCGGGCGGCGGCGAAAAGCGCGGCGGGGGACTCCCACGGTGAGCCGGCCGGGCCGCGGCTGAGCGCCTCGTAGCCGAGCACCCGGCCGCTCGCGATCTCGACCAGCGGCTGGAACAGCGGGGTCACGGCACGCGCGTCGAGCACGTCGTGGATGTTCTGCACGAGTTGACCCATCGGCCGCCGCGGCGCCGCCTTGATAGGTATCGAAAAACTTGGTTAGTTCTCTTTACTGTTAACACTCTTTAACTTATGTTGAGCCTCACAGCGGTCGATCCCAGCCCCCACTGTGGCCGATCGCCACATCCCCTCCCATGAAGCGAAGGAGTCCCTTCATGAGACGTCGATTCACGCTTCCTGTTCTGACCGTCGCCGCGGTCGTCACGTCGATGTTCGTGGCCGTGGCACCCGCCTCCGCGCACGGCTACATCTCCTCACCGCCGAGCCGCCAGGCGAACTGCGCCCGCGGCGCCGTCGCGAACTGCGGCGACATCGTCTACGAGCCGCAGAGCGTCGAGGCGCCCAAGGGCTCGATGCAGTGCAACGGCGGCGGTTCCCGCTTCGCCGTACTCAACGACAACTCCCGGGCCTGGCCGGTGGCCGGCGTCGGCCGGTCGGTCACGTTCAGCTGGGTGCTGACCGCCCGGCACGCCACCTCGACCTGGGAGTACTTCATCGGCAACACGCTGCTCGCGTCGTTCAACGACGGCGGCGCGCAGCCCGGGGCCACCAAGTCGCACACGGTCAGCATGGGCAACTTCTCCGGCCGGCAGACCGTGCTGGCCCGGTGGAACGTCGCCGACACGGCCATGGCGTTCTACGCCTGCGTCGACGTGAACATCGGTGGCGGCAGTACCACGCCGACCAACCCGCCGACGAACCCGCCCACCAACCCGCCGACCAACCCGCCCACGAACCCGCCCACGAACCCGCCGGCCGGCGGCACCTGGGCGGCCGGCACCGCCTACCAGGTCGGCTCGACCGTCACGTACGGCGGCCGCTCGTACCGCTGCCGGCAGGCGCACACCGCGCTGACCGGCTGGGAGCCGCCGAACGCGCCGGCCCTGTGGCTCGCCGTCTAGCCCTCCGGGTTGCGCTTTCCCTCCTGCTGGTCTCCGGCTGCTCCGCGCGGCCGGAGACCAGCGCCCCCGCCGCGGCCTACAACGCCGCGGACGTGATGTATCTGCAGATGGGGCTGGCGCAGATCGCCGAGGGGGAGCCGGTGCTGGCGCTGGCCGAGGAGCGGGCCGGCGAGCCGCGGCTGCGCGAACTGGTCACCGAACTGCGGGGCCAGTGGGGCGAGGAGTCCGGAACGATGCGGCGCTGGCTGCTCGGCTGGCAGCAGCCGCTCACGGCCGACCCGTCGGCGGCGCACGACGGTCACGGCGCCCTGCACGCCCTGCGCCCGGCCGACGTGGCCGAGTTGCGGGCGGCGGCGGATTTCGACCGCACGGCCGTGAACCTGCTGCTGGGCCACCTGGGCAACGGCGTGGAGACGGCCCGGATGGGGTCGGCGTCCGGTTCCTACCCGCCCGCCCGCGCGCTGGCCGACAGCCAGGCGCAGCGCCGGCAGGCCCAGATCCAGCGCCTGCTCGCCCTGGCGTTTCCTTAACTGCTCCCGGCCGTCGCCGATCCGAGCGGTGTGACGGCGAAGGCGCGACAGCCCGGCCCCGCGGCGGACCCCGCCGAGCCGGCGCGCGTCGGTGGGCTGCTGTACATCGCGGCCTCGCTGATCGCCGCGGTGCTGACGGTGGCCGACCCGGGCTACGCCAACCATGACGGCCGGGTGCTGGCGATGTCGTCGTTCGGCATGATCTGTGGGTTTGGCTTCTGGCTCTTTGCCCGGCGCATGCCACGGTGGATCGCGTACGCCATGCCGCCGTTCGGCGGTTTCACCCTGTGCTTCGGCATGGTGCTGGACGGCAACATCGTGATCGGCGGCGAGGTGCTGCTGACCTGGCCGCTGCTGGCCGCGTACATGATGCCGAATTGGGTGATTCTCTGCACGTTCGCCTCGGTGCTGGCGTCCTTCGTGCCGGTCGCGTTGTGGATCCTCGGCCCGGCCGGTGTCACCCCCTCGATCACCATGACCGTGACGCTGCTGATCACCGTGCTGGTGCTCGGCACGCTGCGGCGCCGCAACGCCCGGCTGGTGGACGCGCTGCACCGGCAGGCCACCACCGACGGCCTGACCGGGCTGCCCAACCGGCGGGCGTTCACCGAGGCGCTGGCCGGCCTCGACCCCGGCAGCTGGCCGGTGTCGCTGGCCCTGATCGACGTCGACCACTTCAAGCGCATCAACGACACGGCCGGCCACGCGGCGGGCGACGAGGTGCTGCGCAACCTGGGCGACCTGCTGGCCCGCCGGATCCGCGGCGACGACCTGGTGGCCCGGCTGGGCGGCGAGGAGTTCGTGGCGGTCTTCACCCGCACCGAGGGCGACGAGGCGCTGGCCGCGGCCGACGCGCTGCGCCGCGACGTCCGGGACAGCAGCCGGGACTGGACCCACCCGATCACGATCAGTATCGGCGTGGCCGGCCCGCCGATCGCGGCCACCGACCAGGACGCCCTGCTGGCGGCGGCGGACGCGGCACTGTACCGGGCGAAGGCCGAGGGACGGGACCGCGCGCTGGCGGCCGGCGCCGCTACCGTAGGGCCATGCCCGAGTTGATCGCGCCCACCGTGCGGCTGCACGCCGCCTGGCTCGACGCGCGGGACGACTGGGGCCGGGGTGTCCACCAGGACGGCAGCGGCATCGCCCGGGCCGGCGACCTGGACTCGGCGGACGGCTTCGCGCAGTGGGTGGACGAGCTGTGCGCGCAGGAGGATCCGGCCACGCCGCTGCCGCCCGGGATGGTGCACAGCACGTACCGCTGGATCGTCGAGAACGACCGGGTGCTGGGTGCCATCGCGCTGCGGCACGAGCTCACCGAGTCGCTGCTCAACTTCGGCGGCCACATCGGGTACGGGGTGCGCCCGGCCGAGCGGCGGCGCGGGCTGGCCTCGTGGGCGCTGGGGGAGACACTGCGGGTGGCGCGGAAGCGCGGCCTCGATCGGGTGCTGATCACCTGCCGGCCGGCGAACGAGGCGTCCCGCCGGACGATCGAGCGGGCCGGCGGCGTCTTCGAGGACATCCGGGGCATCGGCAACGACCGGGTGCGCCGCTACTGGATCGGCCTGTCCTGAACCGCCGGTAGCCGCCGAGCCGTCACTCCACGGAGGACAGGAGAACGCCGACCTGCGGCCCCGGCCGGCGCGAACCGTCCGAGGGGCGGCGGGCAATAGCAGGGCGCCGGGTTCAGCTGACCAGGCGGCGTTCCCAGGCCCAGGCCGCGATCTCGACCCGGTTCCGGGCGTTCAGCTTGGTCTGCACGCTGCCCAGGTGGGTCTTCACCGTGCCGATTGAGATGAACAGTTCGGCGGCGATCTCGGCGTTGGTGAGCCCGCGTGCCGCGAGCTTCACCACATCGAGCTCGCGCGGGGAGAGGCCACCGTCGTCGCCTGCGGGTGCGGGTGGGCTGAGGTGTTCGAGCAGCCGTACGGTGATCGACGGGCTGATCAGTGCGTCGCCCGAGACGGCGGCGCGCACCGCCTCGACCAGCAGTGCCGGGCCGGAGTCCTTGAGCAGGAAGCCGGCCGCGCCGTTGCGCAGCGCCTGGTGCACGTACTCGTCCAGGTCGAACGTGGTCACCACGACCACCTTGACCGGGTCGGCGACGCCGGGGCCGGCCAGCAGGCGCAGCGCCTCGAGCCCGTCCATCTTGGGCATCCGGATGTCGAACAGCGCCACGTCGGGCCGGATCCGCCGGGCCAGCGCCACCGCCTCGACGCCGTCGGCGGCCTCGCCGACCACCTCCATGTCCGGCTGTGCGCCGATGATCATGCCGAAGCCGGTGCGGACCATCGCCTGGTCGTCGGCGATCAGAACCCGGATCACTGGTCCACCTTCAGCTTGATCGGAAACGCGGCGTCGACCACCCAGCCGCCCTCGATGCCGGGACCGGCGGTGAGCCGGCCGCCGACCGCGCGGACGCGTTCGGTGAGACCCACGAGACCGTACCCGGTGCGGTCCCGGGTGCCGGCGGGCCGCGCCGCACCGTCGTTCGCCACCCGCACCAGCAGCCACTCGGGCGTGCGCCGCACCCACACGTCGGCCACGCTGGCGCCGCCGGCGTGCTGCCGGATGTTGGTGAGTGCCTCCATCACCACCCGGTAGGCCGAGGTGGACACCTCCACCGGCAGGCCGTCGATCTCGCCGTCCACGTGCAGCCGGGCCAGCGGGCCGCCGGCCGCGGTGAACTGCTCGGTGAGTGTGGCCAGGTCGGAGACCCCGGCGACCGGCGCCAGCGGGGCGTCCGGCTTGGACTCCGGGTCGCGCAGCACGCCCACCATCCGCCGCATCGACGCCATCGTCTCGGCGCCGGCCTGCTCGATCTGCTCGAGGGCCAGCAGCACCCGCTGCGGGTCCTGCTCGGCGATGAACTTGGCGCCCTGTGCCTGCACCACGATGCCGGTCACGTGGTGCGCGATGAAGTCGTGCAGGTCGCGGGCGAATTCGGCGCGCTGCTCGGCGCGTACGGCATCAACTGCTCTTTGTCTTTCGCCCGCCACCATGCGCAGGTAGATCCCCGCGCCGATGGCCGCGGCGCCGGCCAGCGCCTGGATCAGCCCGAAGATCACGAACTCGGCCGACTGGCCGCCGCGCAGCGGCAGGAAGCTGACCGCGGCGCCCACGCTGATCACGGCGGCGACCGCCCAGCCCGGCGCGGCCCGGCGTGCCACCACGAACAGCACCCCGAGCAGGGCCAGCGACTCGGCCAGGCCCCAGCTGCCGCTGGACCCGAACGGCACCGCGGCGCCCGCGGTCACCAGCAGCGACACCACACCGAGCGCCACCGCGACCTTGGGCAGGGTGGTCGAACCCTGCTGGTAACGGGGCAGCCAGACCCCGGCCGCCGCGATCGCCAGCACGATGCGCAAGAGTCCGAGGGCCTCGGCGTCGGTGTTGAGCATCCGGCCGGCGGCCACGTCGAACAGGCCCAGCGCGGCCATGATGCCGAGCGCGCCGAACTGGGCGAGGCGGCGGAGTACGAGGTTGTTCTGCATCGCGTACCCAGCGTAGTTGCTGGTCACGAGGGTCCCATCGGCCGAAAGACAGATCCGGCGCGGCTCGCGTGCCCGGCTGGCGGCGGATGTGCCGGCCGGGCGGCAGGCCGGAGACTCGGCGCGACCACAACGAAGGAGCGAACATGCAGACCCAGATCCCGGCCCCGCCCCAGGAGCGGATGGCCGCCGTGGCCGCCGTCGACCTGGTCAAGGTCTACGGCAGCGGCGACACCGCGGTACGGGCCCTGGACGGGGTGACCGTCGGCTTCGACCGGGCGCAGTTCACGGCGATCATGGGGCCGTCCGGTTCCGGCAAGTCGACCCTCATGCACTGCCTGGCCGGGCTGGACACAGCCACCTCGGGGCAGGCGCTGCTCGGCGGCACCGACCTGACCCGGCAGTCCGACCGGGTGCTGACCAAGGTGCGTCGCGAGCGGATCGGCTTCGTCTTCCAGTCGTTCAACCTGCTGCCGCAGCTCACCGCCGAGCAGAACATCCTGCTGCCGCTCGAGCTGGCCGGCCGCAAGGCGGACCGGCACCTGTTCGGCCACCTGGTCGAGTCGCTCGGGCTCACCAGCCGGCTCAGCCACCGGCCCAGCGAGCTGTCCGGCGGCCAGCAGCAGCGGGTCGCGGTGGCCCGGGCGCTGGCGTCCCGGCCCGAGGTGGTCTTCGCCGACGAGCCGACCGGCAATCTGGACTCCCGGTCCGGCGCCGAGGTGCTGCTGTTCCTGCGCAACTCGGTGCGCGAGCTGGGCCAGACGGTGGTGATGGTCACCCACGACCCGGGCGCGGCCGCGTACGCCGACCGGGTGGTGCTGCTGGCCGACGGCCGGGTGGCCGGCGACCTGGACCAGCCCAGCCTGGCGTCGGTGGCCGAGGCGCTGCAGGCGCTGGCGGTGAACCGGTGAGGGCGGTGCTGCGCACCCAGCTCGGCGGGATCGGGCGGCGACCGGCCCGCCTGCTGCTCACCGGCCTGGCGGTGCTGGTGGTCTCGTACGTCGTCTACGCCACCGTGCTGGCCCAGGAGATCACCACCCGCAGTCTGCTCAACGGCCTCAGCGGCACGCCCGCGGCGGTCGATCTGGTGGTCGGCGAGGGCGCGGTCACCGGCAAGGACCTGGCCGCGATCGGCAAGCTCCCCGGGGTGGCCGAGACGGCCGGGCGCACCGAGGCCGGCGGTCAGCTCGGCAACGAGTTTCTCCAGGTGACCGGCGACTCCGGCACCGGGCCGCTGGCGCTCAGCAGGCTCAGCTCGGGCCGCCTGCCCACCGGTACCGGCGAGATCGCGGTGACGACGCGGACCGCCGAGCGGCTCGCGCTGCCGGTCGGCACCCGGGCCGAGGTCGCGTTCCGCTTCGACGAGCAGGGCAAACCGATCGAGCCGGTGCCACTCACGGTGGTCGGCGTGGTCACCGCGGCTGCGGATCACGGCTTTCAGGCGTACGCCCCACAGCCGGCCGTCGCGGCGATGACCGGCACGGATGACCTGCTCCAGATCGATGTGCGGCTGGCACCGGGTGCCGACCGGGAGGCGGTGCGCGACCGGATCGAGGCGCTGATCGCGGCGTCCGGCGTCAAAACCGAAGATCAACCCCGGGTGGCGTACGGATCGGACGTGCGGCTCGACGAGGCCCGGGCCAAGGCGGAGGAGGTCGACGAGGTGTTCCTGGTGATCGCCATGTTCGTGGCGATCGCGGTGATCGCCGCCGGCCTGGTCGCCGCGTCCACCTTCCGGATCGTCTTCGCCCAGCGGATGCGCCAGCTCGCCCTGCTGCGCGCGGTCGGCGCCGGCCGGGGCGCGCTGCGCTGGTCGCTGGCCGCCGAGGGCGCGCTCACCGGCCTGGTCGCCGGCACCGCCGGGGTGCTGCTGGCGCTCGGCACCGGCCACGCGCTGCCGCCGCTGGTGGCCGCGTTCGGCCCGCGGATCGCGTCGCCCGGCCTGCCGGTGGCGGCCGCGCTCGGCACCGTGCTGCTGGCCGTGTTCATCACCACGGTGGCCGTGCTGGCGCCGGCGTTCTCGGCCGCTCGGGTGTCGCCGCTGGAGGCGCTGCGCGGCGCCGCGGTGACCGGCAGCCGCCGGGACATCGGCGGCCTGCGCTGGGCGTTCGGCGTGCTGCTGGTGCTCGCCGCCGGCACGCTCGCCGGCTACGTACTCACCCACCTGCCGGCCCGCGACGCCAAGGACTACGACCCGGCCGTCAACCTCTTCGCCGTGGTCGCCTCCGGCGGGGTCGCGTTCCTGGCCCTGATCGCGCTCGGGCCGGTGCTGGTCGGGCCGGTGCTGGCCGCGCTGGGCGCGCCGATCCGGCGGTCCGGCGCGGTCGGCCGGCTGGCCGCCGGGGGAGTGGGCGGCGCGCCGCGCCGGGCCGCCGCGGTGTCGGTGGTGGTGGCGCTGGGCGTCACGCTGATCGCCGGCACGCTGGTCGGCGGCGCGTCGATCCGGATGCTGGCCGAGCGCGAGTCGGCGTCGTCGGCGCCGGCCGACTACGAGCTCACCGCGCAGGACTCCGAGCGCCTCATTCCGGCGAGCGTCGCCGAGCAGCTGCGCGGCCGGCCGGAGCTGACGAACGTGGCACCGTACCGCCGCCTGCAGGTCGGCTTCCCCGGCTCCGGCAGCCCGCTCGACGTCAACGACCTGGCGGTGAATGCGGTGCCTCGGCTGCGCTCGCTGGACGTCACCACCGGCTCGCTGGGCGACCTCGGCCCCGGGCGGATGGTCATCTCCGGCTACGCCGCCGACGTCACCGGCCTGAAGACCGGCGACCAGGTCACGCTGAATCGCGAGGGCCGCAGCGTACGGCTGACCGTGGCGGCGCAGCTGCCCGACTCGGCACCGCTCGGCTCGGCGGCCGTGCTCGACCCGTCCGACCTGACCAAGCTCGGCGCGGGATCCGAATACGCCGGTCTGCTGGCCGACGCCACCGGCAGCGGTGAGCGCGGCCGGGCCGACGGCCGCACGGCGCTGATCCAGGCGGCGGCGAAGACCGGCGGCCGGTGGGCGGTCGAGGTGCTGGCCGACCAGCGCGACGAACTGGACACCGCGCTGACCATCCTGCTGGCCATCGCGCTCGGCCTGATCGGGCTCACCGTGCTGATCGCGGTGGTCGGCGTCGGCACCACCACGGCGCTGTCGGTGGTGGAGCGGGCCCGCGAGTCCGGGCTGCTGCGGGCCGTCGGCATGTCCCGCGGCGGCTTGCGGCTCATGCTGACCACCGAGTCCGCGCTGTACGGCGTGATCGGCGCGGCCATCGGTCTGCTGCTCGGCGTCCCGTACGCCTGGCTGGCGGTGCGGGCACTGGGCGTGAACGCGCCGCTCACCCTGCCGGTCGGCCAGCTCGCGCTGGTCTTCGCGATCCTGGTGCTGCTGACCGCGGCGGCCGGGGTGCTGCCGGCCCGCAAGGCGGCGAAGGTGAGCCCGGTGGTCGCCCTCGGCACCGAGTAGGGAGGCGGCGAGGTCGCCGGCTCAGCGGCCGGCGACCTCGAAGTGCGACACCGTCGTCTCCCGGTCCACCAGGAACGCGTCGTCCGACGGATAGAACACCGCCCGCGAGATGTCGTCCCCGGCAAAGCCCTTGATCATCTCGAGGTCGGTCCACCAGCTCACGGTGATGACCTCGGTGCGCCCGTCCCCCAGATCCCGGGTCCACATCTGGGCGTCGACGTTGCCGGGCGTGGCGCGGTATTCCGCCATCCCGGTGCCGTTGATGTACTCCACATAGGCGGCGGCCCGCTCGGTGGCGACCCAGCCGCGCCACATTCTGGCAATCACCCGGCCGAGTCTATGCGCTAATACGGCCATGGAATCCTGGCCTCTGTTCGACCTCCGGCTACGGCACCGCGACGTTACGCTGCGGGCCATGCGGGAGGCCGACCTCCCGCAGCTGTGTGCGGTGCTGCCCGGCGACGTGGGGCACGATCCGCGGCTGGCGATGTTCGCGTCGCAGAGCTTTGCCGAGAACGAGCGGCGGCTGTTCTGCATGGGCTACTGGAAGGCGCTCGGCACCTGGGACCCGGCGTCCTGGGTGCTGCACCTGGTGGTGTCGGCCGGCGGCGAGCCGATCGGGGTGCAGACGCTCGAGGGTGCGAACTTTCCGGCGCTGCGCACCGTGGACTCGGCCTCCTGGCTGGTGCCGGCGGCGCGCGGCCGGGGCCTCGGGGTGGCGATGCGCACCGCGGCGCTCGGGCTCGCGTTCGACCACCTCGGTGCGGTCGCGGCGGTCAGTTCGGCCACCCTCGCGAACGCGGCCTCGCTCGGCGTGTCCCGGCGGATCGGCTACCTCGACAACGGGCGCAGCCGGATCGTCGACACCGGCGGCGACGTGGTGGAGTTGCAGCATTTGCGGCTTACCGCCGATCGATGGCCGGGTGCCGAGGTGACGGTGGACGGCTTCGATGCGTGCCGGCCGTGGTTCGGAATGGCTTCCTGATCCACTTCCCGCTACCCTTCGCGCGTCGATGAGGGGGTCGGTGTGCGGCGTCGGGCAGGAATCGGTCTGGGTGTGTCCGTGGCGGTGCTGTCCGCGGGCGGCGGGGTGGCCGTACTGGCCTGGCCCTCGACGGCGCCGGTGGCCCGGTTCGCCGAGGGTGCGGGCACCGTGGCGCCCGACCCGAACCCGCCGAAGCCGGCCGTGCGGGCGCGCCTCGACGTGGTCGACATCGCCCCGGCCGACCCGTCCGCCGCCGAACTCGACGTGCCGGAGCGCGACACCAAGCAGTTCAGCCTGCTCGGCATCACCTGGAACGACCCGAAGGCGGCGCCGGCCGGGACGGTGCAGGTGCGCACCCGCAGCGCCCGGACCGGCAAGTGGAGCGGCTGGCGCGACCTCGAAGCCGGCGAAGCGGGTTCGGACAGTGAGGGCGGCGGGCGGCGGCGCGGCGCCACCGAGCCGATGTGGGTGGGGCCGTCCGACGGGGTGTCCGCCCGGATCCAGGCGGGCGGTGCTGCCGAGCCGTTGCCGGCGGGGCTGCGGCTCGACCTGGTCGATCCGGGCCGGGCCGGCGGACGCGGCGGTGCCGAGCCGGATCCGGCCGCGTCGGACGAATCCCCCACGCCAGAAATATCCGAATCATCGGTCCCGGAGCCGGAGCCTTCCGACCCGGAGCCGCCGGTGGTGGAGACGACGACGCCGACCACGACGCCGACCACGGCGGCGCCCACCAGCATCGCTCCGACCACCGCGCTGCCCTCGCCGGACTCGACCGCGCCGCTGGTCACGCCGCTGCCGGCGTACACCACCCGGACACAGTGGTCGGCCGACGAGACCCTGGTTACCGACGCCATCACGGTGGCCGCCGAGGTCAAGGTGATCTTCGTGCACCACACGGCCGGGTCCAACGACTACGCCTGCGCCGACTCGCCGGCCATCGTGCGCGCGATCCAGAAGTACCACGTGAACAGCAACGGCTGGTCCGACATCGGCTACAACTTCCTGGTCGACAAGTGCGGCCGGCTGTTCGAGGGCCGGCGCGGCGGGGTCACCAAGGCGGTGGTCGGCGCGCACACGTACGCCTTCAACACGTTCTCGGCCGGCGTCGCGGTGCTCGGCGACTACACCAAGGCCCCGTCGGCCGCGGCGTTCGAGATGACCGTCGCCCAGCTGGCGGCGGCCCGGCTCGGCGCGTACGGCCACAACCCGGCCACCAGCACCCAGCTCAAGGCCGGCTCGGCGGGCCGGTTCGCGTCCGGCGAGACGGTCACCTTCCCGCGGATCTCCGGGCACCGTGACGGAGTGGCCACCGAGTGCCCGGGCGACAACCTGTACGCCCAGCTGCCGCTGGTCCGGGCCCGCGCGGTGAACGTGGTGTCCGGCCTGGCCGCGAAGCCGCTGACCGGTGGCACCCTGGCGAACGGCGTCTTCCACGTCCGGACGGTGGCCACGCTGAACTGGTCGGTGACCACGCCGTCGGCCAACCTGTCCCGGTTCGACCTGCTGCTGGACGGCAAGGTGGCCGGCACCGCGCCGGGCACCGCGCGTTCGGCCGCGGTAAAGGTGCCGGCCGGTGCGCACACCGTCGCGGTCCGGGCCGTGCACGTCTCGGGCGCCACCGGGACCACCGCGGCTGCCAAGGTGTTCGGCGACGCGACCGCGCCGACCTTCCCGGGTGCGCCCGCGGTGGTGCTGCGCGGCGGCACGTACTCCGCCACGTCGGTGCCGCTGACTGTGACCTTCCGGGCGGCCGACAACGTCAAGGTCTCCGCGCTGGCCGCCACCTCGCCGCGGGCCGCCGGGCTGGGCGCCACCGCGACCTCCTGGGCCACCACGGTGCGGCCCGGCCCGGCGCTGAACTACACGCTGGCCGCGCGGGACTGGGCCGGCAACGCGCGGACCGCGACGGTGCAACGCAAGGCGGTCCTGCCGGCCGAGACCGCCGCGAAGCGGTCCGGCACCTGGACGGCCAGGTCCGGGTCGTCCTATCTGGGCGGCAAGGCGCTGGCCGCGACGAAGAAGAACGCGAAGCTCACCTACACGTTCACCGGCCGGTCGGCGGCACTGCTGTTCTCCCGCGGCGCCAAGACCGGCAAGGCCGACATCTACCTGGACGGCAAGAAGGTGGCCACCGTCGACACCCGGCTGGGCAGCACCAAGTACCGGCAGGCGCTGTGGGTGCGGGCGCTGACTCCGGGCAAGCACACCGTGGCCGTGGTGGTGGCCGGCACCTCGGGCCGCCCGACCGTGGTCGCCGATGGGCTGGCGTACATCGGCTGAGGTCAGCCGTGGCGGCGGGGCTGGGTGCGGCGTTCACCGGTCACCGCCGCGGCGGACGGCAGCGTGAACCAGAAGGTGGCGCCGCGGCCGTCCTCGCCCTCGGCCCAGATCTCGCCGCCGTGCCGCTCCACCGCCCGGTGCACAGTGGTCAGCCCGATGCCGGTGCCCGGGAAGTCCTCGGCCTTGTGCAGCCGGGCGAACGGCCGGAACAGCTCGCCCGCCTTTCCGGCCGGGAAGCCGGCACCGTTGTCCCGGACGAAGTACCGCTCGGCGTCGTGTCCGATCTCCACGGTGGCGTGCTCGACCTTGCGGGTGAACTTGACCGCGTTGTTCACCAGGTTCTCCAGGATCACCTGGACCAGGCCCTCGTCGGCGTCGGCGGTCATCCCCTCGTGCACGGTGAACGCCACCTTGTGCTCCGGGTCGCGGGCCTCCACGTCGGCGATCACCTGCCAGGCCGTCGCGGTCAGGTCGAACGCGGTGCGGCGCAGCTGGCCGCGGCTGGCCCGGGCCAGGATCAGCAGCGACTCGACCAGGTCGGCCATCCGCACCGCGGCGGCCTGGATCCGGGCCAGCCGGCGGCGGGCCTCGACGCCCAGCGGCTCGTCCTCGTCGTCCAGCATCACCTCGGCGAAGCTGCTGATCACCTGGAGCGGGCCGCGCAGGTCGTGCGACACCGAGCCGGAGAACGCCTCCAGCTCCCGGTTGCGCCACTCCAGCTCCTCGACCAGGGCGGCCCGGGTCTCGGCCAGCTGGCGGGCGGAGCGTTCCTCGGCCGCGTCCAGCTCGCGGCGCATCAGCTCCTCGCGGATCCGGCGGCTCTCGTCGTGCGACTGCTTGCGCCGGATCTGGGTGCGCACGTGCGCCCGGAGCGCCTCGGCACCGGCACCCGAGCGCACGTAGTCGTCGGCGCCGGCGGCCAGGCAGGCCAGCATGTCGTCGTCGTTCTCGCCGGTCATCACCACCGGGGTCTCGCCGATCACCGGCACGTCCTTGATCCGGCGGCAGGCGTCCCGGCCCATGTCGCCGGACAGGCCCAGGCCCAGCACGATGCAGTCCACCGGCTGCTCGGCCAGCAGGTCGAGGGCGTCGCCGGTGTCGGCCACCGGCACCACGTCGTAGCCGTCATCGCGCAGCGACCCGGCCAGGTCGGCCAGCCGGTCCCGGTCCGGGGTGAGCGCCAGCACCTTGCTGGGCCCGTGCAGGCTGCCGGTCACCTCGATGGGCAGCTGCTCGGAGCTCTGCCGCAGCACCGCGTTGAGCTTGGCCGGCACGATCGCCAGGTTCTGCTGCTTGCGCACGAACGCGTCCGCGCCGGCGTCGAGCATCTGCAGTTCGGTGGCGTAGTCGTCGGCCGCGGTCATCAGGATGCACGGGATGTCGCGCAGCGCCGGGTCGAGCCGGACCCGGCGGATCACGGTGGCGCCGTCGATGCCCGGCATCACGCCGTCCACGATGATCGCCTGCGGCCGGCGGTCGGCGGCCGTGCGCAGGCCCTCCTCGCCGGACGGGGCGGTCAGCACCGCGTACCCCTCCGGCTCGAGCAGCTCGCGCAGCTGCTCGCGGAAGGTCATGCTGTCGTCGACCACCAGCACCGTGGTGCGGTTGTCGGTCCGGGTGGGCGGGTCGCCGAGCAGCTGCCGCACCCGGGCCACCACATAGCCGGCGTCGTACGGCTTGCCGACGTACTCGTCGGCGCCGGTGCGCAGACCGGCCAGCCGGTCGGCCACCTCGTCCTCCGAGGACAGCAGCACGATCGCCACCTCGGAGCGGTCCGGCGACTTGCGCAGCTCGGTGAGCAGGTCGAGACCGTCCGCGTCGGGCAGCAGCACGTCCAGCACGGCCGCGTCGAACTCGACGCCGGCGAACGCGGTGCGGGCCTCGGCGCCGGTCGCGCACAGGATGGTGACGAATCCGTCGGCGGCGAACGCGTCGTGCAGGTCCATCCGGACGGTGAGGCTGTCGTCCACGATCAGCACGCGATGGGTCACGGCGTGCTCCCCGCGGGCTGCATCTCCGTGAGCCGGGCGGCGATCCGGGCCGGCGGCAGCACGTACGAGGCCGCCCCGAGCAGCGCGGCCTCTCGCGGCATGCCGTAGACCACGCAGCTCGCCTCGTCCTGGGCGAAGGTGACCGCGCCGTGCGAGCGCATCCGCAGCAGCCCGTCGGCACCGTCCCGGCCCATCCCGGTCAGCAGGCAGCCGGCCGCCGCCGGGCCGTACCCGGTGGCGATCGAGTCGAACAGCACGTCCACCGACGGGCGGCAGGAGTGCCGCGGCGGCGCGTCGCTGAGCCGCAGCGCGCCGTCCCGGACCTGCAGGTGCCGGTCCGGCGGGGCGAGCAGCACCCGGCCGGCGGCCGCCTCGATCGGGGTCCAGTCCCGGGCGTAGCTGACGTCCCGCCCGGTCTGCCCGGCCAGCCAGTCCGAGAACGCCTCGGCGAACGGCTCGCTGGCCCCGATGTGCTGCACGCACAGCACCGGCGGCCGGAAGCCGAGCGGCAGCGTGCGCAGCAACTCGGTGAGCGCCCGCGGGCCGCCGGTGGAGGAGCCCACGGCCACCACCCGCAGCGGGTTGCCGGGCGCCGCGGACGGTACCGGCGGCGCGGCCCGGCGGGCACTCAGCCGGGCCCGCGGGTGGGTGATCACCCGGATCCGGGAGACCAGCCGCACCGCCTGCCGCAGCCGGCGGCCCCAGTCCGCGTCGGTGGCGTCGCCGCGCGGCTTCTCCATCACGTCCACGGCGCCGGCCGCCAGCGCGTTGTACGTGCTGAACAGCTCCTGCCGGTCGGCGGACGAGACCACCAGGATGGGCGTCGGGTGCTCGGCCATGATGTGCTCGGTGGCGACCAGGCCGCTCATGGTCGGCAGCATCATGTCCATGGTGACCACGTCGGGTCGCAGCCGGCCGACCATCTCGACCGCCTGACCACCGTCGGTGGCCTCGCCCACGACTTGGAGGTCGGGCTCGGCGGCGAGCGACTCGCGCAGGTGGTTGCGCATCGTCGCGGAGTCCTCGACCAGCAGCACACGGATCATCAGAGGATCAGCCTCCTGATGTGCGCGAGCAGTTCCTCCTGGTTGAACTCGCCCTTGACCACGTACGCGGACGCGCCGGCCTGCGCGCCGCGCTCGCGGTCCTCGGCGGTCGCCCGGGAGCTGACCAGGATGGCCGGCACGTGCGCCAGCGCCGGATCGGCCCGGGTGCGCCGGACGAACTCGAACCCGTTGATGCCGGGCATGTCGATGTCGGTGAGGAACAGGCCGTACTCGCGGGCCGCCGCCCGGTCCAGGCCCTCCTCGCCGGAGGCCGCCAGGTCCACCTCGTAGCCGGCCGACTCGAGGATGCTGCGCTCCAGCATCCGGGTGGTGAGCGAGTCGTCGACGACCAGAATGGGCAGCTTCGGCGCCGCCGCGGCCGGTGGGGTGACGGCCGTGGACAGGTCCCGGAGCGCCTCGGTGACCAGGCCGTGCGCGTCCAGCACCAGCCGCGGGTTGCCGTCCAGGTCGATGGCCACGCTGCCGATCACCGGTGCGGCCGGGGCCAGGTCGGGCAGCGGCCGGGCGACCAGCGTGGTGGTGCCGGCCAGCCGGTCCACGCCGATCGCCACGGTCTGGTCGTCGGCGGAGAGCACGACGGCCACCCCGGCGCCGGTCACGTCCGGCACCGCGGCGCCCGCGTACAGCGCCCGGGCCAGCGGCAGGAACGGCACCACCTCGCCGTCGTGCGCGAGCCGGCCGTTGGCGGTCGCGGCGGCCGCGTCCCGGTCCGGCAGCCGTACACAGCGGCGCACCGCGTCCAGCGGCATGGTGACCACCGTCCCGCCGGCCTCGACGATCAGCCCGTTCATGCTGAGCAGGGTGAGCGGCACGGACAGTTCCACGGTGGCGCCCTGGCCGGGCCGGTTGCGTACCGACACCGTGCCGTGCAACTGCTGGGCCACGTCCCGGGCCACGTCCATCCCGATGCCGCGCCCGGCCACGTCGGTCACCGAGCCCGAGGTGCTGATCCCGCCGCGCAGCACCAGGTCGATGATCTGGTCCGGGGTGGCGTCCTGGCCGGCGGCGAGCAGGCCGCGGGCCTCGGCCACCCGGCGCAGCGCGGCCACGTCGAACCCGCGTCCGTCGTCGACGCAGCGGAACATCGCCCACCGGCCGCGCCGTTCCACCTCGACCTCGACGGTGCCCTCGGCCGGTTTGCCGGCGGTCAGCCGGTCCGCTTCCGACTCGATGCCGTGCACCACCGCGTTGCGCACCACGTGCAGGAAGGCGCCGCTGATCTGGTTGAGCAGCTGCGGGCCCATCCGGATCTCACCGCCCTGGCCACCGAACCGGACCCGCTTGCCCTCGGCCTCGGCCGCGTCGTGCACGGCCCGGTGCAGCGCCGTGAAGATGGTGCCGGCCGCTACCAGGCGCAGCCCTTCGGCCCGGCCGCGAATCTCGTCGAGCTCGCGTTCCACCTGGTCCACTGCGTCGGTGAGGCGGCGGCCCAGTGCGCCCAGGTCGGCGGCGAGCCGCTGCATCCCGGCCCGGGTGCCGGGGTCGCCGGCGTCCCGGCGGGTGCGCATCCGGTCGCTGATCGCCTCCACCCCGCGGTGCAGCCGGGCCAGCGTGCGGCTGCCGTCGCGCAGCGGCGCGATCCGGGCGCTGGCCTCGCCGATCGCGTCCAGCAGCTCGTCCAGGTCGGCGGTGGCGGCCCGGGGCGCCGGGGTGTCGTCCTCGATGGGGGTCTCGGGCGGCCGGGCGGCGGCCTCGGCAGCCGGCCGCACGGCTGGTGCCTCGGCCGGCTTCTCCAGCGCGGTGACGCAGCGGGCGATCTCGTCGTTGAGCCGCAGCAGCTCGCGCATCTCGTCGGCGGGCACCGGGTCGGCGCCGCCGCGGTGCGGCACCAGCACCTCTTCGAACTCGTGCGCGCGTTCGGCGATCTCCTGCTGCTTGACCACCCGGGCCGCGCCCTTGAGGGTGTGCGCGAAGCGCAGCAGCCGGGCCACCAGCTCCGGCCCGGGCTGCTGGTCCAGGTCGAGCACGGCGGCGCTGATCTGGTCGACCAGCTCGCGCGCCTCGATCCGGAAGTAGCGCAGCGGGTCCCGGACCTCGCCCATGGTCAGTGCCGCCCGGTGCCGACCAGGTCCAGCAGGTCGCCGGAGAGCGTGCTGAGGTGGGCTGCGGTCTGCTTGGTCTGCACCGCGCTGGCCTCGGTCTCGCGGCTGGCCCGGGCGGTGTCCGAGGCGGCCGAGTTGACCTGCTCGACCGCGGTGGTCTGCTGCTTGGTGGACAGCTCGATCTCCCGGGTGGCGTCGCTCGTGGTGGCCACCAGCTGGGCGATCCGGCGGAACGAGCTGGTCGCGTCGTCGAACTGCCGGGAGCCGGAGTCGACCGCCTTGGCGCCGATCTCGGTGGCCATCACGGTGGTGTTCACCGCGCCGCGGACGTCCTCGATCAGCGCCCGGATCTCCTTGGCCGACCCGGCGGTCCGGTCGGCCAGTTTGCGGATCTCCTCGGCCACCACGGCGAACCGGCGGCCCCACTCGCCGGCACCGCTCGCCTCGATGGTCGCGTTGATGGCCAGGATGTTGGTCTGCTCGGCCAGCTCGGAGACCAGGTCGACGACGCCACCGATCTGCTGCGACTTCTCGCCGAGCGCGAGCATGTGCTGCACGATCTGGTCGACCTGGGTGCGGATCGCGGTGATCGAGGCCCGGGTCTGATCGATGGTGGCGTCGCCGGTCCGGGCCGCCTCGGCGGTGTCCTCGGCGACCTTGGACACCCGCTGCGCGCTGTCCGCGATCTGCCGCGAGGTGATCAGCAGCTCGCTGATCGTCGTGGTGATCTCGCTCATCGCGCTGGCCTGGTCGCGCCCGCCGGACGCCTGCTGGGCCGCGGCCGCCTCGAGCTCGGCCGAGGAGCTCTGGATGTGGCCCACCGCGGCACCCACCTCGCGCTTGAGGTCGCGGCTCAGCCGCCAGGACACCGCGGCGGCACCGATGATCAACAGTGTGCCGATCCCGATGATCACCAGCATCGACAGGGTGGCCCGTTCCGAGGACTCCGTGCGAGTCTCGTCGACGGTGGTCCGCACGCCGTTGATCAGCGCGTCGAGGTCGCGCTGCAAAGCCTCCCGGGCGGGCCGGAGCGTGCCGCCGGAAAGGTCCGGAACCTGGTTGAGGTCCGTGATCGTCCGGCGCTTCTCCATCACCGGGTCGAGTACGGCGGCATGCTTCACCTCGGATGCCTGCACGGCGTCCAGCAGTTCGAGGTTGCGAGGATCCTCCAGCATGCCGCGCAGCGCGGTCACCTGGTCGAGGAATTCGGTCCGGGCCTTGGTGGCCGCGTCGAACCACTCGTCGCTGCCGGAGAGCAGGTACGCGCGGTAGTCGCCGATCCGCCGTTCCATGATTGCGCTGAGCATCTCGGCGCCGACCAGCCCTTGGCTGGCCGAGTGGATCACCTTGTCCTTGGTGATCAGCACGTAGCGCAGGGCCAGCACCGAGGTGGCGGTCATCAGCAGGGTGAGCGCGAGGGTGAGGCCGAAGCCGGCCGCTAGCTTGGTGCCGAAAGTGCGTCCCGCCATCATGGCGCGGCCTCCTCGTCGGTGAGTGGGGTGTGCCCGGCCAGGGTGTGCACGGCGGCCCGGGCGGCCGGCACGTCGAAGATCGGCCGGACCCCGCCGGGCAGCGTGACCATGCCGCGCAGGCAGCCCTTGCGACCGTCGCCGGCGGCCTCCGCCACGATCGCGTCGGCCGGCACCCGGACGTGACCGTCCAGCTCGTGGAAGGCGAGCCCGAGCGGCGGCGTGCCGGTGGCCAGCACCAGCCAGCGGGGCTTCTCCGGCAGCGGGTGGCCGAGCAGGGCGGCCAGGTCGAAGACCGGCACCACGGTGCCGGCGAACCCGGCCAGACCGAGCAGTGCGGCCAGCGGTCCGGGCAGCGGGGTGATCGGGCGGTCCGGGTGCAGGCCGGAGGTCTGCGAGAGGCGGAGGGCGTACGGGCGGTCGCCGGCCCGGATCGACAGCAACTCGACGTGTTCCTCGTCGTGCCGCCGGACCGGCTCGGCGAACGATCCGTCGAACTCCCCGCGCAGCCACTCGATCCGGGACGCTACGGTGCCCTCCATCGCCGGGCTCATCGCGACGCTCCGCACGCCTCGAGCTCGGACCGGCATAGCACGGTCAGCGCGATCCGCCCGAACCCGCCGCCGAACAGGGCGATCCGGTCGTCCTGCTCACCGGCCAGCAGGTCGAGGGCCTGCTCCAGTTCGCGGGCGCCGTCCCCGTCGTTGCCGCGGCGCCGGGCGAGCTGGCCGAGTCGCAGCCGGGCCAGAGCAAAACCCGGGTCCAGGTACGCGGCCAGCCGGTACTGGGCGACCGCCTCGCCGGGCGAGTTGACCCCCTCGAGGCAGAGCCCCAGCAACTGGTGCGCGTCCGCGTTGAGGCCGTCGTCGTCGATCAGCCGGCGGGCCGTCTCGGTGGCCTCGGGGAGCCGGCCGGCCTGGGCCAGCAGCACCCCGTGCAGCAACCGGTCCCGGGCCCGGGCGGGGGGTCGCTCGGCGATCAGCGCCAGTGCGTCGGCGAACTGCTCGTCGCGCAACATCGACAGGGCGCGGTGGTACGCATCCTCGTCGGTGAATGCCGAGCCGGTGGCGGCGGTGCCAGGTGCGGGACCGGGCCGCTGCGCCGGCGGTGTACCGCCGGCGCCGCCGCGACGGTAGTAGAACGCGTTGTGGGTGTGCCGCAGTTCCAGTCCGGCCGCGCCGGTGCCGAGCGAGTCGGTGTGCCCGAGGAACAGGTAACCGCCCGGCGCGAGCGCACCGGCCATCCGGGCGACCAGGGCGGACACCACCGGCGGGGTCAGGTACATCAGCAGGTTCCGGCAGAAGATGACGTCGTACTGGTCCGGCCGCCAGAGGCCCTCGTCCGGGTCGGCGACGTTGTACCGCCGGAACTGCACCATGGCCCGCACCTCGTCGGCCACCGCGTAACCCTCGGCGTCCGGCGTGAACCAGCGGCGCCGTACCGGGTCCGGGGTCTCGCGCAGCGACCAGGCCGTGTACCGGCCGGCCCCGGCGCGAGCCAGCATCGCCGGGTTGGCGTCGATGCCGATCACGTCGATGATCCAGTCCGGGTCCGGCCGCACCTGCCGCCCGGTGATCGCCAGGCTGTACGCCTCCTCGCCGGACGAGCAGGCCACCGACAGCATGCGCAGCACCCGCTGGGCGGAGCGGACCGCGACCCGGTCCGGCAGGGCCTCCTCGCGCAGCGCCCGGAACTGCTCGCCATGCCGGAAGAAGTAGGTCTCGGTGATGCTGAGCCGCTCGATCAGCTCGTTGGTCTCGGTCGTCCATGGGCGGGCGGCCAGCTTGTTGAGGTAGTCGCCGGGCGGCATCCCGGCCAGCGCGGAGCGCTCGGTCAACAGGTTGGCGAGCAGGTCGTAGTCGCGTTCGGCATAGGTCCAGCCGAACCGGCGGGCGAGCAACTCGCGGAATCGGGTGATCTCCGCCGCCCTGGTCACGACACGACCGCGGCAGCCGCCGCTTCCCAGACCTCGTCCGGCACCGCACGCATGCTCTGCAACAGCAGCAGCGGTTCCGCGCCGATCGTGCCGACGCCGGCCACCAGGTGGCTGGACCGGGCGCCGAGCAGGGCCGGGTGCCCGCCGGCCACGTTGGTGTCGACGTCGCGGATGCCGAGGATCTGACCGGTGGCCAGGGCGACGGCGCCGCGCTCGGTGCGGACGGCCACGTACCGCTCCGCCTCGATCTGCCCGCCGCCGAGCAGCCGGGCCACGTCGATCACCGGGGTGGGCACGCCGCGCAGCACGCTGATCCCGCGTACGAAGGCCGGCGTCCCGGCCAGCGGCTGCGTGTCGAGCGGCCGGAGTGTCTCGATCACCTCGTCCAGCCGCAACGCACACAGCAGCTGACCGGCGCGGAAGACCAGCGCGGCCATGACAGCCTCGCCGTAGTCCGTGGACGCTTGTCCGTATTGCCGCACTCGCTCAGGTTAGCGAGCTTTCATCCGAGTAAGGCGAGCTTTCCTCGCACAATTTCGGGTCTGCCCGGCTCACCGGCCCGGCTCACCGGCCCGGTTCGTCGCCCGGCTGCCCGGACCGGAACCAGTCCAGCCGCTCCACGGACCCGTCCGGCGGCCCGTCCGGCAGCACCCGCCCGCCGGGGTCGAGCAGTTCCCCGCTGAGCGGCTCGGCACTCCGCGCCATCGGCGGCCAGGCGGGCCGCACGCCGCCGTCCGGCCCTCCGCCGGCCGTCGGCGCCCCGGCGAGCGGCGCCCCGGCGGGGGGCCGGACGTCGCCGGGCATCGCACCGCGGGGCCACGCCGCGATGGTCGGGTCGCTGTCCGGCCAGTTCGCCAACCCGGCCATGGTGGGCTCGTCGCAGGGCCAGCCCGCCAGCGGCAGCCCGCCGCCCGCCGGCCCGCCGTGCGGCCGTCCCGCGCGCGGCATCCCGTCACCGGGCGGGCCGCCCGTCGTCAGCACCCCGTGGCCGGGCCGGTCGGCCGGCGAGGTGTCCGCGGGACGGGCCACCGTCAGGGAGCCGTCGTCCGGCAGGCCGAGGTCGAGGCGGCCCTCGCCGTGTGCCTCCCGGGAGTGCCGGCCCACCCGGGCGCCGGCCGGGGTGGGTACGGCCGGGGTGGGATCGGCCAGGGTGGGATCGGCCAGGGTGGGATCGGCCAGGGTGGGATCGGCCGGGGTGGGATCGGCCGGAGTGGGATCGGCCAGGGTGGGATCGGCCGGGCCGGGGCCGGGCGCGGGTCGCGGGGTCGGTGGGATCGCCATCAGCCGCCGGGTGGTGGCCGGGGCGGGGAAGTCGACCGCCTTCGGTTCGGCGCCTTGGGTGGGGTCGGGCTGGGTGGGATCGGGCTGGGTGGGGTCGGGCTGGGCGGGGTCGGGTTGGGCGGGCTGCGGCGGGTCCGCGGGTGGGCGGGGGCCGCCGGTCGGCCACAGCCGCGGCGGGCGCTTCGCGGCCAGGTCCTCGGCCCAGCCGAAGGCCACCACCGCCAGCGCGGTCAGCAGGAGCGCCACGGCCAGGTCGACCGCGGCCTCCGCCTCGCCGGCCAGGTCGTCCAGCGCCACCAGGGTGAGCGCCGGCCAGACCGCGGCGATGGCGATGTTGTGCCACAGGTACACGGTGACCGCGCGGGCGTTGAGCAGGTTCACCGTGCCGTCCAACGGGCGGGTCCGGGCCAGCCAGCCCATCGGCGGCTGCCAGCGCAGGGCGAGCAGCACGAACGCGAGCGACCAGAGCGCCTGCGACTCGGACACCTCGTTCAGGTCCCAGCGTTCTTCGCCCTGGTGTCCGTTGAGCCAGTAGAGCGCCAGGCCACCCATGACGGCCGCCGCGGCGATGACCAGCCACGGTTTGACCCGGGCCAGCCGGCCGTCGTGGTGGGCAAAACCGGCAATCCAGCAGGCGCCGTACGTGACGAAGTCCCACAGCGCGGCATCGGCGGTCTCGGGCAGGCTGAACCCGGTCACGTCCAGCGCGGCCAGCAGCCCGATCGGCGCGGCGACGGCCAGCCAGCCGATCCGCTGGTAGAGCGCGTACAGGACCGGCGAGAGCAGGACGAACCAGAGGTAGGCCCGCACGTACCAGAGCGGCTCCCAGACGTCGACGCCCAGATCGCTGCCGGGCGGGTCGCCGAGCGGCAGCAGCCAGAACGCGAGACCCGGCAGGCCGAACGGGTGCGCGCCGTCGGTTTCCCGGGCCCAGCCCGCGACCAGCATCACGGGTACGGCGATGAGGCCGAGCAACCACAGCGGCGGCAGCAGCCGGCGCAGTCGCGAGGTGACGACCTGCCCGGCCGCGCGCTTGTCCAGCGAGGCCGCGGTCAGCGAGCCGGCCAGCGCGAACATGATGCCCATGGCGGGCAGCACGATGGACAGCCAGGGCCAGCCGAACAGGTGGTACACGACCACCCGGACGATCGCGGCGGCTCGGAGCAGGTCCAGGTAGCGGTTTCGCACCGGGGAAAGGTAGCCACCGGGCCCGCCGGGCGGGACCGTCCGGGCGGTCGGCAAGAACGCCTCGCAGGCTTAACCCGAAGGGGTGAACTGTCCGAATTGTCTGTGCGGTTGTGCGACATCCGTGGTGACCGTGGCCGCTTTGTGACGTTGACCCATGGCATGGGGCGCCCGGAGCGGCCGGGTGCCAGTGATCGATGGGAATTGAGGGGTATGCGGAAGCGTCTGGTGGTGGTCGGTGCGGCGGCGTCGGCGATGCTGCTCGGGGGTGTCCTGGTAGCGACGGCGGCGGGCGCCGAGGAGACGCCGGACGTGCCCGGTATGCCCGGCTGGAGCATGCCCGACCTGTCCAGCCTGTTCGGCGGTGACCCGGCGTCCGACGTGGACGCGCACGACAGTTCCGGCTCGTCCGACTTCGCCCACCGCTGGGACGCGCCGGGGTGGGCCGGACCGGGCGGGGACGGCAACAGCGGCGATCTGCCGGGCTGGCACGCGGGCGGCGGCCACAATGCCGGCGCGCCCGCGGGCGGCGGGCACGGCACCCGCGCGCACGGCGACGGGCAGGCACCGGGCGCGAAGGCGCCGGCCGGAACACAGGGGACCGGAACGCAGGGGAACCGTGGCAATGCCCCGGGTGCGCACGGCCCCGGCGGGGATTCGTCGGCCCGGGGCACATCGGACCTGGCCGGCAACGCGCGTCCCGGCCACCAGGCTGGGTCCGTACCGCAAAAACCGGCGCTGCAGCGCCCGGACCGCGACGACACCGCCGACCGCCCGGACCGGCCCGCCGCCGGACAACGCTCCACCGCCGGCCTGTTCGCCGCGGCCCGGCGCGGGGTGACCGCGGCCGACATGTCCCACAGCCCGTGGGCGCCCGTGCAGCAGCAGGTGCTGGCCCTGGTCAACGAGAACCGGCGGCGGGGCGGGTGCGACAGCCTCTCGCTGGACCGCCGGCTGATCGACGCCGCCAACGAGCACGCGGCGGACATGGCCCGGCGCCGCTACTTCGCGCACAGTTCGCCCAACGGCGACGGCGCGGGGGAGCGGGTGCGCGAGGCCGGCTACCGGTGGAAGCGGTACGGCGAGAACATCGCCCGCGGTGCCGACAGCGCCTACGAGGTGGTGGACGGCTGGATGAACAGCCCGTCGCACCGGGAGAACATCCTGGACTGTCGCCTGCACGAGATGGGCGTCGGCCTCGCGATCGGCGGCGGCGACGGCCCGTACTGGGTCCAGGACTTCGCCACCCCCATGTCGTAACCCCGATGTCGTAAACATGGCGTAAAACGGTCAACTCCCCAGGAGACGCGCCGATTCGCATCCCAGGTTCGCGCCACGGTCGTTCCGCGACCGCCGTCGCGGGCGTGGCTGTGCTTCGATGTGCGCACACATCTCCTGGGGAGGACGATTTTGGGAGTGAGACGGGTGACCACCCGTCTCACCGGTGTCGCGATGGCGACGCTGGTGGGCGGTGGTCTGGGCGCCATAGCACTGACGCCTGCGGGCGCCGGTGCCGCGGTGCGAACCCCGGTGTCCACGGTCGCGACCACCGCGGTGGTCACGAAGGCGGCGGCCGCGGGTTGCGCTACCGGCAAATACCAGAAGCAGGTCGAGGGCTACCTCAAGAAGATCGGCGGGTACGGCACCGTCAAGGTCGACGGCAAGCAGTCGGCTGCCGACTGCGCGGCGATCAAGAAGTTCCAGACGCGGTTCGGCATCAAGCCGGCCGCCGGCCTGGCCGGTCCGACGACGTACGACGTGTCCAAGCGGCTCGCGTCGACCAAGACGTCGGCCTGCAAGGCCAAGAAGACGGGGATCACCTTCTGCATCGACCTCACCCACCAGACCACGTGGGTGATGAAGAACGGCAAGGTGCACCTCAAGCCGACGGTCACCCGGACCGGGATGAAGGGCTACCGCACCCCGGCCGGCACCTTCAAGATCAATAAGCGTACGAAGAAGGAGTGGTCGAACCCGTACGAGGTCTGGCTGCCCTACTGGCAGCGGTTCATCGGCGGGCGCGGTTTCCACGAGACCACCACCTACCTGCACGACAAGTGGCGGGGCTCGCACGGCTGCGTCAACCTGCTGAAGGCCGACGCCAAGGCGTACTGGAATCTCGGCAAGATCGGCTCGACGGTGAAGGTCATCGGGCGCCGTCCCGGCACCTGATCCGTTCAGCGCCCGGTGCTCGTCACGAGCCCGGGCGCTGTGTCGGTCTCAGGCCGCCGCGCGCAGCCGGCGCACGTGCGTGGTCAGCACATCGTGGCGCGGGAAGTGCCGTTCGCTGCCGCACGCGGTCACCAGGCTTAACCCCTCGCGGCTCAGCGTGTATGTCACGTCGCGGAACCGGCTGACCGAGTCGTCGTGGTGCACCACGGTCAGCTCATCGGCTTGCTGCATTGCTCACTCACGTCCTTCGGGTCACCTGTGCCACATCTGTCACGTGGGGAACCGCGGGGACGGTTCACCCAGGGTGAACGACCGGGTCAAGCCCGGTACCACTGACGCGCGCCGATGACGGATACCCGACCCGGCATAGAGTGGCCAGCGTGTCCAGCGATGTACCGCGGCCCGACGGCCGATCCCTCCGCGCCCGGCCCCGGCCGGGCGTCCTCGCGCTCGCCCTCGTCACGCTGGTCTCGCTGACCGCGGCGTCCTGCGGCGACGAGGACACCGGCGTCACCGTGGGCCAGGCCGGCCGGGGCACGGTCGACGAGATCGTCGAGGCGCCCGGCTCGGTCACCGCCCGGGCCGCCGCCACGGTCAGCGCACCGGCCGCCGGCACCCTCGACGAGCTGCTGGTCGAGCCGGGCGACCGGGTCAGCAAGGGCCAGGTGGTCGGCGTGCTCGACGCGCCCGAGCTGGAGGACCGCCGGCGCGCCGCCGAGAAGGCGCTGGACCAGGCCTCGCGGGGCGGCACGCCGAGCGTCGGCACCTCCGGTTTCACGGCCGTCCAGCGGCGCACCGACAAGCGGGCGGCCGCCGCGTTCGACGACGCCCGGGACGCGGCCGACAAGATCACCGACGAGCAGCTGCGCGGCGTACTGCTCAAGCAGGTCGACGCGGCGCAGGAGCAGTACGCGGCGGCCTCGGCGGCGGCCGGCGCGGCGCTGCGCTCGGTGCAGCGCGGCGTGGCCTCGCTCGGCCAGGCGCTCGGCTCGCTGTCGGCCGCACAGAAACTCCAGGCCCAGCAGGCGTACGACCTGGCCGACGCGGCCGTCGAGGCGCTGACCCTGCGCGCACCGGTGGCCGGCGTGGTCCAGTTGGGCGGCCCGGCGACCGGTGGCAGCAGTTCGCTGAACGACCTGCTGTCCGGCGCCGGTGGACCGGCCGCGGCCGCTCCGCAGTCCGCGGGCGGTGGCTCCGGGCTGCCCGGCGTCGACACCGCGGTGCCGCGCGGCGCCTTCGTGGCGGCCGGCACCCCGATCCTCACCGTGGTCGACGTGACCCGGCTGGGTCTGACCGCCGAGGTGGACGAGACCGACGTGCTGCTGGTCGAGCCGGGCGTGGCGGCCACCGTGGAGCTCGACGCGGCCACCGGCGCCGCCTACGAGGCCACCGTGCGGGCCGTCGACCTGCTGCCCACCACCTCGGCGCGGGGCGGCGTCTCCTACCGGGTGCGGCTCGACCTGGCCGGCGGCAAACTCGACGACGGCACCGCGGCACCCACCCCGCGGCCCGGGATGAGCGCCGTGGTGCGGCTCAAGGTCCGGCAGGCCGCCGACGCGGTCACGGTGCCGGCCTCGGCGGTCGTCAACTCCGCCGGACAGGACACCGTGTGGGCCGTCCAGAACGGCGAATACCGGCAGCTCCCGGTGCGGCTCGGGGTGCAGGGCGAGGACGTCGTACAGGTCACCTCCGGTCTTGATCCTGGACAGCGGATCGTGGTGGCCGGAGCCGACCGGGTGCGCGCCGGCGACAAGGCCTCATGACCGGCCCCGCGATTGTCGCGACCGACGTGACGCGCACGTACGAGCTTGACGGGGTCTCGGTGCCGGCGCTGCGCGGGGTGTCGCTCCGCATCGAATCCACCGACTACCTGGCCATCGTCGGCACCTCGGGGTCCGGCAAGTCGACCCTCATGCACCTGCTCGGCGGGCTCGACCGGCCGACCAGCGGCACCCTGCTGATCGGCGGCCGGGACGTGGCCACCCTCGGGCCGGCCGAGATGGCCCGGCTGCGCAACGAGACGATCGGCTTCGTGTTCCAGTCGTTCCACCTGCTGGCCCGCACCACGGCCCGGGACAACGTGGCGTTGCCGCTGGTCTATCGCGGGGTGGGCCGCCGGGAGCGCCGCGGCCGGGCCGCCGAGATGCTGGACCGGGTCGGGCTCGCGCACCGGCTCGACCACCGGCCCAACCAGATGTCCGGCGGCGAGCAGCAGCGGGTGGCGATCGCCCGGGCCCTGGTCACCGGGCCGTCGGTGCTGCTGGCCGACGAGCCTACCGGCAACCTCGACTCGGCCACCGGACAGTCGGTGCTCGCGCTGCTCGAGTCGCTCAACGCCGACGGCGTGGCGGTGGTCCTGGTGACGCACGACAAGGACGTGGCGGCGCGGGCGAGCCGCCAGATCGTGATGAAGGACGGTGTGATCGTCTCGTGAGGATCGCCGAGGCGTGGCGGGTCGCCGTCGACGCGCTGCGGGCCAACCGGCTGCGCAGCGTCCTCACCATGCTGGGGGTGGTGATCGGGGTCGGCGCGGTGGTGGCCCTGGTCGGCATCGGCACCGGCACCAAGCAGCAGATCGAGCAGCAGGTCGAAGGGCTGGGCTCGAACCTGCTCATCGTGGTGCCGGGCCGGCTCGACCCCGGCGCGGCCCCGGCCGCGTCCACGCTCACCATGGACGACGTCGACGCGGTCACCCGGGTGGTGGGAGACCGGTCCCGGGTGGCGGTCACGATCAGCTCTGGGGAGACCGTACGCGCGGGCTCGCGGTCCACGTTCGCGAGCATGCAGGGTGTCCTCGAGACGACCCCGTCGGTGTTCGTGCGCCGGCTCGACCGGGGCGCCTACCTCACGCGTACCGACGTCACCACCGGTCGCCGGGTCGCGGTGCTCGGCGCCGGTACCGCCCGCGACCTGTTCGGCGACCGCGACCCGATCGGGCGGCAGATCACCATCGGCGGCGTCCGGTTCCGGGTGATCGGCACGTTCGAGCAGCTCGGGCAGAGCCTCGGCGTGGACCGGGACGGCGAGGTACACGTACCGGTGACCGCGGCCCAGCGGCTGCTCGGCACCGAGCGGATCGACGGCCTGGCGATCCGGGCCCCCGACCGGGAACGCATCGACCAACTCGGCGCCGCGGTGGTCGACGCCCTGGTCAAGCGCCACCCGGACACCGACTTCAGCGCGGTGACCCAGGAGCAGATCCTCGGCGTTCTCGGCGACATCCTGGGCGTGCTGACCGGCGTGCTGGCCGCCATCGCCGGGATCAGCCTGCTGGTCGGCGGCGTCGGCGTGTCGAACATCATGCTGGTGTCGGTGCGTGAGCGGACCAAGGAGATCGGCCTGCGCAAGGCGGTCGGTGCCCGGCCGCGCGACATCGGCGTCCAGTTCCTGCTCGAGGCCGTCCTGCTGACCACCATCGGCGGCGTGCTCGGGATGGCCCTGGGCATCGCCTCGGCGCTGCTGGTCGACCGGCTCAGCCCGGTGCCGGCGGCGATCACCTGGTGGTCGCTGGCCCTCGCGTTCGGCGTCTCGGCGGCGGTCGGCATCATCTTCGGCGTGGTGCCCGCCCAGCGGGCCGGCCGGCTCGACCCGGTCGTGGCCCTGCGGACCGAATAGATGCCGGCACCCCTGATGGTGCTGGCCGCCATCGCCTCGGTGCAGGTCGGCAGCGCGGTGGCCCGCACCCTGTTCGACGACCTCGGCGCGTCCGGCATCACGCTGTTGCGGCTGCTGCTCGGCGGGCTGATCGTGGCCGTGGTCGCCCGCCCGGCGGTGCGCTCCTGGTCGCTCGCCGCCTGGCGGGCCGCGGCTCTGCTCGGGGTCGCCATGGCGGCCATGAACCTGACCTTCTACCTGTCGCTGCGGACCGTGCCGCTGGGCACCGCGGTCACCGTCGAGTTCCTCGGCCCGCTGCTGCTCGCCCTGGTGCAGACCCGGCGGCTGGCCGACCTGCTGTGGGCGCTGCTGGCCGGCGGCGGGGTGGCGCTGCTCGGCCTGGGCGGCGGCTCGGCTCCGGTGGGCGGGCTGGCGCTGGCCTTCCTGGCCGGGCTGTGCTGGGCGGCCTACATCGTGCTGAGCGCCCGGCTGGGCGGCCTGGTCCCGGGCACCGGCGGGCTGGCCGTGTCGCTGGCCGTCGCGTCGCTGCTGGTACTCCCGTTCGGCGCGGCGGGCGCGAGCGCGGTCGTCGAGCGGCCGGAACTGCTGCTGGGCGGCATCGCGGTGGCCGTGCTCTCGTCGGCTCTCCCGTACGGCCTCGAACTGAACGCCCTGCGCCGGATACCCACCCGCGTCTTCGGCATCCTGATGAGCCTCGAGCCGGCCGCCGCCGCGCTCGCCGGGCTGGTGGTGCTCGGCCAGCGCCTCGGCCCCGTCGAGATCGTCGCCCTGACGCTGGTCACCCTCGCCAGCGCCGGGATCACGCTGAGCCGCCGGAACCCCTCAGATGGCAGCGTCCGGGACCGAAGGGTTTTTCCGAATTGAGGAGGGTAAACGGTGCGGTATCAGCTGCGCGATCCGGCGGGTGCATCCCGCTCTGTCGCGTATCTGCTGATGGGTGCCGGTCCGTTCATGTTCGTCACCGGCATCGTGTTGCCGCCGGAACATCCCTCGATGGTCAGCGCGGCGATCTTCACCCTGCTCACGGTGATCCTGCTCGGCCTCGGCGTGCTGTGCCGCTGGCGCCCGGAGCGGATGCCGCACCTGTCCTGGCTGGTCGCGCCGTTCCTCGGTGCCGGCCTGGTGACCTCGCTCAACCTGGCCACCAGTGACGCCAGCACCGGCGCCCAGCTGTTCTATCTGTGGCCGGTGCTCTACGCCGCCAACTTCCTGAGCCGTACGGTCAACTACCTGAGCCTGCTGTGGGTCTCGGGCGGCAACGCGGCCGTGGTGTTCGGCGTCCTCGACGTCCACCAGGCGGTGTCCGACTGGGCGTCGCTCTCGGTGGCCATGACGCTCACCACGATCGTCGTGACGTCGCTGCGCAACCGCAACGAGAAACTCCGCGAGGTGCTGGAGAGGCAGGCGTACGCCGATCCGCTCACCGGCGTGGCCAACCGGCGCTCGTTCGACGGTGAGCTGGCCCGCGCGATCACCTGGGCGGACGGCGCCCAGCAGCCGGTCGCGCTGCTCACCCTCGACGTCGACTACTTCAAGAAGATCAACGACACCTGGGGACACGCGGTCGGCGACCAGGCCCTCCAGGCGGTCGCCGAGGCACTCCAGAAGATCGCCCACGGCCCCGAGGACGTGGTGGGCCGGCTCGGCGGCGACGAGTTCCTGGTGCTGCTGCGCACCGACCAGGCCGGCGCCCTCCGGGCCACCGAGGAACTGCGCGCCCTGGTCGCCGAGATCGACTCGCTGCCCTGCGGCCCGCCCGGCCTGAGCATCGGGGTGGCCGTGGCGCCCGAGCACGCCGCCACCACCGAGGAGCTGACGGCGGCCTCGGACGCGGCGCTCTACCAGGCCAAGGAGGGCGGCCGCGGCCGTACCGGGGTGGCCAGCCCACCGGCCGAGCGGCACAACGTCGACCAGTTGACCGCGCTCACCTGACGCCCGGTCGCACGATCCGCTGCTCGGCGGTGGTCTCGTCGAACGCGTCGCTGAGTTTCGGCTGCACCGGGGGCGGCGGGTCGGTGCCGAGGATCTCGTGGCTGTCCCGCGGGTACGGGCCCCAGCCGTCGCGCAGCACGTGGATGTAGACGGACTCGAGACACACCCCGATGCGCTCGGCCAGCTCCTGGTCGTCGGCGCGGCCCAGGCGTACCGCCCGGGCGAAGTGGTCCAGCGCCTCCATGTGCCGTCCCTGGTCGAAGCAGGACCGGCCGGCGTTCTCGTGCACCACGCTGCGCAGCGTCTCCGGCACGTTGGAGTCGGCCGCGCGGTAGAAGAGCCGGTCCGCCTCGGTGAAGTCACGCCGCAGCCGCAGAATGTGCGCCAGCTCCGCCTGCGCGATCACGATCGACTGCACGTGCCGCGCCGACTCGGCGTGCGCCAGAGCCAGCCGGCTGGCCGCCGCCGCCATGCCGAGCTCACCGAGCAGCCGGTAGACCTCGGCCCGCATGCTGAGCAGCCCCGCCTTGGCGACGTTGTCGACCTCCTCGGCGAGCGGCCCGTCGATCTTCTCACCGAGCGCCCGCAACGCCTCCTTGTCGTCCACCACCTCCCGCAGGGTGCCCCCGTCGAGCCGCCACCGGATAGCCTCGAGGTCGGCCGCCGACAGAGCGGCCGGGTGCTGCACGACCTCCTCGGCGGGCGGCTCCGGTTCTGCGGGCGTCTCGGCGGTCGCGGCCGTCTCGGTCGTTTCGGTCGTTTCCGGCGTCTCTGGCGTCTCTGGCGTTTCCGGCTCGTCGGCCTGCTCGCCCGTCGCCGGCTTGGCGAACCACATCCCGCCGAACTCGGTGTCCGCCGGCCGCCGCGACTCCTGCGCCGGCTCGGCGACGTCGAGCCGCCCGATCGGCCGCAGGTTGTGCAGGGTTCCATCCAGATCCATGTACGGGGCGGAGTGCGCGCCGGGCTTGCCCTCGCGGGTGCCGTCGTCCGCCCGCGCGGCAGTCTCGCCCCCGGCGTCCGGCGCTCCGTGGCGAGCCGGCCGGTCGGTCGCCGGGGCGGCCGACTCCGGTGTCGTGCCGTCCGCGGGCGGGCGCTGCATGGGAACCGCGATCCGCGAGCCCGGCTGCGCGGGGTCCGGCGCCGGGCCGGGTGCCTGCTGCGGCGCGTCGGAACCGGGCGGCGGCATCGGCATGGTGGCCCGGCCGACCGAACTCTGCTGCCCCTGCGGGTAGGGAAGCCCGGGCGGCGGGGGATAGGCAGCGGGCGCCGCGGGCGAGCCGGGGGCCGCGGTGCTGGGAGCGTAGGCGGCCGGCGCTTGCGGCTGACTCTGCGCGGGCGCCTGCCCCTGCGGCGCCTGGCCCTGGGCGGGCGCCTGCCC
>NZ_BOMV01000017.1 GCF_016862375.1 Paractinoplanes rishiriensis | reverse complement strand
GCGGCGGGCGGATGGGCCGGCGGCTGCGTCGGAGCGGGTGCCTGCTGCGCTGCGGCCGTGTAGGCGGCGGGCGCCTGCGGGGCGCCGGCCGCGGGTGTGCCTGCCGCGTAAGCGTCCGGGGCCTGGGGCGTGCCGGCTGCCTCCGCTCCCGGTGTGTAGCCGGCCGGGGCCGGCTGGCCCTGCACGTAGGCGGCGGGTGCCGGCTGGCCCTGCACGTAGGCGGCGGGTGCCGGCTGGCCCTGCACGTAGGCGGCGGGTGCCGGCTGGCCCGGCGGGTAGGCGGCGGGTGCCGGCTGGCCCTGCGCATAGGCGGCGGGTGCCGGTTGGCCCGGCGGGTAGGCCGGTGCCTGCGGCGTGCCGGGGCCCTGCTGGCCCGGGGCGTAGGCGGCGGGTGCCTGCGGTGTGCCGGGGCTTTGCTGGCCGGGGGCGTAGGCGGGCGGCTGGCCCGGCACCTGGGGCGGGGCCGGGTAACCGGCCGGCGGCACCGCGCCCGGCTGCCCGGGCGCGTAGGCGGCGGGCCGCTGCCCGGGCGGCGCCATCGGCCGCTGCAGGCCGCTGCCGGGCAGGGCGGCGGGCGGTGCCTCGTCCTTGACCATGGCCCACGGCTCGGCGGAGTCCCCGAGGAAGACATGAGCGGTGCGCGGGCTGCGCCGGGACCGCGGCTGGCCGTCCGGCTGCCCGGACCCGTCCGGCGGATAGGGCGTGCCGAGCCGGGTGCCGCTCTCGGCCGGCGACCCGGGCCACTGCTGGGCAACCCGCGGATCGCCGTACGGCACCTGCCCGGCGGCCGGAACCTGGCCCGGCGGCTGGGCGCTCGCAGCCGGAGCTTGCGGCTGGTTGCCGGCGGCCGGCGGCTGTCCCGGCGCGCCCTGGCCCGGCACCGGCTGACCCGGCATCTGCTGACCCGGCATCTGCTGACCAGGTACGGCCTGGCCCGGCATCTGCTGGCCCGGTACAGCTTGACCCGGCATCTGCTGGCCCGGTACAGCTTGGCCCGGCACTGGTTGGGCCGACGCTGCCGGTGCCCGGCCCGGCGTAGCCGGCTGGGCGGGCGGGCGCGCGGCTGCCGGCGCCTGCGGACCGGCCGCAGCCGGTGCCTGCGGTGCGGGCACACCGCTCGGCGGCGGCGGAACCACCCGCGCCGC
This sequence comes from Paractinoplanes rishiriensis, assembly GCF_016862375.1. Lineage (GTDB taxonomy): Bacteria > Actinomycetota > Actinomycetes > Mycobacteriales > Micromonosporaceae > Actinoplanes > Actinoplanes rishiriensis. The sequence continues at coordinate 57,966 of NZ_BOMV01000017.1, read as the reverse complement.
GGGCGTGGCCGGAGTCGTGCCCACCACCTTGGGTGCCTCGCCCGGCTCGGGCTTCTTCACCACGCGCGGCATGGGCGGCGGCTCGGCCCGGCTGATCACGCGCGCCGGTGTGGGCGGCGGCGCCTTGCTGAGCACCCGCGGCCCGACGTCACCCTCCGCGGCGTCGTCCCCGCCGGCCTGCTCGACCGGTTCGCCGGCCTGCGCCGCGGGCCAGTCGGCCTGGGCCTCGTCGCCGGTCCGGGCCGCCGGCGCGTCATTGCCGGCCCAGGCAGCCTCGCGTCCGGTGGTCGCCGGCTCGTCGCTCGACCACACGACCTCGCCGTCGAGCACCCGGCCGTCCCAGGCCGCGGCCTCGCCGCGCCGTTCCTCGCCGCGCCGTTCCTCACCGGCCCAGGCCACCGCCTGGCCGTCGGCCCAGCGGTCGTCCTCCCAGCCCTGGCCGCCGGCCGGCCGGTAGCCCGGGTCACCGGTCGGCACGTCGCCCCGGTGTCCGCGGCCGGGTGCGGCCTCGGGACCGCGCTGCGGGTCGCCGGGGTACTGGCCCTGCCGGTAGCGCGGGTCGCCCGCCGGCCGCCGGTCGTCCCGGTAGGCGCCGGGCCGCGGCATGGTCGACTCGTCGACCTCGATCGGCGCCCACGCCTCGTCGGCCGGATCCCAGTAGGCCGTGCGCCCGTTGTTCCGCCGCTGCCGCGGGTCGTCCACCGGCGGCCGGCCGCGACGCTGGTCGACGTCGTTGGCGTCGACCGGCCGGCGCATCCGCGGATCGGTGCCGCGCGGGTCGCCAACACGCGGGTCGGCAACGCGCGGGTCGCCACTACGCGGGTCGCCAACGCGCGGGTCGCCAACGCGCGGGTCGCCAACGCGCGGGTCGCCAACGCGCGGGTCGCCAACGCGCGGGTCGCCACTGCGGGGATCGCCGCTGCGCGGGTCGGCAGTGCGCGGGTCGGCGCCGCGCGCGTCGGCGCGGCCGCGGCGGCGGTCGTCGCCGTCGACCGGGCGTCGCTCGTCGTCGGCCCCGGAACCCCGAATGGCCGCCCACAGCCCACGGCGTTCGCCGGAACGGGCAGGACGGCCACGGTCTTCCTCGGGGCGGCGGTACAGGTCCGCCGGGTCTTCGGCCGCGGGCACCCGAGCGCGGCCGCTCGCGGCGGGGTCGGCGTACCGCTCGGGGGCCCGGCCGGGCTGCCCGGTGCGCTGGTCGGCGGGGCGGCCGGTGCGGGGGTCGACCGGACGGCCGGTGCGCGGGTCGGTCGTGGGGCGCCCGGTGCGCGGATCGGCCGCCGGGCGGCCGGAACGGGAGTCGGCAGCCGGGCGGCCGGTACGCGGATCGATGGCGGGGCGGCCGTCGCGTGGGTCGGCGGCCGGACGTCCCGTACGTGGGTCGACAGCGGGTCGGCCGCCGCGTGGGTCGCCGGCCCGTCCCGGCTGCTCGGGCCCGGGGCGCTCGCCGACCCGGTCGCGCTTGCCGCCGCGCCGCCAGCCGGCCTTGCGGTTGCTGCGGTCCTGCTCGTCCTCCTCGGACCATCCGACGCGCTTTGTCTTCTGCGGCCCGTGCCCGTACGCGGCCAGGTCGCGGTGGTCGAACGGCTCGTCGATGTCGTCCGCGTAGTCGCCGAACCGGTCGTCCCGGTTGTGCAGGTCGCCCGTACTGCTCAGCGGGAAGTCCGGTGCGTCGAAGTCGGCGCCGAGCTCGGGCCGGTTGTAGTCGACGTTGTCGTTGCCGGCCAGATTGGGCTGGGACGTGTCGACCGGCGCGAAGTTCGGGTCGTCCAGCCAACTGGGCCGTTCCGAGTCGAAGACCTCCTGCGGGCGGCGCGGGCGCGCGCCGGGCGTGTTACTCGCGGCCCGGCGCTGCCGGCGTTCGGCCAGTTCGTCGACCGGCTCGTCGTCGTAGTCGTCGGACCGCCGGGTGGGAATGACCGGATCCGGCGACGTGCGCTTCGTGTATTGCTTTTCCTGAATTACCGCCGCGCTGGGCATGATTGAATACTCAGAGTATTCATCCTCCCAGTATTCGTCGTCCTCGAAGCTCATGCGGCGGCTCCGTAAGCGGACAGGCGGCAGCCGGGGGACCGCTGTCCACCCCAGTGCCGCATCGTGCCCCCCGCTCTCCCCACAGGTGTCTGGCCGCGTGCCCGGATGACCCCTCGCATCCGGCGGATGTGGAAGGTTAACCACGCTTTTGCGCAGTGCGCCACCACCCTCGTGAGCGCGTCACCCGGCCGCGTGGCGGCCCGGTGACCGAGAGTCGGCGCGGGCGCCGTGCGGGCCGCGCGGGTTTCTTCGGCGGAGAGTACGCAGCCCGGCAGCGAACAGTTCAAACGCGACTCGAGGCAGCACGCTCGGTACGCATCGTCGATGCGCTTTGACGCCCCGTCACCAGCGGCCTTTCCGCCGACTTAAGCAATTCTTAATCCCGTATTGAGGAGCCGCACGGATACCGGGGCGACCCGTTCGGGCGACCCACCGCGCTCAACCGAGTGGCGAAGCACACTCTCGCACGACGCGGATCAAGGTGCTAGGGGATGTCACCGTGGAGAGGCGCCCGGGGGACAACGAGGTCCTAGGGCCTCCGGACCGAACGACACCGATGCGGAGGGAAGCGGATTGCCCCGCCTCTCAACCTCGATGCCGTACGCGCCACGTGGCGGGCGGCTTCACGCCGCCTGGACCACTGGACACTGGAAGCCCCGAATCCCCCGGCCGGCGGCCGCCGCCCCCGTCGATAGAGGCCGCCACCGCGTCACTTCCCAGAGACGCTCACGCCGTTATGCCCCCCATGCCGGCGTGAGCTCATGGCGACGCGGCAGTGCCGGGAAAAGGAACGGCGGCGGGGTGCACACCGCCGCCGTTTCGCCCCGCGCTCCCGGGAGCCGCAGCCCGTCCGGTAAGGATAAAAGCGGCATATGTGTCTATAAGGTCGCCCCGCTGGTGGACCTTGTCGCGTTGCTGTTCGACCGGCTCGGAGTTATGAGCCGTAAAGCTGCTTTTGTCCGAGGGTGGAGCTAGCCCGATCGTCCATTTTGCGGCAACGACCACGGTGCGGGACTGGATCCCGCTGCGTGGCTCGGCGGCAAAAGTCGAGTGCACCGCAAATCGCCAAGATCGAGACGAGGACGCCGACGCCGTGCTGGGTCGCGGTGCGCAGCCGCGGGCGTGCCGCCGAGCAACGCATGCCGCTCAGCGGGGATCAGAGACGGCCGTCCGTGGTGAACGGACCCACCTTGGCGGGCAGCGCCAACCCCGCCGCCGCCAGTTCCGTCAGCAGCGACCGCAATTCGGCGCGCGTCAGCACGTCCGGGATCACCGGCTCTCGATGCGGGATGTCCAAGGCCCGGGCCGCCTCCACCGCCCGCATCCCGATTGCCGCCTCCACCGCCCACAACCGGTGTGCCCGCATCGCCATGTGGGCCGACGCCATCAGCGAGCCGTGCAGGCGCAGCAAGCGGCGCAGGTCGGCGGCCAACTGTTCGATCGGTGGGCCCAGCGGCTCCGGCGGCGCAGGATGGCGGGCCTCCCAGTACCGGGTCAGCGCCGACCACCAGCGCGGGGCGTAGAGGAATGCCGCGCCCAGCAACGTGGGCGTGGCGACGATCAGGATCAGCTTTCCGGCATCGAGGACTGTCACGTCAGGGTCTCCCTGTTAACCCCTGACGATCCGCCCGCTCCGGAACAGCGTCAAGCGGATTGCGTCAGCGGACACGCCCCCGGGGGACCAGCCGGGTGATCGGCATCGGCGGGGCAGGCAGCGGGGGACCGTCGTAGCCGTGGACCGAGCCGAAGCGCGGCGTTGCGTCGGCCCAGTCGGCGCGCATCGCCACGATCTCGTCGTGGTCGCGGGCCACGAAGTTCCACCACATCACCAGGCGTTCCTCGAACGGCTCGCCGCCGAGCAGCAGCAGCCGGGCCGGTGCGTCGGTGCCGAGCCGCAGGGTGTCGCGGCCGGCGCCCAGGTAGAGCAGCGGACCGGGTTTCAGCGTGGCGCCGTCCACCGTGGCCGCTCCGTCCAGCGCCAGCGCGGCGTACTCGAAATCGGGGTTGATCGGCAGTGTCGCCTCGGCCGTCAAGCGGATCTCGGCACCCACCAGCGGAGTGTGGGTCGTCGCGGGGGACGTCGCGCCGGCCAGGGTGCCCATCAGGACGGTCGCCGACAGGCCGGCTTCCGCCACGACCGGAAGATCTGCGTGGTGGGCGAAGGCCGGGGGCATGTCACGCTGGGCGTGTGGCAGGGCAACCCACAGTTGTACGCCGTGCAGCACGCGGGAGTGGCTGCGCGGTGTCTCCTCGGAGTGCGAGATGCCCCGGCCCGCGGTCATCAGGTTGAGCTGCCCGGGCCGGATCTCCTGCCGGTTGCCCAGGCTGTCGCGGTGCAGCACCTCGCCGCCCACCAGCCAGGTGACCGTCTGCAGGCCGGTGTGCGGGTGCGGGCCGACCCGCATGCCGTCCGCATCGGCCAGGTCGTGCGGCCCGTACGCGTCCAGGAAACACCACGCGCCCACCATGCGCCGTTGCCGGTTGGGCAGCGTACGCGTCACGGCGAAGCCGCGCGGACCACCCAGCGCGACCGGCGCACCCTCCAGGAACTCGGCGGTCGAGCCCACCTCGGGATCCGCCTCGAAACTGCTCACGAGGGTGACGCTACCTCCCGGAACCGGTTGGAGCCGAGCACCTTCGTGATGCTGATCTCGATGACCACACGCTGCGGGTTCGGCCGCGGAGTCCGGTAGCGGGCGGCGTACCGGCGTTCCCCCTCGGCCACCGACTCGGGATCGTCGCGGACCACCGCGCGTCCCTCCACGGTGGCCCACCGGGCACCGTCCACCTGGCACACCGCCACCCGGTCCTGACCGTTGCGGATGTGCCGGACGTGCGCCGACGTGGCCGACGAGATCACCCGGGCCACCCCGGTCCCCGGGTCGAGCGTGGCGCCCACCGCCACCACGTGCGGCGAGCCGTCCCGGCGCAGCGTGGTGAGCGTGCACAGGTGCCGCTCGGTCCAGAACTCGCGCAGCCCGGCGTCGCCGAGTGCGACCGGCCCGCTCATGCGGGCCTTCCTTTGGCATGCGCTCCTGGCCCTGCGCCTGCTTCGCGCGCTCCGGTGCAGTCGCTCATGCGCCGGCCGCCGGCAGCACGCCCCGGCGGACCGCGGCCACCAGCGCCGCGTGGTCGCGCTCGACCTGGTCGGCGTAGGCCCGTGCGAATCGGCTCAGCGAGTCGGCCAGCTTGTCGCTGTTGCCGATGTAGCCGGAGATCATCGACGCGCCGCTGGTGCGGGCGTGCGACTTGGCCAGCAGGAAGCCGCAGATGCCGGCGTAGTCGGCGAGCGCGCCGGCGCTGATGTCCTCGATGACGATGGCACCCTTCATGTCGCGGAACTGGCGCACGTAGAACTGCACGTCGCCGACCGTGGTCCAGCCCAGCAGCGGATCGCTCACGGTCTGCAGCGCCTGCTGGTATTCCACCACCCGCTGCCCCTGGTGCCGGTGCCAGGCCGACTCGCCGTGCTGGTGTTTCGCGATCACGGACCGGCGGGCCTGCTTGAGCTGGAGGAACACCACGTCGTCCGGGCTGCTGCCCTCGCAGAGAGCCACGTACGCGAGCAGCCCGACCGACCCGACGCCGACCACCTTGTGCGCGATGTCGACGATCCGGTAGCCGGCCAGGATGCGTGCCCAGTGCGGCGGCAGCGTGTTGAGGTAGCCGTCCAGCGCCTCGGCCAGTTGCTCGCGTTCCACGTCGCTCGGCCGGGTGATCAGCGGCGGCTCCTCGACCAGCTTGAACTCGCCGTTCTGCCGGTCGGTGAAGCGCGGCAGCGCGCGGTCGCTGGTGCGCCGCCGGGCCCGCCGCGCGGCGCGTTCGATCTGGTCCCGGAAGCTGGCCCGGGTGGCCGCCGAACGCAGCCGCTCCACGTCCAGCTGGTCGAACGAGCGGGCCAGCAGCGGCCGCTCGGCCAGCTGCCCGATCTGCTCCTTGTACTCGGTGACGCAGTGCTGCACCGCGTCGGCGCAGGCGCTCTCCCGGAACCGGTTCTGCCGGCCGGCCACGTACACGCTGGTCACCAGGCGGCGCAGGTCCCACTCCCAGGCGCCGGGGTGGGCCTCGTCGAAGTCGTTGAGGTCGAAGACCAGTTCCCGCTCCGGCGAGGCGTAGAAGCCGAAGTTGCCCAGGTGGGCGTCGCCGCAGATGACCGGCGTGATGCCGGTGGCCGGCAGGGCCGCGAAGTCGTCGGCCATCACGTTCGCCGAGCCGCGCAGGAACGCGTACGGCGACGTGATCATCCGAGCCACGCGGATCGGGATGAGCCACGGCTGCCGGCCCGCGTGCTGGTCGATGACCTGGTGCACCGGGTCGCGCCGGCCGTCCGGCGGCTGCCAGTGCGCCATGTCCGAGCGGTGTGCGCGCTCGCGGAGGGACCGGCCCAGCTCGTAGCGCTCGGCGCGCGGCCGGGCCGGTTTGCGCAGCGACGCGAAGCCGTCGTCGCCGCGGCTGGCGAGCACGACGTGCCCGGTGGCCGGTTCCATTACCGGTCAGCCTAAACACGGCGCCGGTTAACCGCGGGCGACGGCCAGACCAAACGTTGATGGCGAAACGCCCGGGAACACCTCCGACAGGGTGCCGACGCCGCACCGCTTCTGCAGGATCTCGCCGATCACCGCGCGGTAGTCGGTGGTGGCCGCCAGGTCGCCTGCCACCAGCGCGCCGGGGGCGAGACCAGGCCATTTCGCGTACACCTTGCCGCCCCGGACCCCGCCGCCGAGCAGTAGCATCGCGTTGCCGTGGCCGTGGTCGGCGCCGCGCGAGCCGTTCTCCTGCACCCGCCGGCCGAACTCGCTGATGGTCAGCAGGGTGACCGATTTCATCGCCTCGGGGCCGAGGTCGGCGGCGAACGCGGCCATCGCGTTCGCCAGATCGGTCAGGTTGTCGAACATCCGCTGGCCCTTGACCGCGGTGCCGAGGCCCTCGTGCATGTCCCAGTCGCCGCAGTCGACGGCGGCGGTGACCAGGCCGGCCTTCGCCTTGATCAGGCGGGCCACGTCGCGCAGCGCCGCGCCCAGGTCGGTGGCCGGGTAGACGGCGCCGTTGGCCGGGGCGTAGGTGGCGGAGCGCTGCGTGGTGGTGGCGATCAGCGCCCGGTCGGCGGCCCGGGCCGCGGCGGCCTGCATCGGCGGCGCGTCCGCGTACATGGTCCGCAGGGCGTCCGCGATCGGGCGCTTCGCCGAGTCGCCGGCCAGCGTGAACGAGTCGATCGAGGCCATCGAGACGTCGGGGGCCGGGCCGGCGAACAGCCGGGCCGGCATGGCGTGGCCGAGCGACACCCCGGCCATCGGGCCGGACGCGCCGGTCACCCCGAGCATCCGGTCCAGCCAGCCGGTGCGGATCGAGTCGCCGGGCGCCGCGTTCTCCATCGCGTCCATGGCGGCGAAGTGCGAGCGGGTCGGCTTGTGCTGGCCGACCGCGTGCACCGCGGCCAGGGTGCCGCCCTGCCACAGCGGCAGCAGCGGGGCCAGCGCCGGGTGCAGGCCGAAGGTGCCGTCCCCGGCGATCACCTGGGACTTGGGCAGCGCGATGGCCGGCCGCGCCTGGTAGTAGTCGGTGTCACCGATCGGCGCGACCGCGGACAGCCCGTCGAAACCGCCGCGCAGCGACAGCACCACGAGCGTGTCCCCGGTGTAGCCCGGGTCGGCGAACGCCATCTGGGTGGACAGGCCGCTGCCGGCCAGGCCGGTCAGCGCGGCGGCGCCCAGCAGGCCACGCCGCGACACGGTGAGCTTCTCGTTCTCTGCGCATCCACGGGTCTTCATGATCACCTCAGCTGGAAGGTCGGCGAGTCGAGCACGAGCGCGATCAGGTACGGCACGCTGCCGGCGAGTGACTTGTCGGAGCTGCTCAGAGAACTGGTCGGCAGCTTGCCCGCGACGCTGAGCACGGCCGCGGTGTGCCCGGCCGGCAGCTTCGCGCCGGTGAGCCGTACGGCGAGCGCGTCGACCAGCGCGCCGTAGCTGCCCGGCAGCACCGGCACCAGCGACTTCAGCAGGTCGGCGGGACGGGTGAGCTGGCTGGGGTACCAGCCGGTGGCCAGGTTGAGGTGGCTGTTGCAGCGCAGCAGGAACGCCGACGGCGACGCCCAGGCCGCGGCCACGTCCGGGAAGCCGTTCGGCGGGTTCCACCGGAACGGCGCGTTGCCGGCGTTGACCAGCCCGTTGTAGAGCGCGTCGAGGGCCTTGATGCCGGACTTCTCCGGCGCCAGCCCGAGTGCCCGGATCGTGGCGATCAGGTCCTCGAACGGGGTCCGCGCCTTCTTCCCGGCCGCCGCGGCGAACTCGGGCGAGGTGAACAGCGCGCGCAGCACCGGCTTGATCGCGGTGTCGTTGTCCAGGTAGACCTTGGCCAACTTGGTCACCAGGGACGCCGGCGCCTCGTCGGCGACGAACCGGACGCAGAGCTTGGTGGCGATCCGCCGCGCCGTGTCCGGGTGCCGGGCCAGGTGGTCGGCGAACGCCAGGGAGGCCGCCTCGCCGCCGGCCGGGGTGGCGTTGGTGTGCCGGAAGCCGAGGATGTTCACGGCGCCGGTGGCGTGCTTGGCGGCGTCGTACGTGTAGAGGCCGTTCTTGTCCACGGTCAGGCCGGTGAGCAGGCGCGCGGCGGCCAGCACGTCGGCCTCGCCGTAGACCAGTCCGACGGTGTGCAGCTCCATCAGCTCGCGGGCGTAGTTCTCGTTCGGGTGCGCCTTGGTGGAGGAGCGGTTGTCCAGGTAGGTGAGCATGGCCGGGTGCTTCATCGAGGCCTTGAGCATGTCGGCGAACTTGCCGAACGCGTGCTTGCGCAGCACCTGGGCGTCGTAGTCGGCGCGGCTGTCCCAGACCCCGCTGGACGGCGCGGTGACGTGCAGGTGGTTGGCCCAGAACTGCACGGTGGCCTCGAACAGCTGCCGGTTGCTCCACGCGGCGCGGGCGATCGCGGCCCGGCCGAGCTGGCCGAACGCGTCGTACGAGTGCTTCTTGAGCTTGGCCCGGACGGCCGGGACGCTCGCGCCGGCCAGCGGCAGCCGGGTCAGCACCTCGTCGCACACCCGGTCGTCGATCTGCGCCGGGTTCAGCTGCCGGTCCAGCCAGCCGGCCACGCCGAACTTGGCGGCCTCGGCCAGGGTGGCCGGGGTCGGGCCGAAGGTGGCGCGGCGCAGCAGGTGCGCGATCGGGTCGGCGGCCACCAGCGCGGCCGGGTCGAGGGCGGCGGCGGGCGCGGCCACGGCGGGCGCGGCCACGGCAAGACCGCCTGCGGTGGCGATGGCAGTGGCGGCACCGGCGGCGAGGAGCGTGCGTCGGGTCGTCATGCCGGACCCTTCGGCCCGCGGGCCGGGTCCCGTCGCGGCTGCAACCGTGACTAACGGACCCGCAATCCGCCCGCACCCGTACCACCGGGGGCCGAACCGGACGTACGCTCAGCCCTGTGGATCAGCTCGAACCAGTACGTACCCCCGCCTCCTGGGTCGTGGTCGGCCTCGACAACGGCGGTACCTGCAACAACGCCACCGTCCTGGACGCCACCGGGCAATACCTCGTCGATCACCTGGTGGAAAACCCCAGCCTCGTGCAGGAGGGACCGGAGTCGGCGGTGGAGGCTCTTGCCGAGGCGTTCCGGAACATCCTGGACCTGACCCGGACCCCGCTCACCCTGGTGCGCGCGGTCGGGCTGGACACACCGGGACCGGCCAGCGCCACCGGGGTGATCTCGTCGAAGGGCGCGACGAACTTCAACCAGGTGTCCTGGCACGGTTTCGACATCCGCAGCGCGCTCGAGACCCGGCTCGGCCTGCCGGTGATCTACAACAACGACGCGAACGCCGCGGCCCTGTACGCCCACCACCGCTATTTCGGCGCCGACGCGGCCAACCGGTCGTCGGTGGCCGCGATCGTCGGCACCGGGATGGGCGGCGGCGTGGTGGAGCGCGGCCGGGTGGTGTGCGGCGCCGCCGGGATGGCCGGCGAGCTGGGCCACGTGCAGATCCCGCTGCACGGCGTGCTGGAGCCGGACCAGCCGGTGCCGGTCTGCAACTGCGGGTTCGAGGGCGACGTGGAGAGCATCGCCTCGCTCACCGGTATCAAGAACAACCTGCTGCCCTACTGGTTCACCCGGTTCCCGGACCACCCGCTCGCCGCCGAGCCGATCAAGAAGGCGGCCAAACTGCTGCGCGGGTACGGCGAGAAGGAGGACCCGCTGGCGCTGGCGGTGTTCGGGCAACAAGCCAAGGCGATCGGGAAACTCTTCACCATCGCGGCCAACTTCACCGACCCGCACGCGTACCTTCTCGGCGGTGGCGTCGTCGAGGCAGCGCCGCGTTTCCGACAGTGGTTCCTCAACACCGTGCGGGAGAACACCCAACTCCGGCAGGAGCAGCAGGCCGCCGCCGGCTTCGCCCTCGTGGCCGACCTGGACATGGCCGGTGCGCGCGGTGCTGCCGTCGCCGCCCTGGAGAAGGTCCAAGCTGGATAATCGGATTGTTACACTGTATCGACTGCACTAGATATTGATGGTTGCTTTCAGTAGCGTCCCCTTTGCCGACCGGACCGGGGGGTCCGGACGGGCTGAAGGGGGACCTGATGCGACGGAGCATCGCAGTAATATCCGCGGCCGTGCTGGGCCTGGCGTTGATCACGCCGGGCGGCGCGACGGCCGCTCCGACCGCGGGTGCACCCACCGGGGGAGATCAGCTCACGCCCGCTGAAAAGCTGTCGCTCGCCGCCGGGATCGGCGTGGCGCCCAAGGCGGCGCTCGGTGCGAAACCCAAGGGTGTGAACCCGTTCCTGGCCCAGGTGGCCGACCCGGCCAAGGTCGACTACTCGGGCTGGGCGAACTACATGAAGGCGCAGGGCGCGGCCAAGGACAAGGCCCGCGAAAAGACCCTGGCCGGCACCAACCCGTCGCTGTCCGCGCTGGCCGCGACCCCGGCCGTGGTGGTCGACGAGGACGAGATCGACGGCACCTACGGCGGCAACGACACGCCGGCCAACGCGCAGCGGGTGGCCGGGTACGGCACCGGGGCCGGCCAGTTCCCCAAGATCCGGGTGCTGGGCAGCCTGGACAACGAGGTGATCACCACGCCGACGGTCACGCCGACGCCCGAGGACGACGGCTCGATCCCGCTGGCCGGCGACACGTTCATCGGCTTCGCCCGCAACGGCGCCGTGGTGAACGCCCAGATCGGTGACGGGCCGCACGGCCGGCAGACCGGTGACGGCAGCAACGACTTCGACTTCTACAAGCTCGAGGCCGAGCCGGGCAAGGTGATCACGGTCAAGACGGCGACGCCGACCGGGCCGCTCGACACCGTGCTGCTGCTGTTCGCCGCGGACGGCACGCTGCTGGCCTCCAACGACGACTTCACCGGCCTGGACAGCCAGATCGTCTACCGGGTGACCACCGCGGGCGAGTACTACGTGGCCGTGGTGGCGTACAGCGGGCTGCCGGGCGACCCGTTCGACTCGGGCAGCGGTGACGGGATCGGCGACACCAGCCCGCCCACCGAGGGCCCGTACACGCTGACCCTCACCTCGGGCGGCGTGGACCAGGACTTCTTCGCGCTGCGGCTGCGGGCCGGCGACGTGCTGGGTGCCTCGGTCAAGGGCAGCCCGACCTACCTGACCGTGTACGACACGGTGCCGCAGGAGGCGCACGGCTCGGAGCAGGACGCGTCGTTCATCTACCCGCTGACCTCGCCGCTGCCGGGTGGCGGCAACGCGGTCACCGACTATGTGGCGACCAAGACCGGCTGGCACTACGTCGGTGTGTCGGCGGGCTCCGGCGCGTACGACATCTCGGTGGAGGACTACCGTCCGCCGTTGCAGGGCACCACCCCGGTGCAGACCCTGTACCTGGACTTCGACGGTGCCCGGGTGAACACCGGCATCTGGGGCGGACCGGGCAACCGGGACCTCAGCCCGCTGGCCGCGTTCCTGGCCAACTGGGGCCTGACCCGCGCCGACGAGGACGCCCTGATCGACGCGATCGTCGCCGGCGTCACCGAGAACCTGAAGCAGGACCTGGTCGCCAGCGGCCTGAACGGCAAGTTCCGGTTGAAGATCCAGAACAGCCGGGACCACGCCGAGGCGTGGGGCAAGGCGAACGCCAGCCGGCTCGTGGTCGGCGGCACCATCGACGAGTCCGGAGTGGAGACGATCGGCATCGCCGAGAGCATCGACCCGGGCAACTTCGAGACCGAGGAAACCGCGATCGTGCTGCTGGACGTGCTCAGCGGCCCGGCCAGTGACTCGGCCGCCTCGCTCAACCGCTACCTCACGCCGGCCAGCGACCGGATCGCGTTCGTCGGCCAGGCGCTGGCCAACGTGATCTCGCACGAGGCCGGGCACTTCTTCGGCAACTTCCACACCGACAACGAGGACGACGCCGCCAACCTGATGGACGCCGGCGGCACCGGCTTCGCGACCCTGTTCGGTGTCGGGCCGGACGGCGTGGGCGGCACCGCCGACGACGCCGACGTCGACTTCGGCTACGGCCCGTTCATCCCGTCCGAGGGCTTCACCGGCACCGAGGACACGCTGGGCCGGATCGTCTTCGGCGTGACCAGCTAGCCGTACCGGCAGCACAGCACCGACCCGCGGCGGCCGTCCTCAGTCCTTGAGGGCGGCCGTCACGTCGGGGAACAGGGCCAGATAATCGGTCAGGCCCAGCGTGTCGAACAGCCGGCGCAGGAAGCCCGACGGCGACGCCAGCCGCACCCAGCCACCCCGGTCGGTGGCCCGGCCGTGCGCCGTGACCAGCACGCCGACCCCCATCGAGTCGCAGAAGTCGAGACCGGACACGTCCACCACGATCCGGGGTGTGGGGCGTTCGACGAGGCGGCTCAGGTTGGCCCGCAGCGCCGGCGCGGTGTCGATGTCGAGCGATCCGCGCAGCACCAGCACGGCCGTGTTCGGCGGGTGGTGTGCGACCGAAACCTGCATGAGTTGTCGCTTTCCGGTGGGGGCGGTTGCCACCAGCCTAGGCGAGCAAGCCAACGTGGCCGAATCGCGTACCGGCCAGTAGCTTTACCTCCATGGCTATCGACAAGGGTGACGTCGCCGCGGATTTCGAACTACCCGACCAGGACGGCGTGCCCCGCCGGCTGACCGATCTGCTGGCCGGCGGCCCGGTGGTGCTGTTCTTCTATCCGGCCGCGATGACCAGCGGCTGCACCGCCGAGGCATGCAGCTTCCGCGACCTGGCCGCCGAGTTCCGCGAGGCCGGCGCGCAGCGGGTCGGCATCAGCCGCGACCAGCCGCACCGGCAGAAGCAGTTCGCCGAACTCAACAGCTTCGACTACCCGCTGCTGAGCGACCCCGACTCGGCCGTGGCCGCCGCCTTCGGGGTGAAGCGCAAACTGCCGCTCGGCCCGCTGAGCACCAAGCGGATGACCTTCGTGATCGACACCGACCGCACCGTCCTCGAGGTGATCCACTCCGAGACCAACATGCAGGAGCACGCGCTGACCGCACTCGAGGTCGTGCGCGCCCGGGTCCGATAAAAAGTTCGCACGGCAACTGCACAGCCGGCGTGCGGGGAGCGTCCTAGTGATTGTGACCTTCGAGCAATTCGCGATGGCCCGGCTCCCCAGCCTGCTGCGGTACGCGGTCGTCCTCACCGGTGACCGGGAACTCGCTCAGGATGTCGTGCAGGAGGTGCTGGCCAGGGCTCAGGTCCGGTGGCGGCGGATCAGCGAGTCGGATTCGCCAGAGGCGTACGTGCGGCGCATGGTGCTCAACGAGTACCTGTCGTGGCGGCGCAGCTGGGCGTTCCGGAACGTGCACGCCGTCGGCGAGCGGCTGACCGATCTCGACGACGCCCGCGGCGGGGCGCACGACCACGCCGACGGCGTGGTCGAGGCGGACGCGCTGTGGAACCGTCTCGCCTCGCTGGGCCGCAAGCAACGGGCCGTGCTCGTGCTGCGCTACTACGAGCAGCTCGAGGACGAGCAGATCGCGGACCTGCTCGGCTGCGCGCCGGCCACGGTGCGCAGCCATGCGTCGAGGGCGCTCAGGACGCTCCGCCTCTCGGAGCGGCAGGAACGGATCCACGCCGAGGAGAAGTCGTGACCGAGCACGCAGACCAGCTGCGCGAGGCCTTCGAGACCCAGGAGAACCAGACTCCCGACCCGGTCGCGGTGTTCGCGCGGGTGCAGGAGCTGTCCCGCAAATACCAGCGCCGCCGCCGCACCGTCGCGGTGGCCGGCTCCGCCTTCCTGGGGGTCGGCCTGATCGCCGGCGCCACCCAGCTGCCGAACATCCTGGCCGGCAACGCCCCGGCCGACTCCACCATCTATGCCGGCGCGCCGGCCGTCGCGCCGTCCTCGGTGGCCCCGTCGGTCTCGTCCGCCGAGGCCGACCTGGAACGGTACTGGGCCGCCTACTTCGGCGCCGGCTACGACTGGGACGACGCCCAGCGGCTGGCCGTCCTGTGGCAGATGAAGGACGAGGAGACCGGCCGGGTCAAGGCGGAGGCGGGCCGGCGTCTGCTGGCCGGCGAGACGCTGCCGTTCCCGGCCACCCCGGACGCGCCGGAGCCGACCGACCAGGGCAGTCCGATCACCGAGGAGCAGTACGCCTGGGCCCGGATCTTCTTCGAGGCCGGATACACGTACGAGGACGCGGTGCGGCTGGCCGAGCTGTGGAAGCTCGACGAGCCGTACGACGCCAAGGTCGCCGCCGGCAGGAAGCTGGACGCCGGCGAGACGCTGCCGATCAAGCCCAAGCCGGAGAACGTCGAGTCGGCCAAGGACGAGCGCGCGGTCGGGAAGTTCTTCGACGAGGGTTACGACTACGACGACGCGGTCGAACTGGCCACGCTGTGGAAGCTCAAGACCCCGTACGACGCCAAGATCGCGGGCGGCAAGAAGCTGCTGGCCGGCGAGACGCTGCCGATCAAGCCGTGACCCCGGAGCTGCACCGGCGCATCGGGTTCGAGATCGAGCTGCTGGCCCCCGCGGGGGCCAGCCGGCTCACCCTGGCCACGCACCTGGCCGCCGGTTGCGGCGGCCGGGTGCGGCCGGTGTGGCACCACGACAGCGAACCGTCCCTGGTCCCCGGCCTGGGACGGTTCCTGCATCTGACCCAGGGCTTCGAGGTGCTGCGCGCCGACGGCACCCCGCTGGTCACCCTGGTCGACGACATCACCCTGGTGGCCGGCCTGGACCCGCGGGCACCGGCCCGGCCGGGCTGGTTCCGGGTGCTCAGCGACGACGCCCGGCTGCTGCACCTGCTGGCCGCCCACGGCGACCCGGGCGGCGGCCTGGACACGGTGCTGGACGCGGCGGCGAAGCTGTGGGGCACCCCGGTGCAGCGCTTCGGCGAGATCCTGCGGCTGGACGACCCGGCCGGCACCACCATCGCGCTGGCCGCACCGCAGGGGGGCGAGCGCGAACGCCCGTGCGAGCTGATCACCCCGCCGCTGGCCACCGGTCACCGCGACGCGCTCGACGAGCTGCTCGGCCCGGCCCGCGAGCTGGGCTTCACGGTGCCCCACGAGGCGGCCGTGCACCTGCACCTGGACGGCGGCCCGTTCCGCGCGCCGCGGGCGCTGGCCAACGTGGTGCGGCTGTTCGCGCACTGGCGGGAGCCGCTGCGCGCGGTGCTGCGCACCAACCCGGCCTGTCGCCGGCTGGCCCCGCTGCCGGCGCAACTGGTGGCCGCGGCCGACGCGGCCGAACCGGACACCGCAACGCTGCGCGCGGCGGCCACCGCGGGCGAGCTGACCAAGTTCTTCGACGTCAACCTCACCCAACTGCTGACCGACGCCCCGCACCGGGACACCGTCGAGGTGCGCATCCTGCCCGGCAGCGCCGACCCGGACGCGATCGTCAGCCAAGCCGCGCTGGTCGAGCTGCTGCTCGACCGCTGCCTGGACCCGGAGCCGTTCCCGGCCGCCCCCGCCAGGGACGGCTCCGCCGTACCCGCGCTGCTGGAGATCGCCGCGGAGAGCCTGGCCGGACGGGACTGAGCCCGCCCGGCCGGACCGCCGGGGTCAGCGGCTGTCGCGCCAGTGCCGGCCGGAGCGGTCGATCAGGCGCTCGGCGTCGGTCGGGCCCCAGGAGGCGGCCTCGTAGGTCGGGATCGGCGACGGGTCGTTCGCCCAGTGTTCGATGATCGGGTCGACGATCCGCCAGCACTGCTCCACCTCGTCGGAGCGGATGAACAGCGTGGGGTCGCCGAGCAGCGCGTCCAGGAGCAGGCGCTCGTACGCCTCCGGTGATTCCTCGGCGAACGTCTGCTCGTACGAGAAATCCATGCTGGCCGTGCGCACCCGGAAGGAGTGGCCGGGGACCTTGGCGCCGAAGCGCAGCGAGATGCCCTCGTTGGGCTGGATCCGCAGGATCAGCGCGTCCGCCTCGAGCCCGGTGAGCTGGTCCTGCGGGATGGGCAGGTGCGGCGGGCGCTGGAACTGCAGGGCCACCTCGGTGACCCGGGCAGGCAAACGCTTACCTGTACGCACGTAAAAAGGAACCCCGGCCCAGCGCCAGTTGTCGACGTTGAGCCGCATGGCCGCGTACGTCTCGGTGCGCGACAGCGGGTCGACGCCCACCTCCTCGCGGTAGCCGGCCATCAGGTCCTGCCGGGTGCCGCCGCGGGTGTACTGGCCGCGGACCGCGAGGTCGGCGATGTCCCGGTTGGTGGGCAGCCGGATGGCCTGGAGCAGTTTCACCTTCTCGTTGCGCAGGCCCTCGGCGTCGAACGAGGCGGGCGGCTCCATGAGGGCCAGCGCGAGCACCTGGAGCACGTGGTTCTGCACGATGTCGCGCATCGCGCCGGCGTGCTCGTAGAAGCCGCCGCGGGTGCCGACGCCCAGCGTCTCGGCCACGGTGATCTGCACGTGGTCGACCCAGGAGCGGTCCCAGATGGGCTGGAAGATCGAGTTGGCGAAGCGCAGGGCCAGGACGTTCTGCACGGTGTCCTTGCCCAGGTAGTGGTCGATCCGGAAGACCTGCGGCTCGTCGAACGCGCTGTGCACCACGGCGTCCAGCTCGCGGGCCGTCTCCAGGTCGCGGCCGTACGGCTTCTCGATCACCAGGCGGGCGAACGAGTCCTCCCGGGCGTGGTTGAGCCCGGCGCCGGCCAGCCCGTTGATCACCGGCTCGAACGCCTCGGCCGGCGTGGACAGATAGAACAGCCGGTTGCCGGAGGTGCCGCGGGTGGCGTCCAGCTCGTCGAGCACCTCGGCGAGCCGCTTGTAGGTGGCCGGGTCGTCGTAGCCGCCGGAAACGTACCTGATTCCGCCCTGGAGCTGAGCTTTGTCCGAGAGGCTGCGGGAGACACCCAGCGCGCTGCTGGCGAACTCCTCGTCGGCCATGGGGGTGCGCGCGACGCCGACGAGCGCGAACTCGGCGGGCAGGCGGTTGTGGCGGGCCAGGCTCTCGACGGCCGGCAGCAGTTTTCGGCGGGTCAGGTCACCCGAGGCACCGAAGATCACCAGTGTGGCTGGTGGGGCGCTGCGCTCCTGAATGAGCTGCGGGGCGTTGTCCATCGTCTGCGAATCCTCCGACCGTTGGAACCATCCGAGGAAACCTTACGCAGTGCGCCAACCCCGTGGTTCAGATCCATCCCTCGATGCGACCAGGCCCTCAGCGACAAAAGTGGCAGACTGGGTCTAATCGGAAAGCACCGAGGGGGGACACGTGAGGTACCGGCTGGTAACCCGGAGCGACTTCGACGGCTTGGTCTGCGCGGTGCTCCTGCGGCACCTGGACATGATCGACGAGATCAAGTTCGTCCACCCCAAGGACGTGCAGGACGGCGAGGTCGAGGTCACCGACAACGACATCCTGACCAATCTGCCGTACGCTCCGGGCGCGCACATGGTGTTCGACCACCACCACTCGGAGACCCTGCGCAACGAGGGCGGCCTGTCGAACCATGTGATCGACGCGGACGCGCCGTCGGCGGCCCGGGTGATCTACGAACACTTCGGCGGCAGGAAGCGCTTCCCCAAGGTGTCCGACGAGCTGATGCGCGCGGTCGACCAGGCCGACTCGGCCGACTACACGCTGGACGACATCCTGCACCCGCAGGGCTGGACGCTGATGAACTTCCTGATGGACAGCCGCACCGGGCTGGGCCGGTTCCGGGAGTTCCGGATCTCCAACTACCAGCTGATGATGCAGCTGATCGACGCCTGCATCGAGCACGACGAGGTGGCGGGGATCCTGGCGCTGCCGGACGTCAAGGAGCGCGCCGACCTGTTCCGCGACCAGTCCGACCTGTTCGTGGACCAGCTCAAGCGGGTGAGCCACGTGGACGGCGACGTGGTGGTGGTCGACCTGCGCGAGGAGGAGGTCATCCACGCCGGCAACCGGTTCATGGTGTACGCGCTGTTCCCCGAGTCCCGGGTGTCGATGCACGTGATCTGGGGCCGGCAGAAGCTGAACACCGTGTTCGCCTGCGGCAAGTCGATCCTCGACCGCACCTCGCCGGTGGACGTCGGCGAGGTCATGCTGCGCTACGGCGGGGGCGGGCACCTCGCGGCCGGCACCTGCCAGGTCCCGCACGCGGACTCGGAACGGGTGGAACGCGAGATCATCGACGCGCTGAAGTCACCGCGGACCGTCTCGGTCTGAGTTTCGGCCGGGAAACGTATTTCGAGCCGGGGCGGGAGAGGCCTTCTCCCACCCCGGCTCGTCCGCGAGTCGCGGGTCATGCCCAATTGACCCCACTCGCAGGTCGTGTTCCGCGCCCCACGCGCATCATCACGACATTCCGCCCGCGTCCACCATCGCGGGAGTCCTCGTCAGCCCTTCAGGCTCCATTTGCCGGCCGCCACCGGCTCCTTGGTTTCCTCGGCGGACTCGGACTGCTTGCGGTCTTCCTCATCCGGCTCGTCGTCCTCCTCGGCGCGGTGCCGGCCGCGCCAGAAGTAGAACAGGGCGCCGATCAGCACCAGACCGCCGAACACCCAGCCGCCCATCGAGGCGATCGACGGGCCCCGGGTGGCGTCGGCGACGACGTCCGCGAACAGTGCGTCCTCGGCTGCGTTGCCGGGATGGTGGCCGGTGCCGTTCGGCCCGGCAACCCCGGGGGCCAGCGCGATCGAGGCAGGCATCGTCGGGCCGGCCTTGCCGTCGGGGTACGTGGTGTAGACCGTGAACTTCATCGAGCTGAGCGTCGGCAGCGGCCCGATCGCGATCGACAGTTTGGCCGACTTGCCCGGCGCCAGTGCCTTGCCGGGCATCGCGAGCCAGGTGATCGACTCGGCAACTTCGGTCACCGGCGTCGCGCCGTGGATCTGCTTGAGCGGGGTCGCCAGCTTCTGTATGTCGATGCGCGGCGCCCAGTTGTCGACCGAGAGCGGATAGACCTCGGCCACCGGGGTGTCCTTGGGCCAGGTCAGTCTGACGGTCTGCAGCGGCTGGGTGCCGTCGTTGGTCACGGTGAAGGTCAGGTTGTCGCCACTGCCCTGCACGGCGGTCTTGGGGGAGACCGTCACGTCGGCAAGGGCCGGGGTGGCGAAGAGCGCGCCGAGGACCGCGGCCATGGTGGGGAGGGCCGCCCGTTGGGCTATCCGGAAGTTCCTCACGACGGGTAGTTCGGATCTCACCGCGGAAAGGTTCAACCGCCAACCACATCTTTTTCCGGCTCGTCGGCGAAGATGGCGGGATGCGTGACGTGCCGATCGACGGCGACATGATCAGACTCGGACAGTTCCTCAAGCTGGCGGATCTCATCGACACCGGCGGCGAGGGAAAGATCCTGATCGCCTCCGGCGACGTGACCGTGAACGGCGAGGTAGATGTGCGTCGCGGGCGCCAGTTGCACCCCGGCGACGTGGTCGAGGTGTTCGGCCGGAAGGCCCGCGTCGTGTCGATTTAGGACGTCCGGTGATGCGTTGACGTCCGTTTATGCAGCGGAGCGTGACGAACGGTTGACATTGTGTCGATCTCAGGCATCTACTGGGGGCCGGTGTGTAACCGGCATCACATTTGCCGGTGACGACGCAAGCCTCGACGGGGAGGCCCCATGTCACGTACGCGTCTTCGGCCGGCACTCGCGGTCGCCGTCATCGCCACCCTCGCCGCGACGCTGACCGGGTGCGCGGGGTGGGGCGGCGGTCCGGGTGGGGGCGGGCCGGACACGATCAACGTCCTCATGGTGAACAACCCGCAGATGATCGACCTCCAGCGGCTCACCGAGGCGAACTTCACCCAGTCGACCGGCATCCGGGTCAACTTCACGGTGCTGCCCGAGAACGACGTCCGCGACAAGATCAGCCAGGAGTTCTCCAGCCAGGCCGGCCAGTACGACGTGGCCTCGCTGAGCAACTTCGAGATCCCGATCTACGCGAAGTCGAAGTGGATCGCCCCGCTGGACGAGTACGTCGCGGCCGACACCCAGTTCGACCAGTCCGACATCCTGCCGCCGATGACCCAGTCGCTGACCGCGGACGACGGCAAGCTGTACGGCCAGCCGTTCTACGGCGAGTCGTCGTTCCTGATGTACCGCAAGGACGTGCTGGCGGCCAACGGCATCCAGATGCCGGCCAACCCGACCTGGCCGCAGGTCGCCGACATCGCCGCCCGGGTGGACAACAAGCAGCCCGGCATGCGCGGCATCTGCCTGCGCGGGCAGCCCGGCTGGGGCCAGATCTTCGCCCCGCTCACCACGGTGGTCAACACGTTCGGCGGCACCTGGTTCGAGCAGGACTGGACCCCCAAGGTCGACGCGCCCGAATTCACCGAGGCGACCAGGTTCTACGTGGACCTGGTGCGCGCGCACGGCGAGAACGGCGCGCCGCAGGCCGGCTTCACCGAGTGCCTCAACAACATGGTCCAGGGCAACACCGCGATGTGGTACGACGCGACCAGCGCGGCCGGTTCGCTCGAGGCCGACGATTCGCCGGTCAAGGGCAAGATGGGGTACGTGGCGGCGCCCGTCCTCAAGACGAAGAGCGCCGGGTGGCTGTACGCCTGGTCGTGGAGCATCCAGCAGGCCAGCGAGAAGAAGGACAACGCCTGGAAGTTCATCTCCTGGGCGTCCAGCCGGCAGTACGAGGAACTGGTCGGCCAGCAGGTCGGCTGGTCCAGCGTCCCGGCCGGCAAGCGCGCGTCGACCTACGAGAACCAGGACTACCTCGGCGTCGCGGCGTCGTTCGCCGAACCGACCCGGGACGCCATCAGCAGCGCCGACCCGCGCAACCCCGGCGTGCAGCCGCGGCCCGCGATCGGCATCCAGTTCGTCGACATCCCCGAGTTCACCGACCTGGGCACCCAGGTGTCGCAGTACGTGAGTTCGGCGATCGCCGGGCAGATGAGCGTCGACGAGGCCCTCGAACGCGGCCA
The DNA here is from genome assembly GCF_016862375.1 of Paractinoplanes rishiriensis. Taxonomy (GTDB): domain Bacteria; phylum Actinomycetota; class Actinomycetes; order Mycobacteriales; family Micromonosporaceae; genus Actinoplanes; species Actinoplanes rishiriensis. The sequence continues at coordinate 36,653 of NZ_BOMV01000017.1, read as the reverse complement.
GCGGCTCGCCGAGGACGTGGCCGAGCGTTACCAATCCCGTGAGCAGGGGTGATCCGTCATGACCTCGGTCGCTGAGCAGACCCGCGTCGACACCGAACCGCCGCCGCCGTCGGCGGCCCGCCGCTCGGCCGCCTGGGCCCGCCGGGCACCGCTGCTGCCCGCGCTGATTTTCATGATCGTGGTGACCCAGTTGCCGTTCGTGGCCACCCTGGTCATCTCGTTCATGGACTGGAACGCCTACTACCCCGAGGAGGTCGGCTTCGCCGGCTTCGACAACTTCAAGCGGGTCTTCACCGACGTCAACATGCGGGACGCGGTCTGGACCACGATCCTGCTCACCGCCGGTGTGGTGCTGATCAGCCTGCTGCTGGGGCTGGGGATCGCGCTGCTGCTGGACCGCAAGTTCCGGGGCCGCGGCGCCGTGCGCACCATGATGATCGCGCCGTTCCTGGTGGTGCCGGTGGCGGCCGCGCTGATCTGGAAGCACGCTCTCTACAACCCCGAGTACGGCCTGTTCAACGGCGCGCTCACCTGGATCTGGGGCCTGTTCGGCTCGGACAACCCGCCGCAGCCCGACTGGATCAGCAACATGCCGCTGTGGGCGGTCATCTTCGCCCTGGTCTGGCAGTGGACCCCGTTCATGATGCTGATCCTGCTGGCCGGGCTGCAGGGCCGCCCGCTGGACGTGATCGAGGCGGCCCGGATCGACGGCGCCAGCGGCTGGCAGATCTTCCGCAGCATGACGCTCCCGCACCTGCGGCAGTACCTGGAACTGGGTGCGCTGCTCGGCTCGATCTACATCGTGCAGAACTTCGACGCGGTCTTCACGATCACGTCGGGCGGGCTGGGCACGGCGAACCTGCCGTACACCATCTACCAGATCTTCTACCAGGCCCACGACTACGGCCGGGCGTCCGCGGCCGCCGTGATCGTCGTCCTCGGCACGATCATCATCGCGACGTTCGCCCTGCGTACGGTGTCGTCGCTCTTCAAGCAGGAGGCCGGACGATGAGCGCAGTCGCGGCACCAGCCGTCCCCCGCAAAAAAGATCGCGGCGGGCCCTGGCTCACCCTGCTGGCCTGGATCATCGGCATCCTGTTCGTGCTGCCGGTGCTCTGGATGGTGCTCACCTCGTTCCACTCCGAGGCGGACGCCGCCACCAACCCGCCCGCGGCCTTCGCCCCGCTCACCCTGGAGGGCTACCGCGAGTTCTTCACCGGCGGCGCCTCGCCCTGGCCGCCGCTGCTGAACTCGCTGACCGCCAGCGTGCTCTCCACGGTGCTGGTGCTGCTGCTGTGCTTCCCCGCCGCGTACGCCCTCAGCATTCGCCCGGTGAAGAAGTGGACCGACGTGCTGTTCTTCTTCCTGTCCACGAAGATGCTGCCGATCGTGGCCGGCCTGCTCCCGCTCTACCTGTTCGCGCAGAACACCGGCCTGCTGGACAACATCTGGCTGCTGATCGTCTTCTACACCTCGATGAACCTGCCGATCGCGGTGTGGATGATGCGCTCCTTCCTCTCCGAGGTGCCGGTGGAGATGCTGGAGGCCGCGGCCATGGACGGCGCCAACCTGCCCAAGACGCTGCGCTCGGTGATCGCCCCGGTCGTCATGCCCGGTATCGCCGCCACCGCACTGATCTGCTTCATCTTCAGCTGGAACGAGTTGCTGTTCGCCCGGGTGCTGACCGCCACCGTGGCGGAGACCGCGCCGGTCTTTCTGACCAGCTTCGTGACCAGCCAGGGCCTGTTCCTGGCCCAGTTGTGCGCGGCCGCCTTCGTGGTGTCGCTGCCGGTGCTGGTGGCCGGCTTCGCGGCGCAGGACAAGCTCGTGCAGGGGCTGTCGCTGGGCTCGGTCAAATGATCTTCCGCTCCGCCCCCCGATAGAAAGGGTGGCCGGTCCCGGATCGCCGGGGCCGGCCACCACCTTTCGACCGAAAAGTGATGGCGGCCCGGAACCCGGGGGTCGCCCCGCTCGTCGAAGACGGCATGACTCGTCTCCGCGGCACCCTGATCGCCGCCGCCGTTCCCCTGTTCCTGCTCACCGCATGTGCGCAGTCGGCCGCCAACTCCGCGGCCGGTGCGCCGGGCCCGCTCGAGAAAGCCGCCACCTCCCCCCAGGGTGCCGGCGACCTCGTGCTGAGGGTCGAGCACGTCGGCGGGTTCGTCCCCGTCGAGCACGTCGCCGGGGCCCTGCCGTCGGTCAGCGTCTACGGCGACGGCCGGGTGATCACCAACGGCCCGGTCCCCGCCATCTATCCCGGTGCCGCCCTGCCCAACGTGCAGGTGCAGACGATCAGCCCGGCCCAGCTCCGGCAGCTCGTGGAGCAGGGCGAACAGGCCGGCGTAAAGAGCGGCGCCGACTTCGGCCGCCCCAATGTCGCCGACGCACCCGCCACCCGGGTCACCGTGGTCACCGCGGCCGGCCCGCAGACGGTCAGCGCCGAGGCGCTGAGCGAGGCGCAGGCCAGTGACCCGATGCTCACCGCCGACCAGCGCGCCGCGCGCACCAAGCTGTCCGCGTACGTGGACACTCTGGTCAGTCTTTCCTCGGCCGAGGGCATGCCCGCCGCGGTGGCCTACCAGCCCCAGGAACTGGCCGCGATCACCCGCACGTGGGTGGCGCCCGGCGATTCGATCGAGAACCCGGAGATGGCGTGGCCCGGCCCCGCGCTGCCCGGCGAGACCCTGAACGCCAACACCGGCCTCGGCTGCGTGGTGGTAACTGGAGCCGATCAGGATAAGGTCCTAGCCGTTGCCAAGGACGCGACCGCCATCACCCCGTGGACCCACGGCGGCAAGAAGTGGTCGATCACGTTCCGCCCGTTGCTGCCGGACGAGAAGGGCTGCGCCGCCCTGAAGGGAGACCGGTGACGCCGATCGGAGAGCCACTCGAGCCGGGGCCGCACGACCGCCGCCCCGGCGCCGGCCTGGGTGACGAGCGCAAAGGCCCCGCCCGAGCCGAGCCGGTCCCGGACCGCTCGGTCTGCCGCCCGCTGCCGGGAGCCCGCTTCCCGCGCCGGTGACCGTGCCGACCGGGAGGATGGACGCCATGCTGGTGGCGTTCGACATGGAGACCCGCGACCCGGACGACGTGCTCGCGCTCTGCCTGCTGGCCGGGCACCCACGGGTCCGCGTGACGGCGGTCACCGTGAACCCCGGCACCCCGGCACAGATCGGGGTGGTGCGGCACGTGTTGCGCCGCCTCGGTAATGCCGCACCGGTCGGAGCCCGGGTCCCTGACTCGGACCGCGACGCCGTCTCCGCGTTCCACACCGACTGGCTCGGCGATCTGCCGGCCGGCCGGCCGGACGCGATCGCGCACGAGTTGCTCGCCGACGTACTCACCGGCGACACCACGCTGATCACCGGCGCGCCGCTGCACAACCTGCGGCTGCTGCTCACCCGGCATCCCGTCGCGCGGGTGCGTCGCTGGGTTGCGCAGGGCGGCTTCGCCGGCGACAACATGGTGCCGCCGGCGGACCGCCTGGCCAAGTTCGCCGGGGCCGTCACCCAGGAGTCCTACAACTTCGGGCATGACGCCAAGGCGGCGATGCTCGCGCTGAGCAGCCCCCGGGTGAGCGAACGCCTGCTGGTCGCCAAGAACGTCACGCACGGCGTGGCGTGGGACGGGGCCTTGCAGGCCCGGCTCAGAGACCGCGACGAACTCACCCCGGGTGCGCGGCTCGCGGTCGAGGCGATGGACGCTTACCTGCGGCAACGGCCGGAGGGCAAGCTGCTGCACGACCCGCTGGCCGCGGCCGCCGCGCTCGACCCCGGGGCTTTCACGTGGGTCGAGGCCGAGGTCTTCCGGGAGCAGGGCAGGTGGGGGTCGAGGCCGTCCCACGGCACGGATACGCGGGTGAGCGTCGCCGTCGACGCCGAGCGCGCCCTGCGGGCCCTGATGTGGTGAACTTATCGCGTGAAGCTCCAGGCTTGGATCTACGTGCTCCCGATGGCCGGCCGCGACACCGGCGCCGTGATCGCGCAGGTGGCCGAGATGAAGGCGGCGCTCGACCCGCTGTTGGAGCGCGGCGTGTTCGCCGGCTGGCGGATCTTCTCGCTGCTCACCGACGACGACTTCGACGACAAGGACGTGGACCGCGAGTTCGTCGAGCCGATCACCGGCGGCGAGCTCCCGGCCGTCTTCCTCAACATCACCTACGACCTGGAACGGAACTCGCCCGGTGACCCGCAGGTCGAGGCGTTCCTCGACCGCACCGGCCTGGTGCACTCGTTCACGGACCCGCCGGTTTCTGACTGAGTAGCTCGATGAGCACGTCGCGAGTGGTCTGGCCGGGCTTCGGGTAGATCACCCGGACGATCCGGCCGGTCTTGTCGAAGATGGTGATCGGCTCGGTCGAGGCGGGGTTGAAGGCGACCTCCATGTCGTCGCCGAGCGCCATCCGCACCGCCTGCTCGTCGGACGTGATCCGGTCGGCATTGGGGGCGCCCTTCTTCATCTGGCCGCTGCGCGGCTGCATCGTGATACCGCCCGCCGGGTCGAGCTGCTCGAAGCCCAGCCGTTCGCGGATCCAGTGGGTCTCGAACGTCACGCCCGGGTTTTTCTCCGCGAGCGGTTTGAAGATCTGGTCGCGCAGCGAGCGGCCGGTGGTGCCGCCCATGTAGTAGTCGACCACCGCGATGTTCTTGGCGCCGCCGTCGATCAGCGCCTGGAACTCGGCCTGCATCGCCGTGTCCTCGAACTTGCCGCCCTTCTGCTTCGGATCCGGGTTGCGGTGCACCTGCATGGTGCGGACCCGGCCGGCGAGGTCGGGGCTGGCCGCCTTGAGGACGTCGGTCAGGAAGGCCCCGCCGCGGACCATGCCGACGATCACGTCCGGTTTCTGCGCGGTGAGCTGGGTGACCAGGTCGGCGACCGCCTTCTGGTTCTCGGCCACCACGGTGTCCAGGGCGAACCCCTCGAGTTCGCCCCGCTCCTTGCCGGTCGGCGTGCGCAGTTGGTTGATCACCTCGGCGCGCTCGGCGTTCGTGGAACCCGGCTTGTCGATCAGCCCGGCCAGCTTCACGAGTCGCGGTTGCAGATCGGCGGGGGTGGACCGTTCGGCGAAGAACATCGGGGGCTGCGCCTGCACCTGCGCGGTGACCACCCGGCGGCCGCTGGCGTCGACGGTCTCGGTGACCGAGGCGCCGAGCGCCTTCATCCTGTCCACCAGCACCTGGGTGGTGCCCGCCTCGTACGTGTATTGGCTCAGCCCGCCGCCGCGCTGCAGCCCGACCCGCTCGGGTAGCTCGAACGACCTGGTCAGCAACTCACCGCTGATCGCCGCCTGCTCCTGGGCCAGGTCGCCCATCGCCTTGCGCAGCGCATCGGCGCCGATCGCGGTGTCGCCGCGGACCGACTCGACGATCGTGCGCAGTTTCGCGTCGAGTTCGGCGGCCTGCTTGCGGAGCGGCTCGATCACCGCCGGATCCTCGGCCTTGCCGCTGGCCAGGGCGGTCCGCATCTGCTCGGCCAGCTTGGCCCGGCCGGCCTCGATCTGGGCCAGATCGGTGCCGTACTTGGCGTGGAACCGCTCCAGCGCGGCCAGCTGCCGCCGGCTGCCGATCATGTTGCTGACCGAGCGGGCGGTGACGCTCAGCGCCGCGTACATGACCAGGCTTTCCAGCGCCATGACCCCGAACTCGTCGGCGGTCGGCCAGCGGCCCTCCTCGATCCGGAAGTGCACCGTGCCCCAGGCCTGCAGGATCGGGAACGCGGCGGCGTGCTGGGCCGCGCCGATCGCCATGGTGCCGAAGCCACGGGCGGCCATCGCCGTCCGGACCCCCTCGCCGACACCGCGCAGCAGGCCGAACAGGCCAGCGTTCATGATCAGGTCGAGCAGCAGCGGGGTGGTCTGCGGCGCGATCATGCCGCTCAGCCCACGCTGGACGGTGGTGAAGGTGACCGTCTCGAGGGCGACCGACCCGGCCACCGCGAGCATCGTCGCGCCCTCGCCGGCCGCGACCAGCGCACCGACGCCGGCCGTGGCGACGGTCGCGATCAGCAGGATGGCGAAGCCGGTGATCAGGCTCGAGGTGCGGATCAGGTCCGGTATCGAGGTGTAGAACTTTTCGACGGCGGGGTCGGCGCGGTACTGCGAGAGCCCCGCGCGCAGGCCGTCGAGGTCGTTGCCCAACGCCAGGTCACGCAGCCCGGCGAGGCGCTTCATCAGCGCGACGACGTCCTCGTAGCCGCTCAGGACGACGTTGAAGTTGCCGGCCAGTGCCTCGTACCCGTGCACCGCCCGGTCCCAGTGGTTGACCCCCTCCATGCTGAGCTGGATCATCTCGACCGCGGCGGCGAAGCGCTTCTCGCGGTCGGTGACGTCGGCGGCACCGGCCTCGCGCGCCGCGGCCAGCTCGCGGGCCTGGACGTCCAGCTGGGCCAGCCGGCCGCGGATCCAGGTGGCCCACTCGGTCATCTGTGCCACCCGCGGGTTGAGCAGCTCGTAGCCGCCCTGCCGCTTGGACATGATGCCCAGGTCGACCTCGGTCAGTGCCTTGGGCAGGGCCGCCGCGGACGCCTGGGCGACCGCGAACGCCCCCTCCGCGCCCGGCGTCAGTGCCGCGGTCAGGGCCTCGACGTAGCGCGTCCGCACCCGGGTGGTCGCCGCGGTGTAGGCCGGTGCGCTCGCCTGATCGGCGCTGCCCCCTGCGTAGTGCGCGAGCTGGGCGTCGAGCAGCGCCAGGTCGCGCTGGCAGCGTTCCACGATGCGCTGGCCGACCACGATCGGGGCGCTGGCCGCGGCCGGGTCGGTGGCCGCCTGCGCGCGGACCGCGGCGAGCCGGCCGCGTACCGCCGCGACGGCCTGCCCCACCGCGTCGTCCTTCGGGTGCTCGGCGAGGATCTTGTCGAGCACGGCCTCGAGCAGCCGGGCCCGGTCGGCCAGTTCCGCGGCCGGCAGGGCCGGCACCTGTTCGGCCTTGACCGGCGCGTTCCGGGCCTCGTTCTCGGCGGTGGCGAGCTGCTCGCCGGCCCGGACCCCGCCCTCGGCCGCGCCCTCCGCGCGGCGCACCGCGTTGTTGAGCCGGACCGCCTCGGCGCCCTCGTGCACCGCCGTGAAACCGCCGGCCAGCTCGCGGATCATCCGCTTGAGCATGGCCCGGCCGCCGTCGGACTGGGCGAACTGGTCGAGGTTATCGTCGCGGGCCGAGCGGACGAACATGCTGGTCACGTCGTCGCGGTCGCCGTCGTCCAGGGCGTCGAGCACCTGACCGACAAAGCCGTAGTGGCTGGCGGACATCCAGGCCAGGTCGAACAGCCGGCGGCCGAGCGCGTCCTCGTCCAGGTTGCCCCAGGACGTGAAGCTGTCGATCAGCTCGGCCGGGGTCTTGTGCCCCTCGGGCGTCCGCAGCACGACCGGGGTGCTGCCACCGCCGGTGATCGGCGGCAGCTCGCGACGGTCGGTGAAGCGCGTGGCGACCGCCTCGGCCTCGCGCTCGGCGGGGTCGGCCGGGTCGGACACCCAGGAACTCGCCGCCGGGCCGCCGCCCTGCCGGACGTGAGTGAGCTCGTGGGCCATCAGCTGCCGGTCGCCGGTCGACTGCCCGGCGCCGAGGTAGATGTCCGGCCCGAGGGTGAAGGCGCGGGCTCCGGCCTGGTGCGCGGCGTGCGCCGCCGCGTCGGAGCGGTGCACGCGGACGTCCGAGAAGTCGGCGCCGAACGCAGTCTCCGCCTCGGCCCGCAGGCCGTCCGGCAGTTCCTGGCCGGAGCCGCTCGACTCGACCGCCTGCCGGAAGCCCTCCGGTGCGGCCGGGCGTTCGAAGAACGCGGCCAGGGCCCGGTTGCCGCCGGCCGCCATGGCCCGCATCACCGGCGGCGTCGCGGCCGGCGCGGCCGGCTCGGTCACCGTCGCGGCCAGCTCCCGGTTGCCGCCACTGTGGCGGGCCGCGGGCGGTCCGGTGCATGTGTCAGCGGCGGGGGTCTCCTGGTGGGTGGCTGCCGGAGCCACCTCTCGGCCGGGCACCACGTCAGAGTAGACGGCACGTTCCACACCGGGGTTGCTGTGTTCGATACCTGACCTATGCGGACCACGGCTCGGCGGTGGTGGTGACGGTGTGCCCGGTGTCGGCCGCCTCCTCGATGGCGAGCGCCACCTGCTGGTCGTGCATCGCCTCGGCCAGCGGATACGGGGGCGGGCCTGCCCCGCGTACCCAGTCTGCTGTTGCATTGAGAAGGGCGGCGGTGGCTAGCTCGTCGTCGGTGCGGCGCAGCCCCCGGTACGGGTTGCGGTAGAGCACCGTGTCGCCGAGTGTGATGTGGTCGGTGTCGCGCCGGAAGCGGACCAGCGGGGTCCGCACGACGGTGCGCGGACCGGCCAGCCGCAGCACCTCGTCGTCCTGCAACTCGCCGTGGCTGCCGCGCACCAGCAGGCGCCGGAACCGCAGCTGGTTGCGGGTCTGGTGGTCGGTGAAGTCGTACAGTCCGGACCGGCCGCCGCCGAAGTCGAGCATGGCGATCGTGGTGGTGGCGGGCTTCGGGGCGGGGTCGTCGGTCCAGCCGCCGCGGGCCAGCGGGTCGACCAGCGGGCCGGTGTGCCGGGTGGCCCGCACGGTGACCGGGCTCCGGCCGGCGCCGAGGTAGCCGCGGATCAGCGAGACCGCGTGGTAGAGCTGCGTCGACGACACCTGCACCTGCGACGGCTGCCCGATCGCGCCGGCCCGGACCGCGGCCAGCCGGGCGGCGTGCGAGGGCATCAGCAGGTACTGCTCGGCGACCTGCACCAGGCCGGAGCCGCCCACCTCGGACCAGAGCGTGCGCAGCGACGGCAGGTCGCCGGCCGGCGGCGTCTCGGACAGCACCGGCACGCCGCGGCGCACCGCCTCGGTCAGCACGGCCGGGTTCACCGCGCGGGGGAGCGCGGTCACCAGGAAGTCCGGCCGGGTCGCGGTCAGGCACTCGTCGAGCGAGAGAAAGGTGGGTACCGGCAGTTTGCGCGGCGTCCGGACCACGGCACCCAGGCAGGTCAGGCCGTCCAGCATCGCGGCCAGACGCCAGAACGCCGTGGCCCGCCAACCCGCGCCGGCCACGGCGAACGACGTCACGCCCACCTCTTTACTGCACGCCGAGCAGGTCCACCACGAAGATCAGGGTCTCGTTCGGCTTGATCACGCCGCCGGCCCCGCGGGCACCGTAACCCAGGTGCGGCGGGATGGTCAGCTTGCGCCGGCCGCCGACCTTCATGCCGGCGACGCCCTGGTCCCAGCCCTGGATGACCTGGCCGCCGCCCAGCGGGAAGGAGAACGGCTCGCCGCGGTCCCAGGAGGCGTCGAACTGCGCCCCGTTCGAGAAGGAGACGCCCAGGTAGTGCACGGTCACGTACTGACCGGGGCCGGCCTCCGGACCGTCGCCGGGCGCGATGTCCTCGATCACCAGGTCGGCGGGCGGGTCGCCCTGGATCGGGCCGATCTCGGGCTTTTCCATGTTTTCCTCCGGTTTGGGATGGGTCTTTAGTCCGGTTCGGGCGATGGTGGGGCGGTTGGACGGGGCCCCGCCATGCAATCACATCGACGGTGGGGGTGAACGACGGACCACGGATCTGCGTACTTCACCCTGCGGAGCCCGCCCGAGCACCGCACCCGAGCTTCAGGGGAGTACGTCATGATCCGCCGACTTGCCGTGGGGATGGCCGCCGTAGGGATGATCGCCCTGGTGCCGGCGCTGCCCGCGTACGCGCACGGCGCGCCCACCACACCGATCAGCCGGACCGCCGCCTGCGGGGGCAACGGCGGCACGGTGACCGGCTCGGCCGCCTGCAAGGCCGCCCGGCAGGCCAACGGCGGCCCGATCGGGAGCTTCGACAACCTGCGGCTGCCCGGCGTCGACGGCAACGACCGCAGGGCGGTGCCGGACGGCCGGCTGTGCAGCGGCGGGATCGACGCGTACCGGGGGCTGGACCTGGCCCGCGACGACTTCCCGTCGACCACGGTCACCGGCGGCAAGACCCTGGCGATCAAGTACCGCACCACGATCCCGCACCAGGGCAGCTTCCGGATCTATCTGACCAAGCAGGGGTTCGACCCGGGCGCGAAGCTGGGCTGGGACGACCTGGCGAGCAAGCCGATCGCCGAGGTCAAGGATCCGCCGGTACGCAGCGGCGCGTACGTGATGAGCGCGAAGCTGCCCAGCGACCGCACCGGGCGGCACATCCTCTACATCGTGTGGCAGAACACCAGCACGCCGGACACGTACTACTCCTGCTCGGACCTGGTCTTCAAGGCCGCCGCCACAAAAGCCCCGAAACCGGCACCGTCGAAGACCGCTACCAAGGCTCCGGCCGTCGCGAAGCCGGCCGTCAACGCGACGAGCCCGGCGGCACCGGTGACCGGGGAGCCGGCGGAGGCCCAGGCCCTCACTCCGGTGGGTGATGAGAGCCAGGTCACCCTCGGTCACGGCATCATTGCAGGTGCGCTGGCCGTAGGCATCGGCGCCTGTCTCTGGGCCGCGATTGGTGGATTGCTCCGCAGAAGGCGGGAAAACCGTTGAACCGTAAGGGTTCGGCCTTCGTACTGATGGGCGTCGACGCCGTAAGCCCGTCCGAGAGTTTCTTGGAAAGAACGAAAGGCCGAGCATGAGTCGTGTTCGTTACGGCAGCCGGGCGGTCAACCGTCTGTCACGCCGCAAGGTACTCGCGATAGCCGCGACAGCGGGTGTCGGTGTGGCCGGCGTCAGCGTCGCCGGCCTCAGCCTGGCGGGCGAGACCCCAGGGGCGGACGACGGCCAGCCGCTGGTGATTTCCCTGCGCGACGCCTCGAAGGGCACCTTCGACATTTTCTCCGGCGGGTCGAAAACGACGCTGACCGACAAGAAGCTCGCCGAGCGTCTGCTCAAAGCCGTGAAACGCTGAAAAGGGGAACTACCGAATGTCTTCGCATCGTGAGGCCCCCGAGATCAGCAAGGATCCGGTGGCGGACAGCTCCGACCTGTACGCGTTCGTCAGCCCGGACGACCCGGACACCGTGACGATCATCGCGAACTACGTGCCCTTGCAGCTGCCGGCGAGCGGCCCGAACTTCTTCGAGTTCGGCGACGATGTGCTCTACGAAATCCACATCGACTCGAACGGCGACGCGCGGCCGGACGTCACCTATCAGTTCCGGTTCCGCACCGAACTGCGTAACGACAAGACGTTCCTCTACAACACCGGCCAGATCAAGTCGCTGGACGACGAGAACTGGAACCGCCGGCAGTTCTACTCGGTCACCAAGGTGGATTCGCACGGCAAGAGCAAGGTGCTGGCCGAAAAGCTGCCCTGCCCGCCGTGCAACGTCGGGAAAATCTCCATTCCCGATTACGAGAAGCTCGCCGCGGACGCGGTCAAGAAGCTGAAGACCGGCGAAAAGGTGTTCGCCGGCCAGCGCGCCGACGCGTTCTTCGTCGACCTCGGTTCCATTTTCGATCTGGGCACGCTGCGCCCGTTCCAGGACAAGCACCTGGTCGGCCAGAAACTGTTCAACTACGCCGGCAAGGCGGTCAACGCCACCGACAAGCTGAACGTGCACAGCATCGCCATCCAGGTGCCGCTCAAGGACGTGCGCCGGGACGGCAAGAAGAGCGTGCGCGGCCGCGACCCGGAGGCGGTCATCGGCATCTGGACGTCGGCGAGCCGCCGCCAGGTGCAGGTCCGCCGGGGCGACCGCAAGGACGCGGACGTCGAGGTCGGCCCGCAGGTGCAGGTGTCCCGGCTGGGCAACCCGCTGTTCAACGAGGTCATCGTGCCGATGGCCGAGAAGGACAAGTGGAACAGCCTGCCGCCGTCCGAGGACAAGCGGTTCGCCGAGTTCGTCGAGAAGCCCGAGCTGGCCGGCCTGCTGCCGGTGCTCTACCCGGGCCTGTTCGACAACCTGGCCGAGCTGAACGAGAAGGGCACGGCCCGGGCCGACCTGGTGGCGATCCTGCTCACCGGCATCCCGGACGGCCTGATCGAGAACTTCCAGAACGCCACCGGCGACGTGAAGGCGGACATGCTGCGGCTCAACACCGCGGTGCCGCCGGCCAAGGAGCCGAAGGGGTTCGGCCTGCTCGCCGGCGACCTGGCCGGCTTCCCGAACGGCCGCCGGATCTCCGACGACGTGGTGTCGATCTCCATCCGGGCCATCGCGGGCGTCACGTTCGCGCTTGTCGACGAGGCCTTCGAGCCGGACGAGGCGGCCGGTCTGGTGGAACAGGGCCTGAGCATCAAGAACGTCAGCTCCGGGCTGTTGGAGAAGTTCCCCTTCCTGGGTACGCCGTTCGACGGGTTCAACGAGCCGTGACGACACACACGCACAGTCACACGCACAGTCACACGCACCACACCATGGCGCCGTCCGGTCAGGGCACCGTGATGCTCAACATCGGAGCCGACATCGGCGCCCTGGTGATCCACACTCCGGGCCGGTTGCACGGGCACGAGATCGAGGTCAGCCCGGTGTCCGACCCCGCCACCCGCACGCACGCGGCGGTCCGCGCCCGCTACGTGCGGGGCGGTGCGGTCTGGAGTGTGGTGATCGACAGTCTCCCCGCCGGCCGGTACACCGTGTGGCGTGACCCGGTCACGCCGCTCGCCGAGGTTGACGTGCGTGGCGGCGCCGTCGCCGAATTCACCTGGCCGGCGGGGGTAGCCGCCGCCTGACCAATGTCGGCCACCCGCCTTCGGGTCTAGGGTGGACGGCATGGTCGGCGGCGACCCCCCGCGCCCGGGCCCCACGGGTTCCGACAGCCCCGTCCACGTCGCGTTGCGCACGACCGACGTGGACGAGGCCCGGGCGTTCTGCCGCGAACTGTTCTACGGCCCGCTGCACATGAACCCGGTCGGCGACCGCAGCGGGTTCGCCTTCTCCGGCGACGTGGTGACCCTCGGCCCGATCACGGTGGGTGAGATCAGCTACGGCGCCGACGTGCACCTGAGCATCGCCGACCTCGAGGTGGCCTATCACGTGCTCGCGCCGCTGGCCGGCGCGCTGCGGTCGAGGCACCGCGGTGCCACCGTGATCGCCGACCAGACCCGGGCCGCGGTCTACCGCCCGGTGGGCGACATCGACCTGGAGTGGCCCGGCGACTGCCGGCTGCTCAGCGTCAAGGTCGACCGGGCCGCCCTGGAACGCGAACTGGACGCCGCCCTGGACCAGCAGATCGTCACGCCGCTGCTGCTCGGCGCCAGCTTCGACCTGGTCGAGGGCCCGGGCCGCACCTGGGCCGCGCTGGTCCGGCTGCTGCACTCGGAGCTGTGCTCGACCGGCGGCCTGGCCGGCCAGCCGCGGATGGCGGCCCGCTGGCGGGACATGGTGATCAGCGGGCTCGCGCTCACCGTCGAGCATCCGTACGGCGAGGAGGAGCCCGCCGGCCTGCAGGGGCCGCGCCGCCCGCGCACGGTCAAACGCACGCTGGACGCCATGCACGCCGAGCCGTGGCGGCCGTTCACCGCGGGCGAACTCGCCGGGATCGCCGGGGTCGGCGTCCGGGTGCTGCAGGAGGCCTTCCGCCAGCACGTCGGCATGCCCCCGCTCGCCTACCTGCGGCGGCTGCGGCTGGACGGCGTGCACGCCGAACTGTCCCGGTCGGACCCGTGGCAGGTCAACGTCAGCGACGTGGCGTACCGCTGGGGGTTCACTCACCTGGGCCGGTTCGCCGGCGCGTACCGGCAGCGGTTCGGCGTACCGCCCTCACAGACGCTGCGCGAGCGGCGCTGAGCGCGACCTACAACTCGACCTGCTGGCCCTTGCCGATGACCACGATCCCGTTGTCGGAGACCGTGTAGAGCTTGCGGTCGCGGTCGAGGTCGACGCCGATCTGGGCGCCTTCCGGGATCACCACGTTCTTGTCGATGATGGCGTTGCGGACCACCGCGCGGCGGCCCACCGAGACGCCCTCCATGATCACCGAGCCCTCGACGTGCGCCCACGAGTTGACCCGCACGTTCGGCGAGATGACCGATCCCTCGACCAGCCCGCCGGAGACCACCACGCCGGGTGAGATCATCGAGTCGATGGCTCGGCCCTGCCGGTCGTCGTAGCCGTGCACGAACTTGGCCGGCGGCCACGAGCCGTAGTTCGTGAAGATCGGCCAGTCGTGGTTGTAGAGGTTGAAGATCGGCAGCGTCGCGATGAGGTCCATGTGGGCCTCGTAGAACGAGTCGAGCGTCCCCACGTCGCGCCAGTAGCCGCGGTCGCGGTCGGTGCTGCCCGGCACGTCGTTGTCGCGGAAGTCGTAGACGTTGGCCTCGCCCCGCTCCACCAGCATCGGGATGATGTTGCCGCCCATGTCGTGCTTGCTGTCCGGGTCCTGCGCGTCCTTGGTGACCGCCTCGCAGAGCGCCCGGGTGGTGAAGACGTAGTTGCCCATCGACGCGTAGATCTCGTCGGGGGAGCCGGGCAGGCCGTCGACGTCGCGCGGCTTTTCCCGGAAGGCGCGGATCCGCCTGCCGTCCTCGGCCACGTCGATGACGCCGAACTGGTCGGACAGCGTCTTCGGCTGGCGGATGCCGGCGACCGTGACCGCGGCGCCCGAGGCGATGTGCTGCTCGACCATCTGCTTCGGGTCCATCCGGTAGATGTGGTCGGCGCCGAAGACGATGACGTAGTCGGGTTTCTCGTCGTTGATCAGGTTCAGACTCTGATAGATGGCGTCGGCTGAGCCGGCGAACCAGCGCGGTCCGAGCCGCTGCTGCGCCGGCACCGGGGTGACGTAGTTGCCGAGCAGCGTGGACATCCGCCACGTCTTCGTGATGTGCCGGTCCAGCGAGTGCGACTTGTACTGGGTCAGCACGACGATCTTGAGATAACCGCCGTTCGCCAGGTTGGACAGCACGAAATCGATCATGCGGTAGATGCCACCGAACGGGACGCCGGGCTTTGCCCGGTCGGCGGTCAGGGGCATCAGGCGCTTACCTTCACCACCGGCCAGAACGATCGCAAGCACCTTGACAGCCATGGAAGGACGCTAACTTTCCGCCAGCCCGAACGCCAGCCGAAGAGTGCAGCTCGCCGCAAACGTGCTGTGACGGGCCCCGGCGGCTGTCACACTACCTGATCTTGCGCGGCGCGGCGCCGCGTTCCCGCCGAGCGACTAGGCTCCGGTACGTGGCCGAATCCGCTCCACCATCGTTGCGCGTCGATCTGATCACCCGCGAGTACCCGCCCGAGGTTTACGGCGGTGCGGGAGTCCACCTGGAATACCTGGCCCGCGACCTGCGCGCGCTGGCCGACGTCCGGGTGCACTGCTTCGGCGCACCGCGGACCGAGCCGGGGGTGACGGCCTACCCCGAGCCGGCCGAGCTGTCCGGCGCCAACGCGGCGCTGCGCACCATGGGCATCGACCTGGCGATCGCGTCCGGCTGCGCCGGCACGGACATCGTGCACAGTCACACCTGGTACGCGAACTTCGCCGGGCACACCGCCAAGCTGCTGCACGGCGTGCCGCACGTGGTCACCACGCACAGCCTCGAGCCGCTGCGGCCGTGGAAGGCGGAACAGCTGGGCGGCGGCTACGCGCTGTCCAGCTTCTGCGAGCGGGTCGCGATCGAAAATGCGGACGCCATCATCGCGGTCTCCGGCGGCATGAAGAAGGACGTGCTGACCGCCTACCCGACGGTCGACCCGGACCGGATCCGGGTGGTCTACAACGGCATCGACACCGAACAGTACCGGCCGGACCACGGCACCGACGTGATCGACCGGCTGGGCATCGACCTGGGCCGGCCCAGCGTGGTGTTCGTCGGGCGGATCACCCGGCAGAAGGGCCTGCCCTACCTGATGCGGGCCTGCCAGGACCTGCCGGCCGACGCCCAGATCGTGCTGCTGGCCGGCGCGCCGGACACCCCGGAGATCGCCGCCGAGGTCGAGGCGCTGGCCGTGCAGCTGCGCGCGGCCCGCGACGAGCACGGCGTGATCTGGGTGCAGGAGATGCTGCCCAAGCACGAGGTCATCCAGGTGCTCACGCACGCCACCGTGTTCGTCTGCCCGTCGATCTACGAGCCGATGGGCATCGTCAACCTCGAGGCGATGGCCTGCGAGACGGCCGTGGTGGCGACCGCCACCGGTGGCATCCCCGAGGTGGTGGCCGACGGCGAGACCGGCGTGCTGGTGCCGGTCGACCAGCTGCCGGACGGCACCGGCACCCCGGTCGAGCCGGACAAGTTCGTGGCCGACCTGGCCGCCGCCCTGACCCGGGTGCTGCAGGACCCGCAGCGGGCCGCCGAGCTGGGCAGGGCCGGCCGGCGCCGGGCGGTCGAGCACTTCAGCTGGTCGCGGATCGCCGAGGACACCACGGCGGTCTATCGCTCGGTGCTCTGAATGCCGGGCTTTCCCAAGATGGCCCGGGCGGCGGCCCGGCCGGACAGCCAGGCGGTCTGCACGCGCGGCCGGCCGAACGCGTCCCCGCACAGGTAGGTGGTGCCCGACCTGGCGAAACCGCCGTGCCCGGGACGCGGTTGCGCGTACGGCCAATGTTTGATGGTGACCTGCGGCGCGGCAGTCAGGCCGAGCGCCTCGGCGACCGCGTGGACCAGGGCCTCCCCGGCCGGGGCCGAGGCGCGGGCGAACGCCGCCGTCGAGTGCGCGACCAGCACCGGAGCCCGGTCGCCGCGCCGGTCGCCGTCGTCGCAGATCGTGGCCAGCACCGGGTGGTCGTTGACGAACGCGCCGCCGAAATCGGGCCAGGTGCGTTCCGGATATTCCAGGATCGCGGTGACCACCGGCGTCCAGATCTGCTCCCGGGCGGCCGGCAGGTCGGCGATCCGCAGCGCCTGCGGGCCCGGCATGGCCAGCACCACGGCGTCCGCGTCCGGCAGCGACGTCACCTCGGTGCCCAGCGTGATCTCCAGGCCGCGGGCCAGGTCGGCGGCCAGGCTGCGCAGCCCGCCCGGCGCGGCCCAGCGCAACGCCGGCGGACCGTGCTGACCGCGGAACGTGTCGGTCCACGGGCGGGCCAGCCCGGCGATCCGCCAGCTCTGCAGCCGGCCGAGAAAGGCAGGATCGTCGGCGGTGAGGTAGGCCGCGCCGGTGTCCACCCAGCGCCCGCCGATCCAATCGCTCGCCAGCCGGCCGCCGGCCTGCCCGTCCCGCTCGATCACCCGGGCCGGCACCCCGGCGTCCACCAGTTCGCGGGCGCAGGCCAGGCCCGCGATCCCGGCTCCGACCACCACCACCGTCACCCCGAAGACTCTACGGCGGGCAAAACCGTCGCACCGGCAAGGCAGACTGTTCCCCATGTTGTCGCGCCGACCGCCCATGCGTCTCGTGCTCGCCCTCGCCGCCGTGCTGTTCACCATGGCGGTGCTCGGCCTGGGTCTGCTGCGGGCCGCGGCCTACAACCCGGCCGAGGTCGGGGGCACCTGGTCGCCGCCGCCCGGCGCGCCCGGGGTGTCCGGCGTGCCGGCCCGGTGCGGCGATCTGCCCGCCCGGGCCACCCGGCAGCTGCGCGGCATGTGGCTCACCACGGTCCTCAACATCGACTTCCCGAGCCGCAAGGGTCTGTCCCAGGCCCAGGTCAAGGCGGAGTACGAAGGCTGGCTCGACCTGGCCGCCGCGCACCGGCACAACGCGATCTTCGTGCACGTCCGGCCCAGCGGCGACGCGTTCTGGCCGTCCGCGTACGCACCCTGGTCGGACTGGCTCACCGGCAAGCGCGACGGCAAGTCGCCCGGCTGGGATCCGCTGGCCTGGATGATCGACCGGGCGCACGCCCGCAACCTGGAGTTCCACGCCTGGTTCAACCCGTACCGCGGATCGCAGCCGGCCCCCGGCGGCGCCGGCGCCGATTTCGCCCAGCTCGCGCCGAACCATCCGCTGCGGGCGCACCGGGACTGGGCGATCGCCCACCCCAAGGGCAGCACCGGCCGGCTCTACTTCGATCCGGGCAACCCCGAGGCGCGGCGCTTCGTCGAGGACGCGATGCTCGAGGCGGTGCAGAAGTACGACATCGACGGCGTCCACTTCGACGACTTCTTCTACCCGTACCCGAAAGCGGGGGAGGACTTCCCCGACGACGCCAGCTACGCCAAGTGGGGCAAGGGCAAGGCCCGCTCGCAGTGGCGCCGGGACAACGTGGACACCCTGGTCCGCGAGATGGACCAGCGGATCAAGGAGCTCAAGCCGTGGGTGAAGTTCGGGATCAGCCCGTTCGGCATCTGGCGCAACAAGACCAACGACCCGGACGGCTCGGACAGCAAGGGCCTGGAGGCGTACGACGCGATCTACGCCGACACCCGCAAGTGGGTGCAGGAGGGCTGGCTCGACTACATCGTCCCGCAGCTGTACTGGCACATCGGCTTCGACAAGGCCGACTACGCCAAGCTGCTGCCGTGGTGGACCAGGCTGGTCAAGGACAGCGGGGTGCAGCTCTACATCGGCCAGGCCGACTACCGGGTCGGCGAGGAGGGCGCCTGGAGCGACCCGGCCGAACTCGACCGCCACCTGGCCCTCGACCGGAAGGCCGGCGTGCAGGGCGAGGTGCACTTCAGCGCCAAGCAGATCCGGGCCGACCGGCTGGGCTCGGCCACCCGGTACCGCGACAAGCACTACGCGGCGCCGGCGCTGCTGCCGGTCATGCCGCAACTGCCCGCGGCGCCCCCGCCCGCGCCCAGGCTGACCGGCACGTCCCGCGCCGCCGACGGGTCGCTGCACTTCGCGGCCGAGTCCACGCCCGGTCCGGCGGCGGCCAGCTGGGCGCTGTACCGGGTGTCCGGCACCGCGGCGGCACTGGTGGCGACCGGCCGCTCCGGCACGCAGGTGGCCGACCCGAAACCGCCGGCCGGCGCGGCGGTCTACTGCCTGAGCGGCCTCGACCGCTCGGGCAACGAGGGCCCGCTCAGCGAGCCGTTGTCTATCCGGTGACCTTGCCGTCGGTCACCTCGAGGTGGCGGTCGGTACTGACCGCCTCCAGCATCCGCCGGTCGTGGGTGACCAGCAGCAGCGTGCCGGTGTAGCTGGACAGCGCCGACTCCAGCTGCTCGATCGCGGGCAGGTCGAGGTGGTTGGTGGGCTCGTCGAGCACGAGCAGGTTGACCCCGCGCGCTTGGAGCAGCGCGAGGGCAGCCCGGGTGCGCTCGCCCGGTGACAGCGTCGCGGCGGGCCGCAGCACGTGCTGCGAACGCAGCCCGAACTTCGCCAGCAACGTCCGGACCTCGGCGTCCGGGAACTCCGGCATGGCCAGCCCGAACGCGGTCAGCAGCGGCTGCTCACCGAGAAAAAGCCCGCGCGCCTGGTCGACCTCGCCGACCACGACGCCCGGCCCGAGATGTGTCTCCCCCGAATCGAGCGGGATGCGGCCGAGTACAGCCCCGAGGAGAGTGGTCTTGCCCGACCCGTTGGCGCCGGTGATCGCCACCCGGTCCGCCCAGTCGATCTGCAGGCTGACCGGCCCGAGCGTGAAGTCGCCGCGCCGCACCACCGCGTCCCGCAGCGAGGCCACCACCGCACCGGCCCGCGGCGCCGCGGCGATCTCCATCCGCAGTTCCCACTCCTTGCGCGGCTCCTCGACCACGTCCAGGCGTTCGATCAGCTTCTCGGTCTGCCGCGCCTTGGCCGCCTGTTTCTCGCTGGTCTCGCCGCGGAAGTGCTTGACGTGCTTGTCCGGGTCGGTGGCCTTGCGCCGCGCGTTGCGGACGCCCTTCTCCATCCAGGCCCGCTGCATCCGCGCCCGCTCGAGCAGATCGTCCTTCTTCTCCGCATACTCCTCGTACTGCTCGCGCGCGTGCCGTCGGGCCCGCTCCCGCTCCTCCAGATACGAGGCGTACCCACCGCCATAGAACCGGACCTGCTGCTGAGCAAGATCAAGTTCCAGGACCTTGGTGACCGTACGCGTGAGGAACTCCCGGTCGTGGCTGACCACCACGGTCCCGGCCCGCAACCCTCCCACGAAGCCCTCGAGCCTCGCCAAGCCGTCCAGGTCGAGATCGTTGGTGGGCTCGTCGAGCAGCACGATGTCGAACCGGCTGAGCAGCAGCGAGGCCATTCCCGCCCGGGCCGCCTGCCCACCGGACAGGGCCGTCATCGGGTGGTCGAGCGCCACCGCCAGCCCCAGCTCGGCGGCCACCTGCTCGGCCCGCTCGTCGAGGTCGGCCCCGCCCAGGTCGAGCCACCGCTCCAGCGCCGCCGAGTAGGCGTCGTCCGAGCCCGGGCGCCCCTCGGTCAGCGCCTCGGTGGCGGCGTCGAGCGCGGCCTGCGCCGGCCCCACCCCCGTGCGCCGGGCGAGGAAGTCACGGACCGTCTCGCCGGCCCGGCGTTCCCGCTCCTGCGGCAGATAGCCGACGTTGGCGGTGGGCGGGCTGAGCGAGATGGTCCCGCTCTCCACCGGCACCAGTCCCGCCAGCGTCCGCAGCAGTGTCGTCTTGCCGGCGCCGTTGACCCCCACCAGCCCGATCACGTCGCCCGGTGCGACGACCAGATCGAGGCCGGCGAAGAGAGTGCGGTCGCCGTGCCCAGCGGCAAGTTCCCGGGCGATCATCGTGGCGCTCATCTCGGAGAATTATCCTATGCGGCGGCTCAAGCGCTTTTCCGCCACCCGCTACGCCGGGATCGGGACGGCGTGGCCGGTCACCCGGGCGCCGGGGACGGTGGGGGAGAGGCGCACGGTGATGCGGCTCGGGCGGCCCATGTCGTCGCCCTGGCGCAGGTGGATCGTGGCGGACTCCGGGACCAGCGACAGCGCGCGCAGGTAACCGCCGAGAGCAGCGGCCGCCGCGCCGGTGGCCGGGTCCTCGTAGACGCCGCCGACCGGGAACGGGTTGCGGACGTCGAACGCGTCGGCAGCGGTGCGGTGGATCAGCTGGATGGTGGTCCAGTCGTGGGACCGCATCAGGGTCGTCAAGGCCGGGACGTCGTAGTCCAGGTCGGCCAGCCGGGACCGGGTCGCGGCGGCGATGACCGGGTGGAACGCTCCGGCGTAGGCCACCCGCGGCGGCAGGGAGTCGTCCAGGTCGGAAGCGGCCCAGCGCAGGGCGGCCAGCAGTGCGTCCAGGTCGGGCAGCTCGGTCACGGCGGTGGCCACGCTGGTCAGGGTGGCCTGACCGGCCTCGTCGACGGTCACCGGGACGTCGCCGGCGTTGGTCTGGAAGACATGCGTGCCGGGGCCCAGCGCCACCGCCGTCGCGACCGTGGCGTGACCGCAGAACGGGACCTCGGCCAGCGGGCTGAAGTACCGGACCCGGTAGCGCCCGTTCCCGTCCGCCGAGGTGACGAAGGCGGTTTCCGAATAGCCGACACCGGCGGCGATGGCCAGCATGCCGGCGTCGTCCAGTCCCGCCGCGTCGCGAACCACTCCCGCCGGGTTGCCGCCGGCCGGGTCGGTGCTGAACGCCGTGTACCGCTCGATCGTCGTCATGCCACTGATCCTTGCTCACGTGGCGGACCAGAACTCGGTCAGCAGGTCGTTGAATGCCGCGGGCCGTTCCCGCTGCGGTTCGTGCGCGGCCCCGGGGACGCGCACCAGGCGCGCCCCGATACGGTCGGCCACCCGCGTGCAGATCGTCTGCATCAGGGTCGCCATCCCGGGCAGGTAGCCGTCCGGCGCCGTAGCCCAGTCACCGGTGATCACCAGCTTCGGATACGGCGCATCCCGGACCGGCTCGGTCGCCAGCTCGGCAAGCCAGCAGGGCCGCTCATGCAGCGCCGTATGCGCCGCGCGGAGCAGCCACGCCGCCGGCTCGGGCCGGGGCCGCCCACCGTACGCCAGATCGATGTACTCCCCGGGCGTGCCGAGGCGTGCGCCGGCCATGAACCGGCGCCCGTCCTCGATGGCCCGGGCCACCACCGGCTCGTCCGCGGCGGTAGTATGAGCGCACGGTTCGACGAGGGTCAGGGACACGACCCGGTCGGGGTGGGCAGCGGCCGCGAGCATGGCGACCGTGCCGCCATAGGAGTGGCCGACCAGGTGGGCGCCGTCACCCAGCAGTTCGCTGATGTCGACCGCGTCAATCGCGTAGTCGCTTGTCACATCACGCTCGCCGCCGCCGTTCAGGTCGGGGCTGGCACCGAAACCACGGCGGTCGGGGAGCAGCAGTGTGCGTCCGCGCGCGAGGGGACGCTGGTGCTCGAACGCTAGCGTCGCCCAGCTGAACGTGCCGTGAACCAGGACGGCCGGAATCGATCCACCCGGCCCTTTCCACACGGTGACGTTCAATACCGGACGCTCGTTCATTACCGGACGCTACCGTCCTACGCCATTGTGCGTTGAGGGCACTCGCGCTGAGCTGTGGGTGTATCGCTGGTCTGGCTGCCCGCCGGGGGTGCGCTGGGGGATGGGGGCGGCCGCTGCGGGGCCCGTGACGGTGCCGACGCGTACCCCTTAGAAAGGAGTAGCGTTCTTGCAGTGACAGACGCCGGTAACGCGATCACGCCACCAACCGATCTTCCGCGCACGCTGGGGGAGCTGCGGGCCTCGGGGCACGAGTTCCGCACGGTCAAGGAGGAGTTGCGCGACAACCTGCTCGCGCGGCTGCGCTCCGGTGCTCCGCGATTTCCGGGCATTGTGGGATATGACGACACGGTGCTGCCGGAGGTCGAGCGGGCGCTGCTGGCGGGGCACGACATGGTGCTGCTGGGGGAGCGGGGGCAGGGCAAGACGCGGCTCATTCGTGGGCTGGTCGGTCTGCTCGACGAGTGGACGCCGGTGATCACCGGGTCTGAGCTGCACGAACATCCGTATCAGCCGGTCACGCCGGGGTCGCGGCGGCTGGCTGCGGAGACCGGCGATCTGCTGCCGATCTCGTGGCTGCATCGGTCGGAGCGGTACGGCGAGAAGCTCGCGACCCCGGACACCAGCGTGGGCGACCTGATCGGCGACGTCGACCCGATCAAGGTGGCCGAGGGGCGGGCGCTGGGTGACCCGGAGACCATCCACTTCGGACTGGTCCCGCGGACGAACCGGGGCATTTTCGCGGTCAACGAGCTGCCCGACCTGGCCGAGCGCATTCAGGTTTCGCTGCTCAACGTGCTCGAGGAGCGGGACATCCAGGTGCGCGGCTATCAGCTTCGGCTGCCGCTCGACCTGCTGCTGGTGGCGTCGGCCAACCCGGAGGACTACACGAACCGGGGGCGGATCATCACGCCGCTCAAGGACCGGTTCGGAGCCGAGATCCGCACCCACTACCCGGTCGACCTGACCTTGGAGACCGCGCTGGTCCGGCAGGAGGCGGGGCTGGTCGCGTCGGTGCCGGACCACCTGATCGAGGTGCTGGCCCGGTACACCCGGGCGGTGCGCGACTCGCCGGCCATCGACGCGCGCTCCGGCATCTCGGCGCGGTTCGCGATCGCGGCGGCCGAGACGGTGGCGGCGTCCGCGCTGCGCCGGGCCGGGTTGCGCGGCGAACGGGAGGCCGTGGCCCGGATCTGCGACACCGCCTCGGTCACCTCGACCCTGCGCGGCAAGGTGGAGTTCGAGAGCGGCGAAGAGGGCCGGGAGACCGAAGTCCTCGCGCATCTGCTGCGGGTGGCCACGGCCGAGACGTTCCGCGATCGGCTTGCCGGTCTCGACCTGTCCGGCTTCACCGACCTGGTCGCCGAGGGCGCGATCATCGAGACCGGTGACCTGGTGTCGGCCGAGGAACTGCTGGGGCAGATCGGGCCGGTGCCGGGGCTCGCCAAGGTGCTGGACCGGCTCGGACTGGGAGACGCGCCGAGCCCGGGGCAGGCGGCGTCGGGTGTGGAGTTCGCGCTGGAGGGGCTGCACCTCACCCGGCGGCTGGCCAAGGAGCTGACCGATGACGGCCGCACGCTCTACGGGAGCTGACCGTGACCGGTAACCGGTTCCGGTACGGCGCCTGGCGGGACGGGCCGGATCCGCTGGCGCCGCCCTATGACGTGCGGGCGGCGGTGGACGAGGTCGGCGAGCGGGTGCTCACCGGCGAAAGCCTGCGTGACGTGCTGCGCGACCTCGTGCGGCGTGGCCCTCGGCAGGGTCGCGGGCTCGATGAGCTGCGGGACCGGGCACGGCGGTTGCGGCGGGAGGCACTGCGCCGGGGCAACCTCGACGGTGCGGTGACGCGTGCCCAGCAGCTGCTGGACCAGGCGCTGGCGGCGGAACGGGACGAGTTGCGGCGACGTCCCGACGACGACGCTGCCCGCTTCGCCGAGGCCGTCCTGGACAACCTGCCCCGGTCGACGTCGCGGGCCGTCCAGGAGTTGCGGTCGTACTCGTGGGCCTCGGACGAGGCCCGGCAGCTCTACCAGCAGATCCTCGACGGGCTGCGGCGCGAGGTGGTGGAGCAGCGGTTCGCCGGGATGAAACAGGCGCTGGCCAACGGCGACCTGTCCGGTGTCGCCGAGATGGTGACCGACCTGAACGCGCTGCTGGCGAAGCATGCCCGGGGCGAGGACACCGCGGACGCGTTCCGGGAGTTCATGGGGAAGCACGGCCAGTTCTTCCCGGAGAACCCGCGCAACATCGAGGAACTGATCGACTCGCTGGCCCGGCGGGCGGCGGCGGCCGAGCGGCTGATGCGGTCGCTGAGCCCGCAGCAGCAGGAGGAACTGGCCCGGCTGATGGACGAGGCGCTCGGTGACGGCCCGTTGCGGGGGCAGCTGGCCGAGCTCACCGACAACCTGAGGGCACTGCGGCCGCAGCTGAACTGGGGACGCGGCGAGCGGATGCGGGGACCGGACGATCTCGGGTACTCCGACGCGACCGCGGCCCTCGGCGAGATCGGTGACCTGGACGAACTGCTCGACCAGCTGGGGCAGGAACACCCCGGGGCCACGCTGGACGACGTGGACGTGGAAGCGGTGGAACGCCAGCTGGGCCGGGGTGCGGCCGACGACGTGCGGCGGCTGCGCGAACTCGAACGGGAACTCACCCGGCAGGGCTGGGTCACCCGGGACGCCGAGGGCCTGACCCTGTCGCCCAAGGCGCTGCGCCGGCTCGGCCGGACCGCCCTGGCCCGCGTCTTCGACGAGTTGGCCGGCAAGCGTCGCGGTCAGCACGACCTGCGCGACGCGGGTGCGGCCGGCGACCTGATCGGCAGTTCGCGGCGCTGGGAGTTCGGCGACGAGCAACCCCTGGACGTCGTACGCACCATCGGCAACGCGGTGCGCCGGGGCGGGCTGGCTCTACCCGTACGGCTCAAGCCCGAAGATTTTGAAGTTGCCGAAACCGAACGTCGCGCCTCGGCCGCCGTCGCGCTGTGCGTGGACCTGTCGTATTCGATGTACGCGGACGGCCGGTGGGGCCCGATGAAGCAGACGGCGCTCGCCCTGTCGCACCTGGTCGCGACCCAGTTCCCGCAGGACTCGCTGCAGATCATCGGCTTTGGCAAGTACGCGTCGGAGCTCTCCCAGGGCCAGCTCGCGGCCATCGACCCGACCGCGGAGAAGGGCACGAACCTGCAGCACGCCCTCCACCTGGCCGCCCGCCACCTGCGCAAACACCCCGGTTCGGAGCCGGTCGTGCTGGTCGTGACCGACGGCGAACCCACGGCGCACCTCGAGGACGGCGAGTCCTACTTCTGGTGGCCGCCGCTGCCCGAGACGATCCGCGCCACGGTGCAGGAGGTCGATCACCTGACCAGGTACGGCGCCACCCTGAACTTCTTCATGCTGGGGGAGGACCCCGGCCTGCAGCGGTTCGTGGGAGCGGTGGCGGCCCGCAACGGAGGCCGGGTGTTCAGCCCGGACGCCGAGGAGCTGGGCCGATACGTGGTGGACGACTACGTGCGAGCCCGGCGCGGCCGCTCGTAGACGATCTCCAACCCGTCCTCGTCGTCCCACTGCTCGCCGACCTGCTCGAAGCCGTACTGCGTTGCGAGACGGTACGAGGGCAGGTTGTCGGGCCGGATGCTGACCCGCACGGTGCGAACGCTCGGGTCACGGTCGGCACGGTCGAGCAGCGCTTCGAGAGCGGCCCGCGCATAGCCTTGACGCCGGTATCGGGAGTCCACAGCGTACCCGATTTCGACCATCCCGGCGGCATCGGGAGGCGCGTGAAAACCGGCCCGGCCGACCGCCCGCTGGTGGGTCTCGTCCCAGATGACGCCGGTCACCCAGGCCGCGCTGCCCGGGTCGGCCGCGGCCTGCCGGCTGCGCATCAGCCAGACGGCACGGCACTCGGGGCCGGCGAGATACGCTGACAGCGGCACCGGGCTGACGGCGTTGGCGGCAGTCAGGTCCCCGGCCGCCAGCGCGTCGAAGGCCGCCCCGCTCAGGTGCACGATCCGCACGCTCATCCGGCGATTGTGTCCGCCAGCGCGGTCGCCTGCCCGGCGACCCGCGGCAGCCAGCCCCGGATCAGCACTCCGGTCACAAAGGCGACATCCACGCCGACGTGCCGTGCGAAGGTGCCGAGCTGGTACTGGTGGTCGACGAACTCGCAGGCCACCAGCGCCGACCGGATCGTGTCGGCCGGCCGCCCGAGCGCCGCGGCCACCGCCTCGGGAAACTCCGTGGCATGGCGCAGCAGCTCGCGCTCCGGATCGCTGTCGCCGGGGAGCGCGTGGATCGTCCGGCCGTCGCAGCGGGCGCGCTGGTCGGCGTCCAGGACGGCGAAGCAGCGCAGCCGGTCGGTGCGCCGCAGCACGTCGGCCGCGGCGATCGCCTTGTCCTTGCCGCCGGCCGGAACGATCTCGATGCCGGCGGCGTCCGCGTTGACGCTGCCCAGGATCTCCCGCAGGACGGTGGCCGCGAAGTCGTCCTCGACCAGCACGATCGTGCGCAGGTCGGCGCGTATGCCGACGGCGCTGTGGATCTCGGCGGGCGAGGCGGGCTGCACGATGCGGACCCTGCCGTCCGAAGTGTCCCGGATGCACATCCTCGTGTGGGCGATCGGGAACCGGGACAGGATGTCGGGCGAGTGCGTGGCGATGATCAGCTGCGACTTGCTGCGCATGGCCTGCCGGGCGATCTCGTCGATGAACGGGCGCTGGCCCTTGGTGGCCAGGTAGGACTCCGGCTCGTCGATCGTCACCACGGTGCCCTCCGGAATCCGGTGCAACTCCCAGATCGTCTGATGGACCCAGGACTCGCCGAGGCTCATCACGGTGCTGGTCACGATCCGGTCGTCCTCCTTCGCGATCTCCTTCGCGATCTCCTTCGCGATGACGAACGGGGCATGCCAGCTGCCGCCCAGCAGGAGGGTCAGAACATCCACCGACCGGTAGCTGCGGCCCAGGATGTTGCGTACTGCCGACAGCTCCGCGGCCGTGTAGCGCCGGTGGTCGCCGTAGGAGTTCGGGTCGAACTCCTGAACGTAGAACTCGAGGCCGCTCGCCAGTTCGGCGGCGGTGATCCGGGTGGTCCAGCGGTCGTAGGCGAAGGTGCCGTTCCACGCCGCCTCCCGCTGCTCGGCCGACTCGGAGAGGTCGATGAGACGGGTCAGGCGCTCGTCGCCGCGCCGCACCGTGACCCGCACCTTGCCGTCCGCCCATTCCACGCCCGGATCGCCGTGCCGCTGGCTGCCGACGTAGGGCGGGCTGCCGATCTGCGCGCCGAAGATCGCCTCCAGCAGCGCGAGGAACAGGCTCTTACCGCCGCCGTGGCTGCCGGCCAGCACGGTAGCCGAGTCGAGGTGCACCACCTGATCGGCGAACGCTTCCGACTCGGTGATCTCCAGCCTTTCGACCAGAAACGGTCTCGGCGTGGAGAGCAGGTGATTCCACATCTTGACGCGCGGATCCGTCACGCGCCGAGCCTAGGGGCGGCGGGGCCGGTGCCGGGGCATTCCGCCCCGGCGTCAGCCGGTCGGGTTCCGGGTTCCGGGGTTCTGTGCCGGGTCGGCCGGTCGGGTTCCGGGTTCCGGGGTTCTGTGCCGGGTCAGCCGGTCGGGGTTCCGGGTTCGGCGCCGGAGTACTGGCCGGTCGGGCGGAAGCGGCCCGGGCGATCGCCGTACTCCTCCAAAGCGTGCGCCAGCCACCCGGCCGTGCGGGCCACCGCGAAGATCGCCTCGCCGGCGTCGGCCGGCATCCGGTAGTGCAGCGCCAGCGCCGCCGTCGCGAAGTCGATGTTGGGGCGCGTGCTCATCGCCTGGGCTATTTCGGTCGCCGTGTCGCGGACCGGGCCGGGGGCGAGCATCTCCAGCAGTGTGCCGGCGCGCGGGTCGCCGTCGGGATAGAGCGGGTGGCCGAAGCCGGGGATCGTGCCGCCCACGCGGAGGCGGTCGGCGATTGTCGCCACCGGGTCCTTCCTGGTCATCGCCTCGGTGAGCAGCGCGTGGGCCAGTCCGCTCTGTGCGCCGTGGTAGGGCCCGTCAAGAGCGGCAAGACCAGCACTGACGACCGCGTACGGGTGGGCACGGGTCGACGCGGCGACGCGGGCGGCCAGGGTCGAGGCGGCGATGTCGTGGTCAGCCAGCAGGACCAGCGCGGAGTTGAGCACCTCGTAGTCGGCGGGACGCGGCGGCTCAGTGGTGAGGCGGTGCCAGAGTACCTCGGCGAGCGGGCGGGTGCCGGCACTCTCCCGCTCGTACACGGCCATCGGTGTGACGCCGCTGGCGAATGGGAGCGACGCGACCATGGTGGCCAGCATCGCGCGCCCGGTGGCGATCACGGCGGCGGCGCTGGTGTCGAAGCGGAGCGGGTCGGCTGCGGCGGCCGCAGCGACGATCACGCGCAGCCGGTCGGTGGTGCGGGCGGACAGCGGGAGCGGGGCGATGACCTGGCCGGCGAGATCTTGGACCGACCTGTTCGGTGCGAGATCAACGTGCTCCAGGTCGCCGGCCCAGAGTAGGGTCGCGACCGCTTCGAACGAGGCGGTGCGGGCCAGGACGCAGGCGTCGCGGCCCCGGTAGTACAGGTTGCCGTCCTTGATCAGGGTGATGCCGGTCTGGATGCCGGGCGTCGTGGGTCGCTTGCGGGCGGCCACGAACGCGTCGACGTCGTGCTTGGCGAAGAGGCTGCCCTTGCCGTCGGCGTTGCGCCTGCTGGGGAGCAGGCCGCGACTGACGTAGGCATACACGGTCGTGGGTTTGACGCCGAGGCGGTGGGCGACGTCGTCGGTGGTCAGCAATGGGGAGTCGGGGTGCATGTGGAGATGCTCTCATATTGACTGGATCAATGTTGACATCAATATTGCGACGTTACATGTTGATGTCATGTTGACAGTCAACCCAGGATTGGCCGGTGTCGTCGCGTTCGACACCGAGATCGCCGAGCCCGACCGGGACGGCGGGGCGTTGCGCTATCGCGGCGTCGACATTCGTGAGCTGGCCGGACGCGTGTCCTTCGCCGACGTGTGGGGCCTGCTCGCCGACGGTGATTTCGGGCGCGGCCTGCCCGCTGCTGAACCGTTCCCGATTCCGGTGCACTCGGGCGACATCCGGGTCGACGTGCAGGCCGCGGTGTCGATGCTGGCGCCGTACTGGGGTCTGCGACCGCTGATCGACATTGACGAGGACCAGGCGCGGGAGGACCTGGCCCGGGCGTCGGTGATGACGTTGTCGTACGTGGCCCAGTCCGCCCGTGGAGCGCGCCTGCCCGCGGTGCCCCAACGGCGCGTGGACGAGGGACGGAACGCCACCGAACGCTTCATGATCCGCTGGCAGGGCGAGCCGGACCCGCGGCACGTGGCCGCGATCGACCGCTACTGGATCTGCACGGCGGAACACGGCATGAACGCGTCAACCTTCGCGGCTCGCGTCGTGGCCAGCACCGGCGCCGACGTGCCGGCGTGCCTGTCGGCGGCCGCCGCGGCCCTGTCCGGCCCGTTGCACGGCGGCGCGCCCGCCCGCGCGCTGGGCATGATCGAGGCGGTCGAGGGCGGCAAGGACCCGAGGGCGCACGTGAAAGGACTCCTCGACAGCGGCCGCCGCCTGATGGGTTTCGGTCACGCGATCTACCGGGCCGAGGACCCGCGCGCCACGATCCTGCGCGAGGCGGCGCTGGAGCTGGGCGCCCCGCGTTACGAGGCCGCCCGCGAACTGGAGAAGGCCGCCCTCGCCGAGCTGCGCGAACGCAAACCCGACCGGATCCTGGAGACGAATGTCGAGTACTGGGCCGCGGTGGTGCTCGACTTCGCCCAGGTCCCGGCCGAGATGTTCACCCCCATGTTCACGTGCGCGCGGACGGCGGGCTGGAGCGCCCACATCCTCGAACAGAAGCGCCTCGCCAAAATCATCCGCCCGTCGGCCGACTACGTGGGCCCGCGCGAGCGCACGGCCGGCGAGGTGACCGGCTGGGACGCCGCCGTCAAACGCAACGAGTAGCGGCCGGCGGTGGCCGCAGATGCGGCCGGCCTGGCCGCTCGTCGCCCGGACGATCTCGGTGGACGTCTCGTCTGGTGCCGCGGTGCCGCGGTGCCCTGTTGCCCCGTTGCCCCGGTGCCCCGTTGCCCCGATGTCGCCTGCCCCGCCGCGGTGAAGTGCCTCGAATCCGCCGGCAAACCCTCGGTCGTCCGACATTCTCACCGCTATCACCAACCAGGTGGCGGTGGCGCTGGAGACGGCCCGGGCAGCTCAGCTCGAGGTCACGGTCGCCACCGTTGCGCGCGAGCGCGACCTCGCCGACACGCTCCGGGTAGCGATGAACGAGGTCGGCGGAAAGCTGGACCCGGACGTCGTGCTGGAAACGCTGACCGCAGCCGCCCAGCGACTTGTCGGCGCGAGCCGCGCCTGGCTCGTGCCGCCGGACGAGAGCGTCGGGGCGGACGTCTCCGGCGGCGGCGTCACCGCGAGTGCGGACGACCAGTGGACGGCCGCGTTCATCGACGCGGACGTACCTCTGGCCAGCTGGTTGTGCATGCCGCTGTCCGTGCGCGCCGAGCCGGTGAGCTTCCTGGTGCTGGCGAGCGATCAGACGGACGCCTTCGGGCCGGCGCAGGTGGAGATCCTCGCCGCCGTCATCGCGCAGAGCATGGTCGCCTACGAGAACGCCCGGCTGTTCAGCCAGGTCAGTCAACTGGCGACCATCGACGGCCTGACCCAGGTGGCCAACCGGCGGCACTTCATGGAGATCGCCGGGCACGAGCTGGCCGAGGCCCGCGGCGGGAGGCAGCCGTTGGCGGTGATCATGGCCGATATCGACCACTTCAAGCGGATCAACGACACGTGGGGCCATCAGGCCGGTGATGATGTCATCCGGACGGTGGCCGCCCGCTTGCGCGACGGCATTCGCGACGGCGATGTCGTGTGCCGCTACGGCGGTGAGGAGTTCGCCGTCGTCCTGCCCGATGCCGGCGACGCCGCTCCGATCGTCGCCGAGCGGCTGCGGGCGGCGATTGCCGAGACGCCGGTGGACACCGTCGCCGGTCCGCTCCCGGTAACGATCAGTGTGGGCGTCGCCTATCTGGCGGCCACCGACTCGGACGTCGGCACCCTGCTAGGCCGCGCCGACGAGTGTCTCTACCGGGCGAAACACGCCGGCCGGAACCGGGTGGCGATCTATCCGGATGACATTCCGGGCGTCACGGTCGGAGTCGATTCCGCGGCCTGAGCCCGCCCGTCCGGCGATCCGGACGCCGGCTCGACGGGCCGGCAGCGGTCGTCTTTGCCCGCTAACCGCCTCGGCCGGCCGTCTCTCTGCGCGCGACCGGCGGCGACGACCTGCGCGGCCGTCTTGCACGCTAACCCGGCTCGCCGGCCGTCTTCCTGCGCGCGACCGGCGGCGACGACCTGCGCGGCAGCCGGGCCGGTAACCCGGCGCTGTGGCCGGTCGCCGGCAGTGTCGTCATCAGGTTGTTTGCGATACCAGCGTCCGGCGGCGGGCCAGCGTCCAGGCGGCGACGGCGCTCAAGGTGACCGCGGTCAGGAGCAAGGTCGTGCGGGTGTCGCCGGCCAGGCGGCCGGCGGTGGCATTGCCGGCGGCGACGCCGATCAGGCCGGCGGCGACCAGCATGGTGTAAGCGCGGCCCAGCGAACCCGGCGGCACCACGTCGTCCAGCAGCGCCGAGCCGGCTATCGCGGCCGGGGCGGTGAGCGCACCGATCAGGAGCATCGACGCCGGCATCGGCCAGCCGGTGCCCGAGGACAGCGCGAGCAGGGCTACCGCCGCTGACATCCCGCACTGGCCCACGATGAGTCGGACAGGGTTCGGCAAGGTCCAGCGAACGCCGCCGTAGACCAGGCCGCCCAGCAGCTCGCCGGCCGCGAAGGCCGCGAACAGCAAACCGGCGAGCGCGGGCCGGGCCGCGGCGACCGCGACGGTGAGCATGCCGGTCGCGGCGCCGACGCCGAAGGTGCCCAGCACGAGAGTGACCACCGGCGTGCGGATCGCTGACCGGATTCGGCCGGCCGGGCGCGTGGTCGACGGCGGACTCCAGGCCCGGACGGCGGGTGCGGTGGCGAAAAGTAGACCGCCGGCTGCGGTCAGGGCGGCCGCGGTGGGCAGGACCGGGGTTGCGGTGCCGGTCAGCGCCAGGGCGGCGACCAGCAGGGGTCCGGTGACCATGGCTACCTGGAACAGGGTGGCCAGCAACGCATAGGCGGCTGTCCGGTCGCCGGGGTCGGGAAGCAGGCGTGGGCACAGCACGCGCATCCCGGTGACGGTGGCGGGGAGGGTGGCGCCGGACGCCGCGGCCAGGGTTATCAGCAGCGGGGCGGCGGCGTGCTGCGTGATCGTCACGGTGAGCGTCACCAGCAGGGTGGGGCACAACGTCGCGGCGGTCAGCAGAACCCGGGCCGGGCCGTGGCGGTCGATCAGGCGGCCCTGGATCAGCAGGCCCAGGGCATTACCGAAGCTGAACGCCCCGGCGGCGGTGCCGGCTACGGCGTACGACTCGGTTGTCTGGCGGACCAGCAGCAGAATGCCGAGGGTCAGCATGCCGATCGGCAGAGAGCCCACGAAGGTTGCCAGCAGGGGGACCGGGGCGCCTTGAGTGCGTAAAACCCATGAAAACGGGCGGAACACGACCTGCCTCCAGGTGTGATCCCGCCCTTCGTCCCTGTGCATGGTGTGCAGTTGTGGATAAGTGACGCGACGGTAGCAGGCGTTAGCGGGCCGGTACGACAATTTCGGCGATCGCGATGCCGGTGCTGCCATCGGGGACCTGCGTCACGACCTGCCCGTCCGGGTTGATGACGCAGGTCGGGCCCAGTCCGATGCGGTCTTCGCCGCGTTCTCCGGTGACGTCGGCCAGGGCCAGCCACAGGCCTGTCTCGCGTACGCGCTCTGCTCCGATCTTGATGTTTCGCCCTTGCCAACGAGCGGCGTTGACGCGTCGCATCATGTTCTGCGCCGGCACCACGAGCAGATCTGCGCCCTGGGCGGCCACGGCTGCGGCGGCGCGGGGAAATCGGGCGTCGAAGCAGATGTTGATGCCGAAACGGACGCCACCGCTTTCGAAAATCGGATAGGCGTCCCCCGGGGTGAAAATCAATTCACCGGGGACCAGATGCACTTTGCGGTACGCGCCCAGGAAGCGGCCGCCGGATATCACCGCGGCGGTGTTGAAGAAGTGGGGGCCGCGCCGTTCGATCAAGCCGAGAACCAGGGTCTGGCGGATCGGGGCCAGCCTGTCGAGGATCGCCGCGAAAGCGTCCGAGGACAGGTCGATCGCCCACCTCTCGACGTGCTCGGCGGTGACCAGATAACCCTGCAGGAAACACTCGGGAAAGAGGAGCAGATCCACGTCGTGCCGGGCGAAACCGGCGATCAGATCGAGGGCCGCGTCCGGGTCGCCCAGCAGCTCAGGGGTCTGGCAGGCGCCAATTCTCAGCGTCGTCACCGGAGGCCGCGCAGCCATGCGGTGACCGCACCCGGCGATCGGAAGAGGAGGATCCGCGGCTCGGACAGCTCTGCCTGCCATTGCCGCATGCGTCGCCGGCGGCGTTTGAACGACTTGAAATGCCACACGACTATGGAGTCGGGCGAGAAAGTCTGCCGCCAGGTCTCGACGTTGCCGTTGCAGACCGGCGTCCGGCGGACGAGATTGTGGGCGCAGCGACGCAGCAGGCGGCCCAGCGACAACCACCGCGGATAGTCGAGCCCGATTACCAGATCGGCCCGGCGCAGCGGGATGTCGGTCCAGGAGCCGTACGCATTGTCGAGAATCCAGCGCTCGCCGGCGCAGATGGCCGCCACCCGCCGGCGCTGGACCTCATTCGGCACGAGCACCCAGCCCGGTTCCCAGGCGAGATCGTCGGCCGGGTGCCAGGGCACTCCCAGCCGCTCGCCGAGCTGCCGGGCCAGCGTCGTCTTCCCGGACCCGGTGACCCCGTAGACCAGGACTCGCGACGGCGCCGACTTCACCATCCCACGGTAGCGGAGGGGTCCGACGGGGTCGCTAACAGTGGTGCGGATGGATACTATGCGTTGCGTGGAGACGCCGGTGGTGCGCGGGCATCCGGTACTGGGCAACGCGTTGCGGATGGCGAAGGACCCTGCTCAGTTCTTTGTGGACTGTTATCGGGAGCATGGTCCGGTCTTCCGCATCCGGGTGCTCGGGCGGGAGCAGGCGGTGCTCGCCGGGCCGGAGGCGGCGGAGTTCCTGGGCACGCAGGAAGGCCGGGAGAGCCTGCGTTCCAGGGAATTCTGGAGCGGGCTGGTCGACGAGTACGGTGCCACCCGCACGCTGCCGGGAGAGGACGGCGCGTCGCACAAGGAGCTGCGCGACATCATGCGGCGCGGCTACTCACGGGAGGCGATCGCGGACCGGCTCGACGAGCTGGTGGCGATCACGGACCGGAACATCGACCGCTCCTGGCGGCCGGGGACGACTGTTCCGGTGTTGCGGTCGATGCAGACGCTGGTGACCGATCAGCTGGGTGAGCTGATGACCGGCGCCGCCCGGCCGGAATATGTGGCGGACATCCGGCTGGCCACCACGTACATCATCAACGTGCTGGTCACCAGGCAGCGGCCGCGGCTGCTGCTGCGCGATCCGCGGTACCGGCGTGCGCGTCGGCGGGTGCTCGAGTTGAGCGAGCGGATGATCGCCGACCGTGCCCGGGTGGCCGCGGGTGCCGATCCGGGCGCGGCCCCGGGAAGCGCCCCGGGCATCAAGCCGGCCATCCTCCTGGACGACCTCATGCGCGCCAACCGGGAACGCCCCACCGCGATGCCCGACAGCGACCTGCTGATCTGCGCGACCGGCCCCTACGTCGCCGGGATGGACACCGTCGCCAACACGACCGCGGCCATGGTCTATGCGGTGCTCAAGCACCCCGGCGTGCTCCAGCGGGTGCAGCAGGAGGCGGCCGAATTGTTCGCGCGGCCCAGCATCACCGAGCGCGATCTCCGTGGCATCCCGTCAATTCGGGGAGCGCTCATGGAGACCATGCGGCTCTATCCCGTCGCGGTGGTGCAAATGCGTACGGCCACCCGGAATTTCACCTTCCAGGGCCACCGGATAAGCGCGGGCGAGACGATTTACATCGGGACCACGGTGCCGCATTTTCTGGAAGAGTTCTTTCCGGATCCGATGCGGTTCGACATTGACCGGTATGAGAAGCCGCGCGCCGAGCATCTGCAGACCGGCGCCTATTCGCCGTACGGACGCGGGCAACATGTCTGTCTCGGCAAGACGCTCGCCGACGTGCAGATGCTGGTCACCATGGCGCGGATGTTCCACCGGCTCGATCTGCGCCTGGAATCGCCCGGCTACGTGTTGGCTCGCAAGACCTCACCGAATCCGGGGCCGGCGCTTTCCTTCCGGGTCGACGTCGCCGGTCATCGCCACTGAGCGCGGACCGGCGGCGGGGCGACCACGGCGGCGTCCAGTTTGGCGGCGGTGATGGCGCTGTATCCCGTTCCGACCGGGATGAGCCACGCCTGGAACATCGGCTGCACCAGAGCGTGGTCCTCGGCCCGTACCCGTAGCGGAAAGCCGTTCGCCGAGCTGAACTCGAAACCCTCCAGCGCCGCGATCATCCGGTCCACGTCGTCGGGGCCGTATTGGAGGGCGCGCACGACCAGCTGCGCGCCGACGAAACCGGCCGGCTGGCTCAGGTCGCTGCGGCGGCCGGGCGCGAAAGCGCGCATCTGCCGGGACGCGAAATTGTTCTCGGCGCCGTCGAAGTAGTAGCCGGCCAGGCGGAGCGCACTCCCGGCGGTGCCGTAGTCGCGCCACGTGCTGCGCGCGCCGAGAACGGTGAAAACCGAGGGATGATCCCGGACCAGCGTCTCCCAGAACGCCGCCGGCCACGGCCCGGGCAGCACGATCACCTGGTCGGGCCGCTGATCGATTCCCTTCGCGTCCGGCGGGGCGACCACGCCGGGAATGCCGAAGACCGGAGCCGCCGCCGCGAGTGCGTCCGGCGAAGGGGCGACCAGCAGAGCATTCTTCAAGGTGCCGGCCACGGCCCGGAGAGCGAGCAGATCCTGATATGCCTGCCGGCCGGACCGGAACGTATATCTATTGACGCCGGTAATTGTGTCATCTTCCGCCGGCCCGGAAATGAACAGGACGCGATGCGCGGCGGCCAATGTGGCGAGCCGCAACGCCACCTCCGAAGTGCTACCGCCCGCCAGCACCCGGACACCCCGCGCGATCAACCGTTCGGCGGCTGCCGTGGCGACCTCCGGATCGCCCTGGTCGTCGACCCACTGCACGGCGACACTCCGGCCACCGATCCGGTTGGTGCGGTGTGTCGCATATTGCACCCCGGCCCCGAATCCCGCCGGATAGGTGAGCCCGGCATAGAGCACGCCCACCTCGAGCGGTGCCGTGCCGGCGCCCGCGGGGTCCGGGCCACGTCCGCAACTAGCGGTGAGTGCGGCAAAAGCGACACCGAGGAGGGTACGGCGGGAAGCTCTCATCCCCGCATTTGTAGCGCACAGCGATACATCAGCGGCCGTCGGGCGCGGCTGTGGAGGGGGATGT